>CBDEGW010000004.1:0-1126897 GCA_965237935.1 Dehalococcoidia bacterium | reverse complement strand
CCCGTCGGAGCGGGCGAGGCCGTCCACGGCGTGGACGTGGACGTGAGCCTGGAGGCGAGCCTCAGCATCCCGATGCCCCCGCTGACGCGGCTCACCCACCACCCGGCCCGGGTCGAACACGTCACCAAGACCGTGCACCTCCATCGCCCGGGGGACAGCGACTCCGACAGTGAGACGGCGACGGTCTCCTGCGAGGACGGCTCCACGTCGTCCGCCACCGCGACGGCCTACGCCTACGTCCCCAGCGTCACCATCGGCAAGCAGGTGACGGTGGACGTCCAGCACCCGGAGCACGTCAAGGCGGAGACGGTGGAGCGGTCGCCCATCAGCCGGAGCCGCGACGAGACCCTGGCCCTGGCGTCGAGCGTCGGGGCCGACGACCCCTTCGAAGTCCTGGTCCTGCCGGAGTCCGAGCCGGAGGACCCGCCCGCCGAGCAGACCCCCGCAGGGGGCGGCCTGAGCGACTGGTTCGACCTTCTGGGATGGGAGTGGCCGTGGTGAGGCGACTATTGACGGCAACGCTTCTGGCCGGGGCTGCGCTGGCGACCACCGGCGCGGCCCCGGCCGAGGAGCAGGCCATGCTGGACGCCTTCGACCGGGTGCTCACCGCTATGGCCTACGCCGCCGCCGGACTCTGCCTCTTCGCCATCGTCTGGGCGGGCTTCGTCCTAATGGCCGAGGGCGCCGAGGAGCGGGGCGGCGGCAGGGCCAAGAGCGCCGTCGTCATGGCCGTCGTCGGCCTGGCGCTGGTCCTGTCGGCCAAGGGCGCCGCCGCACTCCTCAAGAGCGGCCTCGTGGAGTTCCCAACCCCCTAGAGCGAAGGAGAAGACCGAGTTGAAGCACCTGATCGAACGAATCGCAAAGCGCGGAGCGCGGGAGACCGAGGCTCCGCAGGAGAGGCCGGAGGATATGCTTCCGGCAAACCCGCAGACCACTGAACCCGCGCCCCCGGCCCCCAAGCCGCCGCCCGAGCTGCCCCTGTTCTTCATGCTGTCCCACCTGGACGACGACGGGCCGGTGCGCCTGGACGGGGTGAAGCTGGGCATTTGCGAGGTGATGGGCCTCGAAATCGACGAGCCGAAGCTGGGGGCCTTCGCCGGGGCGCTCAACGCCCTGGACTTCCCCGTGCAGCTCCTCATCCGCCAGCACCCGCCCCGCCTGGACGGGCTGCGGGACAAGCTGAGGGAGGCCCAGCCGCAGGACCTGCCCCCGCAGACCGAAGCGGCGGCCGAGTCCCTGGGGCGGCTGCTCACCGACCTGGAGACCCGCGACGGCATCCTCGACCGGCGCTTCTACGCCGTGTCCGAGTTCGGGCGCATCGACGAGCTGCGCGGCCTGCTGGGCAAGGGCCGGGCTGTCCGTCCACCCGTTGAGAGGCCGCCAGCTGCGGATGCTGCTGGTCGCCTCGGCCCTGGGCGGAACCCCCATCGAGACCGGCGACGACGCCTCCGTCGAGGTGGAGCTGGGCCGGCGCGAGGTGCGCGTCGGAGACCGGCTGGTCCGCTCCCTCCACCTGGGCAAGTGGCCCCGGTCCCTGGCCCCCGGCTTCCTCCAGAGCCTCATGGCGGCGGGAGCGCCGATGGACCTGTCCGTCCACCTGGGGCCGATTCCCGCTGAGCAGGCGGCCAGGACGCTTGAGTGGCAGAAGGTCAGGTTCGAGTCGGCCCAGTCCCTGTCGTTCAAGCGTGGGCGCACCATGTCCCCGGAGGCGGAGATCGCCCTGGAGGACGTGACCCGCCTGCGGGACGAGGTGCAGCGGGGACGGGAGCGGCTCTTCCACGCCTCCCTGTCCATCACCCTTCACGCCAGGGACGAAAGCTACCTGAAGGAGCTGACCCAGCGGGCGAGGGGACACTTCGCCGCCACGTTGGGCAAGCTCGACCCCCTGGCCTTCCGGCAGCGGGAGGGCATCCTGTCCACGCTGCCCCTGGCGCTGAACGCCGTCGCCGTGTGGCGGACGCTGGACACGTCCAGCCTCGCCCGGCTGTTCCCCTTCTCGCCCCCCGACCTGGACACCAGGCGCGGGACGCTCTACGGCATCGACATGCGGGCCTGCGCCCCGGTGGTCTACGACCCCTGGGACGGCACCCACATGAACGCGAATACTGCGGTGCTGGCCCGCTCCGGTTCGGGAAAATCCTTCGCCACCAAGCTGGGCGTATTGCGCGGTTTGACCAGAGGCGTGACCGCCTACGTCATCGACCCGGAGGGAGAGTACGCGGACATGGCCCGCGCCGCGGGCGGACGGGTGCTCTCGCCGGGCGTCCCTGGCCAGGGCATGAACCCCTTCGTCATCGACAGGGGGGACTCCGAGGAGCTATTGCAGCGCATCGGCAGCCTGAGACGGCTCATCGAGGTGATGGTGGGCGAGAGCCTTGGCGCGGAGCGCAGGGCCTCCCTGGACCACGCCCTGGCGGGCTACTATGCCCAGCACCGGGAGCGCACCGGCTTCCGCGACTTCTACGCCTACCTCGAAGGGGAGGCCGCCGACCTTGCGAGGCTGCTGCGGCCCTTCGCCACCGGCAGCCTGCGCAACCTCCTCTCCGACGAGGGCGGCGACCTCCTGGGCAACGAGGCCCTGGTGACGGTCTTCGACCTGCGGCTCTTGGAACCGGAGCTTCGCCCCGCCGCCGCGATGGTCTGCACCGAGACGGTGTGGGCGGCGGCGGCCCAGGACCCCAAGCCCCGCCTGCTGGTGGTGGGCGAGGTGTGGAGCATCATGCAGCACCCCGAAGGCGCGGCCTTCATGGTGTCGATGGCGAAGCGGGCCAGGAAGCACCGCCTGGGGTTGCAGTTCATCACCCAGGACGTCCAGGACCTTCTCTCCGAGGACACCTCGCGGACCATCACCGGCCATTCCGGTCGCGCCCTGCTTCAGAACGCCGCCTTCAAGCTGCTCTTGCAGCAGGACGCCGCCGCCATAAGCACCGTGGGCGACGCCTTCGACCTGCCCGAAGACCTACAACGCTGGCTGCTCTCCTGCCCCAGGGAGACGGCCTGCTGCTGACGAAGGGACACCGCTTCCCCGTGCGCATCGAGGCGACGCCGGAGGAGACGGAAGTAATCGAGTGGAGGCCGGGCCGACACTAGGCGCGGCCCCTCTTGCCGATAGAGACCAGACCTATAGCGAAAGGAGAATCCAGATGAAACTGAACCCGATACGTTGGCTGATGAACGACGAGGGCAAAAAAACCCCGGTGCTGCTGGCGGTGACGCCGCCGAGGACGGGGGAGCGCACCCTCCTGGGAGTCGAGAACATGCTCGGCTCCATCGCCGTCCCCGAACCCTTCTCCCTGGAGCTGGCAGGGGACGCGGACGGCGTGACCCTCATGGCCCGCTGCCTCCAAGACCAGGTGGTGCGCGGCCAGATCGCCGCCCGCTACCCCCAGGCCCAGATACAGGAGATTCCCGCCGAGGACGACCCCCTGCGCCTGGGCGAGGAGGAGCAGGCGTGGAGCATGACGCTGCGGGCCGACGGCCCCGAGTACGTGCCGCTCCGCACCTTCAGGGACGACGACCTGCTCGACCCCGGCTCAGACCCCCTCATCGCCCTCATGGGCGCGCTGTCGGACCTCAACGAGGGGGAGCGCATCGTGGCGCGGCTGATGCTGCGCTCGATGGGACCCGACTGGTCGGAGTCCCACCTGGAGAAGGCCCACAAGCGGCCCGTCGAGGAGCGGCGAGACCCCTCCTACACCTACCAGACCAAGCCCCTCCAGACGGACGGCGTGACGATGGCCGTCCTGGGCGTGGCGGCCCTGGCCGCACTGCGGGGCTACCTGTGGGTGCAGGCCGGGGAGACCTGGAAGGCCGCGCTCATGGGCATCGGCGTCGCCGCCGCGCTGACCGCAGGCGGCTGGCTGTGGCACCGCATCAAGAAGGCCGGGAAGCGGGTCTTCGACCCACTGCTCATCAAGGAGAAGGTCTCCCGCATCGCCTTCGACGCGGAGATTCAGGTGACGGCCATCCTGTCCCCGGACACAAGGCCCCACCGGGCGAAGGAGTTGCTGGAGCCGGTGGCGGCGGCCTACCGCCACTACGACAACCCCGCAGGGGCGCGTCTCAAGGCGAGCCAGGTCAGGCCCGCCGTCCCCGATCCCTCGATGCTGCACCCGGCAGGCCCCGGTCTGTTCGGCAAGCGCAGCGTTATGGGCGTCCGAGAGGCGGCCTGCCTGTGGCACCCACCCGGAGCGCGTGACGAGACGCCCCTGGTGGCCCGCGCCGGGGCGAAGGTGCTGCCGCCCACCGCCCGCAGCGTCAGGGGCGGCGCCCACGTCGGCGACACCACCACCGGAACGCCGAGGAAGATTCACTTCCCCGAAGACCTGCTCAGACGGCACCACCTCTACGTGGCCCGCACCCGCATGGGCAAGTCCACCCTGATGCACCACATCGTCGTCCACAAGATGCGGGAGAAGGCCGAGGGAAGGGACCCGGACGCCATCGTCGTCGTCGATCCCCACGCCGACCTGGTGGGCGGCCTGCTCGAACACGTCCCGGAGTCCCTCATCGACCAGGTGCGCCTCATCGACCTGGCCGACGAGCGGGGCGCGCCCGGCATCAATTTGCTGGACGCCCGCATCTTCACCGACCGGGACCGCACCGCCGATTCCGTCGTGCGGGTGTGCAAGGGCCTCTGGGACCAGTGGGGGCCGAGGATGCAGTCCATCCTGGAGCAGACCGTCAAGAGTCTCCACGAGGCCAACGAGAGCAGGGACGCGGGGGAGCAGTACACCATCCTGGACGGGCTGCGCATCCTGGCCGACGACGACTTCCGCGACGAGGTGCTGGCCAACGTCTCCGACCCCTTCCTGCTCCAGTGGTGGGCCAGGGACTTCGGCAACTGGCGGCGCGAGACCCGCGCCGACGCCCTGGCCCCGGTGCAGACCCGCCTCTCCTACTACGCATCCTCCAAGCGGGCGCGGGCCATCCTGGGACAGCCCCGCTCCACCATCGACATGCGCCGGGTCATCCGAGAGGGCGGCATCCTGCTGGTCTCCACCGCCCAGGGCACGGCGGGAAGGGACGTGGCCGCCCTGGTGGGAGCGTCCCTCCTCAACCTGGTGGACGCCGTGATTCGGGAGCAGGGAAGCCTGCCCTTCGACCAGAGGCGGGGTGCGCTGGTGGTGGTGGACGAGATGCAGTCGATGCCCGGCGTGGACTACGAGAGCATGTTGTCGGAGCTTGGGAAGTTCGGGGCCAGCTTCGTGCTGGCGACCCAGAGCCTCGCCAAGCTGGACGACCTCTCCCGCACCATGCGCGACACCCTGCTGGCCAACGTGGGCTGCCTCGCCGTCTTCCAGGTGGCGGGCAACGACGCAAGGCAGCTTGTCTGGGAGCTGGGCAAGGAGCGGGTGACCGAGGACGACATCACGTCGCTCCCCGTGCACCAGTGCTACGTCCGCGCCACCGTGGGGACGGAGCGGATGGACGCCTTCTCCATGAAGGTCGCCAAGCCGGAGCGGGGAGACCCGGAGCGGGCCGACCGCATCCGCGCCCTGGCCGAGGGCTACGTCACGACGGCGTGGGACATCGACGAGAGCGATGCCGACCTACGCGGCCTGGTGGACAAGTACCGCAGGGAGCTGGAGAAGCTCAGGAAGGGCCGGGACTCCCAGGACGCGGAGAGCGGCGGGCAGACCGAGGAACCGGAGCGGCGCAAGCAGCGCACCAAGCGCGACCAGACGGGCGGAGCCGCCCCGCCGGAGGCGGAAGACGAGGAGAGCGGGGAATGAGGCCCCTGGACGGTGAGCTGCTCAGGCTCCTGGCCGACATGCCCTTCCTCGACCGGCTGGAGGCGGTCGCCGTCTCCGGCTGGTCCAGGGGCGCGGTCTACGGGGCTGTCCGCAGGCTGGAGGACGAGGGGCTGGCCGCCCCCGTCCCCCACGCCACCGACCTCACCGCGCCCACCCGCAGGTTCCACCTCACCGCCGCAGGGGCTGCGCCGACTGGCCCAGCAGGAGGGCGTCCCCGTGGACGGCCTCCTCCGGACCCGGCCCGTCTCGGCCTGGTGGCGTCGCCTCCTCCTGGAGCGGCTCGACGCCGTGGCCGTCGTCTACCGGCTGGCCTCCGCCGTCGCCAACGTCCACCACCCCATCCGGTTCCGCTGGTACCGGGCCATGCCGATGGACGCCGCCATCGCCCTCCCCGGAGGGCGCACCGTCGCCATAGTCCGGCAGGGACACACCGCCGACCGTTCGAGCTTCGCCAAGCGGCTCTGGCGGCTCAAAGAGGGGCCGCGCTTTGGCGGCGTCCTCCTGGTCGTCCCCGACGAGACCCGGCTGCGCTACGCCCGCAGGCTGCTGACCGGGGCGCAGGCCGCCGCAGTCCTCGCCATCGAGCGCGACGCGGCCGCAGGAGCCACCGGCGAGCGGGCGTGGCGGCTGCCATCGGTCAACGCCGCCGTCAGCCTGCGGGACGCCATCGACCGGATGGACCCCAGGGGCGCGTTTCCCGCCGAGCGGCCCCTGGCGCGGACTTCCATGCCCGACGACATCGGCGAGCGCGGCAACGGGCGGAGCGTCCCCGACTACATGCTGCCCGCCCTGCTCAAGCCCGCCGAGAAGCGCACCCTCGACCTGCTCTCCGACTGGCCCTGGCTCGCCCTCGACGACCTGGCCGGGCTGCTGGGCCTCGTCCGCCATCGCACCTATGAGATCGCCGCCGCCCTGCAAGGGTTCGGCCTCGTCACCCGCGTCCCCGCCGGAGGACGCCGACTCACCCTCACCGACCAGGGGCTGGCGATGCTGGCCCGCAGAGACCGCGCCGCCGTCGGCGGGGCCAGGAAGCGGTGGAGCGCCGCACCCGGGGACGCCGGCGACTGGCGCAGCGTCTCCGGCAGGCGCAGCCGCCAGCTCCTCCGCAACATGGAGCACACCGGAGCCGTCCACGGCTTCATGGCGGCTCTGGCAAGGCAGGCCCGCGACCTGGGATGGGAGACCTCCCAGCTCGACCCGCCACGCCGCGCCTCCCGCCACTTCCGGCACTTCGGCGGGATGCGCTCCGTCCACCCCGACGCCTTCGGCATCCTGCGCCGGGAGAGCCTCGTCTGGCCCTTCTTCCTGGAGTGGGAGCGCCGGGCCGTGCGCCCGACGACGATGGCGCACCGGCTGGCCCCCTACCTGCGCTACTACTCGTCGCACCGCCCCACCGACGACCACGGCGCTCGGCCCGCCGTCCTGGTCGTCTTCGACGACGACCTGGCGGCCACCCACTTCCTGCGCGTGGCCCAGCAGGAGATGGACCGGCTCAGGGTGGCCGTCCCCCTGCTGGTTTCCCACCGGGGCCTGCTGGAGCGGGAGGGACCGCTGGGACGGGCCTGGCTCGCCCCGGGCGGCTTCGAGCCGGTCAACGCGCTTCCGGCGACTTGAACCCACTACCCAAGACGGGAGACCGCAGACCATGAGGCTGTACTACATCGACGAATCCGAGGGTCCCCGATACTACGTCCGCTCCGCCCTGGGCGTGGACGCCGAGCAGTGGAACGACCTTCACCGCCGCGTCCACGACTGGCGGCTCGAGCTGCAAGAACGCTACGCCGTTCCCACCGACCGGGAGCTGCACGCCTGCGACCTGCTGGCCGGACGGGGCAAGCTGGCCCGCCAGGGCGACACCGACCGCAGGCTCGCCCCCCAGCAGGGGGCCGAGGTCTTCACCGAGGGCCTGCGCGTCGTCGAGGACGCCGCAAGGAGCATCGGGGGAGTGGAGGTCGTCAACGTCTGCCTCCGCAAGCCCGACGTCAAGGGCTACGAGCGGGTCAGCCTCGACCGGCTGCTCAACCGAATCAACTCCTCCGTCGCCTCCGCCAACCGCCACGCCTTCCTCATCTTCGACGAGGGCCGCGAGGAGATGATTGGCCGCCTCTACCGCAGGCTCAGGAGCCGCAACCCCGTGCCCAGCAGGTACGAGATGTGGGAGGACGGCGAGCGGACCAAGGACATCCCCATAGAGAGGGTCATCGGAGGCCCCGCCTTCCGCAGCTCCCACTCCGACCACCTGCTACAGATGGCCGACCTCATCGCCCACGCCCTCCTCAAGCAGGAGGAGGAGCCGTCGCCCAGGGTCAGGCGTCTGGGCATCGGAAGGGCCTTCGGGATCCTCGACCGCGCCCTCAACCGCAGGGCGTCGAGGCGAGACCCCCAGGGCGTCGTCAGGAGATGAGGGGAAGAGGCGGCAAGGGCGGAAAGACAGAAGGGCCGGGTGGAGTGAACCACCCGGCCCTTCTGCGTTCAGGGGGACTCTTGCCTGCTACCGTTCGCCGTCAGCCGCTCCCCCTGTGCGGCCAGGGGCGGGAGCGGTCCATCGGCGGCGGCGGGAAGTCCCGCTCCCGTCTGCGCTCCTCGAAGGTCATGCTCATACCTCCTCCTCGCGCCGTCCCTGTTCCTCGGCCCCGGCGTCGCCGTAGAGCATAAGCTCGTGGCCGCCGGGAACGCCCCGCGCCAGCTCCATGATCGCCAGGAGGTTGGCCGCCGAGGGCCTTCCTCCCCTGCGCCACTTCAGCGCGCCCCGGTCCGTCACGCCCAAGAGCTCGGCCATCTCCAGCCAGGAGAGACCGGCCAGCTTCTTCAAGCCTTCCAGCCGCTCCCCGAAGTCCTCCGGCCAGGGCGGTGGGCGGTAGTCCTCCATCCGATTCCGTAGGTCGGTAGCCATAGTCCTTCCTCCTCCTTTTTGAAGTCCTGATTACGTCCGCCCGTCAGACGCCGCAGCGCCCCTCGCACTCGTTGCCGAACCCGTCCGAGAGTCCGCCTTCGCCGGGTTCCGCCTCGTCGAGGGCGACCGCCCCTGGGCGAGGGGCATCCGGGTAGGGTGCAGGTACGGCTCCTTGGCGAAGGCCAGCCCGCCCCGCAGGTTGGCGTCGATCTGCACCGCCTCGGCGAACAGCTCCGGCCACCGGCGCTTGGTCTCCACCCACCTTTGGCGGGACTGGAAGGGGCAGGCTACGCAGGCCGAGCGTTCCAGGGGCCTGTCGTAGCGGGCCGCCCACCAGTCCGAGCAGTCCCGCCTGGACATGCCCGCCTCGATGAGCGGGTAGCGGTTCGCTATCCACCTGTCGCGGGAGGTCTTCACGCGGATGGCCTCGTCGGTGGAGATGCCCAGCCACAGCTCGACGTTCGTGCCGGAGGGGACCCGCTGCCTCGGCCTCAGCCCCAGCAGATCGCGCACCTTGCGGCGCACCGGCCTGATCTTGTAGTTGTCGGTGCACTGCCGCCGCCCGATGCCGTCGCCCTCTCCGTCGCGTCCCTTGAGGTAGACGGGGATGTCAACGTAGCGGCGGGAGCCTGAGTGATTGGTCAGACCCTTCACGTCCTCTCGGAGGCTGCGCCCGTTGTCCACGACGTACAGCGGGAACGTCAAATGACTGGCAAGCCATTCCAGGTGCGAGTAGATGCTGGGAGGCTCCCAGTGGGTGTCGGCGAAGACGGCGCAGTCGGGAACGCGGTCGAAGGCCCCTTCGCTCGCCATGAGCGCCATCACCGAGGACTGGACGCCCCCGCCGAGGCTGATGACGGTCAGACGCTTCATTGCAGGAGCGCCTCCAGGTCCACGGCTGCGGGCATGTCCAGGTCGGGGCGCATCAGAACCCCGTCCCGCAGTCCCATGCTCTCGGCGATGGTCAGAAGCAGGAAGAGATGGGCGGGGCTGGGGGCCACGCCCCGCTCCCGCCACTGCCAGAGCCGGTAGGGTCGGACGCCAAGCAGACGGGCCAGCGCCTTCCAGCTCAGCCCGCTCGCCTCCTTGAACAGCGCCAGCCGCTCAGGGAAGTCCCTGGGGAAGTCGAACTCGACGCGCCGGTGGACCCGCTGCTGCACTCCCACGTTCCTACTCCTCCTCGTCTTCCCCGGCCTCTGCCGCATCGGGCAGGAACGCCTCCCTGAACCCCGCGCCCTCGGCCAGGGCTTCCAGCACGTCCGCCTCCGGCAGCAGCACGCTCACCCCCAGCAGCATGTGGACGCCGCCGGGGAACCGGGCCGCCAGCGTGAGCAGGGCGAACAGCCCGTCCCCGCTGGGCCTGGTGCCGCGCCGCCAGCGTCGAAGCTGGCGCGGGTCAACGCCCATGCAGGCGGCCATCGCGTCCCAGGTGAGGCCGCTGGCCGCCTTGAAATGCTTCAGGCGTTGGGCGAAGTCCTCCGGCAGGAAGGTCACGCCGAAGAGAAGACCGGGCGGCGGAAGGGTGACGGGCCTCACTCCACGACCTCCAGGATGAACAGGTCGTCGAAGCGGGCGACCTCCAGAACCTCCTGAAGGCGCTTGCGCACCTCGGCGGAGGGGGAGCGGGTCCCGGTCATGAGCTGGGACAGATAGCCGGACGTGATGCCGACCATCGCCGCCAGCTCGTTCTGGGTCTTGTTGAGCCGGTTCAAGTGCTCCCAAACGGCCTGGGGGTTGAGCTTCACTCTGCAAGCGGGTTGCCTGCGCTTCACGCCGCGCCCTCCTTCCGGGCGGTCTCCCCGCCGTCGGTCGGCTGACCGTCGGCCGGGGCGGAGCCGTTGCGGTAGAGGTGGGGGTTGGCCAGGTAGTGACGCGCGATGATGCGGGCCAGAATCCGCAGGCCCTCGATGCGTTGCCGCTCCTGCTTTGGGGTGAGCCGTAGCTTCCTACTCACGATGCGTCTCTCGAACCCTCTCTCGCGGTGCCCGCCGCGCCACATCGGGGTGTCCGTCAGGGGCGCGGTGGTGTATACTTCAGGTTAGATTCAGAATGTATGTGCTATCGAGTCATAGTGTATCAATACGGTGTACAGACCGGCAAGGAGGAAATGGCCGTAATGCCTTGTATCTTGACAAAGTGCTTGCTCTGATGTAACAATCTAGCCGTATTGCTAGCTGGATTCTTACAGAGTGATACAGAGCGACACACAGGGGGATTGGCGCATGGACGACCTTGACGACGACCGGGACCTGGACGAGCGCCGGGAGATCGAGGGAGACGAGGAGATCGGCCCGCTCCTCAAACGGCTGCGGGGAGAGCACAGCCTGCGAGACGTGCAGCGGTTCACCGGCGTCTCCAGCTCCTACCTCTCCCTGGTAGAGCGGGGAGAGCGCAGGCCCGGCGTCAACCTCATCAACAAGCTGGCCGTCCTCTACGGGGTGGACGTCAACGAGCTGCTCCAGCGGGCCAGGCGTCTGGGCAGCGGCGACCCCAGGGACGACGAGCCGCAGGAGGTGGAGCGGGCCTACCGCTACGTCATGGCCGACCCCGTATTCCGCGTGGGCACCCGGCCCGACGGCCCCATCACCCTGAAGACCAAGCGGTTCATCGTCGAGATGTACGAACGCTATACCGGGAAGAAGCTGCTGGAATGAGTAAAACGCGCAAAGACTTCTGCCGCAACCTGCTGGACGACGACTCCATCCCCCTCGACTCCCTCGACCCGGAGCGTCTGGCCGCCCGCTTCGTACGCTACTTCAAGCTGTCGGGCCGTCCCACGCTGGACGAGCTCAGCGTCATGCTGAGCCGGGCCGGATTCGGGGAGGTGTCGGACCGGGAGCTGGACGGGCTGAAGGGCGCCCACATCGGCAAGCCCAGGGGCCACTACGCCATCTACTACCGCCAGGGCCTGTGGGACGGGAGCAGCACCCATACCGTGCTCCACGAGACCTTCGAGATCATCAACGAGACCCTCTGGGACATCCACTCCGGCGACACGCCGGACCGCAAGGTGTGCCGGGAGGCCGACCGCTTCGCGGCGGCGGTGCTGATGCAGCCGGAAGCCTTCGCGTCGATGGCCGAGGCGTCGGGCTTCGACGTGCTGGCCTTGCAGAGGCAGTACCGCTGCTCCTACGCCTCGGTGACCATCCGGCTGGCCGAGGTCATTCGGGAGCAGCCCCTCATGGCGGTCCTGTACGAGCGGGAGGAGAAGGGCGACCCCGCAGGCTGGACCGGGACGCCCGCGCTCCGGGCGACGGTGGCCCGGCGGACGCGGGGCTTCGGCGCGCCATCGTCCTTCCCAATCTCCGGCGACAGGGGCGGAGTTCCCCGCAGGGGCAGGCCGATGCCCTCCGGCTCCCTGGCGGAGCAGGCCGCCCGCTACGGCACGGCGCGGTACGCCCACGACGGCGGCTACGCCGTCATAGCCCGTCCCGTCGTCTGGAAGGGGAAGCTGGCGAAGGTAGTCGTCATCGCCGTGCCGGACAGCGACTCAGCTGCCCTCGACCCCCAGGTGATCGCCTCGGACGGGATTGGGCGCAGGCGTCACCCGGTGACGGCGACTCCCTGGTAGTTGCAGGCCGGTTGCCCGATGGTGTATAGTAAGACAATACACTACAGCAGGAGACAAAAAGAGAGTGACCATTCCCAGGAGGTCCAAGACCCTCACCTTCTCCCTGCCCCCGGAGATGGAAGCCCAGGTGCGGCAGGTGATGAAGGAGGACGACCTCTCCGTGAGCGAGCTGCTCCGACAGGCCATCCGCCTGTTCATGGAGGAGCGGGAGTGGCGAAGACGGGAGCGGCTGGAACGGCTGCGCTCCCGCCAGAACGACCAGGAATGAACAAGGAGGAGAGACCGATGAACGACCGACTCGATATGATACCCGTGGCCCTCTACGCCAGGGTATCCAGCGACCGCCAGGACGTGGACCTGTCCATCTCCGCCCAGCTACGGGCGCTCAGGGACTACGCCGAGAAGAACGGCTACCTGGTCGCCCGCGAGTACGTGGACGAGGCCGAGAGCGGAAGAATCGCCGACCGGCCCCAGTTCACGAAGATGCTGGACGAGGCCAGCAAGCCCGAGGCCCCCTTCAAGGAAATCCTCGTCTGGAAGTTTTCGAGGTTCACCCGCAAGCGCGAGCACGCCGTCGCCTTCAAGTCCATGCTGAGGCGCAGGGGAATCCGCGTCGTCTCCATCACCGAGCAGGCCGACGACACCCCCACCGGGAAGCTGCTCGAAGCCATCATCGAGAGCGTGGACGAATTTTACTCGGAGAATCTGGCCCAGGAGGTCACGCGGGGGATGCGGGAGGCGGCGTCCAGGGGCTTCTGGATGACGTCCTACGCTCCCTACGGATACAAGAGGGTCTACGTCCAGGACGGGCCGAAGAAACGCCCGACGCTGGAGCTTGACCCGCCCTCAGACGCCGTGGTCCGGCGCATCTTCGACATGGTGCTTCAGGGTAAGAGCATCCTCGACGTGACCAAGACCCTGAATGCCGAGGGCATTCCCACCACCAACGGCAAGAAGTGGCTCAAGACCACCATCCACTCCATGCTCGACAACGAAGCCTACACCGGCGCGGTGGTCTGGGGAATCAAGGCCAAGGACAAGGCCGAGCCAGTGCGGGTCGAGGACGCCTTTCCCGCCATCGTCAGCAAGCGGGAGTTCCAAAGGGCCAAGAAGCTGCTCGGGTCCCGCGCTCCCAGCAGAGTCCACCCCAGGCGGGCCGCCAGCCCCTACCTGCTCAGCGGACTGCTCCGGTGCAAGACCTGCGGCAAGGCCATGACCGCTGCCGAGGCCAAGAGCGGCAAGTACACCTACTACGTCTGCCACTCCCTCCTCAAGCGGGGCAGCGGAACCTGCAAGACCCCCAGGCTCAACGCCAAGAACTTCGAGGAGCTGATCGTCGGCAACATCCGGGAGAACATCCTCACCGAGTCCAACATCCGAGACCTGGTGAAGCTGCTGGACGAGGAGATGGACGGCGTGGCAAGGGAGCAGCGGGAGCGGCTGGAGACCATCGAGGAGGAGCTTGAGGACGTGAAGAAGCGGCTGGGCCGCATCTGGCACGCCATCGAGACCACCGACATCGAGATGGCCGACGCCTCAGACCGCATCAGGGAGCACCGGGAGCGCAAGGAGAAGCTGGAGATAGCCGCTGAGGAGGCGAGAGGGCTGCTGGTCGAGCGGCGGCGGTTCCTGGACAGCGCCGACACCATCGCCACCTTCGCAGGCGAGATGAGCGACTTCCTCAAGACCAGCGAGCTGACCGAGACCAGGGCCTTCGTCCACTCCTTCGTCAAGGAGGTCGAGGTCAGGCCCGGCAAGGCCGCAATCGTCTACTCCATACCCACCCCGGAGGACTCTCCCATAGGGGGAGCGGACGCCGCCGAGGTCGCCCTGAACGGCGGAGTTCGCAGTACAGTACGTCATGGTGGGCCGGACTGGACGAAATCAAGAACCGAGGCCGATTCCGAGGTCACACCATCGTTCGGCATGGGGATGGTGTACGTCAGAACGGCCTCGTCTCCCACCACCTCAATGCCCTCCACGAAGTTGCGGATGAGCGCCTTGCGCTCCGGAAATGTCCCCTCTTGCAGGAACTCCCGGAAGTCCGCCACGTACCCCTTGATCTCCTCGGTGGTGGGAAGCTCCACCCTGCGCTGTTCAAGCTGGCGTTCGGCATCGTCCCTCGCAGCCTCCAACTGCTCCTCACGGTGCCGTAGCGAGAAGATTCGGGGCGACAGGACCTCCAACGTCAACTCGCTCGTCTCAAGGGCCTCGTAGAGCCTCTCAAGCCGCTTCCTCACGTCTCCCAGCTCGGCCTCGACGACCTCCAGCCTGCCGGATAGCTCTCCGGCCATAGCGTCGATCTCCTCCGCCACCAGCGTTACAAGCTCCACGATGGTCTCCTCGGTCAGAATCCGCTCCCGTATCTTCTCCACAACGAAGTCCTCAACCCTGGGAGCGTTCAGGTATCGGGCGCTGCACGTCCCTGCGCCTTCCCTGAACAGGGTGCCGCAGATGTAGTAGGCGAACTGGCCGCTCTTGGCCCCCTGGCCGGAGTAGGGCCTGCCGCACACGCCGCACTTGAGCAGCCCGCTCAGCAGGAACCTGCTTCCCACCCTACCGGGCCTCTGCACCTTTGGGGCGCGGTCCCGCATCGCCTGCTGCACGGCGTCGAACATCTCCCGCGACACCAGCGCGGGCCATGCTCCCTCCACTCGCACCGGGTCCTGTGCCTTCTCTCCCTTCGTCGTCCGGCCCCACACGGCAGTTCCCGTGTAGGCTTCGTTGTTCAGCAGGTAGTGGAGTCCTCCCTTGTACCAGCGTTTGCCCCTGTTGGTGACGCCCCGGTCGTTCAGGGCCTTGCATATCTCCATGAGGCCGTTCCCCCGAAGCGAGCTCTGGAACAACTCCTTCACCACCGGAGCGGCGGCCGGGTCAATCTCCAGCGTGGGACGCTCCTTCACCCCGTCGCTGACCTTGACGCGGACGTAGCCGAAGGGGGCCTTGGGACCCAGGAAGAATCCGCGTGATGCGGCCTCCCTCATACCCCGGACGACGTCCTGGGCAAGATTTTCGCTGTAGAACTCGTCCACGCTCTCGATGATGGCCTCCATGAGCTTGCCCGTGGGGGAGTCGTCGGCGTGCTCGGTGATGGACACTACCCTGACGCCCTTGCGCCTGAGCATGGACTTGAAGGCGACGGCGTGCTCCCGCTTGCGGGTGAAGCGACTGAACTTCCAAACGAGGATTTCCCGGAAGGGGGAGTTGGGCTGGCTGCCCTCCTCGATCATCTTGCGGAACTCCGGGCGGTCCGCGACGCGGCCGCTCTCGGCCTCGTCCACGTACTCGCGGGCCACGGAGTAGCCGTTGGCCTTGGCGTAGTCCCTGAGCGCCCTCAGCTGGGCGGACACGGACAGGTCCACGTCCTGCCGGTCGCTGGATACCCTGGCGTAGAGGGCCGCCGGTGTCAGGGGCTGTAGGTTCTTCTTCATGCTGTCCTCCTCAATGAATCCATTCAATCAACTCCTGCTTAGCTGTCCACCAACTCAATGCGGTCGCCGTAACGCCGAAAGTCTGCGGTGTTGAACGTCAGCAGCCTGCGCTCTCCATGCGCCAGCATGGTCGCCACAATGTTGGCGTCGTGTATCTGCCGACCCCCTGCGGGAATCTCTCGGCATAGGGCCACCAGGAACTCGGTCACCACGGGGCCGTCCTCAAGTATCTCGAAGTTGCCGATAAGCCTGCTCACGTCATCAAGGGCATCCTCGCGGGTGATAGCCACCGGCCAAGTCTGCGGACGAGTGACCACGGCGAGGTACTCGCGTATCACCTGACGGCTGATCCTCAGCGGTTCAGGGTCTCGAAAAGCGTGTTCCAGGCTCGCCCTGGCCACATCGTGGTCTGGCGCGCCGGGGACGCGGGAATTCACCAGCACGTTGGTGTCTATGAACATGGCGGGGCTAGACCCTCTCCTCGTAGAGGTCCTCTCGCCTGAGACTCAAGCCTTCCGGCCAAACCGCCGTGGGGTGGACGGGCCATGCCTTGTCGAGGGGAAGCCTGGGTATGGGCTTGGAGTGCGTTCGCCGGAACAGCAGCGTCTCGGCGTCCATGTCAACCTCCGCCGTCTCCCATCCGGCGACGCTCCAGGCAAGGGCGTGGCTGTGACCGTTGCCGCCTCGTTGATTGCCCCACCAGGGCCGGTGCAGCCTTGCGGACGGAGGCAGCTCGAATCCAATGACCGCCTCGACCTCGTTGAAGGAGGTCCTCCACTCAGAGACCTGAAGGCTGCTCAGGTACGTGTACAGTCTCTGGTACTTGCCCCGGATTACCATAGCTCGGTACTTGTCTTTCTGGTCTACGGCCATCTCGTGTCTCCTCCGTCTAGGCTCGCCTGGGTGGAAGTTGAGCATTCGGCTACATTGTAGTGAGTTAGTGACTCTAGCGCAAGCCCCCATCGGTGAAAAGGGAGCCGGACAGGGCACGCGCACAGACTCCCCTTACCCCGAATCCACCGAAGGACACCGATGGATGGCGTGAGGAAAGCGGAAGGGGGGGTGAGGGAGCTACAGGGGAAATAGCCTGGGTTCCATTTGGGGTAGGGAGGTCGGCGGACGGTCTTCATCGCCGCACAGGGGCCCCTATGGCCGTCTGCGGGAGCTGCGATGCGCGGGATGGCGAGAGAATACGCAGCAGGGAACTCTCTCGGACCGGGCTGGCGCGAGTCTGCGGGGATCTTCGGTTGTCCGGTGGGTGGGTCGCCGACGGTGCCGTCAGGCCGGGAGTGGAATGGCTCGCAGCCGGGCCAAGGCGCGGCTGAACTTCTCAGCCCAAGGCCAGCGATCCGGAAGATGCAGGGTCAACCGGCGTGCCGAGCGGGTGAGCCGTCCGGCCAGGGAGAAGAACCGCCGCCGGAGGGTCTTGGTGGTGGCTATCCGCTCTCCCAGACCGATCCGCGCCGTCCAGCGGGCCAGGTTGTGGGCCATCGTCTGGACGGCCAGCCAGGCGCCGTTGGCGGCGAAGCGGCCCGAGGGGAGATGGTTCAGCCCGACGCCGTACTTGAGGTCGCGTATGGCATTCTCGATCTCGGCGTGGCGGCGATGGTCAGCCTCCAGTTCGAGCAACTCCCCGTCCCGGTCGGTGATGAAGCCATGATAGCTGTATTTGGCGAAGAGGGCCAGTTGGGAACCGGGCGTCGGCTTCACCCGCCGGACGATGAGCCGTACCGGCGCGGCGTCTGCCTCGGCCTGGAAGGGGGTGCAGGTGGTCTCGGCCACATCGGCGGCACCGTCCATCCAGTAAGGAATCGGCGTCCAGGCATCTTCGGGTATCGCCTCGATGAGATTGCGCAGGCTCTTGTGCTGGCGGATGGTGATGGAGTAGCGGACATTGATCCGGCGGCAGACGGCGATCACGGCGTGGGTATAGAAGCCGCTGTCGGCACGCATGGTGAGCTGCCCGCTGGCCCCGCCGTAGCGAACCCGGCTCACCGTTTCACGCAGGAAGTGGGCGGCGCCGCGAGCGGTGTTGGCCCAGCCCTCGCGCAGCCGGGCCATCAGCACGTCGCCGGTGCCGGCGGCGACGGCCAACAGCGGGTGATAGCCCCGCTTGCCGGTATAGCCGTGGTGGCGTGCGCCCTCCTTGGCCAGTCCGTAGGTCTCGCAGATGGTGGAGTCCAGGTCAATGGTCAGGGGCCCGTCGCCGGGTCCCGCCCCGGCCTGCCAAGCCCGGGCCAGCAACTCGCGGCTCACCCGGTCGAGTTGACGGACGTGGCCCCACCGGAAGCTGCGCAGGAAGGTGCCCAGGGTGGATGGCGCCTTCACCGTGCCGCCCAGGGTGCTGGCCGTCCCCCCGGTGCGCAACACATCGGCGTCGTCAATGCAGTCGCCCCCAGCCAGCGCAGACGCCACCAGCGTCATCATCTTGTCGCTCGTGTTCGCCCGCCCCGGGGCATCGCCCAGGTCGAGGCGCTGCCGGACGAGTTCGGGCAGGCCGAGGTGCCGCGCCAGGGTGGCCGGAAGGAGCAGCCCGGCATTGGCCACCAAGCGGCGGTCGTCGAAGGTGATTTGGATCCGGTCGGGGTGGTTGCGTGGCAGCATCTATTGGGTGCTCCTTTTCCAGGGTCGGTTTTTTGCTACAAAACCATTATCCCAGAAGCACAGGAGCACCTTCTTGCCGCTTCAGGACGCTAACCCGACGCCCTCCTTCGGTGGATTCGGGATTAGAATCCGCTCCCTGATCTTCATTCGGCGGACTCAATAGACACGGAAAGCTTAAGTACTCGTGGGCGGTCGGTTTGGGTCCATTCAAGATTACAGGACAGTAGCGTACCTGCCGGAGAGGGTGGGGCCGTAGGGAACGGCGTGGCGCGCAGCCTATGTGCCGAACCCGGCTATGCCGTTCGGAGTTGAGCTATTTCTCGATAGAGAGCCGTCATATCCCTGAGTACCGGCCTAGCTCCTTCAACCCAAGGGCATTCTATATTCGCTGTCAGGAGACCAACTGTACGTAGCACCTGCCCAAGTTGCTCTAGGAGACAGAGGAACGTCACCTTAACTTGTACTTGGAGCTGGACTCTCTCTTAGCCAGTTGTCTAGTTTTTGGGTACCACCTCACAGCTCAGTTGAATAAGGAATGGTTCGGTACCTTTGGCGCTTTTTGTTTGGGATTGAGGGCAGTTAGCGCTATGGACAATAGATTCCTTGCTTGGTTTTTACAGGGCGATGAATATCGAAATCGCACTTCGCAACTTGCGGCTGGAGTAAACATAAACAACCTTAGACGAGAACACATTGAAGGAATCCCCATCCCCCTCCCGCCTCTCTCCGAACAACACCGCATCGTGGCGGAGATCGAGAAGCAGTTTACCCGCCTGAATGCCTCCGTAGCCGCGCTGAAGCGGGTCCAGGCCAACCTGAAGCGCTATAGAGCCAGCGTGCTCAAGGCCGCCTGCGATGGCAAACTGGTGCCCACCGAGGCGGAGCTTGCTCGGTCCGAGGGACGCGACTACGAACCCGCCGACCGTCTCTTGGAACGCATCTTGGCGGAACGCCGCGCCCGGTGGGAGGCCCAGGAGAAACGCCGCGGCAAGTACGAGGAGCCGCCGCCGGACACCTCCGACCTGCCGGAACTGCCGGAGGGATGGGTGTGGAGCAGCATGGGCCAGAGCTTTGACGTTTACGTTGGGTCCACGCCCAGAAGAGCCAAATTAGAATACTGGAATGGAGACATTGCCTGGGTGAGTAGCAGCGAGGTGGCATTTAGCAGAATTAAGTGCACACGAGAGTACTGAGGTGGTACCCAAAAACTAGACAACTGGCTAAGAGAGAGTCCAGCTCCTAAAATAACCGGCAACTAACCGACGTGGAGGAGCAGGACATGAAGCAGACGAGGAATAAGCACAGTCCGGCGTTCAAGGCCAAGGTGGCCCTGGCCGCCCTTGCGGGGGAAGAGACCATCGCCCAGCTGGCCAGCCGATTTGAGGTCCATCCCAGTCAGATTCACGCCTGGAAAAGGGCCCTGGTGGAAGGAGCCCCGGAGCTATTTGCCACCAATCAGAAATCCCAGGAGAAAGCCAAGGAAGCTCAGATTAACCACCTCTACCGGCACATCGGCCAGCTGAAGGTGGAACGCGATTTTTTGTCGGAAAGGTCCGGTCTATGAGTCGCAGCATACGGCGAGCCATGATAGACCGAGACCACCAGCAGCTGTCTTTGGTGCGTCAATGTATCCTGCTGGACGTCAGCCGGGCCTCGGTGTACTACCGGCCGGTACCGACCAGGGCAGAAGACCTGGAGTTGATGGCCCTGATGGACCGTCAGTATTTGAAGACCCCCTTCTACGGCTCCAGGAAGATGAAGGCCTGGCTGCTGCAACAGGGCTATCTGGTGAGCCGAAAAAGGGTTCGAAGGCTGATGCGGTTGATGGGTCTGGAAGCGATCTACCGGCGTCCCAACACCAGCAAACCAGCGCCGGGACACCGGATCTTTCCCTATCTGCTGAAGGGAGTGGAGGTTAATCGGGTCGACCAGGTCTGGGCCGCGGACATCACCTACATCCCCATGGCGAAGGGCTTCCTGTACCTGGTGGCCATCATGGACTGGCACAGCCGGCACGTGCTGGCCTGGAAGCTCTCCAACACCATGGACACCAGCTTCTGCGTGGCGGCGTTGGAGGAAGCCCTGGGTAAGGGACGACCGGAGATATTCAACACCGACCAAGGGAGTCAGTTCACCAGTGAGGCCTTTACCCAGACGTTGCAGGAGCAGAGGGTCCAGGTCAGCATGGATGGTAAGGGTAGGTACCTGGACAACATCTTCGTGGAGCGGCTGTGGCGGAGCATCAAGTACGAGGAGGTGTATCTGAAAGCTTACCAGACCGTCGCCGAGGCCCGAACTGGGATCAATGCCTACCTGGAGTTCTACAACCGGCAGAGGCCTCACCAGGCTTTGGGCTACCGGACCCCAGCAGAGGTGTACCAACATGGCCAGGAAGAAAGGGGAGCAGCAGCTGAAGAAGCAGGGCTGCCATCGGGCTTGGTGAAACCTAGCGCAGGGGTGGGAGACTCTCTTAATTTAGCCCTCGTGCTGTCTTAATAATGGGGTCCACCTTAGTGAAAGGCGTGCCGAAGGGGCCGGTGTACACCAGCCGGACACTTACGCCCATGGTGAACTCGTGGTGGAGAGGCATCTCCCTGAAAGAGAACGTGTCCGGCCGGGCTGCGCCGTCCTGGGCGGTCCCGATGCGGCAACCTGCGTCCAACGCCTGACCCCGTAAGGCTCGCGGTGTCAGGGATCATAGGCCCCCGAGCCAGAGTTCGAAGACGGTTCTGTCTACCGTACACGTTGGTGGGCCTAAGTGGACGGTAGGTGGTACCGTCTTCAAGATGTGGCTGGGGACTCTGTGAACCCGTCAGGTCCCCCGGCTCGTACGTTGTGACGTGTTGGGGCAGAGGAACACGGATATTGTGGCCAAGGACGGGAAACGAGTGCCCGACACTGTCAGAGCCAACGTCTATGTACTTGCTCAACCGATCACGAAGATGGTTGGCCACGGATTCGACCGAAATATCGTCTACTTCGGGCTGCGCCGACAGGACTTTACGGGTCTCGGCCACACTCCCACTGGCCCGCGCGAGTGCATCGCGCAGTTCGTCGGCCGAATACCGCTGTTCCCTACTAACTCCGAACGTAGTGGATAGCAACGCTTTAGTCAGCAATGCAGTCAATTCCGTCATGGCATTCCCCTCACGCATCCTCCTGTTCCACCGTCTCCCCCCTCGGCATCCGGTAGCCGACCCGATACAGGCTGAAATCGCGGTCGGCGACCCCAAGCAGTCGATCTATCGCTTCCGCCGCGCCGACGTGGCGCAGATGAAAAGGCTTCAGCAGCGTATGGAGGGGGCCGGCGGGCGCACGGTCAGCCTGGTGCAGAACTTCCGCTCGCAGAAGGGGCTCATTGCCTGGGTCAACCACCTCTTTGAGGTGCGGTGGGCGGGCCATACTAACGTAGCCGCTACCCTGCGCCGTCACTCAACTCACCTTTCCGAGGTCCTGGCCCAACTGGGCATTTCCTTATACCACCGGACAATGAAAAGGTCCTGATGGCCCTGGGTTGCGCCGCTCCCGCTTGTGGCGTTCTGCAGGCTTGGGATACGATGGGTTGCAGTTGAGGGGAGTTCGAATTGCAGTTGACATGCGCCAACATAGCTTTCGCCTTGGCGCTCATCGCCGTGCTGGCGCCGGCGGTTGCCGGTTGCAGGGGCGGAGAACCGGCAGCGACTCCGACAGTGGCGGTCCCGACTGGGACACCAACACCGGTAGCGACTCCGACCCGTGCTCCCGGAACTGCGCCACCCACGCCGACGCCAGTAGAGTTGGGGCCGGCGGTGGTGATCGGCGATGTCGTGTTGCCGGTGGAGTTGGCGATCACGCCGGAGGAGCGCCGACAAGGGTTATCGGACCGGCCCTCCCTGGCTCCCGGCACCGGGATGCTGTTCGTATTCGAGTCGGACGGTCACCGCCAATTCTGGATGAAAAACATGCACTTTCCGTTGGACATGGTCTGGATAGGCTCGGACTGCGCGGTGGGCGAAATATCCGGGGAGGTACCGGCTTCCCCTCCCGGCACGGACGATTCGGACGTAGTCCGCGTCAGTCCAGAGGAGGAAGCACAGTACGTGATGGAAATCAACGGCGGCGAGGCGGCGGCCCTAGGCTTGGCGGCAAACGATCCGGTGTCCTTCGCCGGGACCATCGCCGAGCAATACGGCTGCTGAAGGCCCCCGCCCGACCGGCGTGGAAGGGCCAGACCACGGTTTCTCGCTCTCATCCTAAAAACGCGAGGAATCAAGGATGGACATCTTGGTGTCGGGCTTGATGGCTTACGACTGGACCATGGACTTTCCGGGGAGGTTCTCCGACCAGCTGCTGGCCACCCAGAAGCCGCCAGACCCAGCCTCTCTCATCCCCCCGGCTCCCAGTGCAGGCTACGACGCCCCCGTTGGTGGACGGCGACCCGCCCTCAGTCAATTCCTATGTTAGTCATACGATCTCCACTATCCCCTGCCTCTTCCCCTTTGCCTTGCGCGGGCTTCTGAATTCGCAAGATCGTCTCCTTGCTTGTATTCCATATCATCAGGAGTAAGCAATACGATCCCAAATCGCTTTCCCTTAGTAGGGGCTCGTCAAGGGTGGACGAACCGGTAGATCGTGCCGTCGAAGGAGAGGACGTACAGCTCCCCAGAGGAGTCCTCGGCGAACGAAGGGATCCGCAGGCCGGAGTCCACGATCTGCATGTGATCGGTCACCTCCTCGCCATCGTACCTGAGTGCCCGTATCTTGCCGGAGCAGTAGTCGCCGTAGACGTAGGCCCCGTACAGAGACGGGAGCCGTGAGCCCCGGTAGACGTATCCCCCGGTCACGGAGCAGCCACCCTCGCGTCCATACTCGGCGATGGGCATCTCCAGCCCGGCCCGGTCGCAGCCGGGGCCGTCGAAGCAGTGCCCACCCTCCATGATGTTCCAGCCGTAGTTCAGGCCCGGCTTGACGATGTCGACCTCCTCAAAGCTGTTCTGACCGACGTCGGCGGTCCAGAGAGCGTCAGTGGCGCGGTCGAACGAGAATCGCCAGGGGTTGCGCAGGCCGTAGGCCCAGATCTCGGGGCGTGCGCCGCCGCGCCCAACGAACGGGTTGTCGGCTGGGATGGCATAGGCTCCCGTGGAGTCGGCGGCACTTACGTCGATGCGAAGGATCGAGCCCAGGAGCGTGCTCAGGTTCTGGCCGTTGCCCTGCGGGTCTCCCCTGCTTCCGCCGTCGCCCAGGCCGATGTACAGGTATCCGTCCGGGCCGAAGGCTATCTGGCCGCCGTTGTGGTTTGAGAAGGGCTGGGGGACCTCCAGCAATACCCGCTCGCTGCCGGGGTCGGCCCTGTGGCCGTCGGTGCTCACCGAGAACCGCGAGACGACCGAGCGCCTGGGGCCCGAAGCAGAGTAGTAGACGTAGAAGTGGCCATTGGCCGCGTACTGTGGGTCGAACGCGAGACCGAGCAGACCCTCCTCCTCTCCCCGGTCATTTACCCGATCCCTGATGTCCAGGAACAGCTCGGTAGAATCGGCACCGGGGTCGTTTGGAAAGGAGACGATCCGGCCCGGCTGGAGGACGGCGTATAGCCGGTCAGAGCGGTCTTTGGCGTAGGCCATACCGACCATGCGGGAGAGAGACAGCGCGGGGAAGGCGGGCTTGACGGTCAACTCCATGAGAGGGGCAGACGGCGGCGGCTCTTCGGTGGCTGTAGGTGTAAGGGACATGGTACGAGTCGGGGTTGGCGCGGCGGGGGCTGTCGGCGTGTCAACTCGCTGAACCTCGACCACGGGTTGGGTGTCCCGGTCAGGCGAGCCGCCGCCGCACGCGACGAGCACCGCGAGCAGCATGGCAACTCCGGCGGCCTTGTATATGGGGCGGCAGGCAGGCCCAGCTTTTGGTCCCGAGGGCAGCGGCATATGCATGTAAATAGTTTACTACTGAACTGGGGAGGGCCAAGTCCATCACCTGACCTGGACGGCAGCAAAAGATCTATTCCCTGCTCGTTCGGCCCACGTCGATTTCTTGGTGGTCTATGCCATCTCGGTTTCGGGCTTCTCATCGCGACGATCGTTACGTCTGTGTGTCGAGGACGGAGCTTGCCCGGTAATTGATGCGGGGGCGGGCTCTGGAAGGGGTAGCCGGGTTCCGAGCGGGGTGCACACTAGGCCGGTCCCACCTCGGGGTCCAGCCCGGCGTGGTAGGGGCGGGCTGACAGGCCCCGGGCGTTCAGGTTCCTGGCCAGCTCCTCGGTCTCCTGCCGGGAGAAGCAATAGATGATAATGGACTGGCTCAGTCGCTGCTCCAGCAGCGACATCAGCTGTCCCCAGGAACTTGCCTTGGGTTGCACCGAGTAGCTGAGGTTTGCCCGGTTGAAACTGGATAGAAAGACCCGGCCCTTCTGCAGGTCAAGCTGGCCGATGATGTCCTCCCGAACCCGTTCCGTCGCGGTGGCTGTCAGGGCAATCACCGGTACCGCCGGAAAGTCCTGCCTCAGCTGCCGCAGGTTGCGGTAGTCCGGCCGAAACTCGTGGCCCCACTCGGAGATGCAGTGGGCCTCGTCGATCGCGATGAGGCTCAGATTCAGGCTGTGGAGGAAACGGCGGAACGCGGGTAGGGCCAGCCGCTCCGGGGCCACGTAGAGAATCTTGACCTGCCCCCGCCGGACCTGCGCCTGCACGTGCTCTATCTCCGATGCCGACAGGGAACTGTTGATGAACCGGGCGGCGATACCGTTGGCGTTCAGCGCGTCCACCTGGTCCTTCATCAAGGCAATCAGTGGCGAGATTACCAGGGTGATGCCGTCAAAGATGAGTGCCGGCAACTGGTAGCAGAGGGACTTGCCCCCGCCTGTGGGCATCAGCGCCAGGCTGTCCCGCCGGCCCAGGACGTTGCCTATTATTTCTTCCTGCAGGGCCCGAAAGCTGTCGTATCCGAAGCGGGCTTTGAGGATAGCAAGCGGAGCGGTATTGTCCATGGGTCGGCAAACCTTTCCTTGCTTGATAACTCCCTCGGTCGGGGAAAGGGAGACGAGAGTTATTTTATTCCTTACTTCGGTCGGGGTCGACCTTAATCAATGCATCCGTCATCTTCTAGCTACAAGGAGGTTAGGTTGCTCATCAAGCTGGTAGTTCCTGCATGAAAGGTAAGTGGCAAATGAGGATATTCGGAGCGATAATGATTGTGTCCTTACCATTAGCGGACTTGGCATTCGGGTCTGGAATCCGGCGCTGGCCGTGGGCGCTGGAGAAGTCGTACTCTCCAAGATTGACTTTGGCGACTCCCCTGGAGTAGCGCGGGAGGTTGTTGATCGGTTCGAGCTCTATAGCGGCGTCTCCGCAGCGCGGCGTCGGGGCACTTCACCATAGGCCCGAGACCTGTGCAGGGACAGCCAGTTCCCGGACCGCGTTGCCAAGGCCGATGGCCACGTGCTGACGCGGCCTCACGGTTGGAGTTGAGGAAAACGATTGGAGGAAGACGTCAGCCGGCAAGAGAAACTGCTCAGATAGCCATAGACCAACGCGGGGCCGCTCTTCTGGGTGCAGTCCCCCCTCCACATCCCAAACCAAGTGGCTGGAAGCTTCAGGGTCATTGCCTACCCGGAACTCTTCAAATCGACCGCCCAAGAGTACCGAAGTTTTTGTTGTCGATTGAGAAATGGGGATGGTGTAGCACAGGAGGGCGTCGCCCGGCATCACGACGATCTCCTTGACGAAGGTCTCGATGAAGGCCCTGCGCTCGGTCAACTCGCTCTCGTTCAGAAACTCGCTCATGTCTTGGGCGTAGGCCGCGATGGTGTTCACGTCGTCCAGGACGGCCCTGCGCTGGGAGAGGATAGCCCTGGCGTCAGCCGCCGCGTCCTCCAGGCGCTCCTGCCGCTCACGGTGCTCCTTGATGCGGTCCGAGGCGTCGGCCATGTCGATGTCGGTCGTCTCCACGAAGTGCCAGATGCGGCCCAGCTTCCGCTTCATGTCCTCAAGCTCGTCCTCAATGGTCTCCAGCCGCTTGCGCTGCTCGCGGGCCACTCCGTCCATCTGCTCGTCGACGACCTTCACCAGGGCGCGGATGTTGCCATCGGTGAGGACGTTGGAGCGAATCTTGCCGACGACCATCTCCTCGAAGTGGCGGGCGTTGAGTCTGGGGGTGTCGCAGGCGTCCTTGCCGCGCTTCATGATCGACTGGCAGACGTAGTACAGTGGACGGCGATGGCAAACCGGCTACCTTCGTCGCATTCACGCCGGCAACGTCATTTCAGTTCGGATTGCAGATGTGGACGGCGAGGGAGCGTGCCGTCCTCTACGCGCTCCTCTCCGATCATACTGGCCTTTGGGGGGCGAGGGCGACGGCCGCACAGCGAATCTTCCAGGGAGCTGTTGCCAGCCGGCAAAGATTCCTCGAGTGGTACATCGCCCACGTCGACACACAGCGCTTCGAGCCCAACATCCGCCGAGAATTCCTCGAGGAGTTCGACCAGAGTAGCACGCGCGCGCCACTCAGCTCCCCGATCGATGAGGTCGCGGGACGCATGGCTCTGAGAGATGGCCAGCGCGAAAGGGCGCGCTCGATCCTCGGGAGTCTGCGCAGAATGCTCTCGCAGACAGCCTTAACCCAAATCCACCGAGGGGATGACTATGCAGCAGCGGAACTGGCGATAGGGGCAAGGGAGGGCGATGGTCCGGGCACGATTTGGGGTAGAGGGGGGCCGGTGTCTGTCTTCAGTTGCCGCGGGGAGACTTTGTGACCGTCTGCGAATGTTGGTCAGGGCGAGATAGCGGGGAGAGGGCGCAGCAAGAGGCACTCGCAGACCGGACTGGCGCGAGTTCGCGGGGACGTTCGGTTGGCCGGATGGCGGCCGGTTGCCGCGGCCGTCAGGCAGGGAGTGGCAGGGCGCGCAATCGGGCCAGGGCACGATCGAACTGGGCTTCCCAAGGCCAGCGCTGTGGCAGATGCAGTGTGAGGCGGCGCGCCGAGCGGGTGAGCCGTCCGGCCAGGGAGAAGAACCGCCGCCGGAGGGTCTTGGTGGTCACCACCTGCTCGCCCAGACCGATGCGCGCTGTCCAGCGGGCGAGGTTGTGGGCCATCACCTGTACCGCCAGCCAGGCGGCGTTGGCGGCGAAGCGGCCCGAGGGGAGATGGTTCAACCCCACACCGTGCTTGAGGTCTCGGATGGCATTCTCGATCTCGGCGTGGCGGCGATGGTCGGCCTCCAGTTCGAGCATCTCCCCGTCCCGGTCGGTGATGAAGCCGTGATAGCTGTAGGAGGCGAAGAGGGCCAGCTGGGAACCGGGCGTGGGCTTCACACGCCGGACGATGAGCCGCACCGGTGCGGCGTCAGGTTCACTCTGGAAGGGAGTGCAGGTGGTCTCGGCCACATCGGCGGCGCCGTCCATCCAGTAGGGAATGGGAGTCCAGGCATCCTCTGGTATCGCCTCGATGAGATTGCGCAGGCTCTTGTGCTGGCGGATGGTGATGGAGAAGCGGACATCCATCTTGCGGCAGACGGATACCACGCCATGAGTGTAGAACCCGCTGTCGGCCCGTAGCGTGAGTCGTCCGTTGGCCCCGGCGTAGCGCACCCGTCCCACCGTCTCCCGCAGGAAGTGGGCGGCGCCGCGGGCGGTGTTGGCCCGGCCCTCGCGCAGCCGGGACATCAGCACGTCGCCGGTGCCGGCGGCGATGGCCAGCAGCGGGTGGTAGCCCCGCTTGCCGGTATAGCCGTGGTGGCGGGCGCCCTCCTTGGCCAGTCCGTAGGTCTCGCAGATGGTGGAATCGAGGTCGATGGTGAACGGCGCGTCGCCGGGTCCGGCCCCAGCGGCCCAGGCCCGGGCCAGCAGCTCCCGGCTCACCCGGTCCAGCTGGCGGACGTGGCCCCACCGGAAGCTGCGCAGGAAGGTCCCCAGGGTGGATGGCGCCTTGACCGTGCCGCCCAGGGTGCAGGCCGTCCCCCCGGTGCGCAACACATCGGCGTCGTCGATGCAGTCGCCGCCGGCCATGGCTGAGGCCACCAGGGTCATCAGCTTGTCTCCGGTGTTGGCCCGCCCCGGCGCGCCGCCCAGGTCAAGGTGATGGTCAACGAGTTCCCGCAGGCCCAGATGCCGGGCGAGGGTGGCCGGCAGGAGCAGACCGGCATTGGCCACCAGGCGGTGATCGTCAAAGACGATACGGATACGGTCGGGGTGGTTGCGTGGTAGCATCTATTGGGTGCTCCTTCTCTGGGACTGTTTTGCTGTTACAAAACCATTATCCCAGATTCAGAGGAGCACCCTCTGGCCACTTCAGGATGCTAACCAAACGCCCTCCCTCGGTGGATTCGGGCTTAAGAGCACTCCAGCCGGACCTCGTGATCCTCGATGAGTTCCAGCGCTTCCGCGATCTGCTCGACGTGGGGACCGGCGGTGAGGCTGCGGAACTGGCTAACGATCTCTTCAAGCAACCTGACGCGCATGTGCTGTTGCTCTCGGCCACTCCGTACAAGCCGTTCACCTACGCGGAGGAGGCCGCGTCCGACATCGGGCACTACGCGGACTTTCTGAAAACGCTGCAGTTCCTCGCCGGTTCCGAAATGCCCGTGGATTCCGTGCGAGCTGATCTCGATGAACTGCGGCAGGCGGCGCTCTCGGGCGAGCCGACGATCGAGATTCCCGATCGCGTTCAGGCCCAGTTGCGGAAGTGGATCGCTAGAACCGAGCGGCCCACAGGCACCCGGCGCACCAACACCGTCGATACCATCCCGGGTCCGTTTCATGTTCAGGCTGAGGACTTCGCAGGCTTCGTCTCCCTGCGACAGGTCGCGGACGCGGTCGGGGCACCGCTTACTGTCGAGTACTGGAAGTCTGCCCCCTACTTTTTCAACTTCCTGAACGGATATCGAGTTGGGGAGCACTTGCGCGCCGGCATGAAGGTCCCGGATCGCCGGGCTAAGTTGACACCGCTGTTCCGTGGCGCCTAGCGAATTGCGAAGTCCGACGTGGAGCAGTTCCAGCCTCTGGATTGGGCAAATGCTCGCATGCGCGCCCTCGCTGCAGAGACCCTCGATCAGGGTTGGTGGCGATTGCTATGGATGCCCCGTCCCTACCCTACCACTCGCTCGGCGGCCCTTATGAGTCGGTGGACTCAGCTGCGATCACCAAGCATCTGATCTTCTCCAGTTGGGTGGCTGCACCATCCGCCATCGCCTCACTCCTGAGCTACGAGGCGCAGCCGAGACATCAGCACGTCGCCGGTGCCGGCGGCGATGGCCAGCAGCGGGTGATAGCCCCGCTGGCCAGTGTAACCATGGTGACGCCCCCCCTCCTTGGCCAGTCCGTAGGTCTCGCACATGGTGGAGTCTAGGTCGATGGTCAACGGCCCTTCGCCGGGTCCCGCACCAGCGGCCCAGGCCCGGGACAGCAACTCCCGGCTCACCCGATCCAACTGTCGGACGTGGCCCCACCGGAAGCTGCGCAGGAAAGTTCCCAGGGTGGATGGCGCCTTGACTACGCAGCCGATGGCGCCAGCTGTCCCGCTGGTACGCAACACGTCGGCGTCGTCAATGAAGTCGCCCCCAGCCAGCGCCGAGGCCACCAGGGTCAGCAGCTTGTCTCCCGGGTTCGCCCGCCCCGGCGCGTCTCCCAGGTCGACGTGGTTGTCGACGACTTCACGCAGGCCCAGGTGCTGGGCTAGGGTCACCGGGAGCAGCAGCCCAGCATTGGCCACCAGGCGGTGGTCGTCAAACGCGATTTGGATGCGATCGGGATGGTTGCGTGGTAGCATCTATTGGGTGCTCCTTGTTCTGGGTCGGCTTTGCTGTTTCAAAACCATTATCCCAGATTCACAGGAGCACCCTCTTGCCGCCTCAGGACACTGACCCGACGCCCTCCTTCGGTGGATTCGAGCTTAACAAGGTGTGCACCGATGATGCTTCCTCAGCAGTGGGTTAACTCAACTGCGGCGATTTCGCTCATTCTTACATCGGCGGTAATGGCCGATGTAGCTCTGTACAACTGCACGAATGTACAGTTCCCATCCGCCGCCTCAGTCACATCCTCTGCACAGCGGGCGCACCTTGTGCGCCACTCGGGTCCATGGGTTCAATGTACCTGTGCGGCCTCAGCAGTTCCATGGACAAAGGCGTAGTCACCGGCGCTGGGCACCTGGTGGTGGACGATTGTCACAGAGACTCGGCGTCCGCAGCATGGCTATGGCCCGTTGGTCTATGGTACGGTTGTAGTGCTGAACTGAGGCACTGTTGTCTTGTTATACAAGGAAAGTGGTGCCGGTCATCGCAGAACTACACCTTCGCCTCCGGCTGCTGGCTGCGGAGCGGAAGTGTTCGATAACGTCCTTGGTGGTCCAGGCTGTCGAGGACTACTTCTCCGGACGGTCGTGATTGAAGTCCAGGCATATATACGTACAGATATACAGATATACAGATGTACAGAGGTACAGACATACAAACAAGAACAGCGGATTACTCCCATGCCGCGTCCAAAAATGGAATGTAACGGGAATGCGGGTCTACCAAGGCGATAAGATACGGGCATGATCCGGATGGCATATTCGCAAGGCTGGTCTCGCAGAGGTGTCTCGAGACGCACCGGGTTTGTATAGCCAAGCCAGTTGAGTCCACTGAGTTTGTATAGCCCCGTAAGTTCCAGTTGAGTCCACTGAAACCAGAGGTGCCCACAGCCTTGTCAGAGTTGGCGCCACAACTGAATGCGACCCCTGGATATGCCTTACCATATCCAGCCCTGCGACGCTGCCTCTCCCTGGACCTGGAGGTCTCCGTTGAGGACAGCAGGCTGATGGCTGCGGCCGCCTACCGGCCCGACACCGGGGAATCCCTGTCCATGTCCGAGCACCCCAGCGGCGGCAGCCTCCAGCGCCTGGAGCGAATCGCAGAGGGTAGCCAGTTCCTCCTGGGTCACAACGTCATCGCCTTCGACATCCCCCATCTCAAGGCCATCAACCCTGACCTAGGTATCCTGAAACTGCCGGTTGTGGATACCCTGCGCCTCAACCCCCTGGCCTTCCCCCGCCACCCCTACCACCACCTGGTGAAGCACTACAAGGATGGTGGTCTGGTGCGCAGGCAACGCAACGACCCTCTTCTGGACAGCAAGCTGGCCGTCGAAGCTTTCGTGAACCAGCTTGGAAGGCTGGCGGAGGCCCCGCAGGAACTGCTGACCGCCTGGCACTGGCTGACGACCACCGCCGAGAACGGCAACGGTTTCGACCTGGTCTTCTCAACCATAAGGGGGGCCGCCAAGCCCACTCTGGAAGAGGCCAGGGAGGCCATCAGGCGAAGACTGGAGGGCGAGGGCTGCCAGACCCAGACCGTGTCAGTCGTTGACAGTGCTCAGGAACAGGGATGGCCTCTGGCCTACGTCCTGGCGTGGCTGTCGGTCGCCGGCACGAACTCGGTGATGCCCCCGTGGGTCCTGTTTCAGTTTCCCGAAGCGGGGAGGATGGTCAAGCAGCTGCGCGATAGCCCTTGCCAGGGTTCTGACTGCCAGTGGTGCCGTGAGCGCCACGATCCCATCCGGGAGCTGACCAGATGGTTCGGCTTCCAGAAGTTCCGGCCAGAGCCCTCCGACAGCGACGGAACGCCCCTGCAGAAAAAGATTGTCCAGAAGGCCATGCTGGGAGATAACCTGCTGGCGATACTGCCCACCGGCGCAGGTAAGTCCATCTGCTACCAGGTCCCGGCCCTCTCCCGGTACGACAAGACTGGCAGCCTCACCGTGGTCATCTCGCCCCTGGTGGCGCTGATGGCGGACCAGGTGGCCAACCTGGAAAAGCGGGGAATCAACACCTGCGTCACCGTGAACGGCCTGCTGTCCATGCCGGAGAGGCGCAACGCCATGGACAGGATTCGGCTGGGGGAGGCGTCCATCCTGCTCATCTCGCCGGAGCAACTGAGAAGCCGGTCCCTCAGGAGCGCCCTGGAGCAGAGGTTGATTGGAGCGTGGGTGCTGGACGAGGCCCACTGCCTTTCCAAGTGGGGACACGACTTCCGTCCGGACTACCGGTACATCGGCCGCTTCATCCATCGGCACCGTGACGGTGACTACCCAGCGCCCATCCTGTGTCTCACCGCCACCGCTAAGCCCGACGTCAAGCAGGAGATCGTCGACTACTTCCGGGAAACTCTGGAGGTCGACCTAGATGTCGTGGACGGGGGTACGGAGCGGGCCAACCTACACTTTGCGGTCATTCAGACCAATGAGACCCAGAAGCTGGCTCACCTGCACGACATTCTCGAAAGCTACCTGCCTGCCGACCTCGAGGGCGGGGCCATCGTCTACTGCGCGACCAGGAGGAACGCCGAGAAGGTTGCCGAGTTCCTGAACGACAAGGGGACTCAGGCAGACCACTTCCATGCCGGTCTGACCCCGGAGCGTAAGAAGCAGGTGCAGGACGACTTCATAGAGGGAAGGCTGAAGGCGATCGCCGCCACCAATGCCTTCGGGATGGGGATAGACAAGCCCGATGTCCGCCTGGTGATCCACGCCGATATTCCGGGATCCCTGGAGAACTACCTCCAGGAGGCCGGCCGGGCCGGCAGGGACAACGACGCCGCCCACTGTGTGCTGCTCTACACCAACGAGGACATCGAGAGGCAGTACGGCATGACCGCCCGGTCCCGCCTGACCCAGCCTGAGATAAATGCTGTCCTCAGGTCTTTGAGAAACCTGGACAGCAAGAAGAGCATGAACGGGGAGGTCATCGCCACCGCCGGGGAGATCCTGCTCCAGGACGAGGAGCACGAGTTCATCAGGGACACGGCCACCGATGATACGAGGGTGAAGACCGCCATCTCCTGGCTGGAGGAGGCGACCATCCTCTCCCGGCATGAGAATGAAGTGACCGTCTTCCCGGCCTCCCTCCAGATCCAGAGCATGGAAGAGGCCCGGCGACGCATTTTCAGCCTCGACGATGCGGACTATTCCTACAAACAGCAGCTGGTCCAGATCGTACGGCGCCTGGTCAACGCCGACAGCGATGAGGGCATCACCACCGACGAGCTCAGCGGTATCACCGGCCTTACCATTGAGGGCATCCGGAACGCCATGACCGAGCTCGCCCGCATCGGTCTTGTCTCCAACGACACTATCCTCACGGCCTATGTGCACCGTGGAGTGCAGCGCCCGTCCAGGGAGCGTCTCACCCGGGCCTCCGCGATAGAAGAAGACCTGATAAGGCTGATGCAGGAGCAGGCCCCGGACCAGGCAGTAGGGGAGACACAGCCCATTCACCTGCGGCAGACCAGCCAGTACCTGAAGGACCAGGGACACCGGTATGCATTGCCCTTGCTCGTTCAGCGGAGCCTGAGGAGCATTGCCGCCGACGGACTGGAGGAATCACAGGGCACCGCGAACATGAGGGTGCGCACCAGGCAGAACGAGATCATGCAGGTCACCCTCCTCAAGGACTGGAGCACCATCCTTCGAAGTGCGCAGGCCAGGCGCCAAGCCTCTGAAACCGTGCTCCAGCATCTGCTTTCCAAGCTGACCAACGATGCCCGAGGCGCAGATCTTTTGGTTGAGACCACGATAGGGCAACTGACTGACAGCCTGAACTTCAGCCAGTTCCTGGACAGGTCCATCAACGTGGATCGCCTCCTGCAGCAGGCCCTGCTCTGGCTCCACGACCAGGAGGTGATACGTCTCAACAGGGGAATGTCCGTGTTCCGGCCGGCCATGACCATCCGGCTGGAGGCGGGCGGGAACCGCTTCCAGCGGTCCGACTTCGAACCGCTGCAGATCTACTACGATGAGAAGACGCTCCAGATCCACATCATGACCGAGTACGCGGGAAGGGGGCTCCAGTCCATCGCAGATGCGGTTCGTCTGACGCTGGACTACTTCAGACTGCCCCGGGCGGATTTCATCGACAGGTGGTTGTCCGATAAGAGGCAGGAACTCTCCCGGCAGACGACGCCGGAGTCGTGGCGCAGCATCGTGGAGAGCCTGAACAACCGGGCCCAGCGGGACATAGTGGCCGATGACCGGCAGAACACCAACGCCCTGGTGCTGGCCGGACCGGGCTCGGGCAAGACCAGGGTGCTGGTGCACCGTATCGCATACCTCATCCGCGGCAGGAGGGAGGATCCCCGTTCCATTCTTGCCCTGGCCTACAACCGGCACGCCGCCGTACAGATCAGACAGCGGTTACACGACCTGATAGGGGACGATGCCAGCGGAGTAACGGTGCTGACCTGTCATGCCCTCGCCATGCGACTGTCAGGGTCGACATTCGCCCGTTCGATAGAACAGACGGAGGGACAGGCCCAGTCCATCTTCGACGATATTCTCAAGGAAGCGATAGAGCTGCTCGAGGGCGGGCGCGTGGCTCCTGACGAAGCAGACGAACAGCGGGAGAGGTTGCTGGCGGGATTCCGCTGGATCCTGGTGGACGAGTACCAGGACATCAAGGAGCTGGAATACAGCCTCATCTCGGCGCTGGCCGGCTGGACCAAGGGGGACCAGGACCAGAGGCTGAACCTCTTCGCCGTGGGAGACGACGACCAGAACATCTATGCCTTCAGTGGCTCGTCCACCGAATACATCAGGCGCTTTCAGGAGGACTACCGGGCTAGGCCATCCTACCTGACGGAGAACTACCGCTCCACCAAGCACATCATATCGGCCGCCAACGCGGTCATTGAGCCTGCCCGTCAGAGAATGAAGGCTGACCGGCCCATAACGGTGAACCGGGCTCGATCAAGGGAGCCTTTGGGCGGCGAATGGGGCCCTTTGGATCCCGTAACCCAGGGCAGGGTACAGATTCTACCCGCAGGAAACGACTCTATCACCCAGGCCCAGTTGGTGGTTCAGGAACTGAAGCGGTTGGCCAGTCTGGATCCTGAATGGGACTGGAGCAGTTGCGCAGTCATCTCCCGAAACTGGGGGCAGCTTGATCCGGTGCGGGCCCTGTGCCAGATGGAGGAGATACCCGTGCAGGTTTCCCGCGAGGACTTCACGGCCACCTGGCAGCTCCGGGAAACCCAGGCACTGCTCAATTGGTCTCAGAGCCAAGGGAATCTGCTGAAGGCCGGCCACCTGCTGCAGTGGGTTCGGGAGCAGCCCTCAGGTCCTTGGAACGAGCTCCTCGTGGAGGCGCTGGAGAACTATCTGCTCGAGACCAACAATGAGGAGTTGCCGGCGGGCGTCTTTCGAGAATGGCTGGCAGAGTGGGCCCGGGACAACCGTCGCCGCCAGCATGGTTTGCTGCTGACCAGCGCTCACCGTGCCAAGGGCTTGGAGTTCGACCACGTCGCCATTCTGGACGGCAGCTGGCACACCGCAGGAAAGGGCGAGGACACCGACGCTCCCCGACGTCTTTACTACGTGGCCATGACCCGCGCCAGGAAGACCCTTACCCTGGCCAGGTGCGGGAACTCCAACCCATTTCTCAGATTGCTTCGCAGTCACCCTTCAGTTCTGGTCCGGCAGGAGCCGGACCGAATCCCGCCGGCTCCTGTGGAAATGAGGCAGGTATACCAGAGGCTCAGCCTGAGGGACGTGCAGCTGAGTTTCGCCGGCTACAAGCGCCCGGATCACCCAGTCCACCGTGCTATCGCCGGGCTTTCCGCCGGAGCCCCCCTGCGAGTTAGAACCGACCGGAACCCGTGGGAGTTGACGACCGTGGACGGCATCTCGGTGGGCCAGCTGGCGCAGGCATTCAAGGCTCCTGCAGAATCAGGAGGAGTATCAGCGACCGTGGTGGCCATCGCTTCCTGGGACAGGACGAAGTCGGAAGGAGGGTACCAAGGCCGACTCAAAAGCGAGCGATGGGAAGTGGTGATCCCGGAGATAGTGTCAACGCCTACGGCGCCCTTGACAGGGAAAGCTGTACAGCAAACGGCGCAGGCTGCACGCCCGGACCGTCAACGTCCGGAACGACCGTGACCACAAGGCAACGACGGCGATAGCCAAGTCGGCGGACCAAGTGGTGGAGGAGACGTTGAACGTTTCCGGCATGGTCCGCAACCGGCGGCTGGCCAGGGCGATTGCTGATGCCAGCATGGCTGGGTTCGTGACCAAGATGGAATACAAGTGTCGCCTTGTCGTCGCGGGGGCGCAGCAGCAATAATAGGGGCTGTAATGCCCTCGCGCCCGCTGGTGGAGTGTGGCGTGGCCGCCCCCGACAGATATGGAAGAGCCTCCAACCCTGGCGGGCCGGAGGCTCGTGGGCCAAGCCGGGGGCTCCCGACCTGCTGCTTATATAAGGACCTCCCAGCGAAAAGTTCGCAATTCAGCCTTCTCAGGCCCAGTTGACAGGGATCGAACCAGTCATGGGAGAGCCAACTCGTCCGTCCCGGCTCGCTAGCTCAAGCTCCAGAAGGCCTAGCTGGCCTCGGTGTGCTCACTTGGTCGCGCGTCACGCCCGTTCCCAACAGCCCCACCGCCTCCGGCATGCTGCTGTGGGACACGCTAGTGTCTAACAATCTGACCTGGCTTGAATGGACCCAAACCGACCGCCCACGAGTACTTAAGTTTTCGGTGTCGATTGAGTCCGTCAAATGAAGGTTTTAAAGTTTGTACATTTACCAAAGTTTGTACGGACACGGTTGAGGCTCCATGCACTGCGGCTGAGCGTCTTACATTTCTTCCGCAGCCTGTTAGGATACCCGCTGACGAACTGAGCGTTCGATCATGTGCCGAACCGCATCGCGGGGGCATTTCAGGAGGAAAGTCAATGTCTACTGAGTTCAGACAACGCCACATGAGAGTGATTGAGTTGAACGAAAACGACGTTTCATCTCAGATACGAATGAACCATGGTCGTGAGCTTGAAGTTGTCGATGCCGCCCTCGATCAGATTCTCCAAGGCTTAGATGCTTTCGCCTATGAGAAGCAACGACCAGATAGCCGACTGGAAGATGCCCAAATGTTCCTTGCCGTGAGAAGTTTCAATTCACTGCACATTGCCAGACAGTTATTGGAACGCGGCTACTACCAGCAGGCGTCGGTACTGGTACGGATGGCCATGGAGGACCAGCTTGTTGCAGAAGACGCAGAAACCCATCCTCCAACGTTGGACGCGCTACTCGATGATAAAGGATCTATCAGCAGTGGAGACCTGACCTATGGCAAAATGGCTGAACGGATTTCACCCGAAGCCAAAAAAGCGTGGGATGAGAAATACGGATTCCTCAGCGAAAGAGCCGCACACCCACGGCGTCGAAGCCTGTTGGCACTCACAACTGTACGGCGGACTTTACTCCCTGGTGGTCACTACGATGAAGTAAGGTGGACCCCATTATTAAGACAGCACGAGGGCTAAATTAAGAGAGTCTCCCACCCCTGCGCTAGGTTTCACCAAGCCCGATGGCAGCCCTGCTTCTTCAGCTGCTGCTCCCCTTTCTTCCTGGCCATGTTGGTACACCTCTGCTGGGGTCCGGTAGCCCAAAGCCTGGTGAGGCCTCTGCCGGTTGTAGAACTCCAGGTAGGCATTGATCCCAGTTCGGGCCTCGGCGACGGTCTGGTAAGCTTTCAGATACACCTCCTCGTACTTGATGCTCCGCCACAGCCGCTCCACGAAGATGTTGTCCAGGTACCTACCCTTACCATCCATGCTGACCTGGACCCTCTGCTCCTGCAACGTCTGGGTAAAGGCCTCACTGGTGAACTGACTCCCTTGGTCGGTGTTGAATATCTCCGGTCGTCCCTTACCCAGGGCTTCCTCCAACGCCGCCACGCAGAAGCTGGTGTCCATGGTGTTGGAGAGCTTCCAGGCCAGCACGTGCCGGCTGTGCCAGTCCATGATGGCCACCAGGTACAGGAAGCCCTTCGCCATGGGGATGTAGGTGATGTCCGCGGCCCAGACCTGGTCGACCCGATTAACCTCCACTCCCTTCAGCAGATAGGGAAAGATCCGGTGTCCCGGCGCTGGTTTGCTGGTGTTGGGACGCCGGTAGATCGCTTCCAGACCCATCAACCGCATCAGCCTTCGAACCCTTTTTCGGCTCACCAGATAGCCCTGTTGCAGCAGCCAGGCCTTCATCTTCCTGGAGCCGTAGAAGGGGGTCTTCAAATACTGACGGTCCATCAGGGCCATCAACTCCAGGTCTTCTGCCCTGGTCGGTACCGGCCGGTAGTACACCGAGGCCCGGCTGACGTCCAGCAGGATACATTGACGCACCAAAGACAGCTGCTGGTGGTCTCGGTCTATCATGGCTCGCCGTATGCTGCGACTCATAGACCGGACCTTTCCGACAAAAAATCGCGTTCCACCTTCAGCTGGCCGATGTGCCGGTAGAGGTGGTTAATCTAAGCTTCCTTGGCTTTCTCCTGGGATTTCTGATTGGTGGCAAATAGCTCCGGGGCTCCTTCCACCAGGGCCCTTTTCCAGGCGTGAATCTGACTGGGATGGACCTCAAATCGGCTGGCCAGCTGGGCGATGGTCTCTTCCCCCGCAAGGGCGGCCAGGGCCACCTTGGCCTTGAACGCCGGACTGTGCTTATTCCTCGTCTGCTTCATGTCCTGCTCCTCCACGTCGGTTAGTTGCCGGTTATTTTAGGAGCTGGACTCTCTCTTAGCCAGTTGTCTAGTTTTTGGGTACCACCTCACATCACAGGACCACCTACGCTCCCACGGGCGCGACGGTCTACCCGTCCGTCGCGCCGCTCACCACCACAGGCGCGACCGTCAACTCACTATGGGTATGGGCGACGCCAAGGCAATGGTGTACTACACTCAACAAATAGAGTAGTCAGCGTTCCCTTGCTCGACACGTGCTAAGTTACGATCTCACAAATGAAGTCAATGGAGTCTTCGACTCTGGTCTTGATTGCAGTCAACTGTGGCAGCGAGAATCTTCCTGCGGGGCCATGAGCGCCCGTGTTTAGGTCCTTGAATAGGACCGAGAGATCGTTGATGTTTACCTCGATGAAATCCTCAAGGGCTCCATCATTCAAGCCGCTGCGATCCAAACAATAGTGGATTTTGGCGCGGCGGGTAGGTGTGCCTTGCTCAGTCACATCGCAGTCTGGAAACCAAGACAACACCTCCGCGTCAGGTGCTTCAGTGTTGAGAATGTCCGCGAGGATTTCCCTAGCGCTAGTGCAAAAATGTTGGGCAGAGTCGGGATTGCGAGGATTTAGCGCAAAGATGGCACCGGACCAGCGGTCCTGCATGCCCGTAGGATATCTGCTCAACGATTCCGATAACTTCGTGCTTGTGAGTTCTCCGTCCCCAACGCGGTCATAGCTGCTGTCCCCAAGTAGAGTGTTGAGCAAGGTCGCGCTGTTTGCAGTGTCTCGTTCTGAGGTGGTACCCAAAAACTAGACAACTGGCTAAGAGAGAGTCCAGCTCCTAAAATAACCGGCAACTAACCGACGTGGAGGAGCAGGACATGAAGCAGACGAGGAATAAGCACAGTCCGGCGTTCAAGGCCAAGGTGGCCCTGGCCGCCCTTGCGGGGGAAGAGACCATCGCCCAGCTGGCCAGCCGATTTGAGGTCCATCCCAGTCAGATTCACGCCTGGAAAAGGGCCCTGGTGGAAGGAGCCCCGGAGCTATTTGCCACCAATCAGAAATCCCAGGAGAAAGCCAAGGAAGCTCAGATTAACCACCTCTACCGGCACATCGGCCAGCTGAAGGTGGAACGCGATTTTTTGTCGGAAAGGTCCGGTCTATGAGTCGCAGCATACGGCGAGCCATGATAGACCGAGACCACCAGCAGCTGTCTTTGGTGCGTCAATGTATCCTGCTGGACGTCAGCCGGGCCTCGGTGTACTACCGGCCGGTACCGACCAGGGCAGAAGACCTGGAGTTGATGGCCCTGATGGACCGTCAGTATTTGAAGACCCCCTTCTACGGCTCCAGGAAGATGAAGGCCTGGCTGCTGCAACAGGGCTATCTGGTGAGCCGAAAAAGGGTTCGAAGGCTGATGCGGTTGATGGGTCTGGAAGCGATCTACCGGCGTCCCAACACCAGCAAACCAGCGCCGGGACACCGGATCTTTCCCTATCTGCTGAAGGGAGTGGAGGTTAATCGGGTCGACCAGGTCTGGGCCGCGGACATCACCTACATCCCCATGGCGAAGGGCTTCCTGTACCTGGTGGCCATCATGGACTGGCACAGCCGGCACGTGCTGGCCTGGAAGCTCTCCAACACCATGGACACCAGCTTCTGCGTGGCGGCGTTGGAGGAAGCCCTGGGTAAGGGACGACCGGAGATATTCAACACCGACCAAGGGAGTCAGTTCACCAGTGAGGCCTTTACCCAGACGTTGCAGGAGCAGAGGGTCCAGGTCAGCATGGATGGTAAGGGTAGGTACCTGGACAACATCTTCGTGGAGCGGCTGTGGCGGAGCATCAAGTACGAGGAGGTGTATCTGAAAGCTTACCAGACCGTCGCCGAGGCCCGAACTGGGATCAATGCCTACCTGGAGTTCTACAACCGGCAGAGGCCTCACCAGGCTTTGGGCTACCGGACCCCAGCAGAGGTGTACCAACATGGCCAGGAAGAAAGGGGAGCAGCAGCTGAAGAAGCAGGGCTGCCATCGGGCTTGGTGAAACCTAGCGCAGGGGTGGGAGACTCTCTTAATTTAGCCCTCGTGCTGTCTTAATAATGGGGTCCACCTTAGACGTGGCGGCAGAGCTCTCCGCGACTGACTTAAGTTCGCGCCAACTCTGCTTAAAGGAATTGGCCGGCACCTTACCACGTTTTGGCGCGTTAATTGCTGCCAAAATTTCGCAGGCTCCCCTAATAGATCCCACTTTGTTGCGGCAGATATCGCAGGTCGTGCCAACTATCGCCGCGTCAAATTTGGCGCTGAAGAGCCTGGGCACTGCAGTATTGCCAGCTCCGCTAATAGATCCCACTTTGTTGCGGCAGATATCGCAGGTCGTGCCAACTATCGCTGACGGTCTACATTTGGCGCTGAAGAGCCCGGGCACTGCAGTATTGCCAGGTCCCCTGATAGATAGCGCATTGTGGCGGCAAATGTCGCAGTTCGGTCAAACTCTCGCCGCGCTAAATTCGGTGCTCAACAACCAAGTTGCCGAGAGCCTCAGCCTGTGGCTACGGGAATATTTATGGTCTATCCGGATTGCATTTCCGCCCACTGATCCCCTTTTGTCCGACATCATCAACGCCCTGGACAAGGACCCGTCTGCTGCGGAGAGATTGGCCCTGCGCATAAGTTGGCAACCCGATCAGTGGCAGCGGGAGTGTATCCGGCTTAAGTCCCGGTTCGAAGGAAGCTCCCCCGACGAAGTGCGAAAAAAAGCCCTCAGCCAAGGGGTAATCTTGGCTTTGTGTTGGGAAAAAGAGGACGAGGTGCCCATCCAAATTGGTCCCCAGGCCAAGTGGTTATATGACGGCCAGCAACACCTCGCCACCGTCTTGCCCATGCACATTCCTATACAGCTTTTGTGGAAGTGGATACAGGAAGAGGCCGCCAGGGCGGCGGGGCTTTGGCTGGTCGGTTACCCTTACGCTCCCTCGGTGGTACTCGAGGCACCTCCGGACCAAAGTGGCCACTGGCAACTGGCTAGATTCACATTGCCACCCACGGAAGAACAATCCCTCACCACTCGGAGGGGACGCCCTTACGGCAGCGGCATCTTCGAGGACGGTCAGGCTTTTCTACAGGAGATAAGGCTGGCGGTGGCCCAGGTCCACGTCCGGGGCAGCCGGGTCACCCAAGAGCGAGTCGCCGAAGTCATGTCTCAAAGGGGATTTATGGGAAGCAGCGGCGCAGATAGGCAACTAAGGTTTTGGGTCAAAGAGTTTGGTTTTGCCGGTTGGAAGGACCTGTTGCGTAGCCTCTGAATTCTTATCCTATTAATCTCCTGTTTTTGGCCCCTTGGGAGTGGCATCCTCCCTGTAACTGATTCCAGAGGGTGCCATGCCAACACTCCGTCTAGACCTAGACCGTGAAACCTTCGAGGCCCTGGCGTCACAAGCCTTAGCCCGAATCCACCGAAGGACACGGATGGACGGCGTGAGGACAGCGGAAGGGGGTGGGTGAGGGAGCTACAGGGGAGATGGCCTGGGGTCTTGGGGTAGATGGGAGGCCGGCGGACGGTCTTCAGTCGCCGCACAGGGCCCCTAAGGCCCTATGCGGGAGTTGCGATGCGCGGGATGGCGAGAGGATACGCAGCAGGGGACTCTCGCGACCGGGGTGGCGCGAGATTGCGGGGACGTTGGGTCAGTTGCAGGCTGGCCGTCAGGCCGGGAACGGAATGGCTTGCAGCCGGGCCAAGGCGCGACTGAACTGGGTTTCCCAAGGCCAGCGCCGGGGAAGATGCAAAGTGAGGCGGCGCGCCGAGCGGGTGATCCGTCCCACCAGAGCGAAGACCCGCCGCCTGAGGGTCTTGGTGATCACGGTCCGCTCGCCCAGACCAATCCGCGCCGTCCAGCGGGCCAGGTTATGCGCCATCACCTGGACCGCCAGCCAGGCGCCGTTGGCGGCGAAGCGCGCCGACGGCATGTGGTTCAGCCCGACGCCGTACTTGAGGTCGCGTATGGCGTTCTCGACCTCGGCGTGGCGGCGATGATCGGCCTCCAGTTCCAGCGTCTCCCCATCGCGGTCGGTGATGAAGGCGTGATAGCTGTATCTGGCGAAGAGGGCGAGCTGGGAACCGGGCGTCGGCTTCACCCGCCGGACAATGAGCCGCACCGGCGCGGCGTCCGGCTTGGTCTGGAACGGGGTGTAAGTCGTCTCGGCGACATCGGCGGCGCCGTCCATCCAGTAGGGAATGGGAGTCCAGTCCTCCTCTGGTATCGCCTCGATCAGGTCCCGCAGGCTGGCGCGCTGGCGGATGGTGATAGAGAAGCGGACATCCATTTCCCGGCAGGCGGCAACGACAGTGTGGGCGTAGAAGCCGCTGTCGGCCCGCACCGTGAGTTGTCCCCTGGCCCCGCCGTAGCGCACCCGCCACACCGTCTCACGCAGGAAGTGGGCGGCGCCACGGGCGGTGTTGGCCCGGCCCTCGCGCAGCCGGGACATCAGCACTTCGCCGGTGCCGGCGGCAATGGCCAGCAGTGGGTGATAGCCGCGGGCGCCGGTATAGCCGTGGTGGCGCGCTCCCTCCTTGGCCAGTCCATAGGTCTCGCAGATGGTCGAGTCCAGGTCGATGGTCAGGGGCGAGTCGCCGGGTCCGGCCCCAGCGGCCCAGGCCCGGGCCAACAACTGGCGGCTCACGCGGTCGAGTTGACGGACATGCCCCCACCGGAAGCTGCGCAGGAAGGTCCCCAGGGTGGATGGCGCCTTGACCACGCAGCCTAGAACACCGACCGTCCCACCAGCGCGCAGCGCATCGGCGTCGTCGATGCAGTCGCCGCCTGCCAGCGCGGAAGCGACCAGCGTCAGCATCTTGTCCCCAGTGTTCGCCCGTCCCGGCGCTCCGCCGAGGTCAAGGTGATGGTCGACGAGTTCCCGCAGGCCCAGGTGCCGGGCTAGGGTGGCCGGCAGGAGCAGGCCGGCATTGGCCACCAGGCGATGGTCGTCAAAGAGGATGCGGATACGGTCGGGTTTGTTCTGTGGCAGCATCTATTAGGTGCTCCTTGTTTCCGGGCGGGTTTCTGTTCCAAAACCATTATCCCAGATTCAGAGGAGCACCCTCTGCCTTCTTCAAGGGCTGTCCCCAAGGACGTCCTTCGGTGGATTCGGGCTTAGGCCAGCGACGGCCTGTGGTCTTCCAAGCCGAAGTAATGCTGCGCCAGACATTAGGGCTACCTTTTCCCTACCCGCCGGCCGCTCCAGGCGGGGAATCCAGCACACCAACTCCTAAAAGGTCGCCCCATGGGTGATAGACCTCGGGACGTTGGTAGCAGTCGCGCTCGGCCTCCGCTGGATATCGAATGCTTTCACATTTCCGACCGCGTGGCTATGCTTGCTGCCTTACGTGTTGTCTTGGGATTGCCGAAGGTCTTACCCAATTAGGGATGACTACTTGCTATCCGATGCCAGCTAGAGCGATGGTGTCTACCTGACCGCGAAGAACGACCACGGCCAGGAGGGTAAAGGGATGACTACCACCACATTGAGACGAGTGGTCACATACGAGCGAGTAAGTTCCGAAGACCAGCGGGAGCGTGCGACCATCAAGACCCAGCAGGACGAGCTTGCGGTCGACTTAAGCAAGGAACCGAATGTCAGGCTGGGGACACGGTATATTGACGACGGAGTGTCAGGCACGATCCCCATGGCCCTCCGGCCGGCAGGGAAACGGCTGCTGGCAGACGCTGGGCGCGGCCTTTTCGACGAGGTCTGGGTATGGAAAATCGACCGTCTCGGGCGAGACGACGTCGACCCTCTAGTCGTTTGGAGGGATTTGGAGCTATTGGGCATCAAGGTCCACTCCGTTACAGAAGGCAACTCCGACCCTTTCATGTACCACATTCATGTAGCCGTAGCTGCCCAAGAGCGGAGGAATTTCATGGCGCGCTCAGCCACCGGTATGAACAGGGCTGCCCGGGAAGGCCGGTACACTGGCGGAATCGTCCCTCTTGGCTACCTGGTCGAAGGCCGCAAACAACATGCCCGCCTGGTGCCCAGCGACAAGCTCATCTGGGGGGATTGGACCGAGGCGGAGCTGGTACGGAAAATTCACCACTGGCTGGCTATTGAAGGCTGGTCATGCCCTCGAATCGCCGAGCACCTCAATATCTTGGGGGTTCCCACCGCCTACACCAAAGATGACAGGCTGGTCAGAAGGGGACAACGCAAGGAGCGGACTCAAGGTTTGTGGCGTGCCGGTCGAATCCGCAATTTGGTAAAGAACCCAGTGTACCGAGGCGAACTCCAGTATGGTCGGCGGAGCGCCAGGCCTGATGGGCGCGAGGTCATTTCCGCATCGGTGCCAGCCCTGGTGTCGGAAGAGACCTGGCATGCGGCTCAGGAAACACTAACCCGGAACCGAATCATGTCCAAGAACACACCTCGCGTCTATCTCCTCAGATCCGTTTGCCGTTGCGGGGGATGTAGACGGTTCTACGTTGGCTCCTGGGGCAGGGGATTTCCCTGGTATCGCTGCAACGGTCAGCTAACCGATAAAGGTCCCAAGGGGGAACGGTGCCCGGCCAAGGCGCTTAAAGGCCCCGACATCGAAACCGTCGTATGGGAGGACATCGAGCGATTCTTGCGCGACCCAGGGGATATCTTGGAGGAGCTAAGCCGCGAGAAGGAGATGGATGCGGGAGCGGCCATTGCCGAAGCAGAGAATTTGCCTCTGGAAAGCGCCATGGTTGATCTTGCACGACGCAGAAAGAAGGCCATCGATCTGAACACGCGGGACCGCATTTCTGATGCCGAGTTGGACGAACTTTTGGCAGAGATAGGCCGGGAGCAGGAGGGAGTCGAAAAGCGCCTAGGGGAACTTCAAGATACCTTGGGAGAGCCTGAAGAACCACTGGACCCGGACATTCTTGAAGAACTTCAACGGCGGTTAGATGCTGGGCTGGATGATGCCCTGAGGCAAGAGGTGGTGCGGATGCTGGTGAAACAGATCACCGTTCACACGGAGGTTGAGCCGGAAGGCAAGAAGGCGAAAGTGCTGATAGAGTACCGGTTCCCTGCTGTAGTCAATACCTCCACGGGCAAGGGTTCATGGCCGCCACCAGGGTAAAGTTGGTGGCGAAGGTGACAGACCCCTGAGCCCTGCTGATGGTCACCACCCTGTCCTCCAGGGGTTGCCGGAGCACCTCCAGCACAGTGTGGCCGAACTCAGGCAGCTCGTCCAGGAAGAGGACGCCCCGGTGGCTCAAAGTGATCTCTCCCGGCCTGGGCCAGCGCCCCCCGCCCACCAGGCCGGCGTTGGAGATGGTGTAGTGGGGCGCACGGAAGGGCCTCTGGGTAATGAGGGGCGTGTCCGAAGAGAGAAGGCCGGCTACGCTGTAGATTTTGGTGACCTCAAGAGACTCCGCCGGGGTCATGGAAGGTAGTATGGAAGGCAGAGTCCGAGCCAACAGGGTCTTCCCGCTGCCGGGAGGGCCACTGAAGAGTAGATTGTGCCCGGCAGCTGCAGCCACTTCCAGGGCTCGCTTGGCGTGCTCTTGCCCCTTGATGTGTGATAGGTCCAGGGCGTAAGCTTGCTCCTCGACCTCTTTTTCGCCTTTCTGCTCTTTGGGCGAGGCGGTCAGCTCCAGTTCCCCCCTCAGATGCGCCACCAGCTCAACCAGGGTCCCCACCGGGACTATGTCTATTCCCGCTACCAGTGACGCCTCATGCTCATCGGCTTGAGGGACGTAGGCGGTCTTCAGTCCGTTCTCCTGAGCTATGGCAACCATGGAGAGGATTGCGTTTGTATGGCGCAACCCGCCATCCAGGGAAAGCTCTCCCAGGAATACAGCCTGGGATGTGTCCAGGGACACCTGCCCAGAGCTGAGAAGGATCCCTACTGCGATGGGCAGGTCGTAGGCGGGGCCTTCCTTCTTGAGGTCGGCGGGCGCCAGATTGATTGTGAGGCGCCGCATAGGGAACTCACAACCGGAGTTACGAACGGCGACCCGCACTCGATCCCGGGCCTCCTGGACAGAGGTATCTGGGAGGCCAACTATAGTGAAGGCGGGCAGGCCAGGAGAGATGTCCGCCTTCACTTCAACCATATAGCCGTCCATTCCCACCACGGCGCATGTCCATACCTTGGCCAGCATTGACCCCTCCCTGGCATATCCCGCGCTGGTAATCATCATAGGTGGTCAGCTTGTCTTCGTCCAGAGCTTCGTCTAGAGATGGAATTACCGTTACAGCATGCAGGAGCAAGCGGCCTTGCACAAAAAGTCCAACGCTTATTTCCCACCCACCCGCCCAGAGGTTTTATCCAAAGGGGGACACCCCCCTTCGGCAAGCTCAGGACAGGCTCTTGAACCCCTGACAGGGAACCCAAGTTCCCTGTACCCTTCTGGGGGTTTTGTGCAAAGAGGGAGCCAGGCATAGGTAGCTTAAGCCCTTCTTTCCCCACGTGGGGCCCGTGCGCTACAATGTCTCTATCTCTGGCGTACCATTACAGATTCCAAGCAGTAGATACGTGCCACCGTAGCTCAGTGGTAGAGCAGCTGTTTCGTAAACAGCAGGCCGTCGGTTCGAGTCCGACCGGTGGCTCCATTTTCTTAGTTAAAGTAGTACCCAAAAACCTGACTGTTATATGTTATGTCTACTGATAACAGCAATTGCTTCTATCGCGCCACTCACGGGAATGTCCGTCCATGATGTTTTCAAATGCCTTGGCCGCTTCTGCCTGAAGCCCTGCCGCCACGTGGCCATATACGTCTAACGTGAAGCTGACAAACCTATGAAGCGAGTGAAGCTCAGGGACTTTTATTGTGCTTGACAACATCGGGGGTAGATATTACCGTGCCCCTATCACCGAGGCGCCAGCAACACTGCGCTCAAGGGGCTCCTACAGACTATGACAAGCAATGAAAATCCGAGCTACTATCTGGGCGTAATTCGTCCTGCTGGAGGAGATGAAGCCGGGGGGCCAAACGCTCTCGCGGAGCCCCTCCTGCCGCCGAGGGTCGTCACCTTGACCAACGCCCTGGGTATCAAGGACTACACGGTCCAGCGGGTGGAAGAGGCTATGGTCCGTTACCCTGAGTGTGTGCGGGACCTAGTAAGTCGTGGCGCCCAGCGCGTATCCCTTGGAGGCATCCCGATCTCCGTCCAGCTTGGTCGCCGGAGAGTGCTGGACCTTATTGAGGATACCCACAAAATCTTTGGTGTCCCAGGAGACACGGCAGATGAAGCCGTAATTGCGGCCATGAAGCACCTGGAAGTCCGCAAGATCACTGTGGGCAGCCGCTGGGCAGACGAGGTCAACGATGCGCTTGTCAAGTATCTTGCGGAAGCGGGAATCGAAGTGCTCGCTATCACGAGCAGAGGCCAATGGGCGCGCCAGGCTTTCAGCATGAGCCTTGAGATGGGGGTCAAGCTAGCCTTTGAACTCGGTCGAGAGGCCATGCGGGTAGCTCCCCAAGCGGATGCGCTTTTCCTGCCTGGCGGGGCGTGGCGGCCATTGCCTGCGGTACCGATCTTGGAAGAGGACTACAACAAACCCGTTTTCACTAACGGGAATACCGCGGCATGGCGCCTCATCCATGATGGCATCGCGCCACCTGTGTACGGTTGGGGCCGGCTTTTGACAACCCCATAGACTGGCTCCAAGTAAAGGCCGGGGGCGTAAGTTCCCCTAGACGACCGTCGGCTGCCATAAACTCGCAGGTGTGCTCGCGCAGAATGCAACCGAAGAAGATGTCCAGCTAGCGCGTTGGCGTCGGTAGAAGCCGGAGGGGGTCGAGCTGTGGCGGCCATACTTTCTCGCTCTGCTGGCCGATGCTCCTCTCGCACGAGTGCGGCAGTGACTTCAGGGGGAGCAATATCCTTATGCCTTATGTAGAGCTTCCTGGCGTTAACCTCTGGTACAACGACACCGGCGGTACGGGTACGCCCGTGATATTCCTGCACGCCATCACAGGCACAAGCAAAAGCTGGGTGTATCAAGTGCCGGCGTTCACTGCGGCAGATTATCGCTGCATCACCTATGACCGCCGGCAGTCGGGCCGCTCGCGGCCTGCCACAACGGGGGAGCAACCTGGCTATGGCAGCGACGACCTCCACGGCCTCGCGGACCACCTGGGCCTGGACCGCTTCCATCTGGTGGCGACGGCGGCCGGTGGGGTCGTTGGGCTAGACTACGCGTTGGTGCACCCGGAACGGGTCCGCAGCCTGGTGGTCGCCGACAGCACTGCCCGCGTACAGGACCCAGACTACCTAGAAGTCCAGCATAGGCTCCGGCCACCGGAAATTCAGGGATTGCCGGCCGAATTACGAGAGCTCGGGCCCTCGTACCGCGGCATCAACCCCGAGGGCACACGCCGCTGGCTCGCGATCGAGCGCGCGAGCCGCCAAGAGGGCTCCCCTGGGCAGCAGCAGCTGACGAGGCACCCCATGACATTCGCGTGGCTGGAGACGATGCGGGTCCCAGTGCTTCTGCTCGTCGGCGACGCTGACCTCGCCTCACCACCGGCGCTGATGCGGTTAATGGCAGCGCATATCCGTCATTGCCAATTCGTGACGGTGCCTGAGGCGGGGCACGCGGCCTTCTGGGAGCAGCCGGATCTCTGGAACCGTCTGGTCCTGGAGTTTATAGGCCAGCAGGAGGCGTCATCCGCTGCTCCGCTCTAGTGTATCAGCGAGGAGGTAGCTCCGCTGCGAAAAACGCGTCGCCAACGGACCGTATGCCCGTCTTGACTCCGGTAGCCACCAAACCCCGGAAGTCGATACACCCCTCCAGGGCAATGTGGCACACAAAGGGCTCCGCCATTGCTAACCCAGCGCCGCTATGACTTCATCCAGATTGGAGATGGTCGAGAGGAGGGGCAGCGTGGTGTTCAAGGTGACATCGTGAGTTTCTTGGGACGCCGAGGCGCAGCAGTCTCCCACGATTACCACGTTGTATCCCCGGTCGGCCGCCTCCCGGGCAGTGCCTTCCACCACGAAGTTGGTGGCTACGTCGGACAGCAGCAGGGTGTCGATGCCTCCAGTGGCAAGCAAAGCGGCAAGGTCTGACCCGTAGAAGGCGCTGACCCCGCGCCTGGCCACTACCGGCTCTCCATCCTGGGGGGCGACAGATTCGTGTATCTCCGCACCCCATGTACCCTCCACGATAGCGTTGGCCTGGATCGTACCCGCAAAGAGACCGCTGTTAGCAGGGCGTTCCGGGTAGCCTGGGCGGTACTTGATGACGGGGTAGATCACTTTCACGCCCGCGCGGCGGGCTGCGCCCAACAACCGTGCGGACTTGGCCAACACGTCGTTCTGCTTGACCATCGCAGCGAAGCCGAAGTCCTTGAACGCCCCGTTTTCGTGGACTATGTCGTTTTGAAAGTCCATTGCCAGGAGCGCCGTGTGCCCTTTGTCTATAGCGAGAGCCATGTCTAACCTCCTTGTCTCCGGTTGGACGGGAAAAGGTTCGTCTCGTTCGAATGGAACAAGAATCTTGCCCTGAACTCGCCGGAATCAGGCGAAGGATACCACACGTCACTTACTGACACTACAACAGACCCACCGGCGAGCCCTTATGACGAACGGCCCGGCGGCGCCCATCAGTCCTGAAAGCGTTCGATGGCGTCAAACATCCCCTAGGCACTTTTTACCCAAGTGTCGTGGAGGCAGGTCATGTGTCTCACGGGCTTTTCCCAGGCAGTCTACAACAGACCTCGCCGCCACCAGGAAAGGCCGCTGGCCGGCTGCTCAGCGGCTAGGACGCCACCAACACAGCCAAGTCGTGCCTCAGGTGGAGTTCGACCCTCCCTGATCTCGGTGACACACAAAACCATATTAGAGTCCCTAAGCCTAATCAGACGATAATGGACGTTAGCGGACCGTCTATTTATAATCCGTAAACAGCAGGTCGTCGGTTCGAGTCCGACCGGTGGCTCCAGGCCTTAAACGTGGCTGAGATTCCCAGGTCGGGTGTGAGGATTTCTTTATGGGCCATCCCACTATGTATGGGAGGTCCACTGAGGAGAAAGCAGCATGGCAGCCAGGCTGGATCCAGAAGGTGTCGAACTAAAGGTTATCCATGACTTGGTTGATTTTGCCGGGAAGGACGTCCTGGAGATCGGTTGTGGGGATGGTCGCCTTACCTGGCGGTTTGCTCATAAGGCGGCTTCAGTTTTGGCGATAGACCCCAAAGAGGTTGATATAGAAACAGCCAAGGACAACACGCCGGACTCCCTCAGGGATACTGTTTCCTTTAGCGTAGAGGACATTCTCTCGGTCGACTTACCGGCTGGAGCGTACGATGTGGCAATCATTTCATGGTCATTATGATGAATCCCCTCGGAGAGCGTCGGTGACGCTCTTAGGAAGGCCCATCGCTCTCTGAGGCCCAGCGGGTTGATGCTGGATATCCATCCTCAGCCGCAGCACTCGAGAATCGAAGTTCACTATGGCGATCGCCAGGTTGATATGGGCCGCCTGGACGAATCGGCCTTTATAGAAGGAGTCCATTGGGCACATAGCGTGGTTGCTTCCACCATTGCGGACGGGCTTTTCAGGCAGGAGCGGGATGAGAAGTTTGAGTTCCTGTACTATTTCGATGCCTTTGACGAGTGGACCAGGTATATACTGGAGCACGATTTCGGTGACCCAGAAGCAGATAAACCCCTGATAGAGGCTACTCGCGACCTGATGTCTCAAGGCCAGTGCGAAGTGGTGATGAGAGAGTTGATTCAAGCTACCTGCTACAGACGACTGGAGCCTGTTTGATTAGGAGGAGCCTATGACCACAGCAACGCAAAAGAGGAGTGCCCGCTTAAAGGAACTGTTCACCGGTAAGGGAAAGCCCATCGTCCAGATAAGCGCCCCCACGCCTTCTGGAGCCAAGCTCCTGGAGCGGGCGGGCTACGACTACATATTCATCGGCGGCGATGTCACCCTGGTCAGCATGACGGGAATGCCAGGGACGTCCATCAGCCTTCCCGATAGATTACGCATCGCCAAACTGTTCGTGGAAGCCGTAGACCTGCCCGTCCTGATGGACGCCGACGATATGTCCTCCCGCGACCACCAGTACGTCCGTCGCGCCGTGCCCGAGTACATCAAAGCCGGCCTCGCTGGTATCGACATGGATGATCGCCTGGTGAGGCGAAGAAGGAACTCAGATTTAGTTTTCAGAGGTGGCTACTACAGAGAGCCTGACGTCACAGAGAACATCTCCCTGGAGGCTATGCGGGAGAAGATTAGCGCCGCCGTAGAGGCAAAGGCACCTCTTGATCCTGACTTCGTAATTCGGGCTCGATGCTACGTGCTGCTAACTGGCACGGGCGGGACCCAGGAGGTCATGCGGCGCTTCAGGGCGTACCGGGAAGCCGGCGCGGATATGCTGTATGTGCTGGGTATCAAGACCAAGGAGCAGATCAGGGAAATCGTTCAGGGAGTGGACGCTCCAGTTGCCGCCCCTGCCTACTGGCTGTCTCCCCAGGAGGCCGAGGAGATAGGCCTTCGAGAGCTGCGCTATCCCTATGAGCTGGCGGGCGCAATGTACTCGGGGGGCTGGGCCCATATCAGGGAGGTAAGAAGCCGGGGCATCGAGGCCATAAAGGAGTTCAAGGAGCGCAACAAGGATAATCCCTACGTAGGGCCCTTTTAACGGAAAGAGCGGCTTTGCATCAAAAGTCCAACGCTTCTTTCCCACCCACCCTCCCAGAGGTTTTATCCAAAGGGGGCACCCCCTTGAACCCCCGACAGGGAACCCCCTGTACTCTCCCAGGGTTTTTGTGCAAAGCTGGAAAGTGCTATAAGGAGACAGTCCCATGACAACCGTCGCAATCAGAAAGAGCACGCGCCTCAAGGAGATATTCAACCGGAAGGGCAACCCGGTGGTGCAAGTTACCGCTCCTACGCCATTGGGCGCCAAGCTGCTGGAGAAGGCGGGATACGAATATATATTTATCGGAGGGAACACCACCCTGGGGACTATGTACGGCAGGCCAGGAGTCCAGGTCGGTCTGCTTGAGAAGCTCCGCATCGCCAAGCTGTTCGCGAGGGCCGTGGACCTACCAGTGATGATAGACGCCGACGAGCTGTGCACCAGCAGCCTCGACTTCATCAAGCGGGCTATACCCAGATACATCAAAGCAGGCATTGCGGGCATAGACCTGGCCGACAGGCTGGTGAAGAGCCGACGCTCCGCCTCCGCCGAAACTCGTGGAGGATACACCAGAGAGGCCGCCATCACGGATGTAATTCCCAAAGAGGCCATGGTGGAGAAGATCCGCGCCATTGTGGAGGCGAAGCAGGGGTTGGACCCTGATTTTATTATCAGGGCCCGCTGCTACGTCCTGGTGGCGGGCAAGGGTGGGCTACCAGAGCTCATCGACCGCTTCAAGGCTTATCGGGACGCCGGCGCGGATGTGCTGTACTTCAGGCCATCCATAGACAAGGAGCAGCTACGCCAGATCGTCGATGCGGTGAAGGCCCCCGTCACCACTACGTCCAGTTGGATGTCTCCTCAGGAGGCGGCTGAAGTCGGCCTCTGCGAGGTCCGCTACCCCGAAGAGCTGGAGAGGGCCATGCACCTGGAGGGGTGGAACCACATCGTCGCTATCAAGGAGAAGGGTATAGCGGCTCTCCAGGAGTTCAGGGAGCGCTTCAAGGATAGTCCCTATACCAGGTAACTCGGCCTTGCACCAAAAAGTCCAACAGCAGACCTTTTCTTTCCCACCCACCCCCCCGATATGTCTAATTCCTGAAGGGGCACCCCTCAGACTCCCTGGCAGAGAACCTAGGTTCTCTGCACTCTCCTGAGTTTTTGTGCAAAGCCCAGGTAACTCTTAAACGCGACAGTTTGGGCTTGCAGACGTTTACTTGAAGGCGGGTATGACCTTTTCGCAGAAGAGGCGCAGAGACCTGGCTATGCGCTCCCGGGGGATCAGCTCGCCGGCGTTGAACTCTGCTACCACGCCGCTGAGGCGCAGTGTCTCCTTCATCCTTTGAAGCTGCTTGACGACCATCTCCGGGGTACCGACGGCAACCTTTTCACCCTGCACATCCTCCCAGGTCACGACGCCCAACTGCTGGCCGCTCTGTGCCCTCTCTGCAGCAACCCCTCCGGGGAGGTCCGCCGACCGGGTGAGCTGGCCGCCCAGCCTCCGGAACTGGCGCATGAAGCTCTCTTCCGCTTCGCTCAGGGCCTCCTCCTTGGACTCGGCCACGTACACCGGGAGCCGAAGGAAAACATCGATGGGCCCTTGATGCCCGGCTTCCTCCCACGCCTCCTTATAGCTCTGCACCTGCTCGGCCACCTGGGGCATTGCCAGGATTCGGACCCCTATGAAGAGGGGGAAGCCCATCTGGCCGATGTTTGGGAAGGTCTCTGAGGTGGTGGCTGCGATGCGGATGGGGGGGCGGGGGGACTGATACGGCTTCGGCATCAGGCACACGTCGTTAAAGGAGAAGAACTGGCCCTCGTAGGAGAAGCGCTCGTTAGTCCATGCCTTGATTATTATGTCCAGATATTCATGGAAGCGTTCCCGGCTATCGGCAGAGGGGAAGTTATAGCCTTCGTAGGAGCCTGGTAGGCCGCTGCGTCCCACTCCGAACTGGAACCTGCCCTGGCTGATTTGGTCCAGGGTCGCGGCCTCCTCGGCAATCCGAAGGGGGTTGCCCAAGGGTAGGACCAGGACTGCCGTGCCTACTTTTATGCGTTTGGTTCTGGCGGCTATGGCGGTTGCCATAATCAGGGGAGAGGACAGAACCGATCGATCAGGGTTGAAGTGGTTCTCGGAGGTCCAGATCGTATCCAAACCCAACTCTTCGGCCATATCGACGTGAGCGAAGGACTCTTCGAAGGCGTCGGCCTGGCTCAACCCGCTTCTCATATGGAACTCGACAAAGGACCCGAACTCCATGACCGCACCCCCTTAGCTGGCTGTCCCCCTATGCTAGCTACAGTCTAGGCGGATGGTAGGGTCTACCTGCGGTGGTGTCAAGCACAGGGGATGCCCCCTTATAGGGGAGGGTCAACCTTTCAGAGTCTCCCGATACCGCAAAAGGCATATAATCTCTCCAACGGGAAGAGCCAATAACACAGTAGGAGGCGTCCATGAAAGCGTTGCGCATCAACGAGTTCGGCGGGCCAGGCGTGCTGCGCTACCAGGAGATACCAACGCCCGTGCCGGGCCCCGGCCAGGTGTTGGTGAAAGTGGCTGGCTCCGGCCTCAACTGGGCGGAGCAGCTCCAGAGAGAGGGACGATATGCCGGCCCTCCGCCTCCCCTCACCATGGGTCTCGAGGGCTCAGGGACCGTCGAGGCTCTGGGCCCCGGTGTCACTGAGCTCAAGGTGGGGGACCGGGTGCTGGGCAGGGGCAACGGCTGGCAGGCGGAGTACATCGCCATTGATGCCGGGGTGTTGTTCCACTGCCCGCCCGGCCTCGACCTGGTGCATGCCGGAGGGGTGCCAATCATATTTCCGACGGCCTACTTCATGCTGAGGACCCGAGCCAATGTGGAGAAGGGGGAGACGGTGCTGGTGCACGCCGGAGCTTCTGGTGTCGGCACCATCGCCATTCAACTGGCCAAGCTATGGGGGGCCAGGGTACTGGCTACGGCCTCCACCGAAGAGAAGCTCAAGCTGGCAGCATCCCTGGGGGCCGACGTCACCATCAACTATGTCACCCAGGACTTCGAGGAGGAGGTCAAGGCAGCCACCGAAGGCGTCGGAGCCGACGTAATACTGGACGCCGTCGGTGGAGAGGTCTTCGAGAAGAGCGTCAAGTGCCTGGCCCCCTACGGACGCCTGGTGGTCTACGGTACCTCCAGCGGGGTCGAGGGCACAGTGAATCACCGGGAGCTCTACACCACCAACAAAACGGTCATCGGGTTCAGCATGAGCCGTACCCCGCCGGAAACGCTGGACATCAGGGGAGGTATGAAGGAGTTGCTGTCGCTATTGGATGCCGGCACCCTTCGACTGGTGGTGGACCGGATAATCCCCATGTCTGGCATCATAGAGGCGCACCAGCATCTGGCCAGCCGCGGCAGCCGTGGGAAGACGATCCTGGTGCCGGACTAGCGGACACGGTTGCCCCTGCACTGAGAAGTCAGTATTCTAGGGACTGCTATGCCAGAAGATGAGGGAGTGTTTCGACCCGAAGAGTTGTTGGCTCCGCTGCTGTCGGCCCTGCCGGAGGAGACGCAGCAGGCAATGACCCAGGTCATAGGGGACTATTACCGGCAGCAAATAGGGGAACCCGGTGAGTTCCCCTTTACTCGCGGCATTTACCCCACCATGTACAGGGGTAGGAAGCCAACCATTCGCCAGTTTGCCGGCCATGGACTGGCCCCCCATACCAACGAGCGCTTCAAGACCATCCTGAGGCTGGGAGGCACGGGGCTTTCCACCGCCTTTGACCTGCCAACCCTAATGGGACGCGACTCAGACGAGCCCATATGCCAGGGCCAGGTAGGATGGGACGGCGTCGCCGTGGATACTCTGGCCGATATGGAGGACCTGTTCCAGGGCATACCCCTGGACCAGGTCACCGTGTCCATGACCATTAACGCTCCCGCTGCCGCCGTTCTCGCTATGTACTTCGCCATGGCCCAGAAACGAGGGATACCCTTGGAGCATCTGGGTGGCACTACCCAGAATGACATCCTTAAGGAGTACATCGCCCAGAAGGAGTGGCTGTTCCCCGTGGATAAAGGGGTCAAGCTGGTGGTGGACACCATTGAGTATTGTGCCCGGCATGCGCCTCAATGGCACCCGGTGTCCATCAGCGGGTATCATATACGGGAGGCCGGGGCCACCGCCCTGCAGGAGCTGGCCTACACCATGGCCGTTGGCGCATGGTACGTCCAGAAGGCCATTGAGCGGGGGGTGGACATAGGAGACTTCGCTCCTAGGCTCTCCTTCTTCTTTGACGTGCACAATGACTTCATGGAGGAGATCGCCAAGCTGCGCGCGGCCCGAAGACTCTGGGCCAAAATCATGCGAGACAGGTTCGGCGTCACGGACCCCAGGTCTCAGTGGTGCCGCATCCACGCCCAGACCGCCGGCGCTACCTTGACGCGCAGGGAGCCTGTGAACAACATCGTCAGGGTGGCCCTGCAGTGTCTGGCGGCCATGCTGGGCGGCGCTCAGAGTATCCATACCAACTCCCATGACGAGGTGTTTGCCACCCCAACGGAGAAAGCCCTGAAGGTGGCCGTCCGCACTCAGCAGATTATCCAGGAGGAGTCGGAGATAACGCGGTGGATAGACCCGCTGGGGGGCTCCTGGCTGCTGGAGCACCTGACAGACAAACTGGAGGAGGAGGCTGCGCGGGAGATGGCGGCTATCGATAGCATGGGAGGGATGGAGGCAGCCATCGATGCTTACTACCCACAGAGGGCCATCCACGCCAGCGCCAGCAGAGACCAGAGGCTCGTGGAAATGGGTGAGAGAAAAGTGGTGGGTGTCAACGTGTTCCAGGATGAGGAAGGTGAGACGCCGGAGCTAGAGGACTTCCTGAAGGAGCTGGCCTCGAGGAGAGGGTTTGAGCTACGGCAGATCCAACGTCTCCGTCGCGTCAAGAAGGAGCGCTCCAGTGCCGACGTGAATAGGGCCCTGGATGACCTGAAGCGAGGCGCGGAGGCCGGAGAGAACCTCATGCCCCTCCTGATTAAGGCCGTCTCCATCTATGCCACTGTGGGAGAAGTGTCCAAGGCCCTTCAACAGGTCTGGGGTGAATACACCGAACGCGATGTCATCTCGCTTGGGCTCTCGACCCAAGAGATGGAAAGCCTTACCAAGGGCGGGCGTTTCTCCAGGCCGGTGCGGATCCTGCTGGCCAAGGGCGGCCTGGATGGCCACACCCGAGGACTCTGGATCCTGGCGGATGTCTTCAGGGCCATGGGCGCCGAGGTAGTGTATGCCGGCCTCCACTGCTCAATGAAAGAGGTGGCCAAGGCCGCCGTAGAGGAGGACGTTGACCTGGTGGGGATTAGCTCGCATATTGGCTCCCCGACTATCTTCTACAGCCAGTTGAAGGAGGAGCTGCACCACCTGGGCAGGGACGATATCTGCATTACAGGTGGAGGTATTCTGCTGCCGGAGGACCAGCGTTTCATAGAAGACAAGTTGGGTATTGGTCCCCTCTTCCCATCTGATACCCCTCTGCGGGAGGTGGTGGAGCGAATCAGCGCAGAGATTGCCCGCAGAGATAAGGACGCCCCGGTTATCTCCAATTCATGAACGCCATTCCAGATGCCCATCGCGCACGCCTGGCCCGGTTGCTGACTCGCCTGCAAAACGATCCTGAGGGGGCCGATGAAACCCTGGCCAAGGAAGGCTTCGAGGCGGGACCTCTCTCGGCTCATACCGTGGGAATTAGCGGTGTGGCGGGCTCGGGCAAGAGCACCCTGGTCAGTCGAATGCTTCCCCTGTTGCGGAAACAGGGCATGCGAGTGGTGGTGCTGGCTATAGACCCCACTTCCGAGAGGTCCCAGGGTGCCCTTCTGGGGGACCGCATACGGATGCGAGACTCCTATCTGGACTCGGGGGTGTTCATACGCAGCCTGGCTACCAGGGGCGCTCCTGAAGCCCTCACCGTTGCCTTGCCCGCCATCATTCGTGCTTCCGCCATGGTCGGCGACGTGGTGATAGTGGAGACAGCCGGGGCGGGTCAGGTTGATGTAGGGATTCACCGGCTGGTGCAGACCTTTGTGGTCGTGTTGGCGCCCCTGGGAGACATGGTCACCTTAATGAAGTCGGGGCAGACGGAACACGCTCATATCGTCGCCGTCAACGTGAGAAAAGGCTTACCGGATAGCGACCGTTTCGTGGAGCAGGCTCGCATCCTGCTAGGTCGAGACTCAGCCCAGGAAGGGTGGAAGCGGAAGGTCTTCTCTCTGGACGCCAGGCATGATGAAGGCATCGAGGCCTTCGTCCAAGAGGGCCTGCTGGCTCATCGGGATTCCCAGCGCCTTAGCGGATAAGGCCTTCCGAGGCCCCCTTGACCTGCCTGAGTCAACCTGACAAACTTCAGCCACCGAGGAGGGCCAGTGCCGCAAAACTCGGAAGCCGAAGCCGTAATGCAGGCGAATCAGGGTTTCTATCGCGCCTTCCAGAGCCTGGACATCGACCAGATGGTGGAAGTGTGGGCGCGTGCAGAGACAGTAAAGTGCGTCCACCCCGGCTGGGCCTTGCTTCAGGGGTGGGAACCGGTCATGGAAAGCTGGGAGAGGATCTTCGACAACGCTACCATGATGCAGTTCGTTATCACTGGAGCAGAGGTAACGCTGGAAGGGGAGTCGGCATGGGTTACCTGCACCGAGAACATCACCTCCGTCATGGATGGGAGGCCGACGGAAGGAAAGGTCCAGGCGATTAACATTTATCGGAAGCTGGAGGAAAAGTGGCTCATGGTCTACCACCATGGGTCGCCGTTGATGTGATCGGCTTTTCATACCGCGTTTTTCCGGGAGGAAGTACCAGTGCCGGTCGATAGCAATAAGTGGCTGCCCCACAGCTTAGCGACGTGGATTCAGAAGACGTGGCATGTGCCCGACGAGACCTCCACGACCCCTTTCACACCCCTATCGAAGCCCCTCAGCGAGACCCGCTTCGCTCTGCTGACCACGGGAGGCCTGTACCTGAAGGGCAAGCAGCAGCCCTTCGACATGGAACGGGAGGAGCGGGAGCCGGATTGGGGAGACCCCACCTACCGCGTTATCCCCAAAGATGCGAAGCTTGGGGAAATCGGCGTGGCCCACCACCACTATAATCCGGTCGATATCGAGGAGGACTTCAACATACTGCTTCCCATTCACCGTTTCCTGGAGTTGGAGGCCCTTGGGGAGATAGGCTCCCTGGCGCCTAGCAGCTACTCGGTTATGGGCTACCAGGGTCACCCGGGTCCCGGCTGGGGGCCATGGCAGGAGCAGTACGGGCCAGAGATGCTGGCCAAAATGAAGTCGGAGGAGGTGGAGGCGGTCCTTCTCACACCCGCCTGACCGGGCTGCTGCAAAGACGTGCTGGTCCTAGCGCGTATGTTTGAGGCCGGTGGGCTAAGCACTATTTTAGTGACCATGATGCCCTCCTGGGCGGAGTGGTATGGCGTGCCCCGAGCCGCAGCCGTGGAGTTCCCCTTTGCGCATCCCCTGGGCCTTCCGGGCCACACTGATATGCAGAGGGAGGTGATACGTGACGCCCTGCGGGTTCTGGCGGAGGCCGGTGGGCCCAACACCATCGTTCACCTTGAGCACGCCTGGCCTGGGGAGGAGGCCCGCTGGCGGCGGTACTGGCAGCCCACGTCGGCGTCTCCCCTCATCGCAAAGCACCTGGACGAGATACGCTCAATGCGTCCCCGGAGCACGTAAGTAAGACTCCTGTGAGAGTTACCTAGAATGTGCGGCCTGCTCCGCGGTCCTGTAGCCTCTTAGGGCAAGGGCCCGTTTGAGGTTTCTATAGGTATAAAGGAGCAGGACCAGCCCCAATATCACCTCCGGGACCTCCGTTCCCACGGGCCCGAGGTCGAAATAAGTAATCAGCATCCGCGGAAGGTTTCCCGTATAGCTGTTGCTGCTGTGGATCCAGATGAATATCATCAGCAAAGCTGGGGCCAAAACGAGAGAGGGCAGGATAAAGTCAGCGGTTGTTACGCGGCGGTGGTGGTGCAGGACTACTCTTATTACGGACCCTGCCAGCGCCAGAATAGCGGCCCAGAACATCACACTGTAGAAGACTCGTCTCAGAGACGTGAAGTTATGCAGGGTGATCTCGTCCTGCTCATTGATGCTACTCAGGGTTTCCGGCGTCGCCCAGCCGAAGAGTCGCTGTCCCCAGCTGACCTCCTCTAGCGCTAAGAAAATAAACGCCACGGCAAATATCACGTGGACCAATCCGACGCGAGGATGCCCCAGCCCTATCAGTAGCCTGGCGACGAAAGCTGCCATCACCCCAGAGGCCAGGTACGCTGCCGCCGACCACCATTCGCTGACCCCATCCTCCCAGTAAAACCACTTAACGTGGGAGTATTGGGTCAGGGACCAGAGGGCCAGTATGGAAAAGGCCGCAACGCCGCCCAACGTCACGAAAAACCTGCCATCGTAGCGGTCGGGCGAAAAGGGGAGACGCTGAAAGTAGCGGTCTACCATTTGTAGGAGCCCGCTGACGAGAAAGGCCCAGGAGCGTAACGGCCAGAAGTTAGCGGAAGATGCTCTGCCACCTTCTACCAGAGAGACCTCTTCCAAATTTCTCTGAGAGGTTGCCCCCATTGGTGTTCTCTCTCCTGTCTGGGACCGGAGCGCGGGCTGTAGTTCGGGAAATATGATATCACGTTTACTCAGGCTTCCCTCCGATCAATCATTGACAGGGAGCAGGAGTGAACGGCATCATTACCTGGTGGGCCTCATCTGGCCACGGCTTCATTTCACAAAAGTATAAAGCGGGACGGCTATATTAGAGTTGCTAAGAGGTAAAGATGAGCAAATTTGTAGACATGCTTTCCAAGATTGGGCAGGTTAGCCAGACTCCCCTGGGCTTTGGGGCCAGGAACCGACAGGAGAAAAGCGTTGCCACATACCTAGTGGGAGCTTTGTCGGTCAAAGACCTGAGTAACACGGCGCTTCTGGAAATGCCGGTGGACTGCTTCCTGGTGATCTTCGACCATGGGTCGCGGGCCTCAATCGGCAAACTGCTATCCAACCTCGAAGGCCGCCTCTGGGGGGCAAGACTTCCCGCCGACGGCTCCCCCAAAGTAGAGGCCCTCAAGGAGAAGGGGTGCGACTTCCTTCTGTTTGAGGCGGAGGGGACCTCCGCGGAGGTCCTGCTAGAGGAGTCTTTGGGGCGCGTGATTACCACGAATCTGGGTCTGGAGGAGAGCGTCGCCAGAGGGATAGACGGGCTGCCCATAGACGCGGTCCTCATAGACCCTCAGCAGAAGCTATTACCCTTAACCGTGATGAGGATGATCGAAATCCAGGCCACTCGCGATCTGATAGACAAACCATGCCTCCTGACCCTGGGGGCCCCTATAGATAGCAAGGCGCTGGAGGGGCTACAAGACGTGGGCATAGAGGGTCTGGTCGTCGGGTTGGCCGACTTTGGCGCTGAGAGCCTGCAGGAGATGAAGCAGGCAATCGATGCTCTACCCCGGCGAAAGGCTCGCAGAGATAGAGGGGAGCATATCGTTCCCAGGATAGGTGCATTCGTAGGCTTTGAGCCCGGCGGCCAGCAGGAAGAACACGATGATGATGACGACGACGAGGACTTCTAGATCTTCCCGAGGGAGGGTCTGTAAAGGAAGACGGCTATTGTAATGCCGATTGTGATGAAGCCAGTGACGGTTACGGCGAAGGGGGCGCCGCTGCTTTCTGCAATGAACCCGGCAGCTATGTTCCCGAAGGTGCTGAGACCGAAGGTGATCATAAAAACGCTCATAATCCTGCCATGGTAGGCGCTGGGCACCAGCAAGAGCAGCAGGACGTTTAGAATTGTTGTGTACACCGCGTTGAACAGGCCGGTAACAGCCAGCAATACTATGGACAGAGGATAGTTCGTCGACTGGCTGAACAGTATAAGGAATACTCCAAACAGAAGGGAGCCTATCAGGTATAGGCCCCCTTTTTTCTGAAGTTGCGGGCCAGAGTTATGCCAGCCATAGCCAACAGGGCTCCTACACCGGTGGCCATCATCAGGATGCCCAGCTCCCGGGGCGTGCCTCCCAGAACATCCCTAGCGAAAACTGGCATCAGGGAGAAGTAGGCCATAGAAAAAATGGATAGGCTGCTGGCCAGGATAACCAGGGCAAAGATATCTCTGTTGGCTTTTATAAGCTGTAGCCCCTCCAGAAGGTCCCGGTGGATGGCGGTTCTCTTGGGCTCTCCTTGTCTTTCTCCGCCCTTGATGAGGAGCATTGAGAAGACGAAGATGACGTTCGCCACCGCAAAGATGATGAACCCAGACCATTCTCCCCGCTCTCCAGAAAGCCCCACCACTATTCCCGCGATAGCGGGACCCACTATGCGAGTCCCGTGAAGGACCGCTGTGGTCAGTGAGATGGCATTCATCAGGTCCTGCTCCCCAACCAGCGCGGGAATCATGGCGGTTCGAGCGGGCAGGTCCAGGGTATGTAGGGACCCGGTAACAAAAGCGATAAGGAAGATCTGCCACACCTCTACTACGTCGGTAATGGTAAGAACGGCCAGTAGCACCATCAATACTGTAGTGCACAGGCGACTGAAGATAATGAGCTTTCTGCGGTTGAGCCGGTACGCCAGTACCCCGCCATATAATGCGAAGAGAATGAAGGAGACCTGACCTGCTGAAACCACCAGGGTCAGTTGAAACGGAGAGTCGGTAAGACGGAGCACCAGCCAGCCCAGGGCCACAATCTGGGCCCAGAAACCCGTCATGGCGAAGATAAAACCGATCCATAGGATTCGGAAATCTCTGTAGCCAAAGGCCGGAAGAAGTGGTCTTCTGGGTGGGACGCCGACCTCCAAGGATCCGGTCGCGAGGCTCTCCGCGCTTTCTTCATTCATAGGACTTAATTACCTAGTGTTTTGTCCGCTATGTAGCGACGCATTCTTTCCCACCCTCCCACCCGGTATGTCTAATTCCTGAGGGGACACCCCTCAGACTCCCTGGCAGAGAACCTAGGTTCTCTGCACTCTCCTGAGTTTTTGTGCAAAGCCACCCCGGGGAGGGCGAGGGGTCCCTCACAGACACTTCAAGGGTGGGTGGGAAGTGTCAGAATTTGCTGGACTGAGCACTGGGTTTCTCAGGAAACAGGGCTTAAAGGGTACCGGCCTCGCTGTCTGGCCGGCAGATAACGCCTTGGTATTACCTCATCTGCCCTTGCTCAACCTATCGATGAGGTACTCGGGCAGGCCGCATTGTCGCATTCTCTCCTGAGTTGCGGCGATGTCATACTCCACCCGACGGTGAAGGATGGCCGCGTGGTCAGAGTCGTACAAGGCGTAGCTGGCTCGTGGGTCGCCATCCCTGGGCTGGCCGACACCGCCCGGATTGATGATGAGGCGCTGCTCTTCCAGAAGAGTGAAGACATCCAAGGGGAAGTCCATGAACAGAGGGCCTTCATCGGTCTCCTGGCAGAGGAAAGGTACGTGGGAGTGGCCCACCAGGCATCGTTTGGTATCGAAATGCTGGAAGCTGCCCTCCGCCGCCGGCTTTGAAAGCACGTACTCCCAAACGGGGTCTCTGGGGCTGCCGTGGACTATGGTGAACTCCTCCCTCTCTATCCGCAATGGCCGCGAGGAGAGGTACTCCACCTCCTCTGGGGAGAGCTGAAGGGACGTCCACCTGTTGGCGGCAGCGGCGTAGGTATTGAACTGCTCCAACCCCAATTTGCCCGCCGACGCCAAGTCGTGGTTGCCGGCCACGGCCAGATGCTCGTACCTGCGGAGGAGTCCAATGCAGGGGCCTGGGTCGGGCCCATAGCCCACGGTGTCTCCCAGGCACCAGACCTCCTGGAAGCCGTACTCCTCCTCGGCATCCTTTACTACGGCCTGAAACGCCTCCAGGTTGCTATGAATGTCCGAGACTATCAGGACACGCAAGGGTGCTCTCCTTGAGATGGGACGTAGCTAGAATTATAATGCAAAGCATGAAGCTAAAGGAACTGGGCGAGTTTGGCCTCATCGAGATACTATCGGACCTGGTAGCTAAAGAGGCAGGGAAGCCCCTTCAGGGTCGGAAGTCCTCGGGGTTTCGTCTTCTCCTGGGCATAGGGGACGATACCGCCGCCTGGAAGGTGGGCAAAGGCACAGAGCTGCTGACCACCGACACCATGGTGGAGGGAGTACACTTCGTCCTGGAGAGGACTGGTTGGCTGGACCTGGGGTGGAAGATGATGGCGGTGAACTACAGCGACATCGCCTCTATGGGTGGCCAGCCCCTCTACGCCATCGTCACCCTGGGCCTTCCGGAGGAGACGCCAGTGGAGGGCATCGAAGAGATGTACCGCGGTATGCTGGCGCTTTGCCACGAGTACGGCGGCGAGATTATCGGCGGAGACGTGGTGCGCTCGCCTACGCTGTTCGTCACCGTGGCCCTGACGGGGCATACCGATGGCCCTGTCCTGTCCCGCTACGCCGCATCTCCCGGCGACCTGGTGGGCGTGACTGGATATCTGGGCTCCTCCGGCGGCGGGCTGAGGATGATTCAGCAGGGCCTGGCCTTTGGCGAAGATGTGGAGCGCCGCCTGAGGGAGGCCCACCAGAGGCCCAGGCCCCAGGTGGCTCATGGCAAGACCCTGCTAAAGGAGGGCGTTCGGGCCGCCATGGATATAAGCGACGGCCTGGTGGATGACCTTTCGAAGCTGTGTAAGGCAAGCGGCGTTGGGGCTATTGTCCATGCCGACAAAGTGCCTGTGGACCCTCTCTTAAAGGAGGTTTTCCCTCAGGACTACCTTTCCATGGCTTTAGGTGGCGGCGAGGATTATGAGCTGCTGTTTACCGCGCCCCAGAAGGATATGGTAAGGGTATGCTCCGAGTTGGGTCCTCCGGCAGCCGTTATCGGTGAGATAGCAAAGGATGAGCCCGGCAGCGTAAAAGTCGTGGACGAGAATAATAACGTTATGTCAATAGATGGTGGCTGGGACCACTTCCGTTAGATGGCAGAGACCCTGGAGCTACTGAGTCGCAGCCCGGAAGAGACCCAGAGGATCGGTGAGGTCTTGGGCCGTTACGCTGAGAAAGGCGACGTTCTTCTGCTGACCGGTGGGCTGGGAGTCGGCAAGACCTGCTTGGCCCAGGGAATCGCCTGGGGGTTGGGTATCCACGAGTACCTGCGGAGCCCCACCTTCGTCCTGGTGGCGGAGCTGCAAGGGCGGTTGAAGCTGTACCACATGGACCTCTACCGACTGGACAACCCGGCGGAGGTGCCTGAGCTGGGTCTGGATGAATACTTCTCGGGCGATGGCGTGTGCGTAGTTGAGTGGGCGGAGAAGGCACACGATGTGCTACCTTCACGGCATCTGCTAGTACATATGGCCCGCGTAAGCGAGAACGAACGAAGACTCCTCCTGACGGCGCATAACAGTCGCTATGAGGAGCTTCTAAGACAGCTAAAGCGGGAGATCCTTGCCTGATGGAGCTGGCCATCGACACCTCCACCAGGTACTCCGGCATCGCCCTCTCCCACGAGGGGGGGGTGGTGGCCGAACACACCTGGCGCAGCGAGCAGAACCACTCGGTGGAGCTGCTGCCCGCCATCAAGGCCCTGCTGGCAGGGGCGAAGGTGGCAGTAGGGGAGCTGACAGCCGTCTTTGTGGCCCAGGGGCCTGGCGGGTTCAGCGCCCTGAGAGTTGGCATGGCCACGGCCAAGGGGCTTGCCCTGGCCCGGGGCATACCCATCGTGGGAGTGAGCACCCTGGAGGTTGAGGCCTTACCGTACTTGGAGCGTGATCTTTCGGTGTGCGCCCTTATACCCGCCGGCAGGGAGCAGTTCTCGGTGGCTGTATACAGGGGAGCGACAGAGAAGACTAATGGCCCCGCGAGTGTAATCATCGTCCAGAAGGAGCCCGTACTGATGACTTTGGTGGACCTGTGCTCCTCGGCGGACGAGCCAACTCTTTTTTGCGGAGAGGGGGTCTCGGGGGTCCAGGAGGCTCTAAGGGCATCGCTGGGACGGAAGGCGCTGTTTGGAGATGTGACTCCTCCCACCCGAAGGCCCTCCTCCCTAGTGGCCCTGGGCTTCCGGCGGCTCCAGAGAAATGACACAGACGACCTGGCCTCCCTGCAGCCCATTTACGCAAGGCCACCCAGCATCACCATGCCGAAGGTAAACCGTAGGTAGGCCTTTTCAGGGACGGGCTAGAGGTCCGCCAAATCCCAGATCGGTCTTGACTATGACCTGAGCCACACGTACACTGCCTCGGGCTGAAAGCGGAAGGTAATACCCGTTCCACCACGGTTGGGGTGGAAGTAGGTCAGAAAGGACCCTTAGAACTTTAATGGAGCGCACCCTGGTACTTGTAAAGCCCGACGGCGTGCAGCGGGGCCTGGCGGGCGAAGTCATCGCCCGGCTGGAGCGCCGGGGCCTCAAGATCGTCGCCATGAAGATGATGAGGGTCAGCCGGGAGCTGGCCCAGCGCCACTACGAGGCCCACGTTGACAAGCCCTTTTTCGCCGGACTGGTGGAGTTCATCACTTCGTCTCCCGTGGTGGCCGTGATCGTGGAAGGCAAGGACGCGGTTGGGGTTGTGAGGCAGACCATGGGCGAGACGGACCCGGTGAAGGCGTCGCCGGGCACCATCCGGGGCGACCTGGGGCTGGACATCGGGCGGAACCTGATCCACGGCTCCGACTCCCCGGAGGCTGCTCAGAAGGAGATCGGCCTCTTCTTCACCGAGGAGGAGATCTGCGACTACCGCATGGAGATGGGCCAGTAGATCACAGAACCCTGACTACCTCCTGGGCCCGGCCCCACAGTCGCTCTAGCTGGTAATACTCCCGCTCCTCGGCGCCAAAGATGTGGATTATCACGTCGCCGAAGTCCAGCAGGACCCACCCGGAATCTTGCGTCCCTTCCCTGTGATGGAGCACTGCGCCCTGGCCATCCAGGGCCTCTTCTATGTCCTTGGCTACGGCCGACAGCTGCCGTTGGGACTCCGTGGAGAGGATAACGAAAAAGTCCGCAAAGCTCGCCACTCCCCTGATGTCCAGCATCAGGATGTCGGCGGCCAGCTTGTCGGCGGCCACATCCACGGCCAGACGGGCGTACTCTGCGGACTGTAGTGCGGTCTTTTCCTGCATCCAAGGCCATTATAGGCCCACGTTGGCAGGGGGTCAATGTAACTTTCTTTGAGACCTCTGGAAGCTTGACACTGCGTATCTAGGAATATAGTCTGGGATTGTTGAATTTGGCCCAATGATTGAGGCATCACCATGACCAAAGGACGCGTCGTAGTTGCTATGAGCGGAGGGGTGGACTCCTCCGTCGCCGCCCTCCTCCTCAAGGAGGAGGGGTACGACGTCGTGGGCGTCACTATGCGCCTCTGGACCGTGGAGCGTCAGGACGTGCCTGAGCGGAGCAAGCGCTGCTGCTCCGTGGAGGATGTGGAGGACGCCCGAAGGGTGTGCCAGGCCATCGGTGCGCCCCACTACTTCCTCAACTTCGAACGAGAGTTCCAGGCCCACGTGGTGGACTACTTCTGCCAGGAGTATGAGAGGGGTCGTACCCCTCACCCGTGCCTGGCCTGTAACGACAAGATCAAGTTCGACTTTCTGCTACGTCGCGCCCTCTTCATGGACGCCGACTATATAGCCACGGGGCACTACGCCCGCATCCGGCCCAACGGCAACGGCCTGAAGCTCATCAAGGGCGTGGACCAAGCCAAGGACCAGTCCTACGTCCTATTCACCCTGGGCCAGGAGGAACTCCAGCGCCTGCGTCTCCCCGTGGGGGAGCACCCCAAGGAGGAGATTCGACGCATGGCCGCCGAGGCGGGCCTGCCGGTAGCCGACAAGCCCGACAGCCAGGAGATATGCTTTATCCCTGACGGCGACTATCGCAAGTTCGTAGGGGAGCGGGTAGCTCCTAGGCCTGGGGAGATAGTGGACACCAGCGGCCGAGTGCTGGGCACCCATGAAGGGGTGCACCAGTTTACCGTGGGCCAGCGTAAGGCCCTGGGCCTCAAGGGAGGCACGGGCGCGCCCGTGTACGTGGTCAGGGTGGACGCAGAGCGAGGCCAGGTCGTCATAGGCTCGCCGGAGGAGCTGATGCAGCGGTCGCTGTGGGCCTCGCAGATCAACTACATCGGGGGCGCGGGGCCCGAAAACCCAATGCCCATCAGCGCAAAGATACGCTACAAGGCCAACGGGTCGCCGGCTACCCTGATCCCTCACGGCTCCTGGGCGGAGATCGCCTTCGAGGAGCCCCAGCGGGCCGTGACTCCAGGGCAGGCGGTGGTCTTCTATCAGGGAGACGAGGTCCTGGGCGGCGGTATCATAGAGGGCGCCCTGGCGCCTTCCCTGAACTAGGGCCTCTGTATACCTGGCTCCTTGAATGCTGGTACCAGAGTGTGGGATAGGGGTTGGGGGGCGTCTCTGGCTTTGCACAAGGTTGATTTGTTCGTAAAAACCCCTCGCCAGCCTGGGGCAAGGTGGGGATAATGTAATAAAAGGTCGTGGGCGCTGCGCCTGGCCGAGGGAGGGGAGGATGTTCCGAATACGAGACCCGCAAGAGAGCCTCTGGCAGTCCCAGTTCCTGGTGACGCCGAAGAAGGCTAAGCGCCTGGAGAGAAGTTGGGCCGAGGTTTTCCGAAACGAGGCGCTCCCCCTGATTGACGAGGAGCGCTTTGCTCCCATGTACTGCGTGGACAACGGCCGTCCCAACCGGGCGGTGCAGACCGTCCTCGGGGTCCACCTCCTCAAAGAGATGTTCAACCTCACCGACGATGAAGCTCTGGAACAACTAGAGTTCAACCTGCTCTGGCACCACGCCCTGCGGCTAGACATCGAGGAGACCCACCTGCCCCAGAAGACCCTCCACAACTTCCGAGTTCGCCTGATGCAGCACGACGGTGGCCGGCTGGCTTTCCAGGAGACCACGGACCGGATCATTCAGGCGCTGGGCATACGCACCGGAAAGCAACGGCTGGACTCCACCCACATCATGAGCAACATCGCCACACTCACCCGGCTGGGCCTGTTCTGTGAGACGATGCGGTTGTTCCTGCGGGCCTTGCGCTGGGAGCACCCAGAGCTTCGCCCTGGGGTTCCGGAGGGCCTCCTAGGGCGCTATTTGAAGGAAGAAGACGAGGCGACCCACTACGAGGACGCCCGCACGGGGGAGGGTCGGCGACGCCTTTCGGTCTGTGCCCGGGACCTCTACCGGCTGGTGGACCGGTTCCATGGCACGACTGCTGCCCAGCTGGAGGAGTACCGGCTGCTGGAGCGGCTGCTGCGGGAGCAGTGCCATGTGGGCAAACACCAGGACGGGCGCCCCAGGGACGATGACGACGATGCTGGGGAATGCAAGGTGCCCGTGGCCTTGAAGGACCCGCAGGTGTCCGCCGACTCGCTGCAATCGCCCCACGACCCGGATGTGACCTACAGCGGCCACAAGGGGAAGGGGTACGAGGTGCAGGTGGCGGAGACCTGCCACGAGGAGAACGCCACCCAGCTCATCACCCACGTGGAGGTGACCCCCTCGAGTGGGAGCGACACCGACGTGAGCGTGCCGGTCGTTGACGGGCTCGCGGAGCGGAAGGTCCTACCGGACGAGCTCTTCGCCGACACGGCGTATGGGTCGGGCCGCAATGCCTTCGAAGCCTCGCGCCGGGGAACGGAACTGGTGAGCCCGGTGGCGGGGTCGGCGCCGGGGAACTCGCACGAAGGAGAGGGTTACGGACCACCGCCGCTCACCGCCGCGGACTTTCAGATCGACGTCACAGGGGAGCAGGCCACGGTGTGCCCCGCCGGCCACCCGTCCATCGAGGAGTACGAGCTGAAGGATGCGCCGGAGCGGGTAGAGGTCCACTTTGCCGGGACAACATGCGAGCCCTGCCCCTTGCGATCCTGTTGCCCAGTGAAGCTGGACCGGCGTGCGGGGGCCTACGTCCTCAAGGCGGACCTGGTGAAGGTGAACATCGAGCGGCGCCGGAGGGCCGAGGCCACCGAGGAGTGGCGCAAGCGGTATGACATAAGGGCTGGTATCGAGGGAACGAACTCCGAGCTGAAGCGCGCCCACGGGCTTGGGCGCTTGCGGGTGCGAGGGGGCTGTCGGGTGCGGCTTGCCGTCTACCTGAAGGCGTTGGCGTGCAACTTCAAGCGGATGGTCCATGCACGCCTGGTGGAGATGGAGAACACGGCTCAGCGGGCGGTCGGGACGGTACCTGCGGTCGCGGCCGCATGAGGGCGCCGCTCCACAACTTCCACCGGGTGCCCTGAGCCACGGAAGGGGTACCGCAACGGGATCACGCTTGTCCTGAGCGCAGCAGATAGGGCGGTGAGGCCAGCAGCCGGCATCCCGTGGCCTCCTCCGCTCCAGACCACCTTCGCACGCCAGGGCTCATCTCAAACAGGCCTTGTTACGAGGGAATCAAGGTTGGGTGTACCTCATATCCAAAATCCATCTAGGGCGGTGGTTAAGATTGCCCATATGCGCTTTGTAACTGGAAAAAGCCTCCAGCCTAAGCTGACTTTTGGAGGCACTTCTGGGACAATAAACAACCGTGGAGAGAAGTCTATCTGAATTTACCTTGGAGGCAGGATTAAAGTGCAGACTGTCATCAGATCCGGCGCAATTGTAATTCAGGCCAAGCCATGGCCGATAATCGGCCCCTATAATGAGTCCCTTCTTGAAGCGTTGTTTCCGTCCATAAGGTTTGTCGGAAAAGTAATGGTATCCCTGGCTTTTGTAGCTCTACTGGTGGGACTGGCGAAGGCTCGTTTTTACCTGCCGGACAATCCGGTGGCCATTAATTTCTCCACTTTAGGCGTCCTGGCCATGGGGGGATTCCTGGGCTGGCGGTGGGGGCTGTTTTCCTTTCTGGTCTACTATTTCCTTGGCATGGCAGGGCTTTCAGTATTTCAAGGAGGCGGTGGCTGGCACTATTTATCCTCAGGGCCCACGGGGGGCTACCTCATAGGTTTTATTGCGTCGGCGTGGCTGGTGGGATACCTGATGCAGCACGGCTGGCATCGGGGGCGGGTCCTCTGGGCCATGCTTCTGGGCGGCCTGATCCTGTACCTGCCAGCGCTTCTCTGGCTATATACCTTCGACTTCGAGTACGCCCGGGGTCAGATCTTTGCAAAAGGCATGTACCCCTTTATTCCCGGCGACTTGGTCAAAGTCATGCTGGCTTCCCTGGCGGCTGAAGGAGGGTGGGTGATAGCCGACCATCTAAAGCGGTCAAGGCAACAAAGTAGTGCCCTCCCTAAATTAGAGCGATGAAGGGCCTGAATATCGATATCCTTCAGCAAGCCCTCGCTAGTCGTGTAATCGGCGGTCGGATCCTCTATTACGACCGGATAGGATCAACTATGGACGAGGCGCATCGGCTGGCTGAGGAGGGCGAACCCGAAGGCACGGCCTTCCTCACTGAGGGAGAGACGGCCAGTAGAGGGCGATTCAACAGGAAATGGATCTCGCCCAGAGGAGAGAACCTTTCCTTTACGGTCCTGCTGCGGCCCTCCGCCGCTCAGCTACCATATGTCAACATGGCGGCTACGCTTGCCGTGTCGGGAGCTATCTCCCACCTCACCGGGTTGGAGCCTTCGCTCAAATGGCCAAACGACGTCCGCATAGGAGAGCGGAAGGTCTCGGGCATTCTCATCGAGACGTCCCTGGAGGGGGATGAGGTGAGATTCGCGGTGGTCGGCATCGGCATCAATGTGAACTTCGATCCGTCCCAATTCAGAGAGATCGCCGCCACGGCCACCAGCCTTCGCGCCGAAACTGGGGAAGAGACAGACCGGACACGCCTCCTGCAAGAGGTTCTGGAGCAGTTCGACGACCTGTACGGGGCCGTGAGGGGAGGCGAGTCGCTGACCGACCGATGGGCCGCTAAACTGGAGACCCTGGGGCAGGAGGTAACAGTCCGATGGCGAGACCAGGTCATCAAGGGGCAAGCCCAGTCCGTCGATGACCAGGGCAACCTGCTTCTCGCTAGGCCCGACGGGTCAAGTTTCACGGTGACGGCAGGCGAGGTGACGTCGCAGATTTGACCAGGTGATCATGAAGCGGGTAAAGGGAACTCCCACACAAGATGAGGAGCTACAGCTCTACGCACAGGGTTTTCAACTGGTGGCTGGTATCGATGAGGTGGGGAGAGGACCCCTGGCGGGGCCGGTGGTGGCCGCGGCGGTTGTCCTGCCCTCGCCGTTGAAGGCCGACTGGCTTCCCCTGGTACGAGACAGCAAGCAGCTTACCGCCCTTCAGCGAGAGCGAGCCTTTGAGTACATACAGACCTCTGCTCTGGCCATCGGCATCGGCATGGTGGGCCCCGGGGACATCGATGTCCTGGGCATTGTAGCAGCGACCCGTCGGGCTATGCAGGAGGCCGTGCTCCAGATGCCATTGCAGCCCCAGCACCTTCTCATCGACGCCCTATCCCTGCCGGACCTGCCCATTCCCCAGAGGGCCATCATCCACGGCGATGCCACCTGCCTGAGCATCGCCGCCGCCTCCATCGTGGCCAAAGTCACCCGGGATGGGCTGATAGCTCAGGAGGATACCGTCTATCCAGGCTACGATTTCAAAAAGCACAAGGGGTACGCCACCCGAGAGCATTTGAGCAGCCTGCGGCGTCTGGGCCCCTGCGCCATCCACCGTCGGTCCTTCGCTCCGGTGCGAGAGCTTGTCGATGGATCCCGTGCCTGATCCTCGCCCAGGCCTGGGAAGGCGAGGTGAGTTGCTGGCGAAGCGGCACCTAGAGGACACTGGCTACGAGATCCTGGAGGCCAACTTTCGCACCCGTCTGGGGGAGATAGACCTGGTGGCCCAGAGAGATGACTGCCTGGTCTTTGTGGAGGTTCGCACTCGCCGAGGTGGCTCTCATGGGACCCCAGAGGAGTCGATGACGGCTGAAAAGCGGGAGCACCTAATAGCCGCCGCCCAGGAGTACCTTCAGTCTAGGGGGGTGGAAGACTCTCAGTGGCGCATCGACTTCATTGCGGTGGAGATGGACGGGCGGGGCAGGCTCCGGCGCGTGGAGCATGTAGTGAACGCGGTAGAGGGGTGAAGGGGCCTTGCACAAAAAGTCCAACAGCAGACGTTTTCTTTCCCGCCTACCCACCCGATATGTCTAATTCTTGAGGGGACACCCCTCAGACTCCCTGGCAGAGAACCCAGGTTCTCTGCACTCTCCTGGCTTTGCTGCCTCCTCCAACCCTGTGCTACAATCTACGATAGCTAGCGAGCTCGGTGAGGTAGCCCTTGCCCATATATGAGTACCGCTGCCATCGCTGCGGAAAGAAGACCAGTAAGCTCCACAGGAGCTTCTCTCAGCAAGCTCAGGTCTTCTGTGGCCACTGTGACAGCCCTGAGGTTAAACGCCTCATCTCTCGGGTGACGGTGTTCCGCTCCTGGGGAGACAGCCTGGACGACATGTCTTTCCTGGACAACGTCGACGAAAGCGATCCCAGGGCCATGGCCCTGGCCATGAAGCGGATGCAGCGGGAGATGGGCGAAGAGGCCGGCCCCGAGTTCCAGGAGACCATCGATATGCTGGAGTCGGGCGTCATGCCCGAAGGCATGGACGAAGGAATGGGCGGCGATCCAGATGACTACGATGATTTTTGACGGGGCTTTCCGGAGGTAGCTTTGCCTATATACGAGTATCGGTGCAGGGGTTGCGGCGAAAAGAGCAGCATCTTCACCAAGTCCATGAATAGCACCGTCAAAGTCCACTGCGCCCACTGTGGGAGCAGGGATATGACCAGGACTCCATCCACTTTTGGTTACACCATGTCGGGAAAGACGGTCCGGGAAACCAATGCCCCTCCGCCACCCAGATTCCCCGATGCGGACTATTATAAGGACCCCAGTAACATTGGCAAATACGTGGAGCACACCTTCGAGAAGGCCGGCATGGAGTTGCCTGAGTCCACCAAGGAGACGATTGCCGCCGCACGAGAAGGGGAGATGCCCAAAGAGTTGGACCTGTAGCCCTGCATGGAATCCTTCGTCTCCGCTCAACGGCAAGCGATCCACCAAGGTCTGCGCCTACTGGAGCTGGTGGCCACCAGCCCCTTGGGGCTATACACCGACGTTAAAGCCCTTCGCGAAGCACTCCACGTGGGCCAGGAGCAGCCGCCCATAGATAGGATGGCCTTCCGAGGGGTTACCGAGAACCCCATTGGCCTCGCCCTCAAGACTTTAGGTCAGGTGAGCCAGGCAATAGATGTGCTCGCCGACCTGGAGGGCATTTCGCCTCCTCCCCTGGAGGGGCAGTGGCTGCAGAGGGCCCGCAAGGTCATTCAGCGTGCTGAGGATAAACTAGGCGGAGACTTACGCCGGCAAAGGGCGTCCAATGTAAAGGGTCTGTACGTTATCGTTGACCCTCAGGTCACCAATGGCCGTCCAGTGCTCCAGGTGGCCGAGGCCGCCCTCAAGGGCGGTGCCAGGGTGATCCAGTTCCGCGATAAATTGGAGGAGAAGGGAGACGCATTGCCCACTGCGCGAAGCCTTCTGGGGCTGTGCCAGCAGTTCGATGCGCTGTTCATCGCCAACGACCACGCCGATCTGGCCGTTGCCGCGGATGCTCATGGCCTGCATCTGGGGCAGCACGACCTCCCCCTGAGTGAAGCCAGGGCTGTCCTGGCGCCGTCGCAGCTCATAGGACGCTCCAACGCTCTGGTGGGCGAGGCAATGGAGTCACAGGCCCAGGGCGCCGACTACATAGCCGTGGGCAGTATCTTCTCCACCACTACCAAGGAGGCTACCCGTCCGGCTGGTCTAGAGGTTCTGCGGCGGGTCAAGGAGTCGGTTACGCTCCCGGTGGTTGCCATCGGCGGGATCAATCAGGAGAACGTTCAGCAGGTTCTGGGGGCTGGCGCCGATGCGGTCTGCGTGATAAGCGCGGTAACCCTGGCTGATGATCCCCAGGAGGCCGCTAGTCGCCTGGTGGAGAAGATCGAGGCAGGAAGCGGATAGGAGAGTCAGCTTGGAGCAAAAGGGTAACGTCAGCGATATGAACCCTGAGGTCAACCGGCAGATCCGTGCCATTGGCGACGAGGCCAGGGAGGCCCTCACCTCCAAGCACCAGGCCCGGGAGCAGGGCCTCCGCCTGTCCCGAGACATCATTCGTTACTCTGCCAACGCCATCCGGGCGATCCATCGAGGCGAGTTCCAGGAGGCTGACCGCCTCCTCTCGGAGGTCAGCGGTTTTCTGGAGAAAGCGGCACATGCCCTGGAGGGCCATCCCGATATCTACTACGCTGGTTTCCTGGAGGATGCCCAGAAGGAGTATGCCGAGGCCTGGGCCACCCTGGCCTTCACAAAGGGTAGCCCGCTGCCTGGGCCGAAAGAGCTGGGGATAGGGTACGCCCCCTATCTCAACGGCCTGGGCGAGGCTATCGGTGAGTTGAGGCGCTACATCCTGGACTCACTGCGGCGGGACGATACGTCCCGATGCGAGGAGCTCCTGGATGTTATGGACGAGGTGTACACCCTTCTTGTTACTATGGACTTCCCCGAAGCCGTCACTCGAGGGATGCGCCGCACCGCCGATATGATGCGAGGCGTGCTGGAGAGGACTAGAGGGGACCTGACGATTGCGGTCAGACAGCGAAGGCTGGAAGAGCAGCTTCGCAAGGCTCAGGATAGGCCTTCAGAGTAGCTAGGCTCTTTAAATATCAAGTGTGCTATAGTAGTGGCCTTCCCTACTGGGAGGGCCATTTTTCGGAGGTATCTCTATGATTTCCATTTATATAGCCATTGCCGCTGGAGGCGTGGCCCTTCTCTTTGCCGCCGCCCTGGCGCTAAATATCCTGCGCCAGGATGCAGGCAGCGAAGCCGTTCAAGCTATAGGTAGGGCGATACAAGAGGGCGCTATGGCTTTCCTGGCAAGAGAGTACCGCTTCCTAGCGCTTTTCGTTGTAGCTGTTTTCGTCATTCTTGCCGTCTTCATCGACTACGATATCACCGACAAGGTGGGTACCGACCGAAATTATCCCGCCACTGCCATTGCCTATCTAGTGGGAGCCCTCTCATCGGGCCTAGCGGGATTCCTGGGGATGAACATCGCCGTCAGGGCCAACATCAGGACCACCACCAGCGCCATCAGGGGCATCAACCCGGCCCTCCGGGTGGCCTTCAACAGCGGAGCCGTCATGGGCATATCAGTGGTAGGGATCGGCATCCTTGGCGTAACCATCCTTTGGTGGATCTTCAAAGACCCCAACATCGTGGCTGGTTTCGGATTCGGGGCCTCATCTATCGCCCTCTTTGCCAGGGTCGGCGGCGGCATCTTCACCAAGGCCGCTGACGTGGGCGCCGACCTGGTGGGCAAGGTGGAGCAGGGTATCCCGGAAGACGACCCTCGCAACCCGGCGACCATAGCCGATAACGTGGGCGACAATGTAGGAGACGTGGCGGGCATGGGGGCTGATCTCTTCGAGTCCTATGTCGGCTCCTTGATCGCCGCTCTGGCCTTAGCAGCGGTGGGTGCTGGATTCTTTGGCCAAGCAGACCTTAGCGACTCTAAAGACGCCTTCGACAGCACCCTATTTATATTACCTATTCTTATAGCCGCTATAGGCATTTTCTCCTCTATCATTGGCACCTTCTTGGTGAGAACGGGAGAGCAGGCCAGCATGGGACGCCTTCTCTGGGCGTTACGCGCCGGCATTTTCTCGGCGGGGGGGCTGGTGTTGCTGGGCTCCGGTCTGGCCATAGTGTTCCTGGACATGGACTTCAACCTCTTCTGGGTTATTCTTGTGGGCCTGGTGGCAGGACAAGTTATCGGCACTGCCACAGAATATTTCACCTCTTACGAGTACTTGCCCACCAAATGGCTGTCCCGCCAGTCGCTGACGGGGCCGGGCACCATCATAATCGGCGGCATGGGCCTGGGAATGCTAAGCACCCTGGTCCCCGTGGTGTCGGTGGTGGTCGCCATATGGCTGGCCAACTGGCTTGCGGGGCTCTACGGCATCGCCCTGGCCGCGGTGGGAATGCTCTCTACTCTGGGAATCACTCTGGCCACCGACGCCTACGGCCCCGTGGCGGATAACGCCGGGGGCATCGCCGAGCAGGCGCACCTGGACCCCGAGGTGCGTCAGCGCACCGATGCTCTGGACTCCCTGGGCAACACCACGGCGGCCACTGGAAAAGGCTTCGCCATAGGCTCTGCCGTCCTGACGGCTCTGGCTCTTATGGCTGCCTATTCCGAGGTAGTGGGGATAGACGTCTTCAACCTGCGGGAGCCAACGGTGATGATCGGGCTGCTAGTAGGCGCCCTGCTGCCATTCCTCTTTTCGGCCCTGACCCTGCAGGCGGTAGGCCGTGCTGCGAATCGAATGGTGGAGGAGGTGCGCCGCCAGTTCCGCGAGATCCCGGGCATCATGGAGGGCACGGGCAAGCCTGAGTACGGCCGGGCCGTGGACATCAGCACCCAGGGAGCCCTCCGAGAGATGGTGTTGCCTGGGCTCATGGCCGTAGTGGCCCCCATAGTGGTGGGCTTGATACTGGGGCCGGAGGCCCTGGGTGGCCTGCTGATAGGGTCCATAGCTGCGGGCTTCCTCCTGGCGGTGACCATGGCCAACGCCGGAGGGGCCTGGGACAACGCCAAGAAGTACATCGAGCTGGGCAACCTAGGCGGCAAGGGCTCGGAGCCCCACAAGGCGGCGGTGGTAGGAGATACCGTGGGCGATCCCTTCAAGGACACCTCTGGCCCTTCCCTGAACATACTGCTGAAGCTGATGTCAATTGTGGCCCTGGTCTTTGCGCCGCTATTTCTATAGCGGGGCTATTTCCGGATAGCCTCAGCGATCTCCGGCGTCTGGGAAGGCGCCTGCTATCTCCAGCACCCTGGAGACGCCGGTGCGAGTCAGCAGGCCCACCACACGGTCTCCGTCCAGTACGACAAGCTGGTCGACGCCTCTGGCCGCCATCTTCTTGAGGGCTTCCTCAAGGGAGTCCGTCGGAGTTACAGCATCCACCTCCGACTTCCTGGTCATTATAGCCGTGACCCAGGTGTGGGGCCGCTCTCTAGCTGGTATCTTATCGAAGTCGGAGACGGTAACCAGCCCCTGAAAGGAGTCCCCTAGCATAACTACGTAGGCCGTTTCATACTCCTTCAGCATATGCTCGTCTACTAGCTGTTGGGCCGTGATGCCGGGGAGGACCTTGGGGAAGTCATGGCGCATGGCATCTAGCACTCGCTTACCGGATAGAGTGGACCGTACCGCGTATTGCTGCTTGCTGGCGGAGGCTGCCGACTGCAGGAACCAGCCTATGATGGAGAGCCACAAGCCGCTAATAGATCGGGTGTAGATTGAGAGAAGAATGCCCAGGATGATGAAGGCGATTCCTATGGCCACGCCCATGTTGGTGGCTACCGTGTTGCCTCGGGTCTGGCTCCCGGAGATGCTCCAGATTATCGATCTCAGGACCCGCCCACCGTCCAGCGGAAAGGCGGGGATCAGGTTGAAGGCTCCGAGGAAGAGATTCACCGTGCCCAGATATAAGGTCAGGGCCTCGATCTGGGAGTTTACGGAGGAGAGCCCGAAGTAGAGGCCCCAGAAGAAGGCTGAGAGGAGAAAACTGGTGATGGGCCCCACGACTGCTATCAGGAACTCCTCTTTGGGCCTGGCCGCCTCCTCCTCGATCTGCGACACCCCGCCCAGGAGGAACAGAGTAATGGAACGCACCTTGTGCCCTCGGTGAATGGCCACGATAGAGTGGCTCAGCTCGTGGACCAGCACTGAAGCGAAGAGGAGGGCACTGCCCAGAAGGCCGATGGCCCAATAGACCCCCGTGCTCCAACCTGGAAAGTTGACGGGCAGGTATGCGGTGGCCAGAGAGAGGGCGATGATTATGAATATGAAGGTCCAGGAGTAGTGGACCTGGATGGGAATCCCGAAGATTTTTCCCAGGCTTATGCTGCCGGACAAAGCCTACCCCCTCGATGCCTCATATACTTAGGTGCAGACCATTGTTTCCTGTTGCCGGGGAGGTGTCAAGCAAGGAGCTTTCTGGTCGCCTTTATCCGAGCTTGGACTACCTTGATTGACAGCTTGCGGTGCAGGGTATAGTGTGAGGAAAACTACCAAACCGAAACGCAAAATTAAGTGTATGCAGCCGTAATAAATTGGATTCTTCAGAAGAACTTTACCCCAAGGAGTACTTCCGCCGGCAGGACGAGTCCGACGATAGGCTGTTTTACCTCCAGCCCCGACTGTTAGTGCACATAGACGACTACGCTATTGATGCGCTAGGTAAGTTCTTTGAGGGGGTCCTTCCACCTGAAGGGGTGCTCCTGGACCTGATGAGCAGTTGGCGGTCTCACCTACCTGAGTGGTTCACAAAGCGTAAGCTGGTGGGACTGGGGCTCAACGCCGTCGAGATGGCGGAGAACCCGCAGTTCGACGACGGCGTGGTGCACGATATAAACGCCTATCCAGACCTGCCATTTCGCAGCCGCTCCTTCGACGCAGCGATGGTCACCGTCTCCATCCAGTATATGACCAGGCCCGTGGAGGTCTTCAGGGAGGTGAAGAGGGTCCTGAAGGATGGCGCAAGCTTTCACGTCGTCTACTCCAACCGTATGTTTCCCATGAAGGCGATGGCTATCTGGCAGGCGCTAGACGAGGCCCAGAAAGCAAAGCTCATCGCCTCCTACTTTGGCAACGCCGGCGGGTGGGATAGTCCTCAGACGGTGGACATCAGTCCTCGACCGGGCTTCTATACGGATCCCCTCTACGTGGTGTCGGCCAGGAAGCTGGGCTAGCCCAGGCCTTAAGCGCTGAGCACCGGCCGCCTCAATCTGTGGTTACGCAAAAAGGAACCCCGAAGCGTTTCGGTCAGAGACCGTCTCACTGGACTAGGTGAGTGCTTCGGGGTTCGGTGCCTGCTGGGATTCCGAAAAATGGAACCCAGGGCGCCTTCATGCTAAGGGTGCCACTTACGTTGCAGACACCTCACGAGTCCATAAGTCTGATATCAAATAGATCACCTCCTTTCTTCGTGTACCCATACATTACACCCTCTCCTGGAATCAGCGCAAGAGCCCGTAGTATGGGCCTTGCACAAAAAGTCCAACAGCAGACGTTTTCTTTCCCACCCGCCCGCCCAATATGTCTAATTCTGAGGGGACACCCCTCAGACTCCCTGGCAGAGAACCTAGGTTCTCTGCACTCTCATAGGTTTTTGTGCAAGGCCGGATGAGGGGCAAAAGAAAGGCCCTGGATTATGGGGGTTTGGGTGGTGATTCTGAGCGCAGATGTGGATGAAATGGGCCTCTGTTCCTTATAATAGCGGCGCATATAAGGTGAATAGGCCGACGATAAGGAGGTCTGCATGAACCCATACATCCCACAGGACAAGTACGTTGAAGCCAATGGACTCAGAATGCACTACCTGGACTGGGGCGGCGACACCACCAAGAAGCCGTTCATACTTATGCACGGCATCGGAGGCCACGCCCACGCCTTTGACGCCTTTGCCCCCCATTTCCTAGACGGGCACCGAGTGCTGGCCCTAGACGGCCGGGGCTGCGGCGACACCGATTGGAGTAGGGAGGGGTACTCAGCTCAGAGCTACGCCGCAGACGTAGCGGCCTTTGCTAGGGCTATTGGCGCATACCCTTTTGACTACTACGGTCACTCCCAGGGGTCCCGCATAGGAATGCCGCTGGGAGCCCACTACTATGATCTGGTGGACCACCTGATCTTGGGCGACTACGGCCCTTTGCCCGACCCTTCACCGGCCGGGCGGCAGACGGCGCAGACCCGCATGGCCGGCAGTGCTCGGGCCGAGCGACCGCAGGGCTTCTTCAGCCCTCAGCAGGCCTTCGACTGGCACCAGGAGCATGGCGCGAATGCCTCTGACGAGGAGATATGGAACACCGTCAGGTACACATATCGCTCCAACTGGGACGGCATCCTGGTGCCCAAGACTGATCCCGAGGTCTGGTGGCTAAACGGCCGAACGGCTCTGAAGGAGGGGCCCTTCCTCTGGGGCTGCGTCGGCAAGATCGCCTGCAAGACCCTGGTGCTGCGAGGCGAGACCAGCACCGTCCTGGACCGAGAGCAGGCAGTGAAGATGGCAGCCACCATCCCCAATGGTAAGGGCACCCTAAAGGAGGTCCCGGGCGCTGGTCACGGCCTACAGCAGGATAATATGGAGGCCACGGTGAAAATCATCCAGGAGTTCCTGGCAGCTTAGGGTCGGTGGCCAGCCTCAGTAGGTAGCCCTGCCTCATGGCCCTTTTCCGTTACCTTCGGCCGAACTCCCGCTCTAGGTGGCTGGAGCTCAGGTGTATGATAGTGGGCCGTCCATGAGGGCAGGTGTGGGGTTGTTGGGTCGACTCCAGCTTCTTGACCAGCGCCCACATCTCCTCGGAGGAGAGAACCTTCCCAGCCCTGATGGCTCCGTGACACGCTATGGAATAGGCCAGACGCTCCTCCCACTGCTTGAAACCGCCTCCTTCCGCCATTAGGTCCAGGACGTGGAGAAGGGCTTCCTGAGGGCTCATTCCGGCCAGCACGCCAGGTACTCCCCGCAAGAGGTAGCTGTTGGGTCCGAAGGGTTCCGCCAAGAAACCGGCTCCCTGCAGAAGCTCCTGGTGCTCGTTCAGAAGCTCCCCTTGCTGAGGCGTAACCTCCAGCGGAACGGGCTCAAGGAGGCTCTGGACGCTGGCCTCCCCCTGTCGCAGCTCCTCCGTCACCTGCTCGAAGAGGACCCTCTCGTGAGCGGCGTGCTGGTCTATGAGGTACATGCCGTCGGGCCCTTCTGCGGCCAGATAGGTGTTTTGCACCTGGCCCAGGACCCTAAGGACGGGAAGAGCCGCCCTGGGAAGCAGGGGGATGGTCGAAGGTACCTCCTCGAGCTGAGACGCCTGCTCCTGGACCGGCCAGGACGCGGGCCAGGAGGGGACCCCTGGTTGCTGAGGGGGAGCAAAGGACTGCGTAGGAGGTCCCAGGTGGAACTCCGGTACCGGCGAAAGGGCGGTGAGGGTCTGGCGTACCGCCTTCTGGAGAGCCGAGAAGACCTGGTTCTCCCACCGAAAGCGCACCTCGCTTTTGGCCGGATGGACATTCACATCAACCTCTTGAAAGGGAATCGAGATGTTCACGGCGGCGATGGGGTGACGGTGCTCCATCAGGAAGCCCTGGTAGGCCTGCTCCAGGGAATAGCCCAGCAGCCTGCTCTGCACCCAGCGGCGGTTGACGAAGAAGCTGATGTAGCTGCGGTTCGCCCGCGACAGAGAGGGCGGACTCAGGAGGCCAGTGACCGACAATTCCTGCCTTTCGTCGGGCCCAATGACGGGGGATAGGTCAAGCATGGCCTCGGCAACCTCGGAGCCGTAGACGGCGGCTATGGCGTCCCGCAAACTTCCGGAGCCAGCGTGAAGAAAGGTGTTGGCGCCATCGGCCACCAGAGAGAAGCGTATTTCGGGGTACGCCATAGCGTAGTGAGTGACCACTGCCTGAATCCTGGAGGCCTCAGAGACGGCGGAACGCAGGAACTTTCGACGGGGAGGGAAGAACCGGAAAAGGTGCTGTACCGTCACCACGGTGCCCTGGGGAGCGCCCTGAGCCTCTTCCCTGACTACCTGGCCTTCGGCAACCTCGATAAGGGCGCCCGAAGTTTGGGAGGCTGGACGGGAGAGAAGAGCAACTTGGGATACGGCGGCGATACTGGGTAGGGCTTCTCCTCGAAAGCCCATTGTTGCGATGGACTCCAGGTCTTGAGAGTCGTGGAGCTTGCTGGTGGCGTATCGCTGGAAGGCCAGGGGGATCTCCTCTTTGGCAATGCCGCAGCCGTTATCGGCGACCCTGATGTAGTCCACCCCTCCCCCCTGCACCTCAATGCTGACCTCAGTGGCGCCCGCATCAATGGAGTTCTCCAGCAGCTCCTTCACCACGGAGGCGGGCCGCTCCACCACCTCGCCTGCTGCGATCTTGGTGGCCACCTCTGGGGTAAGAACTCGAATAGGCATGGTTCAGCGAGGCGCTTTCGGGAAATGCTTCCTTGGGTTTGGCCTGAAGCAGGAATCGTTGGAGAAGCCCGTCTTGGCGTACTCGGTGATGATGTCGTACATCCGCTCCATTTCGTTGTCGGGGGTGTTCTTTCCATAGTAGGGGAGTATCTGGATGCCCCCCAGGGTGGAGACGATGTCCGGGTAGTCGTCCACCACCAAGTCAGGACGGACGGGGATGCCTAGAGCCTCCATGCCCGCCTCGTAGTTATTAAGAGGTTTCTCGAAGATATCCGTTACAAGGTCCTGGAGATTGTTGGCCTGCACCTCCATCTTTCTGATACCAATGCCAGACCAGATGTATATCCTATGGCCATCGGCCTTCAGGCGCTCCAGGACCTCCCGGGTGCCCGGCCTCAAGCTGCCGTCAAAGCCCAGAATGGTGTAGTCCACGTCGATGAAGATGTTCATTGGTTAGACGATTGTCCTGAGATAACTCCGGTGTCCCCATTGTATAAAAGGTAGAGGGTATGTTCAATTCTGGCGTCTCAATTTTTGAGAAATGCGTCTCAATTTTTGAGAAATGCCGGTGAAGGCCTACTGTCCCAACGGCGAAATATGGTTGCTTGGATATATAATGTTGGCATCTGGCAGCTATAACCGAAAGGAGGAGCGATGCAACAGAGTGTTTCTGAAGGAATCGCCAAGGGAGATGTTCTTCAGCGAATCGCCGGCCCCTCGTTTATAGTCGGCGCCATTCTGCTGGTGGTTTTCAATATCCTGCACCCCAGATCGGACACCGACCTGGAGTTTGTCCAGGATGTCGCCGACAACATAGGTGGGCTTTGGGAGGTGGATCACCTGCTTCTTACTGTAGGGATTTGGGCCCTGCTTATAGGAGTGGTAGGGATATACCGCTCAATCAGCACTGGAGGCGGCGCCCCCTGGGCGCGCCTGGGCTTCTACGGGCTGCTGGTCGGCACCACCGTATGGACGGTTCTCTTCGCCACGGACGGATTGGGACTCCCCATAGTGGTGGAGAGTTGGGAAGATGCCACAGGGTCCGACAAGCGGACGCTGTTTCTGATAGCAAACACTCTGGGTGACTTTAATTTCGGCCTGTTCACCTTTGCCATCCTGGCCAACTGGCTGGCCCTCACCTTCCTGGGTGTCGGGATGGTGTTGAGCACGGTTTACCCTAAAGTTTATGGATGGGCCATACTTGCCCTGGGGGCCGCCACCGTTGGTGCGGTGGGGATTCCGCAGGGCTTCACCGGAGAAACCGATACGATGCAGATCCTCTTCCTGATTCTGTCTCTGTTGTCCACTGCGTGGGCCCTGATGGTAGGAGTCTGGATCACCCGCAGGGCGTGGTAAAGAAGGAATCCCATGAAGGTACTGGTGTCCGGCTCCCTGGCTTACGATCGCATCATGGATTTCCCCGGTCGTTTCTCCGATCATATCGTCCCGGAGAAGGTGCACATGATCAACCTCTCCTTCACCGTCAATAGAATGGAGGAGAAGTTGGGTGGCACGGCGGGGAACATCGCCTATGCCCTCCGCTTGTTGGGGGAAACGCCCATCATTCTGGCCGCCATCGGCAAGGATTACAGCCGGTACTTCCAGTGGTTGGGCCAAAATGATATTCCCACAGAAGGCATTCGAATCATCGAGGAGGAGTTCACCGCCGGGGCCTTTATTACCACCGACATGGCAGACAACCAGATCACCGTGTTCAACCCTGGGGCCATGAAGTACAAGGCAGATTTTAATACCAGGGCCCTGGAGCCAGGGGAGAGCTTCGCTATTATAGCTCCGGGCAACATTCAGGACATGGTGGATTTGGCCCACACCTACAAGGAGATGGGCGTCCCCTACATCTTTGACCCCGGCCAGGCCATTCCCGCTCTCAGCAGTGAAGACCTCCAAGAAGGCATACGAGGAGCGCGGCTCCTGATGGCCAACCATTATGAGATGGAGTTGATATGCCATAAAGTAGGGACAGTGATTACTGAGCTTTTGGACGCGACGATAGATGGAATAATTGTAACTGAAGGAGAAAAAGGCTCAACCGTCGTGACCAGGGAACGGGAGACTAGTATAAGGGCGGTTTCGCCACAGCAGGTGCTGGACCCCACGGGCGCTGGAGACGCCTACAGGGCGGGTGTGATCAAGGGTCTGCTGGAGGGCAGGGAACTGCCCTTCTGCGCTATGTTAGGGAGCACCTGCGCTGCATATGCAGTGGAGACCTATGGGACACAGGAGTACCGGTTTACGCTGTCGGAGTTCCAAGAAAGGTTCCAGAAGCATTTTGGGCGCACTACGTAGCAGCGGCCTCCTCAGTTGAGGCACACGATCCACCGAACGAAAACCTCATTTAGGACCCTATGTAGCGGCGGCGTGGCCGTCGTCTCGGGGCTCCGACCCGCCCATGTGAACGCCGGTCTCATGGTTCAGCATGATTAGCTGGACTGCCCCGTGCATCATCCCGACCGGGTAGGGCTCCACCGCATGACCCCTGGCCCTCAGGTCTTCCCATGCGTCAGCAGGTATTCCGTCCTCCAACTTTAGTGTGAAGGGGTTGTCCACGTTGGCCGGATCGGTCCCTGGACTGCTGAACCATCGAGGCGCCTCGGCGGCCTGCTGCACGTCTAGGCCAAAGTCGATGATGTCGGATATGACCTGGCTGTTCCACTGGGGCTGGGAGTCGCCTCCGGGGGTGCCGCCGATGAAGTAGGGTTTTCCGTCTTTGAAGACCATGTAAGGGTTGAGGGTATGCATGGTATGTTTGCCGGGCTCGATAACGTTTGGATGTCCCTCCACCAGAGAGAAGCCTCGCCCTACCCGGTTGTTGAGCACAACGCCGGTTTTGCCCAAGGTGAGGCCGGAGCCAAAGCCGTGGGAAAGGCTATGGATGAAGGAGACAGCATTGCCCTCGCCGTCCACAACACAGAAGTAGCTGGTGTTGCCATCGTCTCCCGCCACCGCCTCCACCAGTCCGCCTTCGACCTCCTGTGAGGCCTTTTTAAAGTCGATGAGCTTTCCTCTGCTGGCAGCGTGCTCTTTGGATATGATCCGACGCAGGGTATCGGAGAGGCCGTCTGAGGCGTTGATGTACCTATTGCGGTCGGCGTAGGCCAGCTTCTTGGCCTCCACCATCATGTGGATACGGTCGGCAGACAGGAGGCCCATAGACGCAACGTCGAAGCCCTCCATTATGTTCAGTATCTCCAGGAGTATGACCCCCTGGGAGGGGGGGTTGGCCTCATACACGGTGTACCCGCGGTAGGTAGTGGATATCGGGTCTTCGTAGAGTATGGTCTCGTGGGCAGCCCACTCCTCCTGGGTGTACAGACCTCCTGCAGCCTGAAGGGCCTGCACCATCTCCCGGGCCAGCCCACCTCGATAGAACTCTTCCGAGCCGCCCTGGGCTATGCGACGTAGGGTGCCGGCCAGCTCCTTCTGTACCACCACATCCCCAGTCTCATAAGGCTGGCCGCCTTTAGTTAAGACCCTGGCGGAATCCGGGTATCGGTTTAGTTTTGCGGTGCCGCCTTGGTAGTACCTGGCCACGCGTCTGGCGATGGGGAACCCTTCTTCGGCGTAGCCTATGGCCGGCTCCAGAAGCTTGGCCAGGGGTTTGGTGCCGAAGCGATTCAGGATGGTTTCGTAGGCGTCCACCTCGCCGGGGATGGCCACCGATAGGGCGCCCTCCAAGGGCATTTTCTCGTAGCCTTGGCTTACGTAGTACTCTCTGGTGGCTGCCCCAGGGGCTCTTCCGCTGCCCGTGAGGCCATAGGTACGTCCAGTCTTGGCCTCGTACATCAGGACGAAAGGCTCGGCACCTATGCCGCACATGGAGAGTAGGGTCACGGCTTCGGCGGCGGCGGTGGCGACGGCGGCGTCGAAGGCGTTGCCGCCTTCCTTCATCACCTGGACGCCGACAGAAGCCGCCAGAGGCGATGCCGACGCTACGATACCGCCCAGCGTATAAACGACGCTTCTGCCTACCGGGACCTGATTACTATTTGTGTTCACCATGTCTGCCCCCCCCGGTGCATTAAATCTATGAAGAAATAGTAACAGGCTCACCCAACCTGTCAAGGGTCTTGAGCGTCAGGTGTTTAGGAGGCTTACACAAAAAGTCCAATAGCAGACGTTTTCTTTCCCACCCACCCACCCGATATGTCTAATTCCTGAGGGGACACCCCTCAGACTCCCTGGCAGAGAACCTAGGTTCTCTGCACTCTCCTGAGTTTTGGGCAAAGCTGGGGGATTTATCGCTAGAGAGGATCTGGCCTGCTATGGCATCTCCCTGTGATAAAATCCTCCAGATCCCTTTCAGAAGAGAGTATCTTAATGCGTTCAGCGGGTATTCCCGCCCTTAGGTTGAAGCGACCATCCCAGGTCTTTTATGGCTGGTGGATGGTGGGGATAACTGTCTTTTCCTTGGCTGTAATAATAGCCCCGGTGTTCCAGGGCATGACCCTCTTCTTTGTGGCCCTTCAACGGCAATTCGGATGGAGCCACACCCTTCTCTCGGTGGCCTTTTCCCTTACCCGCGCCGAGGGTGCCCTGCTTGGGCCTTTGGAGGGGTTCCTCACCGACAGGCTGGGGACCCGCCGCATGATTCTAATTGGGTACATCATCGCGGGTGCTGGACTAGTTGCCTTTAGCTTCATTCAGAACATCGTTAGCCTTTTTATTGTTTTCGTTGTCATATTTACCGGCGTAGGCCTAGGCGGATTTATTCCCTTAATGTCGGCTCTCAACCACTGGTTCATCCGCCGCCGGTCCTTGGCCATGGCTATAGGGTTGACTGGAATCAACTTAGGTGGGCTGCTGATGCCCGCCATGGCATGGGCCATTATCGCTGTAGGCTGGCGAACTACCGCATTGGGGCTGGGAATTGCCGTGTGGCTGCTGGCGGTTCCCATCGCATCCCTGGTGCGAAACCGCCCTGAGGATTACGGTCTTCGCCCGGACGGCGATCCACCTCTTGAGCCTTCAGGTAGGGAGACCACAACGCAAGATGGTACCAGCAGAGAGTATGACGGTAGCTTTTCAGTGGGAGAGGCGCTTCAAACGTCGGCCTTCTGGGTCATCACGGCATCTCATGGATTTTCCGCCATAGCGGCGATAACCATCGGCATCCACATCGCCCCCGCCCTCACCAACGACTCCGGCATGTCCCTCCAAATGGCAGCGACGATAATACTTGCATTTGGTGTGATGGCGGCGGTCTCCCAAGTCGTAGGGGGCTTAATCGGCGATCGCTTTCCCAAACCCCCACTTATTGCGACTTACATCGCTATTCAGGCGTCGGGTATATTGGTAGTAGCCACAATCCACACAGTGGCCGGAGCCTTCATTTTTGCCTTGTTGTACGGAATCGGCTTTGGAGGAAGGGTCCCCTTGCTGACGGCCATCAGGGGGGACTATTTCGGAAGGAGAAACTTTGCCACTATCCTTGGGGTTTCTCAGGCCCCCATGAACCTGGTCATGATGGGCGCCCCCATAGCCGCCGGCTACTTATTCGACCGCTTGGGGAGCTACACGGTCCCCTTCCTTATCCTAGCAGGGCTAAATTTCCTGGGCGCGTCCATGATACTTCTGGCCCGCAAGCCTGCGCTGCCTGTCCACCAAGGGGGAGGAGTCAAGGGGGGAGGAGTCCAAAGCCGGGTGTTTAAGAAGAGGGTAAACTAAAGGAACTGAGGTGGTACCCAAAAACTAGACAACTGGCTAAGAGAGAGTCCAGCTCCTAAAATAACCGGCAACTAACCGACGTGGAGGAGCAGGACATGAAGCAGACGAGGAATAAGCACAGTCCGGCGTTCAAGGCCAAGGTGGCCCTGGCCGCCCTTGCGGGGGAAGAGACCATCGCCCAGCTGGCCAGCCGATTTGAGGTCCATCCCAGTCAGATTCACGCCTGGAAAAGGGCCCTGGTGGAAGGAGCCCCGGAGCTATTTGCCACCAATCAGAAATCCCAGGAGAAAGCCAAGGAAGCTCAGATTAACCACCTCTACCGGCACATCGGCCAGCTGAAGGTGGAACGCGATTTTTTGTCGGAAAGGTCCGGTCTATGAGTCGCAGCATACGGCGAGCCATGATAGACCGAGACCACCAGCAGCTGTCTTTGGTGCGTCAATGTATCCTGCTGGACGTCAGCCGGGCCTCGGTGTACTACCGGCCGGTACCGACCAGGGCAGAAGACCTGGAGTTGATGGCCCTGATGGACCGTCAGTATTTGAAGACCCCCTTCTACGGCTCCAGGAAGATGAAGGCCTGGCTGCTGCAACAGGGCTATCTGGTGAGCCGAAAAAGGGTTCGAAGGCTGATGCGGTTGATGGGTCTGGAAGCGATCTACCGGCGTCCCAACACCAGCAAACCAGCGCCGGGACACCGGATCTTTCCCTATCTGCTGAAGGGAGTGGAGGTTAATCGGGTCGACCAGGTCTGGGCCGCGGACATCACCTACATCCCCATGGCGAAGGGCTTCCTGTACCTGGTGGCCATCATGGACTGGCACAGCCGGCACGTGCTGGCCTGGAAGCTCTCCAACACCATGGACACCAGCTTCTGCGTGGCGGCGTTGGAGGAAGCCCTGGGTAAGGGACGACCGGAGATATTCAACACCGACCAAGGGAGTCAGTTCACCAGTGAGGCCTTTACCCAGACGTTGCAGGAGCAGAGGGTCCAGGTCAGCATGGATGGTAAGGGTAGGTACCTGGACAACATCTTCGTGGAGCGGCTGTGGCGGAGCATCAAGTACGAGGAGGTGTATCTGAAAGCTTACCAGACCGTCGCCGAGGCCCGAACTGGGATCAATGCCTACCTGGAGTTCTACAACCGGCAGAGGCCTCACCAGGCTTTGGGCTACCGGACCCCAGCAGAGGTGTACCAACATGGCCAGGAAGAAAGGGGAGCAGCAGCTGAAGAAGCAGGGCTGCCATCGGGCTTGGTGAAACCTAGCGCAGGGGTGGGAGACTCTCTTAATTTAGCCCTCGTGCTGTCTTAATAATGGGGTCCACCTTAGTCGGCGTCGGGGGTGCCTCCGGTCTGGCCCGTGTTGTGCAGCCCCCACTGGTCAGAAAAGAACTCATCATTGGGAATGAGGGTGGTGGGGGAAGGGTCTTGCAGGATATGCATCCTGGCGTTCCTGGCCGCCGAATCCACCATAGGGTGGGCCTGGAGGCTGGAGAAAGTCGCTTCGTCTTCGGTCCCTTCCGGGAAGTATAGAACGTAGAAGGTGAGGCCCCTGGGGAAGGTTATCGTCTTCATGGTCTCACCGCCCAGATCCCGGGCCAGCGACTGGGCTGCGGCCTGAGTCGCACCGTCCCTCATCCGCACTATGAACTGGCCTGGCACAAAGAGACTCTCGGCGTCGGGCTTCACCAAGCCCAGGTTCGGCAGTCCGTTCCTAGGGGAGAGCCTTTGCGCGTCACCCTCCTCTGCAGAAGGCTGGCCGGGGAATGCCACTGTCGCAGTATTCGAGCTGGCGGCCAAAACCAGGGATAGGGGAAAACAGAGAAGGGAAACCAGCACCACCCGCCGCATCATAACGTCCAGATCTCTTCCATACCGAGATTGCCGATATAGCTACGCACTGTGCCTCATTATACACCAGCCGACTATCCCACGGAGTAGCTAGCGTTGGAACGCAAACCGGTTATTTGGCCTTCAGTGCAGTGTTGACACAGTGGAGATAAGCGAGCATCATTCCGTTCGAACGTTTGCCAAACTAATGGGAGGGGCGTGATGATTGCAACACCGAGGACCAAAGAGGACCTGAAGTCTGGGTTGCCAGACACCTCCCAGACCCTAAAGCTCAAGGGCCTGAACGCTCCGATAGAGGTCTATCGGGACGGCTACGGCATACCCCATATCCAGGCTCGCTCAACTCACGACGCCTTCTTTGGCCAGGGGTTTGTTACCGCCCAGGACCGTCTTTGGCACATGGACTGCGACCGTCGCCGGGCCTATGGACGCTGGGCGGAGTACGCGGGACAAGTAGCCGCGGCCCAAGATACGATGATGCGACGCTTCCAACTTGGCGCCACCGTGAAGGCCGACTACGACGCGCTGAATGCAGAGACCAGGGCCATGCTGGACGCCTACGCCGCAGGAGTCAACGCCTTCATCGAGAACACCCAATCTCTGCCTGTAGAGTATGGCATTGTGGACGGACAGCCCGACGCCTGGCAGCCCTGGGACTGCCTGGCCGTATATAAGGTGCGCCACATCCTCATGGGCGTCTTCGAGGCCAAGCTCTGGCGGGCCCGCCTGCTCAACGAGCTGGGCCCCGAGAGGACGGCGAGGCTCTTCCCAGGCTATCCGCCCGGGCATCTCCTCATAGTGCCTCCAGGCGCAGACTATACGGGCCCCGTGGGGGACGGCCTGGAGGAGTTGCGCCGGGGAGTGGAGGCCGTAAGTGCGCTCAGAGAGACCGACGCCGGCAGCAACAACTGGGTATTGGCGGGCAGCCGCACCTCTTCGGGCAAGCCCCTGCTGGCTGGGGACCCCCATCGAGCCCTGGAAACCCCCAACGTCTACTACCAGAACCATATCGCCTGCCCTGAGTTCGATGTGGTGGGCCTCTCCTTTCCGGGATGCCCTGGCTTCCCTCACTTCGGGCACAACGCTAACGTCGCCTGGTGCGTTACCCACGCGGGCGCCGATTACCAGGACCTGTTCATTGAACGCTTCGATAAAAATGACCCGTCCCGGTACGAGTTCCAGGGCCAGTGGAAGCGCGCCGAAGTCCACCAGGAGACTATCGTGGTGCGAGACGGGGAGGATGTGGAGCTAAATGTCACTGTGACCCATCACGGCCCCGTCATCGCTGGGGATCCTGCCCAAGGATATGGGCTTGCCTTTCGTTATACGGCCACCGCAGAGCCCAACGCAACGGCCCAGTCCATCCTGGAGATGCTCAGGGCCACTTCCGCCGATGAGCTGGATGAATCCATGCGGTATTGGGTGGACCCGTGCAACAATTTCCTGTACGTTGACGTCCATGGCAATATCGGATACCTGATGCGGGGCCAGGTCCCTATTCGGTCCATAGCCAATGCGTGGCTGCCGGTGCCTGGCTGGACTGGGGAGCATGAGTGGCAGGGGTTCATCCCCTTCGAGGAGCTGGTCCGCTCTCGCAACCCGGATTCCGACTATATCGTCACCGCCAACAACCGGATAGCGGGGAGTGAGTACCCCTACTTTATCGCCTTGGACTACACTCCCGAGTTTCGAGCTCGCCGCGTTACCGCAAGGGTTTCCCAGGTCAGTGAGGCCACGGTTGCAGACATGACCAGCATCCACGCTGAGCGGGTCTCCATTCCGGGACGCGTTTATGCCCAGCTTCTCTCACACGTCGAGGTTAAAGACGACCTCTCAGCCAAAGCCAAGGAGAGGCTGGCCCAATGGGACGGGAGTATGGAACGGGATGCCGTGGCTCCCACCATCTACAGCGCCCTCCGCTACAGCGTGAACCGACGTATACTGAAACACCTCTTGGGTCCACTGGCAGATGAGGCCTTAATGGCCACGGGTCGCGGCGCGGCGGCACACTATGGACGCATTAGCACCCTTCTAGTACAGATGGCCCAGGAGGAGGACACTACGATGCTGCCTCCTGGCAGCGACTGGAGCGCACTGCTGTCGCAGGCCCTGGCCGATGGCGTTGGCTACTTACGTGACCGCCTGGGTGACGACATGGACTCGTGGCAGTGGGGCAAGGTCCACTTCACCAGGCCCCACCACACCCTTTCCGCATCCTTCCCGGAGCTGACACCACTGCTGGACCCGCCGTCCTTTCCCATGGGCGGCGATGGCGACACGCCTCAGGCGGCCAGTTTCTCGCCCTCGGACACCTTCGCCATGACCGGCATGTCCGTCGCCCGGTACGTCTTCGATGCGGCCGATTGGAATAACTCCGCCTGGGTAATACCATTGGGGGCCTCGGGGCACCCAGGCAGTCCCCACTATGCGGACCAGGCGCCCATCTGGGCTGAGGTAAAGCTGATACCCATGCTCTATAGCTGGGAGCGCATCTCTGCCCAGGCCGAGTCACACCAGACGCTGAATCCCATCTAGGAGAAGACAATGACTCAAGCACGCACAGTCGCTGAAGGAATCTCCTATTTCCCAGGAGACTATCGCTGGTCTTCCGCCCTGCAAATGGCCTTGACCAACTCCACCTCAGGGGGTGGAGAGCTGGGGGAAATCGACAAGGTGGTGCAGAGGCTCCGCGGCCATGTCGGCGATGATGATGCCTGGTTTGAAGAGTGGCGCCGCATGGGCGACCATGTGCGAGAGCTGGGCCAAGCTGCGGAGGCGGCAGGACACCGCCTCACTGCCGCGGGAGCCTACCTTCGAGCCACCGCCTACTACCAGGTAGGTGAACGGTTCCGGACCCCCAAGGATGAGGCGTCCCAGGAGGTCTTCAAGGCTTCCGTTGACTCTTTTAAAAAATACGCTTCCCTGACAGAACGGCCTCGCATCGAGGTTGTTGAGGTTCCCTATGAAGGGGGAAGCCTCCCAGGCTATTTCGTCCACGCCGAAAACAGCGATGTGTCTCCTCCTCCCTGCGTGGTCTTCTTCGATGGCCTGGACATCACCAAGGAGCTCCAGTATATGCGCGGCGTACAGGAGCTGGTGCGCCGGGGCATTTCCTGCCTGGTCATGGATGGCCCAGGCACAGGAGAGGCTATTCGTTTTCGTGGCCTGTTCCTTCGCCACGACTACGAGGTGGCCGGCACGGCGACAGTGGACTACCTCCAGTCTCGCCCCGACGTGGATCCTGGACGCATCGGCATTATGGCCGTTAGCCTGGGCGGCTACTATGCGTCGCGCTGCGGCTCCCTGGAGAAGCGGTTCAAGGCCTGCGTTGCCTGGGGCGCCATCTGGGACTACTACGCGACGTGGAAAAAACGCATCGACGCCGGCTTCAAGACGGCCCTCTCTGTTCCTGGCCACCATATCTCATGGATTCTGGGATTGGATACCCTAGATGAAGCCCTTAAAGGGCTGGAGGGGTTCCGTTTGGACGGCGTGGTGCAACAGATGGAGTGTTCCTTCCTGGTCACCCACGGGGAAAAGGATGCCCAGATTCCCCTAGATGATGCGTGGGCCTTGTACAACGCCGTGGGCTCAAGGGACAAGACCATACGGGTCTTCACGGAGGAGGAGGGAGGCTCAGAGCACTGCCAGAGGGATAACCCCACCCTGGGCCAGACATTCATCTTCGACTGGTTACAGGAGAAGCTGTAGCCTTCGTTCACCATCTCGAGAGGTTCTTTCTGTAGGGCGGGCGCCCTCCAACCGCGTCGGGCCAGCGGCGCAAGCCCTATACAGCGGCGGCAGTCGGCTCACGCAGACCGGCAGCATATATGCCTCGCAGGGTTGGCCCGAAGAGGCTCGCCATCATTACCACCGCAAAGGCCGGCCCCATGGCGGCCAGGACCCAGGGAGCGCCTATCACATCCGCCAGGGAGCCGCTGGCCAGGTTTACTATGGCCATGGTGCCGCCGACATTGATCTGATTGATGCCGCTTATCCGCCCGCGCAGAGCGTCAGGGGCTATCTGTTGGACCATGGCGCTGGCGATGACCATGAAGGACGCCTGGGAAGCGCCCATAGCGGCGCCGGAGAGACACGCCTCCAGCAAATTGGAGGACGCAGCCAGCCCCAACATGGAGGCGCCGCTGACCACACCTGTGATGAACAGAAGGCGGCCGCGGTATTCATGGCTTCGGACTCCGGCGACGGTCAGTACAGATACCAGGCCCCCAGCTCCCACAGACATCATCAGGTAACTGACTCCGGCTCCTCCTGCGCTTAGCTCGTCTCGTGAGAACACAGGCAAGATCGACTCAAAAGCCATGGTCAGAGAGCAGTGGAGGGCCACCAGTATTAAAATGGCCCTCAGGGTAGGGTGGTTGTACACATAGCTCAGACCCTCGGCAAAGCCGCTGGCGACGCTCTGGCCTCGCCGGATGCCTCCCGTGGCGTAGGTTCGCACCTGGAGCACCATGACCAGCCCTATCAGGTAGAAGAAGGTACAGAACAGGAAGGCTGACTCAGGGCCATACACCAGCAGAAGGGGGGCGATGAGGCCAGGCCCCACCAGTCGGGAGCCGTGGCCAGCAGCGCCGTTGAGGGCTACCGCGTTCATCAGGTGTTCTCGGGGCACCAGATTAGGCACCAGGCTTTGGCTGGCATTCATCTGAAAGGCGCGGACCGTTCCGTTGAAGAGTGAGAGCATCACCAGATGCCAAACTTCGATGAGTCCGCTGAAAGCCAGGGCGGTGAGTACCAGATTGTGGAGAAGGCTCAGGGCCAAGGCGCCGGCCAGGATGTTTCTTCGGTTGAATCGGTCGGCCAGGAAGCCTGCCACGGGAGGCGCCAGAAACCTGGGCGCCATGGCCGCGAAGGTGGTCAAACCCACCATGGCGGAGGAGTCGGACAGTTCCAGGACCAGCACGCCCCGGGCCACGATGAGGGCCCAGTAGGCCGACCAGCCACACATGGAACTGATCCACACCCATCGGAAGTCTCGGTATCGTAGCGCCGCGAAGTAGCGGTCTGCCAAGCCGCCTGTAAAGACTGGTTGCTCCATTAATAACCTTTAGAGCTATTTGTAGCCGGAGGCATTTTATCCCTTACCGCCTCGTTGGTATAGTTTGCTGGAGCGAGACTTTGCGCTATATTACCCTTAACCTGTACCGGCATGGAAGATTCCAACCCGCCGTCCCAGAGGTGAATAGATGGCCCAGGAGTTAGGCCGCATGGAGCGGCCTTCGGTAGAGCGTTTCGCTGGAAAGAGAAAGCTGTTGCTGGTGCCCCTGCTGTATCAGCCGCCGACTCAGGCGCAGGAGGGCTTAGCCATTCTGGAGAAGTACTGGCAGCAGGTGGAGGAGCAGGTCGAGTCCCTGGAATCGAAGCTGGGGAAGGCAAAGCACCTGTACCACGAGAACCTGACGGAGGGCGGCCCTCAGGGGCTCAAGCTCCTGGAGGGGGCAGAGCACAACGGCTACAAGCTGGTCCAGTCCAGGTGCCAGGAGGAGGCCACGCTGGAGGCCACCGAAGATGAAGCCCTTCTCTTGGAGGCTCGAGACTTGCAGCTATGCCTTATGCTCCCCTTCGCCAGCGAAAAGGTGGCCCGCAGCCTGCACGACTGGTTTAGCGAGAGCATCCGCAAACGGTATGAGTATGTGTCCAAGCGGATAGATGAAACCCTTCAGGAGAACGAGGTAGGGCTACTGCTCATCAACGAACGGCACCAGGTCCAGTTCCCGGGAGACCTGGAGGTGTTCTACGTGGTCCCGCCAGCGCTGGACGAGTTCGGACGCTGGCTAAGAGACTGGTCGGCCCAGCAGCAGGAGGCTGCTAAGGCACCTATGGAGGGTAAGGAAGAGTCTCCAAGCACGAGCGGAGCGGATTCAGAGACCACCGAACCTCAATCGTGAAGACAACGCACCCTGTAAATGTCTACTTAATGGACGTTCCAGTTCTCCACTTCCGCCTGGTCGATTAGGGACTTAAGCTTCTCGAACCAGGCCTCCATGCCGGCTTGCCCTTGTGGGTCCGACATCATCTTGTTGAGGGTCGCATCGATGGCGGCGAGGTCGTCTACCTCATACTCCCACACTACCCGGTCCGTGCGGCCGCTGTTGTAGTCCGAGAGGATGCGGGTCTTGAAATTGGCCCCATACTGCTTAAATAGCTTCTCAGCGTCCCTGAGATGGTCGATCAACTGGAATGCGGCCCCTACCTTACCATAGAAGACTCTCCGGTTAACAAAGGGCATAACCCCCTCCTTCTCTATGTGGCTCCCTACAATTGTTGGCTATTTCCGGACTTTATCAACCGTTGTGTAGCACCGCAGGTTCACTCTTGTCAAGGAGGAAACTTGGCGGACTTGTACTATCCGCATATGATTGGCTTTGTTATACTGAAAAGTGGTAGCTGGGTTGAGCGCATTGCGGCTGCCCGCGCTGTCCGTTTCAAGAGCCTATATGAAGATAACCCACGTTAGTCTACTGCTTCTGGAACATGATATACCGACGGGCCGTTATGCGGGCGACGGGCCTCCCATTGGGGGCAGGCAGGAGCTGGCGCTCCTCAAAGTCACCACAGACCAGGGTATAGAGGGCCACTGCTTTGTGGGAAGCTTCACTGGGGGTGCCCGCACTATTACGGAAGCTATCTTAAACCTCTTAAGACAGGAGCTAACCGGCCAGGACCCACTTAATAGGGAGCAGTTATGGCAGCGCGTATGGCGCCTGACTCGACTGCGTCAGGTCCCAATGCTCGCTCTGGGAGCCATGGACGTGGCTCTGTGGGACATTTGCGGCAAGGTCGCCGGGTTGCCTATATACAAGCTCCTAGGTGCTTACAGAGAGAGAGCGCCCGCCTACGCCAGTTCCCTTACTCTGCCTGACGTGGAGGAGTACGTCCAGGAGGCCCTGGATTGCAAGGAGCGGGGCTTCAAGGGCTATAAAGCTCGTCCCTGGGGTATACCTGAGAAGGACCTAGCCGTATGCCAGGCGCTGCGTAAGGCTTTTGGTGATGATATGACCCTTATGGTGGACGCTATGGGCTCCTACGATTACGTCGAAGCGCTGGGGATGGGAAGGGAGCTGGAGCAGATGGGTTTCTATCGCTACGACGCGCCCCTGCCGCACGCCGACCTGTACGGTTACGTAAAGCTCGCGAGAGACCTGGACATACCCATTGCCGGACCGGAGACGGCTGAAGGAGGCGCGGGAAGCGGCCTGGAATATATAACTCGAAGAGCCGTGGACGTAGTCCGGAGCGACGTTGCTCTTCAGGGCGGCATCACCGCCGTCAGGAAGCGGGCCGCCTTGAGCGAGGCCTTTGGACTCAAGTGCGAGCTTAGCCAAGGCGGGAACTCATCCATGAACTTGGCCGCCCTGCACCTGTTGCTCTCCATCAAGAACAGCGACTATTGCGAGGTAGTGGTCCCGGAGTCCCTGCACCAGTTTGGTCTGGCAGAGGATATACGGGTGGATAGAGAGGGGTATGTTCAAGCGCCTACCAAGCCAGGACTGGGCCAGGAGATTGACTGGGTTTTGATAAACCAGCACCTTATGGGTACTCTGTAGTCAAGGACCTAAAGAGCCCTTAGTCCTCGTTGGACTCCAGGGCGGCGATCTGCTGCTCCACGCCAGCCAAGCTTTCGAACTGCTGCTGCGCCAGGCTGTAGCAGCGCTGTATGTACAGGTCCGCTAGTTTTGCCCCCTTGTCGCCCGGCGTCTTGGCGGCGGCGATGAGCTTGGCCAGAGAGTAGCTCTCGGGGAGCATCCCCGCCAGCATCCGTATCTCCTCCTCGACCTCCTGTATCAGCCGCTGGTCCTCTCCGTCGATGGCGAATCTGAGCTTCCCGATTGACCTGGTCAGCTCTCCTAGTCTGTCCTGCTCACTCATCAGGGAGTAGACTACCTGGTTCACGTCCAGGTCTGGGCTGGAGGCCTTCTCTGAAGGTAGCTGCTTGCTTTCCTGATTTTCGAAGTAAGCCTGAGAGTATTCCCTTACGGTTTCATTTACGGCGTATAGCACAGAGGTGACATCCGCAGGGTTGGTGGTGCCGCCGTCTAGGACGTCGTCATCCCGCGATTCCGCCAACTGGGTCAGCTTCTCATAGCTTCCCAGCTTCTCGGGAGCTGGAGGAAAGGCGAAGGCAGACATTTCTTTGGCGCCTATATCGGCCACCTGGGATGCCAAGAAGGGCGGCACGTACTTGGCGATGTCCACCGACACGGGCAGGACCACCAGGTAGGTGGCCCAGATCTCATCGGGGTCTATCGAGTTTCTGAAGTAGAGGAGGGCGTGGCCCCTGGCCCGCTCTTTATCCCCTCGTTCGAAGTTAAGGGCCATCTTCAAGACACCTCTACAGTTCTGGCCTCTTATTATATCGGATAATTGGGGTTTTGGCTCACCCGCCACTGCTATAATCGAATAACCCTTAGAATTTAGGCGATTACGTGCTTATAACATCATATGCCAAGCGCGGTCTTCCAACTTACCCTCCCTATGGTAGATTTGAGGGAAACCTGGCCTTGCATAAAAAGTCCAACAAACTGAAAATTTTGACCAATCCATCTTCCAATAGAAGGGATTATTAATATGCAAGTGGAAGAGATTGCAAGGCTGCTGGTTGGCGAGAACAGGACTGTATCCGTGGCCGAAGCGGACACCTGTGGACTCATCGGCTACATGTTGAGCACTGTTCCAGGGGCCTCCAAGTATTTTCCCGGCGGCGTGATAGCGTATTCCAACTCGGTGAAGCGTAAGGTGCTCAGGGTGTCGGAAGAGGCCTTGAATGAGGGATCCGTCAGCAGTCGGGTGGCCTTGGAGATGGCGCGGGGGGCCAGGGAGGCCATCGAGACCGACGTAGGCGTTTCATGCACCGGCATCGCCGGCCCTACGGGCGGAACCCCACAAAAGCCCGTGGGCCTCTTCTACATAGGCCTTTCGGCGGCGGACGGCACCGAGCGATGGGAGGAGCTGCGACTCCAGAGTGACGACCGCGATGGGAACAAGAGGGCTACGGCCCAGGCGGTACTGGACCTGCTGGGTGGCTACCTCCAGGAGAAAAGATAGACTACTATTTCTGTATAGACAATGATCTTTAGCCCCAACAGTTACAAAAGGTACTTGCGGCCTCTGCTCTTCAGGCTGCCGCCGGAAACGGCGCAGAAGCTGGCGGACCAGGCGCTCAAGCAGGGATACGTCTGGCGTGCCCTGGCTCCCAGACTTAAGGTAGAAGATGAGAGGCTACGGGTCAGGCTGGCAGGAATAGACCTGCCGAATCCCGTCGGGATGGCGGCGGGCTACGACAAAAACTGCCTTTTCCTGGACTCCTTGCTCAGCCTTGGATTCGGGTATGTAGTAGGTGGCACCGTTACCGCAAGCCATCGCGCAGGCAATCCTAGGCCCCGTATCCTCAGAAACCCCACCGACGAGTCCCTGGTCAATGCTTTGGCCTTTCCCAGTTGGGGAGTCGACCGGGTGGCAAAGAGCCTGGAGAGAAGAAGCCGCCGGAGTGGCCCCATATTCTTGAGCATAGCTGGAACCACAGACGAGGAATTCCTGCTTTGTCACTCCAGGCTGGAGCCCTTGGCCGACGCTATTGAGTTGAACATAAGCTCCCCAAACACGGCCGGGCTGCGAGTATTTCAAGAGGTAGATGCCTTCAAGAGGCTAATCGACCGTATCAACAACAGCCGTACCAAGCCGCTCTTTATCAAGTTGCCTCCCTACTTCGACGATAGCGGCAGAGAACGTGTCTTGTCGCTGGTCAGGGTATGCGTAGAGCTGGGGGTGGAAGGTGTCACCGCGTCCAATACCAGGCCAGTGCCAGACCCTCGTCTGAAGTTAGGCAAAGGAGGTCTCAGCGGCAGGCCCATCTTCCAGGATATGCTGAGGGTAGTGAGGGAAGTCGCGGCGGAGGCAGCGGGCCGCCTGGCAGTGAACGCCTGCGGCGGCATCTTCGAAGGGAAAGACGCCTGGCAGGCCTTGAAGGCGGGGGCCACTACTGTACAGCTTCTGACGGGCCTGATCTACCAGGGTCCGGGCGTCGCTAGAGCGATAAACCAGGAGCTTCTTCACCTGATGAAGGAAGAGGGGATCGATTCTCTAGCGAGCCTGCGAGGAGCCAGCCAGCAGCAGCCCTTCGGCGCAGCCTCTAGGTAACGCGGTCCCTCTCAGACAGGTGTTCCACCGTCTCGCCGCTCTCTATAAAGGTTCGGGACACTTTAGAGGAGGGGTAGCACCAGAGGATGGTCAGCCCGCTTTGCCCGTTGTTGACGAAGCGGTGAGGCACACCCGTAGGCACGAAGGTTGTCTCGAACGGCTTCAGTACCTGTGTCTGACCCTCGGACTCAAAGGTGCCCTCTCCCTCCATGATGGTGACCGACTCATCCACGTTGTGGGTGTGCATCGGTATGCCCCTGCCGGGCTCGAAGTGGGTCATTCCGTTAGTGATGCTGGTAGCGCCGACGCCGGGACCGACCATGGGATGGGTCTTGATGCCGGGGCCCCTGTCCACCGGCGGCACTTCCTGGGGACGAATGATGCGAGCAGGGCTCATGTAAACCTCCTATATTTTTGACCTTGGACCCTATCAGCAGCGACTTACTGAGGTACCACAGCTTTGCACAAAAAGTCCAACAGCAGACGTTTTCTTTCCCACCCACCCAATATGTCTAATTCCTGAGGGGGCACCCCTCAGACTCCCTGACAGAGAACCTAGGTTCTCTGCACTCTCCTGAGTTATTGTGCTAAGCCGAGGTATCGCCGACGAGTCATTCAGGAGACCAGACCTGAGTTAAAGTAGAGTAGCGCCAGCATGGACGAGTTCAAAACCCAGTGGGCCGCTATGGGGGCGGCAAGGTGGCCGGAGACCTCCCTCAGAGTAGCCAGGACAACGCCTCCAAAGTAGACGCCGAGAAAGAGCCCCAGAACTAACACTACATCTACGTCCTCAACAGCCGAAACCGACGTAAGCTGAAAGGTGTGAAAGTTCACGATCAGATGCCAGAAAGCAAAAATCAGAGTGGATAGGAGGATGGCGCTCCTGACGGAGACGTAACGCCGCAGGTTTCCCTGAATAGCGCCTCTAAAGGCCAACTCCTCTATTAACACCGTGCCCAGGGGGATTCGAAACGCTATCTGATATAAAAGGTCGCCTCGGTTCATATCATCAATGGTGGCAAAGGATATGTCGGGCATGCCTGGAGGAGGCGAGGCCAGAAAAGCCAGGGCCGGCGCCACCAGTGCTATGCCAAAGAGGAAACCCAGTACAGTCTTCTCCCACGCTCCTTCGCGAGTAAGCCCGATAGCTGAAAAGGAGAGGCCGTCTACCCTAGTGGCCCAAAGCACAACTAGCAGGGCCATGCCTAGACTGACCATTGTCAGAAAGGTTTCCGCCGATACCTCAAAGGGGTAGAGGCTCAAGAAGGCCCTGGTATTGGCGTATAAGGATTAGAGTAGCGGAGAGCAGGACGAGGTTACGAACCTCGGGGCTTGCCAAGGCCCTCCGCTGCGGATGAAAGACCTGCATTCTCTCGAGTCCTCAAGCTATACTTAGCAGCTCCTCCACCTCTTCCCTGGTGGGCATGGCCTCCTGGGCGCCTGGCCTGGTGACACATATTGCGCCGGCGGCCATTCCCCATCGGATCGCATCCAGTAGATCCCTGCCTAGAGCGAGGCCTGCGGCCAAGACGCCGTTAAAGGCGTCGCCCGCCGCCACAGTATCAACAGCCTGTACCGTCCGGGCGGGGATGTACCGACCGCCACCTTGGGTGAGATAGTATACACCTAGCTCGCCCAAGGTAACAATCGGTGTTTCGACGCCCAGTCGCACAAGCTTTTCGGCTGCGGCCTTGGCCGAAGAGGGGTCCGTCACGGCAACTCCCGTCAGGAAGGAAGCTTCGCCCTGGTTGGGAGTGATAATATTCATCAGACCAAAGGCGTCCGCTGGTAGCTCCCTAGCCGGAGCCGGGTCTAAGATAACTGCCACTCCCCGGGCGCGGGCCATCCTGGCCGCCTCCAGCGAGACCTTCAGCGGTATCTCCTGCTGCAATAACAGCACCGCTGCGCCCTCCAGGGACTCCTCCACTCCACGAAGCTGGGTCTCGTCGCAGGCCAGATTGGCGCCATACACAGCAACGATGTGGTTCTGGCCTGCCTGGTCAAGCAAGATCATGGCGATGCCTGAAGAGCTATCTGGGTCCGGATGCACTCCACCGACGTCTACGCCACTGGCTTCCAGCCCCTCAAGGAGCTGCGGGCCAAAGGTGTCCTGGCCCACCCGGCCGAAGAGCTTTACCCGACACCCCATGCGAGCGGCAGCCACCGCCTGATTGGCCCCTTTGCCGCCGGGAGCTGTGTAGAATCGCAGTCCCTCCAGGGTTTCCCCCGCATGGGGGAGACGCGGGGCCACCGCCACCAGGTCCATGTTTATGCCACCCAGAACGACAATTGTGGGGGCATCCACGGGAAGAGCCACGGGCTCGCTACTCGTTGCGCTCTCCACCGTTTACGTGCAGGGCCTGGCCCGTCACGTAGCTGGCGTCATCAGAGGCCAGGAACGCGGTGACCCTGGCCACCTCCTCGGGTAGACCCTGGCGGCGCAGGGCAATGGTGGCGGCGCGACGCTGCCGGCTCTCCGGCGTCGCTGGGTCGTCGCTGGTGGTGTCGATGGCGCCGGGGACCACCGTGTTCACGCGAATACCTTGAGGGGCCAGCTCGGAGGACAGCGAGCGGGTCAGCCCATGCAGAGCATGTTTGGCCACGCTGGCATGAGCCCCCAAACCTCTTCCCGCAAAGGCCATCAAGCCTGATATGTTAGTGATGCTACCCCAGCCGCGCTCGATCATCCCCGGCACCACCGCCTTGCAGCAGAAGAAGGCCCCATCCAGCGTTATACCCAAAACGTAGCGCCAATCCTCATAGGTCAGCTCCACGAAGGCTTTCCTGGGCCGGTAGCTGGCGTTATTGACCAGAATGTCCACTCTACCGAACTCTGAGAAAGCCTTGTCGAACATTGCCTGGACCTGTTTCTGGTCGGAGACATCGGCAACCACCGAGATAGCTTTTGCGCCGAGGCCTCGTGCCTCCTCCGCGACAGCGTCGGCCTCCTTCTGGTTAGTGCGAGCGTTGACCACCACGTTGGCCCCATGCTTGGCGAACTCCAGGATGGTCGCCCTGCCCTGGTTGCGCCCGGAGCCCGTTACCAGCGCCACCCTGCCATCAAAATCCATTAACCTGCCCTCCTCTTTTATCTGATTTGCCGAAGGGTTGTTGCTCGCGCCGTGGTTCGACAGACTCACTACGAACGGCGCTTTACCGCTCATCCTGAGCATGCCTAAGGGGCACCTTCTTCGGTGGCTGCGTAATTATACCATTCAGGTTCACCGTTCTAGTTGCCACATCGGTAGCATGGAAGTCAGCGTTAACGTGGAAGCAGTCCGGCGGTGATATAATGGCGAGGCCCAAGGTCTGCAGTATGGAGGTGTTCAATGGTGGAGCAGGCTAGCGAAACCCGGGGGACTCCTCGAGGGGAGACCGTTAATCTCCGCGCGCCGGGGCTAGGCTATGACCGGTGGATGGAGTCCATAGGGATACCCATCCACAGGGGTTATTACATCGAGGATCTACGTACCGTGGAGCTGGGGTGGTGGGAGGAACGCCAGTGTAAGGCGGCTTTCATTCAGCTCATGGGACAGGAGGGGGTCAGTGAAGCTCGTGTCACAGAGATCCCTCCAGGGGCCACGACGCCTCCCTTAAAATTTAGCCTGGACGAAATGGTATACGTGGTCGAAGGGCGAGGGCTAAGCACCGTCTGGAACGGGGAGGGTAAGCCCAAAAAGACCTTCGAATGGCAGAAGTACAGCCTGTTCCTCCTACCCAACGGCCATACTCGTCAGTTCACCAATACCCAGGGAGACAGACCTGTCCGGTTGCTGCACTACAATTACCTTCCCATAGCGATGTCTGTCGTCCTTGATCCGCAGTTTTTCTTCAACAACCCTTATGAAGGCCCTGACTCTCTGAGCGGCAGCGGTGGGGAGTTTTACTCCGAGGCCAAAGCCGCACGAACATCCACCCCCCTCTGGGGCGACGGCTCTATCTGGTATGGCAACTTCTTCCCCGACATGCGCCTCTGGGACAAGCTTAACGCCGCGCAGAATAGGGGGGCGGGCGGCAGCTCGGTGTACATCGAGTTCCCGAACTCAGAGATGTCCTCCCACATGTCCTCCTTCCCGGCTCGGACCTACAAGAAGGCCCATCGCCACGGCCCGGGGCGCGTCATCGTCATCCCTGCTGGGGAGGGTTACTCCATCATGTGGCAGGAGGGCCAAGAGAAGATTATGGTCCCCTGGCATGAGGCCAGCATGTTAACGCCTCCTGAGAAATGGTTTCACCAGCACTTCAACGTGGGTGAAACGCCCGCCAGGTACCTTGCCCTTCACCCGCTAGCCCAGTTCAGAGGCTACGGCGAAACCATAGAGGACCAGGCCCGCGACCAGATAGAGTATTCTGACGAGGAGCCCTTTATCCGGCAGAAATTCGAAGAGGAGCTGAGTAGGAAAAGGCTGACCAGCCTTATCCCCGAGGAGGCGTATCAGAACAGGGAGTTCCGGTGGAAATACTCATCCGAGGAACACTAGAACCTGCATCAAGATACGCGGGAGCGAGCGTAAACCTGAGGCAACTTGCTCTTGAGGACGTTTAAGGTCTATTGACACCGCCTGAAAGAGGGCATTACATTGCGGCGAGGCAAGCCATAATCGTTGAGGAGGGAAAAGATAAGATGGCGGAACAGCAGAGTCAGACCCAAACACTAGTCCAGGAAGTGGCCGCCAGCTTCGTCAGGATTCGGCCCTGGCCCTACCGGCGCTGGATGGAGTCTATAGGCATCCCCATCCACAAGGGATATTACATTGAAGACCTGAGGACTCTGGAACTGGGTTGGTGGCCGGAGCGAGAGTGCAACTCGGCCTTCCTGGAGCTGGTGGGCTCGGAGGGGATGTCCGAAGTCCGTGTGACGGAGGTCCCACCGGGCAAAACCCTCCCTCCTGTGAAGTTCGCGCTGGACGAGGTAGTGTACGTTGTGGAAGGCCGCGGACTCACCACCGTCTGGGGAGGAGATGATGGACTGAAGAAGACCTTCGAGTGGCAGAAGCACAGCATGTTCCTCATTCCCCGGGGGCACTCTTACCGGCTTACCAACGCCCAAGGGGACAAGCCTGCCCGGCTGCTGCACTATAACTACCTGCCCCTTGCCATGTCCACCGTAGCAAGCCCCGACTTCTTCTTCGCCAACTCCTTCGAGGAGCCGGACCTCCTTCACGGAGGCAGGGACGACTTTTACTCTCCGGCCATTGCGGCGCAGATACCGGACTCGAGGGTGATATGGGGCATTCGTGATGTTTGGTTCGGGAACTTCTTCCCAGACATGAGGGCGTGGGACAAGCTCAACGCAATGACGGGCCGGGGAGCCGGCGGAAGGGCAGTCTACGTCCAGTTCCCTCGCTCAGAGATGATGGCCCATATGTCGCTCTTTGGAGCCGACACTTACAAGAAAGCACACCGTCATGGGCCTGGGTTCGTCATTGTAATCCCCGCCGGCGAGGGTTACTCCATCATGTGGCAGGAAGGACAGGAGAAGGTGGTCATTCCCTGGCATGAGGCCTCCCTCTTTGTGCCGCCCAATCGGTGGTTCCACCAGCATTTCAACGTCGGGGACTCCTCGGCCAGATACCTTGCTTTTCACCCGCCATCACAGTTCGAAGGCTGGGCGGAAAAGATCGAAGACCTTAACCGGGACCAGATCGAGTACCCGGATGAAGACAGCTTCGTCCGAGAGAAGTTCGAGCAGGAGATGGCGCAGAGGGGCAAGACCAGCCGCATGCCCCAGGAGGCATACCAGGACCGAGACTACCAGTGGGACTACTCTGAGGCCAATTAGTCGCCTTCGCCTGGTCGGTTCCAGGAGGCCCCCGAACCAGCCTCTTCGCGTTTACTAAAGCCTTTAGAGGATACTCTCTGTGCACCAACACCACGATTTGGAACACGAGCATTCCCATAACCAGGAGCTCGGACTCGAGGTGGAGGAGGTCGAGGGCCTGGAGATGTTCAGGCTCCGCAGCGTGGGCATCGATATCGGCTCCTCCACAACGCATCTGGTCTTCTCACTACTGACTCTCAGACGCGAGGGGTCTGCCCTCTCCGCCAGATTTATCGTCACCGATCGAGAGGTACTGCACCGTTCTCCCATCATGCTGACTCCCTACCTCTCCGGCACCCTTATCGATATAGAGAAGGTCAAATCCTTCATCCATGGTGCGTACCGGGAGGCTGGCTTCGTTCCAGAGGACATCGACACCGGAGCCGTGGTCATCACTGGCGAGGCTCTCAAAAAGGAGAATGCCAGGCCCATTGCTGAGCTATTTGCCACGGAATCCGGGAAGTTCATATGCGCCTCGGCGGGGCCCAACCATGAGGGCCTTCTGGCCGCTCACGGCAGCGGCGCCGTGGCCCTCTCCAGGGCTGAGCAGGCCACGGTCATGAACCTCGATGTGGGAGGAGGGACCGCCAAGCTCTCCGTAATCCGTAGCGGAGTGGTGGAGCAGACAGCGGCAATCAGCGTTGGAGCCAGGCTCATTGCATATGACGAGGACGCCGTGGTAACCAGGGTTGAGACGCCCGCCATACGCATCATGCAGGAGTTGGGATATGAGTTGTCCTTGGGGAAGCGTATCACCGAAAAAGAGAAGGAGGAGCTTGCGGGCTTGATGGCCAGGCTTCTCTTCGAGGTGGTCCTGGGTAGTACCCTGTCGCCCCTCACCCAAGAGCTGATGATTACGGAGCCTCTAAAGGGGTATCAGGGCTTGAAGGGCATCGACTTTCTGGTCTTCTCAGGCGGTGTGTCCGAGTACATCTATGGCCACGAGCATGAGCCCCTGGGAGACGTTGGGCCCCTGTTTGGCCAACAGATCAGGCAGCACGTGGAGGCGCTCCCAAAGAGCGCCCTGCTAAGGGAGCCTATGGAGGGGATACGAGCCACTGTCATCGGGGCCGGCGAGTACACCGTCCAGGCTAGCGGGTCCACAAGCTACATCGGAAGCACAAACTATTTGCCAGTCCACGGGCTCAAGGTCGTCCGGCCCATAATGGACGGCGGCGACTCGATCGAAGGCGCCATCAATAGGGCGCTAGCCAGATTCGACCTGCCGAGCTTTACCTCAGGGTTGGCACTGGCCATCTCTCTGAATGGCCAATTGGACTACCCGACGCTAAGGCGCGTTGCCGAGGGCGTTGCGGTAGTGCTTCAGGGATCAGATACCCCAGAAGCACCCCTGTTCCTCATCCTGGACATGGATGTGGCCAAGAGTTTGGGTGGAATTCTGAAAGAGGAGCTACAGGTCCCGCAGGACGTCATTGCAGTTGACGGAATTGACGTGGGCGACCTGGATTATGTAGACATCGGGCGCCCGATGGGAGTCTCGGAAGTTCTGCCGGTGACCGTCAAGTCCCTGACTTTCCCCTCTTCTTCGTAGCAAGCCCCGCCCAGTCAGGCACAACGCTTACAGGCCGTAGAGCCTCCTTGGGTTATCGTCCAGGATCTTGTCGAAGGCAGGACCTTCGACACGTCCTCCCTCTCTGAGCCTTCGCAGGGCCTCGATCTCCGAGGCGGTGTCATCGTGTCCATAGTCGGTGCCGATGACGATGTTATCTTCCCCGGCATACTCCAGTACATATGGTAAGTCGTCCTGGGTCTGGCAAGCGACGTAGATCCGGTTCTCCTTCAGGAGGTCCCGGCCTGGGAAATTTCGCCCTCGTTTCCCGAACCGAATGGCCAGGTCGGTTACAGCGTAGGGGATCCATTGGGAGCTTACCTCAATGAAGGCCCATCGCAGTTCAGGAAATCGCTCGGGGGTACCCGCATAAGCAGGTCGTGGAAGGCTCCGATTACGGGCAGCTTGAACTGGGCGAACCCGGAATCCCGCAGGTAGACGTCGTACATGGGGAAGTTACCTGAAGTAGCATGAACGCAGATGGGCAGGTTGAGATCACTCGCTTCCTGATAGAGGGCGTGGAAATAGGGGTCTGAGAGGCGTTTGTCACCTTCAACACCACGCATAAAGGCGCCACACGCCCCGTTCTCCTTGGCCCAGTGGAGCTCCTCCAGGGCCTTCTCCATGCTCATAAGAGGCAAAATAGCGACCCAGCGCAGGCGGTTCTCGCTCATGCTCCAGATGTCTGCCAGCCACCGGTTGTAGCTGCTAGAGATGGCGAGCTCCACCTCAGGGCGTCGCGTGAGCGGTCGAAGAAAGAGGCTGGGGTACAGGACCTGGATGTCAATACCCAACTCGTCCATGTGGGCCAGCCTAGCGGCAACGTCGGTCAGGTCCCGAGCAGCGTCCGGTGTGTCCTTACCTATGTTTGCATTCTTGGGGTAGATACGGCCATCGACCATCCAGAACTCGGGCGACTCCCTGCCACTACCCTTCGGGACGAGTACCAAAGGCTGAAATGGACGCTCGGCCTCACTCATGTACTCCCACGTCCGCTCCGTCTCTATGACATGGGCATCGGCATCAATGACCGCCATTCTCCCACCTCCCTTTACCGTAGGTCACTTGCGATTACGCCCTCTAATCCATTGAGGGCATTTGGGGCATTCAACAGGAGTGCCGACATCATAGGCATGGCTTTCTCTCGTGTCAACGCAGAGGGTCGCCGCGTGGGAAGCGGATGCTTGGGCAGTTAATGCCTACCCACATTTGACAAGTGGCCCGAATCACCATAGCCTTTGGCAGACATCCACGTGGACGGGGCTTCCATTGCCCGCCAGGGAAAGCAAGGAGGAGAATTGCGCAGTATAGATATTCATGCTCATATTGTTCCAGCGGCATTGTCCCAGCTCAAAGAGGATGGCAATTGGCATGGCTATACCGTTGAAAAGGCGGGGCCAGGTCAGGATTTCCTGGTCCGAGGAACCAAACGAGGCTGGCTACAACCCAAACTGTTGTGGGGTCCCGATGAACGGTTGGCCGATATGGACTCCATGGGCGTAGATGTCCATGTGTTGTCTATTTGGGTAGGGCTTTACGGCTATGACCTGGAAGCAGATGTGTGCGTGGCTACCTCTCGAGACTTCAACAACTTTGTTGCCGAGCTTCCCAGGTCATGGCCCAGCCGTTTCGCCGGGTTAGCGACGCTCCCTATGCAGGACACTAAGGCCGCCGTTGCTGAGTTGGAGCGGGCAGTTCTGCAGTTGGGGCTAAAGGGCGCGATGATCAACGACCACGTGAACGGACGCACCCTAGACCACCCTGACTTCTTGCCGTTCTGGAAAGCTGCAGAGGAGATGGGGGCTCTTATCCTGTTTCACCAGGCTTCCGAGACCCTGGTAAGCCCCCGGACCAGTGGCTACCATCTCTCCAATAGCGTAGGAAATCTTGTGGACCGAACAGTTACCTTTGCAACTCTGGTGTTCAGCGGCCTGATGGACAGATTTCCTGATCTGAAGATTTGTTTGGCCCACGGCGGTGGTTACACCTGTTTTGGCCTGGGACGGATGGACCGGGCTTGGGAGGTCAGGGAGGAGGCCAAAGCCAACATCCCCAATCTACCGAGCACCTATGCAAGGCGCTTCTACTACGACTGCCTTACCCACAGCGAGGAAACGTTGCGCTTCATCATCGACCGGGTGGGCCCGGAGCGCGTACTCCTGGGAAGCGATTGGCCCTTCGATATGGGGGTCGACTCGCCGGTGGAATGGATCAATAGCCTTGAGAGCCTCACCCAGGATGAGAAGGAGCTGATTCTATGGAAGAACCTGGAGAGATTGCTGGGTGTTTAGTCCATAGGGGTCTTGCACCAAAAGCCCAGCGCTTCTTTCCCACCCAGAGGTTTTATTCAAAGGGGGGACACCCCCCTTCGGCAAGCTCAAGACAGGCTCTTGAACCCCTGAGAGGGAACCTAGGTTCCCTCTACCCTCCTAGGGTTTTTGTGCAAAGCTGTCCATAGGCAGGGATAATATGGCCGCTAGAGTGACGGAGATGGCTCAGGAGAAAGGGCGTGGGTCACGCCTAACATGCTGTCTCGCGTGACAAGATTCGCCAGCTCCTCTTCGCTCATGTGCTCGCTTCCCTCTGGGCGGCGCGGCAAAATCAGGTATCGCATATCCGCCGAGCTGTCCTGCACCCGGACTTCCACGTCGCCATCCACATCCGTCCCGAACTCTCTCATTACCCCTCGTGGGTCTACGACTGCGCGGGACCGGTAGGTGAGGCTCTTGTACCATTCGGGTGGTCGCCCAAGAAGTGCGCGGGGGTAGCAGGAGCAGAGGGTGCAGACCACCAGGTTGTGGACCTCATCGGTGTTCTCCACTACGGTCAGTCGCGGCATGTTATCAGGGATCTCGTATCCCAGCTCAGCAACCGCGGACATAGCGTCATTCAGCAAGCGTGCCTTGAAGTCCGGATCGACCCAGGCGTGAGCGACCACTCGGGCGCCGTCGGCTGATGAGCGCACGTAGGTTTCCTCAATCGCTCGCTCGACATCATACAGTGTGAATACGCCATTCTCTATAAAGAGTGCTTCAATGGCACGAAGCCGTGTCGGATAATATCCCGGCTCAGCGTCCCCCTCCCCCATCCCAGCATGGTCATGTCCATGGTCGTCGTGGGTGTGATCTTCGCTCATTAGTCCCTCCTTGATATTAGGCCGGTATCAGGCTTCTTCTAGCCAATGCTGGTAGATATCTATAAGTAACTTGTCCTTGGACGAGCCACTATACGTCTCCCATAGCTCCGTCTGGTCGAACTCAATCTGGTACAGATGTTGTCTCGGATACCCTGGTTTTCCATAGGCCAGGGTCTCCGGACGTAGGAAGGCGCCGTAATGCTTTGTCACGCGGCCGGTTTTCCCCCGGACATAGCTGGGGGTCCGGCAGTGGCCTGTGGGCTCGCCCACCCCGATCCGTACGGAGTCACCTGGTTTGTATATGGCAGGTGGGCGGGATTCCATCTATTTACTCCAGGGCCGGTCCATATCAGCGACCTTCAGGTCGATTGCCTCTCTGGTCAGGATGCTCTTTTCGACCATCAAGGTTTCGAGAGCCTCAACCCGCCGATCGTAGTAGTCGATTGTTTCGTATTTGTTCGCCTCAATATCCTCGACCGCACGGCGCACCTCATCGACCCGCATAATCCCCTTCCCAGAGAGAATCGAATTTATTGCTTCGAACCGGCGCTCCCAGTCCTTCATCAGGTGTTCGCTCTGGTCAATGGGCTCTTCCGTAGGCCATCCGCCCCGGTCATGTGCTCTCGTCATCGCCCCTCCCTTCACTTTCAATCCAGGCCGCAGGTGCTATCGTTTGGATTCCCGGCTGCCATCCTCAGTTTCAGCGGCCAGCGTAAGCCTACCCAATCATTCAGATGTAGTCAACATCATTTTTCCTAGGCCCGCTCCCGCCCCAAACCGCCGGTTTCCGGCAAAAGAAAACCAGATACCCCCAGACTCCAGGCAAGCACCGAGAAGAAGGCAAGCCCAGGCAGATAGCTCCCCAGCAGGTCGATTGAGGCACCGACTACCAGAGGAGCGATAAATACCATGACGCTGCCAATGGCCATAATAGCCGCGAAGATTATGGACACCCTCTTGGGATCGGTCCCCGGTAGCTCCATTGGGATGGTCATCAGGACCGGCACATAGAACCAGCAAACGAATCCAAGGGCTATCACGGCAATGTATACGGCCGGCGACCCCGCCAGCAGAAAGCTGCTAAACCCAGCGAAGCCAGCCAAGATGCCAGGGACTATGAGAAAAGGACGCCTTCGGGCCACTCGCAGCGATAGCAGGCTGGCTGTAACCAGGGAGATGACACCTGTAATGGAAAGGACCCCCATCAGAGAGCCCGCCTTGACCAAGGACATCCCATGAACTTCGTGGTAGAAGGTCGGCAGCCAGGCCAACGATACCGTTAACAGAGCGTAGGGTCCAGCATCGGCACTGGCCAGAAGCAAGGTTGTGCGGGAGCGAAGGACGCTCCAGGCACCCATTATCGACGGAAGGCGCTCGGCCTCACCCACTAACTGTTGTGCTCTGCCAAATAAGAGCCAGCAGAGGGCACCCGCTAGCGATACGCCTCCGAATAAGCTAAGGGCCGCCTTCCATCCAATGGCTTCTGCCATAGGTGCAACTGTGAAAGTGGAGATTGCTATGCCCAGGCTGCCCACGGCGACGAAAAGGCCGTTGGCCAGGGGAAGCTCCCTGGAATGGAACCACTGCATAACCAGGGGACCCAATGCCGGAAACATGAGGGCGATGCCGACACCGTGTGTTACCCGCAGAGCCAGTAACACAGGGTAGCTGTCTGCCAGGAAGGTGAGCACTGGCGCCGAGGTTAATATCCATCCCAAGAGGATGAGTTTCTTGAGCTCGACCTTACCTACCAGCATGCTACCAGGAATGGCAAACACCGCATTCATAAGGAAAACTAGACTGGTTAGAAGGCTGGCGGTGCTGTGATTGATTCCGTATTCATCAATGATCAAGGGCGTAATCGGCGAGACAGCGAACACGCTCAGCCCCCACGAGAGGCCGAGCAGAAACGCCAGGCCACCGATGACAAAGCGATAGGAGCTCAGTTTTTGTTCATCGACTGAGGCCTCTCCAAGGTTGAATGGCTGCTGGGGCTGACGACTCACTGCTAGTTGCGCCCTGTGTCCTCTACGAAATTCAACACTGTCGAATAGGCACATTCTAGATATCGGCTAGCGGAAGAGCAAGCAAGGGGGCGACTGCCGCTGCCGAGGCGGCTTCCTCTCTGGACACGCCCCGGGTGAGCCTTACGGCAAGATGCGAGAAATCAGCGTACTGTTCTGGTATGCTTTGTCTCGCTAAGAGCAGCTAAACAACTAAGGGCCAGGACAGCCGCAGATGGAGCACCCCAAGATCACCGTCAGAAATGCCACGCCGGGAGATACCGCTTCACTGGTGGCCTTCCAGCAAGCAATGGCCAAAGAGACTGAGGGCAAGACCCTCCACCTGGAGCCTTTGCGAAGGGGCATTAACGCCGTGTTTCGCTCACCGGATAAGGGGCTCTACCTTGTCGCGGAAGCCGAAGGGATGGTTATAGGAGGGCTCCTCATTACGTACGAATGGAGCGACTGGCGCAACGGGACCTTCTGGTGGATCCAGAGCGTATACGTGGACCCGCAATGGCGTCGAAAGGGCGCCTACCGGGCCATGCACAACTACGTATGTGAAGTCGCAGGCGAAAGAGGAGACGTATGCGGAATCAGGCTATACGTCGAGCGCAGCAACAGTGTAGCCCAACAGACCTACTTCAACCTCGGTATGGCCAAGTCGCACTACGACATGTATGAGATGAGCTTTTGACTGTAAGCAGAGGCGACCAAGGCGCTATAATGCGTCCGACGGCAGGGCGATAACCGTGTATACGGGAGGCAACCCATGAAATTGGTTCTTTTTCAACAGGTTTCAGAAGCTTCAGACAGCAGAGTTCATCCGGGGATACTTCTGGAAGATGGCGTCATCAATATCAGAGCGATAGTGGATGACTTGGACGTAGGCTCTCCCCAACAGCTAATGGAGGGGATAATCAACAATTTCGATGGCCTAAAGTCCGATTTGGAGCGCTTGGCCACAACCGCCGACAGGATACCTCTGTCCGGCGTTCGCCTGCGGCCGCCTCTTCCTAGGCCCGGCAAGATCCTATGCTGCATAGGCAATTATTGGGAGCACGCGCAGAGGGATGCCCGTCCACTGAACATGTTTCTCAAGAACTCGGATGCGGTTATCGGCCAGGGTGACACGGTCATGCTGCCAAGATTCGAGGAGCCCTACGTTTTCCACCATGAGGCTGAGCTTGCGATTGTAATCCGGGGCCTTTCAAAGGAAATCAATCAGTCGGACTACATGAGGGCGATTTTTGGCTACACCTGCCTCATAGATGTGTCGGGCAGGGGCGAAGGCAGGCGGACGTGGCGCGACAATAGCTGGATGGGCAAGTCTTTCGATACCTTTGCCCCCATTGGGCCATGCATCGTCACAGCCGATGAGATACCCGACCCCAATGATCTGGTAGTCAGGTTCTGGGACAACGGCGAGCTGCGCCACGAGTACAATACCAACGACATGGAACATAGAGTCCCGGAGCTAATTGAGTTTGCCACGACCATAATGACCCTGAATAGCGGCGACGTAATCGCATGCGGGACCAACCATGAAGGGCTTGGGCCTTTGCAAGACGGGGATGTCGCGGAGATCGAGATACAGGGAGTCGGTCGCATGTCTGTCAACGTCTCGGACCCGCTAAAGCGCAGTTGGGCTCGCGAAATCTATATGGGAGAAGGCTCCACTGCTCCTGCCGCTCGGGGCGGTTAGCAGGGGTCAGAACCACCTAAGCACGAACTATCACGCTCTAGAATCTATAAAAATAAACCTTGGAGGTGCGAGATGCCCGTTGATCTGCAGGCGCAGGTTGTTATCGATCAGAGGGAGGCGATGGGCATTCCCCCGCTGAACACTCTTTCACCCGCACAGGCCCGGATAAACGCAGAGGCCAGGCCCCGCAGCCCAGGGCCTGAGGTGGCGATAGTGGATGATCGTTCGATCCAAGGCCACGAGGAGGGGATAAATGTGCGCATCTATACACCGGCGGGGGCCGGTCCTTTCCCTGCGCTGGTCTGGTTTCACGGAGGAGGCTGGGTGGTGGGGAGCCTGGACATATCCGATGGCACCTCTCGACACCTGTGTGTTGGGGCGGACAGCGTAGTGATTTCGGTGGACTATCGGCTGGCGCCGGAGGCCAAGTTCCCCGCTGCTGCGGAGGACTGCTACGCAGCAACGAAGTGGGTGGTAGATAACGCCTCGTCCATAAACGTAGACCCCCACAGGATAGCGGTGGGAGGCGATAGCGCGGGTGGCAACTTGGCAGCGGTGGTCTCCTTGATGGCTCGGGATCGCGGTGGGCCTCCGTTGGCCTTCCAGCTTATGGTATACCCCGTTACGGACCGCGAATTCCGCACCGACTCATACCGACAGAACGCAGAGGGCTACCTGCTCACCAGGGAGAACATGGTATGGTACTGGGATCACTATCTTAGAGAAGCGTCCGACGCTGTGAACCCGTACGCCGCGCCGATGCAGGCTAACGACCTAAAGGGGCTGCCTCCGGCCCTGGTCATCACTGCCGAGTTCGATCCGCTCCGGGATGAAGGTGAAGCCTATGCAAAGCGCCTGGAGGAGGCGGGGGTCCGCACCACTTGTAGCCGCTACGACGGTATGGTCCACGGCTTCTTCGGCATGCCTGACATGATTGACAAGGGCAAGGAGGCCATCTCCCAGGCATCGGCGGCGCTGAAGAGCACCTTGGCCCGCTAGGGGCCGGAAGGCTCGAATCGTCTATTCACAGACTTCCTCCGGCCTTCGTTACAAGGGGTTACCGCGGTTGCGCCCCCGCATGATGTTACGTATACTACGCCCAGCCGGTTAGCCCTAGCTCGGCGACTCCACTGCCAGGTGGGCCGCGCTAGCGCAGAAGAGGAGCCGCTATGCGTACTCACTGGTTCCACCTGATGCCCTATCAGAACCTGCCCAGCGATTTCTCAACCACCTATCCAAGTGTCTGGGTTACAGCCCCCAGCTCCCTTTATGATCCGGTGGCGGGGCACCGCATGTATAACGAATACCTGGACGAGCTGGAGTTTGCGGACCAGATGGGGTTCGACGGCATATGCGTCAATGAGCACCACCAGAATGCCTACGGCCTTATGCCCTCGCCCAATCTGATGGCCTCAGCTCTCGCCCGAAGGACCTCTAACGCCGCCCTTGTGGTGATGGGCAACAGTATCGCCCTTTACAATCCACCGGTGCGCGTGGCGGAGGAGTTCGCCATGTTGGACGTCATCTCCGGCGGCAGGCTGGTGGCAGGACTACCGGTGGGGACGGCCCAGGACACATGTTACAGCTACGGGCAGGTGCCCATCACTCTGCGGGAGAAGTACAACGAGGCCCATGACCTTATAATCCAAGCCTGGACACGCCCGGACGTCTTCTCCTTCAATGGCAAGTACACACAGCTTCGATACGTCAACCTTTGGCCCAAGCCCATCCAGAAGCCTCATCCACCCGTTTGGGTCCCCGGTAGCGCCAGTGTCGAGACCTGGCAGTGGGTCGCGGAACGGGATTACGTCTACTGCTATCTCAGCTATGGCGGCTACAAGCGAGGCGCCGTGCTTCTCGAAAACTATTGGGAGACGCTGGACCGTATGGGCATCGATCGGAACCCCTACCGAGCCGGATTCTTGCAGCTGGTAGTGGTGGCGGAAACGGATGCTCAGGCCGAGCGGGACTACGCCCAGCACGTCCACTACTTCTTCGATAAGTGCCTGCACATCGGCCAGTCCTGGACAGCTCCTGGATATCGTAGCATCGCCACCCTCAGAGCAGGTCTCGGCAGCACAAACCCCTTTGTCCAGGCGGAACCACGACCGGGGCCTCGCCAGCAGGCGCTCCAGGAGGAGACAACCTGGGCGGAGCGGCTGGAGAATGGCAGCGTGGTGGCGGGGAGCCCCGCCACCGTTCGAGACCAGTTAAAGGAGCTGGTAAAGAGCCTCAACATCGGCCATCTTATGGTGCTGATGCAATTGGGCGATATGCCCAAAGAGAAGGTACTGAGGAGCACGGAATTATTTGCCAAAGAGGTCATGCCTCACCTTCGCCCTGTTTTCTCGGAATGGGAGGACCGATGGTACCCCAGCGGCATGCCTGAAGAGTCGAGGTCTTCTCCCGCTCCAGTACACTGACCCAGGACATGACAATGGCAGAGGAACAGACGGTTTCCATTCGCGGCGGCGCCTTCGAGACGCATTTATTCATAGAGGGAACGGGGACGCCGCTGCTCTTCCTCCACGGCGCCACACACCTGTCTGGGTGGCCAGGCTGGCTCAGCCCTTTAGCAGAGAACCGGAGGGTGATCGCACCAGAGCATCCGGGATTCGGGGAGTCCACAGGCCTCGAACATCTGGATGATTTTGCAGACCTGACCTTCTACCACCTAGAGCTCCTGGACGCTCTCAATCTGACACGTTTAGACGTTATGGGTCACTCCTTGGGAGGCAACATCGCGGCGGAGCTAGCCGCCCTGTGTCCGGAGCGGGTGAATAAGCTGGTGCTTATAGCCCCTACCGGCCTCTGGATGGATGAAACGCCGGTGCTGGACTTCTTCTCTCTTACGGCTGATCAGATGACTCGTGCCACCTGGCACGATACGGAGCTGGCGAGGAGCAGAGGACTGATCGAGACGCCGGCGGACGAGCAGGCCGCACGAGCGGCTAGCTTGGAGCGAACCAGCTCCCTGGCGGCGACGGGTAAGTTCCTCTGGCCCATCCCGGATAAGGGGCTAAAGAAGCGCATCCACCGGATCAGCGCTCCCACCCTCCTGGTCTGGGGAGCCCACGATAGCATCATACCCGCCGCCTATGGACCCCTCTTCCAGAAAAGCATCGCTGGGTCTAGGTTAGTGGTTTTAGAAAGCTCCGGGCATATGCCGATGCTGGAGCAGCCGGAGGATTTCACAAAGACGGTCTTGGATTTCCTCTCTACTCTACTTAGCTGAATTTGCCCAAAGGTCAGAGGAGGGGCAAGGGGATCTACTCGCCCCAGGAATTCACAGAACCGATTACCAGATGTAGACTGTTAGCGACTGAAACCAGTGCCCGACGCACCGCCGTCAGCGCTGAATCCGGAGAACATCGGCCAAAGAGGAGGTAGGAACATGCTGACGATCGACGCGGACGCCCACGTAATTGAGACCGAGCACACCTGGGACTATATGGACCCTTCAGACAGCCATTTCAGACCCTTCGTTGTCGCTCCCACATCGCTCAGCACCAGTACCGAAAGGTACTGGATGATCGATGGCAAAGTGCAGGGCCTTCAGCAGGTAATAACCGACAAAAGGCTCTCCGAAATTGCTACGAACACCGGAAGAAACGTGGAAACGACAGAAAGCGCTCGTCAGATGGAGGACATTGATGTGCGCCTGAGCCATATGGACGAGCTGGGGATAGATATTCAGGTGCTCCAGCCGACTATCTTTATCGAACAGGTGACCGACCGGCCAGAAGTGGAAGTGGCGCTGTGCAGGAGCTACAACCGATGGCTGGTCGACATCTGGAATCAGGGCAATGGCCGCCTGCGGTGGGTAGCAGTCCTCCCGCTGCTGGCCATGGACGAGGCGTTAAATGAGCTGCGGAAGGCCATCCAGAACGGTGCCTGCGGGGTGTTTATGCGTAGCCTGGAGGCGAACAGGACCGTGGACGACCCGTACTTTTTCCCTCTGTATGAGGAGGCGAGCCGTCTGGATATCCCCATTGTGATCCATACTGGAAACGGTACTCCTGCATACCTTGACCTCTTTCGTAAGTACCTAGGCAATTCTTTGGGAGGGTTTGTGAGTTTCCGCCTGACCTCAGTCGCTGCCTTTCACTCGATTATCATGAGCGGGATTCCTGATCAGTTTCCAAAACTGAGGGTCGCACTCCTGGAAGCAGGCTCCTCATGGCTACCTTTCGCAGTCCGCGACCTGCGTAAGCGCTACTTGGCACGCAAGGGCAGACAATTTGGCGAAAACATCCTAAAGGATAGCAGGGTGTGGGTTGCCTGCGAGTCAGACGAGGATCTCCCTTATGTCCTCAAGTACGCGGGGGAGGATAACCTGGTTATCGGCACCGATTATGGCCACGCAGACCAGGCCACAGAGATAGATGCCCTCCGCAAGCTGAAGGACCAGGAGGAAGTGACCCCAGGTGTTATCGACAAAATCCTGTCCGACAACCCCAGAGCCTTGTACAACCTCTAGGCCTAACGCCAGGCGAATCCGCTGTAACAACAGAGTTACCAGAAAAGGGGGCAAACGTGAGCAGGCTTGAGGACCAGGTAATCATAATTACAGGAGCAGCAGGAGGCATCGGCCAGGCCTACGCCACGCGGGTGGCCCAAGAGGGGGCCAAGGTAGTAGCGTGCGATATACAGGACTGCGAAGAAACAGCCGGACTGGTGCGTCAGGCAGGCGCCGAGGTGCTGCCCCTTCATGTGGACGTGACCAACGAGGAACAGACCAAAGAAATGGCCCTCAGAACCGTCGAGCGCTTTGGACGGATCGACTGCCTGGTGAACAATGCCGCCCGCTTCGCAGGCCTGGAAGCTCTACCCCTTGACCAGATAGACATGAATCTGTGGGACGACGTCTTTGAGGTCAACGTTAAGGGAGTGTTTCTCTGCTGCCGTGCGGTCGTCCCGTACATGAGGGACCAGGGTGGAGGCAAGATCATTAACATTGCCTCCGGCACCATCTTTCACGGACTGGTGGGTGTTCCTCACTACGTGGCCTCCAAGGCTGCGGTTATGGGCCTCAGCCGGAGCTTGGCCAAGGAGCTGGGCCAGTACAACATCAACGTGAATACCCTGTCGCCGGGCGCCACCGACAGCGGCGCTGCGATAGTGCGGGACAAGAGGTCTCCCAAGGCGCCTGACCGAGCGGGTCGTGCTCTCGCCAGAACCGAAACCCCGGAAGACCTGTGCGGGACCCTCGTATTCCTGGCCTCCAGTGATAGCGATTTCATGACGGGCCAGATGATTGTGGTCAATGGAGGGGATTCTCTACACTAGCAGCCTAGCCTCTCCTCCAGCAACCTCGTCTCATGCAGGTATTCCTCCTCCATGAGGTCGGTAGGTCCCGCCTAACATCGGACTTGCACAAATAGTCCAACGCTTCTTTCCCACCCACCCACCCGATATGTCTCATTCCTGAGGGGACACCCCTCAGACTCCCCGACAGGAAACCCAGATTTCCTGTACCCTCCTAGGGCTTTGATGCAAAGCTACTAACACCTAGAGCTTCTGGCCGGGTTGCACCTCCAGGAATACTGGAGCCCATGGAATAGCTCCTCCGATAGCAGAAGTGAGGATGTCCTAGGGAAACTTGATTCCCTCGTAAAAACCCGTTTTGAGGAAGTTCCAGCGCTTTAGCACATGTGAGCGCTACCGTATGTTGGGGTAATACACGGAACAGAGACTGTATATTGTACCCAGGCAAGGGTACGGTTGTTCTAATTCGACCTGCACAGACTTTTTACGAGAGAATCAAACTTGTATACTCCTTGGCGTGCGTCCAACCACTCTTCTTAGCAGGCTCACGGCTTTTCGAATACGATTCCCCTTCTTCTATGGCTGGGTGATATTGGCCGTGGCCAGCTTGGCCATGTTTATATCTGGGCCGGGCCAGACCTACTCCTTCTCTATTTTCGTGGAGCCTATCTGCGAAGAGATGGGCTGGTCCCAAACCCTTATCGCCAGTCTGTACACGGGGGGCTCACTGACCGCTTCATTGGCTCTGATAGTAGTGGGCCGCTTGCTCGACAGGTTCGGCGCCAGGGTAATGCTTACGCTAGTTGGGGTGCTATTCGGTCTGGGAGCCCTATGAATGAGCGGAGTGAGCAATCAGGGCGAACTCTACGCGGGAATCACGATAATGCGCCTCCTTGGGCAGGGCGCCCTTGGTCTTATTTCCACCACCCTGATCGCTATATGGTTTATCCGCTTGAGAGGGCGTGTCACGGCCATTGGCGCCCTTGGCGCTGTAATAAGTCAGGCCGCATTCCCTCCACTAATCTTCCTGTTGATCAGCACTGTCGGTTGGCGCAGCTCCTGGGTCATACTGGCATTCGTTATCTGGGCGACTATTGTTTTGCCTGCTGCCCTTTTGGTAAGGCGCAGCCCTGAGTCCGTTGGATTACTGCCAGATGGTGCCGCCGACACTAACTCGGGCAGGAAGGAACAGGACACACCTGAGGACTCGGGAGAGGTCAGCTTTTCGCTGGCCGAAGCCATGAAGACACGGAGCTTCTGGCTTCTTCTCTTCGCGGGTACATCGCAATCTCTTATCAGCACCGCCCTGGTATTCAACAATGACTCTTTGATCACCAGCAAGGGGCTGGATGCAGGGGTAGCGGCAAGCATCTTCACCGTGATGGCACCCATGGCGTTGGTAGGGAACTTTGCCGCCGGGTTCCTACTGGACCGATACAACAACCGGTCTGTATTAGCTGTGGCCCAGGTGTTGCTTATTGTTCCTATGCTGTGGAGCCTCCTTATCTCAAGTGCTTGGCAAGCGCTGATCTACGGAGGCATGCTTGATTCTCTCGTAAAAAGTCTGTGCAGGCCGAATTAGAACAAACGTACCCGCGCCTGGGTACAATATACAGTCTCTGTTCCGTATACTAGCCCAACATACGGTAGCGCTCAGATGTGCTGAATCGCTGGAACTTCCTCAAAACGGGTTTTTACGAGGGAATCATGCTTGGAATGGCCATGGGCTTTTTCATTATTACGAACGCAGTCATCTGGCCCAATTACTACGGCCGGCGCCAAATAGGCAGCATTCGTGGGGTAGCGACCACAGTTATGGTGGCCTCTGCCGCATTGGGGCCTTTGCCTTTTGCCTTCCTCTTCGAGATGACGGGGAGCTACAGCGTGGCGATAGTTGTGTTCCTAGCCCTTCCGATCCTTTGCATTCTCGCGGCGTTGGCCGCTACTCCTCCGCCAGCAAGGTTGATCGCTTACAGGCCGTGAGCCTAGTGCGCCTAAGCTCCAATAGCTCCCCGGGCCAGCAACTCCTCCAGTACCTGCGCGGCGCCGTCCTCTTCGAAGGACGGAGCTACTCGGTCTGCATGCGTCAGGACCTCTTCCGGAGATCCCTCCATCGCGATGCCTAAGCCCACCCACTGGAGCATATCTACGTCGTTGAAGTCGTTGCCAAAGGCCAAGGTCTCCTCTTGCCGTATACCTAAATGGCCGCAGAGCCACTTGAGGGCGTTGGCTTTGCCAGCCTTGGGGTTACCCACTTCGCAGAACCTGGGAAGGCCCTTGGTGATGAGCAGAGAGGTGCCGAACCGGTGTACCATATCCCGACAGAGCCGGTCGACATCCTCTTCGTCGCCCACCGCTATCAGCTTGGTGGGCTCCTGATGCGCCATGCTACTTAGGTCGCCCACGGTCTTAAGAGCCGTGCCGTTTCGTGCTGCGTACCCCTCCGCCCAGGTAGTGGCCTTTGCCACATAGATTTCGTCTCTTATATACATGTTGACATGTAGCCCGGAGGCTTCCAAAGGCACCAGGGCTTGTAAGGCCATCTCCCGGGTAAGGGGAACATGCCACAGCACCTGCCTGCTTACCGGGTCTCCCACGAGAGACCCCTGGTAGCTGATGACAGGGGCGGTAAGGCCCAGCTCCACGCCGGCTTGGGCGGCCGAGCGGAACATCCTGCCGGTTGCTAGAGTGACTACCGTCCCGGAGCGTACCGCGGCGTCGATTGCCTTTCGCATCCGGGCAGAGGGAGGCTGCTCGAAGCTCCTTATGGTCCCGTCGACATCCAGGGCAATGAGCTTGTACTTCAACGCCTGAGTCCCCTGAGACTGGGCATCTCTATGCTACAATCACCGTAGGACAGGAGGAAGGCCGGTGGCATGAGGCGGTTCAACCCGAGAATGGTATTGTGGCTGGTCACGCTAGTCTTCTTTGTATTTGTCATGGCCCTGGCCCTCCGAGACTCATAGCTGGTTTTGGCTGTCCCGCAGGACGGCATGTATTCTAGACCAAGTGCCTGCTGGTGGAAAGTAATGGCCTTTCCCGGCCTTGAACAAAAAGCCCACCGTTTCTTTCCCACCCACCCACCCAGAGGTTTTATCCAAAGGGGGGACACCCCCCTTCGGCAAGCTCTGGGCAGGCTCTTGAACCCCAGACTGGGAACCTAGGTTCCCAGTATCCTCCTAGGGTTTCTGTGCAAAGCTACCTTTTCCCTCTGTGACCCGCAATAGTCCTCTCCTTGACACTAGCTAGCTGCTTTGCTACCATCGACTCTGATAGCCCGCAGGATAGTACATCCTTTTGCGAGAGTTTTTGTTAGCCCTAGAGGTTTAATCCGTTGCCCCACGTATCAGCCCTTCATTGCCGCTCATGCGGCAGAGAGTACCCCATCGAGCCCCTGAACGTCTGTGAGTTCTGCTTTGGCCCTCTGGAAATAGCCTACGACTATGATGCCATCGCTCGTACCATCAGCAGGGAGCGCATCGCATCGGGGCCCCTGACCATGTGGCGGTACGAGGACCTGCTCCCGGTAGACGCCGAGAACGCCATCGATATCGATACAGGCTTCACTCCCCTGGTCAGGGCAAAGAATCTTGGGGGGCTCCTGGGCTTGGACCACCTGTACATCAAGAACGACAGCGTCAATCCATCCTTCTCCTTCAAGGACCGAGTGGTGTCTGTGGCCGCGACGAAAGCCCTGGAGTTTGGTTTTGATACTCTAGCCTGCGCCTCCACGGGCAACCTGGCGTGTAGCGTGGCCGCCCACGGTGCTAAAGCGGGAATGAAAGTGTACATCTTCATTCCCTCCGACCTGGAGCAGGGCAAGGTCGTTAACACAGCCATATACGGGCCCAAGGTGATCGCGGTAGAAGGCAGCTACGACGAGGTCAACAGGCTCTGCTCGGAGCTGGCCGATAACTATAACTGGGCCTTCGTTAATATCAACATGCGCCCCTACTACTCCGAGGGCAGCAAGACCCTGGGCTACGAGGTGGCTGAACAGCTCGGCTGGCGCGCTCCGGACCATGTGGTCGTCCCGGGAGCATCGGGCTCCCTGTTCACCAAGATATGGAAGGGCCTCAATGAGCTGTCGGACTTGGCGCTTATAGGCCCAGTGGGCACCAGAATGCACCTGGCTCAGGCCCAGGGATGCTCTCCCATCGTGGAGGCGTACTTGCAGGAGAGCTTCCACGTGAGGCCAGTCCGGCCAAACACCATCGCCAAGTCCCTGGCCATAGGCAATCCGGCCGATGGCTTCTTCGCCCTGAAGACCATAGAGGCTTCTGAGGGCGATGCTTACGCCGTGCCGGAGGAGGAGGTGGTGGAAGGGATCACGCTCCTGGCTACCACCGAGGGCATCTTTACCGAGACCGCCGGAGGCGTCGTCATCTCCGCTTTGAAACATCTGGCCAAGGCGGGTATCATAAAGCGAGATGAGCTTACCGTGGCCTACATAACAGGCAACGGCCTGAAGACCCTGGAGGCCGTAGAACACCTGTCCAACCCCATGATAGTCAAGCCCACCGTGGAATCCTTTGAGGCCCAGTTTAACGGAGGCCGGCCAGCAGCCTCCTAATCGATGCTGAATCCAAGCTTGCAAGGGTACGTGAGATGTCCAAAAAGCGCGTAAAGTTCACCTTCCCTACTCAGTTGATCACCCAGCCTATCATCTACGATCTGGGTCGCAAGTTCGAGGTGGTTACAAATATACGGCGCGCCGACGTACGAGAGGATATGGGCTGGGTGGTCCTGGAGCTGGAGGGCACCGAAGAGGCTATAGAAGAGGGCCTGCAATGGGTTGCCGCGGAGGGGGTGAGAGTGGACCCCGTGAGTGGGGATGTCATCGAAGGGTAGCCATCAAGGCCCAATACTTGATTGTAAATTAGCCATCTAATAGGAGGTGGTTTTCCGGATGAGCGAGGTACTGGTAAGGATTCCTACTCCACTGCGCAAGGTAACCAACGGGCAGGACAAGGTGTCGGTGCAGTGCCAAGACATCTTAGAGTGCATTAACTCCCTGGACTCAGAGTTCCCGGGGATAAAAGAGCGCCTTTGCGATGAGACCGGCGAGCTGAGGCATTTCATCAACATTTACCTGAACGGAGAGGACGTTCGCTTCCTCGACGGGTTGGAGACAGCCATCAACGCCGGCGATGAGATAAGCATTGTGCCGGCGGTAGCAGGCGGTTAAGGATAGAGCGAGAACGCCGAGGAGCTGCTGCGAGTAGTCTAGTTTGCTCGAGATAGAGTTCCCAAGGGGGGGCCAGGTCGGAAGATGGCCTGGTCCCCTTTTTTAGCTTGCGTGAGCACCTGAAGAGCCTGCTAAAAGAAGAGAAGTCGAAAGCTTGATACTTTTTCTGTTTGCCTAAGCCCGAATCCACCGAAGGACACGGATGGACGGCGTGAGGACAGCGGAAGGGGGTGGGTGAGGGAGCTACAGGGGAGATGGCCTGGGGTCTTGGGGTAGATGGGAGGCCGGCGGACGGTCTTCAGTCGCCGCACAGGGCCCCTAAGGCCCTATGCGGGAGTTGCGATGCGCGGGATGGCGAGAGGATACGCAGCAGGGGACTCTCGCGACCGGGGTGGCGCGAGATTGTGGGGACGTTGGGTCAGTTGCAGGCTGGCCGTCAGGCCGGGAACGGAATGGCTTGCAGCCGGGCCAAGGCGCGACTGAACTGGGTTTCCCAAGGCCAGCGCCGGGGGAGATGCAAAGTGAGGCGGCGCGCCGAGCGGGTGATCCGTCCCACCAGAGCGAAGACCCGCCGCCTGAGGGTCTTGGTGATCACGGTCCGCTCGCCCAGACCAATCCGCGCCGTCCAGCGGGCCAGGTTATGCGCCATCACCTGGACCGCCAGCCAGGCGCCGTTGGCGGCGAAGCGCGCCGACGGCATGTGGTTCAGCCCGACGCCGTACTTGAGGTCGCGTATGGCGTTCTCGACCTCGGCGTGGCGGCGATGATCGGCCTCCAGTTCCAGCGTCTCCCCATCGCGGTCGGTGATGAAGGCGTGATAGCTGTATCTGGCGAAGAGGGCGAGCTGGGAACCGGGCGTCGGCTTCACCCGCCGGACAATGAGCCGCACCGGCGCGGCGTCCGGCTTGGTCTGGAACGGGGTGTAAGTCGTCTCGGCGACATCGGCGGCACCGTCCATCCAGTAGGGAATGGGAGTCCAGTCCTCCTCTGGTATCGCCTCGATCAGGTCCCGCAGGCTGGCGCGCTGGCGGATGGTGATAGAGAAGCGGACATCCATTTCCCGGCAGGCGGCAACGACAGTGTGGGCGTAGAAGCCGCTGTCGGCCCGCACCGTGAGTTGTCCCCTGGCCCCGCCGTAGCGCACCCGCCCCACCGTCTCACGCAGGAAGTGGGCGGCGCCACGGGCGGTGTTGGCCCGGCCCTCGCGCAGCCGGGACATCAGCACTTCGCCGGTGCCGGCGGCAATGGCCAGCAGCGGGTGATAGCCGCGGGCGCCGGTATAGCCGTGGTGGCGCGCTCCCTCCTTGGCCAGTCCATAGGTCTCGCAGATGGTCGAGTCCAGGTCGATGGTCAGGGGCGAGTCGCCGGGTCCGGCCCCAGCGGCCCAGGCCCGGGCCAACAACTGGCGGCTCACGCGGTCGAGTTGACGGACATGCCCCCACCGGAAGCTGCGCAGGAAGGTCCCCAGGGTGGATGGCGCCTTGACCACGCAGCCTAGAACACCGACCGTCCCACCAGCGCGCAGCGCATCGGCGTCGTCGATGCAGTCGCCGCCTGCCAGCGCGGAAGCGACCAGCGTCAGCATCTTGTCCCCAGTGTTCGCCCGTCCCGGCGCTCCGCCGAGGTCAAGGTGATGGTCGACGAGTTCCCGCAGGCCCAGGTGCCGGGCTAGGGTGGCCGGCAGGAGCAGGCCGGCATTGGCCACCAGGCGATGGTCGTCAAAGAGGATGCGGATACGGTCGGGTTTGTTCTGTGGCAGCATCTATTGGGTGCTCCTTGTTTCCGGGCGGGTTTCTGTTCCAAAACCATTATCCCAGATTCAGAGGAGCACCCTCTGCCTTCTTCAAGGGCTGTCCCCAAGGACGTCCTTCGGTGGATTCGGGCTAAGCCTCGATCCCTGGCCTGCCCTGGGCTTTAAGCCACTTGGCCTTCTGGGCGTGCCGGGTCTTTTCGTCGGGCGGTGTGAAACGCTGGTGGAAGTCCCGTCTGAAATCCGCGAAGGCGCCTTGCAATATACTCTCTCGCATATCCTCCATCAGCCTAATGATGAATCGCAGGTTATGTATAGTAGCCAGTCGGTAAGCTAGTAGCTCCTTGGCCTTGAACAGGTGGTGGAGGTAGCCGGCGGAGAAGTTCCGGCAGGTATAGCAGTCGCAGCCCTCTTGCACAGGCTCTCGCATCTCCCTGTAGGGCGCCGTGTCTATGTTCACCCGGCCGGTGGGAGCGAAGAGGGCGCCGTTGCGAGCTATTCTGGTGGGTAGAGCGCAATCGAACATATCTATTCCGGCGGCTACGCCCTCCACCAGGTCCTCCGGCGAGCCCACCCCCATGAGGTAGCGAGGTCTATCAACGGGAAGGAGCTCCGCGGTGTACTGGAGCGTCTGATAGGTCAGCACCTTGGGCTCACCTATGCTGGTGCCGCCGATGGCGTACCCCGGAAAGTCCAGACCCTTAAGAAAGGTCGCCGACTCCAGCCGCATCTCCAGGTCTGTTCCCCCCTGCACTATGCCGAAGAGGGCCTGGTCCGCCCGGGTCCTTGCCTCCCTGCAACGTATCGCCCAACGATGGGTGCGGTCCAGGGGCTCTCTCAAGGCCTCTCTGTCGGAGCCGTAGGGTGCGCACACGTCCAGGGGCATGATGACGTCGGCGCCCATGGCCTCCTGATACTCGATGGCCAGCTCCGGCGTTAGGGTGTGCAGGGAGCCGTCGATGTGGGACTTGAATGTGATCCCTTCCTCGTCGATGCGCCTCAGGTGCTCCAGGCTGAAACCCTGGAAGCCTCCGCTGTCCGTCAACAGAGGGCCATCCCAGCCCATGAAGGCGTGAAGACCCCCCAGCTTGTTGATGGCCGAGATGCCGGGACGCAGATAGAGATGGTAGGTGTTGGCCAGGAGAATGGTGGCGCCCAGCGCCTTCAGGTCCGAGGGGTCTAAGGCCTTGACGGAGCCCTGGGTCGCCACAGGCATGAAGACCGGCGTGGGCACCACTCCATGAGAGGTGTGCAACTCCCCAGCACGAGCCAGGCCGTCGGTGGCCTTTACCTGAAGCAAGTCAGACATAGCAATCTGTTTCGGATAACGCTGCAAGGGCCGCTGAAACAGCGTTGACAAGTTATACGGTTAGGGATACGCTTCGTATGATATCACAGCACGCGGTAAGAGGCCCCGGAGGAGGTTAAGCCATGGCGATATCTCTAGACCACACCATCGTACCAGTCGAGGACCAGGAGAAGAGCGCTCAGTTTTATAGTGGCATCTTCGGCTTTGAGGATGCGGGCACAGTTGGGCATTTCAGGCAGATTAAAACAGGCGGCAATCTAACACTAGACCTGGATATAAGGGATATCCATGAGAGCCACCACTACGCTTTTCGTGTCAGTGATGAGGAGTTCGACCGGGTGTACGGCAAGGTAAAGGAGTCCGGGATCCTCTACGGCAGTGGGCCCCGCAGCCATGAAGACATGGAGGTTGGGCACCGTCGGGACGAAAGGCACCTCTACTTCCAAGACCCCAACGGCCATCTTCTGGAGATCCTGACGCGCAACCACGCATAGCTAGATGCCTGCGCGAGGTATCTCGCAAACATCCGCAGCTAGGACTACCCCTTACGATCAGAGCTCTATGGATGTTGTGCTGCCTAAGTGGTGGCCATTTAAGGAGCTTTGTCTTACCCTTCCTCCCGTAGCCGCCATGAAGGCGTTGGAACGCATCATGCCCAGTCCAGATCGTGCCTCCCGGCGACTCGCAACGGGTGGATGCGGCCGGCAATCTGGTCGTTACATAGCAGTCGCCTGGAAGGTACACAAGCAGCGCGGAGATAAAGAGGGTGGGCTTCTTAAAGAGGCCCACCTTTCTTCGTGGCCGGCTTTGCCTAAGCCGAGAGGGAAGGAGCTAGTGGATTTAGAGCGTCTTGTAGGGAGCCCAGGGCATCTTCTCCAACGGCCGCCGCATAAACGATGGGTAGAGTGACCCCAGCGTCGACGAACCGCTGTACGCTATCGGTCCAATCCTCAGGGTTGCCTATAAGCGCAAGAGAGTCCAGCATCCGGTCAGATATCAGTCCTGGCACCTCGGCACCATTTCCTTCCACCCAGGCCTTCGCGATGACCTCCATCTCAGGCTCAAAGCCGCTAATGCGCATCATTTTCTGATAGAAGGGGAGGCGAGCGTACCGGGCGATCTGCCTTCGGGCCTCTGCTTCAGCAGCCGACGCGTCGTGGGAAGCGGCTGCGATAATAAAGCAGGCCACATCCACCTCAGAGGGAGAGCGGCCAACCCTCTCTGCTCCCATTTTTATGCCGGAGACCAGTTCTTGGATTCCTTCGGGGCTGGCCAGCAGCGGAACCACTCCGTCGGCCACCTCCCCGGCCACCTCCGCCATGGGCCCTCCAAGGGTTGCCACGTAAACGGGCAGGGATGATCGGAAGGGCTTCATGGCAAGGGTGAAAGCGGACACCGACACGGCTCCGCCCTGGTAAGCGACTTGCCCGCCCTTCAAGGCGCTCTTTACGATGGATATGTAGTCCCGCATACGGGTCGCCGGCTTCAGGAGGGGCACTCCATGATTCCCCTCGATGGTTTGCTTGTGGCCGGCTCCCAGGCCCAGAATGAAACGCCCCTGCGATATATCGTCCATGGAGGCGGCCGTCATCGTCATCAGCGATGGCGAACGTGAGTAGATATTAACGATGCCCGTCCCAAGCCTGATGTCGCTGGTGTTGGCCGCCACCACCGCCAACTGGGAGATGGAGTCCCTGCCGGAGCCCTCGGTTATCCAAAAACTCTCGTAGCCCTTCTCTTCAGCGGTTTTAGCCAGCTCAACCACGTCTTGTACAGACAACTGGGCGCTGACACCAAAGGCAAAGCCTATGCGGGCCATGACGCACCTCCCTCTTATTTCTTGCCTTCCTTTATTGGAAGCCTACGGGAACACTTTAACCACTTTTACCCTAAACCCGAATCCACCGAAGGACGTCCTTGGGGACAGCCCTTGAAGAAGGCAGAGGGTGCTCCTCTGAATCTGGGATAATGGTTTTGGAACAGAAACCCGCCCGGAAACAAGGAGCACCCAATAGATGCTGCCACAGAACAAACCCGACCGTATCCGCATCCTCTTTGACGACCATCGCCTGGTGGCCAATGCCGGCCTGCTCCTGCCGGCCACCCTAGCCCGGCACCTGGGCCTGCGGGAACTCGTCGACCATCACCTTGACCTCGGCGGAGCGCCGGGACGGGCGAACACTGGGGACAAGATGCTGACGCTGGTCGCTTCCGCGCTGGCAGGCGGCGACTGCATCGACGACGCCGATGCGCTGCGCGCTGGTGGGACGGTCGGTGTTCTAGGCTGCGTGGTCAAGGCGCCATCCACCCTGGGGACCTTCCTGCGCAGCTTCCGGTGGGGGCATGTCCGTCAACTCGACCGCGTGAGCCGCCAGTTGTTGGCCCGGGCCTGGGCCGCTGGGGCCGGACCCGGCGACTCGCCCCTGACCATCGACCTGGACTCGACCATCTGCGAGACCTATGGACTGGCCAAGGAGGGAGCGCGCCACCACGGCTATACCGGCGCCCGCGGCTATCACCCACTGCTGGCCATTGCCGCCGGCACCGGCGAAGTGCTGATGTCCCGGCTGCGCGAGGGCCGGGCCAACACCGCCCGTGGCGCCGCCCACTTCCTGCGTGAGACGGTGGGGCGGGTGCGCTACGGCGGGGCCAGGGGACAACTCACGGTGCGGGCCGACAGCGGCTTCTACGCCCACACTGTCGTTGCCGCCTGCCGGGAAATGGATGTCCGCTTCTCTATCACCATCCGCCAGCGCGCCAGCCTGCGGGACCTGATCGAGGCGATACCAGAGGAGGACTGGACTCCCATTCCCTACTGGATGGACGGTGCCGCCGATGTCGCCGAGACGACTTACACCCCGTTCCAGACCAAGCCGGACGCCGCGCCGGTGCGGCTCATTGTCCGGCGGGTGAAGCCGACGCCCGGTTCCCAGCTCGCCCTCTTCGCCAGATACAGCTATCACGCCTTCATCACCGACCGCGATGGGGAGACGCTGGAACTGGAGGCCGATCATCGCCGCCACGCCGAGGTCGAGAACGCCATACGCGACCTCAAGTACGGCGTCGGGCTGAACCACATGCCGTCGGCGCGCTTCGCCGCCAACGGCGCCTGGCTGGCGGTCCAGGTGATGGCGCATAACCTGGCCCGCTGGACGGCGCGGATTGGTCTGGGCGAGCGGACCGTGATCACCAAGACCCTCAGGCGGCGGGTCTTCGCTCTGGTGGGACGGATCACCCGCTCGGCGCGCCGCCTCACTTTGCATCTCCCCCGGCGCTGGCCTTGGGAAACCCAGTTCAGTCGCGCCTTGGCCCGGCTGCAAGCCATTCCGTTCCCGGCCTGACGGCCAGCCTGCAACTGACCCAACGTCCCCGCAATCTCGCGCCACCCCGGTCGCGAGAGTCCCCTGCTGCGTATCCTCTCGCCATCCCGCGCATCGCAACTCCCGCATAGGGCCTTAGGGGCCCTGTGCGGCGACTGAAGACCGTCCGCCGGCCTCCCATCTACCCCAAGACCCCAGGCCATCTCCCCTGTAGCTCCCTCACCCACCCCCTTCCGCTGTCCTCACGCCGTCCATCCGTGTCCTTCGGTGGATTCGGGTTAAGGCATGCCGCCACACTATTACCCATTCGGACAGGCCCTTAGCTCTAGCGGTACGAATGTAGTCCTCGCGGATCACTTCGAGCACAGATGCCCGCGTCAGTCTGGCAACGTAAGCTATCAAGGCAGTGCTTAGTGTTACCGCTGGAAGGATGACATGTAAAGGTGATCCCCATGTGGCTACTGGGAGGATGTCTAGCTTCAACGCGAAGACCCATATGAGCAATGGGCCCAGGGCTAAACTGGGAATAGAAAGGCCAAATACGACGAAAAACATCGCCACCCGGTCAATGCTAGTGTTTTGTTTAAGGGCGGCGATTACGCCGAGCGGGATACCTAAACTGAAGGCGATAAGCCCTGCCAGGGTCCCTAGTTGCAGGGACACGGGGAGGAGATCGCGAAAGATGTCGTTAACCGTACGCGATCGTGATGTATAAGAGGGCCCGAAGTCAAAATGCAGTAGTATCCCCGACATGTAGTCCACATATTGTTTCCAAAGCGGATCATCCAAGTGGTACTTGCGGTTCAGGTTCTCAACGATAGCAGGGGGGAGGGTTTTCTCGCGACTGAACGGTCCCCCGGGTACGGCGTGCATTAGCAAGAAGGTGATCGCGGAAACGAAAAACAGGAGAGGAACGGCAGCCAATAAGCGTCTGACAATATACCGTGCCACCCCTTACCTCTTCTTTAGTCCGGAACCCAACTAGGGTTGGCGAATGGCTCCTGACGAGGTCGTTATTTCTCCAACTTCCAGTGCTTGAATACCTTGAAACCAAAGGACTCATAGGACCTTGTAAGGTATGGTTTGCTGAGGGTTACGAAAGTGTGGTAATAGATGGGAATTATCGCTGTGTCCTCTTCAGTTAATAGGATTTCGGCCTCTCTGTAGAGGCCCTTGCGGATCTCGGGGTCGCTCTCCCGGGCGGCGTCCGCCACCAGCTTGTCAAACCGGGGATTGCTGTGCTTGCCGAAATTGTTACCCGAGTTAGTGGTGAACAGAGGCATCCAGCTGTTGGCGTCTGGGTAGTCTGGTGTCCAGGCAAGAAGCCATACCTGGGGTGCGTCGCTTACCAGTGTACCCAGGTAGGTGCGAAACTCCTGGTTGGCTAGGTTGATCTCTACCCCCAATTGTTCTTTCCACATGGCCTGGATTGCCTGGGATATCTTCTCGGACGCCGCGCCGGAAATGACCATTAAAGTGACGGAGGGAAGAGACTGACCGCCCGAATAACCGGCGTCCGACAGATACCGGCGCGCTCTCACCGGGTCAAAACTGTGCCCAATACCCTCGGTCACTGAGGTGGTACCCAAAAACTAGACAACTGGCTAAGAGAGAGTCCAGCTCCTAAAATAACCGGCAACTAACCGACGTGGAGGAGCAGGACATGAAGCAGACGAGGAATAAGCACAGTCCGGCGTTCAAGGCCAAGGTGGCCCTGGCCGCCCTTGCGGGGGAAGAGACCATCGCCCAGCTGGCCAGCCGATTTGAGGTCCATCCCAGTCAGATTCACGCCTGGAAAAGGGCCCTGGTGGAAGGAGCCCCGGAGCTATTTGCCACCAATCAGAAATCCCAGGAGAAAGCCAAGGAAGCTCAGATTAACCACCTCTACCGGCACATCGGCCAGCTGAAGGTGGAACGCGATTTTTTGTCGGAAAGGTCCGGTCTATGAGTCGCAGCATACGGCGAGCCATGATAGACCGAGACCACCAGCAGCTGTCTTTGGTGCGTCAATGTATCCTGCTGGACGTCAGCCGGGCCTCGGTGTACTACCGGCCGGTACCGACCAGGGCAGAAGACCTGGAGTTGATGGCCCTGATGGACCGTCAGTATTTGAAGACCCCCTTCTACGGCTCCAGGAAGATGAAGGCCTGGCTGCTGCAACAGGGCTATCTGGTGAGCCGAAAAAGGGTTCGAAGGCTGATGCGGTTGATGGGTCTGGAAGCGATCTACCGGCGTCCCAACACCAGCAAACCAGCGCCGGGACACCGGATCTTTCCCTATCTGCTGAAGGGAGTGGAGGTTAATCGGGTCGACCAGGTCTGGGCCGCGGACATCACCTACATCCCCATGGCGAAGGGCTTCCTGTACCTGGTGGCCATCATGGACTGGCACAGCCGGCACGTGCTGGCCTGGAAGCTCTCCAACACCATGGACACCAGCTTCTGCGTGGCGGCGTTGGAGGAAGCCCTGGGTAAGGGACGACCGGAGATATTCAACACCGACCAAGGGAGTCAGTTCACCAGTGAGGCCTTTACCCAGACGTTGCAGGAGCAGAGGGTCCAGGTCAGCATGGATGGTAAGGGTAGGTACCTGGACAACATCTTCGTGGAGCGGCTGTGGCGGAGCATCAAGTACGAGGAGGTGTATCTGAAAGCTTACCAGACCGTCGCCGAGGCCCGAACTGGGATCAATGCCTACCTGGAGTTCTACAACCGGCAGAGGCCTCACCAGGCTTTGGGCTACCGGACCCCAGCAGAGGTGTACCAACATGGCCAGGAAGAAAGGGGAGCAGCAGCTGAAGAAGCAGGGCTGCCATCGGGCTTGGTGAAACCTAGCGCAGGGGTGGGAGACTCTCTTAATTTAGCCCTCGTGCTGTCTTAATAATGGGGTCCACCTTAACAAGCACACCAGCTTTGGCGGCCGGATCGAGCGGGAGGCCAACGACTTCGCCTGCGCCATGCTCATGGACGTGGAGGAGGCGCTGGACGCCCACCTCACCGAGTCGTGGGAAATAGCGGAGCACTTCGGAATCCCTGACAGGATGGTCCGGCTTCAGTTGCCCCTGCTTTTGGAGTGAGAGGCTGCGGCTATGGCCGCTGTGACGACGCCTGGTCTAATGGTGCCCTCAATGGCGAGCGGAACCGTCCATCAATCACCCTTGGCATTTTGGCGGGGTTTTCGGACCTGCGTCCCAAGAACGGTAAGCCGGTATCTCTGCGTTCTGCTCCTGGGGCTGCCGGGGAGTGTCACCTCGACAGGCCCGCGAAGCTCAAAGCATCCATCGGTCTGGATTGGTGATGATGCGGACCCACACTGTCAGCCTGTCAAGTAGTTAGCTCCGCTGACATCAGGGAACCGGGTTGGCGACTCCCTCAGTTGCAGCAGCGGAGGCTAGGGACGTGTCGAGGGTAGCCAGCTTAGCCTGGTGGCGTAGCGCTGTCTCAAGGTAGGCAGCATCGTACACGGTTAGGTGGTGATTCCGCGCCAGGATGAGGGTTTGCGCCTCATTGTGTGCACCGTCTATCTCGAACTGGAGCTCGCCAATGCGCTCCAGGAACCGCTCAGTTCCTTGCCGTTCGATCCTCCCGCTCCGCTCGGCACTGATCAACACATTCCGAATCTCGTACCAGAAGATCCTGGGGACGATGCCGGGCTCGCTGATGAGCTGCATTGCTACAGCATCGGCGGCCACGCTTCCTTCTTCTCGGGGAAAACACCAAGCTGCCGCGACGGACGCATCAATGACGATGGCCACTAGTGGCGGCCCTCGCTGCGCATCCTCCTTATCTCCTCATGGGACACTCGCTGGCGCTGCTCTCGCTCCGCAAGCATCTTGGTCACAACAGCTTTGCGCTTTGCTTGTTCCTGTGTGAGCGTATCCTTCAGATTCGTGTCTCTTTTGGCAGTCATTCCCTGAGTCCTTTCGAGCGGCTTGGCAGGTAGCGACTCTTAGCGGATATTCTCCAATACGATTCCTTGTCTCTCCTCCTAATTTGGAGGAGAGGAGGTACAGAGGGAGGTTCGGGGGTGTGGGTGTTGATATTTTAATTCCTACTTGGAGCATGGGTGTGAGTTGCTGTCTGTTCAAACGGTTGAAGAGTCAGACACTCCTGGAATCTCAGCTTTTGCAACATTGATATTTCCAACAATGTCTGTTCCGTATTCCCTAGAGTATTTGACATATGTCTGGCCTTCGGCGTGCTTTTTGTATTGGTGTGTAATCTCTCTCGATGATTGCCGTATGATGAGGAACAGCGGGTCATAGTGCAACAGCATATGGCTGTGTAATGGCACCATATTATTGCTTATTGTAAGGTGGACCCCATTATTAAGACAGCACGAGGGCTAAATTAAGAGAGTCTCCCACCCCTGCGCTAGGTTTCACCAAGCCCGATGGCAGCCCTGCTTCTTCAGCTGCTGCTCCCCTTTCTTCCTGGCCATGTTGGTACACCTCTGCTGGGGTCCGGTAGCCCAAAGCCTGGTGAGGCCTCTGCCGGTTGTAGAACTCCAGGTAGGCATTGATCCCAGTTCGGGCCTCGGCGACGGTCTGGTAAGCTTTCAGATACACCTCCTCGTACTTGATGCTCCGCCACAGCCGCTCCACGAAGATGTTGTCCAGGTACCTACCCTTACCATCCATGCTGACCTGGACCCTCTGCTCCTGCAACGTCTGGGTAAAGGCCTCACTGGTGAACTGACTCCCTTGGTCGGTGTTGAATATCTCCGGTCGTCCCTTACCCAGGGCTTCCTCCAACGCCGCCACGCAGAAGCTGGTGTCCATGGTGTTGGAGAGCTTCCAGGCCAGCACGTGCCGGCTGTGCCAGTCCATGATGGCCACCAGGTACAGGAAGCCCTTCGCCATGGGGATGTAGGTGATGTCCGCGGCCCAGACCTGGTCGACCCGATTAACCTCCACTCCCTTCAGCAGATAGGGAAAGATCCGGTGTCCCGGCGCTGGTTTGCTGGTGTTGGGACGCCGGTAGATCGCTTCCAGACCCATCAACCGCATCAGCCTTCGAACCCTTTTTCGGCTCACCAGATAGCCCTGTTGCAGCAGCCAGGCCTTCATCTTCCTGGAGCCGTAGAAGGGGGTCTTCAAATACTGACGGTCCATCAGGGCCATCAACTCCAGGTCTTCTGCCCTGGTCGGTACCGGCCGGTAGTACACCGAGGCCCGGCTGACGTCCAGCAGGATACATTGACGCACCAAAGACAGCTGCTGGTGGTCTCGGTCTATCATGGCTCGCCGTATGCTGCGACTCATAGACCGGACCTTTCCGACAAAAAATCGCGTTCCACCTTCAGCTGGCCGATGTGCCGGTAGAGGTGGTTAATCTGAGCTTCCTTGGCTTTCTCCTGGGATTTCTGATTGGTGGCAAATAGCTCCGGGGCTCCTTCCACCAGGGCCCTTTTCCAGGCGTGAATCTGACTGGGATGGACCTCAAATCGGCTGGCCAGCTGGGCGATGGTCTCTTCCCCCGCAAGGGCGGCCAGGGCCACCTTGGCCTTGAACGCCGGACTGTGCTTATTCCTCGTCTGCTTCATGTCCTGCTCCTCCACGTCGGTTAGTTGCCGGTTATTTTAGGAGCTGGACTCTCTCTTAGCCAGTTGTCTAGTTTTTGGGTACCACCTCACTTCACGGAGCTACTGACCGACTCGCTCGGAATGTGATGGGTGAAACCGCAATCAATGCACTCGAGCACATAGTGTTCGTCCACTCTAGCCGGTCTTGTGTTCCTGATTCTTCCTGCTGTTACAGCTGTAGTCGGGCCCGATTTACGAGTAATCTGGTGAAACACGTTTGCACATTTCATGCAAAGGTGCCAGTCAGTTGTGTCTTGCATTAATCTGTCCCACCATTCAGCAAAAACCTGTGTCTCGCTTAGTCCCGCGGTCAATTGCGACAAATCTATGCCCCGTGTGTCGTAGGGGTTGAAACCAGACCTAGCAGCTTGTTGCATTGTCTGCAACGGTATCACAGCCATATCTCTCGACTGGAAAGCAATTCCACAAATATCGCAAGGGACTCTGTCTGTAGGCGTACCAGGCTGTTGGTGGGTATCGCCATGCTTACTATTGCTCTCCGTTATATATTGCTGCAGCAGGGCTAGGGTTTGCAGCTCAGCTTCTTTGGCAAATGGAAGGTACTTGCTCTTTGCTAAGTCATAGGCTGTCTTACCATGCATCTCCTTGGCATTTGCGTCGACCCCCTTCAAAAGCAGGAGCTTAACAAGATAATGATGGCGCTCGACTGCGGCCATCATTAGCGGTGTTATGCCTTTCGCGTCTGCGTCATGAATATCCGCTCCGCTTTCGATCAGCAGATCGGCGAGAGAATCGGCGACAGAACCATGTTTTTCATACGATGCCAACATTAATGGGGAGCAACCCATACCTTGTTTGTCTTTTGCATTAACATTTGCTCCCTTGTCAATCAACTTCCTTGCATCATCGATGGCACCGGTCTTTACTGCCTTGATCAGTTTATCGTCCTTGTTCCCGAACCACATACTGTACTGCCCCTTAGATGTTGTCCAGTGTATTTTACACCACGGGGCCTCCCCAAGATAGCTGATACAGGGGTTCGTAAGGGCTTGGCGATCAGTGGTCCCTCAAGTAAAGAGGGGAATTAGTAACCTTGGTGTCGTGGTCGGACACGGGCTGACTACCTCGTCACTGCGCACTCCTCTTCACCTTCTGACGACCCCCTGAGCATCCCGCCTTGCCGCCTGTCTGTTGAGCGCCTTATCGAGGATGGAGAAGGCTCCGTTAATTCCGTGGTCCTCCACCCTGGGGACGGGGGCCTCCTCCTGTTTCAGCAGGGCGTGGGCAACGAAGTCCGCCATCTGAAGCAGGCAGTCGTCCTTGGAGCTGCGGAAGGCCGGGCCTCCGATGACCTGCTCTATGGGGATGTTCCTGGTCTTCTCGCCGTCCTCCCAGAGGTCGTAGCGGCTGGGGACGTGGTTTCTGACCTTGAGCCGGCCGTAGAGCCGGGCGATCATCTCCTCCTTACCCTCGTCGAAGATGAGGAAGGCGTGCCTATTGGCTGAGGTGACCGAGGTGTTGATGCGGTTGAGGAGCCTGTCCAGGCTGGCCTGCTCGTACCTCCTGCTCTCCGGCTTGTGCGGGCAGACGTTGATGACCTCGATGCCGCCCATGTTTCTGGCGGCCTCCTCCAGGCGGCGCAGGCCCTCCAAGAAGACCTGGGCACCCTGCTCCACGGAGACCCTTTCGCTGTTCGTTCCGTTCTTCGCCAGCAGTCCCCTTCCGGCGAGCAGGTCGCAGGCGTGAAGCTCCCTGGACAGGGGGATGGCGTACCGCTCCCGCAGCTCCACACGCCATGCGTGGATGTCTTCAAAGAGTTGGTTCCAGCTTTCGCCATCCACTGCCAGGGCGGAGCGGACGTAGTAGCGGGGTCCTTCGGACTCGTCGATGTAGTACAGACGCATGTTTTTCTCTCCAGTCTGGTATTCGGTACTCAGCGGTTTTGGAAGGCGCAGACCGGCTCCCAGCCCTCGGGGGCGCGCCATGCCGCTCCCAGCGGCCCCACCTGCTCCAGCAGGCTTCTGTGGGAGACCCACAGGGGCACCCGGAGTCTGGTTCGCGCCATCTCCTCCTGGGCCACCCGCAGGAAGTGGGTCTGAGTCAGGTCGTCATCGAAGACGACCAGGACGGCGGGCTGAGCGCCGTGGTCGTCGGTGGGGCGGTGGGTGGAGTAGTAGCGCAGGTAGGGGGCGATCCTGGCCGCCATGGTCACGGGGCGTACCGCCCGGCGCTCCCACTCCAGGAAGAAGGGCCACGTCTCATTGGCCCGGCGAATTGCGCCGTAAGCGTCGGGGTGGACCGAGTGGAGCCGCTCTCCGTAGCGAAAATACCTGGAGGCCCGCCGGGGCGGGTCGATCTGCAACAGCTCCCAGCCCAGAGAGCGTGCCTGATGAGCCAGCGCTGTGACGAAGCTATGGACGGCTTCGGTGTGCTCGATGTTCCTGAGCAGCTGGCGGCTCCTGGCGCCGGAGACGTTGCGCCACTCGGGTGGCCCCTCCGGGTCCAGTGAGTCGGCGCTCCAGCGCTTCTTCATCGCGCCCACGGAGGTCCGGTCCCTGCGTGCCAGTAGGGAGAGCCCCTCGCCGGTGAGGGACAGGCGTCGGCCCGAGGCAGGGATACGGGTTACCAGGCCCAAGGCTTCCAGACGGATGAGGAGCTGGGATACCCGTGGGGCGGAGACGCCCAGCAGTCCGGCCAGGTATTTCAGGGTGATCCAGGGCCAGTCGGAGAGGGCGTCCAGCACCCGCTTCTCCCCAGGCTTCAGAAGGACGGGGAGCAGATGGCCGGGGAGGTACTGGACTGGCTCCTTCAGGGCGATGTCGCCGGGCAGGAACACCCGCGAGGGCTCGGCCTCTGTTGGCGGAGGGCCGCCCTGCTCCAGGCGGGACAGCACGTACTCCAGGTCGAGGGTCGCACTGATGGAAGGCTGATGCCATATGGGGTCGCCCGTGCCACAGAGAGCCGCGTCCCTCTCCAGCGCCAGGAGCGTTGGCGTTCCGGTCGACAGCCTGCGGGCGTGCCTCAGCCGCACCTCGTCGGGCGCGAGGATGAGGACGGCGCTGGGGCGGGGCACATCCTCCCTGAGCCTCCAGAGCCGCTTGGAGAAGCTCGTCCTGTCGGGGGTGAGTCCCTGCCTGACGACGGCGACGGTTCGCCCGTCGGCCAGGACGATAGCGGCGTCCATGGGCTTGGCCCGGTACCAGCGGAACCGGATTGGGTGGGCTATGTTGGAGATAGTGGCAGCGAGCCGGTAGATGACTGCGGCGGCATCCAGCCGCTCCAGGAGGACGCGCTGCCACCGGGCCGAGACGGGATAAAGTCTTAGGAGCTCATCCACGGTCATGCCCTCGTCCCCGGCCAGCCGGTGCAGCCCAGATGGGGTGAGATAGAACCGGCGCGTTGGCGGCGTGACGTCCGTGGCGTGGGGGACGGAGGCGGCCAGGCCCTCGACCTCAAATTTCTCGACGCTCTCGTAGACCGAGCCCCGAGACCAGCCGGAGACGGCGACCAGCTCCAGCCGGTCTAGGAAGGGCATGGCTGCCAGATGTCCCAGTAGCTCTTCCTGGCACTCGGTGAGCGTCATGCGCCCTGCTCCTCTTCAGGAGCGTCTTGCTCCTTCTTCGTCTCGGTTGCGCCAGCCGCCTGGTCCCGCTTGGTTCGCTGATTGCGCCGCTTGGAGGGCTTGTCCCGTTTCTTGGGAGCCGCGCCATTGCTGGGCGGGGTCTTATTGCCCCTCTCCAGGGCCGCAATCGCCGCCCGGTACTGCTCCACCAGCCGCTCCGACTCGGCCTGGCCGGCGGCTATCTCCTTCACCGGGGTGGCGTAGCCGGCAGTCGCGGCGCGGATGCGGGCGGCGACTTCGGGGTCTCCCGCCTCGGGCTTCCTGACGGCCATGGAGAAGACGGGGAGCCGCTCCTTCTCCACGGTGGCCCGCACGTAGCAGTGGTGCACCGGCAGCGAGGTGATGTCATCCTCGGAGACCCGGTCCTTTCCCAGCTCCCAGACCAGGGTCCTTGCGTCGTTACCCGCCACCTGGAAGACGGCCAGGCAGCCCACGTTGGACATGATGGAGTCCTGCATGGTGCGGGAGAGGTCGCCCAGCTTGGCCAGGCCCTGGGTGGCGAGAATGAACGATGCCCCGAACTTGCCCAGCTCGGAGAGCATGGTCTCGTAGTCCACGCCGGGCATGGACTGCATCTCGTCCACCACCACCAGGACGCCCCTGCGTTTTTCGAGGGGCAGGGTTCCCTGCTCCCGAATCACCGCGTCCACCAGGTTCAGGATGGATGCACCCACCAGGGCGGCCACGTCCCTGCCTGCCGTTCCCTGGGAGGTGGAGACCAGCAGCACGCCGCCGTCCAGGATCAGCTGGCGCATGTCGATGGTGGAGCGGGACTGGCCCAGGATGGCCCGTGCCTTTTTGGATGAGGCGTAGTAGGAGAGGCGAGTCTGGACGGAGGCCAGAGCCTCTGCCTTGTACTGGCGGTGCCAGTTACTGAAGTCCCTGCTCCACCACTCAAGCAGGTAGGGGTCGCTCACCTTGGCCAGCACCTTGGCCTGGAACTTGTCGTCGGAGAGGAGCCTGAGCCCGTCCAGGATGGTGTACTGCTGATCGGCGTCCACCCTCTCATTGGCCTCGTGGAGGGTCTTGACGGTCTGCTCCAGGATGGACTGCATCCTCGGTCCCCACTGCTCCCAGAGGCCCTTGGCGACCCGTACCACCGAGTCGGCGGTGCGGTCCCTGTCGGCAAATATTCTGGTGTCGAGCAGGTTGATGCCGGGAGCCCCCGCATCGTCGGCCAGGTCGATGAGGCGCACCCGGTCGATGAGGGACTCGGGCACCTGCCCCAGCAGCCCGCTCACCAGGTCGGCGTGGGGATCGACAACGACGATGGCGTCGGGGTCCTTGCCCTCGGCCTTCTGTTTCAGCTTGTGGGAGACGATGTGGTGCATGAGGGTGCTTTTCCCCATGCGGGTGCGGGCTACGTAGAGATGGTGGCGGTGCAGCAGATCGTCGGGGAAGCTGATCTCCCGGGGATTGCCCGCCGTGGTCTGGCCCACCAGAGCGCCGCCCCTGGTGCCTCTGGCCGAGGGGAGGAGCACCCGTGCTCCCGACCGCTCCACCAGCGGGGTCTCATCTCTTGCCCCCGGCGGGTGCCACAGGGATGCCACCTCCCGCACCCCCAGGACGCTTCGCTTGCCGAAGAGTCCCGTGGAAGCGGGCGCATTGAGGGGGTGGGGATCACCCGCCGCACTTTGCCCACCCGGAAGCGGGCTCCTGCGGGGTTGTCGTAGTGGCGGTAGGCCGCCGCAACGGGACCCAACAGCTCGTGGGGACGCTTCCCGGAATCCCCCTTGGGCAGGATGGCGGTGATCTGGAGCTCCGCGCCAAAGGCGATGCGGGAGACCTTCTCCTTGATCAACAGCGGGTCGTGGACGCGGGAGCGAGCCCTCTTCCAGCGCCACCAGCCCCAGCCCGCCACGACCGTCCCCAAGGCCACGCCAGCGGCCAGGAGTACGGCCTTCCACGTCTCCCCGCCCTGCATCCAGAAGTAGCCCTGGAAGACGCTTAGGGCCGCCAGGCCCAGGACGATCATGAGGACGGCGTCGGTCTGGAGGGGCTTGGTCTGGTAGGTGTAGGAGGCGTCCCTGTGCTCGGTGGCGGGGTTCCTGACGGCCTTGTCCATGTGGGCCGCCGACCAGTCTGGTCCCAGGGAGCGGAGCAGGATCCGGGCCACGATGCGCTCCTTGTCGTGCAAAGTAGACAAGGCCCCGATCAGTGCGATGAGAGGGTCTGAGCCGGGGTCCAGCAGGTCGTCGTCCCGGAAGGTGCGGAGGGGAAGGTAGTCGGGGCCGTCGGCGGCGAGGGTCATGCTCCACGCCTCCTCTCCCTCGTCAATATGGATGAGAGACAATCAACACGAAAAACTACGGTACTCGTGGGCGGTGGGCCTAGAGCCGGTTGACTAGGACAACAGCTCATGGGGCCTCGTGTGGTTCGAACCCCAGTGAGCGGACCTGCCCCCTGTAATGTCGGACAGACAGCGCATTGGACAGGTGCTGAGCAACCTCATTTCGAATGCGGCCAGGCACTCGAACGAATCCACCGCCATCCGGGTGACGGCGGCGGCTGAGGACTTCCACGTCGCGGTCTCGGTCACCGACGAGGGCCGGGGCGTGCCGGCGGAGCGGCTGCTGCATCTGTTCCGGAAGTTCTCCCGAATCGAGGGAGGCGACAGGCGGCGGGAGATCGAGGGGACGGGCCTCAGCCTTGCCATCTGCAAGGGAATAGTTGAGGCCCACGGGGGCCGCATATGGGCAGAGAGCGAAGGGGAGGGAAAGGGTGCGCGATTCACTTTCACGCTCCCCGTCGTCGACCAGGACGATTTCGGCGGTCGGGCCGGGCGGGCCTGGCTCTCCGCCCGCCCCCGGCGGTCGGATGCCGAGGGGGCTCGCATTCTCACCGTCGATGACGATCCGCTGGCGCTCAGGCATGTTCGCGACATCCTCTCCAGGGCAGGCTACACGCCCATCGTGACAGCCGATCCGGAGCAGGCGCTTAGCCTCGTCGTAAAGGAGAAACCTCAGCTGGCTCTGCTCGACCTGATGTTGCCGGGGACCGACGGCATAAAGCTAATCCCGAATCCACCGAAGGACACGGATGGACGGCGTGAGGACAGCGGAAGGGGGTGGGTGAGGGAGCTACAGGGGAGATGGCCTGGGGTCTTGGGGTAGATGGGAGGCCGGCGGACGGTCTTCAGTCGCCGCACAGGGCCCCTAAGGCCCTATGCGGGAGTTGCGATGCGCGGGATGGCGAGAGGATACGCAGCAGGGGACTCTCGCGACCGGGGTGGCGCGAGATTGTGGGGACGTTGGGTCAGTTGCAGGCTGGCCGTCAGGCCGGGAACGGAATGGCTTGCAGCCGGGCCAAGGCGCGACTGAACTGGGTTTCCCAAGGCCAGCGCCGGGGGAGATGCAAAGTGAGGCGGCGCGCCGAGCGGGTGATCCGTCCCACCAGAGCGAAGACCCGCCGCCTGAGGGTCTTGGTGATCACGGTCCGCTCGCCCAGACCAATCCGCGCCGTCCAGCGGGCCAGGTTATGCGCCATCACCTGGACCGCCAGCCAGGCGCCGTTGGCGGCGAAGCGCGCCGACGGCATGTGGTTCAGCCCGACGCCGTACTTGAGGTCGCGTATGGCGTTCTCGACCTCGGCGTGGCGGCGATGATCGGCCTCCAGTTCCAGCGTCTCCCCATCGCGGTCGGTGATGAAGGCGTGATAGCTGTATCTGGCGAAGAGGGCGGGCTGGGAACCGGGCGTCGGCTTCACCCGCCGGACAATGAGCCGCACCGGCGCGGCGTCCGGCTTGGTCTGGAACGGGGTGTAAGTCGTCTCGGCGACATCGGCGGCACCGTCCATCCAGTAGGGAATGGGAGTCCAGTCCTCCTCTGGTATCGCCTCGATCAGGTCCCGCAGGCTGGCGCGCTGGCGGATGGTGATAGAGAAGCGGACATCCATTTCCCGGCAGGCGGCAACGACAGTGTGGGCGTAGAAGCCGCTGTCGGCCCGCACCGTGAGCCGTCCCCTGGCCCCGCCGTAGCGCACCCGCCCCACCGTCTCACGCAGGAAGTGGGCGGCGCCACGGGCGGTGTTGGCCCGGCCCTCGCGCAGCCGGGACATCAGCACTTCGCCGGTGCCGGCGGCAATGGCCAGCAGCGGGTGATAGCCGCGGGCGCCGGTATAGCCGTGGTGGCGCGCTCCCTCCTTGGCCAGTCCATAGGTCTCGCAGATGGTCGAGTCCAGGTCGATGGTCAGGGGCGAGTCGCCGGGTCCGGCCCCAGCGGCCCAGGCCCGGGCCAACAACTGGCGGCTCACGCGGTCGAGTTGACGGACATGCCCCCACCGGAAGCTGCGCAGGAAGGTCCCCAGGGTGGATGGCGCCTTGACCACGCAGCCTAGAACACCGACCGTCCCACCAGCGCGCAGCGCATCGGCGTCGTCGATGCAGTCGCCGCCTGCCAGCGCGGAAGCGACCAGCGTCAGCATCTTGTCCCCAGTGTTCGCCCGTCCCGGCGCTCCGCCGAGGTCAAGGTGATGGTCGACGAGTTCCCGCAGGCCCAGGTGCCGGGCTAGGGTGGCCGGCAGGAGCAGGCCGGCATTGGCCACCAGGCGATGGTCGTCAAAGAGGATGCGGATACGGTCGGGTTTGTTCTGTGGCAGCATCTATTGGGTGCTCCTTGTTTCCGGGCGGGTTTCTGTTCCAAAACCATTATCCCAGATTCAGAGGAGCACCCTCTGCCTTCTTCAAGGGCTGTCCCCAAGGACGTCCTTCGGTGGATTCGGGCTAATGCAGAGGATCTTCGAGTCCGCCGATGTGCCGGTGATCTTCCTTTCGGCGTACGGCCGGGACCAGATCGTTGAGCGGGCCTTCGAGATGGGAGCCGCCGATTACGTGGTAAAGCCCTTCTCGCCGACGGAGTTGGTGGCGAGGATCAAGGCGGCCCTGCGCAAGCGGGTGGAACCTCAACGCGCCGAACCGTCGGAACCCTTTGTCCTGGGCGACCTGGCAATCGACTACGCGGAGCGCCGCGTGACGGTGGCCGGACGCACGGTGGAGTTGACGGCGACGGAGTACAATCTGCTCTTCGAGCTCTCCACCAATGCGGGTCGAGTGTTGCACCGGGATCAGTTGCTGAGACGGGTCTGGGAGCCCGGCCAGCTAGGCGACTCGCAGCCCGTACGCACCTTCGTCAAGAACCTTCGGCGCAAGCTGGGAGACGACGCGAATACCCCTAAGTACATCTTCACCGAGCCTCGCGTCGGCTACCGGATGGGGAAGGCTGAGACACCGGGAGAGACGGAGGATCTGTGACTCTTGAGTCGTTCACCGTTGCCCTCCTGTATGTCGGATTCTGGTGCTGGGTAATCGCCCGGACAAGCCGGTATGATCGGCTTGTCTTCACAGAGAAATTGCGGAGAAAATGTGGGCTAGGGCAAGGAATGGCGTGCGGAGTCGAGGGTGGAGGGCGGGTCCTCTCTTACAATGGAGGAGCCTCCGGCCATCCGAGCCAGACCTAGAAGGCGACTGACATGAACAATGCAGGCCGGTTCGGTCCCAGGCTCTCTCGCCGTGTCTCCAATCGGCCCGAGTGTTCGGGCTACACCGGGACACGGTGCGCAAGATGCTCGAGTACTCCGTGCCCCCAGGGTATCGACGGCAACGACCGGCTCGCAGACCGAAGCTCGATCCATATAAGGGTGTGATGGACCAGATCCTGGAGCAGGATCTGACCTCACCGAAGAAGCAGCGTCACACCGCCAAGCGTATCTACGAACGGCTCAGAGACGAACACGGCTTCCCCGGCAAGTACACGATAGTCAAAGACTACGTTCGAGAACGCCGTCGTCATACCCGCGAGATGTTCTTACCTCTGTCCCACCCTCCGGGACATGCCCAGTGCGACTACGGCGAAGCTCGAGTGATCATCGGCGGAGTGGAACGCAAAGCCCACTACTTCGCCCTGGACCTCCCTCACAGCGACGGGTGCTATGTGAAGGCGTATCCCGCCGAGACGACGGAGTCATTCTGCGACGGACACGTCTCCGCCTTCGCGTTCCTGGGCGGAGTGCCTCAGAGCATCCTCTACGATAACACCACGCTCGCGGTAGCCAGAATCCTGGGAGATGGTCGCCGGCAGCGGACCAGGGTGTTCTCCGAGCTTCAGTCCCACTACCTGTTCGAGGACCGGTTTGGCCGTCCAGGCAAAGGGAACGATAAGGGCAAAGTAGAAGGTCTGGTCGGCTATGTCCGCCGGAACTTCCTGGTGCCCATTCCATCGTTCGAGAGCTTCGATGCCCTCAATGCTCATCTGGAGCAACACTGCCTCAGACGGTTCGAAGATCGACTCCGCGGCCACAACGAGACGAGGAGAACGGCTGGAGCGGGACCTGGAGAAGTTGCTGCCTCTGCCGGCCGTACCGTACGACGCCAGCGACAAGCACGCGACGAGGGTCAGTTCTCTGTCCCTGGTCAGATACCGGACCAATGACTGTGCGCCGCGTCACGCGGCATGGGATACCCGACTCAATCGGGAGAAATTCGGAGGAGATTTCTGGGCCAACCGACCTACTTTGAAGCGAAAGCCGAAGAGGAAAACAGCATGTCGGTAAAGCGGAGGATGTTAGAAAGCGTGTATGACATGGTTCCGCAAGGCCCGCGCGATACGGTGAAAGCTGAATTGTCTGAACCCCAGCCCCCAAGCGGTGTTTGGTCCCACCCGCCGGTAGAACGCTTGTAACCCGGCGCCACTCATTGCACGGGCCGGTAGTCGTGGTCGGCGCACCTCCGATGAGCGGAAGATGACCGATGTGGTCATTCAAGGGGGCGAACGGGGCACCTAAGTCGTGCTCGGACGTCCTATGTCACCGGAACGCGGGATGGCCTAAGGGGCGAGAGTCCTAAGGTCACGGAGCTCTCATAGTAGTCCGAGCCGGGGAGAACCAGGCACATGGCGAAGGAGAGCAGGCGGCACCGGCACGGAGAGCAGGGAGGTACGCGAGATGCGTCACGCCGAAACTGTTGTCCGTGTCATCCAAGTCAAGCACTTGGATGTGTGTCACTGGAGAGCCGTGTGAGACCGAAAGCCTCATGCACGGTTCGGCGGGGGCCGACGGAAAAGTGCTCCGCACGGAGTAACTCGCCGGCGGCCTACCCTACATTCGGTCCCGGTGGCCTACGGTCATCGGGACGTTCTGGTCCGCGGATATGTACACGAGGTTGTGATCAGCTGTGGCGCTGAAGTCATCGCCCGCCATCGGCGGTCCTACGATCGAGACGACTTCGTCTTCGACCCTCTCCATTACCTGCCGCTCCTTGAGAAGAAGACGAGGGCATTGGATCAGGCGGCGCCACTGGTTGGATGGGAGTTACCCGAGGAGTTCGGAGTGTTGCGGCGGTTGCTGGAATCTCGGATGGGCAAGCGAGGAAAGAGGGAGTTCGTGCAGGTGCTCAGACTGATGGAGAACTTCCAGCCGGAAGAAGTCCACGACGCCGTACGAGACGCCATTCGACTCGGGGCTGTGAGCTTCGATGCTGTCAAGCACCAGGTGCTGTGCAGGATCGAGGGTCGACCGCCTAGACTCGACGTGGAGTTGTACCCGTATCTGCCCAGGACCAACGTTGCAACAACCTCGACCAGGGACTACATGGCTCTCCTGGCGGGGAGCCGGTCATGACCAACAAGTCCACGATGTTGCTCGAACACAACCTCAAGCAACTCAAGCTCCCCACGTTCCTGAGGGAGTACGACAAGCTGGCATCCCAGTGTGCTAGTGAGGGAGCTGACCATCCGGACTACCTGCTGCGACTATCGGAGTTGGAGCTGATCGACCGTCACCATCGCATGGTGGAATGTCGGATCAAAGCAGCCCGCTTCCCGACGACCAAGAGCCTCGACACCTTCGACTTCCTGTCTATGCCGTCCCTGAACAAGGCTCTGGTTCTGGAGCTGGCACGATGCGAGTACATCGAGCGCCCCCACAACGTCATCGCTCTCGGCAACAGTGGCACCGGCAAGACCCATATCGCCCTCGGTCTCGGTCTCGGTCTGGCTGCGTGTCAGAGGGGGCTGTCCGTGGGCTTCACCACCGCCGCTGCTCTGGTTCACGAGCTGATCGAGGTCAGGGACGAACGGCGTCTGCTCAACCTGCAGAGAAGGCTCGCACGACTCAAGCTTCTGATCATCGACGAACTGGGCTTCGTGCCCTTGTCCAAGACTGGCGCCGAGCTGCTCTTCGAGGTGTTCAGCCAGCGTTACGAGCGTGGATCGGTCCTGGTGACCTCCAACCTGCCCTTCGTCGAGTGGACCGAGGTGTTCGGCTCTGAACGGCTGACCGGAGCTCTCCTCGACCGCCTCACCCACCATGTCGACATCCTAGAGATGAACGGGGACAGCTACCGACTCAAGCACAGCAAGAAGACTTCTGGCCGCCAGCTATCTGACTGAGCCTGATCTCCAACGCCCCACGAACCTTGATGCCCATTCTACGGCGTTCAGTGGTACAGTTTTGCTCCGCCCCGCTTGTTGTTGCTCAGCGATTCTGTCCTTGCTAACTGTCAAGCGAAAATGTCCCCATGATGGAGACATTGAGATTGACGCAGAAAGAGCAAGCAAGGCTTCAGGTATTCAGCAGTTTGATGGCGGACCATATGACCATCGAGCAGGCAGCGACATTGATGGGAGTGAGCGCGCGCCACACCAGGCGTATCCTGGCGGCGTACGAGCAGAGAGGAGCAGCCGCACTCGCTCACGGCAATCGAGGTCGCAGGCCGGCCAACGCTACGCCGGACTCGTTGGCGAACGATGTGGTGCTTCTGGCGCGGACCCGATACGCGGGAGTCAACCACACGCACCTGGGTGAGCTGCTGAGGGAGCGAGAGGGCATAGACATCGGTCGTAACACGTTGCGCAAGATACTGACCAACGTCGGTGTGAACAGTCCTCGTCGTCGCAGGCCGCCGAAGCATCGTGTTCGACGGCAGCGGATGGCTCGCGAGGGAATGCTGATACAGATAGACGGCAGCTACCACAGATGGCTGGGAGAAGATGGACCCCAGTTCACGTTACTGCTGGCGGTGGACGATGCTACTGGCTGTGTCGTCAATGCCCTGTTCTGCGAGTTGGAAAACACCCGCAGCTACTTCCTGCTGATGCGGCATCTGATACAGAGCTACGGTATACCGCTCGCACTCTATTCAGACCGTCATGCCGTCTTCAAGCACACGCCGCCGTCAGAGACCGCCGCCGCTCCCACCCAGTTCTCGCGCGCGATGGGTGAGATCGGCGTACAGCTGATATTCGCACGGTCACCGCAAGCCAAAGGCCGGGTGGAACGCACCGCGGGCACACTTCAGGACAGGCTGGTCACGGAACTGAGACTCGCAGGCGCGACCGCCATCGATGACGCTAACCGCGTGCTCAACGACTTCCTTCCCCGCTTCAATGAACGCTTTCGTGTGCCGTCGGAGCACGCAGACACCTCGTATCGGGTCCTGGATCCGGGGATGTGCCTGGACACAGTCCTATGCCTGAAGTACAGGCGCAGGGTTGGCCGAGACAACACAGTGAAGTACCGCTGGCGCACCCTACAGTTGCTTCCCGACAAGGGTCGACCGAGCTATGCCGGATCGGTGGTGGATGTACTCGAAGGGCTGGACGGCCGACTGGCAGTGCAACACGAAGGGCGTATAGTCGCCTCCCAGGAAGCGCCGCCCCGTCCGAGTATCCTGCGCAGCTTCGGCACGAGGACTGTACACACGACTGTTCCCAGCCGCTACACCAACGGTGTAATCAGAAGGTCGGAGGACGAAGTGGCGCTAATGGGCACAATGCTCGAAGCGGAAAAACTCCGCGACCATGCTGACCGCAACGGCGCCGCAAAAGTTCACGAGACTGTGACTCCGCGATCCAGAAAGCCCACCCCACTTCAGACGGCGAGATGGAAGGCGGTGCAGAAGGCGAAACGCAAGGGGCTGTCCATTCGTGGGATCGCCCGTGAACTGGGCATACATAGAGAAACCGTGAGGAAGTACATGAATGCTGAAAGACCACCCATGGCGCGCGCAACGTCGGAAGTATCGTAATCTGCTAGCATGGCAATCCACCGAGATGACATTTTCCCTTGACACTTAGGCGGACATTTTCCCTGAGCTTCGACACCCCAGTGGCCCAACATGCCTCCGCCATTGACAGGTTGGGTCTGTTCTGCGAGACGGTCCGAGTGTTCCTGTTAGCGGTGAGCCGTGAGCACCCTGGTCTGGGTGAAGGGATTGGGGATGGTCTGGCCCAGCGGTACCTCAAGGAGACCGGCGAAGCATCCCGATACGAGGACGCACGTTCAGGTGAGGGGCGTCGCCGGCTGTCGGTATGTGCGCGAGACGTGTACCGGCTGGTGGATAGGTTCCGTGGGACGGCGGTGGCAAAGATGGAGGAGTACGGACTGTTGGAGAGGCTTTTGTATGAGCAGTGCCACGTGGGCCGGCACAGGGACGGTCGTCCCAGCGCCGATGACGACGATGCGGCAGAGGGGAAGGTGCCGATCGCGCTGAAGGAGGCGAAGGAGGTGCGGTCGAGCTCGATGCAGACGCCGCACGACCCGGAGGTGACCTACAGCGGACACAAGGGGAAGGGGTACGAGGTGCAGGTGTCTGAGACGTGCGAAGAGGGGAACGCCGTGCAGATGATCACCCACGTGGAGGTCACGCCATCGAGCGATGGCGACGCCGGTGTGACGGTGGGGGTGATAGACACGTTGAGGGAGCGTGGGACCGGTCCTTCGGAGCTGTGGTGCGACACGTCGTATGGATCCGGACACAACGGATGGGAGGCAGAGCGTAGGGGGACGGAGTTGGTGAGCCCTGTCGGGGGCCGGGCGCCGGGGGAGGCCGATGAGAATGATGGGCTGGTCAGGCTGACGGCTGCTGACTTTGACATCGACGTTACGGCAAGGAGGGCTGCGGTGTGTCCTGCGGGACATGAGGCTGTGTCCGAGTACGAGGATGAAGAGGCTCCCGAACGAGTGGAGATGCACTTCGCCCGGGAGGTGTGTGAGCCCTGCTCGCTGCGTTCCCGGTGTCCTGTTAGGTGGCGTCGTCGCCCTGAGCTCGGGGGAGAGTGGTCGCCGAGTGGAGCCTACGTGCTGAGTGCGGACCTCGCCAGGGTGAACATCGGACGGAGGCGGCGGGCCGAGTCGGATGGACAATGGCGTAAACGGTACGGGTTGCGTGCGGGGATAGAGGGTACGAACTCGGAGTTGAAACGGCGCCATGGTCTTGGCCACCTACGGGTACGTGGAGGTGAGAGGGTCCGGCTCGCCGTCTACCTTAAGGCCCTGGCGTGTAACGTCAAGCGAATGGTCCGGGCACGGTTGGACGAGATGTTGGTCCCACCGGCTGTCCTGGCGACCGCTCCCCCCACTGCATGAAGCTACAGGAGCCGTTGCGAGCCCGCTGATGCCTACCCGGACGGGGTATGGCGCACCACAACGACCTCATCGGCCACAACACAAGCCCCGACCGGAACAACCAAATCCCTCACGCCGCAGAACCAACCCAAAAGACCCTTGTTACGAGGGAATCAATCATCCTAATAGATTGCCGACTGCTAATACGACCAGTGGGCTTTGGGTGGTATCTCGTCATCGTAGACTTCGCGAGACTTACCTCCCTTACTGAGCAAATACTCTTTAATATCCTTGAAATCATGCCGAATGGCATCGGTCAATGGTGTGCCACCGAAACGATCGATCGGATTGACATCTACGCCGGCTACTTCAACGAGGAATTTTACTGCTTCAAGGTTACCTGTAGATGCGGCAAGGTGAATCGGAGTCCTTGAATCGTAATCACCACCATTAGCTTGTGCGGTGCCTGCATTGACGAGTTCCTTTAATCTTGCGACGTCACCTAGACTTGCTGCCACTACGGTTTCGAGATTGGTGTTTTCGCGGTACTTACTGGCGGCGTCTTCATGTGACTCCGTATCAAAAGGACACAAAGGTCGAGACGTAAACCCCTTTGATGCCAGGTATTGGATCACCTCTTTGTGGTCATGTCTGATGGCGTCCGTTAATGCGGTACCGTTCCATCGAGCTGTTTCGTTCAAGGGTACTTGGGCAACTTCTATCAACCATTTCACTGCATCTAGGTGCCCTTCTGCAGCGGCTAAATGTAACGCTGTTCTGCCGTCATAATCGGCTGTTCTTTTCGGATCAAACCCCTCTGCAGTCATCTTTTCCATTGTTGGCACATCGTCTCTACTTGCGGCATCTACAAACTGTTCTATATGAATATCTAAAGCCATAATTTTCTCCTTTGTTGTACCTTGTGGTTTATGCGGTCGATAGGCCAACGGCCTAGGCGAACGTATACTACTAATACTTCTCAAGCCGTGTCGAGAGTAGGACATTTTGCCTTCACCTGTCAAATGGACCCCATCATCAGGACAGCGGTGAGGCTAAACCCAAATCCACCGAGGGGATGACTATGCAGCAGCGGAACTGGCGATAGGGGCAAGGGAGGGCGATGGTCCGGGCACGATTTGGGGTAGAGGGGGGCCGGTGTCTGTCTTCAGTTGCCGCGGGGAGACTTTGTGACCGTCTGCGAATGTTGGTCAGGGCGAGATAGCGGGGAGAGGGCGCAGCAAGAGGCACTCGCAGACCGGACTGGCGCGAGTTCGCGGGGACGTTCGGTTGGCCGGATGGCGGCCGGTTGCCGCGGCCGTCAGGCAGGGAGTGGCAGGGCGCGCAATCGGGCCAGGGCACGATCGAACTGGGCTTCCCAAGGCCAGCGCTGTGGCAGATGCAGTGTGAGGCGGCGCGCCGAGCGGGTGAGCCGTCCGGCCAGGGAGAAGAACCGCCGCCGGAGGGTCTTGGTGGTCACCACCTGCTCGCCCAGACCGATGCGCGCTGTCCAGCGGGCGAGGTTGTGGGCCATCACCTGTACCGCCAGCCAGGCGGCGTTGGCGGCGAAGCGGCCCGAGGGGAGATGGTTCAACCCCACACCGTGCTTGAGGTCTCGGATGGCATTCTCGATCTCGGCGTGGCGGCGATGGTCGGCCTCCAGTTCGAGCATCTCCCCGTCCCGGTCGGTGATGAAGCCGTGATAGCTGTAGGAGGCGAAGAGGGCCAGCTGGGAACCGGGCGTGGGCTTCACACGCCGGACGATGAGCCGCACCGGTGCGGCGTCAGGTTCACTCTGGAAGGGAGTGCAGGTGGTCTCGGCCACATCGGCGGCGCCGTCCATCCAGTAGGGAATGGGAGTCCAGGCATCCTCTGGTATCGCCTCGATGAGATTGCGCAGGCTCTTGTGCTGGCGGATGGTGATGGAGAAGCGGACATCCATCTTGCGGCAGACGGATACCACGCCATGAGTGTAGAACCCGCTGTCGGCCCGTAGCGTGAGTCGTCCGTTGGCCCCGGCGTAGCGCACCCGTCCCACCGTCTCCCGCAGGAAGTGGGCGGCGCCGCGGGCGGTGTTGGCCCGGCCCTCGCGCAGCCGGGACATCAGCACGTCGCCGGTGCCGGCGGCGATGGCCAGCAGCGGGTGGTAGCCCCGCTTGCCGGTATAGCCGTGGTGGCGGGCGCCCTCCTTGGCCAGTCCGTAGGTCTCGCAGATGGTGGAATCGAGGTCGATGGTGAACGGCGCGTCGCCGGGTCCGGCCCCAGCGGCCCAGGCCCGGGCCAGCAGCTCCCGGCTCACCCGGTCCAGCTGGCGGACGTGGCCCCACCGGAAGCTGCGCAGGAAGGTCCCCAGGGTGGATGGCGCCTTGACCGTGCCGCCCAGGGTGCAGGCCATCCCCCCGGTGCGCAACACATCGGCGTCGTCGATGCAGTCGCCGCCGGCCATGGCTGAGGCCACCAGGGTCATCAGCTTGTCTCCGGTGTTGGCCCGCCCCGGCGCGCCGCCCAGGTCAAGGTGATGGTCAACGAGTTCCCGCAGGCCCAGATGCCGGGCGAGGGTGGCCGGCAGGAGCAGACCGGCATTGGCCACCAGGCGGTGATCGTCAAAGACGATACGGATACGGTCGGGGTGGTTGCGTGGTAGCATCTATTGGGTGCTCCTTCTCTGGGACTGTTTTGCTGTTACAAAACCATTATCCCAGATTCAGAGGAGCACCCTCTGGCCACTTCAGGATGCTAACCAAACGCCCTCCCTCGGTGGATTCGGGCTTAAGCCTGTAGGCGGTGTGGGAGCTTCGGAAGGCAGCCTGCGGAGACCGAATTGGCAACGGAGTGCAGGGTGTGCGATTCCCGTGGTAGGGTCATCCTCTCCTGAATCTAAACCAAGGCCCCCAAACGGATAAGTCAATCTTGGGTCCCTTGCCGAGAAGCGTGTAGACCGCCTCCCTGTATATGCTTACCCGATCTTTGATAAGCCCGTTGGCAAAGCGGAGGTTGCCGTCCGAATCGATACGGGTCTTAGCAACGAACTCAATTCTCTCTGCTATAGAACTGCCGTCGTTCTGGTAATCCAGAGGGATATTGGTGAAGACCCCGTTCTCGAACACAACATGTAGTGCGTGCCAGCTTGAACCATCTTCCCGTTCTTCACCCATCGACGTCCTAAGCGAGACAAGCTGGGGGACGTCTCGGTTTCTCAATACGGCCTCATCGTTGGGGAAGACCGTCCATCCTGCGTTGGGTCCGTGACTAAGAAATCCGGGGGACTTTGTCATGAAGCCCATCTGGTTCAGAAAATCAAGCGCATGGTGCATCCCTAGAATGATGCGTTCGCCGGGCTTGAACCACTTTAAAACCTTACATCTTCCCGAATATTCCACGCTGGCCACGCCATTGTTGTGGATCAAGTCATTGCGGATGAGTCGAAAGTCTCCAATGGTGTCTCCCTCGGGGCGAATGGTGTCCGGGCCTTGAAGGCCCTCATTCATTTCATTACGGAACCGACTCTCCCAGAGAAAGTAGACCTGTTCAACCCATCCCTTGTAGGCCAGTTGTTCGGCATCGCCCTCGCGACGCAGTACGTCGTTTAGGTCGAAGCCAGGGCCGGATACGCATAACGGCACATCGACGTATGACAGCTTAGGAAAGCTGGCAGCAACCTGGCGGTGCTCCGGGTTGATGCCGTTGTATGGCGCAAGTTCGGTCTTGCGAACGGACTCCATTCCCTGAAGAAGGTACATGAGTGAGGCTGTTGCTCTGTTGATCTCGTACAAGAACTCGTGCCAAAACAGCCCCCTTTTTCGTTGCTCTTGCTCCATACTACTCCCTTAGCAATTCTCCGCATCTTCCCGCAAAGCCACTGTCACTGTTCGTTCTTCAGCGTGTTTTCGCTCTCTTGGGTCAGGCGAGCCTTCTCTTCCTTGGACAAAGGAGCGTTCAGTTCGTTCTCGATTAGTTCCAGAGCTACTTTGACCCTGGCGACACCCGCGTCGATTGTCTTCATGCGTACTGCTCCCCCTGTTGTCGGGGGTTTCCCGTGCAATACTGCGATGCCGTCGTCGCGGACCTGCCAAACGATTTCATAGCCACCTTGGACGGCAGCACCCCACTCGTACTCGTTCCGGCGTTCCCACCATTTCAAGTCCTCGTACTTCATGTGTCCTCACACCTCCTTTTGCTGTGGGAAAGTGGGCGACTCACCAAAGGGCTGTAAAGAGTCGTCTCCCCCCGCTTTTTATGATTGTTGAGGGGCTGGCCTCCACTACATGGCGGCAAAATGAGGGGGGCTAACCCTGATCCTCTCAACGGGGACGACCCAGGCCGCTAGACAGTGGAAGGAGGTCGTCCCCGCAATGTCTGTCACTCCATTTTACTCGACTTTGAGGGCCTCTTATAGATGCCGGACCCTTGACAGCGACGGGCCGAATCGTCCATGATAAGGGTAAGACTTGGTAAGACCATGAAAGGCAAGACACATGCCGAGGAAAAGAAGGGTCATCACCTTCTCCCTGCCACCGGAGATGGACGAACAGCTGAGGCAGGTGGTCGAGGAGGAGGGCCGTACCGTGAGCGAGCTTCTGCGCGAGGCATTCCGCCTCTACCTGGAGGAGAGGGACTGGCGCAGACAGGAACGGATGCAGATGCGGCGCTCACGCCAGACCGAACAGGAAGAGACAAGCAGGAGGAACAGATGATTGAACGATACGACCACACGCCAGCGGCCCTCTACGCCAGGGTGTCCAGCGACAGGCAGGATGTGGACCTGTCCGTTGCCGCCCAGCTCAGGGCGCTCAGGGACTACGCCGAGAAGAACGGCTACCTGGTTGCTCGTGAGTTCATCGACGAGGCCGAGAGCGGCCGTATCGCCGACAGGCCGCAGTTCCGCAAGATGATCGACTAGGCTTCTAGGACGACTGCCCCTTTCAAGGAAATCCTCGTCTGGAAGTTCTCCAGGTTCACCCGCAAGCGCGAGCACGCCGTCGCCTTCAAGTCCATGCTCCGGCGCAAGGGCGTTCGCGTGGTCTCCATCACCGAGCACGCCGACGACACACCGACGGGCAAGCTCATGGAGGCCATCATCGAGAGCGTGGACGAGTTCTAAGCGAGAATCTCGCCCAGGAGGTCACGAGAGGGATGCGCGAGGCCGCATCGAGAGGCTTCTGGGTTTCCAGCCACGCCCCCTACGGCTACAACCGGGTCATGGTGCAGGACGGTCCCAAGAAGAGACCCACCCTGGAGATCAACTCGGATATGTCCCCCATCGTCAAGCGCATGTTCGACATGGCGGAGGCCGGAAACGGGACGCTCGAAATCATCCGCACCCTCAACAAAGAGGGCATCTCCAGCCCCAGGGGAAAGCTCTGGGCCAGGACCAGCGTCCACAACATCCTCACCAACGAGGCGTACACGGGCACATTGGTCTGGGGCGCGAACGCCAAGGACAAGGGCGAACCCGTCCGGGTGGAGAAGGCGTTCCCCGCCATCGTCACCAAGGCCCAGTTCCAACTCGTTGGCAAGCGCCTGAGCTCCCGCGCGCCCAAGTTCAGCCACCCCCGCAGAGTCGGAAGCTCCTACTTGCTCAGCGGCTTGGTCAAGTGCGACGCGTGCAAGATGCCGCTTACCGGCCGGTTCGCCAAGAGCGGCAAGTATTCCTACTACGTCTGCCAGTCGAACATCAATTTCGGCAAGGACGCCTGCAACACTCCGACGCTCAACGCCCGCCGATTCGAGGAACTGGTCGTCGCCAAGATCCGCTCCAACGTCCTCACGAAGGGCAACATCCGTGAACTCGTGAAGGTGGTGTCCAAGGAGATGGACGGCGTGACCCGAGAGCAGCGCAAGAAGCTTCGGGCCATCGAGGATGAGCTAGAGGACGTGAAGAAGAAACTGGGGCGCATCTGGCGCCACATCGAGACGACCGACACCGCCATGGCCGACGCCTCGGACCGCATCAGAGAACATCGGGATCGGCAAGAGCGGCTTGAGTACTTCGCTGAGCAGGCTAGGGCGGACCTCGCCCAGCGCCGAAAAGTACTGGACAACGCGAACACGATTGCCGCCTACGCCAAGGACATGAAGGACTTCCTCAACGAGAGCGAGTTGACCGAGCGCAGGGCATTCATCCAGTCCTTCGTCAAGGAGATCATCGTCGTGCCCGGCGACGCTCTTCTCAGATACACCGTCCCCATGCCAGACGACAGCTTGATACCTGGGAGGTCAGCCGAAAAGGTGGCCCTGAACGGGTCTGTTCTACCTACTTTACCCGATGGTGGGCCTATGTGCACGGTAGGTGGAACTATATTCGAGATGTGGCTGGGGGCGCCGTGATCCTTGGTACCGCGATCCCTACGGGGAGTGCGAGCCTCTTCGGTAGGACCCCGAATGCGAACCCTTCAAGGGAATTTACCGTTGTCCCTCGCCCCACGTGTGTTTGGTTTCGCTTAATCTAAGCCACGCGTCGTCGGACCATTGGCTATCCGAGGTCCCTTCGATGCTGCCTTGACTTGCAAAGAGAACATATGAAACATGGCCCGGATGCACTGAGCTATAATACTTGATGCCATCGATACGGGAATTCCCAGAAGTTACCTGATCACGGATAAACTCCGTTACTACTTGCGTCGGTACATACTCTACATGTTCCCTGTCGCCTCGTTCGATGGGTCGAGACACCTCTGTGGCAATATGATGAAGGAACTTAAGGATCCTTCGTGGTTGAGTTTCCGCACTGTCGGGTACACAGTTGAACAAGCTGGGAATGGGGGGAATCGCGGTAAGGTCAAGCAAGGTTGATTCTCTCGTAAAAAGTCTGTGCAGGCCGAATTAGAACAAACGTACCCGCGCCTGGGTACAATATACAGTCTCTGTTCCGTATACTAGCCCAACATACGGTAGCGCTCAGATGTGCTGAATCGCTGGAACTTCCTCAAAACGGGTTTTTACGAGGGAATCAAGGTTGCAGAACGAAGTGTTTCAAATCGCCCTATGGCGTAGTAGCCTCGGCGGGATGCGGTTTCTTTGAGAGCAGTATCCTCATCTTCGCAACCGTAAAACATCGGAACTCCGGCGGGGCTCATCCTGTTGGATTGATTCGCCTTCTCGGCGGGTGGAGGTCCTAGCAGGCTGCGGAAAAAGGGGGTCTCTGTGAAACTGCCCTGTAGATGGTCTCAGGAACACGACTATGTCCGGCCATAACGGGTCATTAGGTCACGACTACATCCATAATTCTTGGTGATTATTACGCTTGTCGCTGTCCCCAAGATGAAGTCGACCGGCCCCAATAGTTTTTCAGCAGCCTGCTAGATCTTCTGGCGTTTCTAAGTGTGGCTCACAGCCCTCGCGCCTTGCCCTCAAAAATTGAGTACCCGCCGGAATCTCTTTGAACAGGCCCATCTCTTGTGCGTACTCGAAAATTGCGCGGAGAACCTCCCGGGGACTGTAAACCTCCGGGTCATCAGGGTCCCCGTCGCCAGCGAGGAAAAAGAATCTCCGCTTGTGCATCACGACCGTGCTGAAATGTTCCCAACTATACTTAGCCCATTCCTGGTCATTCAGGCCGTAGCCGTTCTCTGCGCACCAGTCCTGTTCGTAGTCTTCGCCGAAGAGGTGTGGCAACAATTTGTCCTGGTTCTCCTGGGGGAATTCCAACTCGATTACGTCAATCGCTAGTTCTTCAGCATACCAAGACGTGCCGATCCAACCTCCTTCGGATCCTACCCAGCCTAGTACGTTGACCGCGAGGTCGTACTCTCGACGCAGACATTTTATGAAGTAAGCCGAGACGTCATCCATCGACGCCGCTATTGGGACCCAGTCTTTTGAAGGGCAAAATGAGCACTCTTCTGCAACAGCGTTCTTTCTTACGAAGTTGACCAGCCCTGGGTCCTCAAAACAGTTAGTACAAACGAATAACACCCTAAACCTCGCCATCTGATACGCCGATGCTTAGCCACCCCTTGTGAAAGGCTGCCACGCTCGACTGAAGAAGTTTTCGACCTCAAAACACGGTACCATACTGTTGATTAACGTCCCCCGCTGGGTGCAGCAACATTTTCCCTCTTATCAGAATCACGAGGGTGAAGAGACGACAAAAGGCTGCAGACGCTGAGGACTCCTACCTGGGGTTAATCGAAGAACAGGTCTGCTACCGCCCTACTGGTTTGAGCCATTCCTCTGGAATGTTGGCGACTAGCAAGAGGTGGTTGTTCCGCGTCAAGTATTCTTGCCGAGCTGGCGTCAACTAGATTTGCCGGTTGACCTCCTGTTCCTGAGCCCGTTGCTGGGCAGCGTCGGTGCGGTAGTTGGGAACGCTGAACTCCAGGTCTCGAACCTGCGGCCCTGGTGCTAGCAGCCTGTCCGAGAAACAGGGTTGGTGAGCCGTTGGGGGTATGATGGGGCGGAGCATCAGACGGGCGGAGTGGTCAATGAGCAAGACTTACCTTCCCTACGATCCGGATCAGCAGTTACTACTGCCTGCGGCCCTCCAGGAATGGCTGCCGCCGGACCACCTGGCCTACTTCATCTCCGACGTGGTGGACCAGTTGGACCTCTCGGCCATCACCGCCCGCTACGAGGAGGAAAGGCGGGGCGGCCCGCCCTATCATCCCAGGATGATGGTCAAGGTGCTGCTCTACGGCTACTGCACCGGCGTGGCATCCTCACGGCGCATCGCCCAGCGTCTCCACGAGGACATCGCCTTCCGGGTGCTGGCAGCCAACAACACGCCCGACTTCCGCACCATCTCCGACTTCCGCAAGGACCATCTGGAGGCGTTGGGGAACCTGTTCCTGCAGGTGCTGGAGCTGTGCCAGCAGGCAGGACTGGTGAAGCTGGGGCACGTGGCGCTGGACGGCACCAAGGTGAGGGCCAACGCATCCAGGCACAAGGCGATGAGCTACGGGCGGATGAGGGAGAGGGAAGGGCAGTTGGCGGCGGAGGTGGCAGAGTTGCTGCGGCGGGCCGGGGAGGTGGACGATGACGAGGACCGCCGCTACGGCAAAGACAAGCGTGGGGATGAGTTGCCGGAGGAACTGGCCTTCCGGGAGAGCCGGTTGCGGAAGATAAGGGAGGCCAAGGCAGCGCTGGAGGCCGAGGCCCTGGCAGAGGCGGGGCAGGCCGAGAGGGAAGGACGGAATCATCCAGGGGTGCCTGATGACAAGGCGCAGCGGAACTTCACCGACCCGGACTCCCGCATCATGCCCGCCCCGGGAGGGCGGGACTTTCAGCAGTCCTACAACTGTCAGGCGGTGGTGGACAGCGCCCACCAGGTGATCGTGGCGGCCCGTGCCACCAACCAGCCCTCGGACAAGGGTCAGGCCGTGAGCATGATTGAGGAGACCGTGAATAACACCGGCGCGGTGCCGAAAGAAGTATCCGCCGACGCCGGGTACTACTCGGCCAAGGCGGTGGATGGCCTATACAACCTGGGAGTGGACCCGTTCGTCGCGCCGGAGAAGACCCGCCACGGCTGGGTGCCGCCACCGGCGCCCCGTGGCCGCATACCCAAGGGACTGTCCGTCAGGGGCCGAATGCGCCGCAAGCTGCGGACGAAACGGGGACGTGAGCGCTACGCCCTTCGGATGGAGACGGTTGAACCGGTGTTCGGCTAGATCAAGCAGGGCCGGGGCTTTCGGCAGTTCCTGTTGCGGGGTCTGGCGAAGGTGAACCGGGAATGGCATCTGATCTGCACGGGCCACAACCTGCTGAAGCTGTTCCGGTATGGTGCCGGGCGCGCCGGCAATGGACGAGGCACCGGCAGAACCCCCACCCGAAAGTCTCCTCAGCTTGCAGCCGGCAAGTTCCTCTTGAATTTCTCAACATTCACAAACCCACCCTGCCCCCGGATGGCTTTCTCCAGCTAAATCCGGCTGTCCAGCTAACCTGCTCCAGTAATCCTCGGACGGGTTGCTAGGGGTCTTGCAGGTGCCGCTGCCCCGCTTGAGGAGGGAGTGGCAGACGTAGTAGGTGTACTTGCCGCTCTTGGCCTCGGCAGCGGTCATGGCCTTGCCGCAGGTCTCGCACCGGAGCAGGCCGCTGAGCAGGTACGGGCTGGCGGAGCGCCGGGGGTGGACTTTCTTGGGGGCGCAGGACCCCAGCAGCTTGGTGGCCCGGCGGAAGTCACGCTTGGAGACAATGGCGGGGTGTGCGTCTTCGACGCGCACGGGCGGCGCGCCGTCCTTGGCGGTGGTCCCCCAGACTAACGTGCCAGTGTAGGCGTCCTGCTCATCGGCAACCGCGGCTTCCGTGTCGTCCGCCGCATTGCCGAAGAGACTGTCGTCAGCGCTCGGCGCATCCGAGCGGGTTGTTTCCATTCCGGTTTCGTCAGGCATGGTAGCTCCTTTCCTTGATGGTTCTCTGGCTGCGGTGCCCCGCGAGTCTCTACCGAGACTGTCTCCTGATCTCGCCGAGGGTCTGAGGCTTCCAGTACAGTCCCTGGTCCCGGTATGGGTGACGTAGACCAGCACCCTCCTTCCCTCCAACCGCTCGGCGGCCACCAGGTCGATGAGCGCCTTCTCCTTGGGGTACAGCTTCTCCTCGGCGGTTTCCTGTTTGGTGGCTGGGAAATTCGGTCCGTTCATTGGCCGACCAATGATGGCGTAACACTTGGTCCCCGGCCGCCTACACTCCCCGGCCCGAAGCCTCGGCGCGAAGTTTCTTGATTTTGTCCGGTTTGGTGGGTAGGTTCTATCCGGAGTCGATATCGGAGAGTTCAGCGGACTGGGCTACCCCTGGTATAATCTTAGGGAGGGAGAATTGGATGTGAACGACTCCGTGACACAGATCTCCGCCCTCGAGAGATTCGTTGTTGGCAATCTCGACCTTGAGCAGTTCGAGGAGATGCTCAAAAAGTTCGACGCATTCGCCTTCCTTGGCGTGTCGGGGTCTGAAGAGACTCACTCCAAAATCCTAGCGTGGCTATTGGATCCCCGGGGGAATCATTCGGCGGGCGACTTCTTTCTGACCACTCTCCTGCGCGAAACAGGTGCAGCAACTGATGAGCAGATCCACAACATCGACTGGTCGAACACTACCGTACAGCGAGAATGGTACAACGTCGTGGATGGTACGACCGGTTTCCTGGACATCCTGGTTCTGAATGCAGAGGCGCATTTTGTATGTGCGATAGAGAACAAGGTGTTCTCAACCGAACACAGCGAACAGCTGACACGTTACAGGAAGGCCGTTGAGCTGCACTGGGGAAGCTTTCAGAAGAGCCACCTATTCCTGTCGCGTCATGGCACTCCCCCTGAGCGGCCGAAGGAACGGCAGTTCTGGACGTCTGTGGGCTACGAGACGGTCCTGCAGCTTGTCGAAAAGACCATTGAGCATGGAGTGGGCGCTGGCAAGAAAGAGGTGATGGCATTTCTACGTCAGTATTCAACGACCCTGAGGATGAGAATCGTGCCCGATACCGAGATGAAGCGGCTAGCTACCAGAATCTACCTTCAACACAGGGAAGCCATTGAGCTGATATATAGGCACAAGGAAGACTACATCGGCGACTTGAGTAAGATCTGCAGTAAAGCAATAGACAGGCAGGAATCGTGGGAACTCATCGGTTCTCGTAGTGGCAACAGGCTGCTTGCCTTCATAGACCCCAGTTGGAAGGAATTCCGCACGTTCCACAAGGGAACATTGTTGCTACCAGAGAGTGATGCTCTGCTGTGGTTGGACTACGACTTCAGGGTGATAGGGGAGGTTACCCTGATTCTGACAATGTCGGCCGGGAATATCGAAGACGATTTCAGGAAGCTGCTGTTCGACAAGACAAAGGGGCGACATCCCTACATCTTCAACCACAGGGGCAGTCCAAGGGGTGAATACAGTTCAAGTACTGTTCGTCTTTACACGTCTGAACCCATCCTTTCAGAGTTCGACATCATTTCCGGAGACGAGTCATCCTGTAGTGATCGGATAATGAAGTGGGTGTCCAACTTTGATTCCCTCGTAAAAACCCGTTTTGAGGAAGTTCCAGCGATTCAGCACATCTGAGCGCTACCGTATGTTGGGCTAGTATACGGAACAGAGACTGTATATTGTACCCAGGCGCGGGTACGTTTGTTCTAATTCGGCCTGCACAGACTTTTTACGAGAGAATCAACTTTGCGAAGGTTGAATTCCGTGACATTAACAGGATCATCGTAGACAGTCTCGAGGAGATCGATGCCGAGCTCGAATGCGGCCAAGCTTTGGTGGAAAAGAAGTAGCGACAGGTTGACAGTGGCGTCGGCGAGAGCGGCCACTGTGGATCGCAACGCCTACCGTCTGGAGTTGCGAGGACGCCGAGGTGTCGCCCATGGCGCAACCGCGTATGCATTATGGTTTTGCCCTATCAGTCCTTGGGCTATCAAACGGCGGAGCAATTGTTCTCCCAAGGCTCCTCGACCTTGGATGAAGAGTCTGCTGCCAAAGGCAGTCGCCGGGAATAGACTGAGATATACGTCATGAACGCGGACGGTTCCGGCCAGACACGACTGACCGATAACCCGGCGTATGACGGGTCCCCAAGCTGGTCGCCTCAGAGCGTGCCCGGTTCACGCGCGACACCCGCGCTATAGGAAAATATGTCATACGCGGCGATAGGGACAACTTCCGTCCCCGAGCGGCTTCAGACGAGGAGGTTGTCAGGGAGGAGTTCACTGTGAATGACCGGGTTGCGGAGGCAATCAAACATGATTCCCTCGTAAAAACCCGTTTTGAGGAAGTTCCAGCGCTTTAGCACATGTGAGCGCTACCGTATGTTGGGGTAATACACGGAACAGAGACTGTATATTGTACCCAGGCAAGGGTACGGTTGTTCTAATTCGACCTGCACAGACTTTTTACGAGAGAATCAAACATAGACATCCCAAAGAATGGGTTTTCTTCTGGCTAATTGCGCTGTTAACTGTTGCTGTGCTCTTGATTTTGCTTCCTCTGGCCATTTTCAGGACCGATGTCATTGAATCTTTGCGAACTGACTACATTGAAGACTATCACGCTCAAAACCCCGACGCCGCAAATCTGACGGACTAGGAAATTCTGCCACTACTTCCGGCAGATGAAAAAGAAACGTTGGATTGGGTTTCCAGGCTGTACGTGCCAGTCGTTGTAATAGTGACCGTTGTGCTCTTGCTTTGGTTTGTGTTCCTAACAGGCAGATTATATGGAGAGCAGAGGGCGGGGGCCGTGCGTATTACGTCCGAGCAGTTTCCTGAAGTCTATGAAATGTGGGAGATCATGGCCCTTGCCCAGGGATTGAAGAAGGTTCCCGAACTATACACCATCAATGGCAAAGGCGTTCAGAGCGCCATTGCTTCCTGCGTTCCGGGGTTCAGGTATTTCAGCACTATCTATTCGGATATTCTGGAAGCCTGTTTGAGAAACGAAGACTGGGATAGCCTTAGGTTCATACTAGGCCACGAACTGGGGCATATGCGGTTGTGGCATGTGACCTGGTGGTATTTTCTGCTCACCTTCCTGGGCAACTTGCCCTTCGTTAACTACGTTCTCGGCCTCCCACTAAGTCGCGCGAAAGAGTACAGCTGCGACAAGATTGGTCATGCGATAGCGCAAGACGATGCTTACAAAGGTCTATTTATGCTGACGGCCGGTAAGCATCTATACAATCAACTTGACACGCAAGCTCATATAGAGGAGTCGACAGAAGAACGGGGTTTTTGGATGACTATTGAGCGTGTCCCATAGACCCCTTTCCGCGGGGTTGGCAAAGCAGTAAGCTCATAGAAACAACAGGCAGGTACGATACTATGGCTTATAACCTTCTGAGCTGCGAGCGAGACCAGAGCTACTTGATGCCGCCGTCCATGAGGGATTGATTGAGCGAGGGTCACCTGGCCTGGTTCATTGTGGATGCAGTAGGGCAGATGGATCTGAGGGAGTTCTATGCAGTCTACCGAAGTGATGGCTGGGGTGCAGCGGCCTACGATCCGGGAATGATGGTGGCCATCCTGTTGTACGCCTACTGTCTGGGTCTACGGAGTTCCAGGCGCATAGCCCGTGCTCTCGAGGAAGATGTAGGATTCCGGGTGGTGGCGGCCAACCGGCAGCCAGACTTCCGTACCATCTGTCACTTTAGGGCGGAGCAGGAGGAGGCGTTCGAGGATCTCTTTGTAGAGGTACTGAGGTTATGCCATGAAGCGGGTCTGGTGAAGCTGGGGGTAGTGGCTCTTGATGGGACGAAGGTGGCAGCCGACGCGGCCCTGGCCACCAACCGGAGCCACCAAGCCATTGAAGAAGAAGTGCAGCGCATGTTGGCAGAGGCCAAGGCAGCGGATGCTGAAGAGGATGCCCATTACGGTCCCGCCCGGCGAGGGGATGAGCTACCGGAAGGGCTAGGGGGACGTACGGAGCGGCTCAAGCGCCTGAAGGAAGCCAAGGAACGTCTGCAGCGGGAGGGTGAAGCAGCAGCCAAGGCTGTCCAAGAGCACGTGGAGCAACGGCGGGCAGAAGAAGAGGCCACAGGCAAAAAGAAGCGGGGGCGAAAGTCCAAGGTGGTAGAGCCACTTCCTACCGAAGAGGCGAAGGCTAATACCACCGACCCGGACAGCCGCATCATGAAGACCAGGCAAGGGTACGTGCAGGGCTACAATGCCCAGGCGGTGGTGAGCGAGGAGCAGATCATAGTAGCCGTTGGAGTGACCCAAGAGGCCAACGATGTGCAGCAACTGGAGCCGATGCTCCAAACCATGGCGCATACTCTGGAGGCAGCCGGCATAGAGGACCGGCCAAAAGCGGGCCTGGCCGATGCCGGGTACTGGAGTGAGGCCAACATCAGGGCTTGCTCCTGGCCAGAGATGCCTGAGCTTCTTATTGCCACCACCAAGGATTGGAAACAGCGGAAGATGCTACGGGAGAAGGGGTGTCCCCGAGGACGTATACCAAAAGGACTGAGCCCGAGGGACAGGATGGAGCGCAAGCTGCTGACAAAGCGAGACCGAGCTCTGTACAAGAAGCGGGGTGTACTCGTGGAGCCGGTGTTCGGACAGGTCAAGGAAGGACAGGGGTTCCGACGGTTTATGAGACGGAGGTTGGGCGCTGCACAGAGTGAGTGGTCGCTGGCAGGGACTACCCATAACTTACTCAAGCTATGGCGCAGTGGCCAAGCCCCAAGGGGCTTGGCCACTGCGCCATGGAACTAAGAGAGTAGACGACCTTTCTGGGGGCCCACAAGCGGCCGGTGCAACCGGACGGGCCAACCTCTGTTGAGGCGCATCGCTCCCACACCTGTGTTAGTCAGCTCGCCCACCGGTCTATGAGACAAACTCTATTGCCAATTTATTTTCCACTCATCCAATCGTTGCATGGCGTATCAACGCCGTGCGCAAGAACCACAATGGCGGGATTTTCTTCTATAGAAAGTAAGAATCGGCATGGGCGCCCCCGTGTGGGGCGCCCGCCGAAGTTTTTTGTCCCCTCCTCCTAAACGAAGAAGAGGGGCGGGATTAACTGTGAATTTCGCACGGCTGCATCTTGCCAGGCTCTTCGCGGGCGCGGCCACAACCGCAGCACGGGCCGTGACGCGGTCGCGGGGTTTCTAAAGAGGCGGATATGCGGATATACTGAGGGCCGTGGGTAGGAAATTGAAGATATGTTGCGTCGTCGGTCTCTTGGCTCTGACTGTTGCGGCTGGTCTGGCCTGTCGCGATTCTGTGCCCACACCAACTCAAATGCCAGCGCCCGTGTTGACCGCGACGCCGACGGCGACACCTGCTTCGACCCCGATGGCCTCGTCCTCCCCAACTGTCGCTCCAACGCCAACTCGGCTGCCCCTTCCGACAGTTGCTCCCACATTGGCGCCCGAGCCTACCCCGGCAGGAAAGCGTATAAACTGGACCCGGTGCGGATTATTCGAGCTCGAGTGCGGATTTGTGGAAGTCCCCGCGGACTACCGCGACCCCGAAGGCGGAATCATCAGAATCGCGGTCAATGTGCACCGGGCCACCTCTCCCGACAACCGGATAGGCTACTTGTTTGTGAATCCCGGCGGCCCGGGCGAGAGCGGTGTGGAGTTAGTTCACGACATTCCATACGGACAGTTCACGGACGAAGTCTCCGCGCATTTCGATATCGTCGGCTTCGACCCGCGCGGGGTCGGAGAGTCCGAGCCTGCATTCGCCTGTGGCAATCCCGGTGAGCAGTTCGCGCTGCTTGCCACAATCGACGGGGCCATCGACACGCCCGCTGAGATAGCGGCGGGCGAAGCGGCGGCCAACCTGTGCATCCAGTCAATGGGTCCGGTCGCCGGTCTGTTGCACAGCGAATATGTTGCCAGGGACATGGATGAAATACGCAAGGCCCTGGGCGCCGATCAGATTTCTTACTTCGGATTCTCCTATGGGTCAGTGTTGGGGGTCTGGTATGCAACGCTCTTCCCGGAGTCGGTCAGGGCGATGGTTGTTGACGGAGCCGACAACCCAGTTTATCAAGCCACCACCCAACAGGAACGCATTGACGCGGAAATCGAGGAGTTCGCACCGTTCGCTGACTCGCTCGAACAAGCAGTGACAGCGTGCGCTGGTTCGGAATGCCCGATATACAACGACAGCGACCCTGTAGGCTACTTCAGGCAGGCTGTTGCGAAGCTGGACCTGGTCAATGCTGCGGCGGATAATCATCCCAGGGCGGGCCTATATGGAGTGATCTCAACCCTGTACAGTGAGGAGGACTGGCCTCTGCTGTGGCAGGGCCTGTTCGAACTCAAGGAAAGCGAAGACCCGTCCATTCTTCTCGAGTTCGCCAGGAGGCAACTGGGCTCGGAACCCGCCGCTGCCAGCTTCACCGACCACGTCAATTGCCTGGACGACTGGGTCCTGCGTCCGGAACTGGACCGCACGACGCGACTGGATGACTCCAAAATCATCGACGCTACCCTCGAGGAAATGTTCCCCTTGCTGGCGGCGATGGGCCTCTCGTTCCCCAGCCCCTGCCCGTTCTACGACCAGTTCGCCCCCGGACCTCTTGAGGGGCCTCTCGACGGCGGAGGCGTGCCGATACTGGTAATCGGCAACCACTCCGACCCATTCACTCCGTTCAGTCAATCTGAGAAGCTCGTAACCGACACTCTCAGCAACGGCTACCTGCTGGAGACCTCTCACTTCAATCACATAGTCTACCCTGATAACAACTGCGTTAACGACCACGTTCACGGAGCGCTGATTGACGGCGTTTACCCAGGCGAGCGGCGGCTCTTTTGCGAGCAGGAAGTCGGCCCGCCTTCACCGGAGCAGACCGTAATTACGACGAAGACTGGCCCCCCTCCGGAGACGGAGTTCGCCTCCGTCAGCGCCGGGGCAAGCCACAACTGCGGCGTGAAGACCGACGGCTCCGTCGCCTGCTGGGGCCAAGATCTGTTTGGTGAGGGAACACCGCCAGCAGGGGAGTTCATCTCCGTCAGTGCCGGTGGACCGCACACCTGCGGCGTGAAGACCGACGGCTCGGTGGCCTGCTGGGGCGATGACACCTTGGGACAGGCCACACCGCCAGCAGGGGAGTTCATCTCCGTCAGTGCCGGTGGACCGCACACCTGCGGCGTGAAGACCGACGGCTCGGTGGCCTGCTGGGGCGATGATACCTTGGGACAGGCCACACCGCCAGCAGGGGAGTTCATCACCGTCAGTGCCGGTGGGCCGCACACCTGCGGCGTGAAGACCGACGGCTCGGCGGCCTGCTGGGGCGATGACACCTTGGGACAGACCACACCGCCAGCAGGGGAGTTCATCTCCGTCAGCGCGGGGGGTGGGCACACCTGCGGGGTGAGGACCGACGGCTCGGTGGCCTGCTGGGGCTTCGACTATTTCGGGCAATCCAGACCGCCAGCAGGGGAGTTCATCTCCGTCAGCGCGGGGGGTGGGCACACCTGCGGGGTGAGGACCGACGGCTCGGTGTCTTGCTGGGGCGATGACACTTGGGACCAGGCCACGCCGCCGGCCGGGGAGTTCGCCTCCGTCAGCACCGGGGGACTGCACACCTGCGGGGTGAGGACCGACGGCTCGGTGGCCTGCTGGGGCTTCGACTAAGTTGGCCAGTCCACGCTGACCTAGAGCCGGTATTCCTGGACCGCTTTCGGGCAAGTGTTATACCACGTCCAGCTTCTGCATCTGGCCTGGGGACTGGACAAGCCGAGGGAAATGCGGCGGTCGAAGATCTGCCTGAGGATGGCAAGGCCCTGGCGGTACTCTACGAAGCCACCGGGGGAGAGAACTGGAGGCAAGACTGGAACTGGCTGAGCGAGCTCCCCCTTGAGCGATGGCACGGCGTAACCACTGCATTCCTGAATGAAGTCTTTCACTACACGGTCCGCATTACTGCCGCGAGGATTACCATGCCAGAAAAAGCATGAAGACTTGCAACTTGGCGATCAGTCCCCTTTGACGCTATGCGAGCTGATATTAACCTTGGACCAAGCTTGCGGGCAGCCTCTACCCGATAAAAGCACTCCATCCTTGGTCCCTGTTGCCGCTACCGCTCCCTCCCAAGCAGGACACTTCAAGGGGCAATGCAGACGTTCAATGCACAACAGGGACTGTTGGTCTGCTGGGGAGGCTTCGACAAGGTGGTCCTCACGGAAGCGAGGACTGGGCACTTCAGCGTCCGCCTCTGGGACAGTGGCGACCTGGCCGAGGCCATCTATCGCACCTACGAGCGATTACCCGCGGAGGTCCAGGCCGAGTTACCCCTCAAGGGAGGGTGGATGCTTGTCGTCGAGGAGTCGGAGAACTGAACCGAGGTCCTAGCGAAGGGCTCCAACCGTTTGCTCGCCACCTACGTGAAGACTCCCCTCGCCTAATGCTTGAGGCGAGGGACGCCGGAGGCTCACAGAGCCCCCATCCACATCTCAAAGATGGTTCTGTCTATCGTCAAAATAGGGCCACCACCTAGCACACGACGGCACCGTCCTCGCGCAGAGGGCACCGTAATTTCAGTTCTACAAAAAGGCATAGAGGGCTTATACTTTATGCTTGTGGATTAAGGACTGAAAAGAAAGGAAATTGAGTACCCGCATAAAAATACAGGTAGGGACTGGTCTGATGGTTGTAGCCATCCTGGCCGCCGGGTGCGGGCAAGACGCCACGGGCACGCCCGTTCCCACCCCGACGACGGCGCCCACTATCGCCCCAACGCCCACATCGGCCCACACCCCTCTCCCAACGCCAACGGCGCCCACGCCCACCGCTTCGCCAACGCCGACACTGGACAGCGACGCCTACTTCGCCCTCTACCGCGTTCTGAACATAGAGATCGAATTCGCGCCGGAGGATTGGGACACTCTGCGCCATCAGACCCGCACCTTCGAGGACTTGATGGCGGAAATAGAGGAATACGGCCTCTCCCGTCCCTTCGCCAACATCTACACCTGGTTCTCGGGCACCGTAACCGTGGACGGAGAAACCCACTCCAACGTCGGCGTCCGCAAGAAGGGTTTCCTAGGGTCCCATAGCGACACCAAGCCGTCGCTGAAGCTCCGGTTTGACAAGTATGTGGATGACCGGTCTCTTGGCGGCGTCATCGAGCGGATGACCCTGAACAACAGCATCCAGGACGTCTCGATGGTCAACACGTGCCTGACGTATCAGATTTTCGCAGCCGCAGGGTCGCCTTCGCCGCGATGCAATTTCGCTACGGTTACGGTGAACGGAAAGAACCTAGGGTTGTATGTTCACGCGGAGGAGATCAAGAAGCCCTTCCTGACACGCCATTTCAATAACGCCGAGGGCAACCTGTATGAGGGAATGGTAAGCGATTTTACACCCGACTTTCGAGGCACTTTAGAGAAGAAAACCAACGAAGACGCCGACGAGTGGTCGGACATTGACGCTGTGGTGGCCGCTCTTCAGGACCCGTCGGACGGCGGGCTGGAGGCCTTGGCCAAGGCCGTTGATCTGGACCGCTTCCTGTCCTTCTGGGCCACGGAAGTGCTGGTGGGTCACTGGGACGGCTATGCTGGCGACCGCAACAACTACCACTTCTACCGGGAACCCGACGGGCCCTTTGTGTTCATTCCTTGGGGAGTGGATGACACTTTCCACCTGAAGGACGACCCCAATCCCTTTGACAACATCAGCAACCCGCCCCCGTCGGTGCTGGCCCTCTCTGCCATTCCCAACCGTCTGTACAGCAATGCCGACTGGCGATTGAAATACGTCGTCCGCCTGAAAGAACTGCTGGATACCGCCTGGAACGAAGATGAGTTGCTGGCAAGCGTTGACCAAATGGCGGCCATCGTCCAGCAGCACGCCTTACCCGAAGCCAAGGCAGCGGCAGCCGAAGACACCGGGCGGGTGCAAAAGTTCATTTTGAAGCGGCGGGGCGAAATTCTGGCCGACATCACGCCGGAACCGCCGGATTGGCCCCAACCCGAAGAGGCCGCCGCGGCTGGGGAATCAGGCTCCCTGGAACTGAGCTTTGAGACCACTTGGGGAAGCAACAAGAGCGCCAACCTCTTGGAGGAGGGAGTGGTCACCCGTCTGCTGCTGAATGAAAATGAAGAATCCGTAGATGGCGTGGCCGTCATCGCCGGTCACGCCAGTCCGGAGGAACAAGCCATCCTGCCGGGCGCCGGAGCGTTGGCATCCATAGCCATTTTTGGCGTCGAGCCGGACGGCTCCGTCAATGGTCTAACCATTGTGCTGCCCTTGTCTCACCTGACCGGCGGCGCCACGCTGGTCATTGGCGAGGACGAAATCGCCGGAGGTGTGTGGACAATACCCTCCGGGGCCGCCGCACCGGACAGCTTCTCACCCTTCACCACAGGCACTCTGGAGCTGTCGGAAGCGGGAACGGAGCCAGGCGCGGCCATTGTCGGCAGTTTCTCCGGCGTCTTCGGGGGAATCCCGTCCTCCCCCGAGGGCAGCGAAGGCGGTGCCGGCACGACTGAGGCGTATACCGGCCTGGTCATAAACGAGGTGGCTGCCAAAGGCGATCCGCTGGACTGGTTCGAGCTGTACAACGCCTCTGGCGAGGAGATAGCGCTGGCCGATTTCGTGGTGGCCGACGACCTGAAGGACGCAGCCAAGCGGGTTGCCTTCCCTGACGAACTGGTAATCCCACAGGGCGGATACTTGGAAATCGAGCTGGACAAGGACGGCTGGCCCGGTTTCGCGCTGGGCGAGGACGAAGAGTTGGGCATCTGGACAGCGGACGGCGCGCTGGTGGCCGAGGTTGATTGGGACGAAGGGCAGGCGCGTGAGGGTATGAGCTTCGCGCGGGTGCCGGATGCTATCGGAGAGTTCCAGACGGTCGGCAACCCCACGCCGGGTGCCTCAAACCAGACTGGCAACTGACCGCGGGAAACGCAGAGAGATTCACGCGAGAAATCGCTATAATCACTGCGCCCCACGTTCAACAAATGAAGACCTGACTGCTGGAAGCCGACTAGACAGCGACCGGCAAACTCCGCAAGGCCCTGGCAATCGGTTCCGAGTCGATTCGTGACGGGGCAGTGGACCTTGCGGGGCTTCGGCCTTGTCGCTTATCCGGAGTGGTTTAAGTCCACCGCCCACGAGTACCGCAATTTTTCGTATCGATTGCCTGTCATCAATCTTCTCGACGATGAAGTCCTCCACCCTGGGGGCGTTCAGGTAACGGGCACTGCACGTCCCTGCACCTTCCCTGAACAGAGTGCCGCAGATGTAGTAGCCGTACTGTCCGCTCTTGGCTCCCTGGCCGGAGTAGGGCCTGCCGCATACGCCGCACTTCAGCAGTCCGCTCAGCAGGAACTTGCTGCCCACCCGTGCGGGTCTCTGCACCTTGGGGGCACGGTCCCGCATGGCCTGCTGCACGGCATCGAACAGCTCTCTGGACACCAGGGCGGGCCATGCTCCCTCAACACGCACCGGGTCCTGGGCCTTCTCTCCCTTGCTGATTCTGCCCCAGACCGCGGTTCCGGTGTAGGCTTCGTTGGTCAACAGGTAGTGGAGTCCTCCCTTGTACCAGCGGTTTCCCCTGTTGGTGATGCCCCTATCGTTTAGCTCTTTGCATATCTCTTTGAGGCCGTTGCCCCTTAGCGAACTCTCGAACATTTCCCTCACTATAGGAGCGGTGGCAGGGTCAACCTCCAACGTGGGCCGCTCCTTGGCTCCGTCGTTGACCTTGACGCGCTTGTAGCCGAAGGGAGCCTTGGAGCCGAGGAAGAAGCCTCGTGATGCGGCTTCTCGCATACCACGGAGACCTCCTGCGCAAGATTCTCTGAGTAAAACTCATCGACGCTCTCGATGATGGCCTCCATGAGCTTTCCGGTGGGGGAGTCGTCGGCGTGTTCGGTGATGGAGACGACCCTCACACCTTTGCGCCGGAGCATCGACTTGAACGCCACGGCGTGCTCCCGCTTTCTGGTGAAGCGGGAGAATTTCCAGACCAAGGTTCTTGATTTTGTATAGTTTGGTGGGCCCGGCGCTCTGAGAATCCGCTGCACCGGGCCAGCGGCCGGGGCCTTATTCCATGTTAAACACACCCTGCACTGTGATGGTCACGCTGAGTTCGCCGCCGCTGATGGGGGTATCAACCGCGGAATTCTGCACTGCTTTCAACGTTGCGTACTCCAAGAAGTCGTCCACTCTGGGTGAGGCGCCGACAGATTCGCTAATGAAAACCAGGTCGCCCAGGCTGACTCCCGCGTTGTCAGCCAACTGCATGGCCTTGGCGGTCATGTCTTCTACGGCCAGCTTACGGGCCTCCACTTCCAGGGGCTTCGAGTCGTCCAGTCCGAAATGAATGCCGTTGAAGCGGGCGAGGTCGCCTCCCGCCTCAACCATGTCGTCTATGACCATTCCCACCTGGTCCAGGTTCCTGATCGTCACCGAGATTTGGTTGTTGACACGGTAGCCGACCAACTCGCTCCGGTCCTTGTCACGGTCGTATTGGTATTCGGGGTAGATGCTGAAGCGGGTGGTCTGGATGTCCCGCTCCTCGATCCCGCGGGCCGTCAGGGCCTTCATCAAGGCGTCCATGGCCTCAGCCGCCATGCCGCGGGCCTCGGACACTGCCTTGGCCACGGCCTCGACGCCTCCGTTGATGGTGGCGATGTCGGGCGCGGCGGTCATCCGGCCCACCCCGGTCACCCAGATGCCGGATTGCTTACCGTTGGAAGCCTGGTAAGAGCCTTCCATCTTGGTGAGCGCTTGGTTCACGCGCTCCTCGATGCGCATGATTTGGGCAGCGCTTTCGTCGGGCGGTTGGGCGGTGGTATCGTTGGAGGTGCATGCGCTGGCTATCAGGAACAGTGCTAACATCCCGGCCAGCGCCGCCGGTAGGATGTTCCTGTTTATGTAAGTCCACAGTCTGTTCATCCCTCACCTCCTGAGTTGTTCGGAAGTTATGACGTAACCGCCCTAGATGTTCCCGGCACCACTGCCTCTAACCCCGAATCCACCGAAGGAGGGCGTTAAGTTAGCGCCCTGAAGTGGCCAAAGGGTGCTCCTCTGAATCTGGGACTGCTTTGCTGTTACAAAACCATTATCCCAGATTCAGAGGAGCACCCAATAGATGCTACCACGCAACCACCCCGACCGTATCCGTATCGTCTTTGACGATCACCGCCTGGTGGCCAATGCCGGTCTGCTCCTGCCGGCCACCCTCGCCCGGCATCTGGGCTTGCGGGAACTCGTTGACCATCACCTTGACCTGGGCGGCGCGCCGGGGCGGGCCAACACCGGAGACAAGCTGATGACCCTGGTGGCCTCAGCCATGGCCGGCGGCGACTGCATCGACGACGCCGATGTGTTGCGCACCGGGGGGACGGCCTGCACCCTGGGCGGCACGGTCAAGGCCCATCCACCCTGGGGACCTTCCTGCGCAGCTTCCGGTGGGGCCACGTCCGCCAGCTGGACCGGGTGAGCCGGGAGCTGCTGGCCTGGGCCTGGGCCGCTGGGGCCGGACCCGGCGACGCGCCGTTCACCATCGACCTCGATTCCACCATCTGCGAGACCTACGGACTGGCCAAGGAGGGCGCCCGCCACCACGGCTATACCGGCAAGCGGGGCTACCACCCGCTGCTGGCCATCGCCGCCGGCACCGGCGACGTGCTGATGTCCCGGCTGCGCGAGGGCCTGGCCAACACCGCCCGCGGCGCCGCCCACTTCCTGCGGGAGACGGTGGGACGGGTGCGCTACGCCGGGGCCAACGGACGACTCACGCTACGGGCCGACAGCGGGTTCTACACTCATGGCGTGGTATCCGTCTGCCGCAAGATGGATGTCCGCTTCTCCATCACCATCCGCCAGCACAAGAGCCTGCGCAATCTCATCGAGGCGATACCAGAGGATGCCTGGACTCCCATTCCCTACTGGATGGACGGCGCCGCCGATGTGGCCGAGACCACCTGCACTCCCTTCCAGAGTGAACCTGACGCCGCACCGGTGCGGCTCATCGTCCGGCGTGTGAAGCCCACGCCCGGTTCCCAGCTGGCCCTCTTCGCCTCCTACAGCTATCACGGCTTCATCACCGACCGGGACGGGGAGATGCTCGAACTGGAGGCCGACCATCGCCGCCACGCCGAGATCGAGAATGCCATCCGAGACCTCAAGCACGGTGTGGGGTTGAACCATCTCCCCTCGGACCGCTTCGCCGCCAACGCCGCCTGGCTGGCGGTACAGGTGATGGCCCACAACCTCGCCCGCTGGACAGCGCGCATCGGTCTGGGCGAGCAGGTGGTGACCACCAAGACCCTCCGGCGGCGGTTCTTCTCCCTGGCCGGACGGCTCACCCGCTCGGCGCGCCGCCTCACACTGCATCTGCCACAGCGCTGGCCTTGGGAAGCCCAGTTCGATCGTGCCTTGGCCCGATTGCGCGCCCTGCCACTCCCTGCCTGACGGCGGCGGCAACCGGCCGCCATCCGGCCAACCGAACGTCCCCGCGAACTCGCGCCACCCCGGTCGCGAGAGTCCCCTGCTGCGTATCCTCTCGCCATCCCGCGCATCGCAACTCCCGCATAGGGCCTTAGGGGCCCTGTGCGGCGCCTGAAGACCCTCCGCCGCCCTCCCATCTACCCCAAGAGCCCAGGCCATCTCCCCTGTAGCTCCCTCACCCACCCCCTTCCGCTGTCCTCACGCCGTCCATCGGTGTCCTTCGGTGGATTCGGGCTAAAGGATAGGAACCTGATGACACTGCTCAGAGAAACCCCCAAGGACCACGGGCTGCTACTGGACCACAACCCCCAAGGGAAGAGACGACTTTCCATCACCCTGGCCAGCAGGACAGCCGGGAGGAACGGGCGCCGACTGAGGTGGACCCCAAAATTCGGACAGGTGGCTAAGAGAGAGTCCCGCTCCTAAAATAGGACGGAAACAAGGAGCAGGACATGAAGCAAACACGTAAGAAGCACAGCCCAGTCTTCAAGGCCCAAGTGGCTTTGGCCGCGCTCCAGGGGGAGCACACCATTGCAGAGCTGGCCAGCCGGTTTGAAGTCCACCCGAGCCAGATCCATGCCTGGAAGAAGGCTTTGATTCAGGGGGCGCCGCACCTCTTTGAAAATGGTGCTGGACGCCAGGAGAAGGACCAAGAGGTCCTCACTGCCCAGCTCTACCAGCAGATTGGGCAGCTCAAGGTGGAACGGGATTTTTTGTCACGGAGCTTCGGGTTGTGAGCCGGTCCCAACGCCGGGCCATGATTGACCGAGAAGAACCGAAGCTGTCTCTGGTGCGCCAGTGCGCGTTGCTGGGTATCAGCCGCTCCTCGTTGTACTACCTGCCAACCGAGGCCGGCGCCGAGGACTTGGAGTTGATGGCCCTCATAGACCAACAGTACCTGAAGACACCTTTCTACGGCTCCAGAAGGATGACTGCCTGGCTCAGAAATCACGGACACCAGGTCAACCGCAAGCGGGTCCGCCGGCTGATGCAGCTGATAGGCCTGGAAGCCATCTACCGGCGTCCCAACACCAGCAAGCCAAACCCAGGGCATAAGGTCTATCCGTACCTGCTCAGGGGGCTGGAGATCAACCGGGTCAACCAGGTGTGGGCCACCGACATCACCTACATACCCATGGCTCGGGGTTTCCTCTACTTGGTGGCTATCATGGACTGGCACAGCCGCTACGTGCTGGCCTGGCGGCTGTCCAACACCCTGGAGGTAGACTTCTGTGTTGCGGCTCTGGAAGAGGCCTTGAGCAAGGGTCGGCCACAGATCTTCAACACCGACCAGGGCAGCCAGTTCACCAGCGAGGCCTTCACCAGCATGCTGCTGGCGCAAGGCGTTCAAGTGAGCATGGACGGCAGGGGCCGGTGCATGGACAACGTCTTCGTGGAACGACTGTGGCGCAGCATCAAGTACGAGGAGGTGTACCTGAAGGCATACCAAAATGGGACTGAGGCCAGAAAGGGGATTGGGGCTTATCTGGCCTTCTACAACCAAGAGCGGCCCCATCAAGCCCTGGGCTATCGGTCACCGGGTCAGGTGTTCCATGCAGTGAGCCCACAAAGGTGTTTACTGGAACTTCCACGAGCCTTACCATCGGATGAAGGTTTACGTGTTCATGACGTAGATCTCCGGGTTTGCGTCGCCGTCACGGAACGATTGGAACGCGATGCGGCTTCCGTCCGGCGACCAGCTTGGGGACCCGTCAAACCCTGGGTAATCGGTCAGTCGTGTCTGGCCGGAACCGTCCGCGTTCATCACGTATATCTCACCGTTCCCGTCACGCAGCGAGTCGAACGCGATGCGGCCTCCGTCCGGCGACCAGCTTGGGGACCCGTCAAGCACCGGGTTATTGGTCAGTCGTGTCTGGCCGGAACCGTCCGCGCTCATCACGTATATCTCACCGTTCCCGTCACGCAGCGAGTCGAACGCGATGCGGCCTCCGTCCGGCGACCAGCTTGGGGACCCGTCAAGCACCGGGTTATTGGTCAGTCATGTCTGGCCGGAACCGTCCGCGCTCATCCCGTAGATCTCAGAGTTCCCGTCATGCCACCTCTCGAACGCGATGTCAGATGGTGACGGTGGCTCGCAGGCCAGGACAAACAACATGACCAGCGTGGCCAGGCCAATTCGCGGCGCGGCGGCGGCTCGCAGTGAGGTTAGTTTAGCCCACCAGGGTTGGGGGGTAGAAGTGTCATGCGATGCATTGATCATAGGTTGATCCCTCTCATTTAGGGCTTCCTAAGAGCCCGTGGGACAGGATGGAGCGCAAGCTTCTGACAAAGCGAGGCCGAGCTCTGTACAAGAAGCGGGGTGTACTGGTGGAGCCGGTGTTCGGACAGGTCAAGGAAGGACAGGGGTTCCGACGGTTTATGAGGCGGGGGTTGGGCGCTGCACACAGTGAGTGGTCGCTGGCAGAGATGACCCATAACTTGCTCAAGCTATGGCGCAGTGGCCCAGCCCCTTGGGGCTGGGCCTTGGCCCCATGGACCTAAGAGAGGCAGACGACCTTTCAGGGGGCCGACAAGCGGCCGGTGGAACTGGACGGGCCGACCTCTCTTGAGCCCCATCGCTCCCACACCTGTGTTAGTCAGCTCCCCCACCGGTCTATGAGACAAACTCAAGTATGCACTATTTCTACTCGCTCTTAGCAATGAGTTGCGCCTGAATGATGGAAATCTCCGGAACAGTGATGGAGTTACCAAGAATAGCATTGTACGTCTTCAGGCCCTTAACCCTTCCGACAAATTCGATAATGTCGGCATACCTGACTCCAGGCAGCCAATTGAGTCTGCTCGACGTTACCCGCTTCAACTCCTCAGACACTGCCATCTGAGTCCTTCCTTGGCCCAAGAACGGACAGGCCACTGTTCCCGTTCTTGGGCTGCCGGCGCTCGATACATTCGTATCCGTGCGTCGCCTACATCCAAATTATCTCCGCAGGAGGAGTTGGTCATACACCGGGCCTCTCTACCGGTCGGCTAGGACGACGCTGCCCCGCATACGGTGTTCAGTATCAGCCGCGTCACCTTGTACGGGTCGCAATTGGCGTTGGGCCGCCTGTCCTCAACATACCCTTTGCCGTCCTGATGGACCTGCCAGGGGATTCGAACGGACGCCCCCCTGTCCGACACTCCATACCTAAATTCCCTGTAGGAGCAGGTCTCGTGGAGACCGGTCAAGCGTTCCTCGATTCGATGGCCATAGTTGGCTATGTGCTCCTCGTGGTTGCCCCCGAGGGCCTCAGCGGCGGCCACGCAAGGCTCGTAGCTCTCGCGCATCTGCATGGTCGAGAAGTTACAGTGGGCACCCGCGCCATTCCAGTCACCCTGGACGGGTTTGGGGTCGAGTGTTGCACTGACGCCTCTGCCGTCCTCGCCGATATGGATATCCTCTCCAATGCGGTACAGGAGCCACCGGGCGATCCATAGCTGGTCGGCTACTTCAGGAGCGCCCACCGGGCCAATCTGGAACTCCCACTGGGCCGGCATTACTTCCCCGTTGATGCCGGCAATCATCAGCCCTGCCCGGAGACAGGCGTCCAAGTGGGCTTCTACCACGGGACGGCCAAAGACCTCGTCCGATCCCACTCCGCAGTAGTACCCGCCCTGCGGCGCTGGAAAGCCGTTGGAAGGCCATCCCAACGGCTTGGTCCCGTCGAAGAAAGTGTATTCCTGCTCGATACCGAACCAAGTGTCGAAATCGGCGTATTTTTCCGCCGCGGCTGCACACGCCGCCCTGGTGTTGGAGGGGTGAGGCGTCATGTCAGGCAGCAAAACCTCACACATCACCAGTCTGTTGTCACCTCCGCGAATCGGGTCCGCGCAGGAGTAAACCGGTCTCAATACACAGTCGGAATCAGTCCCGACGGCCTGGTTCGTGCTTGAGCCGTCGAAACCCCATATCGGAGGCTCCTGCCCATTGGGGATAACATTGCCCTTGGACCGGAGCTTGGACACTGGCTCCGTCCCGTCTATCCAGATGTATTCAGCCTTGTAAAAATCCATTGTATCTCTGTATCTCCTTTCAGCTAGCCGCCTTCTTGAATTCAGCATGAGCCTGACGATCGGGTTCGCACCTATGAAGATAATATAAACTCACAGGCGCGGTCACTGCAACTTTATGTCTCTACCTAAATGGAATGGAAAACAAGAACCTTGTCAGGGCCGACCAGGAAGCGGTCTTAGTATGGTGAGGGATGAAAAAAACCGATCGCTGAACCCCATAACTAACGAGGTAGGCAGTCGGAGTAACTCGCCGGCGGCGCCTACCCCTACTCACCTACTACGAGCACAGCGACAGCTACAGCTGCCCGCTGGGACAGACCCTGTACTTCGTCCAGATCAAGCCCAAGAGAGGGGCGCCGAGACGGATGTACCGGGCCTCTGGGTCCGTCTGCCGATAATGTCCAGCTTTCATCTTGCTATCTGAGGTGGACCCGGAAGACTGGATAGATGGATAAGTGAGAGTTTCGCCCCTAAGTGTTCTTAGATACTGTCCGCTTCTCCCGGTGCGCACTCTCACAGAGTTGAGATAGGGGTGAAGCACTTAGAGTCTCTGGGCTTCACTGCGAAGATCGTGCCACACGCTCTTAACCGGCATGGATTCGTTTCAGACACGGCTGAGAACAAAAACGGTAACCTGCAGGAGATGTTGTCGGCGCAAATGTCCGGGCCATCGTTGCTGCGTTTGTGGGCAATCATTCATGCCACTGTAGGGTGTCAGCGCAATTGGTGTAGGCGTTCAGCGATAATGGGACACATTTAAGGGGAGAGAAACATGAGGGTGGTGGTGGGGTTGGACTCCTGGTGCAGGGTGTAGATTTACTGCATCGAGAAAGGAGCCAGAAGTGTCCCAGAGCAACACGGGTCAAGCCCAAGCTGCAGAGACCCTAACTCAAGAGACCAAGACTTTCATCCGGCAGGTCCGGACCAAAACCCGCAGGAAGTACGCCCCGGAAGACAAGATCCGCATCGTTCTGGAAGGGTTCCGTCGGGAGGTGACCGTTAGTGACCTTTGCCGACGAGAGGGGATCAAGCCGGGCGTATTCTATGCCTGGACCAAGGAATTTATGGAAGCGGGGAAAGAGCGTCTCTCACCAGAGACACGGTGAGAGACGCCACCCGTCAGGAGATTGGACACCTCAAGCGGGAGAACTACGATCTGAAACAACTGGTTGCCGACCTTTCCCTGGAGGTCCACCGTTTCAAAAAAACGGCCATCCCGACTTTGGACGAGGGCACCGGCACATGAGCGCCCAGGAGAGGTCGAACGTCATAATCCGGGTGGAACAGACCCAATGGGGAAAACGGAGGCTCCTCGCCCAACTGCAGGTGCCCAGGAGCACCTATTACCGGTGGCGGGCCCGTGAACTGCAAGGGAAGCAAGAATGCCCTGCCGCCATTACCCGGGTCCCCTGGAACAGGCTTAGCTCACCAGAGGAGGCCGCAGTATTGGCGGCGGCCAGGGAGTCTCCAGAGTGGAGTAGCCGGCAACTGGCCACTTGGGTCACAGACCACTTGAGGCTATCGGTGGGTGAGTCGACAGTGTACCGCATCTTGAAGAGGGAAGGGCTTGTCAAACCTCCCGAGATTCAGCTTGTTGCTGGTAAAGAGTACCAGCGAAAGACCACCGGACCGCATCAGATGTGGGCTACCGATGCTTCGTACTTCAGAGTGAGGGGGTGGGGCTATTACTACATGGTGACCGTGATGGACGACTACTCCCGGTCCATCCTGGCCTGGAAGCTGCAACTGGACATGACAGCTGATTCCCTGATCCAGGTGCTCCAGCTAGCCGTTGATGTCACAGGTATGACAGAAGTGCCCTTGGAGGACCGGACCAGACTGCTGAGTGACAATGGATCGGGCTACGTATCCAGGGCTTTCCGCGATTACCTGAACCTGATAGGAATCCGTCATATCCTGGCGGCGCCTTACCATCCTCAAACCAACGGGAAACTGGAGCGGTACCATCAGAGCTAAGGTGGACCCCATTATTAAGACAGCATGAGGGCTAAATTAAGAGAGTCTCCCACCCCTGCGCTAGGTTTCACCAAGCCCGATGGCAGCCCTGCTTCTTCAGCTGCTGCTCCCCTTTCTTCCTGGCCATGTTGGTACACCTCTGCTGGGGTCCGGTAGCCCAAAGCCTGGTGAGGCCTCTGCCGGTTGTAGAACTCCAGGTAGGCATTGATCCCAGTTCGGGCCTCGGCGACGGTCTGGTAAGCTTTCAGATACACCTCCTCGTACTTGATGCTCCGCCACAGCCGCTCCACGAAGATGTTGTCCAGGTACCTACCCTTACCATCCATGCTGACCTGGACCCTCTGCTCCTGCAACGTCTGGGTAAAGGCCTCACTGGTGAACTGACTCCCTTGGTCGGTGTTGAATATCTCCGGTCGTCCCTTACCCAGGGCTTCCTCCAACGCCGCCACGCAGAAGCTGGTGTCCATGGTGTTGGAGAGCTTCCAGGCCAGCACGTGCCGGCTGTGCCAGTCCATGATGGCCACCAGGTACAGGAAGCCCTTCGCCATGGGGATGTAGGTGATGTCCGCGGCCCAGACCTGGTCGACCCGATTAACCTCCACTCCCTTCAGCAGATAGGGAAAGATCCGGTGTCCCGGCGCTGGTTTGCTGGTGTTGGGACGCCGGTAGATCGCTTCCAGACCCATCAACCGCATCAGCCTTCGAACCCTTTTTCGGCTCACCAGATAGCCCTGTTGCAGCAGCCAGGCCTTCATCTTCCTGGAGCCGTAGAAGGGGGTCTTCAAATACTGACGGTCCATCAGGGCCATCAACTCCAGGTCTTCTGCCCTGGTCGGTACCGGCCGGTAGTACACCGAGGCCCGGCTGACGTCCAGCAGGATACATTGACGCACCAAAGACAGCTGCTGGTGGTCTCGGTCTATCATGGCTCGCCGTATGCTGCGACTCATAGACCGGACCTTTCCGACAAAAAATCGCGTTCCACCTTCAGCTGGCCGATGTGCCGGTAGAGGTGGTTAATCTGAGCTTCCTTGGCTTTCTCCTGGGATTTCTGATTGGTGGCAAATAGCTCCGGGGCTCCTTCCACCAGGGCCCTTTTCCAGGCGTGAATCTGACTGGGATGGACCTCAAATCGGCTGGCCAGCTGGGCGATGGTCTCTTCCCCCGCAAGGGCGGCCAGGGCCACCTTGGCCTTGAACGCCGGACTGTGCTTATTCCTCGTCTGCTTCATGTCCTGCTCCTCCACGTCGGTTAGTTGCCGGTTATTTTAGGAGCTGGACTCTCTCTTAGCCAGTTGTCTAGTTTTTGGGTACCACCTCAGAGGCAGTGGAGGCTCTCACGGACGGAAGCGTCAACAGGTGGATCATATTCATCCTGTGGCTGGTCTTCTCTCCTGCTGTCTGGTTTATTACTCAGACGGAGCTGAACAAACGGGCTTCTGAACCCGCGTAGATGTAGAAACCAACATGCCTGGAAGACAAACCATGATTCCACAAAGAACGTTAATACCGACCCTGCCCGCGTGGACCCCGTAGCACCCGGCCCACCAACGTATACGGTAGACAGAACCGTCTTCGAGATATGGCTGGGAGGCCTGTGAACCTCCTAAAAGCCTCAGCTCGTGCACCTAGTGCGCCCGCGGAGCGGCTTGGGGCCGCCGGAAAGAAGAGGCGCTCTACTGCCTGGAGTTGGTGCCGGCCCTGACTGGGAGTATTGGCCATGTCTCGGTAGTGCCATTGACTCACGCTTCGCTCGTTTGCGTGATTGTCACCGGGTATCCGGAAGAAGCTTCCACGATTGCGAACCCCATCCTGCAGAGGTCAACCGCAACTCGAAGGTGAAGGTGCTGCTCCCGACGTGTGAGTTCGGGACCGCCGACACGCTGGTGGTCAGCGGGGTGGTGTTGATCGTCACGTCCTGTCCACTGAAGGAGGCTGCTGCGTTGCCCACCAGGTCCTGCAGCCGGGCCGCCGACTCGTCCGCCGGGGCTGTGTTGGTTACCGTCACCGCGTCTCCTGCGGAGACGGTCGGCGTCGGTGGCCCAGGCAGCCTTCTACACCCTGGGGACTTTCGGAGAGCTGCGGGACGCGGTGATCGCCACGATGGACACCGGCAGCCGCCAGTGGGACTACGAGGTCATCCCCGAGGAGCAGGTGGGACAGGCCCTGGAACGGGCCTCCGAGAGGCTCGGACAGCTGGGCGCTCACCTCGTCCTCAACGGGCCGGACCCCGACGTCCTGCCTGACCGGGACTTCTCCGCAACGAGTTGGCACTGCCGGTCCTGCCCCTTCCTGGCGGTCTGCCTGCCGGGGACGGCGGCGGAAGCCGGGGGCGAGGGGGACGTCGCCGAGGACGCAGAGCCTGCGGCGCCGGTGACCGACGAGGAGGCGTGGAACGCGCTCCACGAGTACGAAGAGATCCAGGACACCGTCCGGGAGTTCGAGGACGAGAAGCGGTGGGTGGTGGAGAAGCTCCGGGCCTGGCTGGGGCAGCAGAGCGTGGTCAAGGCGAAGCTCGAAGGGCGGGAGAATACCCGTTCCGTGGGCATGGTGAGTCCCGCCGCTATTCGGTGGACTACCGGCGGCTCAACAACCTGCTGGACCCGGACGTACGGGCCGAGATCGTCACAGAGAGCGAGTCCGAGTACCTGCGTGTCAGCTAGATGTTGATGACCTGCGGCTCGTCGGCGCCCAGCCTCGCAGCCGCGGTCTGAAACCACTCGACGATTTGCGGGTGACAGGTGAACACGAGCACCTGGTTGTACTGCGCAAGGTCGGTAAATGCCGCGGCGGCGTTCACGCCGCGTTCTGGGTCGAAGTTGACCAGCGCCTCATCGACGAGCACCGGCAGCCGCTCCGCCCGCCCGCCCAAGTCGCGGATATAGCCGAATCTCAGCGACAGGAACAGTTGCTCGCGCGTTCCCCGGCTCAACTCGTTGGGCTGCTTGGTGCCGCCGCTGCTGTCCGTAACGTGTATCTCCGATCTGTCGAGGGGCGAGAACACCGTCTGGTAACGCTCTTGCGTGATGCGGCCAAAGAACCCCTGCGAGTGGCGTATCACGTCGGGTTGGCGCTCGCGCTCGAACTTGCTTTGCGCCTCCTTGAGCAGGTTTCCAGCAATGGCGCACACCGCCCACTCGCGCGCGTGGCCCTGTATCTGCTCCAGCAACTGGTTGCGCTCCATCCGCAGCCGCGACGATTCCTCCTCGCTGGTCAGGCGCCTGAGCTCGGCCTGCGCCTCTCCGCGCACGGTGGAAAGGCGCTCGACATCTGCAGCGCAGTGGTCGCCGTCCTCCGTGGCCTCGCGTATCGCATCGCTTATAGCCTGCAAGTCCGTCTCCCCCAGCCTCTCCATGAACGCTTCGAATGCATCTCCAGGGCCACTGAGGCGCTGCAATCGACCGCGGATGTCGTTTCGTTTCGTTTCGAGGTCCACGCGCTCGGTGTAGGCATCCGCGCGTCTGCGAAAGTCCTCCGCATCGGCGGCGCCGCCCGATTGGAGCAAATCCACTAATGCTCTCTCCGACTCACTCAACTCTTCCTTGCGCTCACCCAGATTGCGCTCCGCCCTGTCCAGCGAAGCCTGCGCTTCCGCACGCTCCCGCACACGCTCTGCGACGGCGGCATCCAGCTCGATCAGCCTGTCTGCAGCAGCGGCGATAGTGCGCGCGTCCGACTCGTCGAACGGGATGCCGAACTGCTGCGCCAGGGGCACAACGTCCTCGGTGTAGCCGCTAATGTCCTTCCCGATCGCTCTGATACGTTCCTGCCACGTACGCACGTTGCCAAGGTGGGTCCGCGCAAGCTCGACCCTGCCCCTGAGGTCGGTAACCGTCTCGGGCGAGAAGGTCGGGCGCAGGTTGCGATCGGCGAGCCACTGCCGCCACTCACCCCCGGCCTCTTCAACCGCGCGCCTGGCCTCTTCAACGTCCTCCCTAATCTCCTCCACTCTGCGCTTTCGCCGTTCGACCAGCGCCGTGCTGCTGTCGATCTCTCTGGCAAGGCGCACACGCTCTGCGTCCGTGTCTGTAGCGGCTCGCCCGAATACGAACAGGTATGCGGCCATGCCGGCGAGAACAATGCCTGCTGCTGCGCCAACGATGAGCGCCGCGCCGCCAAGTATTGCCCCTAAGGCAAAAAGCACGATGCCTGCGGCGGCGCCCGCGATTGCCAATCGCACGTTGCCGTTCTTGTGTCCGGCCGTATCGACGGCTGCCCGGGCCTCCTGTTCGGCCTTGTCCTTGGCATCGGTCGCCTCGCTTAAACTAGCCTCGCTCTGGGCAAGCACGGATTCGCGTTCGCGAAGTTCGCTGCGGGCACCTTCCAGGCGTTGCTGGTAGCCGCGAATCTCATCTTGAACGACCAGCGACATGTCGAACGTATCGAGGCGGGGTTCGTCCCAGTCCTGCCCGAGGTAGCGCAGCGCCTCTTGCAGTGAGCGCTCGTATTCCGTGAGCTCCGACTGGCGCTCGGGCAGGTCGTGGACTGCGCCGTCGAAGAAGGTGCGGCCCCGCTGGATGCCGCGTATTGCCTCGGCGTTCGCGCTGATGGCCTCGTTTTCAATCTGCGCTTCCGCCCTAGCCCGCGCCTCTTTCACGTCTCGCTCCGTGGAGTCGTGATACTGGCGTGCAAGCCGGGCGCCTTCTGCCAGCGCCTCCAACCGGCTCACGCCGCCGACTGGGAAGTCGCCGATAGGCGGCAGTTCCGTCAACTGCCGCTCTACCTCGTATAGCGCGTTCCAATCGTCCCAGGCATCCGCAAGCCGTTGCTGTTCCTCATAGCGGGACTGGTGTTCTCGGCGGAGGCCGTCCAGACGCTCAATCTCTGCTTCGGCTTTTGCAAGCCGTGCTGTCAGGCTGCCGTACTCCGCTGCGTTATTGGCGACCTCGCGCAGCCTTTCCTCGATGTCCTTCAACTTCTCGGCGGCGTGGTAGACGGCCTGTGTGCTGCCGCCCCTGCGGAACAGCTTGCCCTTGTCATCCGACAGGCTCCTCAACGCGCTCGGAAGGTTGGCCGCGCCCATTCCGGCGTTGTATATCTGGCTGTTCACGCTGCTGTCGCTCAAGAGAGTCGCGTTGTGCAGCTCGTCCAGCGTGAAGGTGCTTACCTTCCGGAATACGTCCTCCGAATGGCCGAGGAGCCGCTGCAACTCGCTATCGGGCAGCGGCTCTCCTTCCGCCGTGGTGAGCGTCAGCGCCCCACCATGCGAGCCGGACGTTCGCTGCACGATGACCGTCTCGCCCCCATCGCTGACGATAGTGACGCTGCCGCCGTAGCGCCCACCGGCAAGCGCGGGGTAGTAGGTTGCAGAATTGGCGCGGGAATACCCGAAGAGCACCTGCCGCACGAACTCCAACAGCGTGCTCTTGCCCGCCTCGTTCGGGCCGTAGAAGACGGTTACGGGCCGTTCAAAACCGCCCCACTCACGCTCCGCAAAGTGGCCGAATCCGTCGATGCGCAGCCGCTGTATCCTCACGCCTCATCCTCGATGAGCAGGTCGACGGCCAGCTCCTCCGCCTGCGCGATGAGGGCGGCGAACTCAGCCTCCACGGGTGCCGCGTCGCGGAGGTAGCGGCGGTAGTTGCCGTGTTCGTACAGGTCCGGCAGGTCGGCAAGCAGCCGCTCCATGAGTTCAGCGTCGCCTCTTGACCTGTCGGACGTCTTCAGCACCTCGGCCAGAAAATCTGCGCCCGCAGCGCGTGCTGACCTGTCGAACGGGGCCGACGTTTCGTCCTCAATGCGCTCGCACCACACGAACGGTGAGCGTTGCGCCCAGCTGCTATTTATCTCCTCCTGCCAGTCACGCAGGGCGTTTGGCCGTCGCAGTGAGCGGCTCAGCTCGCCTCTGCCTGTTATGGAAACCCGCGCGACCACCGAGCGCCCGTCAGCGCTAACCAGCACGTCCTCCATCTTCCCGTGCAGCGCGTCCAGCAAACTCTGCTCCGATTCGAGCGGACTAATGTCCACGGAAACGCGCTCCCAGCGAATGAGATCGACCGCGCGAAACTCCACGTTCGCATTGCCGCCGTCATCCACCTCAACCAGATACACGCCGCGCGCGCCCAACTCGTTGGGGTGGCGACCCTGCGGATTGCCCGGGTATGCGACAACAGGGTTGCGCTCGTTGAGGATGCGCCGCGTGTGGACGTGCCCCAGCGCCCAGTAATCAACCCCTGCTTGCCGCAGGTCATCCACCGTACAGGGCGCGTACGACTCGTGGCCCGTGTCGCTACCGACGTTGGCGTGCAGCAGCCCGATGGAGAACCCGGCGGGAGTCACATTGCCAAGGCCGAGTGCAAGATTGTCCCGAACGTCGCTCTTCGGATAGCTGATGCCGTGGACGACGGCGCGAGCAGGGTCCTCGGGGAATACGGGCACGCGCTCCCACTCCCTGCCGAACCGGTGGCACAGGGCCGGATAGGCCAGCCTCGCCTCCCAGCCGTCGAGCGGGTCGTGATTTCCGTGACAGACGAACGAACGGATGCCCTGCTCGTCCAGCCTCTCCAGCCCCTCGATGAACTTCCGTTGGGCACGCAGGCTGCGCTCCGCGCCGTCGTACACGTCGCCGGCGACAAGCAGCGCGGCTACCCTTTCACGGATGCACAGGTCGATGATGTTGTCGTACGTCCTGAACGTCGCGTTGGATATCTCGCCCGAGATGCCCTCCGGCGCGGCGTCGCGCAGCCCCTTGAAGGGGCTGTCGAGGTGCAGGTCGGCGGCGTGGACGAATCGGAGCAGCGTCATCGGTCTAAGTGTAGTTCCCAGAGACGTTGTTTACAGGCGTGAGGCGGGAGTGGCGATACTGCGGGCTGGGCTCTACACGCTTCCACTGCGTGGCGACTTGGGCCGGAAGGTTCTGAGGAGTACATGGGTAGTCGGCTGGCCGACCCCTTATAGTAGAGGCGGCCGGATCCACCGTGTCGTCCGCCTTCACGGTCACCCCCTTCACCGACATGAACTGCCGGTAGTACCTGCAGTTTGTGAAGGGAATTATAACTGAACCTTGACAAGACTCACTCCTTTTGCTAGGGTTAGTCCATCCTGAACGGGAGGCACTGAATGGCCGATCCCAAGTCGCCCCCACCTAAGCCATCCCCACCGAAGCCTATGCCGCCATCACATCCTCTACGTAAACCTCCTGATGCTCCGCTAACGGAGAAGAAGAGCCTTGACTTAGACCTCAAGCGTGAGGACAAAAACAAATAGGAGAATCGACAGGGAGAGCGTAAGCCAAAAAGAGGCCATGAGGAACCACGCCTTTCGAGCCAGAAGCTTGCTGTTGGATTCAGCGGCATTCTTGAACTGGTCTCCTGCCCATTCAACGAACGCCTCATCATCGTAGCCTGGTAGATACGCCGCAAATTCCGACAGGTCAGGGTCAAAACGCCACTTACGGAGTTTCATGGCTAGCAGGCCACAACCTAGAGTGCAGATGTATACCAATGCTGATAGAACGATGAAGACGAGCGACAGTGTGGTGATCTCCCTGCTTGAGCTGTTCAAGAACCCGTTGAGGAGAATGGCGCTCATGCCGGTTATGGTTGTTGCTATGCCAAGACAGCCCGCCACCTTCAGGTCGAAGTCGCGATTCCGTTGGCCCTGTTCTTGCAGATGCGCATGGGCAACTTGATAGTAAAGCTCTCTCTTCAGCATGATTCCCCTCCTAGGATACGGTTGGCTAAGTTGGAAGCGCCCATTAGGCCAGTCCCAACTGCATATTCAACCGCGTGTACTCCGGCCCGATAAGGTCAGCATAACGCAACCGCTTCCCGAACATCCCGCGGACTATCTCCGCCATCTGCTCCGCTGTGTCCATCGGGCGCGCGTTGTGCCTGCCCTCGAACTCCCCGACATAGCGGTGAAGGTGCTTGGCGCTGAACTGGTGATAGACGCCCAGGTAGCCCCGCTTTAGCATCGCCCAGAACGACTCCATGCCGTTCGTGTGGGCCATGCCGTCAACGTATTCCTTCGCACTGTGCTTGACCGTCGCATGGGGACGCCTCAACCCCACGTAGGCCAGTGCATCGTCCGTGTAGACCATCGTATCCGCCGCCGTGTGCCTATGCACGAATCCCTGAAGCGTCGCTTTGTCCGTAAAGGCTACCGTCATGGCGGTTACCTGATTCGTCTCCCTGTCCTTGGCCCCGGCGACGGCGGCCTTGCCAACTGGCCCGCGCCCCTTGCGCTGCTTCTTGTACTCGTGCTTGTTGGCCTCCTTTCCGCCGATGTAGGTCTCGTCCACTTCGACCGGCCCGTTGAACAGAGGATCGCCGCCCTGCATGGCCTTGCGGATGCGGTGAAGCATATGCCAGGCGTTCTTCTGGGCAATCTCCAAGTCACGGTGAAGTTTCATGCTCGATACACCCTTGAGGTTTGTCGTCACAAGGTAGATCGCAATGGCCCACTTGCGCATCGGCAGGTTGGAGCACTGCATGAGCGTACCGAGCTTGACGCTGAAGTAGGAGCGGCAAGCGGAGCACCAGTAGGGCATGGGAGTAGCGTTCGGAACTTTGCTCGTCTTGACGCTGCCACACTTGGCGCAGGCCCGGCCATTAGGCCAACGGGTTTCCTCGAACCACTTGCGGGATGAATCCTCGTCGGGAAACATGTCAAACAGTTGTACAAGGCTGATTCCAATTCTGTGGGACTTCCCAGGGCCTGCCATAATCGTCTCTCCTCGCCCGTTGTTTCTCTAGTTCAATCATAGCTGATTACGCCTATTTTGTCAAGGTTTAGTTATAATTCCCTTTGTGAAACACTTCCGAAGCTCACCCCGATCGCCGCAATGCCACCTCTCCACCCAAGAACTTCGGTCCGTTTAACTCGCCAGCGAGGAGAGGGATCGTGATGTCACTAAGGTCACCGACTTCCAATGTCAGGGGACAATCGCTGGCCGATCCGGTGGCGATAACGATTCGGAATTCCCTTTGGTAACTCTGGGTCACCTGTTTTCGGAATACTGACTCTGCTTCACGAAAGCTGCCGTGGAACGTTTCGAGGTTGTAGTATTTGACCAACCCGCACCTGCCCTCGTACCCTTTCGCCTTCACGGCGGCTTCAACTCTTTTGATGAAACCAGGGACATCTTTCACCACGACGGCGTGCTCCCCTAGCTTTGAACAGTCTACGGGCACCAGCAGTTCCTGTCGAAGAACCTCGATGTTCTCGTTCGAGAGGGCATCGACATCCAAAGCGCCGGTATGAGCGGCGTGCATGCAAAAGAGATGGAGGTAATTCAACCAATCCATCTGGATTTGCAATGGCCCAGCTAGGTCGTTTGATAGATCCATGTCGTTTAGGACGATGTTCACGCTGCCTGGTTGCAACCAAAGGGTCGTGCCCTCATTCTGATCAGCACGACCAGAGTCATCGCTACCCTCCATTTTCTTGAATGCAGATAACGTGTTTCAGAAGAGTTTGCCATCCACGAACTCAGCAGCGTACTTAGCTTCACGAGAAAAAATATAGTGCTCACCGCCCAACCCACTAACTCAAGGATCGTCGCATCCAATTTGCCAATGGAAGAGCCCATGTACCAACAGTCCCAGCTTCAGTGCCGAGGACCGAAGCGCCGTTGAGTTGCACAGACCCTGACGTCCAAAACTTCGGATCGCTTTCCGCGCCATCCGTTGGCCGGTTTCGCACTCCCAAGCCACACTTCCAGGGCGGGGGGTGGCTGTCACAACCCGCGACCCCGCACCTCCACGTGATGGCGCCGTGTCCTCACAATAGCACCACCCTCGGTCTTGTGCAAAGTCCGGATAGGATCACGGGTCAGCAACTCGCCCACTTTCGTCCCCGAAGGCGTGAACCACTGGAGATTCTTGCTCCCGAGCAGACCAAACCCTGATTGCGAAACCAAGAGCCTCCCCTGCTGGAAGACATCGAGGAAGGCCGCGAGTTTGATCCTGTCCTCGACGACGTAGAGCCTCGTGGGCGTGAGAAAGTAGGTATATAGACCGACATCCACAATCTCGGTCGGACAAGTTCCGAGGTCGTAGACGACGAGCGGCTGTCCCTCCCGAGAGAGCAGGATGACCTTGCCGGAGTATGTCGCCACAAAAGCACAGCCGTCAGCAGCCGCGAAGCTCGCGGCGTAGACCCAGTCCTGCGGTATGCCTCCTGTCATGGTGACCTCGAACCGCAATCCCTCCAGATCGACCACGTAATCGGGGCCAGTTCGAGCGAAATATGTGACTTCGGATTCCTCTAACCCCAGAGTGTCTGGGTCGACGCCAGTCAGCACTTGGAAGGCCCTGTTCACCGCCTTCATCTTTTCTTCAGCTTCGGAATTGCCGGTATTACGGTCGGGATGGTGCTCCATCGCCAGCGCCCGGTACTTCTGCTTGATTTCGATGGGACTTACTGGAAGGCAAAGGGCGAAAAGGCGCAGAGCCTCCTCGACTTCGTGTCCCGCACCAAAGGATGCGGTCCTTCTTACGACACGGTCCCAACCTGCCTTGAGCGGAATCGCCGCGCCCCATAGGGTGTGGTCAGACATCGTGCAGCACCATACCTCATCCGCGAGCGTGAAGAGGTATCGGTCCCCTTCGGGCGCAACGTCTACAGCGCGGATCTGGGACTTGAATTCACCCCAGTAGTTCGTGTCGATCGTCCGGAAGTGATCCACTACGCGTGGATCCTCCTGGAGATTCGTCTCCGTGACGACGCTCAACGCCACGTCGTAGATGTGCAGGCTTCCGCTGGAGTCCATGATTGCGATGCCGGACCCAACGGGCCCGGCGCCGATCCGGTAGGTGTCATGGTTGAGGGACTTTTCGCCGCCGAAGCCGCCGAGTCGGTCCAGCCGTCGAAGCACGCTCTTCACCTCCGGCTGGTCGGCACTGGACCCAGATCGGTCGAGCAGCCACGTTCCCGATCCGTCCATAGCAACGACATCAAAGGCCGGATCAGGGCGCTCATCGCCCTGCAGCTCACGTTCTCCGACGACAGCCCATCCAGCGTCTTTCGAGACTGTGAACAGGGGACGCGACGCCGGGTTGGCCGCATCCACCGGCGTGTAGCTGTGTTTCTTCCCCGCCTTGTCCATCTGTTTGAGGATACGGTTAAACCGTCGACGATCGACGTCTTGGACCTCGCTGGGAACCGCCTCGAACATCTCAACGCACTGCTTCGCCGCTGCTGCGAGCTGACCAGCCTTCATTCGCTGGACAATTAGCTTGCGGTACGCCTTCCCGATCACATCTCCGACTCTGCCCTCTCGCTGCTCTGCAGAAAGGCCAACTGCCAGCTTCACCACCTTGGCATGCTGGTTCTTGAACTCTGCCTGAAACACCGGCCCAATCGTCGGGTCGTTGTACTCGCGGTTGAACTCATCACGACCATCCACCTCCCAGGTCGGAGGGGAAGGCGGCAACGGGATGTACTCCGCTATGGACCAGTCGAGCTCCGATGGTGGTTCCCTCCGTCCAGACTGCTTGTGTGACTCTGGAACCCGCTGTGCCAATCCATTAGACCCCAGCGATACCCCATCCTTCGCCTTGCCGAACAGCTTCGAAAGAAAACTAGCCAATATTCACCTCCAAGAATGAAGCCCACCATCCGGCATCTTCTGGGACCAGATCTCGGGCTGCGACCTTTTGGCATTGCTACCTTGAGTATTCTCCATAGTACGGACTGACGCGTCTAGGGACAAGGCTGCCGAGCATGATGGCAGAGGCTTGGAGGGCTGATTAGTTGCGGAACCCTGAATTCCACAACCAAAGAGCACGGTTTGGTCTGCATGTTCCGTTCCACAAACATTCAACTCGGTGCCCCTCAGTTCTGGAACTGTGGTTCAGGCATTTGAGGGGCCGTCGGAGGCCTTTTTGCCTTCCCGGAGGGGGAATTCGCTACACGAAAACCTCTCCTGGTGACACTTGTTGATTGGAGTTCCCGGGCAGTCCAAGCCGGGGAACTCCTCAGATTCCACGACTGCGCGCTGCGTCCTTCCGAAGCTGGATAATCTTCTCCGCGATCCTCCGAACATTCTTCAGGGTCTCATCGAGGGTCCCGGCGATGTTCAGTGAAGCGACACACAGCCGCTTCCCGCAGTGGCGGACATCGTAAGCTGCATCGTCCGCCTCCGTCCTAGGCATAGACCAGAAGCCCGCCGGGCAGGTCCAGGGCGGTGGCCTAGGAGAGCATCTGGTAGAGGTCACTGTTGGGTACGTGGTGGCCGGTCAGATTCTTGTACTTGGCGTCTCCCACGAAGGTGCAGGCGGGACCATCCCACCACGTCAGGTCAGGTTCCAGAGTTACGCTGCGTCCGTGGTCCAACGTCAGCCTCGTGAGTTCCCTGTCGGACCGCAAGGTGCGTGGCGACGCGCCGAGTTCTTCCCGGAGGGCCTGCGTCAGGAACCCGGTGGCCCGGACCTCCCCACGTCTCAACTCGAAAGCGCCGTGCCTGAGGACGAGCCTCGACAGGGCCACCAACGTGCACGGTAGACAGAACCGTCTTCGAGATGTGGCTTGGAGGACTGTGATCCTTGGCACGGGGATCCTTACGAGGTATCCTCGCAGGCCACGCCGTCCAAACGCTGTCAGTTCATCGACCGTAATGTGATCCCGACAGCCTATTCTCCGTCATACGAGAGCACTGGCTAGTCCAATCCATGTTTCGGCATCTTTGAGTGGGCTTGCAGAGTTCTCAACCTCATCGGCCAGACAATTCTGTCTATCGTCCAGGAGGACCGACTCACAACCCCATCCGCAATTCAAAGATGGTTCTGTCTACAAGTCAATGGAAGGGGCGTTTGGTGACCCGGGCCATCCGATGAGCCCAATCAAGGAAGACGGCGTATAGTACGGAGGAGATGGTAGAGGCGTATACGTCAAGACGCACCGCGTGAGCTACGCTCTCGATGCTCGAACCGGAACTACGCAGGCTACCCGGCAATGCCTACTGCATCAGCAGAGTCCAGCACCCGCAACGCCGATAGACCCCAGTTCCAGATAAATTCAATGTCGTCCCCCCAGTCTCGATGTTCAAACATCCGCCGTCGATTTCAGCGTATCCATGGCTCGCGGGTCAGGCCCGAACCGGTTGAGGCCCGCGTGTCCTTGCTGGGCCAATGGAACAACGAAGGCTGCACAGACTGCCGTCACGGTCACCGCGACCGGGATGAACAGTATCAGGCCCAGAACCGAGATAAGATCGTACAGATCGCCAGTTGAGGTAATGACTTCTACTACGAGAATCGCAACCAGAGCCCAAGTCAAGAAGCTAAGACTGATTCCAATGTAAATCCCGGCGTAGCAGAGCAAGCTCAACCAGCCGCTCCTGCCGAGGTCGTGAAGACGGCGGGCAGTTACGGCCAGGGAGGGGAACAGTGTCAAGAGTTGGAATGTTTGAGGTGGTACCCAAAAACTAGACAACTGGCTAAGAGAGAGTCCAGCTCCTAAAATAACCGGCAACTAACCGACGTGGAGGAGCAGGACATGAAGCAGACGAGGAATAAGCACAGTCCGGCGTTCAAGGCCAAGGTGGCCCTGGCCGCCCTTGCGGGGGAAGAGACCATCGCCCAGCTGGCCAGCCGATTTGAGGTCCATCCCAGTCAGATTCACGCCTGGAAAAGGGCCCTGGTGGAAGGAGCCCCGGAGCTATTTGCCACCAATCAGAAATCCCAGGAGAAAGCCAAGGAAGCTCAGATTAACCACCTCTACCGGCACATCGGCCAGCTGAAGGTGGAACGCGATTTTTTGTCGGAAAGGTCCGGTCTATGAGTCGCAGCATACGGCGAGCCATGATAGACCGAGACCACCAGCAGCTGTCTTTGGTGCGTCAATGTATCCTGCTGGACGTCAGCCGGGCCTCGGTGTACTACCGGCCGGTACCGACCAGGGCAGAAGACCTGGAGTTGATGGCCCTGATGGACCGTCAGTATTTGAAGACCCCCTTCTACGGCTCCAGGAAGATGAAGGCCTGGCTGCTGCAACAGGGCTATCTGGTGAGCCGAAAAAGGGTTCGAAGGCTGATGCGGTTGATGGGTCTGGAAGCGATCTACCGGCGTCCCAACACCAGCAAACCAGCGCCGGGACACCGGATCTTTCCCTATCTGCTGAAGGGAGTGGAGGTTAATCGGGTCGACCAGGTCTGGGCCGCGGACATCACCTACATCCCCATGGCGAAGGGCTTCCTGTACCTGGTGGCCATCATGGACTGGCACAGCCGGCACGTGCTGGCCTGGAAGCTCTCCAACACCATGGACACCAGCTTCTGCGTGGCGGCGTTGGAGGAAGCCCTGGGTAAGGGACGACCGGAGATATTCAACACCGACCAAGGGAGTCAGTTCACCAGTGAGGCCTTTACCCAGACGTTGCAGGAGCAGAGGGTCCAGGTCAGCATGGATGGTAAGGGTAGGTACCTGGACAACATCTTCGTGGAGCGGCTGTGGCGGAGCATCAAGTACGAGGAGGTGTATCTGAAAGCTTACCAGACCGTCGCCGAGGCCCGAACTGGGATCAATGCCTACCTGGAGTTCTACAACCGGCAGAGGCCTCACCAGGCTTTGGGCTACCGGACCCCAGCAGAGGTGTACCAACATGGCCAGGAAGAAAGGGGAGCAGCAGCTGAAGAAGCAGGGCTGCCATCGGGCTTGGTGAAACCTAGCGCAGGGGTGGGAGACTCTCTTAATTTAGCCCTCATGCTGTCTTAATAATGGGGTCCACCTTAGTTCAGAGTTTATCCCGAACAACCCTCCTCCACTGTCGTCGTCAGAGACCACCTGATCGTCGCGGGAGTTGGGAAAGTCGACGTAGAGGAGAGTGTCCACATTGGTGGAGTCAGTGGAGATTGTTACCGTCTCTCCTTCCTCCAGGCGAATTGAATACCAGTCCCAATCGAAGTGGAAGTCGATGTTTCCAGCAACTGTTTCTCCTATCACGATGGTCCGGCCGTCATCCGGGTCATGGAAGGGTTTCAGCCTGATGGTGCTGGCCAGATCAAAGGTGGATGATTCGCCCGACAACGTCTCGACTTGTAGGAAATGAACCCCGTCCGCCAACAGCTCCACTGTCCCGGACTCGGTACCGGTGAAGCCGTCGTCCACTTCCAAGAGCAACCCGAACGGGTCGTACACACGGAACAATCCATCTTCCGTGCCTTCGAGTGCGACTCCGAGCGTCGTTCCTGCCGCTGCTTCCAAGACGAAGGTTTGGGAGTCCCAGACGTTAGCCAACTCCACGTAGAACTCGAAGGCACCGCCCCCTGCTGGCAACCGGCGGTCACCCAGCTCGGATGTGAGATCGCCCTGAATCAGTCGCTCCACGATGGGCGCGTTGTCAGCCGCCGATGTCGCCAGCCCGAATCCGGCTTCGCTGAAAGAAAACGTGGAGATGCCGATTACCTCGCCCAGGGAGTTGACCAGCGCCCCGCCGCTCTGACCGCCTGCAATGGCCGCGTCGGTCTGAAGATAGGTCATCCCAAGCCGCTCCCACTCGCGGAAGCGCGAGAGGATGCCGCGGGTGATGGTAGGCTCCGGGAACTCGTCCACTTCGGCGGGGTATCCCACCAGAAACAACGCGCTGCCGGGGGCCAAGTCCTCTCCATCGCCCAGTTTCGACGGACGAGCCGGCACATCTACCGGGCCGAGCACCGTCAGGTCTGCCATGGAGTCCCACCCCACGACCGGCACGTTCTGCAACACCTTGTCGTCGGGAAAGACAACCCGAACTACTTCATAGGGCCATACCACGTGGTAGTTGGTTATCACGTAACCGCCTTCGATCAGGACACCGCTGCCCGTACCCCTTGGCGTTTCAATGAACGGTATCGAAGGGGAGACAAGCGAATACACTTCGGCAGCCGTCAATTGTGCAGTGGGAGTTGGTTCCGGTGTGGGCGTGGCCGTAGGTGTCGGCGTGGGTGTGTCCGTTGGGGTAGCCGTAGGAGCCGTGGTCGGTGTAGCCGTTGGCTCCGGCGTGGGAGTCATCGCAGGAGTGCCGGTCGCGGTTGTGAAGCCCAACAGGTTGGGAGCACATCTCTCCAACTGTGCAATGAAATCATCAATCGCAGCAGGGTCGTCGGGTGTGACAACAAACGCGAGCAAGTTGGCGCCTGCCACCCACTCCTCCAAGCATGACGCTTCATCGTCGCTCAGATCCTCCGCGTTCACTTCCGAACCTTCAAGCAAGGCAGAGATCACCAACTCCGGCGCTTGCTGAAGACACGTAATCGTTCGGTCTCCCTGCTCCCAGCCCTGGGCTGACGGGAACAGGTATCTCCCGGTTTGCCGGTCGCAGTTCTCGGAAACTTGGCTAAGGAAGAAGCTCTCGCCCGGATAAGGCTCGGCGTCGGCAAGCTGGAAAGACTTGAGCACCCGGTATTGCCAATCGCCCGAACAGGGCACGATGACCACAGTGTCGATGCTTATGCCCTCGGGCAACGTGGAATTGACGCAGTCGCCGTCCATTAGCTCTGTCACCTGGATTTCGGCGCTGGGTGAAGGAGTCTCTGCCGTGGCGGTGGACGCGGCGGCAGACTCGTTGGCTTGGCGGACGGACTCGGCGTCGTCCCCGCATGCGGCCATTGAGAGGGTGATGGCCAGCAGTGTGACTAAGAGCATCGCGCCAGCACCTGGAATCCGGTGTGCAATGGACTTTGACATACAACCCTCCCTAGTGCGAGATTAAGCGCCAACAATCGCGTCTAGTGCATGGTGCATGGGGTGGCGTCGGTGCAATTCGACGGCCACCCCAGCGCACTCTCTGGGTTTGACTCCCGGAGACGTTCTATCCGTTCGGCCCGCTGATGGTCAGTTCAACTCGACTGGACAGCTTCCGTCCGTCACTTGTGCAGATCGCGCCCTGTGCGGCGCAGTCTGTGGTGATGGGCAACACGATGGTTACATCGGCGTTCGAGGATGGCCTGACGGTGATCTCCCACCTGACGTTCTTGCCCTGCTCCAGCCGCCGCGCCTTGACCACCTCGCCACCCATGACAGTGAAGGCGTGGTCCCGCAGGGTCCTGTAGCTGAACCCGTCCGCGGGCGTTTCGCTGAAATGAAGCCGGAAGGTGAACGCGGCGCTCTCGTCGTGGGACGCCGGCACACCGTGGGCGCTGGCGGTCAGGGGCGGCAGCGTAATCGCCGCCGTGGCCACGCTCGTCAACGACTCCTCGTTGCCAGCATCGTCGGTGAAGGTCACCCTGACCTTGACGGCCTTGCCTGCGTCCGCGGCCACCAGCGTGTAGGTGGAGCCGGTGGCCCCGCTGATCGCCGCGTCGTCGGCCAGCCACTGGTAGGTGAAGGTTGCGCCGGTCAGGCCGTCAGAGTCGGAGATGCCCGAGGCGCCCGCTGTGAGCATCTCTCCCACTCGGGCCGTACCGCTGACGGTGGGTGCGCCTGTGGCATCCGAATTCTCTTGCGTGGGCTGCTCGGTCGACGGCCCCGGGACGGTGAACGTCAGCTCGTTGGACAGCATCCTCCCGCCGGCCGTGCAGATGGCGCCCTCGGCGGCGCAGTCGGTAGTGACGGGCAGCACGATGGTGACCGTCCCATTGCCATCCGGCCTGACGGTGATCTCCCACCTGACGTTCTTGCCCTGCTCCAGCCGACGCGCCTTGACGACCTCGCCACCCATGACCGTGAAGGCGTGGTCCCGCAGGGTCCTGTAGCTGAGGGGGAACTCCTCGCTGAAGCGCAGTTCGAAGGTGAACGCGGCGCTTCCGTCGTGGGATGCCGGCACACCGTGGACGCTGGCCGTCATCTGGGTCGCCTGCGCCGCTGCCTCCACCGCGCTCGTCGCCGCGCTCGTCAACGACTCGGTATTCCCCGCGTCGTCTGTGAAAGACACCTGGACCTTGATGGCCTTGCCCGAGTCTGCAGCCACCAGCGTGTAGGTGGAGCCGGTGGCCCCGCTGATCGCCGCGTCGTCGGCCAGCCACTGGTAGGTGAAGGTGGCATTGGTCAGCCCGTCAGAGTCGGTGATGCCCGTGGTGCTCGCCGTGAGCGTCTCTCCCGCCTGGGCCGTGCCGCTGATGGTGGGCGCGCCGGTGGCGGGGCTGTTGACCGCCGTCACTGCCGCCGTGACCACGCTGGTCAGAGACTCGGTATTCCCCCGGTCGTCGGTGAAAGACACCTGGACCTTGATGGCCTTGCCCGAGTCTGCGGCCACCAGCGTGTAGGTGGAGCCGGTGGCCCCGCTGATCGACGCGTCGTCGGCCAGCCACTGGTAGGTGAAGGTGGCGCTGGTCAGCCCGTCCGAGTCGGAGATGCCCGAGGTGCTCGCCGTCAGCGTCTCTCCCACCTGGGCCGTGCCGCTGATGGTGGGCGCGCCGGTCGCGGGGCTGTTGGCCGCCGTCACTATCAAAGCCGACTCGGTGGTCAGCGACTCGGTATTCCCCCGGTCGTCGGTGAAAGACACCCGGACCTTGATACCCGTGTCTGCGTCTCCGGCCACCAGAGTGTAGGTGGAGCTCGTCGCCCCGCTGATGTCTGAATCGTTTAAGTTGCTGTCCAACTTTATCCACTGGTAGGTGAAGGTGGCATTGGTCAGCCCGTCCGAGTCGGAGATGCCCGTGGTGCTCGCCGTGAGCGTCTCTCCCACCTGGGCCGTACCAGTGATGGTGGGCGCGCCGGTCGCGGGGCTGTTGGCCGCCGTCACTATCAAAGCCGACTCGGTGGTCAGCGACTCGGTATTCCCCCGGTCGTCGGTGAAAGACACCCGGACCTTGATACCCGTGTCTGCGTCTCCGGCCACCAGAGTGTAGGTGGAGCTCGTCGCCCCGCTGATGTCTGAATCGTTTAAGTTGCTGTCCAACTTTATCCACTGGTAGGTGAAGGTGGCATTGGTCAGCCCGTCCGAGTCGGAGATGCCCGTGGTGCTCGCCGTCAGCGTCTCTTCCACCCGGGCCGTACCGGTGATGGTGGGCGCGCCGGTCGCGGGGCTGTTGGCCGCCGTCACTGCCGCCGTGGCCGCGCTGGTCAACGACTCGGCATTGTCCGCGTCGTCGCTGAAAGACACCTGGATCTTGATGGCCTTGCCCACGTCTGCGGCCACCAGCATGTAGGTCGAGCCGGTGGCCCCGCTGATCGCCGCGTCGTCGGCCAGCCACTGGTAGGTGAAGGTGGCATTGGTCAGCCCGTCAGAGTCGGTGATGCCCGTGGTGCTCGCCGTCAGCGTCCCTCCCACCTGGGCCGTACCGGTAATGGTGGGCGCGTTCTGTGGGCCTGGCACGAGGATCGCCAGCGCGACGGATAGCATCCTGCCGTCGCCGGTGCAGATGGCGCCCTGGGCGGCACAGTCGATGGTGGGCGGGAGCGTCACGATGACCTCCTCGTTTCCGGACGGCTGCACCGTTATCTCCCACCTGAGGTTCTTGCCCGTTTCCAGCTGGCTCACATCGGTAACCGTGCCCCCTATCACCGCGAGGGCGTGGTCCTCAAGGGTGGAGTCGGTGACCCCGTCCGCGGGCGCCTCACTGAAACGCAGCTCGAAGGTAAAAGCAGCGCTCCCGTCGTGGGACTCGGGCGTGTCGTGGGTGCTGGCAGTAAATAGAGATACAGGGGCCGCAGCCACCGGCGCCGTGCCCCCACTGGTGAATGATTCGTAATACCCCGCATCGTCGGTAAAGCCGACACGTACCTTGATGGACGTGCCCTCGTCAGCGGCGACGGGAACGTAGGTAGAACCTGTCGCACCCTCAATGGACGTGTTGTAGGTCCCTTCGCTTCTCAACCACTGGTAGGTAAATTCAGAGTCTTCCATGCCGTCGGGGTCGGTGATACGGCCTGTGTATACCGAGAGTGTTCCCCCCACCCGTGCTGTGCCCCTGACGTCAACGCCGCCGTTGGCCGACGAGTTGCCCACGACCGGCACCAGTGTCGTGAGGCGGCTGGCTACAACCTCGGTATGGCCCCGATCATCTTCAAAGTGCACCCGCACCATGACGGCCTTGCCGCGAGCGGAATTCCTAAGGGTGTATGTGTTTAGCGGGTTACATCGACAAGAGTTGTTGGTGTAGACCTTCGTCTCGACCCCGGTCTTCGGATCAACGGTTACAAACTGGTAGCGAAGCCTCGCACCTATCATTCCGTCGGCGTCCCGTATGTCCCATTCCTGGGCTATAAGCTGGCGGGTGACGACCGGTCTATCGCCATTCCATAGCAACATCTCTCCCGTTGCCGGGGTGTTCACCGTCTGCAGCTGTACGATCAGGCCATCTTCGTCCGCCACGGCCTTGGCGAACGTTCCCTCCGCCGTCCTCCGGCAATCATTGTTGTTTTTGTACACCCGGCGACATTCGTTGTCGAAGTAAAATATGGTGACTCTAAGGAACTGGTACTTGTCCTCTTCCGTGGGAGTATAGGATTCCGGTGTCATGTCACTGACGCTGATGGGCAAGAAGGGAATGAACGCGGTGGTGGCCCTGAAGGCCCTGGCCCACTCTATTCTGAAAGGTTTCGGCGAGCCGTCCGGATCCGAAATGCTGGCTCTCACACTGCGGCCCACCCTGGGATCAGTCGTTGACAGGCTGACGCTCCCCGGTTCATCGATATTGGTGACTCGGATGCTCACCTGGGCGGTGTCGTCGGTCGTTGGCTCGGACTCCGGGGAGCCCGAGGCGTCCTCACCGTCGGTCACGCTGAACGTGAGCGAGTAGGAACTCTTTGACTCGTAGTCGACGGTTGCGCCCGGCTTGACGGTAATCTCGCCGGTGCTGGCGTCCAGGGCGAACACCCTGTTGAATTTCGCGGCATCGGTTCCGCCGACGGAATAGGTGAGGGAGTCGCCATCGGGTTCGCGGGCGGTCGCTGCGCCCACAACAGTGCTCGCGGCGCTATTTTCCCTCATCGAGAACTCGTAGGATTCCTTCTGGCCGCAGACGCCGTTGGAAAAGACCGGGGACGACATAGTCGGGGCCCCGCCGGTGGCATAGATGGCCATGCTGATGACGTAGGGTTCGTCAAGTGTTTCCCAGGGGGCGTCATAAGACATGCCATATTCCGCTAGGATGCTGTCGCCCAATGACCAGCCTGACTCCGTGTCCGAGTCCTCAGCGGTCGAAAGCGTATTTGCGAATTGAATGTGTCCGGTATTGTCTGGCCTGTAGACCGTCAACCAATATGTGGTGTTTGCGGCCAGTTCATATCCGCTGCTCGTGAAGTCCTCGGCGGTGTCAAAGGTTTCGTCGATGGAGGAGGGGTTGGTCAGGGTATGCAGCACCGGACCGGGACGCCTCGATACGTCTGAGCGTATGGCCACCGAGGGCGCCAGAGTTCCCGCATAGCCTGGCGAGTTCGGACGTTTGTGAAAGGACCTGGTGTACATACGGACCTTGTCCAGGGTAACGGGGACGTTGCTGGTGCAGAAGGCCTGTGCGCGCATCTGACCAAAGTACAGGTTCTCAGCTCCGGCTATCGGCTGGTCCATGTTGCTGACCCTGACGGTTGAGATCTCCTGCGCTTGCGCGGGGTTGGCGCCGGCAATAACGAGCAGGAGCGTTGCGACCATCGCCAATGTTAAGAGAACACCCGAACGAAAACTAAGGGTTATACACACCCTCCCCGGGTTGGCGGCTGAGTTCGTCTTGTTGGATGGCATTACTGCTCTCCCCCTTTCTACCGTCTTCTACCGTCGGAGCGTGCTCGCCCGCGTCCACGCATGGATGAGGACCTCCCCGGCGTGCGGGTCCGCCCCCGAGCCGCTCAGGGTCATCGTCGGCCCCTGGGCCACGCTGGGCGTCACGCTGCGCCGGTTCGGGCCCTGCGTCCACCTGGGGCGTCTCATCGATCTCACCTGTTCCCGGGCCCATGTCTTCGTGGGGTAGCCGTTCGCCCACCCCGGCGGGCGTCGCCAGGGGCCTCAAGTCCTGATGCCGGCCCAGCCTCTCAGCGTTGCCGCAAGAGGCGGGCTCGCCCACGTTCTCGGGAACATCTAGGCGTCTGTTGGATGCCAAACGAATACGGCCTCCCCTATTGGCCAGGCTGCTAAAGAGTGTGGCACTTGCCGCCGGTGTTGCAAAAGATGAATATGGTAAAAATGGCCTTTGTCTTTTACCCATGTTGGATAGAGCGCTTTGCCTAGTCCCATTGGTACAAAGTGCTCTACTAGCAGTTGGACAATTGATGTAAATTGTCAGTAGTAAACACCGCAAAGACCGCGGCTATAGGCGGATGTATTCAATGCGGGATGGTGAAAGCGAATCCAAGCCTGTCACTGCGGACTGGGAGCCTCGACTTGCCCAAGGCTGACCTAGGAGCCATAGCGAAGCGGTTTTCGCCGGCCATATGGGCCGACGCCGATGTCGTGCCGTATGCGGCAAGGGTTTCGGTCTGGGGTCGCTGGTTCGTCGGGCTGGTGTCCGCCTTCGAGATAGCCTACCGGCCGGGCTTCTGGTACCCCGACGACGTGGGGTACGTGCTCCTGCTGGCGGCGCTGGTGACGGTCAACGGCTCGGTTCACTTCCGGCTCCTGACGAACAGGCCGGTCACGTGGCGCTGGATGCTCCTCCTCAGCGCCATGGACATAGCCCTGACCACGGCCAGCATCACCATCGGCCCCGGGTTCGACAGCTTCGCCTTCGTGGCCTACTACCCGGCCCTCGCGCTGTTTGCCGTGGTCTTCACGTCCCTCTGGCTCAGCCTGGCCTGGACGACGTTGACCGCCGTCGCCTATACCTTCGTATCCCTGACGGTGGGCGCCGGCCTGGATCTCAATGCGGGCGACGAGAAGGTGCTGCTGGGCAGGTTGGCGGCGATGTACGCCCTTGTGCTGTGCGTCAGTCTCATCACCGGGTTCGAACGCATGAGAAGACAGACCGCGGTGGACGGGGAGCGGAAGGTGCAACAGGAGCGCATCGAGTTCTCCCAGGCGGTTCACGACACGACCGCGCAGACCGCCTACCTGATTTCCCTGGGGATTCACCGGGCCAGGGAGCTGGTTGGCAAGTCAGACGAGGAGCTGGTGGCCGCTTTGGATGCGACCGCGGCGCTGTCACGGTCGGCCATGTGGGCGCTGAGACGTCCCATCGACGCGGGCCACATCTTCGAGGGCAGGGAGTTGGGGCGGGTGTTGTGGTCGCACTGCGCGACATTTGAGAAGATCACCGCCGTCCCTGCCAGGATGTCGCAGTCGGGGAGCGAGCCCCCGCTCGCCACGGAGGTCCGAGCCCGTCTCTTCTCCATAGCGCACAACGCGCTGACCAATGCCTTCGTGCACGCCCGGCCCGGCAGGGTAGAGGTCAAGCTCGACTTCGAGGCCGACCACATCCGGCTGTCCGTCTCGGACGACGGCGTGGGCCTCCCCGACGACTACGCCGAGCGCGGCCGCGGCTTCGACGGCATGCGGACGGACGCCGAGCAGTTGGGAGGAGCGCTCATCGTGGAGAGTGGCGAGGGGGGAGGCGGAACGACCATTGCTTGCGTGGTCCCCTATGAGGCGGACCAAGGAGGAGACTGAGATGGCAACGGAAGGTCGGATACGGGTGATGGTGGTGGACGATCATCCGATTATGCGGAGCGGCTTGCGGGATACGCTGGAAGCATCGGGCCGCTTCGAGGTGGTGGGGCAGGCCGAGGACGGAGAGGAGGCGGTGAGGATCGTCGAAGGGATCGACCCGCAGGTCTTCGTCATGGATGTGATCATGCCGAACAAGGACGGCATCGATGCCTGCCGGGACACCATGGAACTTCTGCCCGACACACGGGTGCTGATGCTGACTGCCTCGACGGAGGAGGATGCGGTGATAGAGGCGGTCGCCGCCGGTGCGACGGGCTACCTTCAGAAGTACTCACGACCGGAGGAACTGGTGGAGGCCGTTCTGGATGTGGCAAGAGGCCGGCTGCGAATACCCGGCAAGGTGGTGCGGGAGGTATTCGCCATAGTCCGCGGCGACCGTGAGTTCGCCGCCCGCCAGGCCCCGGACAAGCTGACGGCGCTGGAGCGGGAGACCCTGACACTATTCGCCAGCGGCAGGTCGTACACCGAGATCGCCGAGGCGAGGGGCAACAGCACCGTGACCGTCCGGAACAATCTCTACCGCATACAGGACAAGCTGGGGATCAAAACGAAGCAGGAGCTCGTGATCTGGGCCGTGCGGAACGGCCTGATGGACGACGTAGCAGTGGGCGTTGACGCCCAGCCAGTGCCGGAGGGGCAGTGACCCACGACCAGCCGCCGCGACGAGTCTGGGGCCAAAGAACCCGGGCGACCTGCAGGCCCTCTCCGCACGTACCAGAGGCGGCTCCACAGCAAGCCGGACGAGGACGCGGACGACCCCACCTACAATCTTCACCAAGCCGCGCATCGGCTACTGGATGCCGAAGGGGAAGACGGTGGAAGAAGAAGCTGAATGTCCGAAGAGAGGCATACGTCAGAAGATATTGAAGACGGAGGAACTGAGTGAAACTGGTGCGAGGTTGGGAATAAGGTGGACCCCATTATTAAGACAGCATGAGGGCTAAATTAAGAGAGTCTCCCACCCCTGCGCTAGGTTTCACCAAGCCCGATGGCAGCCCTGCTTCTTCAGCTGCTGCTCCCCTTTCTTCCTGGCCATGTTGGTACACCTCTGCTGGGGTCCGGTAGCCCAAAGCCTGGTGAGGCCTCTGCCGGTTGTAGAACTCCAGGTAGGCATTGATCCCAGTTCGGGCCTCGGCGACGGTCTGGTAAGCTTTCAGATACACCTCCTCGTACTTGATGCTCCGCCACAGCCGCTCCACGAAGATGTTGTCCAGGTACCTACCCTTACCATCCATGCTGACCTGGACCCTCTGCTCCTGCAACGTCTGGGTAAAGGCCTCACTGGTGAACTGACTCCCTTGGTCGGTGTTGAATATCTCCGGTCGTCCCTTACCCAGGGCTTCCTCCAACGCCGCCACGCAGAAGCTGGTGTCCATGGTGTTGGAGAGCTTCCAGGCCAGCACGTGCCGGCTGTGCCAGTCCATGATGGCCACCAGGTACAGGAAGCCCTTCGCCATGGGGATGTAGGTGATGTCCGCGGCCCAGACCTGGTCGACCCGATTAACCTCCACTCCCTTCAGCAGATAGGGAAAGATCCGGTGTCCCGGCGCTGGTTTGCTGGTGTTGGGACGCCGGTAGATCGCTTCCAGACCCATCAACCGCATCAGCCTTCGAACCCTTTTTCGGCTCACCAGATAGCCCTGTTGCAGCAGCCAGGCCTTCATCTTCCTGGAGCCGTAGAAGGGGGTCTTCAAATACTGACGGTCCATCAGGGCCATCAACTCCAGGTCTTCTGCCCTGGTCGGTACCGGCCGGTAGTACACCGAGGCCCGGCTGACGTCCAGCAGGATACATTGACGCACCAAAGACAGCTGCTGGTGGTCTCGGTCTATCATGGCTCGCCGTATGCTGCGACTCATAGACCGGACCTTTCCGACAAAAAATCGCGTTCCACCTTCAGCTGGCCGATGTGCCGGTAGAGGTGGTTAATCTGAGCTTCCTTGGCTTTCTCCTGGGATTTCTGATTGGTGGCAAATAGCTCCGGGGCTCCTTCCACCAGGGCCCTTTTCCAGGCGTGAATCTGACTGGGATGGACCTCAAATCGGCTGGCCAGCTGGGCGATGGTCTCTTCCCCCGCAAGGGCGGCCAGGGCCACCTTGGCCTTGAACGCCGGACTGTGCTTATTCCTCGTCTGCTTCATGTCCTGCTCCTCCACGTCGGTTAGTTGCCGGTTATTTTAGGAGCTGGACTCTCTCTTAGCCAGTTGTCTAGTTTTTGGGTACCACCTCAGTTATGCTCGCCCAGGCCGGGCATGCCTCTGGACACTCGTCCGGGGGTTTTGGAGAGAATGGAGGTTAACCCGGGATGCTCCAGGTTGCCCCATCCTGGGTGCTCCAAGGAGATAAGGAAGCCTCTGGACCTGAGATGGGGGTCGTGATAGAGGTGTTCCCCCGTCTGGACGACACCGGCGGGCACACCCGCCCTTTGAAGCATTCTCATGACCTGGTGGGGAGTGTAGTCTCTGGTCCACTCCCCCACAACTGTTGGTCCAGCTCCTCTCGATGGCGCTGGCGTCCCTCCAGGGAGTCGAGCTTGCCGTCTTCCGCCCACTTGGGGCTTCCCATGGTCTCGCGCAGTGCCTGCCACTGCTCATCAGTCCAGCAGGCTATGGCGCACCACTGGTCCTCCCCCAGGCAGGGATAGCAGCTGTGGGGACATGCGTTGTGATTGAAGTTGCCGGAGGGTTCCCAGGTGTAGCCGTTGATAAGAAGGTCCAGCATAGGCACACCCAGAGTGGAGGCCAGGGCCTCGGCCTGGGCCAGCTCGATGAACTGTCCTCTACCCGTTTGGGCCCGGTGCTCCAGAGCGGCTATCGCTGCCAGAGAGCAAGTGATGCCGGAGGCGAAGTCTGGGTAGTGGACCTTGGGATGGGCCTCATATGGCGTATCGGGGTGGGCCCATAGGTGGCTTAAACCCGCGTAGGACAGGAGCTGCAGACCGTAGGTTACGTAGTTGGAATAGGGGCCATCATTCCCGAAACCGGGCATTGCCACTACGATGATATCCGGCTTAACCTTCCTTAGCTCCTGGTATCCTAGACCGTGCCTCTCAAGCACCCCGGAGGCAAAGTTCTCCACCACGACATCGCTTACTTCGACCAGCCTCTTGATCAGCTCGCGGCCCTCTGGGCGCTGAAAGTCTAAGCCCGAATCCACCGAAGGACACGGATGGACGGCGTGAGGACAGCGGAAGGGGGTGGGTGAGGGAGCTACAGGGGAGATGGCCTGGGGTCTTGGGGTAGATGGGAGGCCGGCGGACGGTCTTCAGTCGCCGCACAGGGCCCCTAAGGCCCTATGCGGGAGTTGCGATGCGCGGGATGGCGAGAGGATACGCAGCAGGGGACTCTCGCGACCGGGGTGGCGCGAGATTGCGGGGACGTTGGGTCAGTTGCAGGCTGGCCGTCAGGCCGGGAACGGAATGGCTTGCAGCCGGGCCAAGGCGCGACTGAACTGGGTTTCCCAAGGCCAGCGCCGGGGGAGATGCAAAGTGAGGCGGCGCGCCGAGCGGGTGATCCGTCCCACCAGAGCGAAGACCCGCCGCCTGAGGGTCTTGGTGATCACGGTCCGCTCGCCCAGACCAATCCGCGCCGTCCAGCGGGCCAGGTTATGCGCCATCACCTGGACCGCCAGCCAGGCGCCGTTGGCGGCGAAGCGCGCCGACGGCATGTGGTTCAGCCCGACGCCGTACTTGAGGTCGCGTATGGCGTTCTCGACCTCGGCGTGGCGGCGATGATCGGCCTCCAGTTCCAGCGTCTCCCCATCGCGGTCGGTGATGAAGGCGTGATAGCTGTATCTGGCGAAGAGGGCGAGCTGGGAACCGGGCGTCGGCTTCACCCGCCGGACAATGAGCCGCACCGGCGCGGCGTCCGGCTTGGTCTGGAACGGGGTGTAAGTCGTCTCGGCGACATCGGCGGCACCGTCCATCCAGTAGGGAATGGGAGTCCAGTCCTCCTCTGGTATCGCCTCGATCAGGTCCCGCAGGCTGGCGCGCTGGCGGATGGTGATAGAGAAGCGGACATCCATTTCCCGGCAGGCGGCAACGACAGTGTGGGCGTAGAAGCCGCTGTCGGCCCGCACCGTGAGTTGTCCCCTGGCCCCGCCGTAGCGCACCCGCCCCACCGTCTCACGCAGGAAGTGGGCGGCGCCACGGGCGGTGTTGGCCCGGCCCTCGCGCAGCCGGGACATCAGCACTTCGCCGGTGCCGGCGGCAATGGCCAGCAGTGGGTGATAGCCGCGGGCGCCGGTATAGCCGTGGTGGCGCGCTCCCTCCTTGGCCAGTCCATAGGTCTCGCAGATGGTCGAGTCCAGGTCGATGGTCAGGGGCGAGTCGCCGGGTCCGGCCCCAGCGGCCCAGGCCCGGGCCAACAACTGGCGGCTCACGCGGTCGAGTTGACGGACATGCCCCCACCGGAAGCTGCGCAGGAAGGTCCCCAGGGTGGATGGCGCCTTGACCACGCAGCCTAGAACACCGACCGTCCCACCAGCGCGCAGCGCATCGGCGTCGTCGATGCAGTCGCCGCCTGCCAGCGCGGAAGCGACCAGCGTCAGCATCTTGTCCCCAGTGTTCGCCCGTCCCGGCGCTCCGCCGAGGTCAAGGTGATGGTCGACGAGTTCCCGCAGGCCCAGGTGCCGGGCTAGGGTGGCCGGCAGGAGCAGGCCGGCATTGGCCACCAGGCGATGGTCGTCAAAGAGGATGCGGATACGGTCGGGTTTGTTCTGTGGCAGCATCTATTGGGTGCTCCTTGTTTCCGGGCGGGTTTCTGTTCCAAAACCATTATCCCAGATTCAGAGGAGCACCCTCTGCCTTCTTCAAGGGCTGTCCCCAAGGATGTCCTTCGGTGGATTCGGGCTAAGGTGATACCCAACTTGCCGCGGTTGTTCTCTGGAAAAAGGGGCGGGCCGCTCCGGGTAAGTCGTCCCGCTTCTGCGTAGCGGTCGGTCTCGATTTTGATGACCTCCGCTCCAAAGTCCGCAAGGTAGCGGGTGCCCAGGGGGCCGGCCCAGACTCTAGTGAAATCCACTACCCTTATGCCCTTTAAAGGCGGGGGACGTGGGGCATTATTCGATGAGCCATTACTCGGCGGTGGGCTGCCACCGGCGATGGTGCGTATACCGGGCTCCTTCTTCAGAACTTCCTGTTGGTGCTGGCCTAGTAGAGGCGCCGTGGAGGCCAACCTCCAGGGTGTCTCGCTGAACCGGTAGGGTGCCCCCAACTCAGAATACTCCCCGACGGACGGGTGATGGGTTTTTTGAAGGAACCCACGGGCCACCGTCTGGGGGCTCTCCAGGAAGTCCACCAGGGTGTTCACCGGTATCGCTGCTATGTGTCGCCCCTGGGCCTGCTCAAAGAACTCCTGCACGGTGAAGCCGCTAACGAACTCGGACACCTCCTCGTCAACGATATCGGGGTTCAGGCGCCGGAAGTTGGCGTCCCGCCAGATGGGGTCCGCCAGGACCTCGGTGCCCATCCATTTCACCAGAGTATCCCAGTGATGGGGGAAGTTGACAAAGAGGCATATGTAGCCATCCTTGCAGCTAAAGTAGCCATTGGGCGCGTTGGTGGCTGCTTTTCCGGTGCGTCGGACTATTTCGCCCTGAGTCGCGTACCGCACAATAGTGAAGAGGAGGTGGGCCACCACCTCCTGAAGGGACAGGTCCACATGCTGTCCTGTCCCCGAATGGCGTTGTGCCTCCAGGGCTACCAGGGTGGCGTAGGCGGCATGGATGCAAGCCAGCATAGTAGCCTGCTCCGCCGGTGCCATGCAGGGGGGCTTAGTATCGTCTCCCTGAACGTACATAAGGCCACCCATGGCTTGGGCTATCAAGTCCCCTCCCAGGTAATTGCTGTAGAGCCCTACTTGGCCGAAGGGCGTTATGGAGGTCATGACCAGGTGGGGGTTAATTGACGACAGGGCTTCGTATCCCAGTCCCAGGCTCTCCAGGTAGCCTGGGGCAAAGGTCTCGATAAGTACATCGGAGCCGATCACCAGCCGGCGGAACGCATCCTGGTCGGCTTCCGAACCCAGGCCTAGAACGACGCTTCGCTTATTGGTGTTCCGGCTAAGAAAGTGAAGGCTGCGCTCCCTATCTGGGATGCCACCGACGAAGGGGGCCAGATACCGTCCGGGGTCTCCCTCCGGCGGCTCCACCTTGATGACGTCGGCGCCCAGGTCCCCCAGGAGCTTGGCACAGTACTGGCCTGACGGGCCAGCTAGGTCCAGTACCCGCAGGTGGCCCAGAGCGGAGGGGCCTCCGTCCCTTCCTGAATGGTTAACCTCAGCCAGTGTCCACCCCCCTAACGATAATTGAGGAAAGATGCACTGGGAAAATATCCTAGGTGCTCCTGGTTGTCAACTGTTTTTGGCTCCGTTACGTCGCTGCATCATGTGGGATGACGCAGCTGTTGGCCTAGACCTCGTACAAAAACCTATCCACCCTGCATTTCCTTCTGCTGGCTTTGCATAAAAAGTCAAGAGAGTGCAGAGAACCTAGGTTCTCTGCCAGGGAGTCTGAGGGGTGTCCCCTCAAGAACCAGACATATCGGGTGGGTGGGTGGGAAAGAAAACGTCTGCTGTTGGACTCTTTCTGTAAAGCCAGGCAGAGATATGAAGCCCCTATGGTAGAATACACACCGTAGTGAAGCGGTTAAGTGTGTGCTTCAACGCGCCCTACCAGGTGTCGGTAAGCGAGGACTTCCTGCCTGAGCTCACCGCCGGCCAGGTGCTGGTGCAAAATCTGGTCTCGGCCATCAGTCCGGGCACAGAGATGCTCGTGTACCGAGGCCAGGCTCCCACAGACGTACCCCTGGACGCCACGATTTCCGCCCTGTCCGGCGATTTTCGCTACCCCCTTAAGTACGGGTACGCCGCCGTCGGCCGGGTTGTAGCTCTGGGCGATGGCGTGGCGGAGGAATGGCAGGGAAGGCGGGTCTTCGCCTTTCATCCCCACGAGAGCCATTTTACGGCTTCGCCCGCGGAGCTCCGCCCAGTGCCCGATGCCATTTCCACGGATGAAGCCGCTTTCCTACCCAGCATGGAGACGGCCGTTAATTTCCTGATGGACGGAAATCCGGCTATCGGAGAACGTGTACTGGTTTTCGGGCAAGGGGTGGTAGGCCTGCTGACCACGGCGTTGCTGGCCAGAATGCCTCTGGACAGCCTGGTCACCTTGGATAAGTACCCGCTTAGACGCCAGATGTCCCTGGCCCTGGGGGCCCGCGCCAGCCTGGACCCCGATACCGAGGACCTCCGGGCTCAGTTGAGCTCCCTGTTTCGGGAAGGAGGAGCGGACCTCACCTACGAGCTTTCCGGCAATCCGGACTCCCTGGACCAGGCCATCGCCGCCACGGGTTTCAGTGGCCGGATAGTCATAGGCTCCTGGTACGGCCAGAAGCGGGCCAGCCTGGACTTGGGAGGCGCCTTTCATCGAAGCCGCATTCGACTTATAAGCAGCCAGGTGAGCACCGTTGCTCCTGAGTGGACGGGACGCTGGAGCAAGGAACGTCGCCTCAAGGTGGCCTGGTCGATGCTTGAGCAGGTAAAGCCCGCACGCCTCATCACCCATCGATTGCCGATATCCCGGGCGGCCCAGGCCTACGAATTGCTGGATACACACCCTGAAGAGGCCATCCAGGTGATGCTCACCTATGACGAGAACTGATCTCTAGGAGCGCGCCGCCATGTATACCGTTTCCGTAAAAAGAGATTTCGTGGCTCAGCATTACCTTGTAGGTGGCGACTGGGGCTCCGAGAACCGGTTGCACTCGCATCACTACGAGGTGGAGATCCAACTGGAAGGCGCAACCCTGGACCAGCATGGCTACCTGGTGGACATCCTTGATATCGAGAGGAACCTGGAAGAGCTGGTGGCCCGCTACCGGGATGCGACCCTGAACGACCTGCCTGAGTTCGAGGGGCTTAACCCCAGCGTCGAGCACTTCGCTCGCATCTTTAGCCACTCCCTCTCTGACCGCATTCAGGCCCCCAACTTGAAGGCAACCACCGTCAAGATCTGGGAAAACCAGGTGGCCTGGGCCTCCTACAGGCAGGAGCGTTAGTGCGAGTCGGTCTGGTCATCTATGGGAGCCTGGACAACATAAGCGGCGGCTTCCTCTATGACCGGACGCTGGTGCAGCACCTGCGTCGTCTGGGCGATCAGGTAGAGGTCATCTCACTGCCGTGGCGAAACTACCCTCGCCACTTGGTCGATAACTTCTCTCGCAACCTCTTGCAGAGGCTCCTCCAGGCAGACTTCGACGTCCTGCTCCAGGACGAGCTTTGCCACCCTTCGCTGGTCTGGACCAACCGCCGGCTGCGAAAGGCCGTCCGCTATCCCTTGGTGTCCATCATTCACCTGCTGCGCTGGACGGAGCCGCACCGGGCATGGCGGAAATGGCTGTATCGATGGGTGGAAGAACGGTATCTGGGTACTGTGGATGGTTTCATCTTTAATAGCGTGGCCACCCGCGACCTGGTGGAGGGTCAGGTAGGGCCTAACCCTCTAGGGGTTGTGGCCTACCCCGGCCGCGACCACCTGAGCCCTGCTCTTACCCCAGAGCAGATCACCGCACGAGCGAGGGACCCCGGCCCCCTGCGGGTTCTCTTCGTCGGAAACCTCATCCCGCGAAAGGGGTTGCATCTCCTTCTGGAGGCCCTGGCACGCCTGCCATCGAAAGAGTGGCGTCTGACGGCATTGGGCAGCCTGACCATGGACCCCTCATATGTTGGCACCATACGTCGCCAGATCGGGCGTAGCGGTATTAGCGACAACGTTGCCCTGCTGGGCGCCCGGCCCAACCAGGAGGTGGCCTCGCGCCTGGCCCAAAGTCATCTTCTGGCGGTGCCCTCCCTGTACGAGGCTTTCGGCATCGTCTACGTCGAGGCCCAGGGCTTTGGGGTGCCCTCAATCGGCTCCATCGCCGGAGCGGCGGGCGAGACTATCGATCATGGCCGCAACGGGTTCCTGGTAAACCCCTCGAACGCGTCGGCCCTGGCGGTGCATCTGCAGGAGCTGAGCCATGATCGGGAACGCCTGGTGCAGATGAGCCTGGAGGCCTACCGGGATTTCGGCACCCATCCCACCTGGGCCGAGACCACGGACCGTATTCGAGAGCTCCTGGGGACGATGGTGAGCTAGCTGGCTACGGTTCGTGTACCTCCGGCGCTCCGCTGCTGAGGCCACCCAGACGTGTGAAGAATAGTAGGGAGACTCATCGCCCTTAGGGCCCACGAGCTTTGCACAAAAACCCTAGGAGAGTGCAGAGAACCTAGGTTCTCTGCCAGGGAGTCTGAGGGGTGTCCCCTCAGGAATTAGACATATTGGGTGGGTGGGCGGGAAAGAAAACGTCTGCTATTGGACTTTTTGCACAAGGCCGAGGCCCACGTAAAAACGGAGCTCAGCGCAAATCGATGGGGATGTCCGGCCGGTGTTCCCTGACCAGATCGGCGACCAGCCACCGGTGGCAGAACTCCCCTTCACGCTCGTGGCAGAGGAGGGTAAAGTCCTCGCTGGGGGTCAGTGAGGAGAGCCAGGCGGACACCTCATCCCACCTCTCCTCAAGGCCTCGAAGGTAGGCCGAGGAGTACTCATCCAGAGAGATGCTGCCGCTGCGGATCGCTTTGACCAGGGACCAGTCCGGCACCAGGCAGGACACCACGCCCCAGTTGTATGGGGACTTCTTAATTCCGCGCCCGGCGTATTTGGAGATCCTCATCGGCCTCCCACGCCAGTTATCCCTCTGGTACCAGCTAGCCAGCGTCAGCAAGGCGGCCTCCCATAGTCGTTTCTCGTGTGTGGATGTGAGGGCAGGCCGCACTCCACATGTTGAACTCAACTATAGCAGGTCGCAGTCTGCTCGACCTACTGGCGCATTCCCATGAACCTGAATAGGTGCCATTTGCTAGGCCTCCGTCACTTATCGCGGGTAAAAGGCCGTGAAATAATATGCCTTATAAGCTATGAACTGGCTGGACCTGGTCTTCATCGCCATCCTGGCTATGGGTTCTTATATAGGCCTTAGCCCGAATCCACCGAAGGACACCGATGGACGGCGTGAGGACAGCGGAAGGGGGTGGGTGAGGGAGCTACAGGGGAGATGGCCTGGGGTCTTGGGGTAGATGGGAGGCCGGCGGACGGTCTTCAGTCGCCGCACAGGGCCCCTAAGGCCCTATGCGGGAGTTGCGATGCGCGGGATGGCGAGAGGATACGCAGCAGGGGACTCTCGCGACCGGGGTGGCGCGAGATTGCGGGGACGTTGGGTCAGTTGCAGGCTGGCCGTCAGGCCGGGAACGGAATGGCTTGCAGCCGGGCCAAGGCGCGACTGAACTGGGTTTCCCAAGGCCAGCGCCGGGGGAGATGCAAAGTGAGGCGGCGCGCCGAGCGGGTGATCCGTCCCACCAGAGCGAAGACCCGCCGCCTGAGGGTCTTGGTGATCACGGTCCGCTCGCCCAGACCAATCCGCGCCGTCCAGCGGGCCAGGTTATGCGCCATCACCTGGACCGCCAGCCAGGCGCCGTTGGCGGCGAAGCGCGCCGACGGCATGTGGTTCAGCCCGACGCCGTACTTGAGGTCGCGTATGGCGTTCTCGACCTCGGCGTGGCGGCGATGATCGGCCTCCAGTTCCAGCGTCTCCCCATCGCGGTCGGTGATGAAGGCGTGATAGCTGTATCTGGCGAAGAGGGCGAGCTGGGAACCGGGCGTCGGCTTCACCCGCCGGACAATGAGCCGCACCGGCGCGGCGTCCGGCTTGGTCTGGAACGGGGTGTAAGTCGTCTCGGCGACATCGGCGGCACCGTCCATCCAGTAGGGAATGGGAGTCCAGTCCTCCTCTGGTATCGCCTCGATCAGGTCCCGCAGGCTGGCGCGCTGGCGGATGGTGATAGAGAAGCGGACATCCATTTCCCGGCAGGCGGCAACGACAGTGTGGGCGTAGAAGCCGCTGTCGGCCCGCACCGTGAGTTGTCCCCTGGCCCCGCCGTAGCGCACCCGCCCCACCGTCTCACGCAGGAAGTGGGCGGCGCCACGGGCGGTGTTGGCCCGGCCCTCGCGCAGCCGGGACATCAGCACTTCGCCGGTGCCGGCGGCAATGGCCAGCAGTGGGTGATAGCCGCGGGCGCCGGTATAGCCGTGGTGGCGCGCTCCCTCCTTGGCCAGTCCATAGGTCTCGCAGATGGTCGAGTCCAGGTCGATGGTCAGGGGCGAGTCGCCGGGTCCGGCCCCAGCGGCCCAGGCCCGGGCCAACAACTGGCGGCTCACGCGGTCGAGTTGACGGACATGCCCCCACCGGAAGCTGCGCAGGAAGGTCCCCAGGGTGGATGGCGCCTTGACCACGCAGCCTAGAACACCGACCGTCCCACCAGCGCGCAGCGCATCGGCGTCGTCGATGCAGTCGCCGCCTGCCAGCGCGGAAGCGACCAGCGTCAGCATCTTGTCCCCAGTGTTCGCCCGTCCCGGCGCTCCGCCGAGGTCAAGGTGATGGTCGACGAGTTCCCGCAGGCCCAGGTGCCGGGCTAGGGTGGCCGGCAGGAGCAGGCCGGCATTGGCCACCAGGCGATGGTCGTCAAAGAGGATGCGGATACGGTCGGGTTTGTTCTGTGGCAGCATCTATTGGGTGCTCCTTGTTTCCGGGCGGGTTTCTGTTCCAAAACCATTATCCCAGATTCAGAGGAGCACCCTCTGCCTTCTTCAAGGGCTGTCCCCAAGGACGTCCTTCGGTGGATTCGGGCTTAGAACCGGGCTGATACAGACCGCCTTCTTGGCAGTCGGGGTCCTGGTGGGAATATTGCTGGCCGGCCATATTAGCGGCGATCTTAGCGCATGGCTCACCGACCACCTCTTTGTGGGGAATTTGCCCGTACCCATTGCCCAGGCCGCTACAAAGGAGTCTGTGGTTACCATTGTCTCCTACTTCCTGATCATCCTGATGGCCGTCATCGTAGCTGTGGTCATCGCTGTCATAGTGCGGAGGATCGCCACTATCCTTCTCCTAGGATTCGTCGATAGGCTGGGGGGTGTGGCCATGGGTCTAGCTGCCGGCGCCGCTTTATCTGCAGCAGCCATCATCGGCATGGCACACCTAACCTACAATGCCGAGATAGCGGATGAAGGATTGGCGGCTAGTATCGTCGCCAACTTTCCCCAGGTGCCCGGTGCCAAACAGCACTTGGGCAAGGCCCTGACAGAGTCGGCCCTGGTGCCCGTGTTCATAGACCTAGCGGGCAGCCTTCCCGCCGACGCGCTGGGCCTCGTGCCCTCGGACTTTCGTGGTGCCCTGGACGTTCTGGAGCAAAGCATAAAGGGCCCCATAGTGGAAGCCTCATCCTGAGCATAGGGCTGGAGCCCCTTTGGAAGCCTATCTCAGCAGCCACTAGCCGGTCAGTAGCGGTCGGAGCTCTCGAACAGTGGACAAGGACCCCAGATTGCGGACCATAGCTATCAGACCCTCTGTCCTCGTTTCGCCGAGGCTGGGCAACAGCAACTCCCGGGCCTTCGTCTCCACCTCCTCGGTGGTCATAGGGTTTTCAGCGGTGCCCCGCACCGTTACCACATGATCTCGGAAGCGGTGGCCGTCTCTGGTCGTCAGCTCCACCACTGCCTGTCGTGGGCTTTCCGGCGTGACAAGGGAGTTGTCGCCCCGCAATTCGATGCGCTTCCTTAACTCCAGGACTTGAGGATCGGTCACCCGAGGGTAGTCATGGGCCGCCACGAAGGTCAGCTCCCCATCCAGGAGGGTTGTGGCCAGCATATATTGCAGGTTTATGTCCGGCATATGCCGGTCGTTCACCGTACGAGCGCCGCCTTCGGATAGGGTGACGGTCATCTGCTCCACGTCCGTGGCTCTCACCTGGTGCTCCCGCATAATGTTCAGGAGGGCATCTGCGGCTGCCTGGATGGGCGAGCCGACGCAGTACTTCTTGATGTTGGTTAGCATGATCTCGTGGCGGCTCCCCAGCTCATTGAGCAGCTCCTCCCTGTTGGCGCTGGGTGAGAAGGCCTGAAAGAAGTTCCGGTCTCCCTCAAAGACATCCCACACTCCCGTAAATCCCGCCGCTACCATGGTGGCCGCCGCCACGCCACTGCGAGCGGGCATACCACCGAAGTCAAAGGCCTTCTCTATATGCTCCTGGTCGGTCACCCATGAGGGTATCCCAGAGGCCTGCTGTGCGGTGTAGGAGAAGAGATGGCGTACCTGAATAGGCGTCATCTCCATGAATGCGCTGGCCGCCGCCGCGGCGCCAAAGACACCACCGATGCTGTGGCTGCTGAAGGTCCTTCCTTCCAGGGGTTCGTTAGGACGTAGGGCTCGCATGGTCCTGCATCCAACGTCGTAGCCCAGGACTACGGCGTTGAGGAGGGTCTCGCCGTTTCCGTTGGCCCGTTCGGCCATGGCTAAGGCCGCCGGCACAACGGCGCAACCCGGATGAGTCCCAGATGGGGCGTGAGAATCGTCAGTCTCATCAGCATGAGCCAGCATGCCGTTGACCAGAGCTGCGTTCACTGCGGAGGTCACCATGGAGGAGCCCACCACCTGCGCTTCGGGCGTTCCGCCTAGACTTTGGGCATAGCCGATGGCGAGCCTGCCGGGCTCCAGCGAGGCACCCGAGACCATTGCGGCGATGGTATCCAGGATATGGTGCCGGGCCTTCTGAGCCACCTCCGGGGGAAGCTTTGCGCTTCTCGCTGCCACCATGTACTGGGCCAGTCGCTCTATGACGCTCGTGTCAGAGGTCTGCTTGTCGGCCATCGCACTCCTCCTTGGACCGGCAGTCTAGTGGGTAGAGTGTACCACTGACCTACACGGGCTAACCAGAAGGGTCTTTCTCTTTAGCCTTACAGGTCTTTCTTTTGAACCTCAAATCTCTGTTCAATTCACTCTTCTAGGTGAACACTAAGAGCAACGGACATCCGATGTTAAGAACTTTGCCACGAGTGTTGGTTATGCGCTGCTGTTCAATGGTTCTTCTGCGGGGCCAGGGCGGCTTCACCCTGCTGGAGGTTATCCTGGCCATGGGCATCCTGGGGATAGTGGGCGTTGCCTTCATGTCCACCCTGAACGCCGGCACCAAGTCCGCTGGCACCGTAGACGAGCAGACCCAGGCGGAGGCCCTGGCCCGCTCCCAGCTCGAGGACATCAAGACCGCGACCTACAACAATGACCCCGGTTGCTATGATCATCCTGACGGTTGTTATCCAGTGACTATTGTTCCGCCGCCAGACTTCTCCCTGGCCATCATTACCACTCCGCTAGACTTTCCTGGCGACAACGCCCTTCAGAAGATCACGGCATTGGTCTCTCGCATCGGCAGTGGCAAGCCCATTCTGAATCTCACCACCTACGTGAAGAAGTGATATGGACCAGCGTGGCTTTACCTTTATCGAGTTGTTTCTGGCCGTTGGGTCCATAGGTCTGGTTCTGCCGGTGTTGGCTGTCAGCGTCATCCAGATGGTCTTTGAGACCAACCGAAATAACGATCGGATAACCGCCCTAAGGCCCCTGGAGAATGCGGTCCGAGAGCTGGGGAAAGACATACCCCTGGCCCAGGCCTCTAGGCCGGTGGACGGTGACTTTGTGGGGGCCTCCTCCTTAACGCTGGATTGGACCGACTGGACCGACGCCGACCAGTACGATAAATACGGAGGAGGGGAAGCGGTCTACAAGCGAAGCGAGGCAAAGTATAGCCTCTCCGGCTCTGACCTTCAGCGTCAGCAGCGCGTCTGCAATGACTGGGACCTCGACCCGACCTCACCTACGTATGATACCTGTATTGGTACCTGGACAACCTCTACCACATCCACCGTGGCACGGAACGTCACCAGCGTCCAGTTCTCCAGAAGCGGCAACCTCTTCGCCATAGAGGTAACCTCTGCGCTGGAGGGGAGCGCCGACGTAACCGAGAAGAGGACCTTCCGGGTCTACGGAGCCCTCCTGGCCAGTCAGGTGCCGGTATGATGAGGGGACAACGAGGCCTTGCCCTGGTCTTGGTGCTGATCTTCCTTGGGGTAGGCGCTATAGGCTTGACTCCCACCCTAAGATACGTCGATGCCGCCCTGAATTTCGTCAAGGTGTCTAGGGCAAGCGCCTTTGTGCAGTACGCCCTTGGTGCCGTTACTCAGCAGGCTCTGTATATGCTTCAGTACGTGGAACAGTTCGACTGCGATGGCGACCAGGTCTCGGACGGCAGTTTCGCCGACTGTGTGGCATCAGAGGGCGAATGGATATTGACCACCCTGCCTCTGCCGACTGGGACACCGCATACAGTGGTGGATAGGGTCAACAACCAGGACGTCTCAGTTACCGTATCGGTGCCCGGCGAACTGACGGCGCTCACGGAGCCCACCCCAGTACTGGTGCCTGGCGTATGCTTTTTCCCCAGCGTCAGCCGCGACACGGACCTGAGCACGCCTGGCGACCAGAACTGGGCTCGAGTGGGTGAGCCCATAGAGTACACCATCAATATACTGAATTGCAGCAGTAGCCCAGCCCAAAAAGATATGCGGCAGGTCGCCGTACGGATGGACCCTTCATACTCCTACGTACCCGGGCAAGTGGGTGGGGACCTGTTTCCCGTACAGCCCTTCGACCCGGAACAGGGTCTCTGCACTGGGTTGGCCCAGCCTCATTTTGGTTGCTTGGCCAACGATAATAGCCCTCTACTGGTCTGGCCGGAATTTGCGTTATCTTTCGGCCAAGCGCCATATGCGTCCGTTAAGATGCGGGGGGGAGAGGTGAGGGTAATTACTTTCCAGGCTATACCCAACGACTGGGGTATCTTTTACATAGACGTTACCCTCTGCTACTTCAATGTGGGTGATCCGTGCAAAGAGGGTAGCAATAGAAGCAGCGGCAAAGTGGCACCGGTGGTGGTGGGCATGTTTAACGTCCAGGGAGAAGGTAAAGGATATGCCTTCGGAGCCAGCAGCAAGCTGGATAACGACGGCAGCAATCTCATCTCGCAGCAGCCCCAGTAAGCCACACCCAGACCGATGTGAGTGGCGGGCCAGCAGAGCTTAGGCCAAGACCCTGTTTTTTATCGGTGCCAATGATCTCCTGATCCCTACCCTTGACAGAGAACCTCTTTGTATGAGAACATACGTTCTCTATTTTAAGGAGGTACTCTATGCTAATCAAACACACCCCCGATGCCTACGAGAAGCTGCAAATTCTAGGAGGTATGGCCTCCGACGATATTCTTTCGCCGCCAGAAAAGGGAGGGGCCTCCAGGGTATCGAGGGGCCCCTACTCCGACCCCAAGAAGAACCCGGTCCCTGGCGTCTACAGGGCGGCAATGCCCAACGGAAAGTTCATCAACCTGATGCGGGTGATGTTCACCGACTTCTGCAAGATGGACTGCGCTTTCTGCCCCAACAGCCACTGGGTGCCCAGAAGACGTTACGCCTTCAAGGTGGACGAGTTGGCGCGTACCTTTAATGAACTGCAAAGCCGCCACACTGTAGATGGGCTCTTTCTCAGCTCCGGCATCGCGGGCAGCGGCTCCCAGACCACGGAGCGCCTGGTAAAGGTGGTAGAAGTGATCCGTCAGAAGTACGGCTTCAAGGGTTACATCCACATGAAGGTGATGCCTGGGACTGAGCGACAGTACGTGGAGGCGGCCTATCGGTTGGGCACGCGGCTCTCCGTCAACATTGAGACGCCGACGGCGGATATGATGCGAAAGCTCAGCGCTATGAAGGACCTTGAACGTGACATCCTGGCGCCCATGAAGTGGATCTATGAGCTGACTAGCAGCGACACTAACGGCGCCGTGGGGCAGGCCACCCAGTTTGTCGTGGGAGCCGCCGACGAGTCGGATTGGGACATATTCAGTCGAATAGACCAGCTTTATGGCGACTGGAACTTGAAGCGGGTCTATTACTCAGCCTTCCGTCCGGTCCGCTACACGCCTCTGGAGGAGCATCCACCTACCCCTATGGCAAGAGAGCACCGGCTGTACCAGATGGACTGGTTGAAGCGGATATACCAGTTCTCCAATCAGGAGCTTAAGCTGGCCTTCGACCATAGCGGGTTCCTGCCCTTAGAGTCAGACCCCAAGACGACCATCGCCGTGGAGAACCTGGACGCCTTCCCCACGGACGTGAACTCGGCGAGCCGTGAGCAGTTGCTACGCGCTCCCGGTGTCGGTCCCACCTCTGCACAGCGCATTTTGCAGAATCGACGCCTCCACAGTATAGACAACTGGCGTGACCTTCAGGCTATGGGAGTGGTGAGGAAGCGGGCTTGGCCCTTCCTGGCCTTCCCAGGCCAACGACCACCCAGGGCTAAGCAGTTGCGCATCGACCTGTTCGGAGATGGGGGGAGTTTGAAGGAGCCGCTGCAGACCAGGACCAGCAGTGGTCTGGCGCCTTCGATGGGCTCAGGGCAGGGTGTCGCCCCTTGTGGAGAGGTCCGGTCTTGCGTGGGCTGCCCCATGTATGGAGCGCCGGGCCATCCGGGCTCGGAGGCCTAAGCAGGCAGCGCGTTACGACGAGTTTCGTCGTCAAGCAATGAAGGCTGGACTCCTCAGAGAGGATTTCTCCCTCCCCCGCGGCTTTGCACAATAACTCAGGAGAGTGCAGAGAACCTGGGTTCTCTGCCAGGGAGTCTGAGGGGTGTCCCCTCAGGAATTAGACATATCGGGTGGGTGGGTGGGGAAAAAACGTCTGCTGTGGGACTTTAGGTGCAAGGCCCTCCCAAGGGGAGTCAGAGGGAGGGGCTCCCTCGATAACTTCTAGGCTCCGTACAATGGTACATTGGTGGCGGTATGTCCACGCCCAGCGTCTCTCCTGGCCCACGCCGCCTTGACGGCTGGAGGGAGGACGCCTAGAATTCACGCAAACCAGTTGCGGAGGATTCTGACGTGGCGGCCACTCAAGAGGCAACGGCCCTTGTCGAAAGCCTGGATAGGCGCTTCCTAATCGACACCCTGGTGGAGCTGGCCAAGGTGCCGACAAACGTGCCTATGGGGCATGACGTCTTCATGGAGCCCGACGATCCCAAGCTGGTGCACTACGTCCAGCGGGTGCTTCGCCCCAAGATTCAGTCCCTGGGCGCCTACGACATCATGGACGTGCCTCGCAACCAGTTGGTGGTGCGCCTGGGCGAAGGGTCGTCCGGCCAGGCGTGCTGGTCATGGTCTATACTCCCAGCCAGCATCACAACCTGATGGAGGAGCCCTTCTCGGGCAAGATCGCGCACGCCGCCCAGTGGGGCTATGACGAGCCCTGCGTATTTGGACAGGGTGTTACCCAGAACAAAGCGCACCACGCCGTCATGCTGGCGATTTTGAAACTCCTGGCAGAGGAGAAGGTTCCTCTGAGAGGCGCCCTCTACTTTGCCGTGAACAACGAAGGTCGAAGCAGTCACGCCTGCTCTGAAGCCATCCTGGCGGCCCTGGACCGCAAGCCTGGTTTCGGGATTATCCTGAATGGCACCGGCTTGCGGATCTCCATGGGCAACCGCGGTCGAGTGGACGTGAACGTGACTGTGCGCGGGAAGGCCGTCCACTCCAGCATCCCCAGCCAGGGGCTCAGCGCCATCGAGGGCGCCCATGAGGTGCTGAATCGCCTCAAGAGCGTGCCCTTAGACGGCACCCATCCGCTACTGGGAGGACGTCACGCCATTCCCTACCAGGTGGCCTTCGAGCCTCTGGCTCCCCACACTCTGCCGGAGGTGGCGCGTATAAAGGTGGACCGCCGCCTACTGCCCGGGGATGATCTGGACCAGGCGACAGAGGACGTACGTAACACCATCGGAGACCTGTCACCCTACCAGGTGACGGTCGAGCGAGGCTTGCACATGCTCCCTGCCCTGGTGGACCCAGAACACCCTGGAGTCCAGGCCCTCACAGAGTCCCACCGCCTGGTGCGCGGCTCCGCCCCCGAGACCTTCTACGGGCAGGGGACCTACGACGCCGGTGGCCCCTGCGCTGCTGGCGTGCCGACGGTGATGTACGGAGTCGGTGGTGGAGTGCGGCCCCTGGGGGAAGACTTTGTGCCCATCTCTCACGTCGAGGACGAGGCGCGGGTGATAACCCATACAATCCTATCTCTCCTGAGCTGATTAGAGGGGAACCGGATGCAAAACATGAGGGCAAAGTTTGGCCTCAGCCTCTCCAATCGGTCGGTGCTCTTTGAGTGGACGACCACCGAGGACCTGCTGGACGCCGCTCAGATGGCGGAGGACTCGGGCTGTTTTCACGGGGTCTGGGTGGGGGACAACCTCCTCTCCAAGCCCAGGCTCGACGCCATCGTGACCCTCTCCGCCATTGCCACTCGGACCAAAGAGGTGAAGCTTGGCACCATCTGCATGGCCAGCTTCCCTTTTCGCCATCCAATTCAGCTGGCCATCCAGTGGGCCAGCCTGGATGTGCTCTCTCAGGGCCGCACCATCCTGGCCGTCTGCAACGGTGCGGGAGCCAAGGACAGCCCCCAGTTTGCCCACGAGTTGGAGGTCATGGGCGTCGCCTCCAACGAGAGGGCTGGCCGCCTGATGGAGGGAATCAACATACTTCGCCGCCTGTGGAGCGAGGAGCGGGTGACCCACCAGGGAAAGTACTACAGGTTCGCCGACGTTGAGCTGCTTCCAAAGCCTGCCCAGAATCCCCTGCCCATATTCATCGCCGTCAACCCCAAGGGAGACCAGGTGGAGGAGGCGGTAGTCGACCGCGTCCTGCGGCGGGTGGCAAAGTACGCCGATGGCTGGCAGACAGACTCCACTCCCGTCGAGACCTTCCGCCGGCGCTTCGACACGATACGCGAGTATGCCGCCCAGGATGGCCGCGACCCATCGAAACTGGAGTCCTGCCTGCACTTGATGGTGAACATCAACGACGACCCGGAAAAGGCTTTCGCGGAGGCGGAGGAGTATCTCAGGCTCTACTACGGTGCCGGCCACATCTCCCGGGAGCGGGCCGAGACCTGGCTGGCCTACGGCCCTCCCGATAACGTCATCAGGAAGATAGAATCCTATATAGACGCCGGATGCACCATGCCGGTGCTGCGCTTCTGCTCGCGAAACTTCAAGGATCAACTAGACCGCTGCATCCGGGAGGTCATGCCCGCTTTCCAGGCAGAGTAAGTCAGGGATGGCCCTTACAGTTGTCGTATTTTCCCCGGAAGGAGAACGCCATGCAGGTAGACCTCAGGACCCCACCAAGCCAGCCAATCGCTGAGGTGGTGAAATTCGCCCAGAAGTGCGAGGAGGCCGGCTTCTCCGGCTGCGGCTTCAATGACGCCCAGACCTATTTCAGGGATACCTACGTGGTGATGGCCCAGGTGCTCCAGAACACGGAGCACCTTCGAGTGCACCCCGCCCTTACCTGCCCGGGACCACGCCACACCTCCGTCGTCGCATCCTCGGCCAAGACTGTGCAGGAGTTCGGCCCCGATCGCTTTGAGCTGTGGCTGGGCCGAGGCAACGCCGCTCCTCGAATGGTAGGAATGCCACAGCTTCGCATCAGCGAGATGCGGGAGGCCATCCTCAAGATCAGGGCCTTTATGGCCGGCGAGTGGGAAGTGTACCAGCCTACAGAGGGGATCTCCCACCGAGTGCGGATGCACCACGGTGGAGGAGTGCCCGTGCCCATTTACCTGGCCGCCCGGGGGCCCCTGGTTACCAGGTTGGCTGGGGAGCTGTGCGACGGCGTGCTGTTGACCTGCCCTCCCAACGCCAAGGGCATCGACCAGAGCCGCCAGTGGCTGGCAGAAGGTGCTGCCCGTGCCGGCCGCGACGTTTCGGAAGTGCACCAGGTCCTGGAGATGCGCTGCATGATTCGAGACACCCGCCGCCAGGCGATACGAGCGTGGAGCCCCATTCTGCTCCCCATCCTGGCGAGTCCAGGAGCCGAGGAGTGGCTGAGCCAGCGGGGCATCCAGCACGACATCACGCCCCTCAAGCCTATGATTCAGGAGGCGGACGCCAAGCTACAGGCCATGTACCCAGACGCCTCACATATCCAGGACTGGGAGGCCGGCGAGAGGCTGGCGGAAGTTATACCCTACGAGCTTCAGGAGGCCATGGCGGACAGCATGGCAGTCTTGGGAGACCCGGACCAGGTGGCTCAGCGCATGAAGGGCCTGCAGGAACTGGGGGTCGACCACATCTACATGTACTGCATGGAGACCTTTCGGTTCCCGGAGTCGGAGCGGCGCGCCTTCCAGGAGGCCATCGGCCCTGCTCTAAACTCCTCCCGCAACTAGCCCTCAGTCCGGGGAATTCTGACACTTCCCGCTCACCCACCCGTGAAGTGTCTGTGAGGGGCTCCGCCCCTCACACTCCCCGGGGTTCCAAGGGGCTCCGCCCCTCACACTCCCCGGGGTTCCAAGGGGCTCCGCCCCTCACACTCCCCGGGGTTCCAAGGGGCTCTGCCCCTTGACGGGGACCCTGGGGGTGCCCCCCAGAGGAAACATTCTGGGTGGGAGGGTGGGAAAGAATGCGTCGCTATATAACGGACAAAACATTAGCCCTTCCCTTCCACCGCGAGCATTTCACCCGGACATATCAGGGCTCGCTACGTCGGCAGTACAGGCCTTCCTTCCGGTGCCTGCACATCGTAGGCGTTGAGCGTGCAGGCCAATGCGGCGTAGGCCCCGATGTTGCCCGTAAGCTCCACAAGCCGAGAGTCCCCCAGGCGGCTGCGCAGCGCCTGGAAAGTAGGCTCAGTTAATCGGTGAGGGGGTCTCAGGAGCTCCTGGACGCACCTCACGACCTGCGCCTCCTCATCCGTAAGCCCCTGTGGGGCACTACGGTCCTTGATGGCGGCGATGGCCTCCTCACGGATCCCGGCCTCGCGGGCGAAGCCTTCGTGGGACGCCCACTCATACAGGCAGTCCATCTCCCGGGCCACGGCGCAGATGGCCAGCTCCTTTACGTCTATTGGGAAGTCTGTCTCAAAGCGTGAATACCCAATCAAGTGGGCGGTGCGTACCGCCAGCTCGGGGCAGTGCAGGAGGTAGCGGTATGGCCCAGCGATGCTCCCACGGCTGCCGATGATGTCATCGTAAAGATGCCGCTGGCCTTCAGGTACCTGTTCTCTCTGGGTAATCTCCGGAATTCTGGGCATATCTTTCCCCCCTTCGTGAACTTTATTGAATAAGATCCGCTGCCAACAGACAGGCTACCTCTGCCCTGCCAATCCGGTTACAGCAACACCTCCAGAATGGGTCGAGCATCGACCTTGTCCATGGACCTGGGTATTTGTGCCAGCCGTTCCCAGGGCAAACGCTCCAGGATCAGGTCCAGGTCATTTCGGGTGACGCCCATAGGGCTGAGGCTGGTCACCAGACCGCAGTTGGTCATGATCTCCGTCAGACGCTGCTGGGCCTCCTCCAGCCCTGTTACCCCCAGGGCCTCCCACAGCGCAGGCAGCTTCTCCGGTATGGCCTCTGCATTCCAGGCTAGAAAGTCCGGAAGGGTTACGCAGACCGCCTGGCCGTGGGCCACGCCCCAGAATAGGGTAAGGGGCTGCGAAAAGGCGTGGCAGATGTTTGGCCTGCTGTTGGTGTAACCCACGCCGGACATGGTGGAGGCCAGGGCGCAGTTGATGCGAGCCGCCTCGTCTGCGTTGCGACAGGAGGCTTCCAGGTTCTGGGCGTAGATGCGTATGACTCGCAGGGCCAGGGAATCCGTCATGGGTTGAGCCTCTCGAGACCAGTAGGACTCGAAGGCGCTGCTGAAGGCATCCATTCCCGTGGCGGCGGCCAGCTCTATCGGCATGGACATGGCCAGGTCCGGGTCTACCAGGGCGATGGTAGGATACATAAGGGGGCCGCCCACCCGGAAGGAAGCCTTTCCCTCCATATCCCATAGTGCTGCGCCCCCTGTTACCTCGCTGCTGCTGCCGGAGGTAGTAGGCACCGCGATGAAGGGCAACCCTCGTTTCTCTATCTGGCGGCGGCCCATGCCATAGTCCAGAGATGGTCCCTGGTTGGCCATCAGCATGGCCACCACCTTACCCAGGTCCAGAGCGCTGCCTCCCCCTATGGACACTACCACGTCGGCTCCCGCTTTACGGCAGGTTTCCGCCGTCTGATCCATCAGTTCCGGGGAGGGAAAAGGGAGGGCGCCATCATAATGAGTGACCTTGAACCGGGACAAGTCCTTCAGGACACGTTCCAGGGTGCCCTGAGCCTTTAAGCTCTGGCGCCCAGTTACCAGGAACACGTGAGCCCTTGAGCCACCCACCCCCTCCACCAGTTCCGCCAGCCGGCTCAGCGACCCAGGACCGAATATGACTCGGGTGGGCATATAGAAGTTAAAGTCCGAGAGGAAATCATTGACCATATTGATACCTCCAGTTAGGGCGTTACCCCTAAAGAGGACTGAAATGCCGTCGCCTAGTATACGCCTACCGTGGGTGGTGTGGGTATCTTCTGGTTCTTCCCGATAGCTCTTCTCTTCTGTTACGCTAGCCGAAGCCTGCATGTAGCTTTGCACAAAAACCCTAGGAGGGTACAGGGAACCTGGGTTTCCTGTCGGGGGTTCAAGAGCCTGTCCTGAGCTTGCCGAAGGGGGGTGTCTCCCTTTGGATAAAACCTCTGGGTGGATAGCATCCTTCCTGGGCAGGCGCATCGAGTACGTGCTCGAAGTAGTCGAGTATGACCCGAAGGCATTACTTGCCATGCGCTCGGTGAAGGGTCCCTTTCCCATGGAGGTTACATACGAGTTCGAAGAGGTGGCTGATGGCACTCAGGCGCGAATCCGGGTTCAGGGTGAGACTAGTGGATTTTACAAGCTCGCGGGCCCGCTGATGTCACGGAAGGTCAAGCGAAACATCACAAATGACTTGGAGACTCTGAAGGACCTGCTGGAGTCGGGTGCCGAGAAGTCCTGATGGAAAGAGCGAAGAGGAAGATATAGAGGCGGCTTACCGTGGTTCTACCAGCGACTTCCACCACTGTCCGGGCGTCCACCGGCAGACTGGTCGCGACTATTGTCATACTCGCGGGGACGGGACTGGTTGACCACCAAGGCACGGCCATCGAAGTCCTTGCCGTTGAGGGCGGCTATCGCGGCCTCGGCTTCAGTGTCGTTAGGCATCTCAACGAAGCCGAATCCTCGCGATCTGCCCGTGTAGCGGTCGGTAACAACCTGAGCGGATGCTACTTCTCCGTGGGCGCTAAACGCGTCGTTCAACTCTGTGTCAGTGGACCGGTAGGGCAGGTTTCCTATAAAAATCTTCATGCGGCTCCTTTCTCGCTGAATCCTCCCTTATTCCTCAGGCTTCGCCCTAAGGGAAGTCAGCACAAGGCCTCTCCGCACTTAACCGGACGCGCTCTCTGTAGGGTAGTGGAGTGATTGTAATGGTAGTCCATATTCCTATACCGGTCAACGTCGCCACGAAGGCTCTCGGTAGACCCCTTTTGATGGCGCCCTTCCCTAGGAAAGAAGTGCTATAGCCGGAATATTTTGCTGCCGTCGCGCCGCCACCCCGACCGGATTAGGGCGCTTGCGTTAAAGAGGCTTTGCAGAGTCTTGTATCGGGACGCGCTCAGCTTTGGCGCTCCAAGCTCACTTGCCGCCAGCGCCGCGGCAATTGGCCCGGAAATATAGCCACCCTCCCTAGGGACCCGGTTTCTCCAAGCAGAGTCTATTCGTTGGTCCCACGCATTTGGATCAGAGGCTTCTCCCGCCGGGATGCTGCCGGGGTCCGTTAGCTCGACGGCCAAGTCCCCAGGTCCTCTGCGACGTAGTATCTTGACCTCAGCGGAAGCTTCAAGAAACCTCGTGAATGTGGAGTGTCCATAAGCTCGGTAGTCAAAACCGGGGTCCAGTCTATGCATCGTCTGATGAAGCCTGCTCCCCGAGACTCTGCCTTGTTCGTCCATCGATGCTTTCAGCGCGCGAACAAGCAGGCTTTCCACCGACTGTTGTTCTTGAGGACGCGTCATTTGTTCCGGCTTTTCGTCGTGAGACAAGTAGATAAACCTGTCGCAAGCTATCACCAGGGTGTGGGGCGCCGTTGCCCGAGGTCCAGCTCCTATTACCGCTTTCCCTGCGGCTCGAAGTCTCCCAACAAGCGGCGCAAAGTCGCTATCGGTGGAGACGATCACGAAGGTATCCACCGGCGACTGATAAAGAAGGTCCACGGCATCTATGGCCATCCGTAGGTCACTGGCATTCTTCCCCGATTTCGCCATGTGAAACACGTGGATGGGCTCAATTCCCAGTTCGAGAAGCTGGTCTCGCTGATTCCCCGCCCTTGACCAGTCCGCATACGCGCGCTTTACAATCACACGACCAGTATCGGATATTTGGTCAAATAGGGCCTGAATCGAGGTAAGCCCTACGTTCTCAACATCTATCAGGACCGCTAACTGCTTCTCGTTCATGGTTCAGACCTCTCAGGAGTCCCCACGGCAGACTGTTCCACCAGCGGCGAAATTTTCGTTGTGATTAGCTTTAAGGTCATAGGAAACGGAGCGCTTGGAATACCTCTACGAGCGCCTCCGTATCCCTCCTGCAGTACTCCAGAAGGTCGGAGTGCAGCCTTGCTTTCTCAGTCTCATCTGTATCGGGCGCTATCTTTCGGGCGAAGGCCAGTGACGCAGCCTGCCCCTCCTGTATGCCCAGACCAGCATACGTCATACCGGGGACAACCGCTGGGAGGACCGCCTTCAGAGAATAGCTCCCGTGGAACTCTGGATGGTAGTAGTGGGCTCTGACTGCCTTGTAGAGGTCAAATATTCTCTCGCAAAGGGCCAGTAGGCTCTGGGCGTATTCTGGGAACTCATCGGCAAGCTTCTTGAGCCTGGCCTCCTCAAAGCTCGAGTAGACGATGATGGTGCCTGTCGTACCGGTTGCTTCGAGCAGGCTATCGATGAAGGCGGGTCGCGGGTCATCAGGTCCAGCGTGCAGGAAGTCGCGGTGTTCCAGCTGTCCAGTCGGGTGCAATAGGTGGAGGGACCATTGAAAAGGAATCAACTGGTAGGGACGGGTTCCAGGGTACGCAGGCAGGGCAGGGTTGAACGTTTCAAAGTCCAGGAAGAGCAACGGGTCTTGTACTTCCGACAATGATGCCCGCAGCCCTTCTCCCACATAAGGCTCCCCGCTCACCACGCTGTCACGCACCCGCATTTGGTCGGGGCTCAGTTCTGAATACCCCTCAGGGATACCATGGATGTCATCGATGCCTGATGATAGCAGGAGCTCCAGCAGATTAGACCTCGCTCCTGGGAGCTGCTCGATGTGATGCTCTGGCGTATCTTTCCTGCAGTGCAGGTAGAAGGGACAGGTATAGGGCTTCGTGCAATGTCTGCCTATGCTTACTTCAGGCTGCTCGCTCCGCTCCAGGATCTCTCTCATTCTGGCGAGATCGGAGGGTAGGGAGGCCGCCATGTACGACCGTACCTGGTCGGTTACCTCCTCCATCTGGAAGAGCCTATCGAGGATGTACGGTCCCCCTTCGTAGACATAACTGTTATCTATGTGGGCCAGGTAGACCTTCCGGATGTTCAGGCCTACGCCTTCGGCAACGTAGGTCTGTATCGCCGCATCTGGGATGTGCTCTGGTTTTACGCTGGTGCCGGACTTCACTTCAACGAGGGCGAAATCGGCTGAATCTAGGCGCTGCAGGATATCGAACCGCGTCCTGATACCGTCGAAGGTGAAAGCTGCCTCATAAATCGAAGGAACGGCGTCGTCAGAGACCAGAGTCTGGGTCTTCTGTACCGCACTGTCGAGAGCCAGGTAGTCTTCACTCACGAGGCGTCCACCGGGGAACATGTCCCGGGCCAGCTCGCCTAGGGCGGTGCCCGTGTCAAAGCGTGCCTGCAGGCTAGCGTCGATTGGGTCAGCTAGTTTCCGGTGCTTGGTCTCCAGGTACAGGCGTTTGAGGCACTGGAGGCCACCGATAAAGCGGGTCTTTGAGAGGGAAGGTGGCGAATCAGCAGGCATGTTTGGCCTATCTTACCCCATTGGAGGAGGGTTGCAACAGTACCTCACCCAACTTTTGCACAAAAACTCAGGAGAGTGCAGAGAACCTGGGTTCTTTGCCAGGGAGTCTGAGGGGTGCCCCCTCAGGAAGCAGACATATCGGGTGGGTGGGTGGGAAAGAAAACGTCTGCTGTTGGACTTTTTGGGCAAGGCCCCCTTCTCCTATACTATTCCCCTGTATGCCTCCTCTCCGTGCTGAGTGACGTCCAATCCCTGCTCCTCCTCCTGTTCCGATACTCGTAGACCCACGGTGTACTTCAGTGCAACCAGAATCACCAGGGTCATAACGAAAGCCCATCCCCAACTGACCCCAATCGTTACCAGTTGGCGGAGGATCTGTTCACTCCGGTCGAGCCCGGTAAACTCGGACAGGCTCATAAAGCCGATCCCCAAGAAAAGTCCAGTAGCCAGGATTCCGAAGGTTCCCCCGACGCCATGGATGGCCCACACATCCAGGGAATCATCCACCTTAAGCCTGGTCCTCAGCCGGACCGCCATGTAGCATAAGAAGCCAGCTCCCAGTCCGATGAGGAGCGCGGGCATCGGCCCCACGAACCCAGCGGCCGGGGTTATAGTAGCCAGCCCTGCCACGGCGCCGGTGGCGGCGCCAACGACGCTCGCCTTTCCCGTGAAGGCATAGTCCAGCGCTGCCCAGGTGAGAGCTGCCATGGCGGCCGCGGTGTTGGTCACCACGAAGGCCGAGGTGGCGCTGCCTCCCGCCGCCAAGGCGCTTCCGGCATTAAATCCAAACCACCCAAACCACAGCAACGCCGCTCCCAGCACTACAAACGGAATGTTGTGCGGCTCCATGGGCTCCTCCCCATAGTGTAGACGCCTCCCCAAGAAGAGAGCGGCGGCCAGCGCGGCGACTCCCGAATTGATGTGAACCACGGCGCCGCCGGCAAAGTCCAGGGCCCCCCATCCACTCAACCCCAGCCACCCACCGTCTCCCCACACCCAATGGGCAAGGGGAGCGTACACAATGGTGGACCAGGCGACGATGAAAATAACCAAAGTGCTGAACTTCATCCGTTCAGCGAAGGCTCCGGTGATGAGAGCCGGAGTAATTATGGCAAACATCGCCTGAAAGATCATAAAGGTCTGGTGAGGAATGGCATCGGAATAGGGACCCGCCTCTATCGCCGACACACCGCGCAGGCCGATGTAGTCTAAGTTTCCTATGAAGCCGCCGACATCCGGGCCAAAGGCGAGGCTATATCCCCAGAGTACCCAGACCACGCCAACAATAGGAATGGCAATGAAGCTCTGCATGATGGTTGCTACGGCATTCTTTCTGCGGACCAGTCCGCCATAGAAAAACGCCAGGCCCGGAATCATGATGAAAACCAGCGCCGACGACGCCAGGATCCAGGCCGTATCGCCACTATTCATACTGCACCTCTCTTGTCGATATGCCGCGATCTGATGGAGGCCAACCTAATAGGTCCGTCCGGCGCTGAGGATATGTCTGTACTCCTTAGCTGTCAAGCTCACTATGCTTTTTTTATCCTTCTGGGAGTGGCTTTCGATAGCCTGGTGGAGCTCCTCGCTGGAGGGCAGGGGGAGCTTGGCGCAAAAACCCTAGAAGGGTACAGGGAACCTGTGTTTCCTGTCGGGGGTTCAAGAGCCTGTCCTGCGCGAAGCGGCAAGGGGGTGTCCCCCTTTGAATAAAACCTCTGGGCGGGTGGGTGGGAAAGAAGCGTTGAACTATTTGTGCAAGGCCGGCAGGGGGTCAGGACGGTCTTGGGAGCAGGAGGATAGTATCCGCGCCAAGTATCTCAAAGGGTTGAAACAGCGGGACGTCGGGCGTATGCTGCCTGCACTCGACGTTACTGTCGGCGACATCTGCCATGGGTCTGATCTGGGGAATTCCGGGCAGGTAAGGAGTAGGACAATGCCATGGATTAAAGTGGTTCGAGACCATGAGGCCGAAGGCGAGCTCAAAGAGGTTTACGCTAAGATCAAAAAACAGCGTGCTGGTGAGCGCTTGGTTCGGGAGCGCACCATTTTTACTGGTGGCTCTCCTATTTCCCCTCCTGTCCTGCACAGCCTCAGCCCAAAGGCTATGTGGCATACGGCGGAGCTGATGTGGGAAATCATGCGGGGTGAATCCCGTCTGACTACAGCCCAGCGAGAGATGATCGCCACCGTCACCTCCGTCACCCTAAACTGCCGCTTCTGAACGGTTGCCCACGCAGAGTTTCTGCGTCAGGAAGGCGGGGACGATCTTGAAGTGGAGCGGATTAAGGACGACTGGCGGAGGATGGATCTGACACAGGCTGAACGTGTGATGCTGGAGTGGGTCGAGAAACTTACCCTTGCGCCAGCGATGTGCAATGAGGCCGACATTCAAGGACTGAGGGACGTTGGATGGACGGACCGGGATATTCTGGACGTCGCCCAGGTGTGCGCCTACTTCAACTTCAGGGTGAGAATCGTGGATGGGTTGGGGCTGGACCTGGATGAGTTTTACGTTAAGCCGGTCCGTGAGGGGGCAAAGCGCGCAGCCAAGCTGGCCGAGGAACGGGGGGTGGCCATGCCCGGCGATCCCTGGGGGATTCGGAGCGGAGACCCAGGAGCAGTGGCGACGGGTACCCGACAAACCTAGAAAAGGGAGGGTGACATGGCAACCCTGGTCACGGGTGGAACAGGCTTCATTGGCAGTAATGTCGTTAAGGCTCTGGCGCAGCGCGGCCGCAAGGTCATCTGCTTCGACCTTGCGCCTCCTGATGACCTGGTCAAGAAATACCTGGCGCCCTGGACGGAGCAGGTGGTTTTCATCCAGGGCGATGTTCTCGACAAGTCGAACCTGGAGCAGCTTGCGTCCCATGACATTACCCGAATAGTGCATGCAGCCGTCTTCACAGGCGTCCTTCCTGAGGTCGAGGCAGGGCGAAGCTACTCCATCGTGGCTATCAACGTGATGGGGACCACTAACATGCTGGAGCTGGCTTGCCGGCTGCCTACGGAGCGGTTCCTCTATGTGAGCTCAGGGTCCGTCTACGGAGAAGGCCAGGACCCTACCGAAGTGCTCTACGAGGACAGCCCCCTCAATCCACGCAGCCTCTACGGGGCCACTAAGTACACGAGTGAGCTACTTACCCGGAGATACGGGGAGTTGCACGGTTTTCAGACGGTTAGCGTCCGGCTTGGTGGACCTTACGGTCCAATGGAACGGGTCACCAACCATCGCGCCAACCAGTCCATCATCAAGGAGTGGACGGGGAAGGCTCTCAGGGGCGAGCCTATAAACGTAAGTAATCGCAGCATAAGGCGACAGGTTACGCACGTAAGCGATATCGCTGATGGCATCTGCACCGTGCTTGAGGCGCCAACTCTATCCTATGATGTGTATAACAACTCCTGCCCGCAATTGAATACCCTGGGAGAAATAATAGAGGTGTTGCACGAGTTACGCCCCGGTCTCCAAGTCACAGACTTACCATCAAGCGTCGTTGGCGAGGTGGACCTCGGCGCCGCTTCTAGAGGACGAGAGAACAGGCTGGATGTAACTCGCCTCAAGGAGGACTTGGGTTTCGTCGCCCATTTAGACCTCGCCTCAGGCCTTCGGGACTACATGACATGGAGAGAGACCTACCACTACACTGACTAACCGTCAACGATCTCCTGTGGCGCAAGAATTCCTGGGCCAAATGCCGCCAGGAGTTCAGCGAAATCAGGGCCCTGATGTGGACTCCCCGCTAAATACCTTATCATTCCGGGTTGGCGACCTGATCCGCGTACAGCCAGGCGACCCCCGGTGTAGGTGTGCCCACTAGCACATGGAAAAATGGCCTATAACAGGGGAAGGGGGACGGCAAGGCCTGTCATGTAGCTCCTGGCCACGGCCTCGGAGAATTCCATGTACTTCACGCCTTCTTCAAACGAATTGTGGGTGACCTTCTGATACCCGCGGACGGCATTTATGAACTCCGCCTCCACGCGCCACTTTCCCTCTTCTTCAGGAGGGATGGGTATCTCAGAAAGCTGAGTTTCGCCACGTCTCCCAGCGTACACGGCCAGGGGGCTACCACTTAGACGTATCGTACCATCGCTGCCGTAGAACCATGCTTCTGGTGGCGGCGCCAGACCCGTCACAGCGCTGAAGCTCAGTCGAGCCTGAGCGCCACAGGCCATCTCACACAGTATGTCCACATGGTCCGGGAGTGAGACTGCCCGCAGGATACCGTTGTCGTCACGTCTTTGCTTCACATTGACGGCGGACATGGCCATGACCTTTGTCGCCGGGCCCACCCATCGCAAAATCAATTCGTACCAGGAACCCATGTTTAGGACGTTGAATCCGCTGAACTCCTCATCATGACGCCAGTGCAGCGGTGAGTCCGAGTCCACGAAGTTGCTCTGAAAGACCTTCAGGTCGATGGCCAGCAGGTCTCCCAGGTAGCCAGTGGCTATCATGTTCCTCACGGTGGGGTCCACCCTCATGGCAACGGACGTGTGAACGACCTGAGTCACCAGGTTGGGATATCTGCGGGATGCCTCCAGCATATCCCGAGCCTCCTGGGCGTTCATGGCCATACGTCCCTGACACAGGACATGCTTGCCATTCTCCAGGGCCGCCAATGTCAGGGTCTTGTGCATATAGGGCCAGGTCCCAATACATATGGCGTCCAGGTCCTTCTCCTGCAACATGTCCATCCAGGCGTCGTAGACCCTGGGGATCTCGAATTCGGCAGCTACCTTTTCGCCGGACTCCCTGCTGCGGTTGCATACGCCGATGACCGAGGCCTCCCGGATAGCCTGAAAACCTGGGAGGTGCCTCTGCCTGGCTATCCCCCCAGCGCCTATGATGCCTAAGCGAACAGTATCTAATGCCATATCCGGGTCGCCTCCTTGCGCCCTTCTCGTCGCTAAACTCCTCTATCCATCTCAGTGAGGCGTCGCCTGGCCTCCTGGTAGAGATCGTTAGATAGTGGGCCCTTCTGGAGGGCGCCCAAGTTCTCCCTTAGATGGTCGGGGTTTATGGTGCCAACGATGGTGGTGTGCAGGTCCGGGTGTGTGAGGGTGAAGCGCATGATGAACTCCATCGGCGTCATACCCTCCAGGAGGTCCTCCAAGCCGGCTTGCTGTCCCAGGCCCCAGGCAGAGCCTTCCTGTTTCCCACGCGATGGAGCGCCTTTAGCGACACCTCCTCGAATGACTGTTCCCACACCCGCCTGGGCGGCCGAGGTGATGACCTCCTCGTGCTCCCTCTGGAGGGCCGAGTAGGGTATCTGGAGGACATCGAACACTCCCATGGCGATGTGGTCTGCAAGATTGGGCAGTGTGGAGGACATGCCTATGAAGCGGACCTTACCCTCTCGTTTCAGGTCGAGCACCGTCTCAATGGCGCCGTTCTCCTCCAGTTCCTCCCGTGAAGGCCCGGCATGGAACTGTAGAACATCTATGTAATCGGTTTTCATGCGGGCAAGGCTCTGGTTCACCCCGGTGACGATGTTCTCCCGGGTGAAAACATGGGGCAACTGACTGCCGTGTTCGGGCGGGCCGCCCACTACACACCCGCACTTTGTGGCCAGATAGTAGTCAGAGCGACGATGCGAGATGACTCTCCCAATATGCTCCTCACTATCCCCGTAGTCGATTGAGGTGTCTATGTAGTTGATGCCAGAATCCAGGACGGCGTTGAGGATGCTATCCGCCTGTTGGTTCGAAACCTCACGCCCTCGGGGGGCTCCCCGCAGCCCCATAGCGCCGTATCCCAACATACTGACCTGAAGGCCCGTTCGTCCAAGCTCCCGTGTCGGCAAAATGGCCATTATTCACCTCCCTGTGACCAGTTCTTAGTCCCGCAAATAGCTTTGCACAAAAACCCTAGGAGGGTACAGGGAACCCACTGTCGGGGGTTCAAGAGCCTGCCCTGCGCGAAGTGGCAGGGGGTGTCCCCCTTTGGATAAAACCTCTGGGCGGGAGGGTGGGGAAGAATGCGTCGCTATTTAGTGGACAGACCACTAGAACCTTTCATCTCATTTCCAGGCGTATAATACCACGTCACCATTAGTGGGTGGGGAGACTGGGGAGGGACGAACTACATCTCACCGAAATCATCCTGGGCAGCCTAAGGGAGCGGCGTGCATTTGCTATCAGGCTATGTGGTTCAAGCGACCTATCTACTAGTGAAAAGGTAATGGAGACACAAAAAGGGAGGGCTCGCCAAAGGCGAGCCCTCCCGTACAACAACGGTCCCCGATCTGGCCTAGAGGCAACGTCCATAGTCGTCTCCAAGCAGTGAGCCTGCTGATTGTCTGGGCATTCGATGCTCTCTACGATTTTACCAGGTTGTTCTCCCCTATCGTATGAATTCAGTCGTACTTACTGGATAGAACCGGATCTTCAGCAACTTGGTTCCATCGTTCGTGATGTCTTGGTCCTGCACCACCAGGTCGGCAACATTGAAGACCCACTCATTCTCGTAAAAGGTGCATGTTCCCAGAAGGGCTTGGTCCGCTAGCCAGGTGTCCAATTCGTCCTGCTGAATGCCAGGTGTGCCATTGGTGTCGTAGCTCGCTGGCACATCTAGCCCATCTATTACGCCGTCCCCGTTCGTGTCCAGCAGTGCGTCGCACACGTAGCCTGTCCATAGGAACAGGCCTGTAATGCCGATAGCCTTTGCCTTCCCTTTGCCTTTAGCATTGGGGTCCTCGAAGCGGACAAACTCCTGGTCCACTAGGTCGTATGCCCCTTCGTTGGTTACAAGGCCAAGAGCCAAGAGTATGTCGTCTGGGCACTCAGTGAAGTCTGGGAAATCTGGATTCGCCGGATCCGTGTCGTTGCATGCCTCCAATACGGGGTCAGGAACAAGAAGAATCGAGCTTGGCTCACCATCAGGTGTGCCATTGTTAGGCTTGGCCCGGATTCTTGCAAACACGTAGTAGCCTTGCTCCTCTTTGGGCAGCTGTACCTTGACTGGATCGCCGTCAAAGGCCTCTGCACATGGATCTAGCGCCTTCAGTTCTGTGGCTGGGGACTTCTTGTTAGAAACGTACTGTAGAGTTGCCGAACCGTATTCAGGGATGAAAACAGAGCTGCCTCCGGGCGCTGGGTCACATGCGTAGCCTGCCTTCTTGCCGTGGACATTGAGGTTGAAGTGGGAACCACTAGGATATCCATTACTGTGTTCAATCACGGGTTGGGGCTTGGCCGCTAGTACGGAGGAAATTCCCATTGCCAAAGTGGTGACAACCAGGAGCAGCAGGCCAATTAATCTAGTTAGCTTCATTGTGGTACCTCCCTCGTTTAACGTAGAGCTGGAATTGTGTAAGTCTTCTTCAGATCACTTCAGCCATGGCGTGGTGTCGACTTGTAAAGCCTACCAAGCAGGTCGTGAAGTATTAAGTGTCGTTCGGGTCAATTTGTGGGCACGCGAAGTCCGATTCCAGGCCTCAAGTGATTAATCCTTAAGCCCGAATCCACCGAAGGACGTCCTTGGGGACAGCCCTTGAAGAAGGCAGAGGGTGCTCCTCTGAATCTGGGATAATGGTTTTGGAACAGAAACCCGCCCGGAAACAAGGAGCACCCAATAGATGCTGCCACAGAACAAACCCGACCGTATTCGCATCCTCTTTGACGACCATCGCCTGGTGGCCAATGCCGGCCTGCTCCTGCCGGCCACCCTAGCCCGGCACCTGGGCCTGCGGGAACTCGTCGACCATCACCTTGACCTCGGCGGAGCGCCGGGACGGGCGAACACTGGGGACAAGATGCTGACGCTGGTCGCTTCCGCGCTGGCAGGCGGCGACTGCATCGACGACGCCGATGCGCTGCGCGCTGGTGGGACGGTCGGTGTTCTAGGCTGCGTGGTCAAGGCGCCATCCACCCTGGGGACCTTCCTGCGCAGCTTCCGGTGGGGGCATGTCCGTCAACTCGACCGCGTGAGCCGCCAGTTGTTGGCCCGGGCCTGGGCCGCTGGGGCCGGACCCGGCGACTCGCCCCTGACCATCGACCTGGACTCGACCATCTGCGAGACCTATGGACTGGCCAAGGAGGGAGCGCGCCACCACGGCTATACCGGCGCCCGCGGCTATCACCCACTGCTGGCCATTGCCGCCGGCACCGGCGAAGTGCTGATGTCCCGGCTGCGCGAGGGCCGGGCCAACACCGCCCGTGGCGCCGCCCACTTCCTGCGTGAGACGGTGGGGCGGGTGCGCTACGGCGGGGCCAGGGGACAACTCACGGTGCGGGCCGACAGCGGCTTCTACGCCCACACTGTCGTTGCCGCCTGCCGGGAAATGGATGTCCGCTTCTCTATCACCATCCGCCAGCGCGCCAGCCTGCGGGACCTGATCGAGGCGATACCAGAGGAGGACTGGACTCCCATTCCCTACTGGATGGACGGTGCCGCCGATGTCGCCGAGACGACTTACACCCCGTTCCAGACCAAGCCGGACGCCGCGCCGGTGCGGCTCATTGTCCGGCGGGTGAAGCCGACGCCCGGTTCCCAGCTCGCCCTCTTCGCCAGATACAGCTATCACGCCTTCATCACCGACCGCGATGGGGAGACGCTGGAACTGGAGGCCGATCATCGCCGCCACGCCGAGGTCGAGAACGCCATACGCGACCTCAAGTACGGCGTCGGGCTGAACCACATGCCGTCGGCGCGCTTCGCCGCCAACGGCGCCTGGCTGGCGGTCCAGGTGATGGCGCATAACCTGGCCCGCTGGACGGCGCGGATTGGTCTGGGCGAGCGGACCGTGATCACCAAGACCCTCAGGCGGCGGGTCTTCGCTCTGGTGGGACGGATCACCCGCTCGGCGCGCCGCCTCACTTTGCATCTCCCCCGGCGCTGGCCTTGGGAAACCCAGTTCAGTCGCGCCTTGGCCCGGCTGCAAGCCATTCCGTTCCCGGCCTGACGGCCAGCCTGCAACTGACCCAACGTCCCCGCAATCTCGCGCCACCCCGGTCGCGAGAGTCCCCTGCTGCGTATCCTCTCGCCATCCCGCGCATCGCAACTCCCGCATAGGGCCTTAGGGGCCCTGTGCGGCGACTGAAGACCGTCCGCCGGCCTCCCATCTACCCCAAGACCCCAGGCCATCTCCCCTGTAGCTCCCTCACCCACCCCCTTCCGCTGTCCTCACGCCGTCCATCGGTGTCCTTCGGTGGATTCGGGTTAAGACCAAGCGATTTGAACCGATTGGCAATGACTATGGTTCAGGTACTTCCCAAGCTGGCTGGAGTGGCTGCCCAAGATCAGCATAGAGGGCGCACGGGTGGCCGAGGCAGCCGCCGACGATTAGGGGACGCACACCAGGGCTCATATGGGGAATCACGGTCTAGGGCATTCCCAATAGAGAGAGCGGGCCGCCTTCACCACTAGGGCGGCCCTTCTCCCTTCCGATTCCCAGACCCTAGACCACTACTTCTCTTCTACGACCCCGAATACGACCTTTGGCTGATCCGGCAGGTCACCTCCACCTTGTACCTTGTCCTTGTGATGAGGATAATCAGCTCAGTACAGCATCTAAGTTTAGGAGGCCCGAAAATGAAGAAGATACTAGCTCTCTTGGCCGTCGTGACTATTGCCAGCGTCGTTGCGGCGGCGTGTGGTGACGACGACGGTGATCTGGACTCTGGTCACATTAGCGGCGTCGGTCCTGGCATATCTATTGGTGACGTATTCACCTCTAATCTCAAGGGTCCACTGCTGATCAACGGGCTTCTGCACGCCCAGAACGGCCAGGTACGTCTGTGCGAAGTGCTGGCCGAATCCTTTCCACCTCAGTGTGCAGGGAGGTCCCTGGTGGTGAAGGGCTTAGACCTGATGATGATGGATGGCCTTACGAGTGAGGGTTCGGTCACCTGGTCGGATCAGCTCGTGCAAGTCCTGGGGACCGTGGAGGGCGAGGTTCTAACCGTTGAGGGAACCGTTCGCTAGACAGCTGAGAGGCGCGGAGAGCAGGTCGGGCGGGATGTCCCTTTAATAGCAATTGATATGGGCGGGCAAGAGTTGTTCAGCCGCACTGGTCCGACCTGTTTAGGCTGGTGATCTCGCCGCGGCACACCAATATAACAGGCCCCCAGCAACCGTTGGGGGCCTTCTTCGGTCACGTCCCGTCAAGTGGTGTAAGAGTACGTCATCCTGTTGATCGCGGTCTATGCCACTGCCTTCGCTAGATCCGCCTCGGGTAGAGCTTCGTCGATGCTGTAGACCGCGGGTGTCGTGTATAGACGGCCGACGGCCCATTCGTCGTGCTGTTCAGCGAGGACGGCGCCAACCAGGCGACGCACGGCTGGTCGGTTAGGGAAGATGCCCACGACATCGGTGCGACGCCGTATCTCCTTGTTGAGGCGCTCCAGGGGGTTGTTGGACCAGATCTTCTTCCAGTGGGGGACAGGGAAGCTGGAGAAGGCCAGGACGTCCGCACCAGCCTCGTCCAGTAGAGAGGCCACCTGAGGGAACGGGTCCTGTAGCTGGGCGATCACCCGCTCGAGCTGTGCGTGGACCTCCTGAGGGGACGGCTGCTGGTAGATGGTGCGGACCATGTTGGCCACCCAGGGCTGAGCGCGCCTGGGGACCCGAGTGAGCAGGTTGGTCATGAAGTGGGTGCGGCACCGTTGCCAGCTGGCCCCACCGAAGACAGTCGCGATGGCATCCCTGAGTCCCTGATGCGCATCCGATACCACCAGATCCACCCCGCTCAGACCCCTGGCGGACAGTGAGCGCAGAAAGGCCAGCCAGAAGGCGCCGTCTTCGCTGGTACCCACGTCCATCCCAATGATCTCCCGCTTGCCCTCGCCATTGACCGCCGTTGCCACCACCACGCTGACGTTGACGATCCTGCCATCCTCTCTGACCTTCTGGGTTAGTCCGTCCAGCCACAGGTAGGGATATGGTCCGCCGTCCAGCGGACGGCCCAGGAAGCCATCCACCACCACGTCCAGCTCCTGACAGATACGCGACACCTGGCTCTTGGAGATACCCTCGCACCCCAGGGCCTTGACCAGGTCGTCCACCCGCCTTGTCGATACACCTTCCACATAGGCCTGCTGGATCACCGCCAGCAGAGCTCGCTCGCTGCGACGCCGTGGCTCCAGCAGGCTCGGGAAGTAGCTCCCCTCTCGAAGCTTCGGGATGTGCAGCTCCATAGTCCCTACCCGGGTATCCCACGCCCGGGACCGATACCCGTTGCGCTGGGTCACCCGCTCAGGGCTGCGTTCTCCATACTCAGCACCGATCCTCGCAGACACCTCCGCATCCATGATCCCCTCTACCAGCACTCTCAGAGCCTCCCGTAGAAAGTCCACGTCACCGTCCATTCCCCCCTTGCGCAACAACTCCAGCAGGTCCATCCTTTCCTTGACCACCGTTGTCCTCCTTTCTCGAGCTTCTGTTTTGCCCGCTAAGGATGACGCGGTGGTCTCTCTTACTCCAGACCCCCTCCTCTTCTTACACCACTTCCTGGGACTCTACTCCTTCTTCGAGCGTGACCCGATGAAGATGTCACTACTAATTAGCAGTTGGTGGAGACGGGGGGGTGTCCATCTCCACCTGAAACACGACCTGGCCGTGTTGGTGGCGGCCTAGCCGCTGAGCAACTTGGGGTCACGGTGTCCTGGGAAACGCTTAGGGCAGAGGTGTTTTCCACTCCTGGCCCTTTGGCAAGTTCAAGCAGCGTATGGTAGAGACGTGGGAGGGATGGAGCCCAGCGCCCTTCTTATAAGCCTACGAGGCACTGAAGGCGTCAGCAGGCCAGCATTTGAGTCCCTCCACCGTTACAACAGTAGGCTGCTAGTCCCCCAGCCGTTTCGCCGGGATACTACCCATGCGGCCAGCTTTGTAATCTTCGATCGCCTCGATGATCTCCTCACGGGTGTTCATGACAAACGGGCCATGCCACGAAACCGGCTCCCTAATAGGGCTTCCTCCCAGCAGAATGATCTCCAATGATGGGGATAGGCCATCTGGTTTGGGATCGCTGAATATAGTGACGAAGTCGCCCTCGCCCATGACAGCCAACTGGCCCTCCTTGATGCTGGCGCGCTGGGCGCTCCCAGCTGCTCCTCGACCAGCGAGCACGTAGACGAGGGCATTGAAATCCGGGCGCCAGGGAATCTGTAAACGTGCCCCCGGTGCCACGCTGGCATGTGCGTAAATAATCGGCGTGTGCGTGCCGTCCGGGCCAATGTGTTTGGCGAGATCGCCCGCGATCAGGCGGATAACTGCTCCTCCGTCATCTGAGGCGAGCATAACCACCTTGTGGGGATCAATGTCCTGGTACTGAGGAGGAACCCACTTCTGCGCCCGAGGAAGGTTGACCCACAACTGCACACCGTGGAATAGTCCGCCCTTGGTAACGATCCGTTCAGTCGGCATTTCTGAATGCACAATGCCTGCACCGGCCGTCATCCACTGGGTGGCTCCGTCAGTTATTAGGCCACCGCCGACATTAGAGTCGCGGTGCTCGAGCTCTCCGTCCATCATGTATGTAACCGTTTCAAATCCACGGTGTGGATGGTCCGGCGCACCTTTCGCTTCGCCTGGTGAGTATTCGACAGCGCCCATGTGGTCGAGAAGAATGAAGGGGTCAACGAGTTGCAGGTCAACCCCTGCGAAGGCCCTCCGAACCTCGAAGCCGGCACCTTCAAGCATCCTCGGAGCGTCTACCACGGTGATGACGCGTCGCTCATTCATCTCTTTGGCGTCTATCGGGTCAATACGAGGAAGCGCCGAGAGGTCTTCGACCTGCACTGCTGGCATTTCTCACTCTCCTCCTGCATTGGGCTAGCTGTCGATGTTCTATCAAAACTCAATGTCAGCCCAAACACCTACATGGTCTGAGGGCCACAACGAGGTATCTTCGAGGCTAGGCCTGTTAAAACAGAGCCCGCTTGTGAGAACTTTGAGGTTGCGTGATGCCCAGATGTAGTCGATGCAGCGATCCATTCTTCCCCACGAAGGATGCGACGGCTCGCCATCAACCTCGGCCAGTGTAGTGAATGCGGTGGGTTCAGTCTGTGAGGGTTCGAAACGACTGGTCATCAGCTGGGCGGATGGCATGTCAAGGGTCGCATTAAAGTCGCCGCACACTACCTGATGCTCCACGTCATCCCGCTCATTGATCCACTCCAAAAGCTGCTGTACTTGGTAAAGCCTGAGGGAATCTGCTCCTACTGACCTGTGGAGATGGGTAACATATACGTCGACCTGCCTGTCCTCTATCTCAAGTCTAGTAACCAGAGCGACCGCGTCCCAAGCGCGGTAGTCTAGGTTGGCCGTCTCCGTCAACGGGAAGCTTGTGAGTATCCCTTCGGCATCAGCCAGTGAAGATCCGTTCGTCTTCGTCTGCTGAACCAGGCTGTATTTGAGATCATAGAGTTTCAGTACCTCATGCTGGAGCCAGCGACCTGTTTGCAGGGGAACACAGATCTCGTTAAGGGCCAGTATGTTCGGCCTAAGCTCTGCCAGTTGCTGTATGATCAACTCCCGGCGAAGTTCCCATCGATTGTGATTCTGTTCCATGTTTAACGTGGCAACTCTAAAAGCCATAGTCGGTTAACCTCAGGTCACGCCTGGCCGTAGACGCCGCTGCTACATCAGGTGAAATGGGTTGCTAATCACCGATCCTACTTCAATCTTGGTGGCACCTGGACTGCCTCTGCGATACCGTCCGCTATCATATCTCAAAGCACTCCGTGACTGGACGCTACTCAGATAGAGCAATAACATACCCTAATCGCACGACAGGTGAGCCCAGACACTGGCAAGGTCTCGACGACGCAACGGAGCATTGGATCATCACGGGATAGCATTTTCCAGGCTCGACAATGGTGCCTACAGGAGGAGATCGCCCCCCAATGAGAGGAATGATGCTCTCTTCCAGTTTCCTCTGTCAACTTGAACGCTGCCCTCAGAATCGGCAATTGGACCCCCTGCTCCAAGACAAGGTGTTTAAGCGGGGCAGATTGGGGGGCGCGCTATTCAACTAGGCGAGGGAGGCCCCCAATGACGTAGCGAATTGCTCACGTTGCCACTGCCTCACCTCGAGTGACTGAAGCTCAGCACCCAATGTGCGAGGGGCTTTCGCAAGACGTTCCAGACTTGCCATCGGCCATACTAGAGCCGGATCAATAGACAGCTGCCGCCCCAGGTTCACTCGCCACGTCTTCAGTATCTGTAGACGCTTAATTTCAACCGGCGTCATCGGTTGTACGCTATAACGGATTGGACTACTGATTGGTGGATCGGCCAATCCCTTATCAAGAGTTGCGCGTAAAAGCCTGCCAAAACGGGAGTCAACTTGCCCCCTGAGTGATGGGAGTTTGGCTAGATCGGCGGCCGGATTGGACGCCAAGTGGACTAGAGTTTCGTGTGGCAGAACATAGTAGGGAGGCCGATCGCGACGCCGAGCCTCGGCTTCTCGCAACATGAATAGTCGTTTCAAAATCGCCTTTTCTTGCCCATCTAGCCTGTGGCTGCCCTTCAGTAATAGAAACGCCGTTTCCGGATCCGGGGCAACGTAACGGATCTCTTCCAAGCGAGCGCACTCCTCAGAAACCCATGGAGACCTTGAGAGGCTTCGCAGCCTGCTCTCAAGCTCCTCCTGGATACCCAGAAGATACCAGACATCCGTAGCTGCGTAATTCAAGGCCTCGTGACTGATCGGCCGATGGGACCAGTCGCTTTTTTGAATGCGGGCATCTTTTGGAACGTGCACTCCCAGCAAAGCCTCAGTCAGAGCTGACAGTCCGAACTGCGTCATACCGACAAAGCGGGCTGCGATGGACGTGTCGAAGAGATTTCGTACCCGAAACCCCCACTCTCTATCCAGGCACCGTATGTCGTATTCAGCGCCCTGAATCACTTTTAACACCGTCTCGTCTGCCAATACTGCGCCTATTGGTTTCATTTCATCTACAGCAAGCGTATCGATTAGGTAGACCTTGCTGTTGGTCGCCACTTGAACCAAACAGACTCTCTCAGGGTATCTGTGCCGACTGTTTGACTCGGTATCTAAAGCGATACAGCGTTCCTGGAATAAGATATGGGCTAGGTCATAAACCTGATCTGACGTGGTCAAGAGCTCGATTGGAATCGACGACTTGTGTGCCATACTGTCTACCGGGCCTCAGCCTGAGGTGCTTCTCCACAGCGCCCGAGTTCGAGCTCTGTTGAGTGGCTCGCTCCCCAGGGCAGGGCTTCTCACCATTGAAGGGGCACCGCTAGTGAGACAAATGCAGTTGCACCAGTTACGAACTGCTCCCTCTCGAACTGTACGAGCCCAAGGCCTACCACCCCCTCGACCGGTAAGGATTACATATCCCGTCCGCTGCTGCAAACGTCGAGCCAGTAATAGGAAATTTGCCCGAAGTGCCCATTGGGCTAGTTCAGGTGAGAAAGCATCCAGCTACTGGACCTCGGAGGGTGGCAGGTCGCTACAAAGGGAGCGTCGCCCCTTGCAAGGGTGCGGGTTGTTCCCCTCCATTTGTTTCGGCTTGTTTAGTTTTCAGCTCGCCATTATGATACTTCCAGAGTGGGGCATCGATGGATCATTCGGTAAACCAACACGAGCACGGCACACACCCCGTAGGGAGCGGGTCTCCTCAGCAGCACGACGCGATGCACCAGGGCTCTCACCATGCCCACATGGTGGCCGACTTTCGTCGCCGCTTCTGGGTTTCGCTGATCCTGAGCGTGCCGATTCTGCTGCTGGCACCACTGATTCAAGAAAACCTTGGGGTTGACGGCGCCTGGGATTTCTCTGGAGACAGCTTTATCCAATGGGGCTTCGCCACGGTGGTCTTCTTCTACGGTGGTTGGCCCTTCCTGACCGGGATTGTTGCCGAGACCCGGTCCAAGTCCCCAGGCATGATGACGCTCATCGCCGTCGCGATAACGAACGCGTACGTCTACAGCAGCGTCATCACCTTTGGGGTCTCCGGCGACGGGTTTTTCTGGGAAACCGCTACCCTCATCGACGTCATGCTCCTTGGCCATTGGCTGGAGATGCGCTCCATCATGGGTGCTTCGCGGGCACTTGAGGTGTTGGCCGGCTTAATGCCCTCGGAGGCACACAAGGTGGGCGACGACGGCATGGTGGTAGACGTGCCTATCGCCGAGCTTCAGCCCGGAGACCATGTATCTGTTAGGCCAGGTGAACGAGTCCCCACCGATGGGGTGGTCGTGGACGGCCGTACGTCGGTCAACGAGGCCATGCTAACGGGAGAAAGTCTCCCAGTCGAAAAGACTCCTGGCCTGCAAGTCATCGGCGGTTCCATAAACGGGGAAGGAGCAGTAACCGTCGAGGTGCAGCGCACAGGCGAGGAGACTTACCTTGCTCAAGTGATCGAGTTGGTCCGCCAAGCGCAAGAGACTCGCTCACGCACGCAGCGGTTAGCCGACCGTGCCGCGGCCTGGCTCACGCTGATCGGGCTCACCGCCGGCGCTGGAACTTTGGCGGGTTGGCTAGCCGTTGGAGAGGGAGCCAACTTCGCTTTTCAACGGGCGGTGACAGTAGTGGTCATCACTTGCCCGCATGCACTGGGGCTGGCCATTCCGTTGGCTGTCTCCGTGTCTACATCGATCGCCGCGCGAGCCGGCCTCCTTATCAGAGACCGTGCTGGATTTGAGAGAGCGAGAGCCATTGATGCTGTCATTTTCGACAAGACCGGCACACTCACAGAAGGACGATTTGGTCTCACCGCGGTCGTTCCACTGGCAAATCGAAGTGAGCAAGAAATTCTCGGTCTGGCAGCGAGTCTGGAGAGCCAGTCGGAGCACCCGATAGCCCGCGGAATCGTGGAGGCGGCATCAGCTCAGGGGCTCGAGAGCATACCCGTGAGCGAGTTCCGTGCCTTACCGGGCCAGGGAACAAGCGGAGTCATAGATGGGCACGACATCAAGGTGGTCAGCCCCGGTTATTTACGAGAACAGGGGCTCACCGCCGACTCAGATCGTATGAGTGGCCTCGCAGATTCGAGGAATACGGTCGTGTACCTTCTCGTGGATGGGTCGTTAGAAGGAGCAGTCAGCCTTGGCGACGTCGTTCGCAAGGAGTCGCGAGCGGCGGTGGATGAGCTGAAGAGGATGGGCGTCCGCGTGATGATGCTCACCGGCGATTCTGAAGTAGTTGCGCGGTCCGTCGCGGGCGAGCTTGGTCTAGACGATTTCTTCGCGGAGGTGCGACCGGATCAAAAGGCGGCCAAGGTCCGTGAGATCAAACAGCGTGGATTTACGGTCGCTATGGTGGGCGATGGGGTGAACGATGCCCCCGAGCTAGCTGAGGCCGATGTTGGGATAGCCATCGGGGCTGGCACAGACGTGGCTATCGAGTCGGCGGACGTTGTTCTGGTCCGCTCGAGGCCGGAAGATGTGGCGACCATCGTGCGGCTGGCACGCGAGACCTATCGCAAGATGCTCCAGAATCTCTGGTGGGCTACCGGTTACAACGTTTTGGCCATTCCACTGGCTGCAGGCGCGCTATTCAGTGTAGGGTTCGTTATGCCGCCCGCCGTGGGGGCAGCTCTTATGTCGGCATCGACAGTGATCGTCGCCGCCAACGCTTAGCTCCTTCGCCGCGCAGAGCGGCGAGTGGTGACCTCCAGCTTCTCAACTCACGTGTCGCCTAACGCCCAGCACCACTAAAATTTCCCGCAAGCGCCCATTGGGCAAGTAGGCTGCTCGCGTCTTCAACAGTCCACACTGAGCCCTTCTTTCCCCCATGGGGCCCGTGCGCTACAATGTCTCCATCTCTGGCGTACCATTACCGATTCCAAGCGGTAGATTCGTGCCACCGTAGCTCAGTGGTAGAGCAGCTGTTTTGTAAGCTGAATACCTTTGTCCCTCAACGTGTCTCCAAATACGCAGGCGTCCTGAGGAAATCAGGCCGCCTATCTGCTATGTTCCTTGTTGTATCCAGTAGTGAGTGGGCGTTGATGTCAAAATTAGTGTCAAAACCCAGGTATGACCCAGCTTGACCTGGGCGCTGGATAATGGTGTCTTGATCTTTATTCTCGATGCTCGGAGGTGACATGGAGATGTACGCTTCCTCCACCGACATCCTTTTGGACGAAGCGATTCTTGTTGAACCTGATCGCATCGACGAAAGCCCGCTCGGACAGGGTGAACCAATTGACTCTTGAATCGATGCCAACTCCAAAGCCCTGGCCGCATATGCGAAACGGTGGTGGCCAGCGACCTAACAGCACCGGTCGATCGGTAAAGACCATCTATGCTCCCGACCAGCACCGTGTTGGGCTCGGACGGATGCCCGAAGAGTACGTTGATCATAGGAAACTCACCGTCAATCTGGTCGAAAGACGACCCACCGTTGTCCGAACAATAGAGGGGCCGCGTCTTGCCTCAAGTGATATTACCCAGTAATATCCGGGTAATTACTTATAAATGCGGGTTTTTTTGTCTGTATGAAAGGAATTCTGAATGCCCTCCTTTGACGTCGTATCCCGGACAAACATTGGGGAGCTCGATAACGCTCTTAACGGCGTTGAGCGTGAGGCCAAACAGCGCTACGACCTCAAAGGGAACATGTGCTCTATTAAGCGTTCCGGCAACATCCTCACGGTCACGGCTGACGACGACATGCGGCTGCGGCAGATGCACGAACTGTTGCACAAGTACTGTGCCCGACGTGGAGTCGACAGCGACGTGCTAGACTTCAAGACCCCTCAGAACGCCACGAAAGGCAGCCTGCGGCAAGAGGTCGTCATTCGCCAGGGCATTGATGAAGCGACGGGCAAGCAGATCATTAAAATGGTGAAGGGCAGGAAGCTCAAGGTCCAGGTAGCCATCCAGGGCGACGAGCTCCGTATCACCGGCAAAAAGCGCGACGATCTTCAGCAGACCATCGAGGCACTTAAAGAGATGAAAGTTGACCTACCGCTCCAATACATCAACTTCAGAGACTGAGCCCCTTCTTAGTCATTGCGGGCTATGATCTGCGGTTTGCCATCGTAACGCTCGATAAGGCCGGTAGCGCATATTCTTCTGGTCTCCCTCCAAGGGTGCTCGGAGATGGCTAACCGCCATGGCACTTCTTGTACTTCTTACCGCTACCACATGGACACTTTTCGTTGCGCCCTACCTTGCGGCCCTGGGTTGCATTATCAAACCGGCGCTGCTCCGCCGCCCGTGCCACACAATCGGCACAGGTGCAGGCCGATCCATGGCCTTCATACCAGTTAGTGCGTTCCTTTCCTATGACCATGTTTCCCCTCAGGATTGCGTTCTACGGTTTGTGTAGCTCTAATATATTATAGACCGTCAAACACATCCTCCAATCACTGGAATGCCGAGCCCTGCCTCTTGACGACATCTTACTCGGCAGGCATTGGATACCGTCAGATAATTAACTCCTGAACCCCAGTTCGGATAAGATGGCTGAACCTTCGGTAAGAGTCCCAATGGGAGGGTATGGCTTAGAGGCTATGGCGACCCGTATAGTATGTGACCTAACGGCTAGGAGTACCAGAGGTGATTAGCACAACCGAGGGCAATGAGATGGACTTAAATCCATACCGCCACGGTAATCCCCGCGGCATCCATGTAGGTTGCCAACATCGGCCATTCTCAGTTTCGTGTAAGCTAAAGAGAAACGGAACGTCAAAATATCTCGAGCTAGCTAGAAAGGAGTCGAATGTACCTAATTAGGCGGGTCTATAAGGTTAAGCCTGGGGCTACACGTAATGCAGCTCAGCTAATCGCTCAGATAGGGAAGGGCTACGAGAAAGCAGGGCGATCTCCCACCAGGGTCTATTGGAGCGGCTACACTGTGCCAGGGCCGGCCAACACTGTCTACATGGACTGGACTGAGGAGACGCTTCGCTCTCCCTTTGACTCAGAAGCCAGCGAACCCGACGAGCTCGGGACCATTTATAGTCAGCTTAGGGAACTCCAGGAGGAGAGCTACATAGAGTTCTACGAGATGGTTTAGTGCTCTATACTCCCTCTTCTAATGACAGCTTTGCACAAAAAATCCAACAGCAGACGTTTTCTTTCCCACCCACCCACCCGATATGTCTAATTCCTGAGGGGGCACCCCTCAGACTCCCTGGCAGAGAACCTAGGTTCTCTGCACTCTCCTGACTTTTTGTGCAAAGCCCCCAATGACCCAGGAAGCCTCAGTCCTGTTCAGAGAACTGGTGTTAACTCCTGTCCAAACCCTCCAGACCATCATCGCCCCGGCTACCAGAGTCCCTGAACTCTATAGGGAATTGAGCTCCCCGAGCTGGCTTTCAATCCTCTCCGCCTCCAACGACAACCTCTCCCACTCCTCCAAGAGCAATTGTGCCTCCCTCTTGAGCACCCGGTACTGCTCTCCGGAGGTGGCCAGTTGAGACGCGTCTTCAAACTGGTCCGGGCTAGAGAACAACGCCTCCAACTGCGCAATCCGGGCTTCGAGAGCCACCAGCGTGGCATCGATTTCATTTATCCGCGTGGCCAGCCTGCGAGCCTCTCTGCTGAGGACACGGCGCAGCTCCTCCTCGGCGCTTCGCGGTCGTCCGGAGCGTCTCCCCGCGGGGCGATTGCCGGCAGGGTCTGGCTCCGAAACGGCATGGTCCACTCCGTTGGCAACGACACGGGCGCTACTCTGCGCGGTTTCCACCTGTTTCCGATACAGGTAGCTGTCGTAGTCGCCTGGGAAGAGCATGGGTTGGCCGCTATCGATCTCAATGATTTTGTTGGCGAGTTGCCGTATGAGAGTGCGGTCGTGGGTTATGAGGCAGATGGTGCCGCGATAGTCGCTGAGGGCGTCCGCGAGAATCTCCCTTGAGACTATGTCCAGGTGGTTGGTTGGCTCGTCCATGAGCAGCAGGTTACTTGGTTGGACGAGCAGCTTGGCCAGGGCCACTCGCGCCTTTTCTCCACCAGACAACACGGATATGGGCTTGCGAATGTCGTCGCCGCTGAACAAGAAGCCACCGAGGATGTGCCGCAGGTTCTGCTCCGACGCCTCGAGTGCAGTCTGCTGAAGCTCCTCGATGAGCGTGTTGCCTGGGTTGAGGAGCTCCAGCACATGCTGCGCGTAGTAGGCTGTTATCACGTTGTGGCCAGTCTTCCGCTCACCCTCCTCAAAGGGAAGGACACCCGCGAGGATCTTCAGCAAGGTGGTTTTCCCGGAGCCATTGGGTCCAACCAGGGCGACTCGGTCACCGCGCATCAGGACCAGGTTCAGACCGCGGTAGACGGAGTGATCGCCGTAGGACTTGCTCACGTTGGTAAGACAGATTGCCTCAGCGCCGCTGCGAGACGGCTCCGGGAAGGAGTAGTGGACCCTCTTGGTTGCCCTGGGCAGCTGAATTCGCTGTACCTTCGCGAGCTGCTTCAAGCGGCTCTGGACTTGGCTGGCCTTCCTGGCCTTGTAGCGAAAGCGCTCGACAAAGCGCATCTGCCTCTGGACCTCGCGCTCTTGCCTAGCCGCGGCCGCCTGTTTGACCTGAAGGGAACGCTCGCGGGCGATGAGGTAGTCGTCATAGCCGCCCCTGGCGAACACCACCTCGTCTGGCTCAATAGCCAGCACACCGGTTGCTACCTGGTTCAGGAAAGCCCGGTCGTGAGAGGTGAAGACTACCGCGCCACGGAAGGAGGCCAGATACTTCTCAAACCACAGGTTGGCGTCAAGGTCCAGGTGATTGGTTGGCTCGTCCAAGAGCAACACATCCGGCTTCCTGAAAAGCACCTTGCCCAGTGCAGCGCGCATGAGCCAACCGCCGCTGAACTCGCCGAGGGGTCTGAAGAAGTCGTTTTGCTTAAAGCCCAGGCCCGAGAGGATCGCCTTGGCCTCATGCTCCCTGTAGCCTCCACCAGCTGCCTCCAACGCCATGTCGAGCTGGCTGAGTTGTCGTAACAGCTCATCATGGTTGCCTGGGCCGGTCTCCGATGAAAGGGACTCATGGGTGGCAGCAATCCTGTCCCTAAGAGCGGCCTCCTCGGAAGGTACCTCCAGCACCTCTTGAAGCAGGGTTTTGTCGGAAAACCGATCGTACTCCTGCTTGAGATAGTCAATAGTGACGTTGCGATGCCTGGATATACTCCCAGTGTCCGGAGACATATCGCCAACCAGAATGTCCAGGAGGGTGGTCTTGCCGGACCCGTTGAGACCTATGAGAGCAATGCGCTCTCCGGCCGCGACGTTGAAGGAGAGACCAGTGAACAAAACCCGGTCTCCGTAGGCCTTACTGATGTTGGACGCACTTAGCATTTTGACCTGTGCAGTTAGATTGATCTCTAACCACTTAAAGAGTGTTGAAAGCGGATTTGTTTAATCCCCTCTGGGACTCCTAGGGCTTTGCATCTAAAGTCCAACAGCAGACGTTTTCTTTCCCACCCACCCGATATGTCTAATTCCTGAGGGGCACCCCTCAGACTCCCTGGCAGAGAACCTAGGTTCTCTGCACTCTCCTGAGTATTTGTGCAAAGTCTACTTATAGCTGTTAGGTTCAATCCAAGCCTGCAGCCACGCTACAGCGTATTCTCCAGGGTAATGATTAATCCCGCTCCGATTTCAAGAACTTCATCGACAGCGAATTCACGCAATGGCGAGTGTTTGTTTCTGTAAGGCGCTCTCCAATGAATACATGCCCCAGGTGACCATCACAATGGGCGCAAGCGATCTCTATTCGCTGGCCGTCGGGGTCAGGTATGCGAATTACCGATCCCGGTATCTCTTTATCGAAGGCTGGCCAGCCGCAATGGGCGTCGAACTTGTCGGCGGATCGATACAGTTCAGCATTGCATCGCCGACATACATAAGTGCCAGCCTCATAGAAGTCATCATACTCACCCGAAAACGGGGGCTCGGTCCCTTTTGCTTCAATTACGGACCGCTCTTCGGGAGAAAGCGTATTGTAGCCTGAGTTGTCCATATCTAGACCTCCGTTTTGCTGCCATCAAGAAACCAAAACCTTCAAAATCAATGGCCCTAAGGGTGCCGGTGTTCCTGGGAATTCTGGTGGACCTGATTGTATCAAAGCAAGAACTTTCAGCCTGTCTTTTCCATTAGAGTGACTGACGCTGTAGTTTTCCTTCTTAGGCGCATAATATCACGCCACCAAACTTTCAGTGGCGGCGAGGGGTATCGGACTCTCCCTGAACTGCGGTTTAACCGTATTGGTGGTCGCTTAGAGGGTCATATATGGAATTTACCGGACCTGGCCTTTTGACAAATCCACTCCAGATATGAGACGGTGACCACAATCCATCTGATGTGCTTAGAGAAATCGTTGCCTTCAGCCGTTAGGCAGTGGCTGGAGTTCTGCATCGAGGGAGTCCAGAGCGTGTACCCTAAAGAGCCCCCAGAGGCCGGCTTCACGATAAGGCTCTCGATGATCGCCATAGAGGTAATCTCCGGGCAGGCCTAATTCCCCTCCGGCCCCATGGGCTGGAATCAGAGTCACCGCCTCCAACCCAGCAATCTGGATAGAGCTAAGAATATCACTGCCTGCTCTACCAGGCTCAAGGGGCCACCGATGGCCCTCCAGACTGAAGACCTGGGTCTGCTCGCTGAAGGGGACGAGGACATTTATGCGCACCGAATCTCCAACGTATGCCTCCATGATTGGCGTGGCCGGGTCGCCGTGGATGGAGCTCCTGAATACGCTAGACGTCTCGGCGTTCCTCCTGAGACGCTCTAAGAGGGGTTCCATGCCGTAATTCAGTCCCACTACTCCCTGCACATGCTCACTATAGGGCATAAGGTGGGTGCCGATTATAGCGTCCTCATCCTGAAAGAACACAGCAAAGTCGCGATAGCTGGTGCCCGACGGAGGATGGACATCTACCCTCCAGCCGGCCTTCATGGACATATCCTCTCCCGTAATGGGATGTGTGTATGAAGTCCCCCTTGGGCCAACGATGGTGGCTCCGTAGAGGCCAATTCCTGGATTTTCCACTACGTTGCCCCAGTCCCGCACCAGGGCCGTGGTCTCCCCAATTTCTGGGTGAGCGAAGTAGGTATACGTGCGGCTCTGACCTGGGGCAACCGTCTGAGGCGGATTAAATCCGGCTGCGACTCCCTGCGAGTCCATGGGGTCGGAAGCCAGCATATCGGCGTGGAAGGAGACCGGGCCTCCGGTCTCGTTGTCGAGTTGGACTTTGATACAGTCACCCACGTTCACATGGAGGACCAGGGGCTCGGGTGCCCTTGCGCCTAACCGGACCGATTCTACATCGGCCTGGAGAACGTAGAGCTTGCCCCTTGTGCCGCCGAGCATAGGCAAAGGAATCTCGATTGCGGCAATATGAAACTCTTTCAGCGGTGCGTTGGGGGCACAAACCGAAGATGCCAGCGGTGGGATGGCCGTATGACCCGGTAGTTTCTCTAATGTAACATCCGCCCTGTTTCCGTAGACCCGGATGATGCCCCAGCTTCCTTCCTGGAGCTTGAAGGATCGCCCATTGTAATAGAGGTAGTCGCCTGGAAGCCCCTGAGGACCGCCGGCCCTCGGCATCACCAGATCGTACCGTTCTGATATGCCGATATGGACTGTGCTGATGGGAGGCGAGGTGTCACTGTAGGGCTCCAGGCGGAACCAGTGGCCGTCAACGTGGAGGCTGTGGACATCATTGGCGGCGCTCACCAGGCCGCGGATTACCAGGGGGTCGCCCAGATAGGCTTCCAGCAAAGGCGTCTCTGGGTCGCCGTGAATCTGGCTGCTGAAAAGAAGGGAGGCATCGCCGCCGCGGGCCGCCAGGGGCTCTACCCGCAGGTTGAAGGAGCTCCCGCTGGAGTTGCCGACATTGGTGAGCGGGTTGCCGTCCTGGATGAACAGGACCAACTCCCGGAAGCTGCCTATGACGTCTGTCGATACTATGGCATCCGTATGTATGTCCACTATCGAGCCACTTCTGATCTCGTCGCCGGTACGGGGGTCGTGGTAAGTCGAACCCGGAGGCTCCGAGATTAGCGCGCCGAAGAGGCCGTGCTTCCAGGATGTGAGGGCGTTGACGTGGTCATGGAAGTAGGCGGTGCCGAACTGAACGTCGGGATACCAGCGGTAACGCACAAATTCGGTGCTCACGATCTCACCCTCGACGTGAGAGAACTCCAACGGCTCGTTGAAAGTAAGGATGTCCCCGTTTATCGATTGAATCCGCCTGACCTCAAAGGATTCATCCTGGTCCATGCCCACGCCTACCAGAATCCCAGGCTGAAAGCGTTGGGCACTGCTAAGGCTCACGCTTACTGCGCCCTTAGCGGCGTCTATCTCAAGGCTCTCCCCCTCCACGGTGAATGGGCGGACTGAAGTTTCATAGTTGAAGCCCGTATTCACACCGTCGCTGCCCTGAATATCGAACTGAACGAAGTGGATATGGATATTGACCTTACTGAAGAAGCCGATTTCGCGGGTATCCTTCAGCTCGCTCTTAAAGACGACATCCACACACTCCTCGCCGGCGTTGGCCCGTATCGCCAAAGGTGTTCTTAGCCCGAATCCACCGAAGGACGTCCTTGGGGACAGCCCTTGAAGAAGGCAGAGGGTGCTCCTCTGAATCTGGGATAATGGTTTTGGAACAGAAACCCGCCCGGAAACAAGGAGCACCCAATAGATGCTGCCACAGAACAAACCCGACCGTATCCGCATCCTCTTTGACGACCATCGCCTGGTGGCCAATGCCGGCCTGCTCCTGCCGGCCACCCTAGCCCGGCACCTGGGCCTGCGGGAACTCGTCGACCATCACCTTGACCTCGGCGGAGCGCCGGGACGGGCGAACACTGGGGACAAGATGCTGACGCTGGTCGCTTCCGCGCTGGCAGGCGGCGACTGCATCGACGACGCCGATGCGCTGCGCGCTGGTGGGACGGTCGGTGTTCTAGGCTGCGTGGTCAAGGCGCCATCCACCCTGGGGACCTTCCTGCGCAGCTTCCGGTGGGGGCATGTCCGTCAACTCGACCGCGTGAGCCGCCAGTTGTTGGCCCGGGCCTGGGCCGCTGGGGCCGGACCCGGCGACTCGCCCCTGACCATCGACCTGGACTCGACCATCTGCGAGACCTATGGACTGGCCAAGGAGGGAGCGCGCCACCACGGCTATACCGGCGCCCGCGGCTATCACCCACTGCTGGCCATTGCCGCCGGCACCGGCGAAGTGCTGATGTCCCGGCTGCGCGAGGGCCGGGCCAACACCGCCCGTGGCGCCGCCCACTTCCTGCGTGAGACGGTGGGGCGGGTGCGCTACGGCGGGGCCAGGGGACAACTCACGGTGCGGGCCGACAGCGGCTTCTACGCCCACACTGTCGTTGCCGCCTGCCGGGAAATGGATGTCCGCTTCTCTATCACCATCCGCCAGCGCGCCAGCCTGCGGGACCTGATCGAGGCGATACCAGAGGAGGACTGGACTCCCATTCCCTACTGGATGGACGGTGCCGCCGATGTCGCCGAGACGACTTACACCCCGTTCCAGACCAAGCCGGACGCCGCGCCGGTGCGGCTCATTGTCCGGCGGGTGAAGCCGACGCCCGGTTCCCAGCTCGCCCTCTTCGCCAGATACAGCTATCACGCCTTCATCACCGACCGCGATGGGGAGACGCTGGAACTGGAGGCCGATCATCGCCGCCACGCCGAGGTCGAGAACGCCATACGCGACCTCAAGTACGGCGTCGGGCTGAACCACATGCCGTCGGCGCGCTTCGCCGCCAACGGCGCCTGGCTGGCGGTCCAGGTGATGGCGCATAACCTGGCCCGCTGGACGGCGCGGATTGGTCTGGGCGAGCGGACCGTGATCACCAAGACCCTCAGGCGGCGGGTCTTCGCTCTGGTGGGACGGATCACCCGCTCGGCGCGCCGCCTCACTTTGCATCTCCCCCGGCGCTGGCCTTGGGAAACCCAGTTCAGTCGCGCCTTGGCCCGGCTGCAAGCCATTCCGTTCCCGGCCTGACGGCCAGCCTGCAACTGACCCAACGTCCCCGCAATCTCGCGCCACCCCGGTCGCGAGAGTCCCCTGCTGCGTATCCTCTCGCCATCCCGCGCATCGCAACTCCCGCATAGGGCCTTAGGGGCCCTGTGCGGCGACTGAAGACCGTCCGCCGGCCTCCCATCTACCCCAAGACCCCAGGCCATCTCCCCTGTAGCTCCCTCACCCACCCCCTTCCGCTGTCCTCACGCCGTCCATCCGTGTCCTTCGGTGGATTCGGGCTTAGGTTGTTGTCGGCTCTGATAGCGCCTTCCTCTTCCTTCAAAACGAAAAGCTGACCTACCGGGTCCAGAATATTGGCCTTCTGATTAAGCGCTATGGGGAGCTCGATGGCGTGGATGACCTACTCTTTTAACTCTGTCCCTCGGGGACAGAGACTCCACCGCCCATTCTCCCCAGGTTGCGGTGGGTCCCGTCCCTTTTGAATGGGGTCCAAGAAAGGAGCAGGGCCGTGATTGGGTGCGAAAGGAGGTCTTATCCCCAGATGAGGCCGTAAAAATGGGTAGGCCAGCTTCCCGGTATTGGGATTGAAATACAGCGGAGGTCTGATGCCCGGCGTCGAAGAGCTATAGCCAGGCCAGACCCGGTCGCTTTCAGGTTCATTCAGGTAGAGGTCTTCGTCCCTCTGCCAGTCTAAAACGGAGGCGTCATATCCCTTGGCAAGCCCTTGAGGAGGTAGCTGACGCTCGACCCACTGTGCCAGATTCCCCTGCGTGATGTCGAAGGTCAGTCCCTTCCAGTTCACAGTGCTTCCTTTTAGCTCTTGTGAGGTGACTGCGGGCTTCACGTTACTCTGTAGGTCCGGGAGCTCAGAGAGAGGTGATAGGGTGTCCTGGGAAACGTCGCCGTTCTGGAGGGTGTTATAAACCCTCCAGATCATCCACATGCCGGCCAGGTAATGATGGGCCACGTGGCAGTGGATCAGGTAGTCGCCCACGCTCTCCTGGCAACCCCCGCTGCCGCATTCGTTCTCCAGGTCATAGGTCTCTGAGGGGCCGATGGCCTGGGAGTCTGTTCGTGCAGAAGCTTGAGGAATTAAAGGAGGCCGCTTGTCAAAACCGCTGTCAAAGGAAGTAAGCTCCACATCCGGCTGGCGTCGCCATCGGATGGCCCCGCCATGAACGTGGTGCACGTGGAAGACCTCGGACCCACCGTGTATCACCCGTTGCTTCACCGGGTCGCCTAGATAGCTCCTGGCGATTGGTGTAGCCGGGTCGCCAAAGGTGTATGAGCTGATGCCAAGGAGGGGTCTACCTGCTCGAAGGTGTCATTCTGTAGCTTCAGACGGTTCATGAAGGGCTCGCTGCGGTAGTTCAAGGTCCTGTCTCCGGGCCGATAGGCGCCAGTGAAGGGGTCCACCTGGACAACAAACAGCCCATTTTTATCCAGATGTCGATATCGCTCATTTCCTATCTCGTGATAGACGATGGCGAATTCACGGAAGTCGCTGCCGTAAGGATTCTGAATGATGGCCTGCCAACCACTGTGTAGCTCGTCACCGCTTAGAGGGTCTATGTACCGGGAATCCTCGGGTTCCACGATAATGGCTCCGAATAGGCCGTGACTGGTCTGGAAACGGTCGTCACCGTGACTATGGAAGTAGTGTGTCCCTTCTGCCTCGCTCTCTTCCACCATCCACTCGTATGCAACGGTAGCACCGGGCTGAGCGATGGCCTTAGGGTTGGTGGCGATAGCTGGGGTGCCGGTATCCGCTAGGTGAAGGCCGGAGCCATGCAAGTGAAAACTGGCTGGCTCGTCATCCAGGGCATTTCGTAGAGTGACTCGCAGGCATTCGCCCTGGTTCACTCTTAAGATCAATGGCTGAATGGCGTCGCCTTGAAGCCCCAGGGAGACGGCGGGCTCCGCCATATCGGCGCGTGCTTCCCTGTTCTGATTCTCCTCCTGGCGCACTCGTTCTATGTCCCTTTCCAGGACGTACATAAGGCCCTTAGGGTCGTAGTCTAGAAAGCGGTTCAGGGTGATCTCAACGTTTATAGAGGCGACGTCATATTCGCGTGTGGGTGCGAGGGGTGGGCAGAGGGCATCAGGATATACCGTCTCTTCCCCTGTATCAGGCCCCAGAGTGAACCCCTCGGACCCTTCATGGCCCTCCGGTTCATGACCATACAGCTCATGGTCATGAACCGGGCCTTCAGAGGCAGTCTCCTCTACGGGGGTCCCCTGATTCTTCTCGTCACCTGAGCAGGCTGCCAGACCCAGCAGGGCGGCCAGGAGCAACAGTGCGGTGAGCTTCATCAATACGCCTGGAACGGTCACAGGTCTATCGCCTTGGGGGGGCTACGTAACTTTGCACGGTCAGCCTCCGGCTGCTATAGATAAGCAAGAGGGCGGCTCTCCAACGCCGCCCTCTTGGATCAGGCCTTTCTTGATACGGCTAGTTCGGTACCACCGTAATGGATCCCTCCATACCCAGTTCAGAGTGGACGGCACAGATGTACTTAAAGGTACCCGTCTCGTTGAAGGTTAAGCCCGAATCCACCGAAGGACACGGATGGACGGCGTGAGGACAGCGGAAGGGGGTGGGTGAGGGAGCTACAGGGGAGATGGCCTGGGGTCTTGGGGTAGATGGGAGGCCGGCGGACGGTCTTCAGTCGCCGCACAGGGCCCCTAAGGCCCTATGCGGGAGTTGCGATGCGCGGGATGGCGAGAGGATACGCAGCAGGGGACTCTCGCGACCGGGGTGGCGCGAGATTGCGGGGACGTTGGGTCAGTTGCAGGCTGGCCGTCAGGCCGGGAACGGAATGGCTTGCAGCCGGGCCAAGGCGCGACTGAACTGGGTTTCCCAAGGCCAGCGCCGGGGGAGATGCAAAGTGAGGCGGCGCGCCGAGCGGGTGATCCGTCCCACCAGAGCGAAGACCCGCCGCCTGAGGGTCTTGGTGATCACGGTCCGCTCGCCCAGACCAATCCGCGCCGTCCAGCGGGCCAGGTTATGCGCCATCACCTGGACCGCCAGCCAGGCGCCGTTGGCGGCGAAGCGCGCCGACGGCATGTGGTTCAGCCCGACGCCGTACTTGAGGTCGCGTATGGCGTTCTCGACCTCGGCGTGGCGGCGATGATCGGCCTCCAGTTCCAGCGTCTCCCCATCGCGGTCGGTGATGAAGGCGTGATAGCTGTATCTGGCGAAGAGGGCGAGCTGGGAACCGGGCGTCGGCTTCACCCGCCGGACAATGAGCCGCACCGGCGCGGCGTCCGGCTTGGTCTGGAACGGGGTGTAAGTCGTCTCGGCGACATCGGCGGCACCGTCCATCCAGTAGGGAATGGGAGTCCAGTCCTCCTCTGGTATCGCCTCGATCAGGTCCCGCAGGCTGGCGCGCTGGCGGATGGTGATAGAGAAGCGGACATCCATTTCCCGGCAGGCGGCAACGACAGTGTGGGCGTAGAAGCCGCTGTCGGCCCGCACCGTGAGTTGTCCCCTGGCCCCGCCGTAGCGCACCCGCCCCACCGTCTCACGCAGGAAGTGGGCGGCGCCACGGGCGGTGTTGGCCCGGCCCTCGCGCAGCCGGGACATCAGCACTTCGCCGGTGCCGGCGGCAATGGCCAGCAGTGGGTGATAGCCGCGGGCGCCGGTATAGCCGTGGTGGCGCGCTCCCTCCTTGGCCAGTCCATAGGTCTCGCAGATGGTCGAGTCCAGGTCGATGGTCAGGGGCGAGTCGCCGGGTCCGGCCCCAGCGGCCCAGGCCCGGGCCAACAACTGGCGGCTCACGCGGTCGAGTTGACGGACATGCCCCCACCGGAAGCTGCGCAGGAAGGTCCCCAGGGTGGATGGCGCCTTGACCACGCAGCCTAGAACACCGACCGTCCCACCAGCGCGCAGCGCATCGGCGTCGTCGATGCAGTCGCCGCCTGCCAGCGCGGAAGCGACCAGCGTCAGCATCTTGTCCCCAGTGTTCGCCCGTCCCGGCGCTCCGCCGAGGTCAAGGTGATGGTCGACGAGTTCCCGCAGGCCCAGGTGCCGGGCTAGGGTGGCCGGCAGGAGCAGGCCGGCATTGGCCACCAGGCGATGGTCGTCAAAGAGGATGCGGATACGGTCGGGTTTGTTCTGTGGCAGCATCTATTGGGTGCTCCTTGTTTCCGGGCGGGTTTCTGTTCCAAAACCATTATCCCAGATTCAGAGGAGCACCCTCTGCCTTCTTCAAGGGCTGTCCCCAAGGACGTCCTTCGGTGGATTCGGGGTTAAGGAGAAACCTGTGCCGCCCGGCGACTCGGCGGCACCTATAAGACCCGAGTTGTAAAACTGAGTAGGGTCAAACTCGGCCGAGGGTTTGGCCGGCAGCACCACCTGACTGTTGATGGTTAGCAGAGGTGGGCCTTGGTCCTGGAATTGAGGAATGATAAAGGCCGGGGGCTCCGGCCCTGGCGAGAAGGTCACTGTGTGGAAGGAGCGGGTTGTCCATACTACTGTGTCCCCTTGCTGTATGGTCAGGTCTTTGGTTAGAAAATCTAATACCTCAGCCTCAGGGGGACCTACTCCGGCCTGCACCAACCATATGACGCTTCCATTGGGGCCTGTCTCAGGTTCCACTACCTGACCTGATGCTATCGCTCCTTGGATATCATCGGTGAATGCCAGCAACGGGGCCATTTCCACCTGCCCCCGGGCGTCTATGTCGGCTTGGGTTGGCACATCTGTATCCGTGACATCAACCACCTCTACTGTGCCGGTCATAAAGGGATGGACCAGACAGACAAACTGATAAGCTCCGGGCGTGTCGAAGACAACGGAAAAGGTATCGTTGGGTGGTGCACCTGGACCGGCGGGCTCTTCGGAAAGGTTGCCCGAGTTCATGAATCCGGTCCCGTTGTAGGTCTCCACCGGCCCTCCTGGAGCCCTTGTAGGAAAAGCAGCCTGAGGATTGATCATGAGTTCACCTGGGGCGCCGCCGGGTATCGGGACCTCGAAGGCTGGCGGCTCTTCTCCACTCGTTAAACTCACGGTATGTATCTCGTCGCTATTGATCTTCCAGGAGATGGTGTCCCCTGCCCGCACCTTGATATTCGCTGGGAAGAAGACGCTAATGGCGGCGGTGTCCCTGCCCGCGCCTACCAGCGCTGTCAGGGTTCCAGGCGGTGCCGGGACCTGGGTAGGTTCTGGTGTTGCTGTGACGATCTGGATAACAGGCGTGGCTGTAGCTCCACCGCCACATGATGCAAGGATGATTCCCTCGTAACAAGGCCTGTTTGAGATGAGCCCTGGCGTGCGAAGGTGGTCTGGAGCGGAGGAGGCCACGGGATGCCGGCTGCTGGCCTCACCGCCCTATCTGCTGCGCTCAGGACAAGCGTGATCCCGTTGCGGTACCCCTTCCGTGGCTCAGGGCACCCGGTGGAAGTTGTGGAGCGGCGCCCTCATGCGGCCGCGACCGCAGGTACCGTCCCGACCGCCCGCTGAGCCGTGTTCTCCATCTCCACCAGGCGTGCATGGACCATCCGCTTGAAGTTGCACGCCAACGCCTTCAGGTAGACGGCAAGCCGCACCCGACGGCCCCCTCGCACCCGCAAGCGCCCAAGCCCGTGGGCGCGCTTCAGCTCGGAGTTCGTTCCCTCGATACCAGCCCTTATGTCATACCGCTTGCGCCACTCCTCGGTGGCCTCGGCCCTCCGGCGCCGCTCGATGTTCACCTTCACCAGGTCCGCCTTGAGGACGTAGGCCCCCGCACGCCGGTCCAGCTTCACTGGGCAACAGGATCGCAAGGGGCAGGGCTCGCATGTTGTCCCGGCAAAGTGGACCTCTACCCGCTCCGGCGCATCCTTCAGCTCGTACTCCTCGATGGACGGGTGGCCGGCGGGGCACACCGTGGCCTGCTCCCCTGTGACGTCGATCTGAAAGTCCGCGGCGGTGAGCGGCGGTGGTCCGTAACCCTCTCCTTCGTGCGAGTTCCCCGGCGCCGACCCCGCCACCGGGCTCACCAGTTCCGTTCCCCGGCGCGAGGCTTCGAAGGCATTGCGGCCCGACCCATACGCCGTGTCGGCGAAGAGCTCGTCCGGTAGGACCTTCCGCTCCGCGAGCCCGTCAACGACCGGCACGCTCACGTCGGTGTCGCTCCCACTCGAGGGGGTCACCTCCACGTGGGTGATGAGCTGGGTGGCGTTCTCCTCGTGGCAGGTCTCCGCCACCTGCACCTCGTACCCCTTCCCCTTGTGGCCGCTGTAGGTCACATCCGGGTCGTGGGGCGATTGCAGCGAGTCGGCGGACACCTGCGGGTCCTTCAAGGCCACGGGCACCTTGCATTCCCCAGCATCGTCGTCATCGTCCCTGGGGCGCCCGTCCTGGTGTTTGCCCACATGGCACTGCTCCCGCAGCAGCCGCTCCAGCAGCCGGTACTCCTCCAGCTGGGCAGCAGTCGTGCCATGGAACCGGTCCACCAGCCGGTAGAGGTCCCGGGCACAGACCGAAAGGCGTCGCCGACCCTCCCCCGTGCGGGCGTCCTCGTAGTGGGTCGCCTCGTCTTCTTCCTTCAAATAGCGCCCTAGGAGGCCCTCCGGAACCCCAGGGCGAAGCTCTGGGTGCTCCCAGCGCAAGGCCCGCAGGAACAACCGCATCGTCTCACAGAACAGGCCCAGCCGGGTGAGTGTGGCGATGTTGCTCATGATGTGGGTGGAGTCCAGCCGTTGCTTTCCGGTGCGTATGCCCAGCGCCTGAATGATCCGGTCCGTGGTCTCCTGGAAAGCCAGCCGGCCACCGTCGTGCTGCATCAGGCGAACTCGGAAGTTGTGGAGGGTCTTCTGGGGCAGGTGGGTCTCCTCGATGTCTAGCCGCAGGGCGTGGTGCCAGAGCAGGTTGAACTCTAGTTGTTCCAGAGCTTCATCGTCGGTGAGGTTGAACATCTCTTTGAGGAGGTGGACCCCGAGGACGGTCTGCACCGCCCGGTTGGGACGGCCGTTGTCCACGCAGTACATGGGAGCAAAGCGCTCCTCGTCAATCAGGGGGAGCGCCTCGTTTCGGAAAACCTCGGCCCAACTTCTCTCCAGGCGCTTAGCCTTCTTCGGCGTCACCAGGAACTGGGACTGCCAGAGGCTCTCTTGCGGGTCTCGTATTCGGAACATCCTCCCCTCCCTCGGCCAGGCGCAGCGCCCACGACCTTTTATTACATTATCCCCACCTTGCCCCAGGCTGGCGAGGGGTTTTTACGAATAAATCAAGGATGATTCTCTCGTAAAAAGTCTGTGCAGGTCGAATTAGAACAACCGTACCCTTGCCTGGGTACAATATACAGTCTCTGTTCCGTGTATTACCCCAACATACGGTAGCGCTCACATGTGCTAAAGCGCTGGAACTTCCTCAAAACGGGTTTTTACGAGGGAATCGAGGTTGATTGCAGAAACCAGCAACACCAGCGGGAAAAGGACCTTTTTCAATATGAACCTCCTTGGACTTAAACGACGGGGTGGTTAATCTAGCAACCCGTCCGAGGATTACTGGAGCAGGTTAGCTGGACAGCCGGATTTAGCTGGAGAAAGCCATCCGGGGGCAGGGTGGGTTTGTGAATGTTGAGAAATTCAAGAGGAACTTGCCGGCTGCAAGCTGAGGAGACTTTCGGGTGGGGGTTCTGCCGGTGCCTCGTCCATTGCCGGCGCGCCCGGCACCATACCGGAACAGCTTCAGCAGGTTGTGGCCCGTGCAGATCAGATGCCATTCCCGGTTCACCTTCGCCAGACCCCGCAACAGGAACTGCCGAAAGCCCCGGCCCTGCTTGATCTGGCCGAACACCGGTTCAACCGTCTCCATCCGAAGGGCGTAGCGCTCACGTCCCCGTTTCGTCCGCAGCTTGCGGCGCATTCGGTCCCTGACGGACAGTCCCTTGGGTATGCGGCCACGGGGCGCCGGTGGCGGCACCCAGCCGTGGCGGGTCTTCTCCGGCGCGACGAACGGGTCCACTCCCAGGTTGTATAGGCCATCCACCGCCTTGGCCGAGTAGTACCCGGCGTCGGCGGATACTTCTTTCGGCACCGCGCCGGTGTTATTCACGGTCTCCTCAATCATGCTCACGGCCTGACCCTTGTCCGAGGGCTGGTTGGTGGCACGGGCCGCCACGATCACCTGGTGGGCGCTGTCCACCACCGCCTGACAGTTGTAGGACTGCTGGAAGTCCCGCCCTCCCGGGGCGGGCATGATGCGGGAGTCCGGGTCGGTGAAGTTCCGCTGCGCCTTGTCATCAGGCACCCCTGGATGATTCCGTCCTTCCCTCTCGGCCTGCCCCGCCTCTGCCAGGGCCTCGGCCTCCAGCGCTGCCTTGGCCTCCCTTATCTTCCGCAACCGGCTCTCCCGGAAGGCCAGTTCCTCCGGCAACTCATCCCCACGCTTGTCTTTGCCGTAGCGGCGGTCCTCGTCATCGTCCACCTCCCCGGCCCGCCGCAGCAACTCTGCCACCTCCGCCGCCAACTGCCCTTCCCTCTCCCTCATCCGCCCGTAGCTCATCGCCTTGTGCCTAGATGCGTTGGCCCTCACCTTGGTGCCGTCCAGCGCCACGTGCCCCAGCTTCACCAGTCCTGCCTGCTGGCACAGCTCCAGCACCTGCAGGAACAGGTTCCCCAACGCCTCCAGATGGTCCTTGCGGAAGTCGGAGATGGTGCGGAAGTCGGGCGTGTTGTTGGCTGCCAGCACCCGGAAGGCGATGTCCTCGTGGAGACGCTGGGCGATGCGCCGTGAGGATGCCACGCCGGTGCAGTAGCCGTAGAGCAGCACCTTGACCATCATCCTGGGATGATAGGGCGGGCCGCCCCGCCTTTCCTCCTCGTAGCGGGCGGTGATGGCCGAGAGGTCCAACTGGTCCACCACGTCGGAGATGAAGTAGGCCAGGTGGTCCGGCGGCAGCCATTCCTGGAGGGCCGCAGGCAGTAGTAACTGCTGATCCGGATCGTAGGGAAGGTAAGTCTTGCTCATTGACCACTCCGCCCGTCTGATGCTCCGCCCCATCATACCCCCAACGGCTCACCAACCCTGTTTCTCGGACAGGCTGCTAGGTACACCTGGCACCAACTGCCAATTCTACCAATAGAAATACTGATGTCAAGGATAAATCCTGCCAAAATCTTAGATTAGGAAAGGTCACTTTGCGCCGAAGTCAAAATCCGATGGCCTCTAAGGGTCAAGAATCCAATAATTTACCTGGCTGAGGTCGGCCCCATTCCGGAGCACACTCTGGCAAACTCCTAGGGAACCGGACAAGTGAGACTTTCCTTTCGTGCCCTTTGGGAAAGTTCGGCCAGCGGGCCCCACGGTTAGCCTAACCATCGCAAGTACGATTCCCCAAGGCCCCCGGGTACACATGCTGGCCGATTTGAACTCTGCAATGTGTGACGGCAAATTGGTGAGGCCACGCTTCGGTCGCCCTTGCCGACTTAGTGCACCTGGCCTAGAATGCGCTTAGCCGGAGTCAATGGAGGAGCCATGGACGCATATTGTTTCAAGTGCAAGGCGAAGCGAGAGATTCGCAGCCCAGCAGCCGTGACCCTCAAGAATGGGAGACCAGCTACACAAGGGACTTGTCCAGTGTGTGGGACGAAGGTCTTCCGCATTGGCAAGGCTTAGAGCTTCTCCCTCCGGTGAGGTGCGCCAAAAGGATTACCTTTTGGTGCTGCGGCTAGGTCGATCTCCACCGTGAACGCGACTTGAACTGTGCAAAGAGAGAGCCTCCGGACCTAGGTTCGGAGGCTGGTCTGTGTTTGTGGTGGAGACGGGGGAGGCTCCATATCCCTCAACTCCAAACGTCTCCTGTTATCATCCCCCATCGTGTACCCCGCTCCTGGGCTGCTTACACAGTAGCTTGGGCTGCTTAGCCGCTTAACACTTCGGGCGTCGCCTTCCTTATGGAAGGTGACGGACTTGCCCGCATCAGAGAAGTCACACACTAAAAGAAGTCAGGTGGGTCGGCCTTCTTCTGCCGCCACGAAAGGTGTCGGCACGATCTCGCTGACCTGGTACGTCATCTCAAGGAGGCTGTCATGCCTGAATCAACGGCATTGGAGATAACCAACCTTCCCATCCGCGACCTGCGCCCCGATCCGGCTAACCCCCGGCGCATCAGCGACGAGGAGTTGGAATCGCTGACCCGGTCCATAAGAGAATTTGGGCTGATTGATCCCATCATCGCCCGCAGGGAGGACAAAGTGGTCATCGGCGGCCACCAGCGCCTGATCGCTGCCAGGAAACTCGGGTTGAAGCAAGTGCCCGTGGTCCTAGTGGACATATCCGAAGAGCAGGCCCACGTGCTTAACCTCGCTCTAAACCGCATCTCCGGTACCTGGGACCAGGAACTCCTGGCTAGGCTGCTGGCTGAGTTGAAGGAAGTCCTAGACATAGACATCACATTGACCGGGTTCTCCGAGGATGAACTCCAGAAGCATCTTAAGAGCCTGGAGTCTCGGGAGAGGCGTGAGCGTCTGGAGTCCTTCGACCTGGACGCCGCCCTGGAAGCCGCTAAGGCGGCCCCTGTTGCCCACACAGGCGACGTTTGGCTACTAGGGGACCACAGGGTTCTATGCGGCGATTCCACCGACAATGGCGACGTGGCGCGCTTGATGAACGGTGAGAAAGCTTCTCTGATGGCAACGGACCCGCCGTACTTTGTGGACTACTCAGGTGGCAACCATCTGGCGCCTAAGGGCAGCAAAGCGAAAAAGAGCGGCGACAACCAATGGGACGAATTTGTGGACCCAGAGGTCTCGGTGGAGTTCTACCGGAAGTTTCTGGCAGTGAGCCTAGAGCATCTCCATCCCAACTCGGCCATTTACCAGTGGCACGCATTTCGGCGGCAGGCCTTGGTGGAACAGGCTTGGCGGGAATCCGGCCTTTTGGTGCATCAGCAAATCATATGGGCCAAGGCCCTTGGTGTGCTGACGCATAGCCATTACTTATGGGCCCACGAGCCTTGTTTCTACGGCTGGGTCGAAGGGCACCAACCCTCTAAAAAACCGCCGGCCAACGAAAGAACCATCTGGCAACTGGACCAACAGGGTTCCAGCATGAACATCCACCCGACCCAGAAACCCTTGGAGCTATTCATAAAGCCCATCGAGTATCACACCGAGGCGGGAGATATCTGCTACGAGCCCTTCCTTGGCAGCGGCACCCAGCTGATCGCAGCCGAGAAGTTAAGCCGGATCTGTTATGCCATGGAACGGGAGCCTCAGTACGTTGATGTGGCGGTCAAGCGATGGGAGTCATTCACCGGAGAGCAGGCCGTGAAGGAGAACCAATGATAGCCCAAGCGGAGCGAACACTATGGCGACGTAGTGACCGTCGTCTCCAAGAGAACATTGGTCAGCTACCTCCACTTTGCCGATATCCCTTGACTTCCGGCGAAGACAGAGTGAGGTATATACCATCTTCTAAACGTGAGGAGGTGGCAAATGGCCATCGAGGACCGAGAATTGGAGCCCGGAACCAAGCTGATCGCCAAATACAAGAAGGAGGAACACAGGGCAGAGGTGATAGTCGGAGAGCAAGGGCAGGTCAAATACCGACTGGCGGACGGGAGAGAGTTCAAGAGTCCCTCATCGGCGGGTACCGCAATCACCAACAAGGCTTGCAACGGCTGGGCGTTTTGGAGCGTCGAACCCGACAGCAATCAAACTGGGACGGAGGGGCCAGAAAGCTCAAAGGAACAGGACGAAGGCTCGGAAAGTACGGAGATTCAGGAGCCGCCGCATACCGCAGGGTTCCGGCGCGTACCCAACCAAAAGGGCATCGAGGAAGGAGAAGTGAGACTCTACTGCGACGCTTGCCAGAAGAGTTTCACGGCGCCGGTGGGCGCACCTGCAGAGCAGTGTCCAGAAGGGCACACATCGAATGGGGTGCAAGAGGCAACCACAGAAGCCTGAGCGCTGGTTCGAATAATTTCATTTGCTTGAGGCAGGTTTCTCAATGGAGCCTGCCTTTTGCTCTGTTGCATCTGACTACCAACTGGTCAACTAGCAGAGGTAATCACAGGTAATGGGCCGCCAGTGCGCATTTCGGAAGGAGGATGGGCAGATGTGCCGGGCGGCTCCCGTAAAGGACGGGGATCACTGCTTCTGGCACTCCCCCGAGTATGCCGAAGATGTGGCCGAGGCACGGCGCTTGGGAGGACTGAGACGGCGACGTGAAGTGGCGGTGTCCGGGGCCTACGAGGTCAATGGGCTGGAAACAGTGGGCGACCTGCGGCGGTTGCTAGTGATTGCCTCCCTGGACACCCTGGGTCTGGAAAACTCCATCGCCCGGGCCCGCACCCTGGGCTACCTGGTCGGAGTGGCGGGTAAACTCTTGGAGACCGGGGAGTTGGAGGAACGCCTAGCTGCACTGGAAGCGGCGCATGGTCAGAAAACCCTGCCGGAGTCGGTGTTCGACGCTGAACCCGTCGACACAGGTTTCAGCGCCGAGGTTGACTCGTGAGCAAGAACATACAAAGGGTCGCGAAGCTGGAGACTGGCCTAACTCCCAAGCAGGCCATCCTGCTGTGGTTTCAAGAAGCACACGGCTTCAATACCATTTTTGAATATATCCATCACCTGAAGGGCCAGCCGGACAGCGCCGCGCCGATACCCAGGTTAACAGACCAGGTTGCTGAGGCTGTTAAGCAAACGCTTAAGGGACACCCTCGGGAGGAAATCGACAAAGCAGTGCGCCAGGCTTACAAGGACGTCCTGTTCCTGTTCTTTCTACACCAGCAGGTTAACCGCAAGCTGATTTCGGAGGAACGGTATTTCTGGACCCAAGGTAGGTTCTTGATAGCGGGGTTGAAATCGCTGCTGAGAGAACAGGCTCTCGGCCGGCGAATGCGGTGGAACCAGATTCGGGTAGGGATCGAGACGCCGTATCCCCTGGATTCAGAGACAGCGGCTGCGGTGGAAGCGGCCAAGCAGCATTACGTTATGACCTGGGAATTGCTGGAAGAAGGCGACGACCTGGGCCAATGGCTGTTAGAGAGCTTTCTGGCCAAAGGCAATACTGCCTTGCCTGATGGCGCTTACGGGATGATGAGCGGAGCAAAACACCTCTATTCGAAGGTGCCAACCGAGGATGAGGTGCGGCCACTATTCGAGGACGCAGAGAGTTTTCAAAAGTTCCTTGATGGCGAGGACTACTCTTACGGCCTGGCGGATGTGCCTGACGCGGAATATGACGCACACTATGAGGCAATAGTGTCAGCCATTAAGGGCGTAGCAAAGCAGGGAATCGTAGTGGACATGCCAAACGTGCCCCACCAATTCCTGCAAGAGGCGCCATTGGTTGACGGCGACTGGATCGACGGCTACATCGTGGAACTGGCCGAGTGGGGAGCGAGATTGATCGGAAAGGGCCTTCTGCTGGAAGAGTCCGGCGATTATCACCCGATGGCCTGGAAGCGGATCATCAACCAGGAACACGGGTCTGAAGCCTGCGCTGCAGTCTCCATGAAACTATGGCAACAGACCAGAAAGCGCTTGGCTGCATTTCCCGGCAGTACCAGGGTAATAGACGAGCGGCAGTACCTGAACTTCGCCGACTATCTGAAATGGAGGGGTAGGCGTAACAAAGGTGATCTAAAGTCCGGGATGCGCAGGGGGCTGGTGGTGTCCACATGGAACCAGTGGGTGGAGGAGCATGGCTGCGAGGGGGTGGCGACCCTAGCTGGGGTCGCTTCGGGTATACTCGATTGCTACCTAGATGGCTATCGATACCGCGTCTGCCGGAATGCCGGGGAGTTGGCAGAAGAAGTGAGCCGGCGCGAGTCGCTGCTGGAATCTGTAAAGGTTTGGGAACCAGACAGCAGTAATGATGAGCGATTCCGTCAGCGGGTTGAACACTGGAAGATATCGGCCCTAGGCTTTCTTCCGGAGATATACATTCTGAGCCGAGCAATTAACTCAATCAGCCAACGGTACTTTGAAGGGCAGGACCCTCTGTTCTCCGAAGTGTCTGATGGGTTTGGTCAACTGTTGGCCTTGGTGGAGAAATTAGTCAATATTTACAACGAGGCCTTGGCGGGGGACATTGAACGCTCGGAAAGGCTGTTAATGGAGACGGGAGACGGGCAGAATCAATCTCCACTCACGATAGACCTGGCTGGATTGGTTGAGACCGTCCAAGGGTCTGCCAGAGAGCAGGTTGCCTTCTTGGTGGACATGGCAAAAGCCGACGCGCTGGATCTACTTGGCGAGACCCGTCAAGCGTTCGAGTTGGTAGAGCGTCACGTTTGAACTTCAGACACTATGCGCGAATAGTGTGTCTGGCCCCTGGCTTTTTGTCGGCTGGGAAGTGGCGCCCAAGTTTCTCTTGGGATAAGGTTGTCACCACCCGACTGTATGTCGTAATCGAGTCTGCCTGGACAATGACCTCGGCCAATGTCAACTCAATGCTACGATTGTGTTGCGACGTTGAAGAACCTGGGAACTGTCGATTCAGCTGACGCTCTGAGGGAGTTCGAGTCCCTCGCTGTGGGCTGACGTGTACGGTAGACAGAACCGAGGCGTCAAGGGCTACTTTCTCAGTGGCCCGCCCGGCTAAAAAACTGTCGTCCGGCATAGGCACGGTGTATCTGAGAAGAGCGTCGCCGGGCACGACGATGATCTCCTTGACGAAGGACTGGATGAATGCCCTGCGCTCGGTCAACTCGCTCTCGTTGAGGAAGTCCTTCATGTCCTTGGCGTAGGCGGCAATCGTGTTCGCGTTGTCCAGTACTTTTCGGCGCTGGGCGAGGTCCGCCCTAGCCTGCTCAGCGAAGTACTCAAGCCGCTCTTGCCGATCCCGATGTTCTCTGATGCGGTCCGAGGCGTCGGCCATGGCGGTGTCGGTCGTCTCGATGTGGCGCCAGATGCGCCCCAGTTTCTTCTTCACGTTCTCTAGCTCATCCTCGATGGCCCGAAGCTTCTTGCGCTGCTCTCGGGTCACGCCGTCCATCTCCTTGGACACCACCTTCACGAGTTCACGGATGTTGCCCTTCGTGAGGACGTTGGAGCGGATCTTGGCGACGACCAGTTCCTCGAATCGGCGGGCGTTGAGCGTCGGAGTGTTGCAGGCGTCCTTGCCGAAATTGATGTTCGACTGGCAGACGTAGTAGGAATACTTGCCGCTCTGGGCGAACCGGCCGGTAAGCGGCATCTTGCACGCGTCGCACCTGACCAAGCCGCTGAGCAAGTAGGAGCTTCCGACTCTGCGGGGGTGGCTGAACTTGGGCGCGCGGGAGCTCAGGCGCTTGCCAACGAGTTGGAACTGAGCCTTGGTGACGATGGCGGGGAACGCCTTCTCCACCCGGACGGGTTCGCCCTTGTCCTTGGCGTTGGCGCCCCAGACCAATGTGCCCGTGTACGCCTCGTTGGTAAGGATGTTGTGGACGCTGGTCCTGGCCCAGAGCTTCCCCCTGGGACTGGCGATGCCCTCGTTGTTGAGGGTGCGGATGATTTCGAGCGTCCCATTACCGCCTTCGGCCATGTCGAACATGCGCCTCACTATGCGGGACGTGTCTGGGTTGATCTCCAGGGTAGGTCTCTTTTTGGGACCGTCCTGCACCATGACCCGGTTGTAGCCGTAGGGGGCGTGGCTGGAGATCCAGAAGCCGCGTGATGATGCTTCCCGCATCCCCCTCGTAACCTCCTGGGCCAGGATATCGATTATCCAATCGACACAAAACACTGCGGTATTCGTGGGCCGTCGATTTGGATGCAACGAGAGGGGACAGTCGCAAGCGCGACAGCGGGAATTAGACCTGAAGCGCCACCAACTACCGCTGCCCGAGTCCCGCGCTTCTGATTTCCCAATGACTCATCTACAAGCCAGTCGGAATACCATTGATTCTAACTTTTAAATGTCGGGCAGCCAATACTTGCTGAAGACCTTCTGGCGCGCACTTCTGTTCGACGCCCGCAAGGTCTGGCGTTAGTCTGCCTTACCTTGAGATAGCGTAGCCAATCCGTATCTGTACAGCTACTTCGATTTCGGGCTCAGCGTCGAATGGCAGCAGTGCGTTAGGGTCCTGGAACTGCCCATCGCACGTCTCGGTGCCGGTTGAGCCGTAGTTGAGGCCGCCGAGAGAGTACTCCACAACACTCACGACGCCACCGCGGACCACTCCGATTGCCTCAGCCAGACCATCGGCGTCCTTGTCAGCCTGAGGGGCGGCTTCCCGGCGGGCCAGCGCCAGACTTGCGTTGCAACTCTCTTCCGATAGGCCAAAGCGGACCCCGCTATTTTCGGAGCGCCTGAGCACCTCTTCGACCGAGTCAAGGATACGTTCGCCGATCTCAGGCAGGTCCGCGACCGCCACTTCTACGGATATCTGGACCGGCTCGTAGGGCCGTCGGCCGGAAACGATCTCGATGTCGTCGCTGGCGATCCCTATCTCTGCGAGCTTGTCCATCACATCCGCACGATCCTCCATAGACAGGGGCTCCGGACCTCTAGGGCCGTAGAAGCGTTGTGGGATCACGACCACATAGGCTTCGTCGGCTGTGACTGTCTGGGAGATGCTGGCCACCGCCACGAGACCGGCGGTCTCGTCTGACTGCGGGGCATAAGTGAGTTGTAGAGGTAAGACGACGTCGACGCTCGGTTCAGCATCGAATGACAGTAACGCGTAGGGGTCCTGGGATAATCCTCCACACCTATCGGTACTGGCGGGACGGTATCCCAAATTACTGAGCGGGTCCTCAACCGCACCTACGACTCCACCACGGACCATACCAAGCGCCGCAGCCATGTCGTCGGCCTTCCTATCGATCTGGGAAATCGCATCCAGCCGGGCCAGCCCGAGTGCCTCGTCACAATTCTCCTCGGACAGGGTGAAACGGACGCCACTGTGCTCTGAGCGTCTGATCACGTCCTCTATGGCATCGAGGATGAGATCACCGATCTCCGGCAGGTCCCCGATCTGCACTTCCACTGAAATAGTCTCCGGGCCATAAGGCTGTCCGTACTCGAACTCGATATCATCCTCGCCGATGCCCATGTCCATCAGATTTTGCGCGACATCGTCGCGGTCCTCACCGGATAGTTTTTCTGGGCCTCCGGGGCCGTAGAACTGTTCGGGGATTACGACTATGTAGGCCTCGTCCGCTGTTGACATCACTGAGCCATTAGCCGTAGCCGTGATACCTCCGGTTTGTTCAGACTCGGGGCCGTAGGTAATCCGCATCCGTAGTGATACTTCGACCTCGGGGTCGGCGTCGAACGGTATTAGCGGCGTTTGGTAATGGTGAAACTGTCCGCCGCCACACTTGTCTAGGCTAGGGAGTCCTGGGCCGAAGCTGTTGGCCGGGCTTTCGAGCGCAGCTATGATTCCGCCTCGGACCACACCGAGCGCTTCGGCTAGGTCGAGGGAGCCTCCTTCGGCCTGAGTAATCGCTTCTTGGCGGGCCGCCGCGAGTGCCCGGTCACAATTCTCCCCCGAGACGCTAAAATGAACTCCACTGCGCTCTGAGCGTCTGATCACATCCTCCACGGCATCGAGGATGAGGTCACCGATCTCTGGCAGGTCTTCGATCTGTACTTCTACCGAAATAGTCTCCGGGTCATACTCCTGCCCGGACTCGAACTCGATACCATCCTCGTCGATGCCGAGGTCCATCAGATTCTGTAAGACGTCGTCTCGGTCCTCGTGGGATGTCCTTTCTGGGCCTCCGGGGCCGTAAAACCGATCGGGAATCACGATTACATAGGCCTCGTCCGCCGATACCGTCACCGAGCCGTTGGCTGTAACAGTGAGCCCCCCGGCCTCGCTGACCTCTTGTGCGATGGGCAGCGCACTGAAGCCTCCTGCAAACCTGTATAGAGACGCAACAGGCCCGGCTGCGGGCACAGCCTGAACCTCGACCGCCTGCCCCTGCGGCGCAGGGACTGGAATTGGCTCCGGGGACAGCTCCGTATCCTCAGTAGTAGTCTCGGTGCCAACAGTGCGAACGGTGAACAACTCCTCCAACAGGGTATCCATTGTCTGTTGCAGGACTGTTTCGACTATAGCCTCGATATCCGGCGTGGGCGCTGGGGCCGGGGTGGGTATCGCTTCCAACATCTCTCGCACGGCCGTTTCAACGATGGTTTCGACATCCGGCGTAGGTGCCACTGGGGGCGGCGTTTCGGCGACAGTTGATGCCCTATCGTCGTTGGTGCAGGCGGCTGCTACGACCGTCCCCAGCAGTAAGATGAGTATAAAGAAGCTAGTCAGTCGAAATGGTTGCATTCTCGCCCTCCTTGGACACGTTCTGAGAGCTCCCGTCTGTGTAGGTTAAGGTCGTGCTTTGTGATCCGGAATTCCACAAGGGGACTTGTTCCTTCGTAAACATGATACTCTGGCAAGGCGCAGGCTGCATATCCCGTTGCTGACGTCGTCCATCACCATTTGAAGTGCTCAATTTCATCTAGCGATGCTAGTCAAGCACTTTGAACCACTCTCTTCGACGGGAGTCTCATTCCGCAGGGTTTGCAAACGAATGTGTAGACCGTCAGCGAAAATGGGACACATCAGGGGGTTAGGAAACCCGAGAGATTGAGGGGGTAGAGCGAGCTCCTGGACGAGGGTAGAGTACCTCATGAAAGGAGCAGAGCGTGTCCCAGTCACAGGTGAGCAAAGCAGAGGCCGCCCAGGAGCGGAGTGAGGAGACCAGGTCATTCGTCCGCAGGGTGAAGGCGCCATCGCCGGTTCTGAAGGCTTGCGGCTTCGCCGTCTGGGCGTCTCGCATGATGCCAAACTCCGGTGTGGACTATATGCCTCCTAACCGAACCCGGCCTTCCAGAGAGCCTCTGAGAGTCGTTTCAGAAGGCGGTCGCCGTCTTCGACAGTGGTGGCGGCGGCTTGGGTCAGCCCCGTGAGCTTCTGCCTGGATGTCCGGTTCAGTTGTGCCGTTGCCTGGGCGTGGGTGCTGCTCCGGTTCAGTCCCAGCCGGTCACGGAGCCTCCGGAGTCTGAATTCCTCTTCGTGAGTGGGTTTTGCACAAAAAGTTTTTGTTGCCTATTGTTTGTGCAACTTCCTTTTTATTATGATGGATTCCCCGTTGTGAGGGGGCAATGCTGTATTTAGTTGTCCGACAAACCATGGAAAAGCAGGAGGGGATCATGGGAATTATCAGCCAGTGGCGTACTTTTGCATGGGAACATCCGGCGAAAGCTTTGCTTCTGACAATTATCCCGCTTGCTTTCCTGATGTTGTTGGGCTATACGTTTCACAGCGCTGTGTACGACAGTGCCATGCCAGGTGCGTTGGCGGGAACTATTATAGCCCTATACTTGGCGCTAACGCTGTTTCTAGGGCTCACCACTCCTCTCACAGTTGGAAGCGTCGCTCCTGTTCTGGTTTACGCGGCGGCGACCATGCTGTGGCCTCTCACACCTGTGGACGACTACGATTCCATAACGTACGATTCAGGCTGGATAGGAGGCATAATCTACAAGGTTGTGATTCCTTCCTGTTTAATATGGTTGTTTGCCTATACTGGCTACCTGATAGGCTCGCCAAAGGGCAAGAGATAGGGAGAAAATTCCGCTACTCGATTCCGGCCTTCAACATGACCTTAATCCACCGCTGCGATGACGAGAGCCGTCTGCAAGGTCGGTCCGACGGGGTGACGAATTCTGCCTTTTGGCGGGACTTGAGGCCTCGCAAATCCAAGGCGCAACAACACAGAATACCCACTGCTCGCCAGAGAACTCTATGGGAGAATGTGCAGGAGGCCAGGCTTAGGGGACTATCACTTAGGGCAATCGCCCGCGAGTTGAGTATCCACAGAAACACTGCCTGCAAGTATGCCTTGGCTAAAAGCCCGCCGCTGAGAAGCATCAGTGGCACAACTGGGACACCAAAATCTGGGGAGGCAGAGTTCGCCTAAACGGACATTTTCGCAGACCCATTAGGCGGACACTTTCGCTGGACATCAACACAGGTCACAGGCGGGGACAGACCGCGGTGGTCGTGCTGGCGGCAAAGAACACGAGCCCCTGTGCCATTTGGAGAAGTCTGATGGTCCGACTATTCAACGACAAACCCAGAGACTACACGGAACCATCGCGCAGCGCTGAGTCAATTTACGCCTTTCTCGACCGTTCCTCGCTCCCTGAATATGAGCGAATGCGGTATATGCTTCAGCGTTGGGTCGACCGATTCCCATCCGGGCACCAGCGCAAGGTTGTAGGCCCCATGCGCCACAAGGGTTCTGGATCAAGAGAAAATGACAAAGCCTTTTATGCTGCATTCTTTGAGTTGTTTTTGCATGAATTCTTACGGAGTACAGACGGGGTGGTCGAGGCCCAACCTCCAATTGCGAGACGGCCACCGGACTTTAGAGTTACAACAAACCTCCTAGACGGGACACCGCTCACCTACACAGTTGAAGCCACCGATATCAATCTGGAGAGTGGCACCGCCCTGGAAAGGGACCAGCAGGAACTGTCGGTTTGGGACACACTGAATGAGATTTATCCCCCTGACTTCTTCTTGATTATCGAAACCCAAGGGAAATTGGAATCACTCCCGACCAAATGGCAACTAAAGCGCCACTTCGAAGAACTGATAAAGGAGACGGACTATGATGACCAGCTTCGCACTTACATGCTTTGCGATCAAAACCTAGACCTTCTGCCTACAACCTCATTTCAGCACGGAGACTGGACACTAATAGCTCGGCTGATTCCGGTTCTACCTGAGAACCGACCAAGATCTGGAAAGCTTATATGGCGCTATCCTTCTAGAGTTAGTTACATCGACGACATAGGCAAGACGAAGGCTCGGCTATATGATAAAGCGAATCAACACAAAATCGCAGAAAACTTGATCATTGCCTTGCGGTGTGACCGTACGAATGACCGACTGGACGAAGCGTTATTGGGTAGACTAGGGCCAGGTTCGAGCGTGCACCATGTGCTGACAAGCGCCGAAACGTTTCGAAGCGCCTTCTATAATCGAAGGAACGACGGGTTTTGGGCCAACAACTCAGGGCCTCAGAATCGACATGTCATAGGAGTGGTAGTGTTTTCTGATTTGTATCCTTGGACCATAACAAGCACAAAGGCAGAATTCTACTCAAACCCATACACAGACAAGCCTTTGCCGGGATGGGCAAAATCCATCACCCATGCAGAGTATTCAAGCGGCGAAGTAAACACCGTTGAAGGAATACCTCCATATAGATTCCTGGGAGATTACGAAGCCATAAAGAATCCGTTCGCGTAGCGTCACCTCCACAGTACAATTGAGGGAGACTCGGTCGAGTTGCAGGAGCGAGTCTCGGCCAGATGAGGACCGCCCGAGGCCCGCGCCGACCGCCAATGATACAACTACGGAACAGCCCCTCCCATCCCACGAGACTCGACCCCCCCATTAGGGCCGTAATGCCGAAGGGGGAGACGACAGGTTCTCCTCAAGGACTATATCACCCCGCACGAATGGGGTCGCCTGAGTACGTGCTGGCTTGAAGTCCACCGCCCACGAGCACCTGAGTATTTCGTGTCTTTTGTGAACTGCGAATGTTGGTTCCCGGTCGGTCGTGGGAGTCTTTCACGGAGGGGGTTCCGGGAACGACCTGGGTTCCGATCGATGAGGCGACCTACGACGGCTGTCGCGATCCGAGAGACTACCGTCCAAGAGGGCCATGAGCGGCCTGCCGTTGAGGCAGGTCACCGCGTGACATCTTCACCGCGCCTTGTGTGGGTTAGCGAATGCCGAGAGGTGAATCACCGAGGTTGGAGGAATACAATAGGCGGGCTGAGGATTCCTATGGGCTCACCGATCCCCCAACCAGATCTCGAAGACGGTACTGTCTACTGCCCAAAGTGGATTTCAGCGGTACTGCCTACCGTCCAACACAGACTTACAGAGTCCCCAGCCACAATTCGAAGACGGTTCTGTCTATCGTGAAAAAAGGCCCACCGAAGAGGCTCGAACTCCCCGTAAGGATCGCTGTGGCAAGGTTCACAGAGCCCCCAGCCACATCTCGAAGACGGTACCACCTACTATCCACTTAGGCCCACCAAATACAACTAGAGTTGACTGTAGGCAGAACCCGGAGATCAACTGCGCACTGTCTCTGGCCGCTCTTCTTCTGAAGTACCTAGAGTAGGCCCGTCCTAGTGGCCCAGCCCCACTGCGTTGCCCCCCGCAATGCGGAGGAACCTGTTCGACACCTTAGAGAGTCACGCGGGGGATGTGGGAGGCGGCGTCACCGTGATTATTCATGCCCAACCGCTCCTTCCCCGCCTCCATGAACTCCTTAGTCCATGCATAGTAGGAGTGGGGCTTGATGCCCTCCCGCCTGCACAGGTCACTCACAGTGACCTCCCGGCGGAACCCCTCCAGCACGATACGGATCTTTTCCTCCGGAGTGTACTTGCGCCGGGTTGCTGTCCTGACTCTTTGTACGAAGGACTTGGTCTCCTCCGTCCGCTCCTCTGCGCCCTCTGCCTTAGGTGTTTCTGTCTGGGACATCTTTGCTCCTCTCTCTGAAGTACTCTACCTCACCCAGGGAGCTGACCCCACCTCCGACCTCTCGGCTTTTCCTACCTCATTTTGTGTCCCATTATCGCTGACAATCTACACTGTCCTCTGGAGTCATCGGTCTGATGCCGCCGTTGATTGACGGCGTTCCGGACTACCTTTATCATCACACCGTCAAGGATGGTGCGTTCTTTGCACTCCCGCATTTGATGTAGGGAATTTCTGCCTAGAGCCGTCTGGGAAGACAAAATCCACTGGCGCAAGAACGTCCGTGCCAACCCTCTCCGCCTAATAGTCCGCCACACCCGGCGGAAGCACGGTTACTCGCCAGATATGTAGGAGAAGGCAACGCTAGTTGTCCTTTAGCAGGCCGAGGAAGTTATCAGGGGGATGGAATTTGTGAGATAAAATTAAGAAGGCTACGTACGCGACCCTGAGTCCATCCGCGAGGAAGGCGTCAACCATCAATCGTCAATTGGAACGGAGAGTCGTGATGACAACAAACGATCGAATCATCCTAGATGAAGTCCTGAAGCAGCGTCAGATGGAAATCGACCCAAATACGGACCCCAGCTCTTTTTTCGAGTTCTTCACGGCAGAGCAGGTTCTAAAGGACTTCGATCTCTCGTATGACGAGATAGAGTCTGGCTTGGTGGGTGACGGAGGCGATGGCGGGATAGACGCGATCTATCTCCTAGTTAATGGCGACCTAGTTCAGGAGGACTCGGATTATGGCCACCTGAGAAGGGACATTACCATTGATCTGATCATCCTGCAGTCGAAGACGCACGCCGGGTTCCAAGAAACTCCAATCGAACGCTTTCTGACAATCAGTAACGACTTCTTCGACCTGTCAAAGGAAGCTTCAACTTTGTCAGGCGTCTACAACGAACGCCTCATAGAGTCAATTCAGCGTTTTCACGAACTCTACCACCAACTCGCCGCTTCGTTCCCGACACTGAAGGTGTCCTTCTTTTATGCCTCCAAGGGCGCAGAAATAGACGACAACGTCAAGCGTAAGGTGAAACCGCTTGAAAGTATTGTGACGTCACACTTCCCACAGTGCAAGTTTGATTTTCGATTCTTGGGCGCCGCCGAGTTGCTCGGCCTGGCTCGCCGACACCCCCAGAGAACATATGGCCTCCCCCTAGCTGAAAGCCCAATCTCCTCCGGAGACCAAATCGGGTTCGTCTGTCTGGTCAGATTACATGATTTCTTCAAATTCATCACTGACGACAAAAAGGCGCTCCGGAGGCAGATGTTTGAAGCGAACGTACGCGATTACCAAGGTCGAACCCAAGTCAACGATGAAATTCAGGCCTCGCTTCAAGACAAAGCGACTGAGGATTTCTGGTGGTTGAACAACGGCGTCTCGATTCTAGCAACCCAAGCATCACTTGGGGGGAAAACGTTGACTATGGAAGATCCGCAAATCGTCAACGGCCTACAAACGTCAACAGAGATCTACAACTACTGCAAGGAGTCCGACGAAACCAATGACGAGAGGAAAATCCTGGTCCGGGTCATGGTTCCCACAGAGGACGAGAGCCGTGACCGCATCATAAAAGCGACAAACAGTCAGACCGTAGTGCTACTGTCGTCTTTAAGAGCCACAGATAAGATCCATAGAGACATTGAGGAGTATCTGCGACCAAGAGGCTTGTTTTATGATCGACGAAAGAACTACTACAGAAACGAAGGCAAACCCCGGGACAAGATAGTGGGCATCCCTTATTTGGCGCAGGCAGTGATGGCGATAGTCCTTCGCCGACCTGACACGGCGCGTGCACGTCCTTCGTCGCTTCTGAAGACGGACGAAGACTACGGGCAGGTGTTTAACTCATCATATCCGATTGAGTTGTACTACGTGTGTGCTGAGGCTATGCGACGAGTTGAAGGTCACTTGAAATTGCCAAGTTTGAATGTCGCATCAAAGGACCGCAATAATCTTCGCTTTTATGTTGCCATGCACGCGGTAGCGGGCATCTGTAATTCGCCAAAACCAGAAGCGAACATAATCGCCAAGTTCGATGTCGCCGGGTTGGACCAAACAGCGGTCCGCCACAGTCTGAGCTTGATCCAACCGAAGTATCTTGCTCTTGGCGGCAATGACCAGGTTTCGAAAGGCTCATCTCTTTTGGAAGCCGTTCTTGAAGGCGGACCACCGGCCTAGCGTGAGACTGACTGGAGAGCAAAACGTACAACCACGGACGGTGTAAGTCGGCGACGCTCAAGACTACGCGTTCGATATGGCCATCATCATATCTGGGGACGGCGACCTAGCCAGCCCGGTGCGGGCCGACCGGGAGGCGCTATCCCGAAAAGCTGGCCATTGGTGCTTTCCCTCCAGGGCGGCACTCAGCCGGTCTCCACAAGCGCGGCGGCGGGGCACTTCACCATAGGCCGAGACGTGTGCAGGGACAGCCAGTTCCCGGACTGGATTGCCAAGGCCGATGGCTACGTGCTGACGCGGCCTCACGGTTGGAATTGAGGGAAACGACTGGAGGAAGATGTCAACCTGGAAGAGAAACTGCTGAGATGGCCATAGCTCAACGCGAGGCCGCTCGTCTGGGTGCAGTCTCCCCTCCACATCCCAAACCAACTGTCTGGAAGCTTCAGCTTCATTACTTACCCAGAACTCTTCAGATCGACCGCCCACGAGTACCTGAGCTTTTCGTGTCGATTGAGAAATGGGGATGGTATAGCGTATGAGAGCGTCGCCGGGAATGACGATGATCTCTTTGACGAAGGACTCAATGAAGGACCTGCGCTCGGTCAGTTCGCTCTCTTGGAGGAAGTCCTTCATGTCCTTGGCGTAGGCGGAGATAGTCTTCACGTCGTCCAGGTGCGCCCTGCGCTGGGAGAGGATCGCCCTGGCGTCCGCCGCCGCATCCTCAAGACGCTCCTTCCGCTCCCGGTGCTCTTTGACCCTGTCTGAGGCGTCGGCGATGTCAATGTCGGACGTCTCGATGGCGTTCCAGATGCGGCCCAGCCGGCGCTTCACGTCCTCAAGCTCCGTGTCGATGGTCTCCAGCCTCTTGCGCTGCTCGCTGGCTATGCCGTCCATCTCCTCGTCCACAGCCCTCACCAGCTCGGTGATGCTCCCCTCGGTGAGTACGTTGGAGCGAATCTTGCCGACGACCATCTCCTCGAAGCGGCGGGCGTTGAGCCTGGGGGTCTCGCAGGCGTCCTTGCCGCGCTTCATGATCGACTGGCAGACGTAGTAGGAGAACTGGCCGCTCTTGGCGTCCTGGCCGCTGAGCGCCCTGTTGCACTTGTGGCACTTGACCAGCCCGCTGAGCAGGTAGGTGCTTCCGACCCTGCGAGGGTGTGCGATCTTCGGTGCGCGGGAGCGCATCAGCCTGTTGACGCGCTGGGACTTGGCTTTGGAGATGATGGCGGGAAACGCCTTCTCGATGCGCACCGGCTCAGCCTTGTCCTTCGCGTTGGCGCCCCAGATCAGGATATCAGTTATTCAATCGAGACAAAAACTAAGATACTCATGGGCGGTCTACCTTGGAGCTGGATGACTACGACTAAGAAGTGACGTGGACTGGCTACGAGTTCTCTGTCTTCCAATCAACACAAAAAATACGGTTCTCATGGGCAGTCGATTTGGATGCAACTGGGGTTGAATAGGCTCAGCAGGCTTCTGATACTACAGATCCTCCATCTTTGGTGAATCGAAGAACAGGTTCGGCGACCGACCTACTAGTTCAAGCTTTCTCAGGTGAGGCTGAGCTGAAGAGGTCCCCGTCCTGCCTCTCGCCTGAGACCCGGGCGTAGACAGTCGCCCTCTATCTGCCGACGCGCTTTGTTAGCCGTTTGAGCCTCTTCTCTGCTTCCTTAACGAGGTCGGGCAACAACAGACCCTTGTATATTCCCTTTTCGGCCCTATCAACGAAAGTCGTGAGCCTTTCTTTCGTCTCTACAGTGCCGACCAAATCCTGAAGTGTTAACACATCCGGTCGGTCAGCCGAAGCGCGGATAATCAGACCAACTGTCGTATAACAGACTTGCCTCAGATGCCATGTGTCTCGCGGCCCGACCACGGGCAATGGATTGCCATGAATCACGTCGTTTCGACGGTTATACATCCGCTTCACCGCTGAAGGATTCAGATCTCCTCCAAGCAGGTTATACCGCAGAGCAATGATGGTGCCTTTATTCGTTACGGGCTTCTCGTCAGGGAGAAGAAGGATTTCTAGTGCAGTGCATAGGTCAACAAACTTATGGTCGTCGGCCTCGTGTGTAGCGCTGTGTGCGATCCAATAGATTGACCGAATAACTCGGTCGCGGATGCCCTCTGGAAGGTCACTGAGCAGTCTCAGCTTTAGCCCTTCAATGCCCTCTCGTATGTAGTTGCCCAGTTCATCAACCAACGGGTCAAACTGTCTATGGAAGCCCGAGAGCTGCCACTCGGATGGCTCCCCGGCGGGCACCGGCCTCGCTAGGTAATAACCAGACAGCTTCCATTGAAGCAACTCGTCAGTAGGAGTTCTTCCAGCTAGTCCGTATAAAGCCGACACCCGCATCAAATCGACCGCACCGACCACTTGACCTCTTCCCGCTTCGAAAGCGATGGAGATCGAAGCAGCCGCGACTCTGGCGACAGCCAAAGTAAAGGTCCGTTCCCTCTTGCTCCATCTCGCGACCTCGGCTTTAGGTATATCTCTTTGTGCTAGAGCCTCATCAGTGGGAGCAAACAACTCCACCCCGAGAAGTATGATGGGCTCCTGTCCTACAGCCAGGAAGTCGATGGAATATGTCACTTCGAATTCAGAGAGGGGTTTCTTCCAGCAGTCGCCGAACCTATCAATGAGATCGTCCAATACTGCGGGTCCTTCAAGGTACATCTGAGGGTTGGCAGACACTTCGCACACTAATTCGTCCCAAAATGCATCGAGAACATCCGTGTCCCTGGCATGCTGGGGAACCAATTCCGACCTTATTTCATTCAGAGCCGACCAGAATTTAGCAGCCAACTCTTTACCAAGCCAGAAGGAGATCAGCGTGACATCGAACTCCGGTTCTCCCTTCTTTAGCATCTTGGGAGCGAATTCGGCCAAGTGATTCAACAAGTTGACCAAGCTGGCCCTACAATTTAGCTTCATTGGCTGGCTGCCCATCCCGTCCCATTAACGTGGTTCCTTACACCAATTCCGTCCAACCTCAGCCGCAGGATCTGCACCTACACCACCCTCGCGGGCAAATCGTCGACTCCAATCCAGGACGTGGCGGGCAACTCTTGGTCTATGCACTGGCGGATCGCCTTCTTGTAACGGGCCGGGCAGGGGGGTGCTCCGGCACCCTGTCCACGGTTCCAGGCTACCCTTGTCGTCAGCCCAAGCTCACGCTTGACTTCTGCGACCCAGCAAGTCTTGACTGTTCGTCCCGTCCGGTGCTTGACACACTCCACGATCTGTTTGTACGTCGCCATATTCAGGTCACTCAAGTCTGATAGGCAGCACAGGCACTCTCTAGCTAGAACGAGTCAACGCCATCAAGACGGAGGCGGTACCACTGCCGTTCCCCTGCGCGGCCACCTGTTACGCTGCGCCGTTCTAACTCCTGGTGTCCGGGCTTACCGGCGGACGCGATTCGTACTTACCGCACACCACACGAGTGGGTGGTTGGGGCACGCCAAGCCAGTTGACAACGACGATTGCTCACGAAGCCTGCGTGGTTCGAACCCCCATTACCGGGGCCTATTTTGACGGTAGACAGAACCATCTTTGAGATGTGGCTGGCCCTGTGAACTTCTCCGCTTACTAAGGATTGGTGGGGAAGGAGAAGCAGACAGCCCACTTGGGGGTTATGCCTCCCCCTTGTGTGTCCTACCCATCTCTTTCACTGGATCAAACCCCCTACCTAGTGCAGTTTCAGGTCCTCGGACACCGCAGACAGCAGGGAATTGATGGCTTCTACAACCGCCGGGTCGGGAACGTCGTCTCCGCCAAACTCGATGCGTATGCTGAACTTTAGCTCGTTGCCCACCGCAGCGCCTGTGATTCCGGGAATCTGGTCGGCCAGATCCTGAATCCCGTGGGCTTCTAGGGTTGCCTCGGCTGTGAGAGTTCCCAGCCGTTTTTGACCCTCGGCAATCTGACGCGGCTTTGGCGCCTGAATAACCACGTGCCGTGCGCCGGCAAGGTCGCACGGCCACGGACTGCTGTCCGGGCTTAGCTCGATCCATCGCGCACGAATCCCCGAGTCGATGGCCGACTGCACCGTGGGCCAGGGCAATGTCTTGCCTCTCTGGGCCGACAGTGCCGTAATAATGGCTAAAGCGTTGGTCTTACCATCTTTCCAGGCATCGGGAATGGACTCTGCCGTCAACGCTTGCACGGTCACATATCCCGGTGGGGAATGCAGAGTTGCGGAAGGACCGAGAACCCCGTCGGGCACCGACTCGCTTAGGATAGAGGCCGGGCCGTTTATCAGCCAGATCACCCCCCGCTGCACGGCCTCTGCAATCGCCTGCTCCACGAGAGCCGGCTGGCATTTAGGAATGATTACTGTGTCGTCATACCCTTCCTTCGGTACCGTGACAGAGTGAACTCCGGCAAAGTAGTCGGTCACATCCCTTACCGTAATCTCATCGGTAGACCAAAGGCCCGGGAGCCTCTGAGGGCCGAGGAGATCAGGGTCGATGTCGCTGAGAGTCGCAGACTCCGGGAGAAACACTTCGAGTGCCGGATCGCTAAGAATCTGGTCTTCTATTCCAGTTCGCCAAAACGTCTTCGTCGTGCGGTCCGGCCGGGTTAACGTTGCCACCCATATCCCCTCCCGTACCCCATGAACGACGGTGTCCAGTATCTCCTTGTGGCGCAGCATCTTGGGCAACTTGGCAAACTGCGCAAAAGCGCCTACCAGGTCCTTGACCCTGCGGGAATCTTCCCCTTCCCGCCACAGATCGTAAGGACCTCCAGGCAGCATCGCCTCTGAGCTGATTGCCGTTTCCTGTATCCGTGCTCGCCTGTCGGCCTTGATGGTGACGAACAGAGGATCATCGTTTACGGCTACCCTGAATGCCTGAATGTCGTTGTCTTCGTTGACCGTGACCACAATCGAGTAGGCCTGTCTGATGGCCTCCGGAATGCGTCTCCTGGCAGCCTCGCTTTCACTGGCCAGCATCTGCTCGCGGACCGGGTCAACCTGTTGGCCCTTGAGAAGTTCGCGGACCTCCACCCACCCTAGATATTCTCGAACCCTGCCTCGGGCAATGTCGAGACCCTCCCTGGAGGGAACGGCGAGGACGACTGCGTTGCGATTCACCCGGGGACGGTCCTGCGCAGTGGTCTCATCAATGAAGCGTTTTGCTTCCGAGCTCGGTCTGCCGGATTCCGAAGCTGCTTTGGGTCCAAGGACTGCATAGTGAAACTGGCCGTCGTCCTCTATGTCTCGGGGCCGATCCGGGAGGTTGTGGACTCTTGCTCCAGCCGCCGCTGCGCCGGATGTCAGGGACCTCTGTTTCTCGATATGGTCGATCAGCTGCGATTCCACCAGAGCAGGTTGGACCCGGTTCGCACAGGCGTCATCGTGCATCTGGCGCAGGTTGGGCCGATTACCCAGCCTCCAAGCCCTAGGCAACTGCTTCGTCTCGTCTGGAGAGGCTTCAACTGCGCTAACCTCCATTTCATCTAGGAACCAGGACAACTCCGTCCAGCGATGCAACGCCTTTTCCAGTTCGATCTTGTCCGGGTTCGTCGCGCCGACCAACACGGCGAGCTCGCGGGTAAGCGCCTTCTGACCGATCGGTTGGGAGCTCAGGAATACCGAAACGACGGCCTGCTCCATCTCGCGGTGTCGAAGCCCTGTAGCTTCGGACTGGATGGCTCTGGCCTTGCCAAGCTCGCCTTCCAGGATGGGCTGCCATTCCTGGTGGCCTCCAGTACCGGCGTCCACACTGGCGAACGACGCCAACTCGCTGGCGGACTCTACTAGGTCGTCCCTGCCAGGCTCGTTCAGGAAGACACTGGGCCCGACCAACGGGCTGGTGTCCCATTTCTCGGCATCCCGAAGGGCGATGGCGAAGGTCCGCAGTATCCCCCGCGTCCTTTGAAATCCGTCGATCTGGGTCCAACGAGTGTAGAAAATCTCGGTGAGGTCGGGGTGAAAGGGGTAGCTGCCCAGATAGCGGTCTTCAGCAGACTGGCGTTCCTTCTGGGTCTGCTCATCGAGGGTTGCAATATTGCCAACCACGGAGGTTACGTGGGGCCGGAAGACGCCAGGATCACGAATCGACTCCGGTTTGAAGAAGCGTCGCCGGAGAACCTCCGCCACGTCCTCCTTGCTCACCGGGCTGACTTCTTCCTCCATCTGGCGTCCGAATACCTCGGACACGTCCCTCAGAATCTCCCTGCCGAAGTCGTCATACTTCTTGGGGTCGGAGGCGAGGAGCGATGCCAAAGCGGGGCGCAACTTGACCATACGTGACCTGAAGGATGATGGTTGGACAGTTGAGGACATTGCCGCAATCATAGGCATTCACCAGAGGACAGTGTATCGAGCCATGCAATCCCAGCAGCCCACCTTGATACGACGCGCTCAACCGGCGTCATCGGGCGCTAAGGGCGCTGGCAAGGGAAACGAATCAGTAAGGGAGGGAAGGAATGAGTGAAAAGCGAGTAACGGTAAGCCTGGTGTAGACCGTCAGCGATAATGGGACACATATAAGGGTAGGAAAACCCGAGAGTCGGAGGGTGGTGTGAGCTCCTGAAATGAGGGTAGAGTTACCCACAGAAAGGAGCAGATGTGTCCCAATTAGAAGTAAGCAAAGCAGAGGCCGCCGAGGAACGAAGCGAGCAGACCAGGTCTTTCGTCCGCACAGTGAAGGCGGCTGCCCGACGTAAGTACACCCCCGAAGAGAAGATCCGAATTGTTCTGGAGGGCTTCCGCCGCGAGGTCACAGTCAACGACCTGTGCCGGCGGGAGGGGATCAAGCCCCACTCCTACTACTCGTGGACCAAAGAGTTCATGGAGGCGGGCAAGGAGAGGTTGACCCGTGACTCGGTTCGGGACGCCACTCAGCATGAGGTAGGGCAGCTCAAGCGAGAGAACGGGGAACTCAAGGAGCTAGTGGCCGATCTGTCGCTGGAGGCGTACCGTCTCAAAAAAACGGCCATCCCCATGCCCCAGGACGCCACCGGTACCAGCGGATGAGCGCCCCGGAGAAGGCAGAGGTAGTTACCAAAGTATCCTCGTCTCCCCTCCCCAAGCGAAAGGTCCTCAGAGAGCTGGGCATCCCTAAGAGCACCTACTACCGGTGGCTCAGACGCCAAAACCAACAAGGACTTGAGGACCGACCAGGAGGCTATCAGCCACCATGGAACCGTCTTACTATTCAGGAAGAACGCTCAGTCCTGTTATCAGCCAGAGAGATGCCAGAGCTGAGCTGCCGTCAGCTGGCCGCGTGGATCACCGACAACCAGGGCTTCTCAGTCTCAGAGTCCAGCGTCTACCGTATCCTGGGCAGGGAGGGCCTAGTGAAGAGGCCTGAGATGCGGTTGGCGGCGGGTAAGGAGTACCACCGCAAGACCACAGGGCCTCACCAGATGTGGGCCACCGATGCCTCATACTTCAGGGTGGTTGGTTGGGGCTACTACTACCTGGTCACCGTTATGGACGACTACTCCCGCTTCATCCTGGCTCACAGGCTTCAGCAAGATATGACGGCCGACTCCTTCATCGAGGTGGTCCAGGATGCTGTGGACACGACCAGCATGGACCAAGTTCCAGTCACAGACCGCACCAGGCTGCTGAGTGACAACGGTCCAGGCTATGTCTCAAGAGCATTCAGGGACTACCTGGGGATGGTTGGCATCAAGCACATCCTAGCAACTCCTTTCCACCCTCAGACCAACGGGAAGCTGGAGCGCTACCACCAGACCATCAAACGGGACGTCAACCAGGTGCCTTATGAGTTGCCCGCCGACCTTGAGGCTGCTATCGCGGCCTTCGTCAGCTACTACAACTACCGGCGCTATCACAAGGCTCTGGGCAACGTGACACCATCAGACGTGCTCAAGGGAAGACGGCAAGAGATCCTACAACGCAGGAAGGAGGTGAAGGCTCAAACCACCGAACGGCGACGACGCTACAACAGGGCCCTCAGGGAGCTCACCAGACCTCCAGCCAGCCCCTGATCTCTCGCCTACCAATGTGTCCCACTTTTGCTGGTTGCTAACAGTCGCGATCCTTATCTCGCCCACTGCAGCTTACGCGGAGGCAACACCTACCCCTGAGGCTGCTGGTGGCGTTTGCTCCGCGCAACCGGGCCAGACTTCCGGCGACCTGGCACTGGTGCTTCTTCCAACGGCCCTCTTGGGGATTTATCTGAGCCGCTGGAAGAGGAGGCGTCGGGCTGGATAGGAAGTTCACTTGGATGGAGGCTTGGACATCACTTAAGACGAATTGGTGACCAGTGGTCTCTACGCTTCTATCTCCAGGATGTAGAGACCTCCCCTTATCCTATCGATGGCGTAGACCAGACCCGTCTCATCCACATAAACATCGTTTATCTGAGTCTCCGGTTGGCCCTCGGGCGTAACAGGTATGAAGTGGGCCACCTCCTCTGGCCGGAAGGGGTCCGAAATATCGTGGACTCGTACTCCGCCGCTGAAGTAGGCCCCGACTATCGTAGTTTCCGAAGACCAGGAGGATGGGGCGGGCTGGTTCTCATGGATATTGTGGGCTCCAAAGCGGCCTCCTCTCTGGAAAAACTCCTCCTTGTTGGGCATGGGCAGAGTGCTGATAATAACCGGGTTTGCCTCCTCGCGGGCGTCCATGACCCAGACCAGTTTTGGCCAGTCCTCTCCGTTGTTACGTGTGGCTTCGTCCGTGACCACGAGCAATTCTCTTTCGAAGAGGGGTAGCACGGTGTGGGTGAATCCCGGGAAAGGCGGATGGTAGTCCACCCTGCTTATCATCCTGGGCCTGGACATATCCGATATGTCCAGGATGATGACTCCGGCGTCCAGGTACCCGAGATAGGCCCTATCGGGGCGCTGTGGATAGACGTTGCCGTTATGCAGCCGGAACCCTGAGTCGAACTGCGGGTGCCTGACAGGTGGCGTTGCGCTGTCTCCTTCGGCGGTGCCCGGAAGCCACCACCGGCCCACTTCAGTAGGGTTTGTTGGATCCCCAACGTCGACGATCATATAGAACTGATCATCCTTGGGATTGCTGGGGACGTGGTCCGCCGCTCCAGTGCTCAGGTGGGCGTATCGGCCGTCCACCCACCATAAACAGTGCACGCCTCGTGAGTGGGGCCCAGAGGTATCGAAGAAGGCGATCTGGCGTGGAGTCTCTGGGTCTTGAATATCGTAGACGCCCATTCCGGCGGGGGTAAGCCCCGGCCTGGCTACCTGATACGCCACTAGTAGCACGTCTCCGACTATGGCAAGGGAGTTGGACCTGATATTCTGGTGTGGCAGGCCCGTCTGCAGCAACACCCTGGGGTTTTTGACATCCGTTACATCTGTGACGGTAAAGTCTTTGGGCGCGCTTTCGTGAGCCATGTAGAGGACTCGTCGTCCCCCGGGTAGCTGCTGAATGGCCAGGCCCTCTCCGCCGTTGCCGTAACCGTTGAGTTGGTTATGGGATATGAGACGAATACGACTGCTTTCCTCTTTCTGAGGCATGGCGTCATCCTCCAGTTGGGTCGGAGTATCCGAAAGTTATAGGCGCATCCAGCCGCTACCAGCGGGCATGGGAGGAGTCGCGGCCTGTTTCAGGAGAGGTCCTGATTGCGGATGATACGGCTACGAGATTGCGAAAAAGGCTCACGTCTCGTTTTTATCTTCGTCGACAAACCGATACTTGGCGTCCACCACCTTACCCTTGTCACCGATAGGCGAATTCGTTTTAGATTTAGCGTTCCGGCCTGACCAGTGCTCTCTCAAGACGGCGCGGGGTGACAGCAGAAAGAGAAGGGCCATGCTTGCAATAAGGAAGACCAGATTGTCCCAAGGCCCCCACAGCCACGTGCGAGGGAAGAGGGAGTAGAGCCAGGATAAGAGGACCAGCATCCTCAAAACGCCTGGAATCCGTCTGTCGAATAGTAGACGGGCGATGAACATCAAGTACATTTAAACCCTACCATGCCCCTGAAGTCTTGATTCCCTCGTAAAAACCCGTTTTGAGGAAGTTCCAGCGATTCAGCACATCTGAGCGCTACCGTATGTTGGGCTAGTATACGGAACAGAGACTGTATATTGTACCCAGGCGCGGGTACGTTTGTTCTAATTCGGCCTGCACAGACTTTTTACGAGAGAATCAAGTCTTGCCTCGACATCGCCGCGCTCTTGATAATAGTTTATCACAATGCGTGAGGAGCAGGTAAGGGTGCAAGAGAGAGAGCTTCCCCTGGGGGCCTTCTTTTGGCCGCAGGGAAGGCTACTCTCGGGGCTCCAGAGATACCTGAGACAGTGAGAGGCCTCCCTGGGGATTCAGGGAGAAGTCTTTGACGTAGGGCTTCACCAGCATGAAGTTCCTGCCGAAGTATAGTGGAATGGCCGCCGCCTCATCCCTTAGAATCTCCTCCGCCTGTCTGTAAAGGGCGAAACGCGCATCCTGGTCCTGCTCCAGCCTGGCCTCCTCCAGAAGATCGTCTACCTCGTCTTTGCTGTAGCGTCCAACGTTGTTCTCCGCTGTGGAATGAAATAGGACGTCCAGGAAGTTTTGAGGGTCCGGATAATCTGCGATCCATCCATAGTCGAAGAGGTTGTCCAGGTTTTCATCCAGTTGGTAGTAGTAGAGTCCTGGATCCAGAAGGCGTAGCTGGATCTCTATGTCCAGGTTTTGCGACCACGAGTCCAGCAAGAACAGGTCAATAGAGGAAGGTACGCCAAATCCCGCCGAAGTGAAAACGATGTCTGGTAGATTCTCGGCTCCACCATAAGAGGACTCCTGGAGCAGAGCAATAGCCTCCTCAGGGTTGAAGGCGAGAGGAACCAAATCCGGATTGTAGCCCGGCAGACCGGGGGGCAGAAAGCCATCGGCCACCTGGGCCGTCTCCCCAAAAATCTGTCGGACAAGCTCTGGGCGGTCAACGGCAGTGAGAAAAGCCTGGCGTACCTTTACATCATCGAAGGGTGGTACTTGAGAGTTAAACCCGACGTAGTTGACGCTGAGCTGGGGATACAGGTTCAGCTCATTGGAGAGGGGGTTCTCGGGGTCATGGAACGCTTCCAGCTCATCAGCAAAGGCGATGGCCGCATCCACCTCGCCAGCCTCGTACATTAGCGAGGGAACGCCTCCAAAGGGAATGCCTGCAAAGAGCCTGAACACCACGTATGGGACTTTCGCCGGTGTCAGGTGGTAGTCGTCGTTGCGCTCCATGGCCAGTACAAGGTTGTCGGTCCAGCCCTTCAGCTTAAAGGGCCCGGTGCCGTTGGGCTCTCGCCACCACTCCTCTCCACCCTCCTCTACGTTGGCGCGGTCTACTACGTAGGCTGAGGAGTGGGCCAGCTTGGCTGCGAAGTACACCTTGGGGGCATCTATGGTGACCCTCAGGGTGCGTTCGTCCACTACCTCTATACCAGATATCTCGTCAGCTTGGCCTGTGTGGAACTCCTCAAAGCCCACGATGTCTCCCAGGTAAGTGGCCGCTATGGTGGAGCCGGTGTCCGGAGAGGCAACCCTTTCCCATGAGTACTTAACGTCCTCCGCAGTGACGGAACGTCCATCATGAAAGCGGGCGTTTGACTTGAGAGTGAAGGTGAAAACTGTTCCATCCTGGGAGATGTCCCAGGGCTCCGCCAGGTCTGGCACCAGATTCATATCCTCATCAAAGGTAGCCAGGCCGCCGAATATCTGGCTGATGTACTGGATGGACCGGCTCTCCGTGGCGATGGCGGGGTCCAGGGTTATGGGTCCTGCATCCGCCAGGCTCAGAGTCAGGGCCTCATCCCGAGGAATACCAAAGGGGGTTGGTTCCCCAAGAAGCACGCTGGAGAGGACATCTAGATACAGGTCCAGGGACTCTTCAAAGTCCTCTCTTGTGGTGATCAGGATCACCAGAACGCTCTGGCTACCTCGCACAGCTGTTTGCATGACGCCTCGTCGCTCGTCCGAGGGTGGACCAAAGCCAAAGGTAATCTGGAAGGCGGGAACATCCCCTTTCAATAAGACCTCGCTCTCGCTGATAACGCTAGAGTTGGGGAAGGAGAGAATGAAGGGCACCAACTGGTCCGATATGTCGCTGGCGCTGAACACCTCGCCAGAGTAGAAGACGTCTATCTCTATGACAGGCAAGCCGTTCTCAAGCTGACGGGTAAAGGTTGCCAGCTGCACTCCCAGCTGCGATAGCCCTTCTACCTCCTCAACCTCCCATTCCGCTGGATAGTCGATGGATACTCCAAAGAGGTCGTTCTTATATGAGGCCAGCTCAGAGGGCGGCGCTGGCTTTGAAGTCGCCGTCGCTGTGGGCGCGGGGGTAGCAGCAGGAGTGACGGTGGGCGTTGGACTCGGCGATGGAGTTGGGACAGGAGTCGCTGTGGGTATGGGAGTCGGTGTTGGGGTAGCGGTGGGCGATGGCGTGGGAGTAGCCGTTGGCAGGGGTGTAGAGGTGGGTGGAGGTGTCTCCGTGGGGGTGGCGGTGGCTGCTCCGCCTCCACAGGCGATAAGCAGTAACCCCAGAATGGCTAATGTTACAACTCCTATACGCACTGGTGCTCCTCTCAATGTGACTCGATTCAGCATATCATATCTAACTCTGATACGACATCAAACGCGTCCCCGGCTTGCATCCGATTGGGTATGCAGGCCCGTAACCCTTAGATGAGCCTCTGGTCTATGGTATACTCCCTGGTTAGCTACAGGACAATACTAAGTACGTTTTGGCTTTGGGAGGAGGATTTCTTTAAGATGCGGAAACGGGGGATAAAGCTATCATTTCTTGTTTTGGGCATGCTGGCGCTGCTACTGGTGGTCCCCGTCGGGATACTGGCCAAGGACCACAAGCCTGAGCGGGCCATTGGGCCTAACCTCCTCGCCCCCTTCGGGCCCGCCCGGGCCTTACTGTCTGGGCGTTTCTGGCTAATCTCCAGCGGCAGCGACGAATTCTCCTTCCTCTTAGACAGAAAGGACCTGCCCGATGGGTTGGAGGGCATTCGGGCCCAGGCCCCAGGTGCGGGCGCCGTTGGCCTTGTGCCTTTCCGGGACCCCGCGGCCAAGTTCAGCCGAAACATCCTCATCACAGAAGACTTCAGCGGGCTTCCCTTACAGACGGAGCCCCATCTGGCGGTTAACCCCAAGGACCCAGACCACATTGTTATGGGCACCATAGACTATAACTTCCCAAATCCCACCGCCTATGTCAGCATAAATGGAGGAGAGAGCTGGGAAGGGCCCTTCCAGCCCAGGTATCCTCGTTCTCAAGCCGGGGCTGCAGGAGACCCGGTCATGGGCTTTGATAGTCAAGGGAACCCCCATTACGCCTTCATAACCGTGGACATTGAAGAGTTCAGCCTGGGCAGCCTGGTAGGATTTGCCCTGGTCTCCAGCATATCCCTGTCCAGCTCCGATGACGGCGGCTTTACATGGGGAGAAGCCATTCCATCCACCACCAGCTCCGTCAATACGATAGAGCTGCCTCCTGAGCCCGATGGTCGCCTACGTGGGGTGATCCAGTTCGAGTTTCTGGACAAGCCCTGGATGGCCATCGGCCCCAATCTAGATGACCCCGATAATGATATCATCTACATCACCTACACCAAGTTCGCCACCGAGTACCAGATCTCGTGGGTAGACGAGTTGCCCTTCCTCACCAGTCCCATAATCACAACCAGGATAGAGATGGTCAAGTCGGAGGATGGCGGTGTGTCCTGGAGCGAACCCCTACAGGTCAGCCCCACTGCTCTGAGGATTTTCGGCGATAGGCCTGAGACCGAGGGCGAAGGGCAGACCCAGCAGTATGGAGACGCCGAAGGCGGTCGCCGGTTTGTGCAGGGCTCTCAGCCCACGGTGGCCCCCGACGGCACGGTCTACATTGCATGGCTGGATACCACCAACGACAATGCCTTCGAAGGCATCGCTGAGATTTACGTTGCCAGCTCCAATGACGCAGGGGAGACCTTTAGTAAACCAATCAGGGCCTCTACCTTCCTTGAGGTCCCATTTAGGCCTCGCAACGTCTTCTTCCGTTACTGGGGCTCCGCCTTCCCGCGTATAAAAACGGGACCGGAAGGAGAGGTATACGTTGTCTTCACTGCCTTGCCGACAGGAAAACCCACCGACGATGGAGACACCTTCCTGGTGAGCTCCTTCGATCAAGGCAAGACCTGGAGCAGGAAGGTCGCGATCAATGACGACGATACCTCCAGGCTGCAGTTCTTCCCCGAGTTATCGATAGCACCGGACGGCGCTGTGCACGTCATGTGGGGAGACATGAGGGACGACCCCAATGAGGTGAGGTATCATATCTACTATGCCACCTCCAAGGATAAGGGGGAGAGCTGGGAGGTTAACGCCAGGGTCACCGATTTCTCGTCCAACCCCAACTTCGGCTTTCCCAGGGGGTTATTTATTGGAGACTATTTCGCTATAGAGGCCACGGAAGAGGACGTATACATGGTGTGGGCCGACACTCGCCTGGGAGAGTTTGGCGGGATCAACCAGAAGATCGGCTTCGCCAGGCAGCGTCTGATGCCCACCCCTGCAATCTTCATATCACCTCCATCTGGGCCTGGCGGCCGGGACGTTATCATTCAGGGCTTCGATTTCCAGCCCAGGCGCAATATCTTCATCGAGGTGGGAGGCTCCATTGTGGCAACGGGTAGGACTAACAGCGACGGCCAGTTCTCCTCCGGTATCTTCATCCCCATCTCTGGGGAGGGAGCACATCGGGTGAGGGTCATCGAAGAGTCTGGTAACGTAGCCTCCTCATCCTTCTTCATGGACTTTGGCTTCGATAACCTCCAGGACGCCGCAGAGCAGATCCAGGGGGTGGCGGATAAGGTAGCTTCCCTGGAAGGACAAATTCAGGCAATAGGCCTCTCTCAAAGTGGAGACTCCGCTGCGGACCTCAAGCGCATAGAAGATAGCATTGGCCAACTCAAGTCACTGCAGGAGGCCCTCCAGGAGCAGTTGACCACAATAGCGATAGCCGAACCGGGAGAAACATCCTTGTCTCCAGTAGTGGCCAACCCTGCTGCGGGAGATTCCGAGGGGAATAGCCGTACGGGCCTGGTGTTCGGCCTGGCGGGTAGTACTGCGGCCTCGCTGCTGGCAGTGGGCGCCCTGGGCGTTATGTTGGTGCGTCGGAATAACAACCGGAACTCAAAGAATAGCGAGAGTGAATAGGCCTTCTCCATCCTAAGGGCAAAACTGGGTACGGCAGTTTTTAATCGGCCCACTTAGCCCAGAAAAGTAAATATTCCTTGGCCCACCTACCCGGTAGTTCCAAGGGGGCAGAGCCCCTTTGACGGTCCTTCTCTGAAGGATGAGGGTGTCTCCCAGAGAGAGCCTCATGGACGGGTGGGAGGGAATAATGAGGATCTATGCCTAGGCAATTTTATAGCGGGTGTTCCGGTCTTCTATGAGGAAAGTAACGTGGAAAGCTTCCGGCGTGTTGCTGCTGATAACCCTGGTGCTGGCAGGAACGATTTCCATATTCGCCCAGTCCGAGGAGTACACTCAGCCTCACAGTAAACCGGGGCCTGCCACAGATCGCATCTTCTATAGCGCCTTCCATACTGATATCGCCGCCTCCGCCCTGAAGGCTGGGGATATCGACTTGTACATATTCAGCCTCAAGACGGAGGCCGCCAGGGCACTCCGGGGCGATGATAGCGTCCGCATCTACGGCGCTCCCGCCACCAGCATATCCCTCATCCTCAACCCGGCGCCCGCTCCGGAAGGCCAGCTCAATCCCTTCTCGCTGAAAGAGGTGCGCCAGGCCCTCCAGTTCCTCGTCGACCGTGAGTTCGCGGCCCAGGAGATCTATAAAGGGCTTGCCGAGCCCATGCTCACTTATGTTAGCCCCTTTGACTACGATCACCTGTCCATCACGGCGCTTCTCAAGGAACGCAATATCGTATACGACCCGGAGCTGGCCAAGCAGATGGTCCAGCGAGCAATGACGGAGGCCGGAGCGACCCTGGAAGGAGGCATCTGGCACTTCAATGGTAGACCCATCCAGCTCAAATTCATCATTCGTGTTGAGGATGAGCGTCGGGAGGTGGGCGACCTGATACGCTCTGACCTTGGAAAACTGGGGTTTAGTGTGCTGCCGGCCTATCTCTCTTTTGGGCCGGCCATTCTGAAGGTCTACAGCACGGACCCCGCTCTGTTCGACTGGCACCTCTACACCGAGGGGTGGGGACGGGGAGCCGCGGAGCGCTACGACTATGGCACTGCCAATCAGATGGCCGCGCCCTGGATAGGCAACATGCCGGGCTGGCAGGAGGTCGGCTTCTACCAGTACGAGAACGCCGAGGCGGATGAGCTGGGCAAGAAGCTCTTCCGTGGGGACTTCGCCGATGCCAAGGAGAGGGAACAGATCTATCGAGACCTGGTGGCCTTAAGCCTTGACGAGTCCGTACGCATCTGGATAGGCACCGTTATCAATAGCTTTCCCGCCACTACCGAACTCCAGGGGGTAACCGAAGACCTGGTGTCGGGGCCCAAGTCCTTATGGACCATGCGTGACGCGTACATTCCGGGGAAGGATACCCTAAAGGTAGGCAGCCTCTGGGTCTGGACCTCAAGGACCACCTGGAATCCTGTGGGTGGGTTTGGAGACATTTATAGCGTTGATATATGGAACCAGGTTCATGATCCACCCATGGCTAGGGACCCCTTCTCCGGCATCCCGAGGCCCTTCCGTGTCGACTACACGGTCGATACCGCGGGGCCTCAAGGCAAGCTGAACGTCCCGGACGACGCCTTCAGGTGGGATGCTGCTGCCAGTCGGTTTCAGCCCGTGGGGGCCGGTGTTACCGCCACCAGCAAGGTCACCTACGACTACTCTCGATACTTCCAGTCCAAGTGGCATCACGGGCAGCCCATAACCATGGCCGATGTGATCTACTCCATATTCCAGTCCTTCGACATGGCCTTCAATGAGGACAAGTCCAAGATCGAGGTGGCCCTGGCCGTCACCAGTAAGCCTTACCTGGACACCATCAGGGCCTTTCGCATCCTGGATGATAACCGGCTGGAGATTTACGCCGATTACTGGCACTTCGTGTCCGATTATATTGCGGAGTACTCTTCTCCTTCCGGGGTCGGCATGCCCTGGGAAATGCTGGCGGCAATGGACCGGCTGGTCTTCCAGGAGCGACGCGCCGCGTACTCGCAGACGGCGGCCCAGCGGTTTACCGTGCCCTGGATCAGTCTGGTCCTGAGTAAGGACTCCAGCTTAATGCGGAGAGCATTGCTGGCGTTGCAGGACGAGGGTGCTATCCTGGAAAACGTCTTCCAAGTTGGAGGCAGTAGTCTGATAACGGCAGATGATGCTCAAGAGCGTTACGCCGCCGCATTGGACTGGATAAAGAGTAAGGATCACTCAGTAGTCAGCAACGGGCCTTATGTGCTGGAGGAGTTCAATCCCGCCGCCCAATTTGCCGAGCTGTTAGCCTTTAGGGACCCGACATACCCCTTTAAGCCGGGCGACTTCTATCAGGGCTCCACTCCTCTTATCGACTTCTCCAGCGTCGATGCCGGCTCCATCGCGATAGGGTCTGACTACGAGGTGCGGGTAGGACTGGATGGCCCCGGCGTCCTGGGGCTAAACTACATCCTTTTTGACCCAGTGACCGCCCAGATCCTAGCCAGGGGAGAGGCGGAGGCCCTGGAGGCTGGCCGCTTCCGTATAGGTCTGTCGAAGGCACAGACCTCGAATATGATTGTGGGCCTCTACCAGATGTTTCTGACGGCATACAGCGATTCCCTTGCCTCCCCCTCGCAGCGCCAGTTGGATATCGAGGCGCTGGTGGGCGTGCCAAACGAGGCAGCTCCCACACCTACGGTGCGCGCAGGCGAAACTCCCACCACTACTGAGCCACCTGCAGGGGAGGCCACATCCACTCCAATACCGCAGCCTACCTCCACCCCTGAGTCTAGCGGTGGAGGCTGCGGCGCCCAGCCAGGGTCTCGCTCGGGCGATTTAGCCCTGGTGCTAATACCGGTGGCCCTTCTGGGGCTGTACCTGCGCCCGTGGAAGAGGTGAGGTGGCCGCCCCAGGTCTCCTACATTCACGCCGGAAGGCGAGCATAGATGTCCCCTCTTTTGGGACCGGGTCCAATAACCAACCCTAAACCCTCTTAACGGAAACGCAGTGTCTATCTTTATCCCTCTGGCCATACGAGCCCTGACGCTTGTTGGTGTGGTACTGGTCGTTCTCCTGCTTGTAGTCATTACTCTGGGGGCTACCGGATTCTCCGATAAGACTTTGACGGCCGTCATCAGCGAGGAGCTGCGAGGTATCCGAGCGGGGCTGGCCCAGACCATCCGGGACCCGGACGAGCTGGAGGCAGTCCTGCGAGTCCGGAGGGAGGAGCTGGAGAGCTTCTATGACCTGGACCGGCCCTGGTACTACCGCCTACCCACTACCGCTCGACAAGTTTTGACCATGGACCTGGGCGAGGCCCGCACTCTACGCACCACTAAGGGCAGCCCCCGAGTGATTGACCTGGTCCGAGAGCGTATTCCAGTGACAATGGCCCTCATCACAACGGCCACTATTATTACGGGGGTTGTGGGGCTGTTCCTAGGGGTAAAGCTTTCTACTCGCGTGGGCACTAAGCTAGACCGCGGAGTCTCCTTTATCTCGGCCGCCTCCTTCGCCGCTCCCGCCTGGTGGACTGGCATTATCCTTATCCTGGTGTTCGTATTCCACTTTCGGATCTTCCCTACCCCTTCAGGAGGCTTGTACAGCATCCCTCCTCCAGAGGGGACGTTCAGTCGCTTGTTGGACCTGGCCTGGAATGCCCTACTGCCCATCATAACCCTGGTGCTGGTCTCCCTGGGGGGGTGGATATACGTGGTGCGCACCATGGTCTTGAACACCTCCCAGGAGTTCTTCGTTACCGTGGCCCGGGCCAAGGGCCTTTCCGAGAACCGGGTCATGTGGCGGTACATCATCAGGGTGGCGGCGGTCCCAATAGTCACCCACATGATCCTCGGTCTTCAGGCCTCCCTTGGGGGCGCCATCCTCACCGAGACGGTCTTCAACTGGCCCGGCATGGGGCGCCTGACCTACGAGGCAGTCATAGCAGCCGATGAATCAGTGATAATCGCGCTTACGTTCGTGTTCACCCTACTCTATGTGGGAGCCAGATTCCTGCTGGAAGTTCTATATCTGATCTTGGACCCCAGAATACGGTACACCGAATATGCTACGTGATAACATTTTCAGGGCCCCGCGATTAACAGGCTCCCGTTGGCTAAAAACCCTCCTTAGCAATGACGCCTTCAGGGTACTGATCTCTACAGGCACCGGCAGGATGGGGCTCCTCTTCTTCCTGCTGCTGGTGGGTGTCTCCCTCTACGTCGTAGCGGCGTTCCCTCTGGACTTCGGCCTGAAACAGTGGAACAACCCTCCCGTTTGGGCCGACAATCCCAAGAGCGTGCCGCCCGTCTGGTACAGATTCATTGATAAGAGCAAACAGCCCGCGCACCAGGTGTTTAGCGCCTCGACCCCCTCTACGGTTCAAGCCGCGGGGACTGCGGAAACGCACCTTTACACCTTCAAGGCTGACTATGATAGTGGGGGTATTCCTACATTCCTCTCCTTTAGCCTCTCCGACGTGCATTATCAGGAGGCTCCGCCGATAGTGACGGTGCGCCTCCTGAGGCCCGATGGGAGGCAGGTCACTCTACTCCGGCAGGTGGTACGCGGCCCCCGTCCCGGGGAGACGCCGCCCTACTCTCGGTACGTGGATTCCCCTCTGCGTATCAACCTATCGGGAAACGATACAACACTTAGCGGAACATCCGATTTCTTGCGGCAGGAGTTTGGGATAAGTACTGCTCCGCGGGACCTAGCGGCCAATGTGGAGGAGGCTTTGTTTGGCGTGCCAAAGGGTCTCGACCCAACCGGCTTCGAAGTGCTGCCGGGTGAGTACACTGTTGAAGTAAGTGCCATAGTCAGGGATTCCAGAGACTTTATCGGCAACGTGAAGGTGGTGCTGGGTGGCGGATCTTTTGGCCTTATGGGCACCGATTCCCTGGGACGAGACCTGATTAAGGGACTCCTCTTCGGATTTCCCGTGGCCCTGCTCATCGGACTGACGGCCGCTATTGCTACAACCGTCATTGGCACCTTCATGGGCATCCTCAGTGGGTTCACCGGGGGCAAGACGGACATGGCCATTCAGCGCTCCAGCGATATCCTGGTCAACATTCCCCTTCTGCCTATCCTGATTTTCCTCATCTTCATCCTGGGTCAGAAGCTGTGGTTGGTGGTGGCGATCCTGGTGGTATTCGGATGGCCTGGTCTTGCGATAGTGGTGCGTTCCATGGTATTACAGGTCCGGGCCGGACAACTGGTGGAGGCGACACGAGCCCTGGGGGCCTCTCGCTGGCGGATCATGTTCCGGCACGTCTTCTTCCAGATCGCTCCCTACGTGTTCGCCCAGATGATTTTCCTGGTGCCCGGCGCTATCCTTGTGGAGGCTGGACTTAGCTTTTTGGGCTTGGGAGACCCCTCTATACCCACCTGGGGGCAGATCCTGGAGAGCGGCCTCAGAACGGGTGCCGTCTACGTGGGCTTCTGGTGGTGGGTACTCCCTCCAGGACTGCTGGTGGTGTTTACGGCCATGACCTTCATGTTGCTGACCATGGGGCTTGAACCAGTGATCAACCCTCGTCTGAGGCGTACAGTATGAGCCCATCTCTCAGCGTCCAGAACCTGAAAGTGCACTACGCCACCGACCACGGGGTAGTGCGGGCGGTGGATGACGTCTCCTTTGAGTTGAAGACAGGTACGGCCCTGGGACTGGTGGGAGAATCGGGTTCCGGGAAGAGTAGCCTGGCCCTGGCTATTATGCGTCTGCTGCCCCGGAATATCGCTTTATATGACGGGAGCGTCTTCATGGACGACGTGGACCTCATGGGTCTGTCGGACGAGAGATTTCGTCGGGAGGTGCGCTGGCGTCGCATGTCTATGGTCTTCCAGGGCGCCATGGACTCCTTCAACCCGGTCATCAAGATAGGGCCTCAAATCCTGGAGCCCCTGCTGGTGCAAACAGATATCCGGCGCAAGGAAGCTATGGACAGGGTGCGGGACCTCATGCAGAAGGTCCAGTTGCCTGGGGAAGTCCTGGACCGCTATCCTCATGAGCTAAGCGGTGGAATGAAGCAGCGTGCCCTTATCGCCATGGCCCTCATCATGGACTCGCAGTGGATTATCCTGGACGAGCCTACCTCTGCCCTTGACGTCAGCGTTCAGGCGCAGATTATGAACCTGCTGAAGAGCTTGAAGCGGGAGATGGGACTCTCCTTTATTTTCATCACCCACGATATAGCCTTGGCCAGCGACCTGTGCGATATAGTGGGCGTGATGTACGCGGGGGAGCTGGTAGAAATGGGCCCCGCCGACGAGGTCATCCCCAGACCTCGCCATCCTTATACCGAGAAGCTGTTGGCATCCGTCCCGCGACTGCGGGACGAGGCCATTCCGGAGTTCATCCCAGGAGTGCCGCCCGATATGATCCATCCGCCTACAGGATGCCGCTTTCATCCTAGATGTCCCTACGTATTCGAGCTGTGTTACGAGAAGGCGCCCGATGCCTTTACCGTAGGGTCATCTCATTACGCTCGCTGCTGGCTGAGGAAAGACTCCCATGAGTAGTCTCTTGGAGGTGGAGGATGTCCAGATGTACTTCCGTGCCGGAGGAAGGTTCTTCGGCGGCGTGACGGTACGGGCCGTGGACGGAGTCTCATTACAGGTGGGCAGTGGAGAGACCCTGGGAGTGGTGGGGGAGTCGGGCAGCGGTAAGACTACTTTGGGCAGGATTATTTTGCGGCTGCTGCGGCCCACGGCGGGGAGGGTGGCCTTCGACGGCAATGACATAACCGCTAGCAAAGATGAGCGCCTGATGTGGTACCGACGCAGGGCTCAGGGCATCTCTCAAGACCCCTTCTCCAGCCTCGATCCATACATGACGGTGGGCCAGATCGTGGAGGAGCCCATGCTTATTCATCGTCTGGGCGATAGGACTGCCAGAAAGGAGCGAGCCAGCTGGGCCCTGGAGCAGGTCCGCCTCTTCCCTATCGAGGAGACCCTGGCCAATTATCCCCATACCCTTTCCGGGGGCCAGCGACAGCGAGTGGGCATCGCCCGGGCGCTGATGCTTCAGCCGGAGCTCATCGTCGCCGACGAGCCCGTTTCCATGGTGGACGCCTCCAGCCGCGCCGAGATCCTGTACCTGTTGCGAGAGCTGCAGCAGCTACACAACATTGCCTTTGTTTACATATCCCACGATCTGGCAACGGCCAGGCACTTCTCTCAGCGCACCGCCGTCATGTATCTGGGGCGCATTGTGGAGTTGACCTCTACCGGTACCCTGATCGAGTCGCCGCTTCATCCCTACACCAAAGCGCTGATGGAGGCCGTGCCCGAGCCGGACCCGGCCAACCGTCACAAGGAGCGGGCCGTGATTCCCGGTGAGCCGCCAAGCCCCGCTAGCGTACCCTCAGGTTGCCGGTTTCACCCGCGGTGCCCTTACTTCATCCCCGGCAGGTGCGATGTAATAGACCCGGCACTGTCAGAGGTGAAGCCGGGCCATTTTGTGGCCTGCCACCTGTATTAGAGGCGGCACAAAGCCCCCTCTCTAACTCTCCCCCTCAGGGGGGAGAGAATCCCTTCCCCCAGAGGGGGAAGGCCAGGATGGGGGCCTACAGCAGGTTGAAGCACCCGTCCCGCAGACCCACCAGGTGTTGAGCGATGAACAGCACGTCGGCAATGTTTATCACGTCGAAGGCGCCATCCTGCTTGACGCTGGCAGCGTTGACCGCGTGAACAGAGTCGCTATTTTCGCCTAGGGCTCTGAGGCCCGTCAGGTATTGGGCCTCGAAAAGGGCGTCGGCGATGTTGATGGTGCCGTCTGCTTTGGCGTCTCCCCGCCGGAGGGTATTGGCCGTGGGCTGATCCACCGCCAGAGGATCCCCGCCGCCGTCCAGGACCTGGTTGAAGCTGGGCGTAAGGGTTACTGAGTCCGTGACGCACCCAGTCAGCCTTAGGACGGCGAAGGCCAGAGGGTTCACGGGCCAGGGGGCGCCTCCCACGGCAGCCGCATCGAAGGTGATCACGCCCGCCATGTTGTCTATGGCCACGTTGCCGGTGTCGAAGGGGGCCTTCAACCGCACGTCCAGGACCTCCAGCAGCGTCCCGTTATAGGTCATAGAGGCCTGGTAGCTGCCTACCAGAGCCCCGGGCAACGGGTCTAAGGTATTCGGATCGTAGACCTGCTGGATGGAGGCTCTCACTCCCGCAGCGCCGTCGGTGTCCAGCTCGGTCACCAGGTTGGGCCCTGCAATTACCTCCACGCACGCGGAAAACTCCGAGGTGTTCCCGCCGGGGTCCGTGGCCGTGGCGGTAATGAACTGGCCCACGGGCACCTCCGCCGAGAAGACCACTACGAAGTTTGTGTTCCCGCTACCATCCGTGGTCTCGTCGGAGAAGCCGAGGAAGCTCTCACCTTCGCCGTTGCCTGAGGCGTCGCAAGCGACATTGGAGAAGAACTCCAGCTGGAAAAGGGTGCTGGCCGTGCTGTTGAGAGTCCCATCGATCTGGGTGCTCCCCGTCGTCGCCGCTGTCAGCACTGGGAAGTTTTGCAGGTTGTTGGCCCCCGTGTCGATATCACCGGGGTCGTTGGGGGTCAACCAGTTGTTACCCAACTCAATGCCCAGGCCCCCGTTTGAGAAGATGGCGTTGGACAGGGTGCTGTTGCCGGAGCCGGAGTGAACTCCCACACCATCTCCGCCGTTGAAGGCGATGGTATTGGCTGCTCCCGCCGCCGTGCCGCCGATGGTGTTGTTGCTCGCGGAATTGCGAATGCGCACCCCATAAACGGAATTACCTAAGGGGCTGGCTCCGTTCACTTGCGTCCCGATGTAGTTGCCCTGCACCACGTTCCCCGTGGCGCCGTTGGTGTCGATTACAATGCCGCCAGCACCGTTGCCTGAGATAACGTTGCGCGCACCGGCCACTGTCCCGCCGATGATGTTGCTAGGCGCATTTTGGATTCTCAAACCATCATCGCCGTTGCCCAGGGCCACCGTGCCCGTGATATCAGTACCGATGAAGTTGCCCTGGAACACGTTCGCGGTTGAATCAGGACTAATGATATACACACCGTAAAGGATGTTGCCGGAAATGACATTCCCGGCCCCAGCCACTGTTCCTCCAATGGTGTTGTTGGAACTATGAATTTCAATACCATGTTTATTGTCCAGAGCAGTGATGCCGTTTACATCAGTGCCAATAAGGTTGCCCAACACTTGGTTACCGGTTGCACCGCTAAAGAGTGCAACTCCAGCACCATCGTTACCAGAGAGTAAGTTTGCTGCCCCAGGCTCCGTCCCGCCGATGGTGTTGCTAGTAGAGCCTTCTAAGGCAACTCCACTGCCGCCATTCCCCAAGTCGGCGGTTCCTGCAACGTCGGTCCCGATGTAGTTGCCCTGGATAAAGTTTCCACCGTTAGTGTCTATGCTTATCCCGTTCCCGCCGAAGCGATTGATGACCAACCCACGCACGGTGCTGCCGCCTGCGGTAATGTGTAGGCCGTTTGCATTTAGGCCCGCGTTGATGCCGTTCAACTCAATGACTGGAGTGCCGGCAAAGTCCGGCTCCGTGGTGCCGTCAATGATCACCGGGTCGGTGATGGTGGGCAGGGGAGCATCAGGAATGAAGGTATGGGGGCCCACCCCTGGGATGTTGAATGCAATTGTGTCCGTCTGGCCTGCATTGGCGTTGGCGGCGTTGATGGCCTCCCGCAGGCTGCAGTGGGTGACATCGCAGGTCCCGTCATCTATATCGTTGTTGAGGTTGACGGTGTAGGTTGCAGGCCCTCCGATGATGACCTCCCCCTCCGTGCCCGCGTTGTTCCGAGGGGCGGGGGTTCCCAGGGCATAGTCGGTGGAGTTGTCGGGTGTACCAGTGAGTATACGTATGAGACTCTGGACGCCTGTTATAGGGAGTGCAGCGGCGGGGGTGCCGTAGCCGGTGTTGTCGCCGACGTAGTTGCCGTAGGCGACACAGTCGATGGTCTCGAAGCAGACCCGGCCGTCAGGGGCCATGACGTCGGCGGCCATGGTGAAGTCTGGGACTACCGTGGCCACTGCCTCGAAGGCCATCGTGCCCACCAGGATGGAGTCGTTCGTGTTGCCGTTGGAGACGTTGCCTGTGAAGGTGAAGGTACCCGTCTGAACGCCGCCGGCGTCGAAGAACCAGATCTGGTGGCCGCTGACGAAGGTCTGGCCCGGAGAGTTCATCTTCAGCTCCACGAACTGTATGGTGGCGTCTCCACCGGCCCCGGCCATCACCTCATCGATGCGCATCAGGTGGAAGGTAGCTTCGACGGGGCTTGAGTAGAGTCCCAGGAAGTGGTGTAAGAAGAGGAGGGGGTCTGGAGTAAGAGAGACCACCGCGTCATCCTTAGCGGGCAAAACAGAAGCTCGAGAAAGGAGGACAACGGTGGTCAAGGAAAGGATGGACCTGCTGGAGTTGTTGCGCAAGGGGGGAATGGACGGTGACGTGGACTTTCTACGGGAGGCTCTGAGAGTGCTGGTAGAGGGGATCATGGATGCGGAGGTGTCTGCGAGGATCGGTGCTGAGTATGGAGAACGCAGCCCTGAGCGGGTGACCCAGCGCAACGGGTATCGGTCCCGGGCGTGGGATACCCGGGTAGGGACTATGGAGCTGCACATCCCGAAGCTTCGAGAGGGGAGCTACTTCCCGAGCCTGCTGGAGCCACGGCGTCGCAGCGAGCGAGCTCTGCTGGCGGTGATCCAGCAGGCCTATGTGGAAGGTGTATCGACAAGGCGGGTGGACGACCTGGTCAAGGCCCTGGGGTGCGAGGGTATCTCCAAGAGCCAGGTGTCGCGTATCTGTCAGGAGCTGGACGTGGTGGTGGATGGCTTCCTGGGCCGTCCGCTGGACGGCGGACCATATCCCTACCTGTGGCTGGACGGACTAACCCAGAAGGTCAGAGAGGATGGCAGGATCGTCAACGTCAGCGTGGTGGTGGCAACGGCGGTCAATGGCGAGGGCAAGCGGGAGATCATTGGGATGGACGTGGGTACCAGCGAAGACGGCGCCTTCTGGCTGGCCTTTCTGCGCTCACTGTCCGCCAGGGGTCTGAGCGGGGTGGATCTGGTGGTATCGGATGCGCATCAGGGACTCAGGGATGCCATCGCGACTGTCTTCGGTGGGGCCAGCTGGCAACGGTGCCGCACCCACTTCATGACCAACCTGCTCACTCGGGTCCCCAGGCGCGCTCAGCCCTGGGTGGCCAACATGGTCCGCACCATCTACCAGCAGCCGTCCCCTCAGGAGGTCCACGCACAGCTCGAGCGGGTGATCGCCCAGCTACAGGACCCGTTCCCTCAGGTGGCCTCTCTACTGGACGAGGCTGGTGCGGACGTCCTGGCCTTCTCCAGCTTCCCTGTCCCCCACTGGAAGAAGATCTGGTCCAACAACCCCCTGGAGCGCCTCAACAAGGAGATACGGCGTCGCACCGATGTCGTGGGCATCTTCCCTAACCGACCAGCCGTGCGTCGCCTGGTTGGCGCCGTCCTCGCTGAACAGCACGACGAATGGGCCGTCGGCCGTCTATACACGACACCCGCGGTCTACAGCATCGACGAAGCTCTACCCGAGGCGGATCTAGCGAAGGCAGTGGCATAGACCGCGATCAACAGGATGACGTACTCTTACACCACTTGACGGGACGTGACCCGGGCTTGTCTGCGGGGGTCGCCAGGAGTACTGTGGCTAAAAGGGCCACCAGCATTGCCAGCAGGGGCGCTTTTCGTATCATGCTGAGTCTCTATCCGCGGAAGGCACGATGCCCTATCCTTTACCAGCGGCGTATATGATACACAAATTGCCAAGGCTACGCAGTCCGTATACAATGTACATAACGAGACTTTACAGTCTGTTTGAGGCGCAGTTATGACCAACTTTCGCTTTCTCACCGCCGGCGAGTCCCACGGCAAGAACCTCACCATGATCGTCGAAGGAGTGCCAGCGGGCCTGCCCATCGACGAGGGGTACATTGAGGAGCAGCTGGCCCGTCGTCAGAAGGGCTACGGCCGCGGTGGCCGCATGCAGATCGAGAAGGACCACGCCGAGATCCTGGCCGGGGTCCGGCACGGCTACACTCTGGGCTCCCCCATCTCCATGCTCATAGAGAACAGGGATTTCGTAAACTGGACCACCTCCATGGCTGTATATCCAGTAGACGAGGAGGTGCAACGGGTCACCCGCCTTCGGCCAGGCCACGCTGATTTCCCTGGCGTCATGAAGTACAGCCACCACGACGTCCGCAACGTGCTAGAGCGGGCCAGCGCCAGGGAGACGGCAGCGAGAGTGGCGGTAGGAGCCGTGGCGCGCCGGCTCCTGGAGGAGTTCGGTGTCACGCTTCATAGTCACGTCATCTCCGTCGGCGATATCCGTTCCAGGGCCACGGAGCCCATCGACTGGGATAAGGTGGAGGAGTCGCCGGTGCGCTGTGCTGACCCCAACGCCGAGAGCCCGATGATGGGCGCTATCGATAGCGCCAAGGAGGCCGGCGATACCGTGGGAGGCATCTTCGAGGTCATCGCCTACGGAGTCCCCGTGGGCCTGGGCTCTCATGTCCACTGGGAGCGGAAGCTGGACGGACGTATCGCCCAGATGATGATGAGCATCAACGCCGCCAAGGGCGTGGAGATAGGGTACGGCTTTGCCAATACGGAGAAGCTGGGCTCCCAGGTCCACGACATTATCGAGCCCACCCAGGAAGAGGCGAGACCCTTCCACCACGTGACCAACCGGGCCGGAGGCACCGAGGGCGGCATGAGCAACGGTGAGCCCATTGTGGTGCACGTGGCCATTAAACCCATATCCACCCTCAGCAAACCGTTGCCTTCGGTGGATCTGGACACGGGAGAGCGAGTCCAGGCCCACTATGAGCGCAGCGATATATGCCAGGTGCCGCCGGCCTGCGTCATCGGAGAGGCATCCCTTGCCATCATCCTGGCCGACGCCTTCCTGGAGAAGTTCGGCGGCGACCATATAGAGGAGGCCCGGCGCAACCATCAGGGTTTCCTGGAGGGGTTGCAGCAGTTCGCGCCCAAAGCCACGGCGGCGGCCCACCTCTCTGCAGAGCGCCCCCCCGATGACGCTGTGTGATACATGGCCTCTTCTTAATGATATGTTCCCTCTGAGCTTGTCGAAGGATGCGGGTCGTAGGTTAGCCTCTACCCGCTCTTAGTGACCTCCCACCCACTCGTGGTGAGCTTGTCGAACCATGAGAGGCATGGAATTCATCCACCTGAGATGAATAAAAACATGGCGAGTAAAACCTCTATTATTTTCCTGACGGGCTTCTCCGGCACAGGCAAGAGCGCCGTGGCCGAGGAAGTCGCCCGCCTGCTGGGTTGGAGCTTCCTGGATATGGATGAGGAGATAGTCCGGCAGGAAGGGAAGCCCATAGCGGAAATCTTCGCAAACCAGGGCGAAGACCGTTTCCGCCAGCTAGAGCGTTCCGCTTTGGAGATGGCCTGCCGGCAGGAGAGGTGCGTTATTGCCACTGGTGGCGGCGTCGTGATAGACCCAAGAAATCGCCAGCTCATGGAGGATCGCGGCATCGTCGTCTGCCTGGAGGCTTCCCCGGAGACCATATACCGCCGCTTGAATGAACAGGAGGGCTCAGAGCTTATAGTGCGGCCACTGCTTTCGCCCCCGGACCCCCTGGAGCGCATACGCTCCCTGAAGGCCCAGCGCCAGGCCAGCTATGCCCTAGCCCACTGGACGGTGCACACCGATTCCCTAGAAGTGGATGAGGCCGCTCAGGAGGTGGTGCGCGCCTGGCAGAGGCTATGCAACGATGTGAGCCTCAAGGTGGATACCCAGGACCCCAATCTGGCCGCCGTGGTGCGCGCCTCTTCTGGCTCCTGTCCTATATGGGCCGGCTGGGGAATCATGGAACAGCTAGGGCAGCGAGTCAAGGAACTGGTCTCGCCTGGGGCCGCCTACATCATCAGCGATGAACACCTGAATCACCAGGCGAGTCAGGCCCAGACATCTCTGGAGGCCTCGGACATCCCCACCCACATCTTCTACCTGCTTCCGGGGGAACAGAGCAAGACCCTGGAGATGGCGGAGCACATCTACCGATGGCTGGTGCAGCTAAGGCCAGAGCGCGGCCACGTCATTGTGGCGGTGGGTGGGGGCGTGGTGGGCGATATGGCTGGCTATGTGGCTGCTACCATCCTGAGAGGTATACCTTTCGTGCAGGTGCCCACCAGCCTGGCCGCCATGGTGGACGCCTCCATCGGTGGGAAGGTCGCCGTGGATCTGCCCGAGGGGAAGAACTTGGTGGGAGCCTTTCACCAGCCTCGCCTGGTTCTGGCCGACGTTGCATCCTTGGAGACTCTTGCCCACCGGGAGTTGGTGTCTGGGTGGGCCGAGGCCATCAAACATGGCCTCATCCTGGACGAGGAGCTCCTGCGCACCTTTGAGGAGCAGGCCGATGGGTTGCTGGCCCTGGAACCGGAGCTGACCTCAGAGGTGATCCGCCGCAGCGTGGCCATCAAGGCGGACGTTGTCTCCAGGGACGAGAAGGAGACCACCGGGCTTCGTGCCCTGCTGAACTACGGGCACACCCTAGGCCATGCCCTGGAGGCCGCCACGGGCTACGGCCCCCTGCTTCACGGCGAGGCCGTCAGCATCGGTATGATGGCGGCGGCGCGTATCAGCAGCGGCATGGGGCTTATCTCACAACAAGATGTGGAGAGGCAGCGCAGTATCCTGGCTAAGTTCGATCTTCCCCTCTCCTACCAGGGAGCAGACCCTGAAGCCCTCCTTAACGCCATGCGCATGGACAAGAAGACCTCCGGTAAGGCCATCAGCTGGGTGCTGCTTGAAACCATCGGCAAAGCGGTGGTGAGAAGGGACGTGCCCAGTCACCTGGTAGATGAGGAGTTGCAGCGCCTGTCGGTATAGCTACCGGGGTTCCGCCGCCGACCGTACTTCCTTTGCGAAACGCTCCATCTGGTTCAGGAACACCTGGATGTTGGGCGTGTCGCCGATCCTATGGGCGGGCAGATCGATGGTGATGTGGCTAACGCCCAGGTCATGGTATCGGCTAAGGATCTCTGCTGCCGTAGGAGGTGTCATCTGGCGCCTCCGGGTCTCCCCCGGCCCGCTTAGGCCCTCGCCTTCTGGCGGCGTATTCACCAGGTGCAGAGGCCATCGGAGGGATACCTCCAGAGGCTCTTGACGCCCTAGGGCGGACGCCACTTCTCGCAGCTGCGACATGCTCTCCTGCAGCTCCTTGGGGCCAAGGCCAATGGGGTGCCAGGCCTGCCCCAGCTCCACGGCTCGTCGCATGGCCCTGCGACTGTTGCCCCCTACGTGAATTGGGGGATGTGGCTGCTGCACGGGCTTCAGGAGCGGCATCATACTGGAGAAGTTGAAGTAGCGACCGTGGAACTCGCTCTCCTCCTGAGTCCATACCGCCTTCATTGCCTTCAGGTACTCGTCGGTCATGGGGCCTCTTTCATCGTAAGGTATGCTCAGGGCTTCTGACTCCCCAGCCTCGTGGCCTGAGCCTACCCCTAAGATCACCCTGCCGTCAGTCAAGACATCGATACTTGCCACCATCTTGGCGGTGAGGATGGGGTTGCGATAGGGGACGACGGATACGCTGGTTCCCAGAAGCAGGGTATCGGTTATGGCGGCGCAAAACGCCAGGACGGCGTAAGGGTCCTTGAAGCCGTTGCCGTAAAGAGGAGCCTGCTCCACGGGCACGATAATATGGTTGTTGACCCACAGGGAGTCGTAGCCCAGCTCTTCGGCGTGGCGAACCACCTGCTTTAGCTGTCCGGGGCCCAGCCATCGAGCGTAGTTGGGCAGCATTATGCCGATCCTCATCGCGCCTCCGATCACTTTAGGAAGTGGGCGGCCAGCCCCACGACTCCAGATAGTAGCACGATCACAATAGCCAGGCGGCGGAACTGGATTACGTCTATCGAACGCACCAGTCTTCTGGACAGATATGCGCTTAAAAGGACCACGGGAAGGAAGGTCAAGTCCAGGCCCAGGGATTCCCCATCAATCACTCCAGAGGCCGCCAGGGAGACCAGGGCAAAGGACTCTACCCAGACGTTCACAGCGCTTAGGCTGGAGCGAAAGGTCCCTCTCTCCCAGCGTTGGTTGAGCATGAACAGTACAGTGGGAGGCCCCGATATGCTGGTGCTGGCGAAGAGAGCCCCGGTAGTGAAGCCCGTTACGGCGCTGGCTAGACGCTCCCAGGCGATGCGTACCGAGACCCCAAACATAAGCACGAGTCCGGCCGCCAGAACGGTGGACGCGACGACCAGGCGAAGGGTCTCCGGCTCCACGGCTAGCAGGATGAATAGGCCGGTGGGCACACCGAAGACCCCTGCCGCGATCATAGGGATGACTCGCTTCCAGTCCAGGTCTCCCCAAACCTCTCGCAGGATGAGGAGGTCGAGGAGTACCTGTATCGGTATACCTATGGCCACCACCAGCCTGGGGTCGATGACGGTCATGAGGAGGGGCGAGGCCAGCAGGCCGAATCCGAAGCCTGCCGTGCCCTTCACCAGGGATGCGAAGAAGATCACAAGCATGGCCAGGGATAGGGTACCCATAGATAGCCCGAAAACTTCCATGCGCCATACTATAAGGCCAGAAATAGGACAATTGCTACAGTAGCAGGTGGCGACAAAAGGGCTATGGCGTAGACGAGGAAAAAGAATGCCGCAGCTAAGTCAGTGCTGCGGCATTCCTCGAGGTACAGAGTTTTGGTCTAGTCTGCGGATACTTGGGCGGGCTCGGGCTCTCGCTCCTGAAGCACCTCGCCGGTGACGTCGATCACCTTATCGACTCGAATGAGCACGGCGTAGCCCGTTCTGTTAACATCCTTCTCCATCTCAGGCGTCACCACTCTTGGCAGGATCTTCCGCCGAATGGGGCCCTCGGAATACAGAGTGGCCGTTCCAAAGAAACGACCTCTCACCTTCTCCACCGGGTTGTAGTACCAGACGGCCACCTTGGGGTTCTCCCGGACGTTCCTCAGGTGGACCCGCTGGGAGCGCTCCCAGTAGGCCAGGTGGTCCTTATCGAAGACCATCATGCTCCCTTTGGGGCCGATGTCCGGCTCACCATCGGCCGATGCGGTGGCCAGAACGCAGGGCATCTTCTCGGCCAATGCCTTGTCGATGTAGGGAGCATACTCGGTCAGGTCAATCATACCTTCCTCCAATAGAGCGTACAGTAATAGGCATTATAAAGCTAAAAAGGGTGTAATTCAACTTTAGCCCGAATCCACCGAAGGACACGGATGGACGGCGTGAGGACAGCGGAAGGGGGTGGGTGAGGGAGCTACAGGGGAGATGGCCTGGGGTCTTGGGGTAGATGGGAGGCCGGCGGACGGTCTTCAGTCGCCGCACAGGGCCCCTAAGGCCCTATGCGGGAGTTGCGATGCGCGGGATGGCGAGAGGATACGCAGCAGGGGACTCTCGCGACCGGGGTGGCGCGAGATTGCGGGGACGTTGGGTCAGTTGCAGGCTGGCCGTCAGGCCGGGAACGGAATGGCTTGCAGCCGGGCCAAGGCGCGACTGAACTGGGTTTCCCAAGGCCAGCGCCGGGGGAGATGCAAAGTGAGGCGGCGCGCCGAGCGGGTGATCCGTCCCACCAGAGCGAAGACCCGCCGCCTGAGGGTCTTGGTGATCACGGTCCGCTCGCCCAGACCAATCCGCGCCGTCCAGCGGGCCAGGTTATGCGCCATCACCTGGACCGCCAGCCAGGCGCCGTTGGCGGCGAAGCGCGCCGACGGCATGTGGTTCAGCCCGACGCCGTACTTGAGGTCGCGTATGGCGTTCTCGACCTCGGCGTGGCGGCGATGATCGGCCTCCAGTTCCAGCGTCTCCCCATCGCGGTCGGTGATGAAGGCGTGATAGCTGTATCTGGCGAAGAGGGCGAGCTGGGAACCGGGCGTCGGCTTCACCCGCCGGACAATGAGCCGCACCGGCGCGGCGTCCGGCTTGGTCTGGAACGGGGTGTAAGTCGTCTCGGCGACATCGGCGGCACCGTCCATCCAGTAGGGAATGGGAGTCCAGTCCTCCTCTGGTATCGCCTCGATCAGGTCCCGCAGGCTGGCGCGCTGGCGGATGGTGATAGAGAAGCGGACATCCATTTCCCGGCAGGCGGCAACGACAGTGTGGGCGTAGAAGCCGCTGTCGGCCCGCACCGTGAGTTGTCCCCTGGCCCCGCCGTAGCGCACCCGCCCCACCGTCTCACGCAGGAAGTGGGCGGCGCCACGGGCGGTGTTGGCCCGGCCCTCGCGCAGCCGGGACATCAGCACTTCGCCGGTGCCGGCGGCAATGGCCAGCAGTGGGTGATAGCCGCGGGCGCCGGTATAGCCGTGGTGGCGCGCTCCCTCCTTGGCCAATCCATAGGTCTCGCAGATGGTCGAGTCCAGGTCGATGGTCAGGGGCGAGTAGCCGGGTCCGGCCCCAGCGGCCCAGGCCCGGGCCAACAACTGGCGGCTCACGCGGTCGAGTTGACGGACATGCCCCCACCGGAAGCTGCGCAGGAAGGTCCCCAGGGTGGATGGCGCCTTGACCACGCAGCCTAGAACACCGACCGTCCCACCAGCGCGCAGCGCATCGGCGTCGTCGATGCAGTCGCCGCCTGCCAGCGCGGAAGCGACCAGCGTCAGCATCTTGTCCCCAGTGTTCGCCCGTCCCGGCGCTCCGCCGAGGTCAAGGTGATGGTCGACGAGTTCCCGCAGGCCCAGGTGCCGGGCTAGGGTGGCCGGCAGGAGCAGGCCGGCATTGGCCACCAGGCGATGGTCGTCAAAGAGGATGCGGATACGGTCGGGTTTGTTCTGTGGCAGCATCTATTGGGTGCTCCTTGTTTCCGGGCGGGTTTCTGTTCCAAAACCATTATCCCAGATTCAGAGGAGCACCCTCTGCCTTCTTCAAGGGCTGTCCCCAAGGACGTCCTTCGGTGGATTCGGGATAAAGGGTAGCCCAGAGGTGGGAAAGATGGCCAGGGCCAAGGCTATCGTTAAGTCCAATGGAGACCGCCTGGCCATAGCCCAGGGCGACCATTGCTACGGATAGCGGGTTTGCCGCCGTGGATTAGTCTCCGTCCCCTACCACTGCAGGGGTTGGCGACTGGCGCAACTGCTCCAGCAGGTCCGCCACTTGCTGCCTGGTGGGCTCGACGTTGCGCATCTTGATGGACTCGTAGCCCCTGATGGCGTCCGGTGACTGGGCAATCTCTACCGCAACGCCGTGAGTGTCGGGCCGCACGTTCTCCAGCACCTCTCTGATGGTATCCCTGTACCAGGATATCAGCTCCCTCTCGGTGCGCCGCGTGCTGGCGTAGCCAAAGAGGTCCAGCTTAGAGCCGCGCAGGCCTCGTGTGGCTACCAGCATCCGAAAACCTATGTTGAACCAGGACCCCAGCCGGATCTTGCTTTTTACACCGAGGGATTTCAGCAGCGGCGGGTGCAGGTAGTAGTAGAGCGCCTGAGGGGCCTCGAAATTATCGAAGGACTCCTTGGCCCGTCGCAGGTGCAGCCGGGCAACCTCGTACTCGTCCTTGTAAGCCATTAGCTTGTAAAGGTACTTGATAACGGCGTGAGTCAGCTCCGTCTGGCCTGGGGTGAGGGCCTCCTCTCGCCGCGCCACCTCCAGCACCTCATCCACGTAAGGCTCGGCGTACTTGGGATTCTGGTACTCCACCAGCTCGGCAATGCGAATGGCCAGCATTCTCAGCGACTCTTCTTCCAGATGAGCGCAGCGGTTTAGGAGAGTCAGGTAGGCGGAGGCTAACTTCTTGGAGCGAGACTCCAGCCGGACCACCGCGGCGTCTCGCTCACCCCTGGCGTCCAGAGGCGGAGGCGTTGCAATTATCTCTACGCTGTGTGGATCATGCTGGTAGAGGCGGCCGTAGCGGAAGGCCTGATGGTTGGCCCTTACGGCCACTCCATTTAGCTGGATGGCGGCCTCAATGGCCTCTGCGCTTATGGGGACCAGCCCCGCCTGGTATGCCACTCCTATCATGAAATTGTTGGTGAGCATGGGGTCTGCGAAGAGGCTCTCCACTATGTGTGAGGCGTCCACGTAGATGTTTCTATCCTTGTTGGTGAAGCGGTTGATGCTGTTCTCGATGGTGCCGGCGCCCGGTGAGCGCTTAGACCGGTCTCTCACCATCTCTCCGGTGGGCGTAAGGTCTGAGTTCAATATCGCCACGGTCCGCTGAGGATCGGCGTGGTCCAGGCTTTTAGGCGACGCAGCTCCCAGCACATCCAGGCCCAGGTACAGGTCCACCTGCCCCAGTCCACCCTTGTTAGAGCCCTCGAAGGGTTCTTCTCGAATCACCATCGTCGACAGGACGGCGCCTCCCTTCTGGGCCACACCAGTCTGGTCAAGGCTCAACACGTGTTTGCCCTCCATGAGGGCTGCGTAGCACATCAGGGCGTTGACGGTCACCACCCCGGTTCCACCGATGCCCATGAGGTACATGGTGTAGCCGTCCTTTATGGAAGGCGTCTTGAGGGGCTCCGGCACAACGTCGGCCGCCAGTTCTGGAGGGGGAGTCTTGGCCTTAAGCCCCGTGCCCTCCTTCACCCGAATAGCCAGGAAGGAGGGACAGTCGCCTTGAATACAGGTGTAGTCTTTGTTGCATGAGGCGAGGTGAACCTGAGTCTTTTCGCCGTACTCCGTATCTATGGGATACAGGGACATGCAGTTGCTGATCTCGCCGCAGTTGCCGCAACCCTCGCAAACGTCCTCATTGATCACGGTGAAGACGTTTGGGTCCTCCAGGAGGCCGCGCTTGCGCTTGCGACGTTTCTCGGCGGCACACTCCTGGTCGTAGACCAGGGCGGTGACGCCCGGGATAGCCATCAGTTCCTCCTGGGCCTGGATCAGTTTCGACCTGGGGTACACCTTGGTATTTGAGGCCCACCTGGCGCCTTTGTAATGCTTGGGTTCTTCCGCCACTACCCGGATGGCTTTGACTCCCTCCGCCTGGAGGCTCCTGGTCAGTTCGGGCACCGGCATGATACCGGCCACGTCCTGCCCGCCGGTCATGGAGACATGGCCGTTGTACAAGATCTTGTAGGTGATGTTGACCCCGGCGGCCACGCAGGCGCGTAGAGCCTGGCTTCCCGAGTGGAAATAGGTGCCATCTCCTACGTTCTGGAAGATGTGGTCCATCTCTATGAAGGGGGAGGTCCCAATCCAGGGGGTGCCCTCCGCGCCCATTTGGGCAAAGTAGGGGGCGCTGCGTCGATTGTCAGCGTTCATCATGGCTACCATTCCATGGCAGCCAATGCCTGTGCCCGCGATGCTCCCATCCGGCAGCACGGTGGAGGTGTTGTGGGGACAGCCAGGGCAGAAATTTGGTGCGCGCATAGGGAGCATGATGTCGTAGCGGCGCTTGTGTATAGCCTGGATCTCTTCTAGTCGCCTGGACACCCCTGGGGCCTCTCCAAGAGACAAGAGGCGTGGGGCCAGAACCTCAAGAATGATGTCCGGGTCCAGCTCTCCAGCGATGGGAAGAAGAGGGAGGCCCTCCTCGTCGAATTTCCCTATTATCTGCGGGGCGTTGGCCCTGCCGTAAAGGGCATCGCGGACCTGTGACTCCAGGAAGTCTCTCTTCTCCTCAATGACCAGGATTTTGTTAAGGCCATCTGCGAATTCTCGTACCACCTCATGGTCTAGGGGGAAGTTCATTCCGATCTTCAGTATGCGTACCCCCAGCCGGTGAAGGTTTCTCTCGTCCAGACCCATGTCGACCAGGGCCTGGACAGTGTCTGCATAGCTTTTGCCCGGGGCGATGATGCCGAACCGATCCTCCGAGGCCTGCACCGTTATCTGGTTCAGCCCGTTGGCGCGGGCGTAGGCCTTGGCTAGGACATAGCGGTCTAGGTAGACGGTGCGCTCTGCCTGAAGCAGCACTACAGGGTCAAAAGTCATACCCCCTGGCTTGCGAAAGGGCTTACCAAATACTTCCATATCAGGCGTTACGATGACTGGGGAATCTGGACTGACCTGCACCGTCTGGCCGCCGTCGCAGAGGTTAGTCACCACCTTCAGTGCTATCCATGCCCCGGACAATCGGGAGAGGGCGATGGCGTGAAACCCGTACTCCAGGAACTCTTGAACGTTGGAGGGGTACATTATCGGGAGGCCGGCGGCGAAGTAGGCGTAGTCGCTCTGGAAGGGGAGGGTGGAGCTCTTGCCCATGGGGTCGTCGCCTCCCAGTACTATGGCCGCGCTATTGGGTCCGGTGCCGTTGAAGTTGGCGTGCTTCAGGGCATCTCCGGAGCGGTCGATTCCTGGCCCTTTGCCATACCAGATGCCCGTTACCCCGTCGAATTTGGAGCCGGAGAACATATGGGTCATCTGGCTGCCGTAGATGGATGTGATGGCTATGTCCTCATTGACTCCGGGCATATGAACAATGTCGTACTCTTTGAGGAGCTTCTTGATGCGGGCCAACTGAAGGTCGTATCCTCCCATGGGAGAGCCTTCATAGCCGGTGATGAAGGTCCCAGTGCGCAGGCCCGCCCGGCGGTCCCGCCGGGCCTGGTCGATGGGCAGCCTGACCAAGGCTTGCACACCCGTTAGATAGACGGTCCCCTCCTCCATCAGGTACTTATCGTCGAGGGTAACACTTGCGTTTATCAACAACTTCCTCCTGCGAGCTAAACCTAACGAGGACCGGCTCTGATTCCCAACCTACGCCGGCCCTCATGTGTTGAGGGCGCTACCTTCCCAGCAGAAGTGGGAATGTTCAGCCTAAATATACTTATACCCAAGCTGGGAAGTCAAGATACGAAAAGGCGCCTTGCTTCACAGGATGTAATGCGAAAAAGGGAAAACTAGTGCTCAGCCCGGCAAGTACAGACATTTCCCGCCTACCCTCCCGTGAAGTGTCTGTGAGGGGCAGAGCCCTTGGCGGTCCTTCTTTGAAGGATGGGGGTGTCCCCCAGAGGAAACCTTCTGGGTGGGAGGGTGGGAAAGAATGTGTCGCTATCCTTCCGGTTCGGAAGGATAGCGGACAAAGCACGAGCTAAAAGGTCAGCCCTTTAGCGCTGCTTATTGGGGTTACTGAAAGGCCTCGTTCAACAGGCTCATGTGCTCGGCAGAAAGGTGCCAGCCGGAGGCGGCGCAGTCCTCTTCCACATGCTGGGTGGAGTTGGCCTTGGGAATGGCGATGACATTCTCCTTGGAGATGCACCAGTTAAGAGCTACCTGGGCTTCTGTATGGCCCGTCTCGGCTGCGACCCTGCTCAGGTTCCCGACTCTGTCCCGCCTGCTGATGTTGCGCATGCCTACTGCCAGGGGGCTGTAGGCGATGACTGTAATGCTGTTCTGCTGACAGTAGGACAATAGGTCCGCCTCGATGCTACGGTCAATCAGGCTGTACTGCACCTGGTTTGAGACGATCCTGTGCTTGACCATGGTGGCCTGGGCCTCCTGAAGCTGGGCAACGGAGAAGTTGCTCACGCCGATGAACCGGACCTTGCCTGCGTCCACCAGCTCCTCCATGGCGCTCATAGTCTCTCCAATAGGTATTTTGGGGTTGTACTCGTGGAGCTGGTACAGGTCTACATGGTCCATCTTCAAACGCTTTAGGCTCTCGTCCGCCGCCTTGAGCACGTCCTTGTGCTTGAAGTGGTTCGGCGAGACCTTGGTGGCAATGAACACCTGACCTCTGATATCTCGCGTCGCTTCTCTAACCGCCTTCTCTGTGCCGTATGACTCGGCGGTGTCTATGTGGAAGGCCCCCAAGGCCACACCTCTTCTCAAAGGCTCGTCGCCACCGGTGTATGCCCAGGTGCCCAGACCTATATCGGGGAGCATTACGTCTGTGTTGCCCAGCGGTTTCTGTTCCATCTCTATGTCCACCATGTCCCTTAGATTAAGTTCATGGGAATGGTAGAAGCTCAGCGGGGCCTGTGTCAAACCAGGGTACCCCTGCACGGCCTGTCCACAAGCTGTTTCTTTAGCCCGAATCCACCGAAGGACACCGATGGACGGCGTGAGGACAGCGGAAGGGGGTGGGTGAGGGAGCTACAGGGGAGATGGCCTGGGGTCTTGGGGTAGATGGGAGGCCGGCGGACGGTCTTCAGTCGCCGCACAGGGCCCCTAAGGCCCTATGCGGGAGTTGCGATGCGCGGGATGGCGAGAGGATACGCAGCAGGGGACTCTCGCGACCGGGGTGGCGCGAGATTGCGGGGACGTTGGGTCAGTTGCAGGCTGGCCGTCAGGCCGGGAACGGAATGGCTTGCAGCCGGGCCAAGGCGCGACTGAACTGGGTTTCCCAAGGCCAGCGCCGGGGGAGATGCAAAGTGAGGCGGCGCGCCGAGCGGGTGATCCGTCCCACCAGAGCGAAGACCCGCCGCCTGAGGGTCTTGGTGATCACGGTCCGCTCGCCCAGACCAATCCGCGCCGTCCAGCGGGCCAGGTTATGCGCCATCACCTGGACCGCCAGCCAGGCGCCGTTGGCGGCGAAGCGCGCCGACGGCATGTGGTTCAGCCCGACGCCGTACTTGAGGTCGCGTATGGCGTTCTCGACCTCGGCGTGGCGGCGATGATCGGCCTCCAGTTCCAGCGTCTCCCCATCGCGGTCGGTGATGAAGGCGTGATAGCTGTATCTGGCGAAGAGGGCGAGCTGGGAACCGGGCGTCGGCTTCACCCGCCGGACAATGAGCCGCACCGGCGCGGCGTCCGGCTTGGTCTGGAACGGGGTGTAAGTCGTCTCGGCGACATCGGCGGCACCGTCCATCCAGTAGGGAATGGGAGTCCAGTCCTCCTCTGGTATCGCCTCGATCAGGTCCCGCAGGCTGGCGCGCTGGCGGATGGTGATAGAGAAGCGGACATCCATTTCCCGGCAGGCGGCAACGACAGTGTGGGCGTAGAAGCCGCTGTCGGCCCGCACCGTGAGTTGTCCCCTGGCCCCGCCGTAGCGCACCCGCCACACCGTCTCACGCAGGAAGTGGGCGGCGCCACGGGCGGTGTTGGCCCGGCCCTCGCGCAGCCGGGACATCAGCACTTCGCCGGTGCCGGCGGCAATGGCCAGCAGTGGGTGATAGCCGCGGGCGCCGGTATAGCCGTGGTGGCGCGCTCCCTCCTTGGCCAGTCCATAGGTCTCGCAGATGGTCGAGTCCAGGTCGATGGTCAGGGGCGAGTCGCCGGGTCCGGCCCCAGCGGCCCAGGCCCGGGCCAACAACTGGCGGCTCACGCGGTCGAGTTGACGGACATGCCCCCACCGGAAGCTGCGCAGGAAGGTCCCCAGGGTGGATGGCGCCTTGACCACGCAGCCTAGAACACCGACCGTCCCACCAGCGCGCAGCGCATCGGCGTCGTCGATGCAGTCGCCGCCTGCCAGCGCGGAAGCGACCAGCGTCAGCATCTTGTCCCCAGTGTTCGCCCGTCCCGGCGCTCCGCCGAGGTCAAGGTGATGGTCGACGAGTTCCCGCAGGCCCAGGTGCCGGGCTAGGGTGGCCGGCAGGAGCAGGCCGGCATTGGCCACCAGGCGATGGTCGTCAAAGAGGATGCGGATACGGTCGGGTTTGTTCTGTGGCAGCATCTATTGGGTGCTCCTTGTTTCCGGGCGGGTTTCTGTTCCAAAACCATTATCCCAGATTCAGAGGAGCACCCTCTGCCTTCTTCAAGGGCTGTCCCCAAGGACGTCCTTCGGTGGATTCGGGCTTAAAGAACGCCATGATCCCGGTGATAACCTGGATGGGACCCATCATGGCCGTCGTCCTAACAGGGACCTTTGTGGTGGAAGTCATATTCGCCGTACCGGGCCTGGGTAGGTTCTTCGTGCTCAGCATCCTTGCACGCGATTACCCGGTCATTATGGGAACAACCCTTCTCTTTGCCGCCTCGATCATCGTAATCAATCTCTTTGTTGACATCGCCTACGCCTTCTTAAACCCACGTATCAGATATTCCTAGGGCGACTTCCAACATACTAGCTAAGAGACCGTCAAATGGCTATACCGATCGAAGAGAACAGGTATCCAGTCCTTCCGCCTGCCGGACTCCGTAGAGGATTTTGGGGCGATGCACTTAGCAGGCTTCTGAGCAACCGGTTGGCCGTTGCAGGTAGTGTCATCATTCTTGCGTTGGCGGTCATAGCTGTATTTGCTCCCGTCATTGCCCCCAAGGGCTACGCCGAAAGTAACCTGGTGGATAACTATGCATCGCCGGGCTTCAAATATCTCCTTGGAGCGGATTTCCTGGGGCGCGATGTTTTGAGCCGACTCATCTATGGCACGCGGATCTCGTTGACCGTGGGCGTTGTGGGCGCCACAGTGGCGACGGGCATCGGCATACTGTATGGCTCCATCTCCGGATACTACGGCGGCCGAGTAGACAACTGGATGATGCGTTTCGTGGATTTGATGTATGCCTTCCCCAGCCTCCTCTTTATCATTCTATTGATGGTCTTCTTCCGGGGCTCCACCATTACTGGTAGCGAGCTTAACGCTTTTTTAAAGATAATGGGCTCTATCGACAGAAGCATGGGGGGAATGTTCTTCATCTTTATCGGCATCGCTATCACTTCCTGGATGAACATGGCGCGCCTGGTGCGAGGGAGCGTTTTGGCACTGAAGGAGATGGAGTTCATTGAAGCTGCCCACTCTCTAGGGGCCAGTGATATAAGGATCATGGCCCGGCACCTGGCGCCGAATTTTCTCGGGCCGGTGATTGTTGCCGAGACTCTCAACATCCCCAACTACATTCTCTTGGAGGCCATCCTCAGCTTCATTGGGCTGGGTGTTAACCCACCAACCCCTAGTTGGGGAATGATGATCAGCGAAGGCGCCAACGCTATGAGGTCGTATCCTCACTTGGCCCTCTTTCCGGCCATTACCCTCTCCACCACCCTGCTGGCCTTTAATTTCTTGGGAGATGGGCTTCGAGACGCCCTGGACCCTCATATGCGTAGCCAGTAGCGAAGGTAAGTAGTCTTAGAACGAGTAAATCGCCCTGGCCGTCCGTTGGTGCCCCAAGGTGCAAAATGTGCCTTTGCCATGGCTTCCCCCGACCTGTACAATCTGCTCCAGTCACATGTTGGTTAAGATAAGCCCTGAAAGTTGAGGCAGACAATTTGCCTGCTAATGGAGGGGACATAGACCCCATGGCTTCCCTTCTTCAAGTAAAGGACCTTGCCGTCCACTTCTACACCCGGGAGGGTATCGTCAAGGCCGTGGATGGTATTAGCTACGACCTGAAGGAAGGCGAGACCATGGGTCTCGTCGGAGAGAGTGGCTGTGGGAAGACCGTAAGCGCCCTCGCCCTCATTGGCTTGATCCCGTCTCCTCCAGGGCGGATTGAAGGGGGTCAGGTTCTTTTCGAAGGAAGGGATCTGAGAGAGTTGAGCGAGTCACAGATGCGAAGCATCAGGGGAAATAGGATCGCTATGGTTTTCCAGGAGCCCATGACCTCCCTCAACCCGGCCCTGACCATAGGGCGCCAGCTCACTGAGGTCCTGGAGTTGCACCTCAATATGAGCAGGCACGAAGCCAGAACGAGGGCGGTGGAGCTCCTGCATATGGTCGACATGCCCGACCCATACAGGAGGGTGAAAGAGTACCCGCATCAGTTGAGCGGCGGCATGCGACAGAGAGTCATGATAGCCATGGCTATGAGCTGTAATCCCAAGCTGCTGATAGCGGACGAACCCACCACGGCCCTGGACGTGACCATTCAGGCCCAAATTATGGAGCTTATGAAAAAGGTGACCCAGGAGTTTGGGACGGCCCTTATTATTATCACTCATAACCTGGGACTGGTGGCTCGATATGCAGACAGAGTGTGTGTAATGTATGCCGGCAAGATCGTAGAAAGGGGAAGTACAGAGGAACTTTACGACAATACTAGACACCCCTATACTATGGGGCTTCTCCACTCTGTGCCCAGGTTGGACGTGCCCCAAAAAGACAAGCTCACCCCTATCCAGGGGGCGCCTCCAGATCTGATCGATCTGCCTACCGGGTGCAGCTTCAGGCCTCGATGCCCCTACGCCATCGAGAGGTGCGCAGCTGAGGACCCACCTCTGATGCCCCTGGGCGCGGACGCCGAACACGTCTCCGCGTGCTGGGTGGCCGATACCCTTGCACCAACGGCCAACAGAGGGGTTGCACCATGACCACCGGCACAGACAACAGGCCACTAGTGAATGTGCAACATCTGAAGATGTACTTCCCTATCACTTCTGGTCTCCTCCTTCAGCGTCAGGTGGGCGTGGTCAAGGCGGTAGACGACATCTCGTTCGGCATTGAACAAGGTGGGACTTTTGGTTTGGTGGGCGAGAGCGGCTGCGGTAAGACAACCACCGGCCGTTGTATTCTCCGCCTGCTGAGGCCTACTTCAGGTGAGATCTATTTTGAAGCCCAGGAGCTGGGTGCTCTAGACAACCCTTCGCTGAGGAGCCTGCGTAAGCGAATGCAGATAATATTTGGTGATTATCCCTTGACATCACGTACTTGTCATGCTATCATAGGTTCATGGAAAAGTACACGATTAAGCAATTCGACGCCCAGTTCCCCAATGACGACGTCTGCCTGGACTTCCTCAAAGCAGCCCGCTGGCCCGACGGCGTGACCTGCGCCAAGTGCAAGAGAGTTACCAATCACTATCGTATCACAGGACGGAAGGTCTACAGTTGCGAATTCTGTGGGACTCAGGTATCCCCCACGGCGGACACCATCTTCCACAAGTCCGCCACCTCGCTCCGGTCCTGGTTCCATGCCATGTTCCTCATGGCTTCCACCAGGACGGGCATATCGGCAAAGCAGCTTGAGCGGGAGATCGGCGTCACCTACAAGACGGCCTGGCGGATGTTCAAGCAAATCCGCTCCCTCATGGCCCAGGACAGTATCATCCTCTTCGGCGAGATCGAGGTTGACGAGACCTACATCGGGGGCAAGCGGCCAGGGAAGCGGGGCCGGGGAGCCGCCGGCAAAACCATCGTCGCCGGGATGGTGGAACGCGGCGGGCAGGCCGTGGTCAAGGTGGTCCCCGACGTGAAGGCCAAGACCTTGCTTCCCATGATTCTGGAGCACGTCCCAGCCGGTCAGACCGTCTACACCGACGAGATGTTCAGCTACAACCGGCTTTCTAGCTTGGGCTATATGCACGATACGGTCCGGCACTCGGCCAAGCAGTATGTCGCCGGGCGCGTCCACACCAACAACATCGAAGGGCTGTGGAGCAACGTCAAGCGGGGGATTGACGGCGTGAATCACGCGGTAAGCCCCAAATACCTGCAAGGCTACCTGGACGCCTACGTGTACAGGTTCAACCATCGGAGCGATTCGGACCCGATGTTCGTGCAGCTTCTTGGGCAGGTTGCTTCCGTATAGGCTGGGCCGCCTTAGTCAACAAGCGTTCAAACCCCTCCTTGGTCAATTCCTTCTTGGATTCCTTCTCCATTAGGCCCTCCTAGACTGCTTCCATTAACTCGCCGCAGGAGCTTGCGATTGAGGTCACTGGTCGATTCGAGCGATGAGATCATTTCGCCGCCAGTATCAGAAAGTCGGGCCAAGTCTACCCTGGGAATGTCTGCCTGGTTCGCGAAGACGATGATCGACTCGAAGTCCAGTTGGAGGCGGTTAAAGTAGGCGAGCATGATCGTTGTCAGCCGAGCTTTATCGCGATTCGGCACGCCGTAAAGAAACAGCGGTACGCCACTGCTGCCTTCGATCCGATAATCGACCGGATACACCTCAGCATTCGGGACCGTAGGCAGGTAGTCCCGCTCCAGCTTGGATTCATCGATGAAACTGGTCAGGTAGTCGGCAAGATCGTCGTAAAAGGTGGAGCCGACGTTGGTGCGGGAGAGCAAGGTCAAATCGTAAATCCTGGTCAGCGCCTGGCCGAAGCCGAAGATTGCCTCTGGCAGCCGTTCGGCGGATGTCAAGAGGGAGAACACGCCCTCGTCGTAGAGGACTCCGCTCTCTCCGACGATTCGCTCCAGGAGCATCCTGCGCGTGCCAGTCAGGAAGGCATCGATGTCGTGCTCGTAGCTGATGTGCATGAGCGTGTGCCCAAGGTCCGAAAGGCGAAGCCCGCCGCTGGGAGCCTCGGCCAGATGGAAGGGATAACCGTCGCCGTCGGGGAAGGTGAAGTGGGTACGGAGCATTAGCTCACCATTAGGCCGTTCACTCACTCCTACATCCTCACAAAGGCGTGCACATAGAAGTTCCCTGAGTGCAGTTGTGTCGATCGTCAAAACAATCTCCTCTGGTCTAACTCAGGAGGTGTGATCCCTTTAACTCGAAAGTCATCGAGCAGGCATCTGAATGCCCCATCAAGGGTAGTGAATCTGTCTGTCTCTGCGGCCTCGGATTCGGGCTTTTTGCCCGCCGCGATAGCCTTTGCCGTCGCACGGTGAATGTGTGGCTGAAACTCGATGTTACCGTGAATGTGGCTAGGGCCGTTGTAGCGCGCCAATGTCAGACTCGCACCGCCTAGTGGGAGAAACGCGATTCCGCATGAGAAAGCGCTGTGATCGAGTTCACTCTGCCGCTGGTAGATCGAGAACCGCGTCTCACCCTCGGGACCTGCAACTATTTTAAAGTTCCGCTGGCGATGGCCAGGCTTTGAATTCCATCGAGCCCCTGGATTAGTCACGTGTTTCACCGTCGACTCAAGCTCTGTGAGTTCATCTTCGCTGTACAGTTTCACGGTGACCAACTACTACCCCCGCCTTGGACTTGGCATGGCAAGTCCGTATGGGAATGATATATAAGGGTGATATATATTTCAAGGGTGCCCCATGCTTCGGTTGCCTAGGGTTACGCTTGACGCCTATACGTGACATGAGGGGACAATCACCATACGTGACATGAGGGGACAATCACCTAATATTTCAAGACCCCTACAGCTCCCTGAACCCGCGGATGACCGCAGGACCTATCATCGGCGAGCCCCTGATTATCCACAAGCTGGTCGGTGATAAGAGAGAGTACCGGGAACGGGTGGCCCACCTATTGGATCTAGTGGGGCTCAATCCCCACATGGCTGACCGCTATCCCCACGAGTTCAGCGGGGGGCAGAGGCAACGCATCGGGGTGGCCAGGGCGCTGGCAGTGGAGCCCAGCTTCATTGTATGTGATGAGCCCGTATCCTCCCTCGACGTATCCATCCAGGCCCAGACCATCAACTTGCTAGGCGAGCTCCAGGATCGGTTCGCCCTGACGTACCTGTTTATCTCCCATGACCTTTCGGTAGTCCACCACATAAGTGATCGCGTGGCTGTCATGTATCTTGGTCGGATTATGGAGATGGCGGATGGACAAGAGCTTTACAGGAACCCTCTGCATCCGTACACCAGGGCCCTACTATCGGCGGTGCCCATACCAGACCCGAAAGTGGAGGCCCAGCGACAACGGGTCATACTTTCTGGCGATGTGCCGAGTCCGGCCAACCCACCATCTGGATGCGTATTTCGGACCCGCTGCCCCATGGCGATAGACCGGTGTGCCGAAGAGGTGCCGGCTATGAGGGACTTAGGGGGAGGGCACTACGTGGCTTGTATCCGGGTGTGAGGGGCCTAGCCCCCTCCTAGCGTCGCTGCCACGCCTTTCAGCCAGGATTCCATTTCATCCTAAAACCCATTGTGACATGGGCTTGAATGCCGGAGCTCTGTAGGGAGATTCAGCGCCCCTGTACATCCCCTCATGCGCTGGGAGCATCTGAATTACCAGGAGGGCGCTGTGCTTATCAACCTCAAGAAAGCGCTTGGGGGCTTTGCTCTGGCAACCACGGCCTTGGTCCTGGCGTGTAATACCGGTGTGTCACCCGCCTCCACGCCTACTCCAGCGACAGCGAGAACAACACCTACGCCTACTCCAGAGCCAATCGTAGTAGATCTGGATGCCGTACCTATCGTGGACCTGGCCACCCACAGCGTGCCTCTAGAAGAGGTAGTATTCGATACCTTTGATGGCCGCTCTGTGAGATTGGACATGGCCTCGCAGCAACTCATCGAGAGCCTAAGGGATGCGTTAAAGCCTATCTATAACCCCAGGTACGGCGACGCTAATGGACTACCCTGGCTAAGGGATAGCGACCTGGTAATTGGCTACAAGTCAGAAAGCGATGTTTACGCCTATCCGGTCAAGGTGTTGAATTTCCAAGAATTAGTGAACGATGTAATTGACGGAGTACCGGTATTGGTGAGTTACTGTCCCCTTTGCGCCAGCGGCGTAGTCTACAGCCGGGAGGTGGAGGGGAGGACGCTGCTCTTCGGCAATACCAGCGCCCTCTTCCAGTCAGACCTGGTGATGTTCGACCACCAGACAGGGTCCTACTGGTTTCAGGTTCTGGGTGAAGCAATCGTAGGCACGATGACCGGCACACGGCTCACCCCCTTGCCAGCCATGACCATTACCTGGGGTGAGTGGAAGCGCCTGCACCCTGATACCCGTTTGCTGGTCTCCGATGGGAGAGTGCCCTTCGGGTCACGCTACGCCTCAGACCCTTTTGAAGGGTACGAGGAGTCTTTGGACTCGGGCAGGTTCCCCTTCCCGGTGTCTGAAGAGAGGCTGGACAGCCGGCTGCGCGCCAGCGAGATTGTGATAACGGCAGAGGTAGATTCTGCCGTCAGGGCCTATCCCATACGGTTGATCGGCGACAATGCGGTGAACGACCAGGTTGGCGGTCAACCCGTGGTGATATTCTCCAGGGGATCCACCGGCTCTGCTTTCCTGGCAACGGTCTCGGGGAACCAGCTTACCTTCCAACTCAAGGATGGTCTTTTTGTGGATCAGCAGACGGGCAGCACCTGGGACGACGTAGGCCAACCTGTGGCTGGACCTCTGATAGGCGCGAGTCTGGAGCCTGTACCTTCAAGACGGGCCTTCTGGTTCTCCATCGCGGGCGCCGTCCCCGGCCTTGAGCTGTATCTGCCGTGACCCTTTTGGCCCCCACACTGGCTAGCGTACGCTTGAAGTGAGAGGCAGCTTGACCATGCAGATGGATCGAAGGGGGTCAGCTCTTGGACTTGTGCTCCTCCAAGGCCCGCCACACCCTTTCAGGAGTCAGAGGTAGGTCCTTTATCCTCACCCCTGTGGCCTGGAATATGGCATTGCTCACCGCCGGAGCCACCGGCACAATGCCACCTTCCCCAATGCCTTTAGCGCCATAGGGGCCTGGACCGTCCCCATTCTCTATCAGAATCGTGTGGAACTCCTCGGGGAGATCGGCGAAGGTGGGAACCCGGTAATCTATCAGGTTAGGGTTCAGAAGCTGGCCATCCTCGTACAACATCTCCTCAAAGAGAGTATGGCCCATCCCCTGCATTGCCGCCCCCTCGTCCTGTCCCTCGCATTGCTTGGGGTTGATGGCCTTGCCGGCGTCGGCCACGGAATAATATCGAAGGATCTTAACGACCCCTGTCGACTCATCCACCTCCACCTCGGCCGCTGCTATCCCCACCTCCCAGAAAACGGGTAAGTGTCCTAGCGTTCCTCCCTGATCGTGGAGGGTTACGTAGCCCCGTCCCAGCAGCTCACCAGCCTGGTCACCGAACTTCTCCTCGATCAACTCCCTGAAAGCCACCTTTTCGCCGGAGTAGTAGATGCCTCCGTCCTTCAATACTAGTTGCTCCTCAGGGGCCTCGAAGTGCAGGGCTGCGAGCTGCATGAGTTGATCTTTTATCTCCCTTGCCGCCCCTTGTACTGCCAAGCCCATGGAGGTGGTGGAGCGACTGGAGCCCGTGGAGCGGTCGAAGGGCACAATGGAAGTGTCTGAAGTCACCACTCCCACCCGCTCTAAAGGGATCTCCAACTCTTGGGCGACGATCTGAGAGAGGACGGCCTTGGCACCCTGGCCATTCTCTGTGGTTCCCACCATCACCGTGGCGGTCCCATCGAGGTGCATGCGTAATATGGCTGTTGATGTGGGTACTCCCCCGGCGTTGGAAAGGGAACAGGCAATGCCAAGGCCCCTTTTCACTCCTCCCTGTATCGCTTCCCCATCCGTCCCATCTCCCTTCTTTGCGGCCTTTTTCCCCCACCCTATAGCCTTGGTCACCTCTCGCAACCCCTGCGCCATATCCGCGTCCAGCAGCCTCAACCCCTCCCTCACCATCTCGCCTCGGGCTACCAGGTTCTTGAGACGAATTTCCAGGGGGTCTATGCCCAGCCCCGCGGCTATAATGTCTACTTGAGACTCGCTGGCCCAGGCTGCCTGAGGGGCACCGATAGAGCGGTAGGACCCGGCGGGAGTCGTGTTGGTGTAGACCCCGTAAGAGGAGACGTTTAAGTGAGGCCATCGGTACGGGCCTGGGATCCTATACGCGACCCGCCCTGTTACCCCCGGGCCATTATCGGCGTAGGCCCCCGTGTCCATGTGCACCTGGCAGTCCCTGGCCACGAAGGTGCCATCAAGCTTAACCCCCGTTTTCACGGTCATTAAGGCCGCGTGCCGGCGCACCGTTTTAAAGGCCTCATCTACCGAGAGGGCTAGCTTAACAGGTCTGCCGGCCTCCCTACTCAAGGCCACGACCAGAGGCTCTACCTTGGTGTTGGATTTGCTGCCAAAGCCCCCACCTAAATAGGGCACGATGACATTTACGCGATGAAGAGGGAGGCGGAATACCCGGGCTAGCTCGGTCCGTACAGAAAAGGGGTGCTGGGCTGAGGACCAGACGGTTATGCCCTGGCTGTCGTAACGGGCGATGGCTCCGTGAGGCTCCATCGCGTAGTGATAAACCATAGGGAAGGTAAATGTATCTTCAAATATCCGGTCTGACTCAGCAAAGCCTTTCTCGACGTCGCCCCAGTGATAGTGGACCTCGTTTAACAGGTTGGAATCATGGACCTTAGTGCTATCTGGAGACAGCGCTTCCATGACATCGGTAACGGGGGGCAGGTACTCATATTCCACCTGGATTAGCTCCAGTGCCTCCTGGGCCGTGGCTTCATCAACAGCGGCCACCGCCGCTACTGGCTCCCCCTGGAATCGTACTTTGTCGATAGCCACGACTGGGCGATCCGGCATCCCGGAGCCGTAGGTAAGCTCCATATCTTTAAGCTCAAGGCTTGTTAGAACCCCGAATACGCCGGGCATCTTCCGGGCTCGACTGGCATCGATATGAGTAATGAGAGCGTGGGGGAAGGGGCTGGGCAGTATCTTCCCGTATGCCATGCCCGGCACCTCCAGCTCCCTCAGATAGGCGGCACGCCCTGTGACCTTCTCCACCGCATCCGGCCGGGGTACTGAAACGCCTACGATGTCCATGATTCACCTCGAAATCTTTTCCCCGCAGTAAAGCTGCCTCTCGCGGCCACCTACATCGAAATCCTCGAGAGATTAAGAACCTTATCGGGTGGCTGCATCTTGTATGGACTCCACTATCTTTTTGTAGCCCGTGCAGCGGCAGATATTGCCCTCCATGTACTCCTTTATCTCGTCTACGCTGGGATGGGGCTTCTCGTCCAGGAGGGCTTTCGTAGCCAGAATCATTCCAGAAGTGCAGTAGCCGCATTGAAGCCCAGCGTTGTCAATGAAGGCCTGCATAATGGGATGCAGTTGGTCTCCTTCAACCAGACCCTCTATGGTAAGCACCGAGGTATTCCTCACTTCAAAGGCCAGGAAGGTACAGGAGCTGATGACCTTCCCATTGACCAGCACGGTGCAAGCGCCGCACACCTGCATATCACAGGAGTTTTTAGCGCCATTTAGCCCCTGCCGTTCCCTCAAGAACTGAAAGAGGGTGATATGCGGTTCGACAGCTACGTTCACCTCTTTCCCATTGAGTTCAAAGGCTAGAGGAATGTGCTGAGGCTCTACGCGAACAGATTCTTCCGGAACCATACTCATCTCCAGCTTCGGATGTCACAACGCATTGTAGATCTCCCTCCTCGACTTGCTATGACGCGGACCCCGTGATTATGGAGTCGATAGCGGCGACGAAGGCCTTCCTGAGGAATAACCTGGTCAGGTGTTCCTTGTACTCCGCCGAGCCGTGCAAGTCAGTTAGGGGGCTCACTGCTTCGACGGCCAGATTCCCCGCTGTGTCCAGCGTAGTAGAGCTTGCTCCATCATCGCTGTGGAGAATTTCCTCAACGCTCTTGCCTTGTAGCACGTGTTCAGCCTCCCTGATGCGGACCGGCTTGGGGCCAACCGAGCCTACAGCGATCCGGGCCTCCTCCACAACGGCTCTTCTTGCGGCGTCTGTACCTGCGCGGGCGCCCACGGAGCCCTGGTCGAGCCTGACCGCGACTCCAAGGCCCAGGGTAGGTCTCTGGTGGTAACCGAACTTGAAATACGCCGCCTCCATGCCCGTGGGCAACGCTGGCACCAGGATCTGAGTAAGGATCTCGTCCTCCTGGAGACAGGTCTCGTAGGGGCCCAGCGGGAGCTCTTCGACGGAAACCCTCCTCGCGCCGGTTGAGCCAACTACCTCTACATATGAATCGAATAGCAGCAGAAAGGCGCCTGGATCGGCGTGGGGTTCGGCGAAGCAGAGGTTCCCTCCTATAGTCCCAGCATTCCGAACCCTGACGTTAGCTATACTTCTCTCTACATCAGCTACCAGGGGAAACTTCTGCCGGACCAGAGGAGAAAGCTCTAAGGTACGATGGGTCACTGTGGGGCCTATATGCAGGACACCCGCAGCCTCATCATGATGCAGTTCATTCAAGCCAGGAATGGTCTTAACATTTACCAAATGGTCGTAATGAAGCAAGCCCTCCTTCATCGCGAGGAGCAGCTCGGTGCCCCCGGCGTAAACCTTGGCCTCCTGGCCATACTGGGCCAAGAGAGAGACGGCCTCCTCTGCAGTGGTAGGCTCATGAAGCCTAAAAGGTTTTATCACTGTTAACCCTCGTATCTCTTCATTGCTGCAAAAGAATAAAGAGGCTCTCCTGCTCCACCTGGGCTGCGGCGGGATGGTACAAAAAACGTGACTCCTTGTCAACGAATCCGAAATACCCATAGGCTATCGCCCGAAACAGGAATCGAGGTATATGCATAGCGCCCACGGGGGTATAATGTTACACCGCTAGGGTACGGCATAGGAGGTGATCCCATGGAGCAAGCGGAGATAAAGCAGCATGCACAACAGCTTTCCGAGATGGCAGAGCGTTTTTGGGCAGGAGAGGCTGAGATAGTCCGCACTTTCTTCAGCAAGCCACGGGCCAAGGAGGAGCACATCAAGTGGCTGCGCCTTCAGTGCTACAAGGAGCTATACGGGTCTGGCCTAGTCTCTTTCTCTGAAGGACTCATCCCGGGGTTCATCGAGCATCTGCGTAATCGCTTCCCCGCGGTGGACATCGAGGTAGACCGGCATGAATTCGAGCACCTCATTGAGGTCCTGTACCAGGAGTTTAAGCACTACCGGCTCACGGCGGACATCCTGGATGGGCTGACCGGGGAGAGGTCCAACCCACAGGAACATCTTCAGTACCAGTACCCCGAAGACCTGAAGCTGAAAGAGATACGGGACCACTTCAGACAAACGGAGGGGGAGCTGGGGGAGTTTGCCGTAAGTTTCACGGAAGGAGGCCGGGCAGCCCTCTTCTATGAAGGAATGAAGTTGAAGGGGGACCCTCTCCTGGACCAGGTGGCCAAAGCCTGCTCCGAGATTTTCGATGACGAGGTGGAACACCAGGAGTCGGGCGCGGAAGGTCTGGAGCGCGTGGCCAAATCTGAGGAGTCATGGGAGAAGGTAGGGCATATGGTGCAACAGATCTGCCAGCAGCGCCTCCGTATGCGCAATGAGCAGTTTGGCTTCCCTCTCTCCGATGAGCGGCTACGCGAGATAGTAGACGGAAAGATTACCCCCATTCGTATCGCTGCATCTGGTTGATTGGGCTGGAGGAGCGGTCACAACTCGCACCCGTTCTAAAGAAGGAGAGATCGATGGACTTGGGGTTGCAGGATAGGGTTGCCCTGGTAACGGGGGGAAGCAAGGGCATCGGGAAGATGTCGGCGCTGGGTCTGGCCCGAGAGGGAGCTAACGTAGCCATCTGCGCCAGGGGCCAGCAGCCCCTGGAGGAGGCGGCCGCGCAGATCTCCGAGGAGACCGGCCGTGATGTGCTTCCGGTAGTAGCCGACATGAACCGAGAGGAGGATGCCCGGCGTTTTGTGGAGGCCGCGGCGGAGCACTTTGGTCGACTGGACATCCTGGTGAACTGTGCCGGTAGCTCCCCTGGCGGCAGCTTGCAGAACCTCAGCGAGGCGCAATGGATGGAGAGCCTGAACCTTAAGTTCATGGGCTACGTGCGGACGACCAAGGTTGCCGCTCCCTACATGAGGGAGCAACGCTGGGGCCGTATCGTCAACGTCATCGGCAACGACGGGATCAAGCCCATCTATTTCGAGATCACTCCGGGGGCTGCCAACGCGGCAGGCATCAATTTCACCTTAGCCATCGCCGAGGAGATGGCCCCCTACGGCGTCACGGTCAACGCCATAAACCCTGGCCCTGTGGATACGGAGCGCTGGTGGGGACTGGTGCGTACGCTGGCAAGGGAAAGGAGTATCACTGAAGCGGAGGCCAACCGATTGGCGGTCAAGAGTATACCCATGGGGCGGCTGTGCACGCCCGAGGAGGTGGCCAACATGGTGGTCTTTCTGGCTTCCGAGCGGGCCAGCTTCGTCACCGGCGCCCTGATCTCTATGGATGGCGCCCAGCGCAAGGCCATCATGGACACTTAGGCAGTCCATGCGCATCGACGTACACGCTCATTACGTTCCGCCCCAGGTTTTGGCAACGCTGGAGAAGGACGCCGCCTACCAGGTGAAGGTGGACACAGTGGCACAGGGCGGGCAATGCCTGCGCTTTGGCTATGGGCCGGTCCTTCGGCCCTTCCTGCCACGGTTGCTGGATCTCGACCAGCGTTGGGAGGTCATGCAGCAGCAGGGGGTGGACAGACAACTTCTGTCTGTCTGGCCGGATATCTTCGGCTATGGGATGTCTCCCAAGGCTGGGAGCCGCTGGCATCGCCTCCTGAATGAAACGCTGTGTGAGACGGCGCAGAGACAACCAGAGCGGTTCGGCGCACTGGCCTCGGTACCTCTACAGGACCCCTACAACGCAGCCGAAGAGCTCTCCCACGCAGTTGAACAGTGTGGCGCTATTGGGGGCATCATCGGTGCAAACATCGAGGGGCGCAACCTGGATGACCCGCCCCTGGACCCCTTCTGGGCGGCTGCCGAAGCTCTGGACGTGCCGCTGTTCCTTCACCCCATACAGCCCTTGCCAACCCCCCGGACGGGTCGGTACTACCTCAACACCATCGCTCACTACGTCTACGATACAACAGTGGCGATTGGCTGCCTGATTTTCAGTGGTGTGCTGGACCGGTTCCCGCGCCTCCAAATTATCCTGGCCCACGGCGGCGGCTTCTTTCCGTACCAGGTCGGGCGCTTCGACCAGGCCTATAGGAATGTTCAAGAGACCAGCGCCGTCGCCGCGCAACGACCCTCAGCATACCTGGTGGGCTTCTTTTACGACACTATCGTGCATGACCCCACAGCGCTGCGGTTTCTGATTGATCTGGTTGGCGTCGAGCGTCTTCTACTGGGCAGCGACTATCCCTTCCCGGTGGGTGACCTTGCTCCTCTACAAGTCCTGGAGAGCACAGGGCTCTCGACCGACGACAGAGCCAAGGTGGCTGGCGGCAACGCCCAACTACTGTTCAGGCTCTGAGCTATATTGAAAGGAGGGAAGGAGAAGTGCCCCTAGATAACACCCGGTACGAATTTTCCGCTATCACCCAACGTCCTTCATTCCGCTGGCCCAATGGAGAGAGGCTGGCAGTTTGGGTCTGCTATAACGTCGAGCATTTCAAGATCGATGTCCAAGCCGCATCCCAGAACGACCGTCTGTCGGACCTGAAGCCCGACGTTATCAATTAGGCGTGGCGGGACTACGGCCTACGAGTGGGCATGTGGCGCATCTTCGAGATGATGGAGCGCGTGGGCCTCCGGGGGTCGTGTACCCTCAACGGAGAGGTCTGCATCCACGAGACGCCCGTGGTGGAGGAGATGGCGAAGCTGGGCTGGTGCATCCTGGGGCACGGGATGACCAACTCCCAGTCGCTGACCAACTTACCGGAAGCAGAGGAGCGTCGGGTGATCAACGACACCCTGGATATTATCGAGCGCACAGCGGGCAAGCGGCCTATCGGCTGGCTGGGGCCCGGCCTGGCAGAGAGCTACGTGACGCCGGAGCTGCTGGTGGAGGCAGGGGTGAAGTACCTATGCGATTGGACCTGCGACGACCAACCGTTCCCCCTGAACGTAAAGAATGGAAAGCTAACCTCCGTACCCTACACTCAGCAGATCAACGACATTGGGATGATTCTTAGTGCAAAGCGGTCCGATCAGGAGTTCTGTCAGCAGATCTGCGATCAGTTCGACGTGCTCTACCGGGAAGGGGCCACCATACCACGCACCATGGCCATAGCTTTGCATCCCTTCATTGTGGGAACGCCACACCGATCCAAGTATCTGGAGCAGGCCCTCTCCTACATAACGGGGCATAAGGACGTCTGGTTCTGTACGGGTGACGACATCTACAACTGGTATGAGGCAGAGTACGGCCGCTAGGCCGCTTCCGATTGCACTGATGGACAAGACCCATCCTTCCTTATAGCATTCGGACTGATGCATCTACAATGAGGAGGATGATGGGCTCCCAAGAACACCGAGAATTCACCATCCGAACCGGCGTAGACCTCGTCAGGTTGGGAGACTTTGCTAAGAGCCTGGAACAGGGTGGTGAAACCTTTCTTAGGCGCCTGTTTCACCCTTCCGAAATAGCGGATGCCTCACTGGACCGACTGGCTGGAGTCTTCGCAGCCAAGGAGGCCGCCTTCAAGGCCCTAGATTTGCCCAAAGGAGACTGGCATGTACTGGAGGTCCAGCAAGATGACCGGGGCAGACCGTTCATCATTCTTTCCCAGTCTGTGGATACAGATGGCTTGCTGAGCTGCGATGTGAGCATCTCCCACAGCGGTGACTACGCCGTGGCAAGTGTGGTGGCCCTCTGGCAAAAGGTGGAAGCTTAGGTAAACCGCCAACATCCTGTTCCTATTACTACTTCCTACCCCTGCACTGAAGAAGGTCTCCGAAAAATTGCCCGGACCCTTGGCTTGTGGTACCCTCCAGGGCAATACTAAGACGGGAAGTGCACGGGATGGATACCCTGATAGAGATCCTAGAACACTCGTCCAAGGCCTTCGGCCCGCACCCCGCTCTCCTTATTAAACCAGGCTTCCGGTATCACGTTTGGACCTATGCTGATTTGTGGGAGGACTCGGGCCGGGTAGCCACCTACCTCCAGGAGAAGGGAGTCCAGAAGGGCGACCGGGTTCTACTCTGGGGTCCCAATATGCCCCAATGGGTATTGGCATTTTTCGGGGCTTTCCGTGCTGGGGCCATAGCCGTCCCGTTGGATGTGCGTAGCGCTCCGGACTTCGTGGCACGGGTGGTTGAGCGCACAGAGCCGCGACTGGCCTTCACCTCCCGGTTCTCGGCTCAATCAGAGCAGGTAGACATCCCCTCTCTCTACTTGGAGGAGTTGGACCAGGTTGTAGCGGCATCTTCTCCAAATCCCGCGGAGCTGTCCCTGAATCCCGACGACGTGGCCGAGATCATGTTCACATCCGGCACTACAGGAGAGCCAAAAGGGGTAATCCTGACCCACGAGAACATAGCCTCCAATGCCCAGGCCGCTGCGCACTCTTTCCCAGGAGGCGCCTCAGACCGCCTCTTATCCCTACTCCCCTTGAGCCATATGTTCGAGCAGTGTGGTGGTCTGCTGGTCCCGCTGCTGTTCGGCGCACGCATCGTCTATCCCATCAGCCGACAGCCGACCTTCATCTTTAAAGCTCTCCAGGAAAACTCGATCACCCTCCTCCTGCTGGTGCCTCAGGGCCTCCAACTCTTGATAGATGGGATCGAGCGAGAGGTGGAGCGCCAAGGAAAAACTAGGTTGTGGCGCGCAATGAACCAGGTAGCGCCGCTCCTGCCTATGGCCGCTCGTAGGCGCCTGTTTGGTAGCGTTCATAAACGGATGGGAGGCGGACTAAGATGCATTCTCAGCGGTGGCGCTTATCTGGACCCAGACCTGGCCCGGAAATGGGAGAGCCTGGGGATTTCCATTGTAGAGGGGTACGGCGCTACCGAGGCGGCCCCTGTTATCACGTTCAATAGTCTGCGTCGAAGAGTGCATGGATCCGTGGGACGCGTAGTGCAGGGGCAGGAGGTGCGCATCGCTGAGGATGGGGAGGTGGTTACTCGAGGCCCCAACATCACCCCAGGCTATTGGCAGAACGAAGAGGCGACCGCTGCCGCCTTCCAGGGAGAATGGTACAAGACGGGCGATCTGGGGTTCCTGAGCGAGGAAGGCGACCTATACCTGAAGGGCAGGAAGAAGGACCTCATCGTTTTGGCCAATGGGCAGAACGTCTACGCTGACGACGTCGAGCGACTCCTGAATGCTCACCCAGCCGTCAAAGAGGGGGTGGTGGTGGGACTGCCAGAGGTGAGGGGTGGTGGGGAAATAGTGCACGCGGTGCTCCTAATTGATGATCCGAAGGCCACTGCTAAGCAGATCATTGATGAAGTCAACGGGAACCTAGCGGACCACCAGCGTGTCAGCGCCTATACTGTATGGCACGATGAAGACTTCCCCAGAACCCATACATTGAAGGTCAAGAAGGCCCAGGTTCTAGAGCATTTAAAGGCAGCCGCGTCCCAGGGCTCGGAGGAGCCGCAATCTGGTCCAGTAGCGCCCTCCTCGGTAGCTGCCGATCCGCTACTCCGGATAATCGCCCAGGTGGCCCAGGTTTCCCTCCATGAGGTGGAGTACAGCAAGACTCTTGGTGGCGATTTGAGCCTAGACTCTCTGAAACGCGTGGAACTCCTATCTATTGTTGAACAGGAGCTGGGTGCCTATATAGACGAGTCTCTCCTTGAGCCCACTACCACAGTCGCGGGGCTAAAGGAATTGGTGGCGCAGCAGGCCCGAACGAGCGACCTCGGGTTTCGCTTTTCCTATTGGCCCCTCACAGCCTGGTGCACTTCTCTACGGGAGGTCCTGCATCACACATTAGTATTCCCCTGGGTGAACAGCATGTATCGATCCAGCGTGACGGGACTGGAAAACCTCGCTCGACTGCAGGGACCCGTCCTCTTCGCCGCCAACCATAGCGCTGTAAAATGGGACCATCTTCTTCTTCTCAAGTGCCTTCCCCGCAGGTGGCGGCGGCGAATGTCTTATGCGGCGGCGGCGGAGATAACCTTCGGCAAGCGCTGGCTTGGCGTTCTGGCCTCCCTGATAGCAAACGCTTTCCCTTTCAGCCGGGACACTGCCATCCGCCCGACCCTGGAGCACTTAGGGAGGCTCTTAGACCGGGGCTGGAGCGTCGGGATCTTTCCCGAAGGGGAACAGATGGTCGGCCAGGAGATGATACCTTTTAAGACCGGCGTAGGGCTTATTGGAGTGGAGAGCCGGACACCCGTCGTCCCCGTTCACTTGGTCAACCATGGACGGTCGAAACGAGGCTTCCTCGGCATATTGAACCGAGAGGAGGTCTCCGTTCGAATCGGCGCGCCGCTAGCCTTTCCTCCCACGACCTCCTACATTGAGGCCACTGAGAAGATAGAGCATGCGGTTCGTCGGCTTTAGGGTAGCACCTCCAGCTCGCTACTCTGTCTATGAACTCACTTTGCGCGGTTTCGTACGGATCGGAATCTACGTTCCACTACCGAGACATGGGGAGCCCCATTGAAGGGCACCGTTTGGCAGACTCTTACGGGAAGTGGTCCCAGTCATGGGATGGGGAGGTCACAGTGGAGCATTCAGGCATAAACGACAGCGATGTCATAGTCGTTGGCGCAGGGGGCTGCGGTCTGGTCGCGGCTCTGGTAGCCGCCCAAAAGGGGGCACAGGTCCTGCTCCTGGAGAAGACCGACAAACCAGGAGGCGGCACGGCGCTGTCTTCCAGGGGTGTCCGCGCCGCCGGGACTCGCTTTCAACGTGAGCAGGGGATCGCGGATGATTCAGCTCGGTATGCTCAGGATATCCGACGCAGAAACAACGAACAGAGTGACGTTGCGCTCACCGAGCGTTTGGCCCAAGCCTCGGCTGAGATGGTGGATCTGTTGGCGGACACCGCCGGCATAGAATTTGAGGTTGGAACGAGCCTCTTCGGCCACAGCGCCCAACGGTCCCACTCCTGGAAGTCCGACCGGACGATTACTGATTATCTCAAGTCTGCGGTTGAGCGCCAGGAGAGGATACGGCTGCTCTACTCCACGCCCGCCCAATCCCTCAACCTCGACGCGAAGGGGGCGGTCACTGGAGTTGTGACTCGGAGCGGCGTCGTTACGGGGCGCAAGGTAATCCTGGCCACCGGGGGCTTCGGAGCCAGCCGCGAGCTGTTGTCGGAACACATCCCCAAGGCTTTGGATATCCCCTTCCCCGGCCACGCCGGCAGCACCGGCGACGGCCTGCGTATGGCGATGGCTGTGGGAGCGGCCGCGGAGAACCTGGACGCCTTCCAGCCATTTCCCACTTATGTTGGGCCCGAGGGGCTTGCGGTGCCCCCGGACGTAGCCATGTCAGGCGGCATCCTGGTGGACGAACAGGGGAAACGCTTCGTCGATGAGACCCGGTTCCCCGGAGTGCTCGGCGCCAGGATGCTGGAGCTTCCGGGCAAGCAAGCGTACGAAATCTTCGACGAGCGTATCTATCAGTCAACTCGCGACCGCCTCGCTGATGTCATGAAGGCGGGGGTAGTACTGAAGTCGGAGACCGCAGGTGATGTCGCGCGCGGACTGGGGATCGATCCCACTGGCCTGGAGCGAACGATCCAGGGGTACAACGCCACGGCAGCCGGTGGAACGGACGGGTTCGGGCGCGCGGTGTCAACCCCCCTGGAAACGCCGCTGTACGGAGTCAAGGTACGGGTGGCACTGTATCACACGCAGGGTGGCCTGAAGGTGAACACCAACGGCCAGGTGCTTAGGGCTGACGACTCGGTGGTCCCCAACCTGTACGCGGGAGGTGGAGTAGCCGTGGGCATCTCCGGTCCGGGCCCCGAGGGCTACCTTCCGGGAAACGGCCAGCTGGCCTCCCTTGGCCTGGGAATGCTGGCCGCAGAGCACGCCGTAGAGTCGATAACGGCGGAGGCTTAGGACCCAGGGCATCGCCCTGGTGGTTGACAGGGAAGTGGCGGCCTAGCGATACTACCGCCCTTGGCGCTAAGGGTTTGTCTGTATCAAAACGTGATTCAACGGGAGGAAGAGTAATGATTCTTATTACCGGCGGCATGGGCTTCAGTGGACTGCACACGGCCAAGGCCCTTCTGGACGCGGGCGAGGAGGTGGTCATCACCTACTACCAGACGTGGAGGGAGCCCAGCTTCATCAAGGACGAATACGACAAACGCGTCAAGGTGGAAAAGGTAAACGTGACCGATCGTGACGGCTTCCTGGCCCTGGGCAAGAAACACAACATCACCAGCATCATCCACCTGGCAGTCGCCGGCAACTTTCCGAACGTGGACGCCGCCGACGCGATTGGCGACATGCGGATGAACCTGAACGGGCTGATGAACGTGCTGGAGGCCGGTGTCACCTGGGGTGTTTCTCGGGTCAGCCTGGCCAGCTCAATAGCCGTGTATGCCGGTCTGCCCAAGGGCCCCTTCCGTGAGGATGATCTGATCCCTATCCCCGCTGGGAATCCTACAGAGACCTATAAGAAGGTCTTTGAGGTCGTTGGAGGGCATGTTGGCGTTCGGGAGGAGATGGAGGTCGTCAACCTGCGTCTCAGCGGCATCTGGGGGCCTTTGTACCACTCAATGTTAAACCTGCCCAGCCGGCTGGCCCACGCTGCGGTCAAAGGTGAGGAGCCGGACCTGGCCGGTGTCCGTGGCGGTGTTCCCTTCGCTGACGACCAGGGCGACTTTTGCTACGTCAAAGACCTTGCCCGCGGCATCGCCCTGGTTCAGACGGCCGAAAAGCTGAACCACAAGACGTACAACATCGGCAGCGGAAGAGGCGCCAAAACCCAGGACCTGGTGGACGCCATTAAGAAAATCATACCGGAGGCCAAGCTGAACTTACAGCCAGGACAGAGCCCACGCTCTCGAGAGGACCCCTACGCAGACCTGACCCAGATCAGGGATGATGTGGGTTACCAGCCGCAGTTCACCTTGGAGAGCGCCGTCGCCGATTACATCGGCTGGTTGCGCCAAAACCCCGAGTAAGCCATTCAGAGCGATGCCCTGGACCTAAGCTGGGGTTAGTAAAGTTGCCGTCAGGTAACCGTGCGCCTGAGCTGCCTGCTCTGAGTTTGTCAGAGGGTAGGCGGTTGAACCTCACCCAGCCTTGCACAAAAGGTCCAACAGCGGACGTTTTCTTTCCCACCCGCCCGCCCGATATGTCTAATTACTGAGGGGACACCCCCCATCCTTACAGGGGGAAGGACTGGCAGAGAACCTGGGTTCTCTGCACTCTCCTGGGTTTTTGTGCAGAGCCGGCTAGCCTTCTGAAAGAGCTGGATAGAAACGGAGGGCGTTCTCCTTGAGAATCTTCTGTTTGGAGGCCTCGGAGATGTCTGGCCGGGATATAAGCTCTTCCAGCTCCCCGAGGATCCCGTCTTTGGGAAGATGCGGGTAATCGCTGGCGTACAGTATCACGTCATCGCCCAGGCGTTCGATGGCGTAGGGCAGGCCCGGCTCACCACTCCCTTCCGCGCCAAAGAAGATGCGGCCACTGCGGATGATGTCCGCCGGGTCGGTGCGTCCGGGCTTTCCTTTCCCCATTAGGCGATCCATCATGTAGGGCACCCAGCCCGCATCCGCCTCCAGGTAAGCGACCTTCAGCTCAGGGAACTCGTCAAACATGCCGGACAAGAGCATGCTGGTCATCTGGATCATCTGGGCCAGCGGATGCTCAAGGAGGTTGGGGTCCTCCGTCATGGAGTTAAACCCGAGGCCAAGAGATGGAGCGCTATGAACGGCAATGGGAAAGTTCAAGCGCTGAGCCTCGGCGTACACGGGCCAGAAGCTGGGGTCCCCCAACGGCTTACGAACTCCCATATCCGCGCTGTGTGCGGGCAACATTGCTCCCACTGCGCCCAACTCCGTTGCCGCCCTGCGCAGCTCGTTGACGGACTCCTGAACATCCTGTAGAGGAATCAGCGCCACTCCTCGGAGGCGGGAGCTTGTGCGGTAGTAGCACTCATGAAACCAGTTGTTGTAGGCCCGGCATAAGGCTACTGCCCACTCCGGGTCTTGTATCATTCCGCACGACAAGCCCGAGGTTGGATACAGCACAGCCGATTCAATCCCCGCCTCATCCAGGAAGTCCAGCCAGGCCTGCTGGTCGACACGCCGCTCGCTGTGACCCATGCGAGCGCGTCGAGCCCCGCGATGAAACCCATCAAGGATCGGGAAGAAGGGAAAGCCGAGGATAATGTCTCCGCTACGGTACGGTTCCTCCAGGAACTCCACGAGGTCGGTATCCCGCTCCCGGACGTGGCCGTCGCTCTCGATGACCTCCCAGTTGTTACGAGTCATCGCTCCTCCTTATTTGTCGTGGCTTTCTAGCTTTATTATGAACCCGTTCACGCCGCATGATAACAGGGACAAAACAGCAACAACTGCTTAGCACATTTCGCATTCAATGTAAACACCCTCTGCCTGAGCCGGGTCATGTTGACGATGATACAGGTTTGTCGTAACGTTCCTCTGGGCAACAGGGAGAGAGCGGCATAGCTATGACTAAGCAATGTCAGGACTGCCGGGCGGAGATCTCAGTGACTGCGCGTAGCTGTCCTCAGTGTGGCGCTGACGTAGGTGGAGCGCTGGCCCACCTGCGAGTCCTGGACCTCACCGGACCCTATACCCAGTACTGCGGGCGTCTCATGGCCGACCTGGGAGCTGACGTGGTTAAGGTGGAGCCTCCAGAAGGCGACCCGGGCCGGTATCTTAAACCCTTCGCCGGAGAGGTGGCTGATCCCGAACGTAGCATCACCTTTCTCACCTTCAACCTCAACAAGCGCAGCGTACTCCTCGATCTGAAGGACGTGGGGGACCTGGAGCGTTTCCGCTCCCTGGCAGCCGCAGCCGACATCCTCCTGGACGACGGCGCCGCAGGCGATCTGAAGAGCCTGAGCCTCAGCTACGAGGAGATGAAGGGCCTCAACCCCGGCCTTATTCACACATCCATCACTCCTTTTGGCTTATGGGGGCCTTACAGCGCCTACCTTGGTGGCGAGCTAATCGTCCAGGCCCTGGGGGGATTGATGTACGGCTACGGCGACCCCGACGTCCGTCCAGCCGTGGCGCCCCTGGGGCAGGGCTACCAGTTAGCCGCACAGCACGCTGCTTTCGCCACCCTGGCGGCCCTCCGCTACCGTAATATCTCCGGCCGCGGCCAGCACGTCGAAGTATCCACGCAGGAGGTACTGGCCAATATCCTGGCCTACTTTAGCCGGTATGCCGATGCCTTTCAGATCAACCGGAGGCCCGGCGCCGGCACCAACATGGCGCCGACCAACACCTACCCCACCAAAGACGGCCTCATCTACATGCAGCCCAGCTACCCAAGGCACATTGAGGCCCTCTTCGAGTGGATTGGCGACCCCGCCCTTGACGCCGACGTCTGGAAGGACCGGGAGTTCCGTCGCCAGAACTCCGACGTCCTCACCCCCATAGTCTCGGCGTTCACAATGGGCTTCACCAAGATGGAGTTCGCCCAGGAGGCCCAGAGACGCCATATCCCCTGCGCGGTTCTCATGACGACCAAGGACCTGGTCCAGGACGAGCACCTCAAATCCCGCGACTACTTCGTCTCCCTAGATCACCCGGTGGTGGGTCGGTACGAGGCGCCCGGCTGCCCCTTCCGTATGACTGAGAGCCCGTGGCGCTTCTACAACTCTCCTCCCCGGCTGGGTCAGGATACCGCCGCGGTGATGGAGGAGTGGGCGGAGCCCCGTCAAACGGAGGCTTCCCCTTCTACACCTCGGCCCACTACCGGCGCCACTCGCTCTGAGCCACGCCTGCCTCTGGAGGGGCTCCGCATCCTGGACTTCTCCCGCGTCTGGGCCGGTCCCTATATGACCCGCTACCTGGCCGAGTTGGGCGCCGAGGTCATCAAAGTAGAATCCAACATGCTCCCCGACCGAAGCCAGGCGGTGGGCGCCTTCGGTTTCAACTTCGCTGAGATCAATCGCGGTAAGCGATCAATTACCCTCAACATGGCTCGCAAGGAGGGCCGCCTTCTGGCGGAGCGGCTGGTGCGGAGCAGCGACGTCATTGTGGAGAACTTTCGTTCCGGAGTCTTAGACCAGTGGGGTCTAGGATACCAGCGCCTCCGAGAGCTGAAACCTAACATCATCTACCTGAGCATGCCGGGTATGGGCAACTCGGGGCCCCGCGCCTCAGAACTCACCTATGGCCAGAGCCTTCTAGCCTACACAGGCCTGATGGACCTCTGGGCCCATCCAGAGTCGCCCGGCATAACGAGGCCCAAGGTGCCCCTGCCCGACTTCATCGCCGCCGCTACCGGCGCCTTCGCCCTTCTCTCGGCCCTGGAGTACCGGGACCGAACTGGGAAGGGCCAGATGATCGAGCTGGCGCAGCTTGAAGGGCTTGTCGGCACCATGGGCGTCGCTTTACTTGACTACTCTCTCAATGGCCACATCTGGGAGGCTTGCGGCAACCGGGGCTCCAACCTCGCCCCCCACGATGTCTTCCCCTGCCTGGGCCACGACGCCTGGTGCGCTATCGCCTGCTACACGGAGGAGCAGTGGCTGGCTCTCTGCGCTGCCTTAGATAACCCGCCGTGGACCCATGACCCCAAGTTCGCCCACCTGGATGGCCGCTTGGAGAACTTGGGGGAGCTGAACGCCCATATCAGCTCCTGGACGTGTGAGCTGACCTCCCTCCAAGTCATGCGGACCCTCCAGAAGGCTGGGGTGCCGGCGGGCATCGTGGCCAACGCGGAGGACCTCTACTACGGTATCAATCTACGCGCCCGGGACTACATCGTGACCGTCGACCACCGACCTGTCTTCGATATATTGGAGCAGCCCGGCGGCACGGTCCATCTTAGCGAGACGCCCAGCCGCATCGTCGCCTCTTGCCCTCAGCTTGGGCAGCACAACTAGGCCGTTTTTGGCAGCCTCCTGGGCCTCTCCAAGCAGAAGATTCAACAGCTCGTGGAGGAGCAGGTTATCTATTAGGGCCAGGATGCGACAGGTATCCGGGGCTGGACGCCCACATTCGTTGACGCCGAACATGTGTGAACCTATCATTGTCCGTGCGACGTAGAGTAGCCAGCGTCAACGTGGAGGCAGGAGATGGTGGATTACAAGTACATTTCCGCAGACAACCATATGGACCTGCTGTGGTACCCGAAAGGCATTATTCAGGACCGTATCCCTTCGAAATTCAAGGAGCAGGCGCCCAAAGTCGTGGAGACGGAGAGTGGTACGTTCTGGGAGTGGGAGGGGAAGCTACGAGGCCCCTCCGCCGACGGTAAAGATAACGCCAAACACCTGAAGCGGTTCTCCGATGTCGTGGAGGTGGCAGAGGGCTCGCTCCCGCCCTCGAACCCGCAGATACTATTGAATCACATGGATGTCTCAGGAACCTACGCGGGAGTCTTCTATGGCGCCACTCGCAAATGGGACTTCGAGAACCCAGACCTGCAGAAGGCGGTCTACCGAGCCTTCAACGATTTTGCGATGGAGGTCTCCAGCGTCTCGCCGGACCGCATCATCATTCTGCCCTGGCTCAACGTTCGTTTCCCGGAGACCTGCGCCGAAGAGGTCTACCGCCTTGCCAATATGGGCGCGGAAGCGGTGGAGCTGAGTCCCCATGATGTAGCTGAGCCCCTCTTTTCGCCAGTATGGGAGCCGGTGTGGGCGGCGGCCGAAGAGACGGGATTGCCCATTTGCTCCCACATTGGTGACGCCTCTGGCACGCCCTATCCTCCCAACGAATACGGCCAATCCCTGGCCCACTTCTCACAGGTCCCGATCAACCCCATGAGTAAATACATCGCGCAGTACGTCTTCAGCGGTATGTTGGAGCGGCATCCGGGGCTTCGAGTCTCAATTGCTGAGTGTCGCATCGGCTGGCTGCCCTTCCTCTTCTCATGGATGGACCGTTGCCATAGGGACCGGCTACCCGACCCAACCACTCCCTTTCCTATGAAACCCAGCGAGTATATCAAGCGCCAGATGACCTTCACCTTTGAAGAGGACTATGTAGGAGCCAAGATGCTCCAGGACCCCTTCTACTACATCCAGGACACCGCTATATGGGGGGCAGACTATCCGCATGAGCAGGGGCAGACCTGGCCGGACCCCGAGCCAGCTATGGCGAAGATGTTTGAGGGTGCGGACCCGGCTCTGAAGCAAGCTGTGGTCTGGGACCGGTCCGCCAAGCTCTTCGGGATCAGGGGGCCAGGCTCTTCATAGGTAGCCCTGCCCACCGCCCAAACGCAACATGCGCCAAGTCCAGGTCAAGCCCGTAAGCCAGGCAACTCCGAGCAAATGACGATAGGCGACTGCAATGACGCAGCAGACCTACAAAAAAGAGGTGCTTCTCGACGACGAGCGTGGCCGCGGCTTGTCCGCGGTGATTAAGTACGGGCCTTACCTGTTCATCTCCGGTTCGGACGGCCACCGAGACCTGAAGACCGAACGAGTGGTTCCTGAGCTTGACGCCAAGGCGGTTGAGCAGTGTAACAACGCCTACGGCCGCATAGCCCTCCGGCTGGAGAAGGCCGGCTACGGCGGTGATTGCGCAATCTGGATGAGAATTTCACCAGCGGGCAGTCCTGGCGCCTGGAGCGAATGGCAACGTGGCCCGACCACTTTGGCGAGGTCGGCCACGCTCAGGCGGTTAGCTTCGGCGCGCAGACCAAGATGTCTGGTATTAACATGATCACCGCCGTTGTCATGGGCCTCACGCCGGACGTTGAGAGGCAGGTGCTTGTCCCCCAGCCGGCGAGAGGTCGCGCGTCGAGGATCACGCGCGCCGGCGATTTTGTGTATGTGATCGGCGTACGCGGTCGCACCAACCCGTTCACACAGGAGGAGGCGCCAGAGGAGGTGGAGGAGTCCCTCGACACCGAGCAGTTCAATGCCTACGAGTGGCTCCGCTCTCGTTTGGAGCATGAGCCGGGGAGGTCACGTCCCGTCAAGTGGTGTAAGAGTACGTCATCCTGTTGATCGCGGTCTATGCCACTGCCTTCGCTAGATCCGCCTCGGGTAGAGCTTCGTCGATGCTGTAGACCGCGGGTGTCGTGTATAGACGGCCGACGGCCCATTCGTCGTGCTGTTCAGCGAGGACGGCGCCAACCAGGCGACGCACGGCTGGTCGGTTAGGGAAGATGCCCACGACATCGGTGCGACGCCGTATCTCCTTGTTGAGGCGCTCCAGGGGGTTGTTGGACCAGATCTTCTTCCAGTGGGGGACAGGGAAGCTGGAGAAGGCCAGGACGTCCGCACCAGCCTCGTCCAGTAGAGAGGCCACCTGAGGGAACGGGTCCTGTAGCTGGGCGATCACCCGCTCGAGCTGTGCGTGGACCTCCTGAGGGGACGGCTGCTGGTAGATGGTGCGGACCATGTTGGCCACCCAGGGCTGAGCGCGCCTGGGGACCCGAGTGAGCAGGTTGGTCATGAAGTGGGTGCGGCACCGTTGCCAGCTGGCCCCACCGAAGACAGTCGCGATGGCATCCCTGAGTCCCTGATGCGCATCCGATACCACCAGATCCACCCCGCTCAGACCCCTGGCGGACAGTGAGCGCAGAAAGGCCAGCCAGAAGGCGCCGTCTTCGCTGGTACCCACGTCCATCCCAATGATCTCCCGCTTGCCCTCGCCATTGACCGCCGTTGCCACCACCACGCTGACGTTGACGATCCTGCCGTCCTCTCTGACCTTCTGGGTTAGTCCGTCCAGCCACAGGTAGGGATATGGTCCGCCGTCCAGCGGACGGCCCAGGAAGCCATCCACCACCACGTCCAGCTCCTGACAGATACGCGACACCTGGCTCTTGGAGATACCCTCGCACCCCAGGGCCTTGACCAGGTCGTCCACCCGCCTTGTCGATACACCTTCCACATAGGCCTGCTGGATCACCGCCAGCAGAGCTCGCTCGCTGCGACGCCGTGGCTCCAGCAGGCTCGGGAAGTAGCTCCCCTCTCGAAGCTTCGGGATGTGCAGCTCCATAGTCCCTACCCGGGTATCCCACGCCCGGGACCGATACCCGTTGCGCTGGGTCACCCGCTCAGGGCTGCGTTCTCCATACTCAGCACCGATCCTCGCAGACACCTCCGCATCCATGATCCCCTCTACCAGCACTCTCAGAGCCTCCCGTAGAAAGTCCACGTCACCGTCCATTCCCCCCTTGCGCAACAACTCCAGCAGGTCCATCCTTTCCTTGACCACCGTTGTCCTCCTTTCTCGAGCTTCTGTTTTGCCCGCTAAGGATGACGCGGTGGTCTCTCTTACTCCAGACCCCCTCCTCTTCTTACACCACTTCCTGGGACTCTACTGCCGGGGACCAGCCTGAACGATTTAGTCCGCACCGACGCGGCCCTCCGAAACATCAACTACGCATCCACATATCAGCTGAACAACAAGAAACGCTTTGGGGGCAAGGTCCCATTCGCCGCCTATGCCGTCGGTACACCCCTGGGAGGCCGCGGACAGATAGAGGTTGGGGGCATCGCCATTGCCCCAGGTGGGAGCAAGGAGGTCTCCTGGTCCCAGGAAGACCCGGACGTTGCCCAAGCGGTCAAAGCTGGAGGTCTGGTCTTTGCCTCTGGTGTCTCTGGTTTGCGCGACGTGTCGACAGGCAAACGCATCCAGGCCTTGTATGGAGACAAGCCCGGCCAGACACGCCAGGCGCTACGTCGCCTGGAAGCCGCTTTACAGCGGTTCGGCACGGGCCTGGAGCAGGTCCTGCGCTTGGACGTGTTCCTGGACGACATCTACTTTGAGGATGAGTTCATCCGTATTTCAAAGGAGCTTTTCGGCGACGATCCGCCGACCATGAACATCGTCGGCGCGGAGCTGGAGGGTTCAGCAGAGGTAGAGGTTTCCGCCATCGCCGGCTCCGGAAGCTAATGCTGAATGCCGTCTGGGGGAGTATGGCGACCTGAATGAAGATCCCTGGTATGTAGCTCTAATTGCTATCGTCTGAGGCGGCATTCACTGGCGCCGGCTCTATTGTGGGCTGGTGACGTTGCTCCTTGATGCGCATGAGCGCAGACCTGCGCAGTAAAGAGTTGACGACGACTCCCGCACCGGCTACGGCCAATGTAATAGGGACGCCAACAACACTACCGGCCGCACCCATAACAAATCCGCCTAGCGCAGTGAAGGAGACAGCCATGCTGTACAGGCTCACCGCGCGTCCTCGTAGATTGGGTGGAGCCACGAGCTGCATAAGCGACCCTAGGGTGATGTCGTAGGCGTTCAGAAAGGCCATAATGGCCGCGGCGAGGAGAATTGACAAGGGAAGGGATCGGGATAGCGCAAAGGCGATTAGGGCGAAGCCGACGAGGAGCGCGTTGAGGAAGATGACGCGAGGTTTATTTTCGGAGTCTCCTCTAGCGGCCATGATGAGGTTAGCGATAAGCATTCCCGCACCCACACCGGCCTGAAGGTAGCCCATTCCTATGCCGTCTACCGCCAGTACGGTCTTGGCCATGACGGGTATCATGACCAGAAAGCCAAATCCCAAGCCCTCCATCACTATGCTAATGGTGAACAGGGTGCGCAGCGACTGGTCCCTTACCGCGTAGCGTACCCCCTCCACCGTCTGGCGCATCAGGTTGGTATTGGACCTCTCCACCGGGCCTTTAACCCGAATCATTGCGACAAAAGGTAGCGAGATGATCTGGCTGACGCCCAAGAACCCGTAGGCGGCCCAGATGCCGAACCAATCGATCAGCGCCCCCGCCAGCAAGGCCCCGAGAATCATCATAGGCGTGGCCGAGATGCGCCACAGTGAGGCCCCGTTCACAAGTTGCCGTGGCCCCACCAGGTCGTAGATGAAGCGATTCGCCGCGGTGAACCGCACGGCCCTAACGCAGCCTTGTACGAAAGCAAGGCCGATCGCTATCCCCAGAGTGACAACCTCCAGGTAGATGGCTAACGCCAGGCCCAAAGCTATGATTGCGCTTACGACGCCCTCGATAAGCAGCACGTTTCTTCGCTGATAGCGGTCCACAATAGAGCCGACGACCATGGCGGAGAGAATCTGTCCGACTCCCAGGATTAGGGCGTATATGCCTATCCAGAACTCCGAGTCGTTAGACAGTTCCAGCACCAGCCACCCATGAACCGCCATGCGGACATTCAGGTCTACCGCAGAGAAGGTGTTACTGATGTAGAACAGCCGGAATCCTGGCGCTTTGAAAGAGGCAAGTATTCTTGTGAGTGCTATGCGTCGTAAAAGAAAGGTATCGCCGTTCATCTTAGTCCCTGACGTAACCTGCGCCAGACTTGAACTGATGAGTGTGCAGGCACGCGCAGGATGGTAGCAGGAAAGGTAGGCGGGCTCAATGGGCGAGGGGGCCTTGCACAAAAAGTCCAACGCTTCTTTCCCACCCGCCCGCCCAGAGGTTCTATTCAAAGGGGGACACCCCCTTGAACCCCCGACAAGAAACCTAGGTTCCCTGTACCCTCCTAGGGTTTTTGTGCAAAGCTGGGCGAGGGTTTATTGCGGTGCCTGCCGAAGCTATAATGGAAATCCAATGAGAGCTTCGCTGAGCCCTTACGAGTCTTTTCCGCTGCAGCGCATTCTGGAGCGCACCGCCAGCCGCCTGCCGCAAAAAGTCGCCGTCATCGATGGCGAACGGCGTTTCACCTACCGGCAGATGGACGAATACAGCGACCGCTTCGCCGCGGCCCTGGCCTCCATGGGCGTTGCCAAGGGAGACCTGGTGGGAGTCCTGGCACCCAACTGCGTGGAGTTCGAGATCGCCTTCTACGGAATCCTGAAGGCGGGAGCCGTCGTCACCACCATAAACTCCGGCTATCGAGAGCGGGAGATAGCCCACCAGCTAGATAACTCGGGGGCGGAGATCCTGGTGGTGCACCGTGACCTAGTGCAGATGGCCCAGGCGGCCAGGGACGGGGCTCCAAGGCTCAAGCGCCTCGTCGTCATCGAGGAGGACTCTCAGGGCCCAGACTCCTTTTGGGGACTGGTCGAGCATGCACCGGCGTCTGCGCCGCATGTTGTGCTTGATCCAAAAGAGGACCTAGCCGCACTCCCCTACTCCAGCGGGACCACGGGTCTGTCCAAGGGCGTGATGCTGACCCATTTCAATCTGCAAGCCAACGTCAGGCAGCTCATCGAGCGGCCCGGAGAGGGCGCTGCGCCCCGAGAAGAGGACGTATTCCTGGTGCATCTGCCCCTGTTTCACATCTACGGGATGAACGCTGTAATGAACGGGGCCATCGGCGCTGGGGCGACCCAGGTAATGATGGGCCGATTCGATATGGAGGTCTTCCTCACTCTGCTGTCCCAGCACCGGGTGACCTTCCTCTACACGGTCCCGCCGGTGGCTTTGGGGCTCACCCAGTACCCGAGCATCGCCAACTATGACCTCTCAGCATTACGCTTAAGCCTCATCGGCGCCGCCCCACTTTCCGCCGAGCTCCAGGGACGACTGCAGGAGGTGATGGGATTCCCCGTCATCCAGGGCTACGGCTTGACGGAGACGGCCCCTCTTACCAACGCCGACTTCATGGAGCCGGAGCAGTCCAGGCCCGGCTCGGTGGGCCCCTGCATGGCGGATACGGAGCAGAAGGTGGTGGACTTAGATAGGGGCATCGAGGCGGTGCCACCGGGCGAGGATGGCGAGCTCCTCATTCGAGGGCCACAGGTAATGAGGGGCTACTTCAACAACCCGGAGGCCACCAGAGAGACCATCACCGAAGATGGCTGGCTCTATACCGGCGATATCGTGCGCATGGACCCCGACGGCTACGTCTGGATCCTGGACCGCAAGAAGGAGCTTATCAAGTACAAGGGCTTCCAGGTGCCGCCGGCGGAGCTGGAGGGGTTGCTGCTGGAGCATCCCGCCGTGGCGGATGTGGCGGTCATCGGTAAAGCCGACCTGGAATCGGGGGAGATCCCAAAGGCCTTTATCGTGCGCAAGCAGGGAGCGGATGTCTCCGGAGAGGACCTGATGAGCTTCGTGGCGGGGAAGATCGCTACCTTCAAGCACGTTCGGGAGGTGGAGTTCGTGGACTCCATACCCAAGAATCCCTCCGGCAAGATCCTGCGCCGCGTGCTGGTGGAGAGGGAGCGAGAGGGCTCCTGAGGCAGTGACATGTGTGGCCACGGCTGTTGGGCAAACGCAACTGCCCCAGGAAACGTATAATGGTGACTAATCTGGCTCTATGGACAAGAGGTACGCTCTAATAGGAGGTTTCGCAACATGACCACACATCAGGCAGCGGACGAGCTGGCAAGACTGGCCCAAAGCGGAAAGGACCGGTGGAAGGACTCTCGTTTGGTGACCAAAAGCGAGGAACTAGAGTTCACGACATCGCCACGGGGCACCATGGCCCAAGTGGTGCACGCCGGTCTGGGATTCGTCAACCAACAGCTAGGGTCCTTCATTCGTGAGTTACCGCCGGGCAAGGCGAGCGGCGAGCACAGGCACAACTTCGAGGCCATATTGCACATAATCCTGGGTGTAGGCTACACCGTGATCGACGGCCAGAAGTACGAGTGGAAGGTAGGGGACACCATTACCGTGCCGCCCATGTCCGCGCATCAGCACTTCAACCTGGACCCGGACAACCCTGCCAGGATCTTCGCCGTGACCAGCTTACCCTTGATGAAAAACATAGGTTCCTTTGATTATGAACAGCTGCAGTGGGCGGAAAGTTAGCGTCTCAAGCTAGCATCACCGCCTGTAGTGGACTGATCTGAGCCGATCAGGGAGCCGTTTCAAGGGCAGTCCCGTCAGCGGGCATATCCGGCCTGAAGGTGATGAGTCGGCTGGTGTAGATGAGGCGCGGAGTTGCCTTGAGCACGTTCAATCGCGGGTCCGGCACGTCCAGTAGACGGCGCAGACGGATGGAGCTCAGCGTCTGAAGGAGGGGACACTGCTTCTCGAAGGCCAGAAGGGTGAGCCGATCGCCTCCCAGGATAAAATTATCAAGCTGGCCTTCGTAGCCCTCCACCTGGCCCCGTAGGGCCTCGCAGGCCTTATCGAAGAGGTTACGGGCCTGCCCCTCCCGCCGGCGGGCGAAGCGTGCCGAGGAGCTGCCTCCCTTGCGGTGCCGCCCTTTAACGAAAGGGGAGCCCGTCTTGGAGCTGAAGAGCTGCCCCCCATCGAAGATCCCCACCGAGTACCCACCGAGTCGCAGCAGCAGGACCAGTATCCGCCTGGGACGGTCCAGGATACTGTGAAGGGGTCCATCCTGCCACCCGGGGTAATCCGCCGCCCGCTCCACGGGAAAGGGCGGAAGGAGAAGGTGGGCCTCCGCCAGGCTCCAGAAGAGCACAACCCCCGTCTCGGAGCGACTCAGGACGGCCGAGACCTCCTCTGGTAACTCCACCTCCTTAGGCAGTACCTGGCCCGGGGGCAGGTAGTAGGTGTGGCCGCTTTCGCCCATCCTGTGCCATCGCGAGACCAAACTGCGAAGTCGCTCTCTTGAGATGTTCTCCTGCTTCATGGCAAGGGTCTGGCGCTCACTTTACTCTCACCCACCCTTTATGTTTCATTTGGGGATATATCGAGTCTTACGTAAAAAGCCCACCGCTTCTTTCCCGCCCACCCGCCCAGGAAGCTTTATATTAAGGGGGACACCCCCTTAGACCCCTGGCAGAGAACAACGGTTCTCTGCACACTCCTGGTTTTTGTGCAAAGCTGGGACAGCCTTCCACCTCCCCTACAGAGGGGTACCTCCTGCACCTCCTGTAGGCGAGTTGAGGGCATTTGTAGCCCTTCAGCTACACCAGCGTGGGCTTCTGCTTTCTCCAGCCCTCCTCCGCGGGGAAGACGGTGGAGCTCAGCACCCTCTGGCTCTCCCCGTCGAACCAGTCGCCCACGATGGAGCGCCACTTCAAGTAATGAGGCGCCTGCCTGTGGGCCTCCAGGGCAGCCTGGTCCTGATACACCTCGTATAAGTGTACGCAGTTGGGGTCCGACTCGTCCTGGAGCACATCGAAGCGAAAGCACCCTGGCTCGTCTCCGACCGACCCCCGGGCGTCGTCCAGGACAGCTTCCACGAAGGCGTCTCTGTGTCCGGGTTTAATGTGGACGGTGACAAATATCGAAATCATTGCTCCTCCATTCCTTGCCTTTATTGAGATTTTTCTCTCCGTGAGAACCCATGAATTATATCAACTCTCCATGGGTGGAAGCATACAGGGTTAAACATCCCGGGGAAATAGAAGGCTCATGGAACGATTTACCTATAACGTGCGTTATTTATTGTAGCAAGGCAATTCACCCTTTAGGAGTGCCGCCGTTGGATGAAGAGGAGGCCATCCGCCGTAGTCAGGAGGGGGAGCACAACGCCTTCCGCTTCCTGGTGGAGCGCCACAGCAGGGTGCTTCATGGAACGGCTTACCTGATGACCCAGGACCGGACCCTGGCCGAAGACATGGCGCAGGAGGCCTTACTCCTGGCATGGCGGGGCTTGCCGTCCTTCAAGGGCGGCACCAACTTTCGGGCTTGGCTCCTGCGCATCCTGGTGAACCGCACCATCAGCGAACGACGAAGGAGGCGGATGCCTGAGACGGAGGTCTTGGAAGAGGTTCACATGCAAACGGACTCCAACCAGAACGAGGAGATGGCTTTGAGGGAGGAGGAGCGTCTGAGCGTCGCTCGGGCGCTGGAGGCTCTACCTCAGGAGCAACGAGAGACGGTGGTCCTGAGGTTCTACTCGGACTTGACGGTGCCGGAGGTGGCAAGGGCTCTGGGATGTCGTGAAGGCACCGTCAAGTCCCGCCTGCACCGGGCAATGGCCAGGTTGCGGGAACGACTACAGGGGGAGGAGGCCCAGTCGACAGTGCTGGGCCAGGAGGGATGAGTCATGACGGATGAGGAGAGAAAGGACGAGGAGCTGGAGCGTAAGCTACGAGCTTACTTCCAGGCCGAAGAGGGGGAGGCGCCGCCTCCAGGCGACCTTTGGGAGCGCCTGTCTCCACAGCTTGCAGAGCAGGAACCACCCCGCTGGGGATTTAGGCTGCCAACCTTCGGTATGTCTCGGTTGCCTATGGCGCACGGAGCAGTTGCCGCAGTGCTGGTCCTGCTAATAGCGGGCGCGATAACCTGGGCAGTTGTTCCTTTTGGAAGGGAGGGGAGCCGGGTAGACCTAGCGCTGGGTGTTCCAGCTGGAACGCCCGTGCCCACCAAGGCTCCCGCTCGGCCAGCGGCGCCGACACCTGCTCCAGCCGTAGCGCCCGCGCCGACGGTAGCTCCTGATCCCTACGCCTTGAGCGAACCGGCTGTGGCAGGGGCCACACCTACTCCCGCGCCCGCAAGAGCACCAGGGGGAGCAGGGCCACCAGGATTGCCGGCTCCGACGGCTGGACCGCTAGAAGTCTATCCTTCTCCGCCACCCTTGCCAGCGCTGGCGCCCACGCCTATAGGCACCCCCGCGCCCTCGTACGCCCCACTCCCAAGCCCCACCCCCTCGCAGCACCCCCCTTACGGCGACGAGACTCCACCGGTGAAGGAGGCCCCTTACGACCTCACCTTCTTCCAGAACTACGGGGTCAACCCCTTCGTGGACACCGTATACGACCACCTCTCCACCTTCGCCATGGACGTGGACACGGCCTCCTACACCGTGGCCCGGCGCTTCATCATGGACGGCTTCCTGCCAGACCCAGACTCCGTCAGGGTGGAGGAGTTCATCAACTTCTTCGAACAGGAGTACCAGCCGCCGGAGGAGGACGCCTTCGCCATTCATCTGGAGGCGGCGCCTTCGCCCTTCGGTGAGCCAAATCACTGGCTGATGCGCGTCGGCCTTCAGGGTCGCGAGGTCCCGGCGGAGGAGCGGGAGGACGCATCGCTGGTCTTCGTCATCGACGTCTCAGGCTCCATGGCCAGAGAAAACCGGCTTGAGCTGGTAAAGAAGGCGCTGCGGCTGCTGGTGGAGGAGCTACGCCCCTACGACCAGGTGGGCATCGTGACGTACAACACCACCGCCCAGGTGGTGCTGAGGCCCACCAGCGGCTGGGACAAGGATTCCATCTTGTGGGCCATCGATATGCTGCAGCCCGGCGGGTCCACCAACGTCGAGGCGGGCCTGAAGCTGGGGTACAAGATGGCCAGGGAGGAGCTAAGCCCTGGTGTTCCGAGACGCATCATTCTCCTCTCCGACGGCGTTGCCAACGTGGGGAACATCGCAGCGGAGACCATCCTTAACGAGGTGCGGAGCTACCTGGAAGACGGCATCACCCTCTCCACGGTTGGCGTGGGAATGGGCAACTTCAACGACGTTCTCCTGGAGCAGCTGGCCGACAACGGCGACGGCAGCTACGCCTACGTGGACAGGCTCGGCGAGGCCAGGCGCATCTTCGTGGAGAACCTGACGGGGACCCTACAGACGATAGCCAGAGACGCCAAGGTGCAGGTAAATTTCGATCCAGAGGTGGTGAGACGCTACCGGCTTCTGGGCTATGAGAACCGGCAGGTGGCGGACCAGGACTTCCGCAACGACTATGTGGACGCGGGCGAAGTGGGAGCAGGCCACAGCGTGACGGCCCTGTACGAGCTGGAGCTATACCCGGGCGCCCAGGGCCGTGCGGCCAAGGTCTACGTAAGGTACGAGGAGCCGGACACGGGTAAAGTGAGAGAGGTCAGCGGTAATCTTTTCAGGAGCCAGTTCAAAGGGTCCTTCGAGAAGGCATCGCCCAGGTTCCAGCTGGACGCAGCGGTGGCCGAGTACGCGGAGATCCTACGAGGAAGCTACTGGGCCCGATACGGTAGCCTGGAGGAGGTACGGATAATGGCCCAGCGGGTAGCCGTCATTCTGCAGGATGATCCCGATGTCATAGAGTTCGCCTACCTGGTGACCCAGGCCGAGCAGATCGCGGGGAGAATGCCTATACCGGAACGGGAGTAGCCATTAGCCCCGGCAGGTCGTTCCTACACGGACAACAGGTCCCATTTCCCCCTGGTATAGGGCGGGAGTCCCCTTTCCGCAGCAAGGAGGCTCCCGCCCTTACCTAATGGGCCGCGCCTCTACCCTCCGCAACCAGTCCTCTGGAGCCGCCGATACGCAGTAGAGTCCCAGAAGCTGTAAGGGCTAGGCTAGCGAAGCTGACAATGAAGAGGGCCAGCTTCAGTTCCCCAAATGCCTCCTGCAGGAAGCCCGTGGCCAGAGGGCCCAGAGAGAATCCGCCTGATATGGCCATTACCATAAAGCCCAGGGCCACGGCCACCTCCCGGGGGCGGATGCCCGGGAGCTGAAAGGGTACCGTTTGCAGGATGGGCCAGAAACCCCAGGCCACTCCATTCAGGAAGCAACTGTCTTGAAAGTCAAGAGGAATGGCCGGCGACTGTCGGAGTCAGGTCGCACCAGGGGGAGCGGTGCTTGAGCATGGAGTTGAGGATAACGAGCAGCTTGCGCATGCAGGCTGTGAGGGCCAACTTCTTCGGCTTACCAGCGGCCAGCAGCCGCTGGTAGAAGTCCCGTATGAGGGGGTTGAAGCGGCTGGCTACCAACGCTCCCATGTACAGGGCGGCTCGGACCCGGGCGCGTCCACCCCAGACGGTACGTTTGCCCCGCAGCGTGCCGCTGTCCCGGTTGAAGGGAGCCACACCCACCAGGGCGGCGATCTCCCGGCGGTCCAACGTGCCCAGCTCCGGCAGGTGGGCCAGGAGGGTGAGGGAGAGCTGTTCTCCCACGCCGGGGACGGTGCGCAGGAGGTCATCCTTCTCCCGCCATACGGGACTCTGACGGAGAGTCTGACGCAAGCCCTCGTCCAGATCGTCCAGCTCCTGCTCGAGCCATGCAATGTGAGCCTCGATGCGGGGACGGACGGCAATGGTGGCGGAGCTCAGGCGGTTCTTCTCCGAGACCAGCATGGTCATCACCTGGTGCCTGCGGGCAGCCAGGGAGTTGAGGGCCTGAGTCTCGGTGTCTCGAAGAGGGCGCACGGGCGGGCGGACTGCTTCGGCGAAGTGAGCCAGGACCGCCGCGTCCAGAGCGTCGGTCTTGGCCAGCTTCCCGGTGGCCCTGGCGAAGTCCCGCACCTGGCGGGGGTTGACGACGACCACAGGCACCGCCTCGGCTGCCAAGGCAGTCACCAGCGGCAGTTCCAAGCCGCCCGAAGCCTCCAGCAACACCATGACCGGTTCAAGGGCCTTCAGCTGGGAGACCAGCTGCCGGACTCCTGTCTCGTCATGGGAAACCTCCCAGCTGTCGTCCGTGGGACGGACTGCGACGTCCACCTGGGCCTTGGCTACATCAATGCCTACGTAGATCGGTTCTTGCTCCATGAGCACCTCCTGCGAATTACTGGCCCGTCCTTGCACGATGCGGGCTCCGTTGGCCCAGGCAACTGTTCGGGCTCTATTCGGAATGGGTGCGGCGACCCTCGCTTTCTGACGGTCTTCCATGACCAAGGAGAAACCGGTCTGCCGCACCCAGATCCACCTAAGTGAAGTGATTGTCCCATACCAAAATCAAGATACAAGGAGAATAACAACAGCAGAGGGATGAAGCCCACCGAGATCATACCTATATATGTTCCTAACATCAGTATCCCCAGGGCTTGGAGGATGTTTCTTCGTCTGTCGATTTGCATAACTATGATGCCTACCCAAAGACCTCCTATACCTCCAATAAATATGCCCAGGGCCAGCACAACTCCAGACCACTGTAAAGAGACGTCGTACTCGTCCAGCAGCAAGGTAGGATAAAAGCTGACGAAGGCCGATCCCGCCATATTCACACCCAGAAAGCCGAAACCACCCACCCATAGGTCTCGATGGCTCAAGGCTCCTTTTATAAGGCCAGCCTCCCTCGGGGTCTCTCGCCTCCGATACTCCTCAGTTACCCGCTCTCTGCCCAGGGTCATCCAGAGGACAGTCAGTCCCGCAAAAAGAGCTGCGTAGGCATAGAGCACCGCTCGCCAGTTGTCCTCGAAGACGTCAAGAATGTAGGGCGTTAAGACCAGGCCTGCTCCTACAACGACGCCAAAGAAGACGTTGGAGACGCTGTTCACCAGGATTACCTCTCTTTGGGTGAACCACTGCTGCGTAAGGAGGGCCCTGGCCGGCTCCCTGGCGAGGCTGGCTATGCCGAACCCCATGCGTCCGACCAACAAAACTGCGAAGGCGGGAGCCCAGCCTTGTAGAATGAGGAAGAGGACTCCCAACGCCAGTGTGGCGGTGGTCAGCATCTTGGGGCTGTAACGGGAGGTCCACCAGCTCAGCGGTATAGCCAGGCCCAGGGTGCCCCAGAAGGCGGCGGAGCTCAGGGCGCCCTGCTGGCCAGGGGATAGATGAAGATCGTCGCTTATGGCGGGCAATAGGATCCCCAGAGTGGCGATCATCATGATGGCGGTCGTCCCGCATACGAACCAGAGGCTTATAACCACCCAGCGGTAGCCAGGCGCCCTGCCTTGTAGTTCTACTATCCCTGCCATATCCTTAACCTAACCCGGCTTTGCACAAAAAGTCCACCGCTTCTTTCCCACCCACCCAGAGGTTTTATCTAAAGAGGGACACCCCCTTGAACCCCCGACAGGGAACCTGGGTTCCCTGCACCCTCCTAGGGTTTTTGTGCAAAGCTACCTATCGCAAAAGTTCACTTGGTGCCCTGCCTCCAGGTATACGCCCGCCTGTCCATCTCCTTAATAAACCCGTCCTTTCCTTCGACGTAGCTATCCATGTCTTCCGGGAATCTTCGCGCCAGATCCTCCTTTACCAGGCTGTAGGCCCGGGCCTCTTCCGGGTGGGCCAGCATGTAGTCTCTGAAGTTCAAGTGGCGCTCTACCTGAGGGTCTCCAGCTGTAAACATATGAACGTGATGCGTTCCAGTAGCGCCAACGTCCCTGATAAAGTATCGCCTTCCGGGTATGCCATACTCGCCTCTGGGCTGGTAGCCGAGGCCAATCATATCGCCGTTGAACTCATCCACCTTCTCGATGGCCTTGACCTCAACCAGAATGTCGATGATGGGTTTGCTAACAATGCCTGGGATCGAGGTACTGCCTATGTGATGGATGGCCTGGGCCTCCTGGCACAAAACGGCGGTTATTCGACCTGCCTCCCCTTTGAACTGCTCAGCCCAACGCCGGTCATACGGCACGACTTCGACTTTCCTGGCCATGTCCTTATCGGAGGCTTCCACTCTCAGATACAACCGGTTAATTCAGCGCAGGCCTCACTTCAGGGTCAACGGTGAGTCCTTGTGTACCGTCGTAAAGCTCCCAGGGCCTGAAGTCCTCGACGAAGGCCTTGGCCTCCTCCATGGTGGGGATGCCCTTCTGGGCGCGGCCCGGTTCATAGCCGAAGGTCTTGGCGAAGGCGTCGAAACCTTCCCTGGTCTCCCTGACGCCCCCAACCTCCTCCTCGTGGGTATCCACATCGTTGAGGACAAGACGCTGTCCTCTCCTCCACTTTCGCCAGTAAACTTTCATGCGAACCTCCTTGAGCCAACGGTTGTGCCTATGATGAGACGCCCGAACGGGATGGCGCTCCACAAGTATAGTATTATGGCGACACTTTCAAAAAGCCATACCTACCCGAAGGAGGCGACATGGAGTACAGGTCCCTGGGCAGAACGGGGCTGAGGGTCTCAGAGTTGGGTTTCGGGTGCGGAAACGTGGGCGGACTCATTATAAGGGGCGAGGCCGCGGATCGGGTAAGGGCGGTGTCTAGAGCTGTGGAAATGGGGATCAACTACTTCGATACCGCGCCATCTTACGGGGCCGGCAAATCGGAGTCGAATCTTGGAGCGGCCCTAAAAGAGGTGGGAGCAGAGGTGTATGTTGGCACAAAAGTCAACCTGGCCGCCGAGGAGATGGCGAGCATCGCAGAGGCCGTCGTGAGCTCAGTAGAGGAAAGCCTGAAGCGCCTTGGACGGGATTACGTAGACCTGGTGCAACTACACAATCCCATCGCTCTGCAGAGAGGCAGTACTCGGCGCTCTTTAGGCGTGGAGGATGTGCTGGACCAGGTAGTCCCCACCTTTGAATCCCTTCAGGCCCAGGGAAAGACGCGATTCTGGGGCATAACAGGTCTCGGAGAAACGGAGGCCTTGTACAAGGTCCTCGACGCCGGGGCGGTATACACGGTGCAGGCCTGCCACAACCTTCTCAATCCCAGCGCCGGAACGCAGGTCCCGGCCGATTTCCCCTTCCAGGATTTCGGAGAGCTAATCGACCGGGCCGCAGTGAATCAGATGGGCGTTATCGGCATACGGGCGCTGGCAGCGGGCGCCCTCAGTGGAGAGGCGGGACGGCATCCCATTGCTGCGCCCTCGGTAGCGCCAATAGGCTCTGGGCGCGATTACGGAGAGGACCTGGACAGAACAAGTAGCTTAAAGTTCCTGATTCAGGGCGGCTACGCCGGCAGCCTGGTAGAGGCCGCAGTTCGATTTGCCATGAGCAAAAAGGAGGTCTCCACAGTGCTGGTGGGTTACTCCAGCTTGGAACAGCTTGAACAGGCGGCGGGGTACGTCGCCAAGGGTCCTTTGCCCGAGGAGGCCCTCAGACGCCTGCCCGAAGTCTGGGCGGCCTTTGCGAAATCATGAGGCCAGACAGTCGAATCTAAGTTTAGTTCAGTGGGTAGAACGTAACTGGAGCACTGCATCTCCTTTTAGGCGCAGTTCACGGGGAATTTTCTCTAAAGCGGCGTAGAATCCTCTTACCGAATTCAGCGAGGTCTGTCGTAGTTACCGGGCTTTTCGGTCTGTTCTTACTCCATTCTAGCTCGCGTACCAGGGTCTCTTCCCGGATGAGGACCTGAACGGGCTCCTGACCCTCAATATCAGTGGCTGAAGGAGCTTGCCACTACCCCAAAAGCGTGCTGGGCCAGAATGCGGACGTCTTCAGGTGGAGTCGCCGCCTGGGCGCCCGGGCGCTGCAGCGGCGTCCCAGCAGCTAAACCAGCGCTGCTGACCCAGTGCCAACCATCATTCACAGGGCCGTCGGGACCTACGAGTCGACAGACGTAGATCATGTCTATGTGCTGATGGTAGCCGTCCACGGGATCATGGATATCTTCGACCATTATGGTGAGTGGGGGTGGCACCTGTAGCGGGTAGTCCAGGCTAAAGCGGTGGCCTGTATACACCACCTCAGCCCTGATCCCGGTTTCCTCTTCAATCTCCCGCAGCACTGCCTGGACGGGGTCCTCGTTTTCATTGATATGCCCGCCCGGAGGTAGCCATGCCTGAACCTTCGGGTGCCAGTGGAGGAGGACGTGGTCGTTATGGACCACGAATCCCGTAGCTGTGAAGTGGCGAATCAGGGACATCACGGCGCCTTATGCTGATGTCCAGGAATCATATCTCTATGGACGGATGTATGCGTCCTGCCTCTGGGAAGTAGGATTTATTGGGGGCCACTAGAGCTTTGTCGGCTATATAGCGACGCATTCTTTCCCACCATCCCACCCAGAAGGTTTCCTCTTGTGGTACCCCCAGGGCCCCCGCCAAGGGGCTCTGCCCTTTGGAACCCCGGGGAGGATGAGGGGCGAAGCCCCTCACAGACACTTCACGGGTGGGTGGGAGAGAAGTGTCAGTGTTTGCCGGACTGAGCTACTAGATGCCCAGCTTCTCCGCCAGCATCTGGCGCATCTCATGGACGGACTCCTGCTGCCAAGCGGGGTACCTTGCGGTTGACCGATCGCGAATGGCGGCTCTGACGTCCTGATCTGGGGCGTCGGGCATCTCTTTCCTGACCTGCACCTCGATCTCCTCCCTATCCTGGTTGGCCAGGGCAGGCCGCTCGATCCAGTGGCAGATGTACTGCTGGTCCTTGGTGTAGAAGACCGCCACAGGTATAGACATGAACTCGCCGTTCATGAACTCGGCCATTATGTCCGGGTTCTCATCTCTGGCGAATACCCGCATCTCCAAGCCGGTAGTTTCTGCTATGTGAGCCATCACAGGCATGCCCCTGAAGACATCCGGGCACCAGTCTTCCCCCAGCACCAGTATCTTTGCGACGCCGTTGGGGGCCTGAGATGCCTTTCGAAAGAACTCTACGTCCTCTTCCGATGGCTTGCCAGTACCATAGTACTGCTCAAAACGGTCCTTGTTCACCTTGATCTGGGCCAGGTAGTCCTTGTATGTGAAGCCGGAAGCGAACCGCTCTGGAGTCACTACGCTTGTCTGCTGTGCCATCTTGCCCTCCTGGTTAATCCTTTGCTCTTGTTCATCCCATCGCTGAGGCGGCCACGCCGCCTAGGCGATGTGTCAGCTAATCATATCTTTGTAGCCGACCTCCACCCGCCCATCGTCATGAACGACGATGGGTACGATATCCCCATAGTTCAGGGCCTCGTCCAGCCAGGCCTGATTACCGTCGACCTGCCGCTCCTCGAACTCAATGCCTTCCGCAGCCCAGTCCTCCCTTAGCGTGACGCAGGCATGACAGGTCCTCAGGGTATAAACGATGGGTTTGGCCATGGTCCCTTTTCCACCCTAATTATGTTACAGGAAGGCGCTGTTTAGCGCCAGTGTTGGTTGAGACGAGCGAGACCAGTGCTTGACGTTACTAAGGCCTCGCCCCTTTGTCCAGAGCGGCAGAAGTGCAAGCGCAAGCTGTAGGATCAGCCGCCGGAGATGGCACAACCAGGAATGAGCTTCTCCGGGAAGTCACGACATCGCTGAGGGCGGTCCTCATAGATCCGGCACGCTGATGTAGTATCATCCAGCATTGGGCAGCGGTCACCAGGGTGGTCGGAGAAACGGACCAACACGCCGCCGTCTTTGCTATGCCTGAACAGCACCTCCACGCCGAGATCAGCGGCACGGGCCTTAAAACTCGGGACCTCGGCGCTAGTCAGCCGGAGAACTAGGGGGCCACGGCAGCACATGGCCCTGCACTGGTTCATGCAGATGTGGCTGGCGGCCTCCGCGGTCAGACCCGCTATCAGGTGTGGCGGCATCACCCCTCCACCAAAGCAACGGCGTCAAAGTACAAAGAATCCGCACGAGCTAAATCTATCACATTCACTCTCTGGACTCAATAGCTACGGAAACGTACGGTACTCATGGGCGGTTGACCTATAGAGAAGACTGACAGTGACAACACTTGAGGACCCGCTCAGGCCGGAGGGCTGATGTCCCCGCCAACGGGTCGCGTCGCTACTCCGCCTTTCGGTAGTCCTCGGTGGCCTCAGTAAGCATTACCTCGACCCCCCCGGGAACCGTCGATGCCAGATGCATGATGTGCCACCCCCCCCCGGAGGGAACCGAACCTTTGCGCCACTCCATCACACGGTCATCATCGGCGCTGAGTCGCTCGGCGAATTCTTCCCACGACAGGCCGGCAAGCTCCCTGAGCCGCTCGCCGAAATCTTTCGGGAAGAGCTCCGGCTAAGAGTCCTCTATCTGCTTACTTGCTTCCATAGTCCTACCTCCCCATTCTGCTTTTTCTTTGGACTACGTCCGGGGGCCTGAGTGGACAGTAGACGGTACCATCTTCGAGATGTGGCTGGGGCTCCCGCCTCGGCCTGAATGATCGGTTCGAGTCTTCTCAGGTGGGCCTATTTTGACGGTAGACAGAACCATCTTCGAGATGTGGTTGGGGGCGCTTTCAGGCCCCCCAAGGCCCTCTCCAGCTATTGTAGTGGGCTAGGGCAGAGCGACTCAAGAAAGGTTCCGCCGGCGCCCTGCCCTCCGCCCCTTGCAATCATGCCTCCGCCTCTTACCGTCTCCCTCCATCAGGCATCCCGTAGCTGACGATTGGCGTGGTGAAGATATAGTGGGACCACGGGGCTGTCACCGATGTTCGCGTGGACACCCCTCCCCAATAGCCCGACCCGGGGAAGGCGCTGTCTGACTTCCCAGACCGCTGTTCATTCCCGGCGGAGGTGGAGTGGTCTCACCGAAGAGCCAGGAATCGAAAAGGCCGTCCAGATCCCTGCCTGCAATCTCCTCAGCCACAGCGACAAGGTCCTCGGTTGTCACGTTGCCTCCGGCATGGCGGGACACATACTCGCGCAGAGTCTTGAAAAACGCCTCGTCGCCGATTTCAATGCGTAGTGCGTGGAGGGCCATTGCGCCTCTCGCATACACGCTGCCGCTGAAAAGGGAGTCGGGGTCGGGATTCGCCGGCGGCCCATAGACAGGTCGCCAGACCATCTCCCAGAACTGCTCGAAACAGCCGCCGCCGGACTTGTGGTCTAACCACAGCCACTCAGCGTAGGTGGCAAACCCCTCGCTCAGCCATAAGTCCTGCCATGACGCGGGAGTAAGCAGGTTCCCAAACCACTGGTGCGCCAGCTCGTGGGCTATCAACCTGTCGCCGAAATTCTCCAGGGCCCGTATCCCGTAGACGGGCCGGGGCTGGGTTTCTAGCGGCGGGATTGCCTCGTCAATGACGACGGAGCCGGTGAACTCGAATGGATACGGCCCGAACAATTCATCAAAAAAATCGACTATCAAAGGGACGCTATCCAGACTACGCCTTGCGGATTCGTCTATCGACGCTTCAACCGAGTCAACGATGGTTATCCCCCCAGGACTTTTGCTGGCGACGTCGTCAAACTGAGCGACCGCCAGGAACGCCAGATAGCTGGCCATCTCATGGACGCTTTCCCATACGTATGTCACAGTCTCCCCGTGGTCGGTCGTACTGGTCAATTCACCGTTTGAGGCCGCTTCATAGGGCTCGGGCACCGTGATGATGAAGGTGTACAAGGCTTTATCGGATGGATGCTCATTGACCGGGAGCCAATGCGATGCCCCCCAGGGTTCGCCGTACGCGATTATCCCGGTCTCGTAGTTTATCCAGCCGGTCAGGAGACTTGTTCCAGGCACAGAGCTGGTCGAAGGCTGACCCTCGTAAGAGACCGTGGCATTGAAGGTCGTTCCTACAGGGATCGGCGCACCGGACTCGATTGTCAGTTCGTATCCGGTGCGAGAGTGGTCGGCTGGGAGGCCATCCACGGTAACCTGCGTAACCGTTAAGCCTCGCAAGTCCAGATTGAATGAGGAGAGGTCCTGTGTTGCGTAGGCTTCGATTTGAGTCCGGCCCGCAATCTCGTTGGCGTCCACGTCGATGTCGAGGGTCACCGTGTAGCGGGAAACGTCATATCCGCCGTTGCCCAGCCCGGGATAGAGAGGGTCGTCCAGCCCTGCCGCGCCAGGACGAGCGGTCCGAATCGGCGTAGGCGTAGGTTCCTGCGCCGGGGTGGCTGTTGGCTCCTGAGTCGGAGCAGGTATATCCCCGTCGTCACATGCCGTAATCACGGCAACGGCCATCAAACCCGACAGAGCAATCCGCGCGGTCGGTTGAAGGGTTTTGAGCAGTCTGACTCGCAAGCCGAAAGCGAAAGCCAATTGGCGGCCCTTTTGTGGGTATAGCTTGAGAAGCTTGCTCAAAGGGGGCGACCCATCCGGCTCCGGGCCATGAATTGCCCCCTTGCACGAGAGTCCGCTCGATCCCGGCAAGCGTCATAAGAACCGCATATTTGGAAGCGGCGGGCCTGGGAACCGATTCGGACCTTTCCAGGTAGGTCGACGTGGATGACAGGTGGAAGGGTTTCGGGATGTGGCTGGGCACCCCGTGAAACTACCGAGTCCCTCGGCTTCGGCATTGACAGGGTCCTAAAGGATGTCCGAATGTGTGACGTGGCCCCTGACCTCATAAAGGACGATTGCGGGACGCGAGTGAGGTTGAGGGTGACCTCGCGAGACCTTGGGACGGCTGAGGGGGGAAGTGGGCCGGTGGCTGTTGTCAGCACTGATGCTGGACTCCGGGAACGGTGCCCACAGTGACATCCATTCCGATGGGCGCTAGTCAGGCTCTGCCCGTTCCTGACCTTCGCCTCATTCCACCTTTTCCCGCTCTCTGGGTTCGATGTCGGCACGGATTCCCTCACTGATGCGGTCTGTCTCAGCCTGGAGGTCCTCAATACGCAGGAGCGCGTCCGCCTTCGGTAGCTCCACCACACCTTCCAGCCCCTCGCAGAGCGTGTCGAACCGCTGCCACTCCGCCGCCTCGAATCCTTCCGGAGCAAGCTCTCCGCGCGACATGACCCACGAGCACATGACGAAGACGCCTCTTTCAGTATCAAGCGCCTCTTCGCAGTTGTCCTCCCCGACGCACTCTTTCAGGTCGCCCAGCCGCGCGTCGAAGCGCCGTGCGAGCGTCTCCGAGTCGGCAATCCAGTCCTCGACGTCAGGAAACAGACGCTCGCACCCGGTCAGGATCAGTGCGGCGAGAGCCGCGACCGCAATGAGCAGGACGGTCCGAATCAACCCGGCACCCGCTGGATCGTCGCGCCGGTCTCACCCATCGTCACGATTGCGTCCGTGTCATCGTCTTCGTTCACCATGTGGATCCTCCTACCCACGGCGACGGACAACGCAGATGAACGCTGCTACATTTTGCCGCCGATCGGAAGGCAAAGTGGTAAGCCTCAATCTATAGGAGGAGCACGAATCGCCTAGATTGCCACCACAACAGTACGCAGAAATGCGGCCTGTCGTCAATCCGATCCGGAAAATGTGGGCCTAAGTAGATGGTAGATGCAATGGTCTTCGAGATGTGGTTGGGGGCTCTCTAACCGTCGCCGCCCATGTGGTCCCCATGTGACATCCCATGTGGCACGGCTCATTGCAGCCTTAGAAGGGGAGATGAGCCGGACGGAGTTTATGAACGTTCTGGGTCTGGCAGACCGCAGATACTTTGCCATGACCTACCTGCGACCTGGTGTTGAAGGGGGGTTTGGTCGAGATGACGCTCCCGGACAGTCCGAGAAGCAGGGCGCAAAGATACCGGCTGACCATCTTGGGCGAGCAAGTACGCGATTCCCGGGCGGAACTGATGGCAATACCTCACGCCTCTGTTCTCGACGAACGCTGAGGTATTGGTTACGGCGGCCATTCGCCCCCTCGGAGGATGGTGAAGTCCACACCGCACTGTTGAGTCGCAGTCGATGCCGTCATGCCCAACCATCCCCCATATCGTGGAGTCCAAGCTATAGACAAATGCCTATAGACGTTAAGTGAGGTGGACCCCAAAATTCGGACAGGTGGCTAAGAGAGAGTCCCGCTCCTAAAATAGGACGGAAACAAGGAGCAGGACATGAAGCAAACACGTAAGAAGCACAGGCCAGTCTTCAAGGCCAAAGTGGCTTTGGCCGCGCTCCAGGGGGAGCACACCATTGCAGAGCTGGCCAGCCGGTTTGAAGTCCACCCGAGCCAGATCCATGCCTGGAAGAAGGCCTTGATTCAGGGGGCGCCGCACCTCTTTGAAAATGGTGCTGGACGCCAGGAGAAGGACCAAGAGGTCCTCACTGCCCAGCTCTACCAACAGATTGGGCAGCTCAAGGTGGAACGGGATTTTTTGTCACGGAGCTTCGGGTTGTGAGCCGGTCCCAACGCCGGGCCATGATTGACCGAGAAGAACCGAAGCTGTCTCTGGTGCACCAGTGCGCCTTGCTGGGTATCAGCCGCTCCGCGTTGTACTACCTGCCAACCGAGGCCGGCGCCGAGGACTTGGAGTTGATGGCCCTCATAGACCAACAGTACCTGAAGACACCTTTCTACGGCTCCAGAAGGATGATTGCCTGGCTCAGAAATCACGGACACCAGGTCAACCGCAAGCGGGTCCGCCGGCTGATGCAGCTGATAGGCCTGGAGGCCATCTACCGGCGTCCCAACACCAGCAAGCCAAACCCAGGGCATAAGGTCTATCCGTACTTGCTCAGGGGGCTGGAGATCAACCGGGTCAACCAGGTGTGGGCCACCGACATCACCTACATACCCATGGCTCGGGGTTTCCTCTACTTGGTGGCCATCATGGACTGGCACAGCCGCTACGTGCTGGCCTGGCGGCTGTCCAACACCCTGGAGGTAGACTTCTGTGTTGCGGCTCTGGAAGAGGCATTGAGCAAGGGTCGGCCACAGATCTTCAACACCGACCAGGGCAGCCAGTTCACCAGCGAGGCCTTCACCAGCATGCTGCTGGCGCAAGGCGTTCAAGTGAGCATGGACGGCAGGGGCCGGTGCATGGACAACGTCTTCGTGGAACGACTGTGGCGCAGCATCAAGTACGAGGAGGTGTACCTGAAGGCATACCAAAATGGGACTGAGGCCAGAAAGGGGATTGGGGCTTATCTGGCCTTCTACAACCAAGAGCGGCCCCATCAAGCCCTGGGCTATCGGTCACCGGGTCAGGTGTTCCAAGCAGTGAGCCCACAAAGGTGTTTACTGGAACATCCACAAGCCTTACAATCGGATGAAGGTTTACGAGACACCCCAGCGGTAGACTCTCTTATTTTAGCCCGAATCCACCGAGGGAGGGCGTTTGGTTAGCATCCTGAAGTGGCCAGAGGGTGCTCCTCTGAATCTGGGATAATGGTTTTGTAACAGCAAAACAGTCCCAGAGAAGGAGCACCCAATAGATGCTACCACGCAACCACCCCGACCGTATCCGTATCGTCTTTGACGATCACCGCCTGGTGGCCAATGCCGGTCTGCTCCTGCCGGCCACCCTCGCCCGGCATCTGGGCCTGCGGGAACTCGTTGACCATCACCTTGACCTGGGCGGCGCGCCGGGGCGGGCCAACACCGGAGACAAGCTGATGACCCTGGTGGCCTCAGCCATGGCCGGCGGCGACTGCATCGACGACGCCGATGTGTTGCGCACCGGGGGGATGGCCTGCACCCTGGGCGGCACGGTCAAGGCGCCATCCACCCTGGGGACCTTCCTGCGCAGCTTCCGGTGGGGCCACGTCCGCCAGCTGGACCGGGTGAGCCGGGAGCTGCTGGCCCGGGCCTGGGCCGCTGGGGCCGGACCCGGCGACGCGCCGTTCACCATCGACCTCGATTCCACCATCTGCGAGACCTACGGACTGGCCAAGGAGGGCGCCCGCCACCACGGCTATACCGGCAAGCGGGGCTACCACCCGCTGCTGGCCATCGCCGCCGGCACCGGCGACGTGCTGATGTCCCGGCTGCGCGAGGGCCGGGCCAACACCGCCCGCGGCGCCGCCCACTTCCTGCGGGAGACGGTGGGACGGGTGCGCTACGCCGGGGCCAACGGACGACTCACGCTACGGGCCGACAGCGGGTTCTACACTCATGGCGTGGTATCCGTCTGCCGCAAGATGGATGTCCGCTTCTCCATCACCATCCGCCAGCACAAGAGCCTGCGCAATCTCATCGAGGCGATACCAGAGGATGCCTGGACTCCCATTCCCTACTGGATGGACGGCGCCGCCGATGTGGCCGAGACCACCTGCACTCCCTTCCAGAGTGAACCTGACGCCGCACCGGTGCGGCTCATCGTCCGGCGTGTGAAGCCCACGCCCGGTTCCCAGCTGGCCCTCTTCGCCTCCTACAGCTATCACGGCTTCATCACCGACCGGGACGGGGAGATGCTCGAACTGGAGGCCGACCATCGCCGCCACGCCGAGATCGAGAATGCCATCCGAGACCTCAAGCACGGTGTGGGGTTGAACCATCTCCCCTCGGGCCGCTTCGCCGCCAACGCCGCCTGGCTGGCGGTACAGGTGATGGCCCACAACCTCGCCCGCTGGACAGCGCGCATCGGTCTGGGCGAGCAGGTGGTGACCACCAAGACCCTCCGGCGGCGGTTCTTCTCCCTGGCCGGACGGCTCACCCGCTCGGCGCGCCGCCTCACACTGCATCTGCCACAGCGCTGGCCTTGGGAAGCCCAGTTCGATCGTGCCCTGGCCCGATTGCGCGCCCTGCCACTCCCTGCCTGACGGCCGCGGCAACCGGCCGCCATCCGGCCAACCGAACGTCCCCGCGAACTCGCGCCAGTCCGGTCTGCGAGTGCCTCTTGCTGCGCCCTCTCCCCGCTATCTCGCCCTGACCAACATTCGCAGACGGTCACAAAGTCTCCCCGCGGCAACTGAAGACAGACACCGGCCCCCCTCTACCCCAAATCGTGCCCGGACCATCGCCCTCCCTTGCCCCTATCGCCAGTTCCGCTGCTGCATAGTCATCCCCTCGGTGGATTTGGGCTAAGTCAAAAAAGGCGATGGGAAGGAGAAATGATAGCGAACACCTGTTCTTTTTGTCAATGGCGTGAGGACAGACCAATATGCCGGGCGAATCCGGCGAATTCCACGCCGCTCAGCGTGCAGCCATACTTCCAATCCTCCATGTATTGACTGAGAGCGGGTTTCAAATTCCTTGTATGCGTGCTAGCAACCCGTCCGAGGATTACTGGAGCAGGTTAGCTGGACAGCCGGATTTAGCTGGAGAAAGCCATCCGGGGGCAGGGTGGGTTTGTGAATGTTGAGAAATTCAAGAGGAACTTGCCGGCTGCAAGCTGAGGAGACTTTCGGGTGGGGGTTCTGCCGGTGCCTCGTCCATTGCCGGCGCGCCCGGCACCATACCGGAACAGCTTCAGCAGGTTGTGGCCCGTGCAGATCAGATGCCATTCCCGGTTCACCTTCGCCAGACCCCGCAACAGGAACTGCCGAAAGCCCCGGCCCTGCTTGATCTGGCCGAACACCGGTTCAACCGTCTCCATCCGAAGGGCGTAGCGCTCACGTCCCCGTTTCGTCCGCAGCTTGCGGCGCATTCGGCCCCTGACGGACAGTCCCTTGGGTATGCGGCCACGGGGCGCCGGTGGCGGCACCCAGCCGTGGCGGGTCTTCTCCGGCGCGACGAACGGGTCCACTCCCAGGTTGTATAGGCCATCCACCGCCTTGGCCGAGTAGTACCCGGCGTCGGCGGATACTTCTTTCGGCACCGCGCCGGTGTTATTCACGGTCTCCTCAATCATGCTCACGGCCTGACCCTTGTCCGAGGGCTGGTTGGTGGCACGGGCCGCCACGATCACCTGGTGGGCGCTGTCCACCACCGCCTGACAGTTGTAGGACTGCTGGAAGTCCCGCCCTCCCGGGGCGGGCATGATGCGGGAGTCCGGGTCGGTGAAGTTCCGCTGCGCCTTGTCATCAGGCACCCCTGGATGATTCCGTCCTTCCCTCTCGGCCTGCCCCGCCTCTGCCAGGGCCTCGGCCTCCAGCGCTGCCTTGGCCTCCCTTATCTTCCGCAACCGGCTCTCCCGGAAGGCCAGTTCCTCCGGCAACTCATCCCCACGCTTGTCTTTGCCGTAGCGGCGGTCCTCGTCATCGTCCACCTCCCCGGCCCGCCGCAGCAACTCTGCCACCTCCGCCGCCAACTGCCCTTCCCTCTCCCTCATCCGCCCGTAGCTCATCGCCTTGTGCCTGGATGCGTTGGCCCTCACCTTGGTGCCGTCCAGCGCCACGTGCCCCAGCTTCACCAGTCCTGCCTGCTGGCACAGCTCCAGCACCTGCAGGAACAGGTTCCCCAACGCCTCCAGATGGTCCTTGCGGAAGTCGGAGATGGTGCGGAAGTCGGGCGTGTTGTTGGCTGCCAGCACCCGGAAGGCGATGTCCTCGTGGAGACGCTGGGCGATGCGCCGTGAGGATGCCACGCCGGTGCAGTAGCCGTAGAGCAGCACCTTGACCATCATCCTGGGATGATAGGGCGGGCCGCCCCGCCTTTCCTCCTCGTAGCGGGCGGTGATGGCCGAGAGGTCCAACTGGTCCACCACGTCGGAGATGAAGTAGGCCAGGTGGTCCGGCGGCAGCCATTCCTGGAGGGCCGCAGGCAGTAGTAACTGCTGATCCGGATCGTAGGGAAGGTAAGTCTTGCTCATTGACCACTCCGCCCGTCTGATGCTCCGCCCCATCATACCCCCAACGGCTCACCAACCCTGTTTCTCGGACAGGCTGCTAGGGGCGGGAGTAAGATTATCCTATAGGGTCCAAGACGCAATATTTTCATTTTCCGGTACCGGAGGATAGACAGAATGTTTGGTCAGAACAGAGAAAAGAAGCGGTTCTCCTGGCGATGGGCCGTGCTGCTGGTCGCGCTGGTGGCGGGGAGCCTGCTTTTGGCGGCCTGCGGCGACTCCGACCCTAGTCCCACAGCGACCTCTGAACCTACTTCGGTACAGGCCACCCCGGACGAGGACGGCGACGCCATGATGGACGAGGACGGCGACGCCATGATGGACGAGGACGGCGACGCCATGATGGACAAGGACGGCGACGCCATGATGGACGAGGACGGCGACGCCATGATGGACAAGAACGGCGACGCCATGATGGACAAGGACGGCGACGCCATGATGGACAAGGACGCCGACGCCATGATGGACAAGGACGCCGACGCCATGATGGACGAGGACGCCGACGCCATGATGGACAAGGATGGCGACGCCATGATGGACAAGGACGCCGACGCCATGATGGACAAGGACGCCGACGCCATGATGGACAAGGACGGCGACGCCATGATGGACAAGGACGCCGACGCCATGATGTCTCTGAGCGATATCGACGAGACCACCACGGGGGCCGAACTGATAGCGTCGCTCTCCGACGATGAAGCAGCCTGCCTGCGTGCTGCGATAGGGGACGCGAGCTACGAGGCTATGCAGGACCTGGCCCTATCCGAGAGCGCAATGGGATTCGATACGTTCCCGCTGCAATGCCTGGAGCCGGACAATGCCATCGACCTGAGCGTAGCCATGATGTCGCTCCAGGCGGGCGGGCTGTCCGATGGTAGCCAGGCCTGCATCAAGGACGTTTTCGCAGAGCTCGGAGTGCCGAGCGAGTCGATGAGCATGACAGACTCCATGCGCTCCTTTATAACCATGCAGCTCTGCCTGACCGACGAAGAAGCGCAAGCCATGTCGGGACCGGTTCCAGAAGAAGACGCATTTCCTTTGCCCTCCCAACTACGCTGCGTATCCGAGCAGACGGACCTGGAGAACCTGTTCATCGTCTACCAGGCCTTTGCCGACCTGGAGTCGAGCACGAAGCAGCCCACACCATCGCCGGAAATGACGATGGCGGTGGCCGAGATAATGGCGGCTCAGGAGGCCTGCGGCATTCCCACCATCATCCAGGGGGAGGGGTCAGCGCCCTAGGCGGCGGCTCGGGTTACTGCCCGAGCTGAGATATCCGGGGTGTGGGAACCGAAGTTGGAATCGGATCATCGGCGTGGACAGATGCTTGAGTCTTGGAGGCATCCGAGATTTGAGTATACATCGTCGGGGCATTCGTTTCCGTATCGTATGGTGCGCCCTGGGGTGATGAAACGTTTGCGGCTGTGTTAGCTACGTTGGGCGCTGGTCTCGACATGTCCTATGGTGAGTTCCAGACCCTGGAAGCTCACAGGGCAACCTCCCACCGAAAAGTTTGTAGTACAGTCCCCGTTGGCCCACCAACGTATACGGTAGACAGAACTGTCTTTGACCTTTGGCTGGGCGGTCTGTGATCCTCAAGGAGAGCCCGAGCCCCTTTGTACGAACGCTGGTGTGCGGCTCGCCCTGAATGATCGCCAAATCCGTCGAATCGACGAGTGGCGTCCGGCTAAGGGCATCGAGTAGCTGTCGTTCGGATAGGGCCATGGTTCGAGCAAAACCATTGAGCGCCCCGGTGGGCAACCATCATGTGTCTGTGTCAGTGTGGGGCAGTTTAACGAATCTATTGTTAGCTGTACCGGCACACGGTATAATCAGTTCATGATTCGTTCGTTTCGCCATCGAGCATTGAGGCGGCTCTATGAGCGAGACGACCCCAGCAGGATAGCCGCCGACCAATTGGATCGAATCGCTCTCGCCCTGGCAGACCTGGATACCGCCGGCAAGCCGAGCGACCTCGATCTGCCGGGATACAGACTGCATCCACTCAGAGGGGACCGAAGAGGATTGTGGAGCATTTCGATTACTGGCAACTGGCGGATCACCTTTAGGTTTGAAGCTGGCGATGTGTACGACGTTGATCTTGTCGATTACCACTGATGAGGAGAGAGAGCATGCCTATGAAGAATCCGCCCCATCCAGGTCGCAGCGTCAGGGAGAACTGCTTGGATCCTCTCGGCCTAAGCGTTACCGAGGCAGCGGAGGTTCTGCGAGTTGCCCGTCATACCCTTTCGCGGGTATTGAACGGTCACGCGGCGATCTCGCCCGACATGGCCATCCGTCTAGAGAAGGCCGGATGGTCCAGCGCAGACTTCTGGTTGAGCCGTCAGACTGCATACGACCTGGCTCGAGCGCGCAAGGGTGAAGACAGGATACAAGTCGAGCGCTACCAGCCCCTGCCCACTGCGTAGGAATCGCCCGCGATGTTAACCCCTATAACACGAGCGCTACAGCGGAAACTGCTTGAAATGGAAGAAATATCGTTCAGGACTAGGAGTGGGTTGACTCTTCCAATGAGGAAGAGCCCAATGCGTTTCGCCGTTCAACAAACAAGCGGCATTACCTCAAACGCGTGGGGCGTGCAAACAGAGAATACGGGCGACGCGTACGTTTACTGCCGCGACTGTATGAAGGGCCAAAAAATCAGCCTACATCGATCCGGGAAGCAACACATCTCTTTCGATGAAGAAGTGGCCACACAAATGAACTCCTCGGATCGATTCATGAATCAATGGCGCGAACCGCATTACATTGGTGAAGCGAAACCCACGTTTAAACTGCTATTCCCTTCCTGGGCCCTTGGATTGAACGAGGTCGAAAGGCGCAATTCCGAATCGGCTTGGAAGAAGAACGAGATACTTATCGGTGGTCATGATGATCTTATGACGGTGGTGTCGTTCGTCATCGTGGATGACGGCGTCAGACTTAGGAAGAAGGAGGGATCGTACCCTTGGTCCCTCATTGGCGACCTGTCGCTTAGGTCGGGCAAGAGGCTACTTGTAGTTGCGGGCTGGGAACCAGAAGGAAATTGGAGAGCAGTGGTAGAAGAAGCACTCAGCAAGATAAACGACCCAAGAGTGGTATCGGGGGGCTTTCCGGGAGATCCACTGTCTATAAGCCTAACAGGATACTCCTCGCCAGATTCCGCCTTCATGGTAGTAGTAGGCGCAAACGTCAGGGGATAGCCGCCGTGGGTCCCCTTGTCATCAACTTGCGGCCGCAGCCTCCAACTGACATGCTTGCGCGAGACCTGGGTGCGAGCGGATGGGTTAGGACCAGCTGAAGGTCTGGGGGAAACGGCAGGCACATAATCGTTCTCTCCAGTGTGGACCTCCCATCGAAAGGTTTCCAGCATCATCCTTGCAGGCCCACCAAACTGGACAAAATCGAGCACCTTTACGCCTGGTTTGATAAGCTAGCGTCATCCCGAGCCTGGAAGGTGACCAATGCTTTCAAAGACTGCCATCCACAGAATAACCGGCGTCCTTCTTCTGGCATTCCTGGCGGCCATTATTGTGGCCGCATCGACTAGCGCCGGAATCGACACCTACGAGGAGGATTTCCACGAATCGATTCAGGAAGTCGTGGATAACAATGGGCGGTTCTGGACCAGCACGGCCTTCCTGGGTTTGAGCAGCGTCCTCGCTGTAGCCCTTGGCGCAGTTATGTACGTGACCTTTAGTCCCCACGAGCGGACGTTAGCTCTCCTGGGCGCTTTCGGGTTCCTACTGGTCGGCGCTGCGTTAATGGTGGGTACCTTCACCGCCGAGGCTTTGGGGGACTTGGCCTCAGATTATAAGCGTACCCATGGCCCCAGCGCCGAAATCATCGCCATCGCCGCCCGTCCTCTCTCCAACATGGCAGAAAACATGATGTTTAGTGGAATAGCTGCCCTTCCGGCATTAGGCATGCTGGCCTTCGGCGCGCTCATCGTTTGGAGCCGTGCCGTGCCTAGATGGCTGGGCTGGCTGGCGATAGCAAGCGGTATCCTGGCGCCCGTCGTCTTTGCCTTTTGGCTCATAGGCATCATCGGCGTTATGTTAGGGATGATCTGGCTTTTTCTTATGGGCTGGTGGCTGATCCTGCGCGGGACGAAAGAAGTTGCTGCCGCGGAGGTATCTTAATCTGAGTAGCCGGTCCTTTCTAGGAGGTGACCAATGTTAACCAAGATCGTCATCGAACGCGCCGCCAGCGGCATCTTCCTTCTGCTGGTTGTGGCCATATTTGTGTCCTTGGTAACTGACATCGGAGTAGACCCTACACGGTTGGAGTTCCGAGATTCCCTTGAGTCAGCCTTGGCGGACCGCTCGCAGTATCTGACTAGCAGTGTCTTCGTGTTGATAAGCAGCGTCCTTTGGGTCGTAGTAGCCGGTGCGCTCTACTCGGTGTTCCGCTCTCACGACAGAACTCTGGCCCTCATGGGCTCCTTCGGGTTTCTGGCAGTTGGCGTGACCTTCCTGATCACCGCCTCCACAGGGTTCGCACTGGTCGACTTGGCCGAGGAGTTTGCCGAGCCCGACGAAGCCGAGGCCGGTGCCGTCTACGCCAGCGCCCGTGCCGTCGCCTTCTTAGGAAACACCAGCTTCTTTGGGCTCTTTATCGTTCTTCCCTTCGCCCTGCTGTCCTACGGTGCGCTTATTACTTTTACCAAGGCCGTCGCAGTCTGGCTGGGCTGGCTGGCGCTAGTCGTCGCCGCCGCCCTTCTCGTTACTGCCGGGTTCTGGATTAGCGGGTTCTGGGACGCCTTCGACATGTACGTCATGTGGGATTACGGGTTCATCGCCTTTTTGGGCGTGATGGTGTGGCTTATCCTTATGGGCGGCTGGATACTCTGGCGAGGCACCCGGGAGGCTGAGGCCTCCTAGGGCTGCTGCGCTAAACCTGAGGGGACCAGCCGGAGGAGTCCTGGAGCCGGTCTGCCCCTGCGGACTCGGCGGAGACGTCTTCGCTGGTTCCGCCGGGGGGCTCGCCGAAGTTCATGGCGTAGAGGTGCGCGTAGAGGCCGCCCCTTGCCAGCAGCTCCCGGTGGGTCCCCATATCCTTGATGCGTCCATCCTCCAGCACCACGATGTTATCGGCGCTGGTGATGGTGGAGAGGCGATGGGCAATGATAATGGAGGTGCGGCCCTGGCGAATGGTCTTCAGGGCCTCCTGAATCAGATGCTCGGTGTGAGAGTCGATGCTGGCCGTGGCCTCATCCAGGACCAGGATGCGGGGGTCGGCCACCAGTGCCCGAGCGAAGCTGATGAGCTGACGCTGGCCCATGCTGAGGTTGCCGCCCCGCTGCTGTAGCACTGTGTCATAGCCGTACTCCAACTGCATGATGAAATCGTGGGCCCCCACTGCTTTGGCGGCGGCCACCACGTTCTCGTCGGTCATCTCCGTGTGGTTGTAGCGGATGTTCTCCTTCACTGTTGCGGAGTAGAGGAAGGGCTCCTGTAGCACCATGCTCATCTGTCGAGCCAGGGACTCTCGGGCGACGTCTCTAACGTCGTGGCCGTCTATAGTGACGTGCCCAGAAGTAACGTCATAGAAACGGGACACCAGGGAGACTAGTGTGGTCTTGCCTGCGCCCGTCAGGCCCACCAGGGCCACCGTCTGGCCCGGCAGAATATGAAGATTGATGTCCTTAAGCACATCAATGCCCGGGGTGTAGGCAAAGGAGACATCCTGGAAATGAACCTCTCCCATGATGGGCGGCATCTTGGGGGCGTCGGGCTTGTCCACCAGTTCGATGGGGAGGTCCAAGATCTCGAAGATCCGGGCGCCAGAGGCCATAGCCCTCTGAAACATGGTGGCCTGAATGGTGATGATCCGCACCGGCTCGAAGAATCGCTGGACGTAGAGAAGGAAGGCCACCAGGAAGCCCAACTCAAGGCTGCCATCAAAGACCATCGACCCACCTATCACGACCACCAGGGCCATGGAGACCACGGTCAGCACTTCTACCACCGGTAGCAGCATCGCCGAGAGCCAGGAGGCGCGCATGGTGGCATCCAGGTGTCCATGGTTCAAGCTGTCAAAGCGCCTGTAGTTTATACTCTGCCTGTTCATACTCTGGGCCACCCGAACTCCTGATATGTTCTCCTGGAGGCTTCCATTTACCGCCGAGATGGCCGTGCGAACCCAGATGAAGGTGGGCTTGGAGTATCGCTGCCAGAGGACCAAAACAATGGTCAGAATAGGTATAACTGATAGGGTTATCGCGGCCAAAGGAGGGTCCATCCAGAACATGGCACCGGCGATAAAGAACAGCAAGGCGATATCGCCCAAGGTTATAACGGCTACCTCCATGAACTCCTGGAGCTGGAGGACGTCGTTCTGCACCCTGGACATGATGCGGCCCACCTCATTACGGTCGAAAAAGGCGGTGGACTGGCGCTGAAGGTGATCGAACATGTCCCGGCGCAGGTCGAACAGGATGTCCACTGTTACCCGGGTAAGGGCATAGTACTGGAGGTAGTTGAAGAGCATGTTGGCTGCCGCGTTGCCGATGAAGACCAGGGCAACGATGTTGAGGCTCCCCCATCGAGTCTCTTCCCCCTCCACGGCCACGATAAAGCCAGTGATCCCCCAGGCAATGATGAGGGGCTGGGCCACCATCGTCAGGACGTAGCCCGCCATGGACGCAACTGCCACCGAGAACCAGAGTTTGTAGGGCAGGGCGTATTTGAGAAGGCGTAAGACCACCCTATGGTCATACAGATTGCCCAAAAGGTGGTCGTCCAGGCCCAGAACCTTGGAAGGCCGGAGGCCTGCTGCGCCGGCCATTAAGCGTTACCTCCATCGTCGGCAAGGGTAGGGGCCTGCGGTGAGACGGCCTCTTCGTAGCGGCGGAACTGGAACTCGTGGAGGTCTCGGTATTCGCCATCCAGGGCCAGCAGCTCTTCGTGGGTGCCCCGCTCCACAATGGCCCCATCCTTGAATACCAGGATAAGGTCCACGCTGCGGACTGCGCTGAGCCTGTGGGTAATAATGAAGGTAGTACGCCCTTTGATGACCTCCTCCATAGCTGTCACTAGCTGGTGCTCGGTATGAACATCAACGCTGGAGGTGGAGTCGTCCAGAATGAGAATCGGCGGGTCACGAAGAATCGTGCGCGCAATGGAGAGCCTCTGCTTCTGGCCGCCTGAAAGGCCCACTCCTCGCTCCCCAACCAAGCTATCGTACTCGTCGGGAAGAGTGGTGATGAAGTCGTGAAGTTGAGCCACCTTGGCCATCTCCACGATATCCTCGAAGGATGCGTCCACCCGCCCGTAGGCGATGTTTTCCTTGAGGCTGGCGGTGTGGATAAAAACGTCCTGCTGCACTATCCCCACGTTGTCTCGTATGGACGCCAAGGTCACTTCCCGCACATCAACGCCATCTAAAGTGACATGCCCCTCCGTGACGTCATAGAACCGCGGGATCAGGTGGGCAAAAGTGGTCTTGCCACTTCCTGGCTGTCCCACCAGGGCAACGGTCTGGCCCGGCTCTATGGTCACATCTATGTCCCTGAGGGCCGGTCCGGCGCCATCGTAGCTGACGCTGACATTCTCAAAGGCCACTCTACCCTGCACCCGACCCTGGTCTAGGGCGCCTGGTTTCTCCTCCACTGGCGACTCTGCGTCCATGATCTCGAAGAGGCGCTGGCCACAGGAGGCGGCTCGGGAGAAGTTGTTCACCATCCACCCCATCATTCGCACGGGCATGTAGAGAAACCCCATATAGAAGATGAAGGCCGTCAGGTCCCCCGGCGTGAGGCCTGTGTATGTCACCTGGCCATTCACGACGGTCCTGCCAGCGATGACGTCCTGCCCTCCCACCCAAATGATGGCACCGATGGCTGCAGTGAAGACAAAGTTCATGGTGGAGAAGTTGGCCGCCCAGTGTCGCTCAGCCAGGAAGGTCTCTTCCGCTACTCGCCGAGAATGGGTGCGAAATTTCTCTTTCTCATATTCCTCGGCGGCGAAGGCCTTGACCACTCTCATACCGCTGAGGTTCTCCTGAAGCACGGTAACCATCTCGGCGGTTATTTCCTGGACCCGTAGCCAGATGCGTCGCAGGGCTCTGCTGCTGGTGACGGCTCTCCAGGACAGGATCGGCACAAAGGATAGGCTCACCGCCGCCAGCTTCAAATCGGTGAGCATCATGGAAACGGCTACGCCTATAACCATGGCCACAATGAACCCCGCCCGGATGGCGCCCATGTTGACGAACATGCGCACTCCCTCCACGTCCGCGGTGGCCCGAGACATGAGTCCTCCGGTCATCTGTTTGTCGTGGAAGGCGAAGCTCAGGTGCTGGAGCCGGTCGAAGTAGGAGTTGCGGATGTCGTAGGCAACCTTCTGAGCAGTGCTCTCTCCAAGGTACGTCTGCCCGAAGGAGAAGAAGCCCCTGGCCACACCCGCCAAGATGAGGACCAGGGCCAGTACGTATAGCTGGGAGACCTCTTTGTCCCCGGACTCCAACACCCGGTTTACGCTGTTGCCCAGGACTTTTGGGATGGCCAGGGCGGCCAAGGCGGCACCTATGACGGATATGTAGCCTAACAGTAGGCGCCACTTGTATTTCTTGTAGACCAGCCCCAGTATGCGTATTATCGCACGCAAAGGTTCTTACTCCACTCGACGACGAGAACTTGGTGCATCCGTTAGTATGCCATGAAGTCCGTCAACCGCATACTAAGCGAATATATTACCTATTCCCTTCACTGTCAATTTTCTTAGCTACACTCTAGCTTATAGTCTACACCGAATCACCCAAGGTAAGTTTGGAAAAAACGGCGGAATGCCCCTGGTTACACCAAGGCTGGAATCGGTGGCTGTGAGGAACTCGGTCAGTGAAGGTACAATGGTTACTTAAAACCATAAGTTTGCGCCTCCATAGTTACGCGCAAGTCTTATCCAAGGTGAGAAATGGAGCATCCCGAAGATACAGCAGCCGAGGCCACAGTAGAAGAGACGGGCCGCTCTCTTCAGGAGCGGACTCAAGAGGCCATCGAGCAAATCCGCAGGCTCCTGGAGGAGGAGAGCCTTGAGGAGGCCCTGGCCCTCTGCAATCAGCTACACCCCGCAGACCAGGCGGAGGTGCTTAAGGGCCTGTCCGCCGAAGCTCAACGGGCACTATTAGATACCCTACCTCCAGAGGGCGTGGCACAAATCCTCGAGCACCTGGAGCCAGAGGAGGCGGTACAGGTCTTTGGAGGCACGGAGGCCAGCGCCCTAGCAGATATCCTGGATGAGGCCAGACCGGACGTGGCCGCCGACATCCTGCGGCAACTGCCCGAGGAGCGGTCTCAAGAAACCCTGCAGGCCATGGAAGAGGCCCAGGAGGTCATCCCTCTCCTAGAGTACCCGGACGATACCGCAGGCGGGTTGATGGCCCCCGACTACCCAGTGGTAAGGGAGGACCTTAACACGGCCACCGCCCTGGACGTTCTTCGCCTCCGGGGACCTCAGGCAGAGGATGTAAGCTCTGTTTTCGTGGTGGACAGCGAAGATAAACTGGTGGGCTCCCTCAGCGTGGTCCGCCTGGCCCTTGCCCGGCCCAACGCCATCATACGGGAGATCATGAACTCTCAGGTCATCTCCGTCGTCGCCGAGACAGACCAGGAGGAGTCCGCTCGTCTGATGGAGCGGTATAACATCAACCAGCTTCCAGTCATCGATGAGGAAGGACGACTGATAGGCGTTATTCTCGCGGAGGATGTACTGGACGTGGTGGAGGAGGAGGCCACGGAGGATATGTACAGGATGGCCGGCATTGCCGGAGAGCGGGTCTTCGGTTCGTTGACAGGCTCCATGGGCCACAGGTTGCCCTGGCTCTTCGTCAACCTGGGTACCACCTTTCTGGCGGCAGGGGTCATCGCCCTCTTCGAATCAACTATAGCCAAAGTTGTGGCTCTGGCGGTGTTCCTTCCGGTGGTTGCGGGACAGGGGGGCATCGGTGGCACCCAGGTGCTTACCCTGGTGGTGCGCAGCATGGCCCTGGGAGAGATCACGGGGCGCCGGGGCGTCCGGCTGCTGGCCCGGGAGGTAGCATTGGGGCTGATCCATGGCCTCTTGTTGGGGGTTGCCGTGGGCCTGGTGGTCTACTTCTGGAAGGGGAACTTTATCCTTGGCCTGGTTTTGGGCCTAGCGATGGTGGGGAATATGCTGGTGGCCGGGCTGACGGGCGCCGGTATCCCGTTGCTTCTGCGACGCCTGGGTATCGACCCCGCCGTAGCCTCGGCTGTCTTCGTGACCACCTTTACCGACGTGACGGGCTTCCTTCTCTACCTAGGCATAGCAGCCATCCTGATCAAGTCTCTTCTGTAACAGGTAATGAGAAGGGAGGCTATGTCCGGCCTACCTTTCGTTTGCCGCCACTTTCCTTAGCAAATCCCCCAGCGATATCTCAGCCAGAGAAGCCAGCCGCAAGTCGGCGTCATTTAAAGGCAGCTGGCTGGTCAGAAAATTGGGTACCGTCACACAGAAGATCCCCGCAGCCTTGGCCGACGCGATGCCATTTGGCGAATCCTCCAAAGCCACGGCCTCATCGGCCTGAATGCCCAGGGAATCGAGGTTGGCAAGGTACAACTCTGGGTCCGGCTTGGTGAGCTGAACGTCGTCGGAGCACTTGATGGAGTCGAACTGCTGCTCCAGACCCAGCCTGGTCAGATGGCCGACCACCCAGTCCCTGGATGAGCTGGAGGCCAGCCCGATCCCCAATCCCAGACCCTTGGCTTCGGCGATGTACTCGCGTACGCCCGGCAGTACGGGCTGCGCTTCTATCCGTTTGACCTGACGCCGACGGCGTAGCGCCCTGATTTGCTCACGGTCGACAGGTCGCCCCAGCTGCCTCTCCAAGTCCTCATAGGGATCGAATACGTCTGCGCCGACGCCTATGTTCATGGCCCAGGATGACAGAGGCAGATAGCAGCCGTAAGACTGATATATCTCCTGCCACGTCTGGAAGACCGGCAACTCCGTATCCAGGATCAGGCCATCAAAGTCAAAGATAAGTCCCTTAATCACACTGATCGCATTATATCCCCAGGCAAGAACCCCTAGCCACCTTCCTTGAACATGGCATCCAGCGGCACGACCTGGCATCTAAGGAGTACGAGAGCATTTTATGCGATACTTACTAACGATGTCGGACAGAATGGGCCTTCTACCGTCGCCGGCCTTTCTCATAGCAGGTGGACTTGCCGCTGTAGAGGATCCCTTGCGGGGCGAGCTCTTACAGGAGGTCCCTTACAGCAACCCATACGACTGGGCGTGGGTGGACTTCTACCCAGATACAGAAATATATCAACCCTAGCCCCCATTGCAATGCTTTTACCAAGGAGGAGAGATGCAGGCAGACTCTCGAGCACCCCAAAAACGCACCGCGGACTCCCTTTTCTATGAGCTGACCAGAAGCCTTTGCCCGGAGTGCAAGCAGGTCATCGATGCACAGATACACCTTAAAGAGGGCAAGGTCTTCATGCGCAAACGGTGCGCCACCCACGGGTGGTTCGAGGCCCTGATATCCTCCGACGCCGAAAGTTATGTCAACTCCCTGAAGTACAACAAGCCAGGCACCATCCCCCTGGAGTTCACCACGGAGGTGAAGGACGGCTGTCCCTACGACTGCGGCCTCTGTCCCGAGCACAAGCAGCACACGTGCCTGGCCCTCATCGAGGTGAACACCGGCTGCAACCTTGCCTGCCCCACTTGCTTCGCCAACGCCGGGCCCGGCTACAACCTGACCCTAGAGCAGGTCAGTTTCATGCTGGACCAGTTCGTCCGGACGGAGGGAGACCCGGAGGTGGTGCAGTTCAGCGGCGGCGAGCCCACCTTGCACCCTCAGCTCTTCGATATGATCCGCATGGCCCAGGAGAAGGGCATCCGTCACGTCATGGTCAACACCAACGGGCGGCGAATAGCCCGCGATACCGAGTGGGCCAAGCGGCTGGGCGAGCTTAGGCCCATGATCTACCTCCAGTTCGATGGCCTGGAGGAGGAGACCTACGTAAAGCTGCGGGGCGAGCCACTCCTTCAGGAGAAGCTGGAGGCCCTGGACCGCTTGGCGGAACTGGACCTGAACACTATCCTGGTGGCGGCCGTCGAGCGGGGGGTCAACGAGCATGAGATGGGGGCCCTGGTGAAGTTCGGCCTGGAGCATCCCGCCGTGCGCGGCGTCAACTTCCAGCCCGTGACCCACACCGGCCGACATCTTCCCTTCGACCCCACCAATAGGGTCACCATCCCCGAGGTCATAGAACGAATCCAGGAGCAGACCGACGACCTCTTCGTCAAGAGTGACTTTGTGCCCGTACCCTGCTGCCATCCTGGGTGCCAGTCCATCACCTACGCCTACGTGGAGGAGGGAAAGGTAACGCCCCTGCCTCGAGTGCTGAACGTGGACGATTACCTGGACTACATCACCAACCGTGCCTGGCCAGACCCTTCGGAGGAGGTGAAGCATGCCTTAGAGGGACTCTGGTCCTCCTCCGCCGTGCCGGGCAGCGATGCCTTGGCAACTCAGTTCACCTGCGCCATCTGCAACCTAGACCTGGCCATATCCAGCGCCGACCTAGCCAAGCGCATCTTCGCCATCAGCGTCAAGGACTTCATGGACGCCTACACCTTCGACGTGCGCAAGGTGATGAAGTGCTGCGTGGAGATCATAGCTCCAGACGGCCGCATGATCCCCTTTTGTGCCTACAATAACGTCGGATACCGGGAAGAGGTGCGAGAGGCTATGAAGCTTGAGCAGGCACGGGAGCGGCTGCTGAGAGCGCGAAGAGGCGCCGCTGCAAAGGTTTCTTTACGGGGTAGCTAGGATGTTTACGATACCCATTAAGATGCCGCCGGTGGACATCCACATCCACGCGGACCGCCGCCTGGCCTTCCAGGTCATCACAGCCTTCGGAGCCTCTACCCAGGAGTCCGAAGCCTCCACTCGCGTGATTGACCGAGAGGACGGTAGGCTGCTGGTGGAGTTCCGTACCCCCGTCCAGGGCCTTTTCGGTCGGCGAAAGGTGTACCGCACGGTGGAGTGGGTAACACTGAACGAGCCGGAGAGCGTGGAGTTCGAGGGAGTGGAGGGGCCTCTGCCCTACCTGCACGACTGCTTCACCCTGGAGGATGAGATGGGGTGCACCCGCTTCCGGTACGAGAGCGAGTTCGGAGCCTGGGGCTGGTGGGCTGGATGGCTACTGGGCATGCTTTACGTCAGGCCTCGGCTGCAAAGGTTCATGCGGGAGCATGCGGAGCAGATGAAGCAAGCCATCGAGGAGCGGGCCAGAAAGAGCAGGGTGTTCCCTCAATTGCCATGTCCCTGGGAGGAGGCGACCCATGAAATCGGGGCGTCTGCGTGATCAGGAGGTCCTGGCCTGCTGCACCGCCTCCTACGGCCATCCGGTAGTCCGCTGGCTCCTGGGCGACTCCCTTCATCCCGGCGGGTTGACGTTGACCACCCAGCTTGCGCGTCTGGCTGGCATCGAAGCCACCTCTAGGGTCCTGGACGCAGGCTCAGGCCGGGGCGCCAGCGCCGTCCACCTGGCCAGAACCATCGGCTGCCAGGTGGTGGGCGTCACCCTGGAGGCCGAGGGCGTTGAGGCGGGAGACGAGCTGGCGCGGAGCCAGAGAGTCCGCGACCGGGTTACCTTCCTTCAGGGTGACATGCATGAGGTTGGCCAGGAGCCAGCTTCTTTCGACGTGGCCCTGATGGAGTGCGTGCTATCCATCCAGCCCGATAAGGCGGCGTCCCTCCGTCACCTTGGCGGCCTGCTTAGACCAGGCGGCCGCATCGCCATCTCCGACGTGACGGTGAACGGGCCACTGCCGCCGGAGCTACAGGGTCTGCTGGCCATGGCCGGCTGCGTGGGCGGAGCCCTATCCCTGGATGGGTACAGTGAACTTGTGGAGAATCAAGGTTTCACCGTAGACAACGCCCAGGACCTCCCGACAGTGGCCTCCTCTTTCCTCAGGGACATCAGGGGCAAGCTTATGATAGCGGAGGCCGCCATAAATCTGGGAAAGTTGCCCGTAAGCAGCGATCTGCTGAACGAAGGCAAGCGTATCCTGGGCAAGGCCCAGGACCTGGTCCGCCGGAGCGTCCTGAGCTATGGGCTGGTGGTGGGACGCAGGGACTAAAACGCCGGGATGCGTCAAGTGTACTTGGCCCTGCGATCCCTCCTGATAACGAACCGCGTGGCGTATTCCCTCTCGGAGAGGGATGCGGTCTTGTTATCCACCAGGTCCGTCTGTAGCCCCGCCCACTGCATCTCTGCCCAGGTAAAGGTTATGCCGCTGGCCTTTGCGTATCGCTTGTTGGGGATGGCGGCCCAAATAGAGCCCTCAGGTATGATGAAGTGCTGAAGCTGGGCAAAGCGCTCCGTCAAACCCTCCAAGCTTGCAGGCCAGAACAGAATTACGTCGTAACGCTGGTGGCCCAGTGCATGGGAGAAGGCCACGCCCTCGGGACACTCCTGTCGAAGCAACTCGGCGGACTCAGGGGTGGCGTCCAAGAGGCAGACCGACTGTCCTGGCTTGATTCCCAGCTTTTTGGCAAGGTCAGCCATCTTCACCCTTGCGGGTCTTAGCTACTCCACCAGGCGCCGCAGCAGGGCGCGTAGCTCCGGTGTCCGGCGAAGCGCCTCCCGCATTGCGTCTATGTCCTCGGGCGACATCATCAGGGGCGAGCGCTGAAAGCGGCCTTGATGGCTGTAGTGGCTAAAGCGCACGGACACGCCTCCAGCGACATCTCCTTCGGTGTACTTCAGCAGCTGGAACGTGGGCATGTGGTAGGGCCCGCTTACCTGCGCTTCCTCGGCAACGATGCCGCTGCCCCAGTGAAAGGAGAACCTCTTCTCTTTCCTTGCAATAGCCATCTTCTCTACACCTCAAGATGCGATGTTAAACCAGAATTGCTATATAATCCACATCTGGACAGTATTTCCGAAGGCTGTTCTGCGGCCCAGCCTTCAGGGGGATGCAGGGAACCCCCTGTCGGGGTTTTAGGAGGTTCCGGCCTTGCACAAAAAGTCCAACGCTTCTTTCCCACCCACCCGCCCAGAGGTTTTATCCAAAAGGGGGACACCCCCTTGAACCCCCGACAGGGAACCCCCCGTACCCTCCTAAGGTTTTTGTGCAAAGCTAGTGGGGTGCCCTAAAGATCATATCGAGGGTGGGCGGGTAAGAAGAAGGCACGTGTTGAACTATGTCGGCAGAGCCAAACAGTCCTGAAGAAGACCTATGCTAACAGATTGCCACGTTCACCTGGACTCGTACCCCGTGCCGGAGGTGGGGGAGATCCTGGAGCGCGCCCGAGGTGTTGGGGTCGGCGCGGTCATTTCCGCGGGAACGAGCCTCGACTCCTCCCTCAAGTGCATTGAGCTGGCCTCTATATTCCCCACCCTCTTCGCAGGAGTTGGCATTCACCCTATGGAGGTGCGCGAGGCCATCGACGAGGAGACCTACAACAGCCTCAAAGTCATGGCCACGGAGAACCAGAAGGTGGTGACCATTAGCGAGACGGGACTGGACTTCATGGAGGGCGCTCCGGACCGGGCCATTCGGTACCAGGCCTTCCGAGAGCAGATACGGCTGGCGCGAGAGGTAGACCTGCCCGTGATCTTCCACACCCGGGAGGCCAACGAGGAGACCCTCCGGGTTCTGCAGGAGGAGCGGGCCTATCTAGTGGGCGCCGCCATGCACTACTTTCAAGGCGATGAGGCCACCGCCAGAAGGTGCATCGAGCTGGGCTTCTACATTTCCCTAGCCAGGCCTCTGCTGCGGCTGCCTCATCTTCAGGAGCTGGCGGCCAAGCTGCCTTTAGAGTATATCGTCCTGGAGACGGACTCCTATCCTCAGCCCTTCAAGGGCAAGCGGGAGAACTGGACGGAGCCTCGACACGTTAGAGGGGTGGCGGAGAAGCTGGCGGAGCTGCAAGGCAGGGACGTCGCGGAGGTGGAGGAGGTCACCACAGCCAACCTGCTGCGACTGCTGAAGTCCCGGGCCCACGTGGTGAGAGAGGCCATCGGCCTACCCCCAGGCTAAGGCTTCGCTTAATATGCGTTTGCCATCGAAGCTATGCTGAGGTGAGTCGGTACGTGCGTAATATCAAGCTGAGCCCAACAGCCAGGGGGCTTCTCACCCTTTACATACCTTCTGGGGTGATCAGCTTCGGCGAGGGGATGACGCTTCCCACCCTCCCCCTGCTGGCCACCAGCTTCGACGTCTCCATAGGCCTGGCGGCTCAGGCGGTGACACTCCTCTTCCTAGGGAGAACCGTCGCCCTCATACCGGCGGGGATCATCGTGGACCGGCTTGGCAGGAAGCAGGCCATGATCATAGGGCCTCTCCTCATAGCCGCTGGAGCGCTGACCACTGTTGTCACACCCTCTTTCTCCCTGCTGCTGGTGGCCCAATTTGTCACGGGTGCCGGATACAGCCTCTGGCAACTGGGCCGGGAAGTTGCCGCAGTAGACCTGGTCCAGCCCGAACAGCGAGGGCGCACTATAAGCGGCCTGATTGGCCTCAACAACGTGGGAAGAGCCCTGGGGCCCCTGCTAGGCGGCGTCATCGCCGATCTCGTCGGTTTCCGGGCCGTCTTTCTGGTCTACATGGTGATGGCTCTCTTGGTGTTGCCTATTGCCCTGACAGTGAAGGAAGCCGGGGCACGGCGCTCCACTCAGAGAACCCCTTTGCTCCAGTTTGGTAGCTTGAAAGATATAGACCCGTACTACCGAGCGACGTTCCTGGTCCTGATGTTCGCCACCGTGTCCGCAACGATGCGGATGACCACTATGATCAGCATGCTCCCACTGTACGTTGGGACCCACCTGGGTTACTCCACCACAGAAGTGGGAGTGCTGTTCGCAATCGTAGGATTTATCAATCTGGCGATGATCGGACCGACGGGTTTTATCTCGGACAAGATCGGCCGAAAGGCTGCCATGGTGCCCGGAGCCGCACTTTCGGCCATCGCCTTCGTCGGCTTCCCCTTCGCTGACACCATGTTGGAGTTCTCGATCCTCACAGGGATATTCGGCCTCTCCACCGGCCTGGCCCTGGGCGCTCTGACCACCGCAACCTATGACATCGCTCCAGAGAGCGGAAGGGCTCAATTTCAGGCGCTGAGAAGGACCGTAGGGGAAGTCGGGGCGTTAAGCGGGCCCCTGCTGGCCTTTCCCATCGCCAACGCATTCAACCCCGGCACACCCTTCCTCTTTTATGCGCCGGTGCAGCTGCTGGCGGGCCTCCTACTGTTCTTTGTGGCCCGGGAAACTCTTGCCAGGAAGCGACATCCCCCGAGCATCCCAGACTAGGCTCTGGCAGAGCCCGGCGCGCGCCCAAGTCCTGGACGCCTAGATGGCATATATGAAATAATAGCCAAGCCCTACCTTTTTTGCGTTTCTCGTAACCAAGCACGGGAGTCGTCAGGTCTAGACCTCGCATTACATGTCGTAGCCCCGAAGCAAGAAATGCCGATCAAAACGGTCGCCGTAATCAGTCCCGGAGATATGGGACACTCCGTGGGGCGGGTGCTCAGAGAGCACGGCCTGGATGTTGTCGCTTGTTTGCACGAGCGGAGTGAACGGACCTGGACACTGGCCCGCGAAGCCGGTATACGTAACCTGCCCAGCTGCGACGAGCTGGTCGCCACGTCTGACTTGATTCTTTCCATAGTGGACCCCGGCCAGGCCGTAAACGTGGCCAAGCAGGTAGCCAGCTCCCTACGGGCTACGGGGACCGCTACTCCATTGGCGGACTGCAACGCCACGTCGCCCGGGACAGCCCAGGAGATAGAAGCCATCGTCACCTCCGCCAGCGGGCTCTTTATCGATGCTTCCATCATTGGCGGCCCTCCCGGCGGCAGGGAGCCTCCGCGGTTCTACGCCAGCGGGCCTCATGCTGAAATTCTGGCCCAGCTAGACGGCATGGGCATTAAAGTGCACCGCATCGGGGAGACGATAGGAAGTGCTTCCGGCCTTAAAATGTGCTACGCCGCCATGACCAAGGGCACGCAGGCGTTACACTTGGCCCTCCTCGCTGTCGCTGAAGTTATGGGCCTCACAGGGGAATTGCGCTACGAGCTGTCGTCCAGCCAGCCACAGGTTTACGCGCGAATGGAGGCCCAGCTTCCCCGCCTGCCGGCTAATGCGGGTCGTTGGATCAGCGAGATGGAGGAGATCGCAGCCACTTTCAAACAGGCGGGCGTGACGCCGGACTTCCATCGCGGAGCGGCGGATATTCTTCGCGCGCTCGCCGAAACGCCGTTTGCGAAAGAGGCCCCGGAGAGTGTGGACAAGAACCGCACGCTGGAAGAGACTATCACAGCTTTAGTCCAGTGCCTCCCTGCTGGATCACGGCATCCAAATTCCGGCCCGGTAGGGTAATAGATTGAGGTAGGTTATTGGCGGTGTGAAGGTGACCCACGAGTCGCGGTATGAGTCATAAGTGGGGCGAGCGGACATAGCGCACGCGGGACCTGCCCAACATATGGTACCTCCATGTGTAAACCAGTCAGGGGCTGGCCCTTCCCTACAAGAATGAAAACCCATTAGGATGGAACCCTAGACGTACGGCCCTAGAATTTTCTCCAGCAACAGGAGGGACACATGGATATCGCACGTAGTGAGACCGCCACCTTGGCCGGGGGTTGCTTCTGGTGTTTGGAGGCCGTTTTTAAGGAGCTCACGGGAGTAGAGCAAGTTGTATCCGGCTACTCGGGCGGCCACACGTCCAACCCGACCTATGAGGAAGTCTGTATGGGCACCACGGGCCATGCAGAGGTGGTCCAGGCAACATTTGATCCCGTGGCTATCTCCTTTCGAGAGCTTCTGGAGGTGTTCTTTGCCATTCACGATCCCACGACGTTGAACCGCCAGGGACCGGACGTGGGCACCCAGTACCGATCAGCCATCTTCTATCATGACGCCGACCAGAAGTCAGTAGCCGAGGAGGTTGTAGCCGACATGGAGGGAAGAGGAGTATGGAGCCGTCCCATAGTGACGGAGGTCTTGCCCTTAAACACCTTCTACCCTGCCGAGGAATACCATCATGACTACTATAGGCGTAACCCAGACCAGCCCTATTGTCAGCTCATTATAGATCCCAAGGTCTCCAAATTCCGCAAGGAATATTTGACCAGACTCAGGGCGTGACAGGCCACGATGGCTGTTAACGGGGGTCGAGCTTAGAAGATGCATCCGTGACCTCCTTGCCGGCCGCGAAGCCGTTGGGCAGGGCTCACTCATCCGGCTCGTAGACCGCGCCCATGAACAGGACGGCTCCCGTCCGGTCGTCGCTGATCGCGAAGAAGAACGGCCGGTCCGCGACGAAGCTGAATCGATCTACGAAGGCTGCGCCTTCAGTCATGTCTCCTCCGCTGGTGACCGCGGCAACCACCGTGCCCTCTTCGTCGACCTCCACGATGGCCTTGTTCATGATGCGGTTAATGAACAGTTGGCGGTCGGGTGACATCTCGCGTCCAGTGTGGGGAGGCTCGATGGCACGCATTCCTGTGAAGTCCGCCCTCTCGGGATCGAAAACTATGCCCATACCAAGCGTGACCAGCGACTACCTCGCCATCGAGGCCGTCCACCGGAGTCAGAGAATAGACACCTGTACGGTATTTCGGAGCCGCAGCAAACCTTTTTAGGCGCAATCTTCAGCGGTTTTCAATGGTGCTCCAACAGTCGGGCCAAACCGCTCACAGAGCCGTTGTATCACTTGCCCCTCTCGGAGTAGGCGGTTTGACAATCCTCCAAGACACCAGTATATTCGGGGGTGTCGGCTGGCTCCATCAATCTCTTGACCGGAGGACGTGACAAGATGCGAATAGGCGGATCATATGCCACGGGATTCGAACACGCGTGTCCCGGGCACCTGGGAATCGGCCACTGCGCTGTCACTACGACTTTGCCTGAAAAATATCATCGGCGCACTCATCTCTATCGAAAATTCACTCTTCCCAACGAGCCTTAGCTCCGCGGCTTCAATTTACCCTACCTAACCTAGCCCATCGACTCTCGTCTCCGTCAGGTAAGCGGCTCTTGTTTGAGCGCCATACTCTTCGTTTCCGGAAAGGATTGTCACCTCCGTTGGGCCTCAGCGATAAGCCACAATAGGTCGGCGGTAATTCGGGATTTTTGCACGGGGCCTTTCCCGCAGAGGGGGTAGTACCATGAACCTATCCAAACCATCCGTAGACCTCAGCCCAGAGAGCATCAACGAGCTGGCCAGAAGCTTTTGGCACTCTGCAATACTCCGGGCAGGGATAAAACTCGACCTATTCTCCTTCCTCGAGGGCAACGCTCTCACCTCCAATGATGTCGCACAGCGCATTGGCGCAGCGCCAAGTTACGTCCAGGCATTCCTTGAATCGTGCGTGGTATTGGACCTGCTGGAAAAACTTGGGGATACATACAGCAATTCCCCTCTGGCCTCCAAGTTCCTGGTCAAGGGCGGAAAAGAGTATGTCGGCGATCACGCCCTTCACCACACCAACACCTGGGCATCGTGGGGCCGCCTTGACGAGGTGATAAGAGAGGGGAAGACGCTGCTCCCCTATGAAACGGGATACGTGGATGCCGACACCTATTGGACCGACTACATGATGGGCCAGCACAACCGAGCAGCCTCGGGGCAAGCCCACTATCTGGTGGAGAGTGTGGACCTTCGGAGCAGGCGCAAGCTGCTGGACCTCGGCGGAGGGGCCGCCAGCTACAGTATCGCTCTGTGCGGCGCCAACCCTCAGCTCAGAGCAGTCGTAGTGGATAGCAAGGAACCCCTGTGGATTGCCAAGCCACTGGTAGAGGAGCACAACTTAGGAGGCCAGATCACCCTGTTGGAGGGCGACTTCCTTCAGACGGAGCTGGGGACGGACTACGATGTCGCCCTTATCTCGGGAGTCGTCCTCATCAAGTCGGAGGAGGACTGTCGCCATTTGTTCAAGATCGCCTATGATGCACTGCTGCCAGGAGGCATGGTTATCGTCCAGGACTATATGCGCATTGACCACAGTCCAGAGCGCGTGAAGCTGGATACTCTGGAACACATGTATGTAATGGTGGCCTTTGACCCTGGCGCCGCGGACCGCAAAGGGGAGGAAGTGGCTTCCTGGCTGCATGATACCGGCTTCCAGGACCCCAAGATGATTCCCTTGCCGACCCAGCTTGCCCTCATCACCGCGGAGAAACCCGTATGAGGGATCTCAGAGGCGAGGGGAGGGGTGTGGCAAGAGGCATGTTGGTGGGGGAGCCCCGTCTGGGGGATTTCTGGGCCTGGCGAGGGTCGGGATATGAGTAAAACCACGGTGATTGTCTGTATTGACGGCCTTGATCCCGAGTACCTGGAAGCGTGTGAAATGCCCAACCTGCAGGCGCTGGTAAGGAAGGGATTCTCCACCATAGGGCAAGGCATGATGCCCGCGGTAACCAACGTGAACAACGTCTCGCTGGTGACCGGTAGCTATCCTGAGGAGCACGGCATCTGCTCCAACTACTGGCTGCCTGATGGCGGGAGCGAGGGTATCTATGTGGAATCGGCCGAATACGTCTTGAGGGAGACCATCTTCCAGCGGGCCCAGCGCCAAGGCAAGACCTCCATCCTGATTACATCCAAGGACAAGCTGCGCACACTGTTGGCCGATGGCGTCAACATCAGTGTTTCATCAGAGCAGCCCCCTGAGTGGGTGGTGGCAGCCGTCGGACCACCACCGCAGATATACTCCCTGGAGGTTAACGGCTGGGTCATCAAGGCCGCCAGCTATATTATGTCACTGAACCCTGCCGATGTGGTCTACATCACCACCACCGACTATGCTATGCACACCTATGAACCAGACCATCCGCAATCTCAGAAGCACATGGCTATCCTGGATGACGCCCTTGGCGAGCTGGTGGAGGCTCACCCGGACATCGCCCTGCTCATCACCGCTGACCACGGAATGTCTCGCAAGACCCGGATGGTAGATCTTAAACAAGCTCTTGAGGGGCATGGCATCAGGGCAAATCCCATCCCCGTTATCAAGGACCGATATGTGGTGCACCACTCCAATCTGGGGGGCTGTATGTTCGTATACCTTCAATCGCCCGACCTGGATGAAGCGCTGAAGGTGTTAAGAGAGACCTCTGGCGTTGAAGAGGCCCTTCCTCGAGAAGAGGCTGCGGTCAGGTTCAGGCTCCACTACGAACGAATCGGCGACATCCTGGTGACAGGGGAAAAAGATGTGGTCTTCGGGGACCCTACGGAAGTTCAGATGCCGTCCACTCTTCGCTCCCACGGCTCCGCCCATGAGCTTCGTATCCCGATTATAGGGTACAACGGCGATTTCAGCGGGTTCTCCTTCGGTGAGAACCGAGACATTGGTTGCTATATCTTCGAGCATGTGCTGGTGTAGTAGTGGTAATTTGCCCCATATCAGGGGATTTTAGGAAAAGCAGGTGAACCGCCTATGAGTCTTGAGAGAAGTATCAGGCCCTTGGAACGCCTCCAGACACTTAGGGAGTGCCTAGACAGAAAGGGCTTCGCTCGTATCCTGGAGGCACACAGTGGCTTGAGTGCCATGATAGCCGAGAGTGCTCAAATCCAGAAGGATGGAGAGGTCATCGAGTATGACGGCATCTGGGAAAGCAGCCTGACGGACTCCGCCACCAAGGGATTGCCGGACGCCTCTATCGTCGGCCACGACTCTCGCATCCACACCATTGACGAGATACTCAATGTGACCACCAAGCCCGTCATCGTAGACGGGGACACCGGCGGTGAACCGGCCCTGTTCGAGTACCTGGTCAAGCGGCTGGAGCGGCTGGGGGTGTCGGCGGTTATCATCGAGGATAAAGTGTACCCCAAGCGAAACAGCCTGGATGACTCTGCTAACCAGGATCTAGAGGCTCCAGCGGTCTTCGCCCAGAAGATTGAGGCTGGCAAGGAGGTCACCGTCACCGATGAGTTCATGATCATCGCCCGCCTGGAAAGCCTCATCGCTAGGAAGGGAGTTCAGGATGCCCTGGAACGTGCAGAGCAGTATATCTTGGCAGGAGCCGACGGCATTATGATCCACTCCAATAAACAAGACCCTGCGGAAATCCTATCCTTTGCGGAGGGCTATCGGTCTCTCTGTCAGCGGTTAAGGCGTCGCCCTCAGCTTGTGTGCGTTCCAACCACATATAACACCGTAACCGAGGCCGAACTCATCTCCAATGGCTTTACTATCATCATTCACGCCAATCACCTGCTCCGAGCTGCCTACAAGGCCATGGCCGAAGCCGCCCGCACCATCCTGATGAGTGGGCGTAGCCTTGAAGTTGACGCACTGTGCGCTCCCGTCAAGGAGATATTCTCCATGGTCGGGTACGATCGTATTATCCGCAAAGACAGGGAGCGTTCCGAGATTTCTCGCCTCGTAGAAAGAGAGATTAATGGTATAGAGCTACGGCCGGGCCGTAGTCGCTGAGGGAGCAGCTATGGACGCCCAGGCGTTTTGGAATGTCTTGAAGGCCCGGGGCCTCACGTTCTTTGCTGGTGTGCCCGATTCAACCTTTCAGGCAGCCTACAATGTCATGGTCAAGGACCCGGACATTCGCTATATTCCCGCTGTCCGAGAGGATGTGGCCCTGGGGTTGGCTAGCGCCGCTTATTTTGCCGGGCGACTGGGCGGGGTAATGATGCAGAACTCCGGTGTAGGCAATATAGTGAACCCGCTGACCTCCTTCAGCATGATGTACAAGGTTCCGGTGCTCCTCATTGTAGGCTGGCGTGGCTATGGAGGCCCGCCCAACGACGCTCCAGAGCATTGGATCATGGGGGTGAAGACACCGGAGATCTTCGACCTCCTGGGAGTCCCCTATCAAATCCTGGAGGCGGACAATCTGGAGTCCGTATTGGACCTGTTACTTACAGCTATAGAAGAGCAATCGGTGCCGGGGGCGTTGCTGGTCCGTGCGGGGGTGATTGAGTGATCGACCGCTACAAGGCCATTGAAAAGACCCTGGAGCATGTCCGGGGCGATGATCTGGTCCTAAGCACCACAGGCATGATCTCCCGGGAGGTTTTCGTGACCGAAGACCGGCCTGGGAACTTCTATATGCTGGGTTCCATGGGTTTACTTTCCTCTTTCGGGCTGGGGTTAGCCGTTCTCACCCCCCAGCGGGTATTCGTATTAGAGGGGGATGGAAGCGCCCTCATGAGCATGGGCACGTTGGCGCTCATCGCTAGCCAGCGCCCCACCAACCTGCTCCACATCATCCTGGACAATGAGGCGTACGAGTCCACCGGAGGGCAACCATCTATCAGCTCCGAGGTCGACCTGGCCGAAGTCGGCAAGAGCTGCGGCTACGGGCACGTGGCTCGAGCCGATGACATCGAAGACCTGGAAGGCGCCCTTTTGGCGTGTGAGTCTCGCCCTGGCCCTCACTTGATTCTGGTTAAGGCCGGCATCGCCCCGGTCAAAGGCATTCCCAGGGTTTCACATACTCCCACTGACATCCGCGACCGTTTTGGGAGCTGTATCCAAACGAGAAATTGAGCAACATGCTGATACTGTCACCCGGGCCAGCAAACATTTCGGAGCGTGTTCGCCTCGCCCTTACCAATCCGGATATTGGGCATCGAGAGCCTGAGTTCACCGCTCTTCTCCAAGAGACACGATCTTTACTTCTTCAGATATGTGGCGTCTCCCAGGGATACACCTGTGCCGTGCTGGGCGGGTCCGGCACCACGGCTGTTGAGGCAGCCATCACCTCTCTCTGTGGCGTGACCACCGGTGTCCTCATCCTGTCCAACGGTGTTTACGGAGAGCGGGCGGCGCAGATCGCCCAGGTGTTCCGGGTGCCACACACGCTGGAGACGTTCGATTGGACTCGCCCTCTTCCCCTGAGCCGGGTCGAGGAGCTTATTCGCAACACTCCTCACAACGTGGTCTACCTGGTCCACCATGAAACCACCACCGGTGTCCTCAACCCATTGCAGCAGGTGGCCGAAATAGCGAAACGCCACCACAAGTGGGTGTTGGTAGACACTGTGAGCAGCGTGGCCGGGGAGCAACTGGATCTCCCCGGTTGGGGGATTGACCTCATTATCGGGTCCGCCAACAAATGCATTCGAGGAGTCCCTGGCGTTTCGTTTGTTGTCCTCTCCAACGATTTTGTGGAGGCAGTATCGAACCGCCATCCTGCGGCATTCACCACGGACCTGGTCGGTGCTTTGAGCAGAGAGGAGGAGGGCGAGACACCCTTCACCCCGCCGGTACAGACGATGTACGCCCTTCGGGAAGCCTTGAAAGAGCTGCTCGACGAAGGCGTGCGGGAGCGCATTGCTCACTACCAGGGCATCGCTGATACCCTGCGCGACGGCCTGTCATCGCTCGCCCTGAGTCTTCTGGTGCCCAGAGAGGACCTGTCCAATACGATGACCTCAGTGATGCTGCCTCAGGGCGTCTCCTACGCGGATCTGAATGGTCCTCTGAGGGATCGTGGGTATGTGATCTACAAGTCCCAAGGGCACCTGAGCCAGACCACCTTTCGCCTCGGTACTGTCGGGGTCATCACTCAGGATGACATCCGCAGCTTCCTCCACGCGCTGGAGGAGGTGCTGGGCCGATGAGAGTGGAGAACCTCTCGGAGGAGTTTTATAGGGCCCACGCGCAGCGTTACGCCCAGGTTGCCCATGAGTTTATTCAGTCGGTCTACACAAAAACCTCCCATCCGGCGCTAACCAGCGACCTGGACCTGATGACGCGGCTGAAGGAGCTCATACCCGCGGGTGGATGGGGCCTGGACGCCGGCTGCGGTGCCGGGGCCAGGGATGTCGTCTACTACTGGCGTGACGGCTACAACATCGTTGGGGTGGACGCGGTCGAGAAAAACATCCGAGTCGCCCGTGAGCTCCACCCTGAGATTGCCGACCGAGTGTCGGTAGTAGACTTGAGCCGGCGCCTGGACTATCCAGATACCTGCTTCGACTTCATCCTGTGTAACGCCGTTATCCAACACATGGGCCCGGAGACCGTCATGGGCGTTACCTTGCCCGAGCTTGCGCGTGTACTCAAGATAGGTGGGGTTCTCCAGCTGATGTTCAAGGTGGGCACCGGAATCAAGGGGGTCTATGACAGGGACTACGACACCCAGCGTACCTTTCAACTCTACGAACCGCAAGAAGTCGTAACCCTTCTAGGCAGCCAGGGTCTCAATGTGATCCCACCAGACGGGCACAAATTGGGAGGCGTTATTCATTTCACCGATCCCAAGCCGGTAGAACACTGTGTCTTCTACACCCGTAAAATCAGATGACCGTATTATCCTCGGCAAACAGGCCGGACTTGCCGAAAGGCCAGGTGTGGCAAATTAGAGTACACCAAACGCCGTAGTACCCACACGCACAGGCATTCAAGGCGGCCGCTCTTCTGTGAGCAACCCAAATTGCCGATGAGCCGGTGAGCCTCATCGGAGGTCAAATAATAGGGGAGTCGCCGACTTAGCTGGTGGCAGACCTGCGCCTTTGCTAGTATTAGAGACGAGCTGGTCATGCCACCGCCTCCTTGAGGCGACGGAGCCAGTCTCCAATGCCGAGGACGACAATCCCCGATGGCAGGATGGTTGTAGGTGACGTGCGCTTAACCCAGGGTGAGCGGGTGCGTATTTCCGCTCGTGGTGAGCCTGTCGAACCATAAGCGGAACGCTATTATCAACCCTATTTTGCCGGAACCAGCACCTGGATTCTCAACGTTCCGGACTCCGTTGCTCTGCGGAGTACCGGAATTCCCCATATCAAGCTGCCTGGACCCAAGCGACATCCCCACGACATCCCAGACTAGAGTAGGGCGCAAGAGTACATCACTCCTGGCGATAACGGGGCCCGGCCTCTCTGTGCCGCGTCTGCCCGCTTACTGCCAGGCCCGATTGTCCACAGCAACCTCGTAAGTGGCTCCGGGGCTGACCAGGCCCCAGCCGACGGTCCACTGATAGGTATCATCAAACCGCTGGTGAGTGTATGGCTTGGGGTGGGCATGGAGGAGACGCCAGTCCTGGAAATCCTTGGCCTCAAGAAAGCCCTCCGACTCCTCGACCAGGTAGTGGAGGTAGGGAGAGGGATCCTGATTAAGCGTGTCGGCGGCCCGAGCCTCGGCCCGGAACATGGCGGCTAGAGTGGGGCCATCCAGGTCGTCGCCGGCAGCCTCGCTCCGGCTGGAGTGGCTCTCGATGAGAATGCGAAACCCCTGTTTCTGGGCCACGCTGATCCAGGGCTCCATGAAACTGGCCGCCGCCACCTCCCCTTTCCGCAGGGCCTCCAGACGCTCTCGCATCGTGCCAGCGTTCACCGTTTGGATGTGCTCCCGCTGCAAGAAGCCCTCCATCATCTTAAGGGTGGTGAAGTGAGAGCCGTTGAATGGGCTGACAGCGATGGGCTTCTCCTTGAGCTGCTCCGGCTCATAGAGATCGGAATCGGGGGCGGCGACTATGGCAAAGGATGACATGGCCGCACCCAGGGCTACTATCTTAGAGAGGCGCTGCTCTGACTCAGGGGCTTCCACAACGCGTTTCATCACACCCCATTCGCACATGCGGTACTGGTCCACCTCCCCCTCGTTGTAGAGGGACTCCATGGTGCGGTGAAATATTACGTCCCGCATGGCGCTATGGTCGGCGGTGACCTGGGCCGTTCCCGGCGTCGTAACGATCTCCACGTCTAGGCCCTCATCGCGGAAGAAACCCTCGTCCCGGGCCACCAACACGGGCAGATCGTGGATGGCGTTCATCATCGCGATTTTTATCTTTTTCACTGTTTCCTGGGCAGCCATAGCATCTCCCCTTTTGTGTCGTCTTTATCAGCCAACGCCTCTAGTTCAACGCTTCTTTCCCACCCACCCAGAGGTTTTTTCCAAAGGGGGGACACCCCCCTTAGGCAAGCTAAGGGCAGGCTCTTGAACCCCCGACAGGGAACCCCCTGTACCCTCCCAGGGTTTTTGTGCAAAGCTTTGGCCAAAACAGTGGTATTAAACCGGGACTCCCAGGAAGGAGCGAGTCGCCTTAATGAACTCCTGGGGCTTGTCCACGGTCACCACGTGTCCCGCATCAGCCACGTCCACCGACGTAAACTGCTTCCCCACTCTCTTCATACGCTGAAGTACTTCCTCGGACACCAGATCGCTGCCGGAGCCCCGAACTTCCAGGATGGGGCAGGGTATTGCTTCCAGGGCCTTCCAGTACCGGCCGATAATGTCAGGGTCAGTCAAGTCTATCAAGGGGGTGAAAAGAGCGGTGTCTGCTTTCCAGGTCCATTGACCGTCCTCTCGCTGCCGCATCTTGTCCTCGGCGTCCTTCTGCAGGGCAGCGTCGCTGGCCCAGGGGTTCCACTGGCGCATCCAGTCCACCGCTGCTTCCAGGGAGGGAAACTCCATGGGGGTGGGGGGCCGACTCGCTCTATCGGCTAAAAACGGTGGGCTGGCCTCTGGAGAGATGTCCACTAATACTATTCTCTCCACTCGCTCCGGGTGGTCGGCCGTGTAAAGCAGGGAGTGCCAGCCGCCCATGGAGAGCCCTACCAGGACGAACCTGGATAGGCCTAGGGCGTCCACGAAGGCCGCCAGGTCCTCGATGAACCGATCCCTGGCATACCCCGTATCCGCCCACTGGCTCTCCCCGTGGCCCCTCTGGTCGACGGCCAGTACGTGGTAGTGAGGAGACATAGCGTCGGCGAACTCGTCCCAGATGCGGGCCTGGCCGGTATGCCCGTGGAGGCAGATGAGAGGCGTCTTACCCGCCGTCCCCCAGTCCAGGTACCGTAGCCGGACACCGTTCACGCTGACGCTTTTCTCCTGCGCCTTAACGATGGTCATGGCTCTCCTCCTCATCTATTACAGCGGTCGGCATAAATGCGAGCATGAATTCGGTCGGCCTAGCCGCCTAATTGGGCACCCAAGTTACAGACGAAACCTCGCTGAACTCTCTCCACAGCTTGGTCCAGGAGTCTCCGCCGTCCTCGCTGCGGTAGAGGTAACCGTACCGGCTGGCGGCAAAGACCAGGTTGGGGTCGGCGCGATTCATCCCCAGGGTCCAGACGGCGGAGTTGGGCTGTACGGGCAGAGGCAGATTCTCCCAGGTCTTTCCCGTATCCCTGGAGCGGAGCACCGCTCCTGTACTGCCAGGGGTCGAATCGCCGATGCTGAGGAAGATGACCTGTGGGTTGCCCGGCTGCGCGGCGATTCCCCGGCAGTAGGTCCAGGGGAAGACCTCCTTGGCCCCTACGGGCTGCCATGAACCCCCATCGTCGGTGCTCATGCAGAGATCGTTGTTGACCACGATGAAGACGGTTTTGGGCGGGCCGGCGCTGACCATAACGTTGTGGATATCCGGGTTATTGATGCCGCCATTGACGGTCACCCAGGTATCGCCACGGTCCGTGCTACGACGCAGCCCATCCACTTCGATGCCCGCCCAGAGATTCTGTCGATTCAAGGGGTCAATGGCCACCCCAGTCACCCGGGGGACCCCCACGGCGGGACACTCTCGCGCTACCTCCATAGGCCGTTGCTCCCAGGTCTTACCGCCGTCAGTGGAGCGAAAGACGGTCGCGGGGGTGGGGGTGCCGGTGCCGGCAAACATCACCTCCGGCTCCACCGGGTCTATGGCCAGGGACCATACGTAGTAGTCGTCTAGGGCCGAGTCTATGTGCTGCCAGGACTCGCCGCAGTCGTCGCTGCAATACAGCCCCTTATCGCTGCCGGCATAGATGATATGCGATTGCTGCGGGTGCACCGCCAGGCTTCGAATCAGCGCGTCGGAGTGCAGCCCCTTATCGACTCCCACGCGGCGCCACGTCTCGCCGCCGTCGGCGCTACGCATGACGCCTTGGCCCACCGTTCCCACCAGGATATTCATTCCTTCTCCCATCGTATTCCCTCCCGAGAGCAGCGCCCTCCTTTAATGATGTCCTATTATACAACCGAAACCAGACAGCGTTCCTAGGAAGCGGCCGGGACCCTGGAGATAAACCTGCCTTCTCCCGCTCGCCCTAGGAAGCCACCATCCTTGATGATGGCCTTGCCTCTAAGAAGCACCGCCTCCACAGCGCCGGTAACCTCTCGCCCCTCATAGGGAGTGTAGTCCACGTTCATGTGGATGGTCTCGTGGCTGATGCGGTGCTTTTTATTCGGATCGAAGATGACCAGGTCGGCGTCGCTGCCAGGGGCTATGGTCCCCTTCCGAGGGTACAGCCCAAAGAGCTTGGCTGGGGTAGTGGCCAGCAGGTCCACAAGGCGATTGACGCCTATGCGGCCCCCGTTCACTCCACCATCGTAAAGCAGGCTGAGGCGGGTCTCAATGCCCGGCGCGCCGTTGGGGATCTTGGAGAAGTCCTCCAGCCCCAGCCTCTTGCCATTGGGACCGTCGATGCAGAAGGGGGCATGGTCCGTGGAGACCACCTGAAGGTTGTTGTTGGCCAAGCCCCTCCACAGACGCTCCTCGTTGCCTTTGGGACTGAGGGGAGGAGACATCACGAACTTGGCCCCCTCGAAGCCGGGCCTCTCGTATTCGTCGTCAGAGAGGAAGAGGTATTGAGGACAGGTCTCCGCGTAGATGGGCAGCCCCCTCTCCCGGGCCTCTCGGACCTCCTCCAACGCGTCGCCGGCGGACAGGTGGACTATGTAAATGGGCACCTCGGCTATCTCCGCCAGGGTGATGGCCCGGCGAGTGGCTTCGGCCTCCGCGCTCATGGGCCTGGTTAGGGCGTGGTACTTGGGCGCCGTCTTCCCCTCGGCCAGGGCCTGCTTTATCAGCGCGTCGATGACGCCGCCGTTCTCGGCGTGGACGCAGACCATCCCACCATTCTCCTTGGCGCGCAGCAGGACCCTGAAGATGGTGGCGTCGTCCACCATGAAAACGCCGGGGTAGGCCATGAAGAGCTTGAAGCTGGCGACTCCTTCATTCACCATCCTGTCCATGTCCTTGACTTGAGACTCCGGCAGCTCCCGAATGACCATATGGAAGGAGTAGTCGATGGCGGCCTTGCCCTCCGCCTTCTGGCGCCAGGTATCTAGGCCGGCCTGGAGGAACTCTCCCCTGCCCTGGATGGCGAAGTCGACGATGGTGGTGGTGCCGCCCCAGGCGGCGGCTATGGTGCCGGTCTCGAAGTTATCGGAGGTGAAGGAGCCTCCGAAGGGCATATCCAGATGAGTGTGAACGTCGATACACCCTGGAAAGATATATCTGCCGTCCGCTTGGATGACCTCAGCACCGTCCTCCGGCAGGTCCAAGCCGATGGCGCTAACCTTCTCTCCCACTATCCCGATGTCCGCCTGGGTGACGTCCGAAGCGGATACGATGGCGCCGCCCTTTATTATCTTGTCGAACTGCATGGCATGAATCCTTAAGGGCTAACCAGGCCGCCATAGGTCTCCGGGCGGCGGTCCCGAAAGAACTGCCAGGAGTTACGCACCTCCCGGATCATGTCCAGGTCCAGGTCGGCCACCACAACCTCGTCCTTGTCTCTAGCGGCCTGGATGATGATGCGGCCATAAGGGTCGCAGAAGTAGCTGCTTCCGTAGAACTCGCCTATGTCCCAAGGCTTCTCGCGTCCCACCCGGTTGATGGCGCCGACGAAGTAGCCGTTGGCCACCGCATGGGCCGGCTGCTCCAGCTGCCACAGATGCTCGGAGAGGCCCGCCACCGTAGCAGAGGGGTTGAAGACGATCTCGGCGCCATTGAGGCCCAGGGCCCGCGCGCCCTCGGGGAAGTGGCGGTCGTAGCAGATATACACTCCGACCTGGCCTATCTTGGTGGAGAAGACTGGATATCCGCTGTTGCCGGGCCTGAAGTAGAACTTCTCCCAGAAGCCAGGCGGTAGGTGAGGAAGGTGGGTCTTGCGGTACTTGCCCAGGTAGGTCCCATCGGCGTCTATCACCGCGGCCGTGTTGTAGTAGATCCCGGCCATCTCCTCCTCGTAGACCGGCACCACCATGACCATCTGGTGTCTCCTGGCCACATCCTGCATCAGGCGGGTTGTGGGGCCTTCTGGAACCGGCTCCACCATCTCGTACCACCGACTGTCCTGCTCGGCGGGAAAGTAGGGGCCGTAGAACAGCTCCTGAAGGCACAGGACCTGGGCGCCCATGCTGGCGGCCTCGTCTATGAGGGCCATGTGCTTATCGATCATGCGCTTCTTCAGCTTCTGCAGATCCTGGGTGGGCTCATCAACCACCGAGGCCTGGATAAGCCCACTTCTGACTATTCTAGGCATGTCTCCTCCATACGGTGCTTACTCGTTAGTCGTCACCGCTCCGGGGCAAAGGCGTCGATTATCTCGTCCACGTTAGAGGTAAGAGGACACAGCACCGGGACGGAGGCGCCGGCGTCCAGGAAATCCTGTACTCGCTGGCGGCACATCTCCGGCGTACCGGAGGCCGTCAGCAAGTCCACCACGTCGTCGTCCACCCAAGGCATAGCAGCTTCGATGCCACCGGGCTTGGGAGGCCATCCACCCATAGCATCATTGACGCCCTGGATAACGTCTTCCCCTACGCCGCTGGCTCGGGTGATGTGAGGCTGCTGTCCGATGTACATGGTCAGCAGGTAGCGGGCCGTATTTCTGGCCTCCTCCGCATCCTGGGACATGGCGACCCCTATCATATGGGCCATATCGATGTCCCCCAAAGAGCGCCCAGCCCGTTCCGCACCGACTCTGGCCCGCTCCAGAGACCCCTTCAGGTACTCAGTGGAGGTGAAGAAGTTGTGGAAGATGCCGTCCCCGATCTCCCCCGCCAACTCCATCATCTTGGGGCCCGTGGCTCCTATGTAAATGGGCACCCGTATCGGCTCCTGCGGGACCTCGTACCCCAGGTCCAGACGCAGGTCCCGGACCTTGACCACTTCTCCCTCCAGGTCCACCGTCTCCAGGGCCAGGAGGCGACGCACCACCTCTACGTACTCCCGCATGGCGCTGAGGGTCTTCCGCCTCTCGATGCCCTGCTTCCAGGCCAGGGGCTCCCAGTAGGACCCTATGCCCATCATCAACCGGCCGGGCGCCAGCTCGGACAGGGTGGCGAAGCTCATGGCCATTAGAGCCGAGGTCCTGGTCCAGTTGTTCACCACGCCGCTGGCCAGCTTGATGCGGCGGGTTGACACCGCAATGGCGGCCAGGGGAGTGATGGCATCGCGAACCAATCGAGTCTCGCAGACCCAGACGGATTCGAACCCCTTCTCTTCAGCCAGCTGAGCCAGCCGGACCTGCTCCGCGATGCCGGGCCGATCGAGAAAGATAAGGCCTACCCGCTCCATTTACCCGATGCCCCCTATGAGTCTGCTATCTGCTTTCGCGGGAATTGTAGTCCGCCAACAGCCTTTTTTCAACGACGCCCCTTCCAGCGCCTTGTCGGAAGGCAAATTGCGGGTTTGACAGCCTTCAAAGGCGCATCTACAATCCCTCTCGCCAGGGCTGCGCGCCTTGACGTACACGAGAACCAATTGGAGGTCGCATCTTGGAAGGCAAAGAAGTTGTGGCGGACGCCTTTGGACGAATCCAGCAGACCCTGCGAAGGGTGTTGAATGGCCTGACCATGGAGCAGCTCCTCTATCGCCCCAGCGACGACAGCAACTCCATCGCATGGCTGGCATGGCACCTGACCCGGGTCCAGGACCACCATCTCTCGGACCTGACCGGCAGCCCGCAAGCATGGGTGGGCGAGGGCTGGCACGCCAAGTTCAACATGCCGCCGGACCCCCAAGACATCGGCACTGGCCACTCGCCGGAGCAGGTGGCCGCCCTGAGACCTCCAGATGCCGAGACTCTGCTGGGATACCATGACGCCGTCTGCGGACGCACCAAGGCGTACCTTGAAACCCTTACCCCGGCCGACCTGGACGTGGTACTGAACGAGCCCCAGTACCAGCCCATGCCCACCGTCGGCGTGCGGCTGGTCAGCGTCATCAACGACAATATACCCAGCACGCCGGGCAGGCCGCCTACCTGCGAGGGCTTGTCCAGGGCAAGGGGTGGATCCCGTATAGCAGCGAGGACAGCCGCCCTGGTTGCTGTTAAGTCATATCCCGACGGCTGAGAGAACCTTTTTCTAAGGGGGGTAAAATGAGCGTTTCCAAGGAGATCCTTCAGCGTATGTTACGGGAGTTTGGAGGAGTGGAGCTTAGCGATGATGAGCTAGAGCGGGCCTTACCCACCATACACGTGCATCTAGACCTGGCCGAGCAGCTACGTAAATTGGACCTCACCGAGGTGCGACCCGCTCGACTGATGAGGCTTGACGAAGGGAGGGGAAAGTCATGACGGACTCAGCGCTGTTGAAGGCCTCCATCGCGGAGATGGCCCCCAGGATCAAGGCGCGGGAGGTCTCTCCCGTGGAGTTGACCGAGGCGGCCCTGGCCCAGGCCGAGCGCCTGCAGCCAGAGATGAAGAGCTTCATCACCCTGTTGCCAGAGCAGGCCCGCGCCCAGGCGAAGAAGCGGGAGCAGGCCATTGCCAAGGGCGAATACCTGGGCCCTCTCGATGGCATTCCCGTCGGCATCAAGGACAATATCTCCACCGCGGGAATCCGCACCACCGTAGGCTCCAAGGTGCTGTCGGAGAACGTGCCGGAGGAGGACGCCTTTGTGGTGCAGCGCTTCAAAGAGGCGGGAGCCATCATCCTGGGCAAAGAGAACATGCACGAGTGGGCCGCTGGAGGCACCTCCGCCAATCCCTACTATGGAGCCGTGGGCAACCCCTGGAACCTGGACCACGTGCCGGGAGGCTCCAGCGGCGGCAGCGCCGCCAACGTGGCCGCGGGCGTCACCTTCGCCTCCCTGGGCAGCGACTTAGCAGGCTCAGTGCGAGGCCCCGCCTCCTACTGCGGCCTGGTCGGCATGAAGCAGACCTACGGGAGGGTGAGCCAACGAGGGCTCCTAGGCACCCACTTCAACGGGGACCACATCGGACCCCTTACGCGAACGGCCCTGGACAACGCGCTGGTGCTCCAGGTCATCGCCGGGCACGACCCCCTGGATCCCACCACCGTGCCGGTGCCGGTGCCCAATTTCGCTGCGGAGATGGACAAGGGCCTTACTGGGCTAAAGGTGGGCGTCCCCGCCAACTACTACTTCGAAGTTGTGGACCCGGAGGTGGAAGCCGCGGTCCGTCAGGCCATTGAGGCCTTGGGAGAGCTGGGCGCCGAGGTCCAAGAGGTGCGGCTGGATATCCTCCAGTACACGAACCTTATGAGGATAGCTCCCACGGCGGAAGCCTACCTGGTCCACGAGCCGTATCTGAGGGACCGCCGCAACGAGTATAGCCCAGATCTGGTTGACCGGTACGTGGCAGGCGGGTTTATCATGGCCCAGGACTATATAAAAGCCCTCAAGCTTCAGCGGTTAGTCCAGGAGGAGTTCGCCAAGGTCCTACAGCAGGTGGACATTCTTGTTGCACCCACCAACCCTCTACCAGCCCCGCTTAAGGGCCAGGAAAAGGTCATCATCGGGGGAGTGGAGTACCCCGTCACCCGTTCCGGCGTCAACATCGGAATACGAAACACGTTTCCCTCCAACGCCACGGGCCTCCCGACGGTAAGCATTCCCTGCGGTTTCACCACAACGGGGCTACCTATTGGAATGCAGCTTATAGGACGCTCTTTCGAGGAAGCTCTCCTCTATCGCATCGCCGGCGTCTATGAGCAGGTCTCGCCCAACAGGGGCAAAATGCCCGCCATAGCCGGTTAAGACTACCGTGTGACCGGTCTTTTACCCCGGCGTAGGTGGCTGGGCTAGTACTTCCTTGCGGAAAAGGACGTTATAACCAACCGCTCGTGGTGAGCCCGTCGAACCATGAGCGGTTCACCCTTCGACAAGCTCAGGGTGAGCGGGGTTGGGAAAGCCCTTGTGTACGCGGATTTACGGAGCTAGGTACCAGGACATCCTGGGTTCGCCAGCGGAACTGTGCCCGTAGCTATGGCCTGCACCGGCCTTACCCAAAAAGTCCAACGCTTCTTTCCCACCCACCCGCCCGTAGGTTTTATCCAACGGGGGGACACCCCCTTGAACCCCCGACAGGGAACCTAGGTTCCCTGTACCCTCCTAAAGTTCTTGTGCAAAGCTGCCTGCACCACCGTGGGTGCGTCATGTCACGAATAGCTCTGGTAGCGATAGAGGGGCGTCGTCTGAAGGTCCCAGTCGGCATAGAATCGGCGTAGGTGAGGCTCCAGCTCCTGATAAAGGTTTCGCTGGAGGCGAGCGGCCTCCGGCACGGGGCCGGAGAGCTGGTCCGCGACCTCTTTAAGGATTGCCTCTTGGTCCAGACCCGGGAAGACGCCGTCCTGGTAGACGACCCGCCCATCCACGATGACGGCCTCTACGTCGTTGGAGCGGGCCCTAGCCACCAGGACTTCCAGGAGGTCCAGGTCCGGATCCAGATAGGGAGATGCGACCCGGTCCCAGTTCACAAGGACCATATCGGCGCGGCGACCCGGCTCTAGGGCGCCGATGGTGTCGCCAAAGGTAGTCACGCCAGCGCCCCCAAGGGTGGCCATATGCAGCACCTGGTGGGCCGTGATGGCCTCCACCTCCAGGCCAGGAGGACGGTGGAGCTGCAGGGCCAGGCCCATCTCCTGAAGCATGTCGTCGTCGTCGTTGATAGCGGTGCTGTCGGTGCCCAGGGCCACCAGAACCTTCTGGCTTAGCATCGCCAGAACGGGAGCGATACCGCTGCGGAGCCGCAGGTTGGAGCTGGGATTGTGGCACACCCCCGTGCCTGAATCGGCCAACAGCGAGATGTCCTCCTGGGTGAGCCAGACACCATGGGCCAACGAGACCTCGGGGCCCAGGAAACCTAGCTGCTGCAGGCGGTTGGCCGGCGTTTGCCCGTGAAGCCTCTCGGCGTAGAGGCGCTGGTAGAGGCTTTCCACCAGGTGAGTATGGATGCCCAGGCCGCGCTGACGAGCGAACTGGGCGAGGCGCTGAAGGGTCTCTTCGTCACACCAGTGGTAGTTCTGCGGGCTTACCAGGACGCGAACGCCAGCTTCCTTCGAGGCAGGGTACCGGTCCGCTAGCTCTCCACACAGGGCCAGGTAATCATCCAGAGGCATAATGGTATCTTTCAGGACGTCGCGAAGGCGTCCAGCCAGGTCAGCAGGTAGGGAAGACAGGAAGGCCTCATCATCGCCGTAGACCAGGAGACACTGGTTGCGGTAGATGACGGAGAAGGCCACTCGAACGCCAACCTGCTGAAAGGCTCTTAGAGTGGCTTCGGCCTCCTGGCCGACGCTGTCAGCAGCCCCTACGGACTGGTTGAACATCACCGTTGTGGTGCCGGAGCGGAGCTGCTGCATGACGGTGCAGAGGGCCATCAGGTAGGGATCAAGCTGGCGGCGGCCACGGCCCCGGTGGATCCATGTCTCCAGAGAGCCGTCGGGCTGGCCCGTCTGTAGGGTGGAGACTCCACGCCCATGATGATGGGCATTGACCAGGCCGGGCATAAGGAACTGACGGCCGTTTCCAAAGGTACGAGCATCCGGGTAACGGCCCCGTAGAGCCTGGTAGGGACCGACCTCCAGGATAACGCCGTCTTCCTGCGCCACCGCCGCATCTGTCAGTAGCCTGCTACGGCCCTCCAGATCGGCGCGAGCGAGAAGGTACTTGCCGCGGGTGAGAGTTACCGTCATAGGCAGCACCTTTTGCGGGCTCTCCATGAGCGGAACAGGAGACTGGACCTTGGGCGGGCCTTGCACAAAAAGTCCAGCGCTTCTTTCCCACCCACCCGCCCTGAGCAAAGCCAAAGGGGGGGACACCCCCCTTCGGCTTTGCTCAGGGCAGGCTCCTGAACCCCCGACAGAGAACCCAGGTTCCCTGTACCCTCCTAGAGTTTTTGTGCGAAGCTCCTTGGCCTGTTAAAGGGATTCGCCTCGCCAGGGGTATGAGGCAGCCCATCAAGAGCCTTTACTCTGGCTTGAACTTCACCAGCGTGAACTCTGGCGTAACGTCGTCGAAGGTCACCTCGACTGGCATGTCCACATAGGCATCCTCGATGGCGCACTCCACCAGATTGGATATCATCCTGGGCCCCTCCTCCAGCTGCACCAGGGCGAATATGAAGGGCACGACGTCGGCGAAGGCGGGATGAGCCGGCTGGCGAGTCACCCCAAAGCTGTAGAGGCGGCCTCTGCCACTGGCCTTCATCCACTCCAGATCGAAGGACATGCAACTGGGGCAAATCTCTCTCGGGTACATGAAGCGGTGGTTGCACTGTTTGCAGCGCTGCACCACAAGCTCATGACGCTGGGCCGCCTCGAAGAAGGGGGCGGTGACATCGCTAAGCACCGGCAGCGGCTTGTTGTATTCAGTGGTCACTATCCTACTCCTGAGGAGGTTTCTTGTTTAGGGGCCCTTCCCGAGGACCAGCGAGCACATCTCGCTTATGGTCCCCCCTCAGCCGTTGACGAAGCAGTAGTCCAGCTTTTGCACCTGCCGCTCTCCGGCCCTACCCATCATCTGTCGGGCAGACTCCACTACATGGCTCATGCCTCCTCCCAGGCCCGGCTGGCTGAAGGAGAGCTGACCGCCGTGGGTGTTGACGGGGAGGTTGCCCTTGTAGGTCATGTCCGTGTCCACCACGAAGGGCCCGCCCTCGCCTTTCTTGCAGAAGCCGGCGTCCTCCAGGGTAACGATGACGGTGATGGTATAGCAGTCATAGAGGGACAGCATGTCCATGTCGCGAGGCCCCAGGCCCGCCATCTGGAAGGCCCTGGCCGCCGAGATCTTGACGGGTGTGGTGGTGATCCGTGGGGCGTTGGCGATCATATCGTGGTCCATGGCGATGCCCGCCCCCAGAACGTACACAGGGGGATGAGGCCCCACCTTGGCCCGGTCTGGCGCCGATACGATGACCGCCTCCGCACCGCTGGTGGGCATCACGCACTCCAGGAGCCGAAGGGGATCGGATATCATCCTGGAGTTGAGCACATCTTCCAGGTTTGTCGGCTGCCCATAGAAGAAGGCGTTGGGGTTGGCCTGGGCGTTGAAGCGCTGGTCAACGGCCACCCTGGCGCGCTGCTCCGGGGTGGTGCCGTACTCGTAGGTGTGGCGCTGGGCGATGAGAGCGTAGTTGCCCGTGGCCGCGATGGTTGGGCCATAGGGCCCCTCGAACTGGACTCTCATATCCTCGCTGCTGCCCGCCGGTGGAGGTCGCCTGACCCCCTCCTGTAGCAGGTTGGCGATGACGCAGAGGACGTTGGTGCAGAGGCCGGCGTTAATGGCCGACGTGGCCAGGGTCACCATAGTCGCTCCGCTGGCGCCCATCATGGTGACGCCGCTGGCGTAGGTGGGCCTGATCTGCATGTACTCGGCGAAGGAGGCAGGGTTCTCCACCACCAGGAGGCCGTCGATATCATCCTTGCGTAGGCCCGCGTCCTCGATAGCGTATTTAGACGCCTCCGCCATCAGCCCCATGGTAGTCCTGCCGGGGTGATACCTCTGAGGCTTGATCTCGCCGATTCCTGTAATGGCCGCTGCACCGCGCAAACTCATGCTTTCACCTCGTCTGGCTTGCTGCGGCCCACATTCTATACGCTGCGGTGGCGTGCGTCAATAGAGCGGGTTCAATATCTGCGGCCCAGGAAAAGAAGAGAGGTCACCGTAAGCAGTGGCCTCATGGACGAAGATCAGCCAGATTAGGGTAATCGGTCAAGTATTATTTGCTGATTCTTGTTATCAAAGGTGACATTGAAAAGGTTGAAGAAGTCTATCCTGCCAAGTAGAAAGGGAGTCTTGTCAGACTTAGCCCGAATCCACCGAAGGACGTCCTTGGGGACAGCCCTTGAAGAAGGCAGAGGGTGCTCCTCTGAATCTGGGATAATGGTTTTGGAACAGAAACCCGCCCGGAAACAAGGAGCACCCAATAGATGCTGCCACAGAACAAACCCGACCGTATCCGCATCCTCTTTGACGACCATCGCCTGGTGGCCAATGCCGGCCTGCTCCTGCCGGCCACCCTAGCCCGGCACCTGGGCCTGCGGGAACTCGTCGACCATCACCTTGACCTCGGCGGAGCGCCGGGACGGGCGAACACTGGGGACAAGATGCTGACGCTGGTCGCTTCCGCGCTGGCAGGCGGCGACTGCATCGACGACGCCGATGCGCTGCGCGCTGGCGGGACGGTCGGTGTTCTAGGCTGCGTGGTCAAGGCGCCATCCACCCTGGGGACCTTCCTGCGCAGCTTCCGGTGGGGGCATGTCCGTCAACTCGACCGCGTGAGCCGCCAGTTGTTGGCCCGGGCCTGGGCCGCTGGGGCCGGACCCGGCTACTCGCCCCTGACCATCGACCTGGACTCGACCATCTGCGAGACCTATGGACTGGCCAAGGAGGGAGCGCGCCACCACGGCTATACCGGCGCCCGCGGCTATCACCCACTGCTGGCCATTGCCGCCGGCACCGGCGAAGTGCTGATGTCCCGGCTGCGCGAGGGCCGGGCCAACACCGCCCGTGGCGCCGCCCACTTCCTGCGTGAGACGGTGGGGCGGGTGCGCTACGGCGGGGCCAGGGGACAACTCACGGTGCGGGCCGACAGCGGCTTCTACGCCCACACTGTCGTTGCCGCCTGCCGGGAAATGGATGTCCGCTTCTCTATCACCATCCGCCAGCGCGCCAGCCTGCGGGACCTGATCGAGGCGATACCAGAGGAGGACTGGACTCCCATTCCCTACTGGATGGACGGCGCCGCCGATGTCGCCGAGACGACTTACACCCCGTTCCAGACCAAGCCGGACGCCGCGCCGGTGCGGCTCATTGTCCGGCGGGTGAAGCCGACGCCCGGTTCCCAGCTCGCCCTCTTCGCCAGATACAGCTATCACGCCTTCATCACCGACCGCGATGGGGAGACGCTGGAACTGGAGGCCGATCATCGCCGCCACGCCGAGGTCGAGAACGCCATACGCGACCTCAAGTACGGCGTCGGGCTGAACCACATGCCGTCGGCGCGCTTCGCCGCCAACGGCGCCTGGCTGGCGGTCCAGGTGATGGCGCATAACCTGGCCCGCTGGACGGCGCGGATTGGTCTGGGCGAGCGGACCGTGATCACCAAGACCCTCAGGCGGCGGGTCTTCGCTCTGGTGGGACGGATCACCCGCTCGGCGCGCCGCCTCACTTTGCATCTCCCCCGGCGCTGGCCTTGGGAAACCCAGTTCAGTCGCGCCTTGGCCCGGCTGCAAGCCATTCCGTTCCCGGCCTGACGGCCAGCCTGCAACTGACCCAACGTCCCCGCAATCTCGCGCCACCCCGGTCGCGAGAGTCCCCTGCTGCGTATCCTCTCGCCATCCCGCGCATCGCAACTCCCGCATAGGGCCTTAGGGGCCCTGTGCGGCGACTGAAGACCGTCCGCCGGCCTCCCATCTACCCCAAGACCCCAGGCCATCTCCCCTGTAGCTCCCTCACCCACCCCCTTCCGCTGTCCTCACGCCATCCATCGGTGTCCTTCGGTGGATTCGGGATTAGTGAAAAGGCAACGCAATTCAAATTGTTCATTTCCTATTCTGCAATTTAGACTGCCTCTAAAGGCAGCTAATTTAGGGCCACTGATGCCTCCTACGTATATATCTGGCACCTTTGGCAGAGTAACCCCGAATCCACCGAAGGACGTCCTTGGGGACAGCCCTTGAAGAAGGCAGAGGGTGCTCCTCTGAATCTGGGATAATGGTTTTGGAACAGAAACCCGCCCGGAAACAAGGAGCACCCAATAGATGCTGCCACAGAACAAACCCGACCGTATCCGCATCCTCTTTGACGACCATCGCCTGGTGGCCAATGCCGGCCTGCTCCTGCCGGCCACCCTAGCCCGGCACCTGGGCCTGCGGGAACTCGTCGACCATCACCTTGACCTCGGCGGAGCGCCGGGACGGGCGAACACTGGGGACAAGATGCTGACGCTGGTCGCTTCCGCGCTGGCAGGCGGCGACTGCATCGACGACGCCGATGCGCTGCGCGCTGGTGGGACGGTCGGTGTTCTAGGCTGCGTGGTCAAGGCGCCATCCACCCTGGGGACCTTCCTGCGCAGCTTCCGGTGGGGGCATGTCCGTCAACTCGACCGCGTGAGCCGCCAGTTGTTGGCCCGGGCCTGGGCCGCTGGGGCCGGACCCGGCGACTCGCCCCTGACCATCGACCTGGACTCGACCATCTGCGAGACCTATGGGCTGGCCAAGGAGGGAGCGCGCCACCACGGCTATACCGGCGCCCGCGGCTATCACCCACTGCTGGCCATTGCCGCCGGCACCGGCGAAGTGCTGATGTCCCGGCTGCGCGAGGGCCGGGCCAACACCGCCCGTGGCGCCGCCCACTTCCTGCGTGAGACGGTGGGGCGGGTGCGCTACGGCGGGGCCAGGGGACAACTCACGGTGCGGGCCGACAGCGGCTTCTACGCCCACACTGTCGTTGCCGCCTGCCGGGAAATGGATGTCCGCTTCTCTATCACCATCCGCCAGCGCGCCAGCCTGCGGGACCTGATCGAGGCGATACCAGAGGAGGACTGGACTCCCATTCCCTACTGGATGGACGGTGCCGCCGATGTCGCCGAGACGACTTACACCCCGTTCCAGACCAAGCCGGACGCCGCGCCGGTGCGGCTCATTGTCCGGCGGGTGAAGCCGACGCCCGGTTCCCAGCTCGCCCTCTTCGCCAGATACAGCTATCACGCCTTCATCACCGACCGCGATGGGGAGACGCTGGAACTGGAGGCCGATCATCGCCGCCACGCCGAGGTCGAGAACGCCATACGCGACCTCAAGTACGGCGTCGGGCTGAACCACATGCCGTCGGCGCGCTTCGCCGCCAACGGCGCCTGGCTGGCGGTCCAGGTGATGGCGCATAACCTGGCCCGCTGGACGGCGCGGATTGGTCTGGGCGAGCGGACCGTGATCACCAAGACCCTCAGGCGGCGGGTCTTCGCTCTGGTGGGACGGATCACCCGCTCGGCGCGCCGCCTCACTTTGCATCTCCCCCGGCGCTGGCCTTGGGAAACCCAGTTCAGTCGCGCCTTGGACCGGCTGCAAGCCATTCCGTTCCCGGCCTGACGGCCAGCCTGCAACTGACCCAACGTCCCCGCAATCTCGCGCCACCCCGGTCGCGAGAGTCCCCTGCTGCGTATCCTCTCGCCATCCCGCGCATCGCAACTCCCGCATAGGGCCTTAGGGGCCCTGTGCGGCGACTGAAGACCGTCCGCCGGCCTCCCATCTACCCCAAGACCCCAGGCCATCTCCCCTGTAGCTCCCTCACCCACCCCCTTCCGCTGTCCTCACGCCGTCCATCCGTGTCCTTCGGTGGATTCGGGTTTACACCTACTAAACTAGCCATAGACCTTGGCACCATTGTGCAGTCTGCGCCAGAATCCAATAGGAATAAAAAAGGCTGGTAGCCATATATGGTTGTGGATACCTCGACTACCAGTTCCGGGTTGCAGACAACCCCAAATGCCGTCCGTTTGTTGTTATACGGGATTTCGATAGGCAACAATCATCCCGTCAGGTGCCACATGACCAATGGTCACGGACTTCTCAGCTAAGGACTTTGCAACGACATCTTTCGATACAAGCTTGTGCAGTGTATCTGCCGTGGCTATGACTCTTCCAGATCGATACGCGGCGAAACGTGGACGCTCCGCCGTCGTACTTCGTGGTTTTCCACTCTTTGACCGAACTTCTTTCCGGGTCATCGCTTCTCCATCCCTACGGTAAATGCCCCACGTGTTCTTACTGGGTTAATCCTGGGCCCAGTCATATTGACCGGACCTGGTAGTGTCAACTTCCTTAGATATTATATTATGCGGAACTTGTTTGAACAAACTAGTCACGATTGTCTTCTCTAGTAGTATGTAGCTGGGGGACATTGGATGAACATCAAGTTGCCTCCACTGGCACGAACGTAGGCCATCCAGTCCTGTAGATGAAATCCCATCCAGACAACATACTCCAAGAGCTTGAGACGCTCAGAAGGCTTCAGGCGCTGACACCAATACTGAGACGAGGGACTACGTAGAGGCTGATCCTCCAAACCGGGTGTTAATTTCCGGGTCAACCTTCCCTCTGGCGTTTGGTGGAATATTATTGCCTCAAGCCATTCTGGAACCAAAGGGTACTGCCCGGTTAAGCCCGAATCCACCGAAGGACGTCCTTGGGGACAGCCCTTGAAGAAGGCAGAGGGTGCTCCTCTGAATCTGGGATAATGGTTTTGGAACAGAAACCCGCCCGGAAACAAGGAGCACCCAATAGATGCTGCCACAGAACAAACCCGACCGTATTCGCATCCTCTTTGACGACCATCGCCTGGTGGCCAATGCCGGCCTGCTCTTGCCGGCCACCCTAGCCCGGCACCTGGGCCTGCGGGAACTCGTCGACCATCACCTTGACCTCGGCGGAGCGCCGGGACGGGCGAACACTGGGGACAAGATGCTGACGCTGGTCGCTTCCGCGCTGGCAGGCGGCGACTGCATCGACGACGCCGATGCGCTGCGCGCTGGTGGGACGGTCGGTGTTCTAGGCTGCGTGGTCAAGGCGCCATCCACCCTGGGGACCTTCCTGCGCAGCTTCCGGTGGGGGCATGTCCGTCAACTCGACCGCGTGAGCCGCCAGTTGTTGGCCCGGGCCTGGGCCGCTGGGGCCGGACCCGGCGACTCGCCCCTGACCATCGACCTGGACTCGACCATCTGCGAGACCTATGGGCTGGCCAAGGAGGGAGCGCGCCACCACGGCTATACCGGCGCCCGCGGCTATCACCCACTGCTGGCCATTGCCGCCGGCACCGGCGAAGTGCTGATGTCCCGGCTGCGCGAGGGCCGGGCCAACACCGCCCGTGGCGCCGCCCACTTCCTGCGTGAGACGGTGGGGCGGGTGCGCTACGGCGGGGCCAGGGGACAACTCACGGTGCGGGCCGACAGCGGCTTCTACGCCCACACTGTCGTTGCCGCCTGCCGGGAAATGGATGTCCGCTTCTCTATCACCATCCGCCAGCGCGCCAGCCTGCGGGACCTGATCGAGGCGATACCAGAGGAGGACTGGACTCCCATTCCCTACTGGATGGACGGTGCCGCCGATGTCGCCGAGACGACTTACACCCCGTTCCAGACCAAGCCGGACGCCGCGCCGGTGCGGCTCATTGTCCGGCGGGTGAAGCCGACGCCCGGTTCCCAGCTCGCCCTCTTCGCCAGATACAGCTATCACGCCTTCATCACCGACCGCGATGGGGAGACGCTGGAACTGGAGGCCGATCATCGCCGCCACGCCGAGGTCGAGAACGCCATACGCGACCTCAAGTACGGCGTCGGGCTGAACCACATGCCGTCGGCGCGCTTCGCCGCCAACGGCGCCTGGCTGGCGGTCCAGGTGATGGCGCATAACCTGGCCCGCTGGACGGCGCGGATTGGTCTGGGCGAGCGGACCGTGATCACCAAGACCCTCAGGCGGCGGGTCTTCGCTCTGGTGGGACGGATCACCCGCTCGGCGCGCCGCCTCACTTTGCATCTCCCCCGGCGCTGGCCTTGGGAAACCCAGTTCAGTCGCGCCTTGGCCCGGCTGCAAGCCATTCCGTTCCCGGCCTGACGGCCAGCCTGCAACTGACCCAACGTCCCCGCAATCTCGCGCCACCCCGGTCGCGAGAGTCCCCTGCTGCGTATCCTCTCGCCATCCCGCGCATCGCAACTCCCGCATAGGGCCTTAGGGGCCCTGTGCGGCGACTGAAGACCGTCCGCCGGCCTCCCATCTACCCCAAGACCCCAGGCCATCTCCCCTGTAGCTCCCTCACCCACCCCCTTCCGCTGTCCTCACGCCGTCCATCCGTGTCCTTCGGTGGATTCGGGTTAAGACGTACTCCCGGTCCATCCATTTCAACTGGCTAAGGTCTATGGGGGTCGCCGTGGGCCTTGGAGTTAGAATTGGGGTACGTGTTGGGATCATGGTGGGCGTTGCTGTCGGGGTAGCTGTAGGTACCTTTGTGGGAGTGGCCGTTGGTGCCACCGTTGGTAGAGGCGTAGGTACCGGCGTTGGCGTCAGGATGATAGGCGTTGCCGTTGGTATAGCGGCAATTTGAGTAGCCACCTCAGCAGCGACAGTAGACGCTATGTCCACGGTGGGGGTCGCGGTTGGGAGTGGAGTCGGAGTACGGGTAGGTATGCCTGCGAGCTGATCCTCAAGGGCCTGGATTGTGGCCAGCGGATCGTCGGAGGGGGAGTCCGCAGACGTGCAGGCGAAGACCATTATTCCGACCAGGACGATAACTAAAGTTGATTCCCTCGTAAAAACCCGTTTTGAGGAAGTTCCAGCGATTTAGCACATCTGCGCGCTACCGTATGTTGGGGTAGTGTACGGAACAGAGACTGTATATTGTACCCAGGTGTGGGTACGTTTGTTCTAATTCGACCTACACAGACTTTTTACGAGAGAATCAAAGTTGGGACTTTTGGGGCTTGCATTTTGCCCATCCTTGCGATATTTGCAGGTCATTTGTTCTAGGTTTGCCTTACCATTCCTTCTCTTTCCTTGCAGATATTATATTATGCGGATCTTGTTTGAACAAACTAGGCATGATTGTCACTGCAGTCGGCCTGCACCCCAATCAGAGGCGCTTAGCAATATGCCGTGACCTAGGACACACCGCAGCGGGGAAGTGATATAATGCAGCATCCCTGGTAACCCGCCAGGCCACGCCGATTCTCCGCGTAAGGGGGGCGAAAGATGCTGCAGCAGTTCAAGGTCCCGAAAGAGGACTCGGTCATCGTCCGTGAGGAGCCGCTGAGGAGCACCGTCACGGCCATCTTCGAGAAGATGAAGGTCCCGCGTGGGGACGCAGAGCTGGCCGCCGACGTCCTGTTGACTTCCGACCTTCGCGGCATCGATAGCCACGGCGTCTCCAACATGCTTCGCAGCTACGTGGACGGGTATAACAGCGGAAGGATAAACCCCAGTCCAAACCAGCGCGTCGTCCGGGAGACGGCCGCCACAGCCACCCTGGACGCCGACGGCGGCCTGGGCATCATCACGGCCCCCAAGGCCATGGAGATCGCCATACGCAAGGCCAGGGAGACGGGCGTCGGCATGGTCAGCGTGGCCAACGGCCGCCACCTGGGCATGGCCTCCTACCACGCCATGATGGCCCTGGAGCACGACATGATCGGCACCTGCATGACCAGCGCCGGCCCCCAGGTCCTCCCCACCTTCGGCGCCGAGCCTCGCCTGGGCACCAACCCCATCGCCGTGGCCGCTCCCGCCAAGGAGGAGCCTCCCTTCGTCTACGACGTGGCCACCAGCGTAGTGGCGGGCAACAAGCTCAGGCTGGCCAAGCGCATTGGAGCCCCCCTGCCCGGTGGGTTCATCTCCGACGATCAGGGCACCCCCATCATGGAGCCAACCCAGTTGCCGGAGAAGTACTTCCTACTCCCCTGGGGGAGCAATCGGGAGTTGGGCTCCCACAAAGGCTACGGAATGGCCATGATTGTGGAGATTCTGACCAGCGTCCTCTCGGGCATCGGCTACTCCGCCGGCGGCGGCGTCAACAACCATTACCTGGCGGCCTATAGCATCGAGGCTTTCACTCCGGTGGACGAGTTCAAGTCCGCCATGGATGAGTTCCTGCGCACTTTGAAGAACACCCCTCCAGCGCCGGGACATGAGCGGGTCATGGTTCCAGGACAGCCGGAGTGGGAGGCGGAGCAGGACCGCAGGGCAAACGGCATCCCGTTGCACAAAGAGGTCATCGAGTGGTTCAAGGGCATCTGCAGCGAGCTCAGCATTCCCTATACACTGGGGAGTTAGCGCCGCGGATTGAGGACAGGGGTCTAAGAGCTGGACCCTTCAGCTCAACGAGGAGGGTGTGACATGGCAAAGCGCGGGTTCCGCATAATGGACAGCGACCTTCATGTCATGGAGCCGGCGGACCTGTTCGAGCGATACATTGAGGAGCCTTTCCGAGAACGGGCGCCTGGTAAAGGCGAGAGGTATGGATACCAGGGAGGAAGCGGTTGGGTCCTCGATGGCAATTTGTATCCGCCCTACTCCGCTACGGAGCGCTACAATGCCCGCTACGCTGGACTTAGAGCCAAGGTGGCCAAGATTCCTGAACACGTGGAGGCCTCGGCCACGGGCTTCGACGCCCCCTCCACCCTCAAGTCAATGGATATAGAGGGAGTGGACGTGGCCATCCTCTATCGCACCAGCGGCGGCATGCTGGCCATAGGCGTTGACGGCCTAGAGCCGGAATTCGCCTTCGCCCTAGCCAGGGCCTACAACAACTGGCTGGCCGACTACTGCAAGGCGGACCCTTCTCGCCTCAAGGGGGTGGCCTGCATCCCCATCTGCGACATTGAGATGGCCATCGAGGAGACGAGACGCACCGTCCGGGACCTGGGTTTCGTGGGCGTTACCGTGCACCCGGAGCCCGTCAACGGTCGACTGCTCCACGACCGGGAGGTGGACCCCCTCTGGGCCGAGCTGGAGCGGTTGAATATATCCGTTGGAATCCACGGCACCTCCCTGGCGCCTGGGAAGGATGACATCACCCACAAGTACTTCAACCACCCGGCTGGTGGGACCTTCACCCACGCCTTCAGCTTTCCCATACAGCTCATCTCCAGCATGGGCGGCATGATCCTCAGCGGCGTCCTGGAGCGCTTCCCCAAGCTTCGGGTGGCCTTCCTGGAAGGCAACTGTGGCTGGGTCCCCTGGTGGCTCTACCGCATGGACGACCAGTGGGCGAAGTACGGCCCATATGAGGAGGGTGAAATCCTCTCCATGAAGCCCAGCGACTATTTTCTGCGCAACTGCTGGATCTCCATGGACCCGGATGAGGAGGTGGCCCAGGATATGATCCAGAGGGTAGGGAACGATAACATCGTTCTTTCCACGGACTATCCCCACGCCGATAGCGCCTTCCCCCACGCAATAGACGAGTTCTTTGAGGTGGACCTGTCGGAGGAGTCCAGGCGAAAGATTCTCTGGGACAACTGCGCACGCTTCTACGGCCTGTAATGGGCCTTTCAAACCTAACTTGGATATCGAGGTAGCGCAATGGCGAAAAACGGATTTCAGATCATAGATAGCGACCTTCATGTCATGGAGCCGCCGGACATCTGGGAACGGTACCTCGATCCGCGCTTCCTCCACCGCGTTCCGCGTCGAGAGGCCTTCCATAAAGGAGGAGGCGATTGGTTCCTGGACGACAAGGTGTTCCCCCCTTACTCCGCCACCGACACGTACAAGGGGCGGTACACCGGCCTTCAGGAAAAGCAGCTCCAGATCCCGGCCCATGTCGAAGCAGCCTCCAGGGGGTTCGACGCTCCTTCCACCCTCAATGCCATGGACATAGAGGGCGTGGACGTTGCCGTCCTCTACCGCACCCGGGCCGGCATGCTGGCCATCGGCGTCGATGGCCTTGGGCCTGAGTTCGGCTTTGCCCTGGCCCGTGCCTACAACAACTGGCTGGCCGACTATTGCAAGACTGACCCATCACGCCTCAAGGGCGTGGCCTGCATCCCCCTCTGCGATATAGAGATGGCCGTGGAGGAGACCCGCCGCGCCATCAACGAGCTGGGTTTCGCGGGCATAACCGTGCACCCGGAGCCCGTCGACGGCCGAGTGCCCTACGACCGTGAGGTGGACCCCCTCTGGGCCGAGGTGGAGCGGCTGGGGAGCAGCATCGGGTTCCACGGCACTTCCCTGGCGCCCTCCAGGGAGGACGTCACCCACAAGTACTTCAACCACCCCGCGGGCGGGACCTTCACCCACGCCTTCAGCTTCCCCACGCAGCTTATGGCCAGCATGGGCGGTATGATCCTCAGCGGCGTCCTGGAGCGCTTCCCCAGACTTCGAGTGGCCTTCCTTGAAGGAAACTGCGGCTGGGTCCCATGGTGGCTCTACCGTATGGACGATCAGTGGAAAAAGTACGGCGCCTATGACGAGGGTGAAATCCTCTCCATGAAGCCCAGCGACTATTTCGTGCGTAGCTGCTGGATCTCCATGGACCCGGACGAGGAGGTGGCCAAGGATTTGATCCAGAGGGTTGGGGCTGACAACATCATCCTCTCCACCGATTACCCCCACCCAGACAGCGCCTTCCCCCACGCCATCGATGAGTTCCTGGAGCTGGACTTAACGGACGAAGCCCGGCGCAAGATTCTCTGGGACAACTGCGCCCGCTTCTACGGCATAGAGTCGCTGCCGGGTAGCTAGAGGTTGGTCTCATGGAGCCGTCCAAGCCACCTGCTGCCCAAGGTTGGTATGATATATTATGAGGTGGAGTCTGTTATGTTGAGAGGGAGTCCCGCCACCAGGTAGAAAGGAACGAAACATGCGTAACGGTTACAGAGTTATAGACGTCGATACCCACGTGGTCCCCAATGCGGATGTCCTGAGCAATTATGTGTCCCCTAGCTTCCGGCCCAAGCTGGCGGAACTGGAGCCTTACAAGATTCAAAGGGACACGGGCCCCACCTACGAGGTGAACGTGAAGCTGTATCGCCGGATACTGGGGACCCCCGCTGAGGCAAACATAGGGGTTAAGGCCAGCGGTAACAAGCGCATCGGCAAGATAGAGACCCACCGCTCCAAGGAGTTCGAGCCCGATACTCAGAACATGAATTCCCAGGGCCGTATCCAGGATATGGACGAGGAGGGAAGAGATGTCGACTTCATGTTCCCCGGCGGCTGGCCTGCCAACGTCAGCGCTTTAGACCCCTCCCTCTGGTCCGGCCTCTACGAGGCCTACCACCGCTATTTGGACGACTACTGCAGCACCAACCCCGACCGGCTGAAGGCTACCATGGTGATCTGCGGCGCCGACGTGGAGTGGGCCGTGACCGAGATCAAACGGTGGGCCAACTCCAAGTGGGTGGCCGGCGTCTGGCCCATCATGTCTGAGGGCAAGCCTCCGGACCATCCAGACAACGAGCCCATCTGGGCGGCTATGAACGAGGCTCACCTGCCCATAATCCACCACAGCTTCACCTACTACCCTCCCTACTTCCCAGGCTATCGGGACGTCTACGACAACATCGCCATAGCCCGCACCAGCGCCCATCCTTGGGGCGCCCAGCGCCTCATCGCGTCCATCGTAGGCGCGGGCATTCTGGACCGGTTCCCCAACCTCAACATGCTCATAGCCGAATGCGGCCACGGCTGGATCGCCCCCTTCATCCTGCGCTTCGACTGGCAGTCCCAGTACGCCGGGGGCATCCAGGAGCTTAAGCAGAAGCCCAGCGACTACGTGAGGCAGGGCCGAGTGGTTCCAGGCATCGAGTATGAGGAGGGGGAGGCCATGACCAAGGCCATCTTCGATGTCCTGGGGGACAACGTGCTGGCCTTCCAGTCAGACTATCCGCACGGCGAGACCCACTTCCCGGAGTCGGTGGACCTGGCCCTAGCATGGAAGAGCCTCAACGAGACCCAGATGCACAAGCTGATGCACGAGAACGCGGAGCGGGTCCTCAGACTGTAGGCTCAAGGCGAGCATGGCCAATATTCGAGAGACCGTGGCCGTTGCCGCCCCACCCCAGCAAGTCTGGGATACCCTGGTGGACTTCGAGACGCGCCCTCGCTGGTCGCCCAGAGTCAAAGAGGCCGCCATCTTGGGAGGCGGACCCCTCAAGGAGGGCAGCCGCATCCGGCTCAAGGTGGACCGAGACAGGTTTACCTCAACCGTTCTCGAACTACGCCCACCTGAACAACTGACTCTTCTGGTCAAAGGTCCTGGCTTCCGGGTTACCCACATGTATGGGCTGCGTTCCAGCGGAGCAGAAACCCAGGTGACAATGACCGGCGACTACCGAGGACTCATTGGGGCCCTGGTGTCGCGCTTTATGAGTCGCTCCCTACGGCGGGACTTGACGGGTGAGCTGGACGCCATCAAGCGGGCTGCGGAGTCAGGCATATAGACCCGAGACCAGCGGTAGACCGAAAGGGGATCACTATGGAGGCCACGGAGCGCCAGCAGCTACTCGCAGAACTCAAGGAGGCCCTGGGGCTTGAGCACACTCCGGTGGGGCTTGCCTTTGTTATGGAGCCTCCTCCGGGTATAGCCAGGCCAGGCCGAGAGGTGCCCTCCGGTTGCTCCTTCTGGCCAATGGCGGAGCGGGAGGTCTTCTACACCTCGCCGGAAGACCACGTTAACTGCCCCATCGGTATGATGACTATGGGGTTCCCGATACCCACCGAACGAGAACCGGAGGCCAAGGGCCTGCTGGACATGATGTGCCAGATGGAGTACATCAGCCCGGAGGAGCTTCCCCATATACCCTCGGTGCAGCTAGAGCATCGGGGAATCGTATACGGGCCTCTAGCCCAGCTCCCCGTCGAGCCTGATGTTGCCTTGTTCATATGCCGGCCCGGCGAGGCCATGCTCCTGGCTGAGGCGACGGGTAACGTCGACTGGACGGGTGGGCCCGCTCTTCCTACCTTCGGCCGGCCCGCCTGCGGCGTCATCCCAATGGCGATGCAATCCGCAAGGAGCGGAATGAGCTTGGGCTGCATCGGCTCCCGTACCTACACCTCCATGTCCGCCGACGAGGTAGTAGTGGCTGTGCCCGGCACCCAGCTGGACCGCCTCATGGAGAGATTGCCCACCATCCTCCGTGCCAACGTTGGCCTGGAGAAGGTGCACAAAGAGAAGCGGGCCCTATATTCCAGTTGACTTTTCGCTAGCGGCATGATAAAAGGCGCATGTTCGCCCCATAGGATGTCGCACGCTTTATCGATGTAGGTGTAACCAGGGCGGAAACTACCGCAGTATCCATACCAAAAGGAGGCGCGATGGCAAAGGTTGAAGCCAAGCTAGAGGAGCTGGGACTGAAGCTGCCGGAGTATCGAGCGCCCAACCTACCCTTTCTCAGTGTTTACAGAACAGGAAACCTGCTCTTCATCAGCGGCACCGTCTCCATGGACCTGGAAGGAAACATCCTCTCTGGGAAGGTGGGAGCCGAGGTCACAGTAGAGGAGGGCTACGAGAGGGCAAAGCTCCTGATGCTCAGGATTCTAGGCAACGTTAAACACGAGATCGGCGACCTTGACAAGGTGAAGCGGGCAGTTAGGATCTTCAACATGATCAACGCCACGCCGGACTTCAACCAGCACCCCCGGGTGGCCAACGGGGCCTCGGAGCTGCTGATACAGCTCTACGGCGATGATATCAAGGGCACCCGCTCCGCCGTAGGAATGGCCAGCCTGCCAGGCAACGCCACCGTGGAGATCGAGGGGGTCTTCGAAATAGCGGACTGATCCCCAGGTTCAGGACAAGTCTGAAGCATCGGAAGGGCGAATACCTCTTCCGATGCTTTTCTTTTACATCGTCTGCATTGCCTGCCCAAGGCTAAGGCCCCATAATAGCTACTATTCGAAACGCCCATAGCTGGCTAGAGCGTTATGTCCTCCCCAGGCCAGACTCTTCCAGGAGAAACGGAACGTCCCGCTGATTGTTGCGGTGTAGGCACGTATCGCAGTGTATGATGGCATGAGAAAGCTCCTCCTGATCGTCACGTCCCTTCTCCTGACGCTGTCGGCTATCTCCTGCTCATCGTCTCAGGCCGGAGAATCCTCCGTTACGGCATTCGCCGCGGCGAGCCTGGCCGACATGATGGAGGAGCTGGCCAAGACATTCAGGGAAGCGGATGGTGTGAAGGTCCGCTACAGCCTGGGAGGGTCGCAGATGCTGGCTCAGCAGATCATACGAGGCGCCCCCGCCGACGTTTTCATCTCCGCGGACGAGCTGGCAATGGAGCGGGTGGACTCGAAAGGACTGCTGGAGCCTGGAACCAGAGTCGACCTTTTGACCAATGAATTAGTGCTGATTGTGCCATCTGACGACGGCTCCTCTATTGAGACGCTGGAGCAGTTGGGGGAGCCCAATGTCAGCCGAATAGCTATCGCGGACCCGGAGCTGGCGCCGGCGGGAAGGTACGCCAAGGAAGCCCTTGTCAGCCTGGGCCTTTGGGAGAAAGTAGAGGGAAAGCTGATACTGGGGGCTGACGTGCGCATCACCCTGGCCTATCTGACCTCCGGCAACGCGGATGCCGCCATTGTGTACCGCACCGACGTCCAGCTCAGCCAAGCAGTCGAGGTGGTGGCGGTTGTACCCCAGGAAAGCTACTCGACAGTCGTGTACCCGGTGGCCCTGGTGAAGGGTGCCAAGGAGATGGGGGCTCCGGGACGGTTCGTCGACTTCCTCAAAGGGGATATTGCCACTAGCATCTTTCAGAAATACGGCTACAGGCCTTTATCATCGGATAGGTGAGGATAGATGTTCATGCCCATCGGGGGTTCCATAAGAGCAGAGCTCTCTTGGCAAGGATCTGGTCGGAGGGTGTCCCGGGCCTTGCACAAAAAGTCCAACGCTTCTTTCCCACCCACCCGCCCAAAGGTTTTATTCAAAAGGGGGACACCCCCTTGAACCCCCGACAGGGAACCCAGTTTCCCTGTACTCTCCTAATGTTTTTATGCAAAGCTGGATGTCCCCCAGAGAAACATCACAGGCAGGCGGATGGAAAGAAGGGGTAATTTGGTGATGAGTAAGCGCAGGTTCATGGCCAGCCTTTCATCTCTAGTTAAAGGAGCGTAATGTCCGCATCCGAGGAGTTGTCTCTGCTGCTGCTCTCGCTGAGGGTGGCGGTAGTCGCCACTGCCATTAACCTTCCCATTGCGCTGGGAATATCTTGGCTGCTGGCGAAGAAGTCTTTCAAGGGACAGTTCCTCCTAGATAACCTGATCATGCTTCCCCTAGCCCTTCCACCAGTGGTCACAGGCTATTTTCTCCTGCTGCTGCTGGGGAGGAACGGCCCAATAGGGAGATTCCTTGATGCCACCTTCGACATCGAGCTGGCCTTCACCTGGTTTGCGGCCACCCTGGCTGCCGCCATCATATCCTTCCCCCTTATGGCCAGGGGTATGATGGTGGCCGTGGCCAGCGTGGACCAGCGATTGGAGAGAGCGGCCAGGAGCCTGGGCGCCGGGCCGTGGAGGGTCTTCTTTACAGTCACAGTACCCCTGGCCTACCAGGGTATCCTGGCCGGCCTCCTACTGGGATTCGTGAGGGCCGTGGGCGAGTTCGGCGCTACAATTGTCGTGGCGGGCAACATCCCCGGCAGGACTCAGACTCTGCCTCTGGCCATATTCACAAGGCTCCAGGTGGGTGACGACGCCCTGGCCCTTCGCCTGGTGGGAATAGCCATGGCCCTGGCTGTGGTCACCCTGCTGCTGCATAATCGCCTGGCAAAGCAGTTGAGGTTCGGATGGGCCTAAAACTCAGTCAGACGAGTTCTGTACAGCCCACCCACCCTCGATAAGTTTTTGTTTTGAGAGGACACCCGGCCGAGCACAAAAAGTCCAACAGCAGACGTTTTCTTTCCCGCCCACCCACCCAATATGTCTAATTCCTGAGGGGACACCCCTCAGACACCCTGGCAGAGAACCTGGGTTCTCTGCACTCTCCTGGGTTTTTGTGCAAAGCTGGGGACACATCTCAAACTCCCCGACAAGGAACCTAGGTTCCCTGTACCTTCCTAGGTTACAATGATACCAGGGAGCTTCGAGGGAAAATGAGCGCACCAGTCTTAGAGTTCAAAATCAGGAAGGTCTTTCCGGACTTTGAGCTAGAGGTCGAAGCGGCCTTTGAGGAGGGCATCACCTCCATCTTTGGCCCCAACGGCAGCGGCAAGACCACCATCCTCAACTGCATCGCTGGGTTGGTTACCCCCAACGAAGGCCACGTTCAGCTCCAGGAACGTATGCTCTACTCCTCGACTCAGGGGATCAACCAGCCGCCCGAGAAACGCCGCATCGGCTACCTGTTCCAGGAAAGCTCCCTCTTCCCCCACCTTGGCGTCCGCCAAAACATCCTCTACGGGTATAATCTGACGCCACCGCCTCAGCGGAAGATCGACCCCCAGCATCTCCTGGAGATTCTAAACCTCTCCCATCTTCAGGAGCGCAGGGTCGGCGAGATCTCTGGAGGTGAAGCCCAGCGAGTGGCCCTGGCGCGGGTCCTGGCCACCTCGCCTGACCTGCTGCTACTGGACGAGCCTCTGGCCTCCCTGGATATAGCCCTCAGGGGTATTGCTCTGCGGTATCTAAGAGAGATCTGGCGAGAGTTCAGCATACCCATGGTCTTTGTCTCCCATTCCATCTCTGAGGTAATGGCCCTGGCCAACACGATGTTGGTTATGTCAAATGGAAGGCGAGTCGATTATGGCCCAACCCGCCAGCTACTCTCGCATCCGAATGTCTACTCAGTGGACGAATACTCCGCTCTGGAGAACATCCTGGAGGGCGAGGTGGTGGCCTCCCCATCGCCCGGTGGGTTGGCGGAGGTGAAGGTAGGCGATGTCTGCATGACGGTCCAGGGATTGGCCAGTGAGCCAGGAGCGGTGGCCACCATATCCATCAGGGCCGGCGACATCATCCTCTCACCGGACAAGCCGTCGCGCCTGAGCGCTCGGAACACCCTGAGAGGCCTTATCCAGGAGATACACGTAGTGGGAGAAACGGTGCTGGTCTACGCGGATGTGGGCGTCAGCCTAGTGGCCACTATTACTCCAGCGGCCCTTAGGGAACTGGACCTGAGCGCGGGGCAGGACGTTTACCTGATCATTAAGACCAACAGCGTCATGGTACTAGACCCTCGCGAGTAAACCCGCACCTCGCCGCCAGCATTGTCTCCTCCCATTGCATGGCTTATCATAGCGGCCAAGTCCTTTGTCAGCCGCATTCAACAGGAGGGACCTTGGTCCAGTTCGGCGTCTCGCTGCCCACTATCGGAATGGAAGACCCCGATGCGGTCCGCATGGTGGCCCAACAGGCTGAGGCCGAAGGATTGGACTCGGTATGGACGGCAGACCACATCGTCCTGCCTGCCGGAGACTCCTCTCCCTACCCCTACAGCGATGACGGCCAATTCCTGATCCGGCCCACCCTGCCCTTTTTAGAGCAGTTCACAACGCTGGCCTACGTGGCCGGATTCACCAGTCGAGTCCAGGTGGGTACGGCGGTCACTCTTCTTCCGCTGCGTCACCCCCTGCTGGTGGCCAAGATTGTGTCCACCCTGGATGTACTGTCGGGCGGGAGGGTGATCCTGGGAGTGGCAGCCGGGTGGCTGGAGGAGGAGTACAAGGCCCTGGGGGTGTCCTTCAAAGACAGGGGAAAGCTCCTGGACGAAGGGCTGGAGGTGCTTCGGGCGGTGTGGACTCAGGAGAACCCCTTCTACGAAGGACAGTTCTATTCCGTCCGAGATATCGCCTCCTATCCACAACCCGTGCAGAAGCCCCACCCGCCCATCTGGGTAGGTGGAGCCACGGAGCCCGCCCTGCGTCGAGCGGCCAGATATGCCTCCATGTGGGTGCCGCCCCTTTTCAAGGTCACGCCAGAAGGTTTAGCCCAGACTTTTGCTCGCGTCCGCAGAATGGCGGAGGAGTTTGGTCGCGGGCCGGATGAGGTGGGTCTCTCCCTCCGAGTGCTGGTGGACCTTCGAGACAGTCCGGATGTCTCGGCAGCGCAAAGGCGGGACGCGCTCACGGGCGATACGGCGCTGATAGTAGAGACGCTTCAAGGGTACATCAGGGCGGGAGTGGGTCATTTCATCTTCCTGCCCCAGGCCCGCACTTTGGCGGAGGCTCAGCTCACAATCAAACGACTGACCCAGGATATCGTCTCAAGGTTGCGAAGCTAGGCAGATCCCTACGGCACAGGGCCAAGGCCTGGTGAGCCAGCCAAGGAGCCAGGAGAGTGACCATGTCTCAATACAGAACGGGGTCCATAGAGGTGGGCAGGGGCGTCTATGCCTTTATTCAGCCCAACGGCGCCACCGACGCTGGCTTCATTGTGGAGGAGGAAGGCGTCATCGTGATAGATACGCTGATGACGCCTACCCTGGCCAATCGTCTCCTTTCGGAGGTGCAGCGGGTCACCAGTGCCCCTATACGGTACGTCATTAACACTCACTGGCACGGAGACCACACCTTCGGCAACTACCTCTTTAAGGCACCGGCCATCATGGGCCACGACTCCTGCCGGGAGGACCTGATAGCCCAGGAGGAGTCCCACCGCCAGTTCCTAGTCGATCTATACCCAGAGGCCAGGGAGGAGCTGGCTCAGGTGTCCGTGATGCCGCCTAATGTCACCTTTCCGCAGGAACTGACTCTTTACCTGGGGCGTCACCAGGTCCAACTGCGCTACTACGGCCGTGCTCACACTCGAGGAGATGTAGTCGTCAACATACCAATGGAAGGCGTCCTCTTCGCTGGGGATATAGCTTTCCACCAGTACATTCCCAATGCTCACGACGGCTATCCCTCGCAGTGGGTGGAAGTGGCCCAGCAGGTGGAGGAAATCCAGTGCGACACCATTGTTCCCGGTCACGGGCCCCTGGGAACCCGCAGGGACCTGGCGGAGATGAGGGAGTGCCTAGCGCACATAATCCCACAAGTGCGGCAAGCCTTTGACCAGGGCTTGAGCGTTGAAGAGGCCCAGCTTCGGCTCCATCTAGGGCCCTTTGCGTCATGGGGGCGCCAGGAGGATCGAATACCCATAGCCCTTCAGCGGCTATACCAGGAATTCCGCGGCGAGCTGGATTAGGGCGTCTGGGGGGGTTACCGCCCGAGGTCTGGGGGCGCCGAGCACTCCCCCGTGGCCTCGTCGATATGGAGCAGGCGCCTTCCCCGGCCAGCCATAAACACCAGCTCCGCGGCGCCCTGGGGGCCCGGCCACTGGCGATGGATATTGAAGGGCTCGTTAAAGAGGTAGCTAATGTCACCGGGAAGAAGGTGGTGGTCCTGGACCAGTTCCATGCTCACCCTGTTGGCAGTGGACCCGTTGTCGGTCCGGCGCCAGGAGGTGTACCTCTCGCTGCCGGTAAGCAGGCAGATGACGACCCATCCCTCGTGGCTGTGGACTGCCGTTGGGGTATCGGGGGGGTACTGAGCCCAGAGGAGGCGAAAGGCTCCCTCCGCATCCGAGTAGAGACGCCGACCGGGTAGGCCGCTGCTGAGGGGTGCTGGTTCGCCCATCTCCTCGAAGGGCCCGCCTTCGCGGGCCAGCCGTTGCATCAGGGAGCCCAGGCACAGCACCGCCGCCTTGGTATTTCCCCATTCGTCGAAGGTCTGGCGCACATCCTGGGCGAACTCCTCCAGCGTATATACCACCTGCTGGGCCATGGCTTACCCCCTGAATCTTTCGTGTCCCGTAAGAAAGTAGAACCTATTTACCACCGAGTCAAGCTCATGTTTGTCTCTGAATACAATCTCTTGACGGAGTTTGTCTGGAGTGGTAGTGTCGTGCTATCGAAATAGATACGGTTTTCTGGGAAGCGGAGGGTAGCTTATGCCAGTCATAGATGCAGATGCCCATGTAGTGGAAAGCGAGCATACGTGGGAATACATGGACCCTTCCGACAGGAAGTATAGGCCATATATTAGTAGTAGCCCGGTTAACGGTTCTGAACGGTGGGTGATAGATGGCCAGCTTCGCAGGTCGGCAAAGCAGGTCATCACTGACGAGCAGTTCAAGGACCTCGAGCAGAAAACTGGTCGTAAACTCGCTACCACCCTCGAAACTCGGGGTATGGAGAATGTCGAAGTACGATTGAAGGCCTTGGATGAGTTGGGTATTGATATCCAGATTCTTTTTCCCACTATGTTCCTTGAGCAGATCTCCGATCGCGCAGAGGTTGAGGTTCCTATATGCCTATCTTATAACCGCTGGCTGGCGGACATCTGGAAGCAAGGGAAAGGCCGATTGAGGTGGATATGTGTTTTGCCTTTACTGAGCATCCCGGATGCTATCGATCAGCTCCGGTACTCCAAGGAAAACGGCGCCGTCGGGGTATTTTGGAGGTGCATTGAGGGGGAACGCCTTCCAGTTGACCCCTATTTCTATCCATTGTATGGAGAGATATCCCGGCTAGACATGTGTGTCGCCATGCATGTTGGCTTGGGCAATCCTTACATGGCAAATTTGCTCCGTCAGCGCGCTGCCCAGGCTGGGGCTTTCTGGACCATGTTTTTGAACACTGCTGGCGCACTGCACACCATCATCTCGACCAGGCTAATGACGCAGTTCCCAAAGCTTCGGTTCGGTTTCCTCGAGGCGGGAGCTGACTGGTTGCCTTATCTCCTCAAAAACCTGAAGAGGCAACCATGGGAAGCAACCCTTCCAAAAATGCAAGATATCCTGCGTGAGGACCGTTTGTACGTAGCCGTCCATGCCGGAGATGACGTGCCCTACATAATCAGACATGCAGGAGAGGATAACCTGGTTATTGGTACGGACTATGGGCACACCGACACCAACTCAGATCTTCATATGCTGAAAAAGCTGGCTGAACAGGAAGAGATGAGCGCGGAGGCGGCCAGGAAGATTGTCGACGATAACCCTGGGAGGCTCTACGGACTTTAAGGGCCACGGTCACGTAAAGTCGATTGCTGACTTTTCTAAAGGAGGAGGAGAATCAAGGCGAATGGATTGACAAATCGCTCACACACGGTATGATACATGAAGCCAAAGCTCAAAGGGGTGGGGGGCGTCATGAAGAGCCCTTCGTCCCAACATTCACCATGAGGAGGAGGGAAGATGTCAGACGTAAAGATTTTCTCCGCGGATAGTCACGCGCCTGAAGGAGATATGTTCTCGGAGTATATAGCCAGTGAGTTCCAGTTCCGAGCACCACACATCCAGCCCCTAGATCGGGAAGGTAAATTAGACCTATACTACACCCTGGAGGGTTACCCGCCCTTCGCGCTGCCAGAAAGGGGCCTCTCTGCTGATCTGTCAGGGGACCCATCCAAGGCTGAGATTAACAAGAACTTCCGAGGTTGGGATCCTGTTGCGCGCCTCAATGACCAGGATGTGGACGGAGTCGTAGGTGAGGTGATCCACACCAACAACCTGGGCTTTCGACTCTTCTGGCTCAGCGACCAGTCCCTGCAGCGGGCCTGCTTCCGTGGCTACAACGACTGGCTCGCCGACTATTGCAGCAATGCCCCCAAGCGATTAGTGGGAGTGCCCCTCATCTCCATTTTCGACATCGACGATGCGATAACGGAGCTCCAGCGAAACCATAAGCGGAACCTACTTGGGGCGATGATCCCGCTCTCGCCGCCCGCATCCCGCCCTCAGTACGACTCAACCTTCTACGACCCCTTGTGGGCTGCAGTTCAGGAGCTAGATACGCCGCTGATCTTGCATGGGATCACTGGCAACGGCTATGAGACTCCCCTCTCGTCGGTCGCCTATTGGAGGGAGGATTTCAGCCTGGGCTCGATTATCCGCCCCCACGAGGCGATGCGGGTTATGGCGCAACTCATCCTCTCCGGCGTCTTCGAGCGGTTCCCTCGGTTGAAGGTGAATTGTGCCGAGAATGGCACGGACTGGATCCCCTGGTTCGTAGGCCGGCTGGAGCGTTCGGCCCGGGGGCCCTTCTCCTACCCCACCAAGCTTTCTCTCAAACCCGTTGAGTACTTCCGCCGCAACGTGTATTTCAGTTACATAGACGAGCCGCATGTCCTTGCCAACCGCCACCTGCTAGAACCAGACAACTTGATGTTCGCCACCGACTTCCCTCATGGCGCGTCGACCTGGCCGAAATCGGCGGAGGTTGTCGAGCGGGACACTGGCGAGTTGCCCACTGAAGTGCGCCAGGCGCTGATCCACAATAACGTGATCAAGTTCTTCAATATCCCATCGCCGGTGTTGGTCTAGGCGGAGTTAACGATCTAAGGTCTCAGGGATTGCCCTGAGCCATAATCTATACATACCGGAGATGACCAGGTTAAAATCGCCGGGTGGTAAATAAGTATGCCTAAAAAAGAGATCATCAGCATACCCGGTCGGCCGGCCCCTTCCGTACCTCTGTCCCCTGCTGTTCGCTGCGGGGACATGGTCTACGTCTCTGGCCAGGGTGGAAGGAACCCAGAGACCAATCAGTTTGGCTCCTTCAAGGAGCAGTGTGAGACCTCTCTGAATTCCATTACCGCGCTCCTCAAGGAGGCGGGGACATCCATAGACAACGTGGTTTCCGTAACCTCTTGGCTGGTCCGAAGAGAGGACTACACGGAGTACAATGAAATCTACAGGAAGGCTTTCCCCAAAGACCCTCCCTCCAGGACCACAGCTTTCGTGAACCTCTCTAACCCCGAGATGCTGCTGGAGATAACCTGCATAGCGGCAATACCGAGCTGATCCGCCGGCAGCCTGATACGGAAAGAAGACGATAGGTTTAGGAACATCGGCCAGGACACAATATCTAGACGAGAATCCATGAGGAAAGCAGGATGGCGAAGATCGTTCTCGGAGCGGCCTCTTCTCATAGCCCTATGGTCAGTCTGCCCGCTGAGCTGTGGTCCGCCTACGGAGAAGAGGACACGCTGAGGCGTGAGTTGGTCTGGCAGCCGGAGGGCCATGTGCTTAGCCACGAAGAGGCTATGGTCAGAGCCACCCCGGAGATAGCCGCGCAGTTGACTCCAGAGGTATTCAAGGAGAAGCACGCTCGGGTCCAGAAGGCCATAGCCGGGTTGGCACAGAGCTTCAAAGATGCAAAGCCCGACATCGCAGTCATCGTCAGCGACGATCAGGACGAGTGGTTTTACGAAGACAACATGCCCACCTTCTCCATCTACTGGGGCGACAAGGTCAAGGTCATCCCCAGGAGTTTTCCCGATACACCCAGCACCCCAAGAGGGGTAATATCGAAAGCCTCTGCGTGGGGGTTCGGAGAAGAGGAGAGGGACGTGGAGGTGGAGTCCAACCTGGGCCGGTTCCTGGTTGAATATATGATGGAGCACGACTTCGACGTCTCCCACTTCACCTACACAAATGAGCTATACAGCGGGTCCGTAGCTCGCAGATATCCAACCCCTACAGGCGAGTTGGACTACGTTAAGGAGACCAAGCCGAGACGCCAGGGACTGCCCCATGGCTGGGCCTTTGTGGTACGGCGCATCATGGAGAACGCGGCAGTGCCTATAGTGCCGGTGTTCGTCAACACATGCTATCCGCCTAACCAGCCCACCTCCAAGCGCTGCTTCGACTTTGGACAGGCCATCAGGGCCGCCCTGGAGGAGTGGGGCGGCGATAGCCGGGTGGCCATTATCGCTTCAGGAGGCCTCAGCCATTTCACCGTGGATGAGGAGATAGACCGTATGCTTCTCAACGCCCTGAAGGCTAAGGATGCTAAAACCCTTCGCTCTCTGCCTAGAAAACACCTTTACTCAGCGGCTTCAGAGATTCTTAACTGGGTAGTGGTTGGGGGCGCCGTGGAGCACCTGGAGTGCGATATACTTGAATACCTACCGATTCCCAGGACTCCTGCAGGTGCAGGAGTCGGCTGGGGGTTCGTTCGCTGGACCTAGTATCGTGCCCTTCGGGCAGAAAGTGACCAAAAATGTTAGGGAGGTTGATTATGCGAAAAGTGCTCTCTGCACCCAAAGGTATCCTGCTCATAGGGGCTCTGTCCCTGGGCCTAATGGCGTTATTGCTGGTGGGCTGTGGTGCTGATCCTACCTCAACGCCGGTGCCCACCAAGGCGCCGGCCCAACCCCAGGCCCCAGCGCCTGCGGAAACGGCGGTGCCCGACGCCCCGGTCACAGGTGCTACTACGGGGCCTGCGGCAACGGCTACCGCTCCTCCACAGTTCTTCGCCACTCCGGTACCGGTTACGCCCACGGTGATGCCACTTGTGATGGTTAAACCTGAAGGCACCCTTTCCATTATGGCTGCCGAGGTCACCCCAATTCAGGGCATACCGAGTGCCCTGGGGGCTCCAGGGGACTCCTTCGCAAAGCTCGCTTTCGATTCGTTTACCAATACAGATGTTCAGCTGAACATCTTACCCGGTGCGGCCGAACGGTGGGAGATAGACCCTGCGGCCAGCACGCTTACCTTTTTCCTCACAAAAGGGGTCCAGTTTCACGATGGTTGGGGTGAGGTAACGGCATCGGATGTAGAGTGGGCTATAAACGATGTGAAAAGCCCCAAGTCCATCAACAGAAATATCACCCCCTACCAAGGCATCTCTAAGATCGAGATTGTTGACACCCATACCATAGTCCTGACCCTTCCGCCCGCGAACATGTTGGAGATCATCGGCTTTGCTGGGAATAACGGTCAGAATTTCCCCTTGATCATTCCATCTAGAAAGTACGTAGAGTCGGTGGGCGAGGCTGAGGCTGGTAGGAATTGGATTGGCGCTGGGCCTTGGCAACACACGGAGACCAGCGAAGGTGAATTCGTCAAGTTCAAGGCAAACGAAGACTTCTACCGGAAAGTCCCCGACTTCGCCTTTTTGGAGATCCGAGAGATTCCGGAGGAGTCTATTCAGCTTGCCGCGCTCCGGACTGGTGAGGGCGACATGATGCTCGTGGGTGGAAACTTCTTGCCAGAGGTCAGGAGAGCCGGTCTGGAAGTAATTAAAGGGCGATCTGGAGGTTGGAGTTGGATCATGCTCGCTGGACAGTACCTGCCAGAGAGGGCAGGACCAGATGTCGATGCATGCGAAGGCAAGGGCGTGGAAGAGGGCGTTGAGGTGTGCGGCCATTTCAATCCCAATACCAACCCAGATGGCATTCCTTGGGTAGGCGACCCGACCGACCCAGACAGCATGGAGCGGGCCCTGAAGGTGCGTAAGGCCCTGAACATGGCGGTTGACCTGGAGGAGCTAGCTGAAACCGTATTTTTTGGGTCGGCTAGGCTGGATGGCGTTCCTGGCTACGTAAGAGGGTCGGTCTGGGATGACCCCGCGTGGACGCTCTACGACCTCGACCGCGTAGAGGCTAGGCGTCTCTTGGATGAGACGGGCGGGCCCTTCGAGATGGACTTGATCATCCGGACTGGAAGGCCGGCCATGGAACAGGCTTCGGAGGCAATAGCACGATGGTGGGAGGAAATTGGCATGAAGGTCAACCGCCGGCCCGAGTCCCGCGGTGTGACTCGTCCCTTCCAGGTCGACAGGACGCTGGGCACGGATAAGCCAGTCGCTTACACCTCTGGCTGCTCCTTCAGGGTGGAGCCCTGGCTGTGCCATGGGAACACATTGTCCTTTGGCGACACGCTGAACATAGGCGAGGCCAGGATCATAGATGATCTATATGCGAAAGCGGGCCGTACATTTGATACGGCAGAGCGAATAGAGGTAGCCCAGGAATTGGGGCAGTTCCTCTATGATCAGTACATGGGAATATGGGTGGTCGCCCAGCTAAATAACTACGCAGTCGGTCCAGAGATAGCCAGTTACGAAGACGTCCCTGGATCCGACTGGAAATATCTAGAGACCGTAGTGCGGAAGAAGTAATAGCAGCAGACAACAGGGTTTGATTATATCAGGCATTACGCACTGAGCCTTAAGGAAAGGAAAGGATAACTATGCCCAGTGAAGTGGGGTTTATAGGGACCGGCCTAATAGGGACCCCTATGGCACTACGAGTGTTGCAGGCTGGATATCCTCTGACGGTTTTTGACGTGCGCCCCGATCAAATGGACGCTCTTGTCAAGGAGGGCGCCAAGCCTGCTTCATCGCCAAAGGATGTTGCGACTCGCTGCGATGTCATCCTGCTATCTCTCCCCAACTCCTTCATCGTGGAGGAGGTCTGTCTTGGGAAAGACGGCATCGCTGAAGGCGCAAAGAGCAATACGACCGTCGTGGACCTGACCAGCGGGAACCCTCCTCATACGGCCAAGATCTGCGCCCGTCTAGCGGAGAAGGGCATAAAGATGATAGATGTCGGCCTTGCCGGGAGTTTTCCTCAGGCCGAGAAGGGTACCCTGGGGCTTGTTGCGGGTGGGGACGCAAATGTCTTTGAAAACGTGTTGCCAATCCTCCAAAGCTTTGGCAATAGGTACTATCACCTCGGGGACATAGGCAATGGCCATTTTGCTAAATCCATAAATAACTTTCTTGGCGCCGCGTACCATGCCGCGGTTTGTGAGGCCTTGACGGTGGCAACCAAGGCCGGTCTGGATCCAAGCAAAGTGTTAGAGGTTTGTAACGGTAGCGGAGGAAGAAGTGGAGCCACTGAGGGCAGCGCTCCGGCCTGGCTAAGACGCGACTTTAGCGGAGGTATGGCGGTAGAGCTTATCGTGAAGGATGTGGCTACTACCTGTGGGTTGGGTAAAGAGCAAGGGGTCCCCATGTTCATGGGTAACGTATTACACCAGCTCCTCATGCGTGCTTCCGATGAGGTTGGTCCCAAAGAACATAGGAGTGCTATCGCCAAGGCCTTTGAGAAGTGGGCCGGGGTTGAAGTAAGAGGTACATAGCAGAAATATACTCGGGGCCCCGGTTTGACGACATCGAAAGGCTGGGGCGTGAATATATCCTTCCGAAGCGGCCATTGCTCCACTGGTTCTGATGGCCGCTTCTACGTCTCGGTGGAGCGCCAGGTAGGTGGCCTGATGGGCTGGCCCGTCACCCTGAGGTACAGGAAGATGCCCAAGACCCCTGCCGCGAAACCCCCCACATGGGCCCAATAGGCGACGCCCCCGCTCAGATTAGCGGTGGTGCCCAGGGAACCCACCCCACTAAAGACCTGGAGCAGGAACCAGAACCCAAGCAAGAAGACCGCCGGCACACGCAATACGGTAATGAAGACGAACATGACCAGCGTTCTGATCCGGCTCCTGGGATAGAGCAGTATGTATGCGCCAAGGACCCCAGCGATTGCCCCACTGGCCCCGATGGTGGGAATCTGGCCGTCCATGTTAGTCGCCACATGGGCCCACGACGCTGCCAAGCCGGTGGCCAGGTAGAATATAAGGAACTTGAAGTGGCCTAGCCTATCCTCCACGTTGTCCCCAAACACCCACAGGTACAGCATATTGCTGGCAGCGTGCATGAATCCGCCGTGGATGAACATGGAGCTAAAGAGGGTGCCCCACGCCGGCCACGGCGAGGCGATATCCAGGGGGCCGGTAATGGTGGGAAGGATGTCGTAATCCACTCCACTGGTAAGCTCCAAGGGAATCAGGCCCCACTGGTAGAAGAAGGCGGTGCGTTGACCGGAGTCCAGTGTTAGCTCGTATAGGAATATCAGCACATTGGCGGTAATGAGAGCTATAGTTACGTATGGACGTCCGGACCGACGCAGGTCAGGGTCCGAGAGGGGAATCATGTGGCCTACTGTTTCCTTTGGCTAATTAGAGCTGCTGAGAAAATAGTAGCCTACAGAGCCCTGAAAGCACCAGTGTAAGGGAGCGGCTTTACTACACAGTCGCGGAACGGACCACCCTGGCCCTTCCTGTAGGACATAAATCAAGCAGACAGCACTCCTGGCACAGGGGCTCTTTGCGACATGCCGCCTTTGCGTGCTCGTCCAGTAGGGCGTGGTACTCGTTGAAGAGGATGGCATCCTGGGGCAGATGCTCCATGAATAGTGCTTGGTGAGTCCCGTAGGAGTCCCCCGCCGACGATAGACCCATGCGCCCGGTGATGCGGCGGGTATAGGCGTCGATGACGAAGTAGGGCTTCTCCGCTACGTAGAGAAGGATGTCGTCGACGGTCTCTTCGCCAAGGCCGTAGACTGCCAGCAGCTCCCTCCTTAAACCCTCGGCTTCCTGGACGAGCATGGCGTCGATATCGTCATCGAAGCGTTTACCCAGGTAGGCGGCGACAGCCTTTAGCTTCCTGGCCTTGACGTTGAAGTAGCCGGATGAGTAGATGAGCTCGGCCAGCTCCACTTCCGATATCTGCCGGAGCGCTTGAGGGGAGAAGACCTCCGCAGCTTTCAGTCGATTCAGCGCCTTCCCTACGTTGGTCCAGGCCGCCGCCTGGGTGAGCACAGCCCCAACGATGATCTCGAAGCGGCTCTCCGCAGGCCACCAGTTCTGGGGGCCGTACCTGTCCAGTAGACGCTCGTAGACCTCAAGAAGGAGCCTGGGTAGGGAGGCCTGCCTGGCCCTCTCACTTCTCTTACTAGGCGCCATCAATCACCAACAATGTCGGGCTTCCATCATACGCTTAACCATGCAGCCGTACGGGCACATCACCCACGATCCGTATCTCAGTATGGCTTACGGCGCACTTGAAGGCGTATGCCTCCACGCCTGACTCAGTGGCCAGCCTCAGTGTCTCCGCGAAGGCAGGGTCGGCGGCCTCGTTGGGGGCGAAGGCCAGCACATCCTCCCTCTGGACGACGAAGGCCACCACCGCGCGATACCCCTCTTTGCGCGCCTTCATCAGAGACTGCAGGTGGCGACGACCCCGCTCCGTCGGCGCGTCGGGGAAGAGCCCCACCCCTTTCTCCACCAGCGTCACCGATTTCACCTCCACGTAGCAGGGGGCACCCTCACCCTCCAGCAGCAGGTCCAGGCGGCTTTCGGCGTAGGGCACCTCCCGCCTTATGCCGTGATAACCGCTGAACATGGGTAAGGAGCATTCTTCGATGGCCTCCCGCATCAGGTAATTTGGAAGCCTGGCGTCGGCCGAGACCAGGGTATGTCCCAGGTCCACCAGGGCCAGGTCGTAGCCGGTCTTCCGGCCGCTCCCAGCCATGGGCTCCACCAGGGTCCTGACGCCGGGGATAAGGAGCTCCCGCAGCCGGCCGGAGTTGGCCACGTGCACCAGTACCTCCTTCTCGCCCAGCCTTACCTTGGCGGCAAAACGGTTCAGGCGAGCCAGGAAAACAGCATCCTGAAGATGCGCTGATAGCTTCACGGCAACCCCTTTAAGGATGCCATGCTAACACCCGCTCCCTCACCCCGACAACTAGAAACGTATTCCTGCCTGGACCTGCCCATGTCTCCAGCTTGGTTCTTGGATATATAGATGGGTTGGTTGAATCGAATGGCAGTAACCAGCACCTAACTAATCAGGACAGCAGGGTCTGCCTTGAGTAGACATGAATAGGTGGTGAGATATTGGCTACGCTAGTAGATATTAGCTTAATTCGCCCGGTGGCCAGGCCGCGGGTGGCCCTGTGGTTGATCGCCGCCGCCGTTTTGACGACCCTCCTGGTTCTTCTCTCCATCGCAGTCAAGAATGGTCCAACGCCTTCACAAGACCAGACAGTATTGCAATAGGTGTCTGGCTGGGACCTTCCGGGACTCACAGCATTCCTCGAAGGTATCTCATTTCTGACCAACAACTGGCCAGCTATGGTCTTGGGGCTGATGATAGTCGCATTCCTCTGGCTTCTGGGGCTGTCCCGCGAGGCGTTGGCCTTTGCCGTTATCGGTGGGATCGTGGGGTTTATAGCCTTCGTGGGCGACTACACCTTGGGGGAGGTGGTAGGACGCTCCAGGCCCCTGCCCGAAGCATCTGGGGTCAGCTTCCCCAGCGGGCATGTTTTCGGCAGCACAGTGATCTTTGGCTTCTGGGGAGTCTTGGCTGTCTACTACAGGTTAAACAAGAAGCTGCTGGTCCCTCTGCTGGCCATTATCGCCGTATTCCTACTGTCTGTGGGTGTCTCTCGCATCCATCTTCAGGCCCACTGGCCCAGCGACGTTGCGGCCGGGTATATGCTAGGCATCCTTATGCTCCTGGTGCTGGTTCCTCTCTTCTTCTACCTTCGCAGGGCCACATGGTTGCCATTAGCGAAGCAGGGAGAAGACCTAACAGTAGAGGCGTGTGAAAGTTGCAGGGTCGAAAAGTCCATCGCCAGCGTTGTAGTGCTAGACCCAGCACACGGGACGGCCACCAAGATCTACAAACCGCCCCCAGTGATTCGTCTACTCTACTGGCTGGCTTTCCAGTCCAAGTTCCCATACATAAGCAATTCTGCGGCACCGGAAGCGGCGGCGCACCGCAGGAAAATCGCAAGCCTGCTGACAATATACAAATTCGGGAAAGACCTGGTAGCCCCCGTGACCGCTATAAGCTGCGCCCATGGCACCTGCAGCTTCGTCACAGAGTTCGTACCCGGTGAAAAGGTGAAGAACGATGAGCAGGCCAAGGACTTCCTGGCCCAGGTTAGTGAGGTCTTCTCCGAGGCCGGCCTATCTGTCTGGCAGGTGAACCCACACAATCCCCACGCGCACACTAATCTCATTCGTACTCCAGAGGGGGACTTCAAGGTCATAGACCTGGAGTCCGCTGTGGTCACGCTGCTCCCCTCACCCGGCCAATGGAGGTCCGCGCTCAAAAGAGGAAGCATCCCCGTTTTTGACGACATCGACTTCCCTTGCCTCAGGCGCTACGTCTCCTCAAACGAGGCAGCTCTACAGGGAAGCCTAGGGCCCGAGGGGATGAGCCAGCTCAATGAGGCCGTAGACCTCGGCGAGCGAGCCATTCAGACCTGGAAGGATGCCGAGCTGAGGATCTGGGGAAGACTTACGAGTAGGATATACCGGCTGCTGGACTTTAAGGGATTCCTGCAACACTTCATGGGAGCATTGGTTGGTGCGGATAAGGCCGCTGAAGCATTTCTACTGAGTGGTATCGAACGCTGGGAGAAGGAGGGGAGGCTCGGCAACTTAGAAGCGGCAACCCTCCGTACCTATATTTCCTCAAGCGAGGCAAAGGGCCCCTTGCGCCACCTGGGTGCGCACCTAGTCATCAGTGCCATCCTCCGGTTTCCCTTAGGGAGCGTCATCCGCCTAGTCTGGACGGCGGTTTTCTGGGGCAAGGCCCTGAGAAGAAACCCTGGTAATGGAACCGGCTCGCCGGTCCAAAGGGCACCTAACATCCACAATCCGCTGGTCATGGCGCTGGCCATAATTCCAGGTTTCGGAGCCATAGCCTACCTAGCCGCCCGCCCGTTGAGGCGGAAACTGCTGATCCGCCTAATGGTAGACCAGGTAGCCTGGAGGCTCCCCTTCAAACTCCACCAACGCACACACCTTGGTCGGTGGCTAGCTCCAGCACCCCTTTATATCGCCAGTCTCGACTCAGACTCTATTGCTGCCTGAAGCGCAGTTGGGCCTAGGACGCTTCCTCGCTACCTTGATATAAGCTAGTTTACGGCATAAACTGTAGCGAGGCGCCCTCCTCCCCCCACACTGCGGGAGGCGGCGCATCGACAAGGCCCCCCACACGCCAGGAGCACTCCAGATGACCTTTGTGGACAGGCTGAGCGAGGCCAGCACTGCCAACCAAAGCCTCTTATGCATAGGACTAGACCCCCAGCCCTCTCTCATGCCCTTTGCGGATGTATTCCAGTTCAACAAGGCCATCATCGACGCGACCCACGATCTGGTGTGCGCCTATAAACCCAACCTGGCCTTCTACGAGGCTCTGGGCCTCGAGGGCCTGGAGGCCCTCAAGAGAACGGTGGATTACATCCATGAAGCGGCGAAGCCTGCCATCGTCATTGGCGATGCCAAGCGAGGTGATGTAGGCGACACCGCGGTGGCCTACGCCAAAGCTCTCTTCGAGTACTGGCAGCTAGACGCCGCCACGGTAAACGCCTTTGGAGGCAGCGATACCCTGGAGCCCTTTTTCGCCTATCCAGATAGAGGGGTTCTGGTCTGGTGTCGCAGCTCCAATCCGGGCGCCAGGGAGTTCCAGGACTTGGAGCTGGCCCGGGACGGCGATAGGATGCCCCTGTTCAAGTGGATAGCCCAATCGGCTACCCACTGGGGGGGCAAGGGAACCGTCGGCCTGGTGGCCGGCGCCACCTATCTCGAAGACCTGCAGGAGATTCGCGCCCTATGTCCAGACATGCCCATCCTGATACCCGGCATAGGCGCTCAGGGGGGAGAGTTGGAGCAGGCCGCAACCCTAGGCTCTGATACGGCTGGCCGCAACGCCATTATCAGCTCCTCTCGTCAGGTGCTCTACGCCTCCAAAGACAGGGCGAAATTCGCGGAGGCGTCCAGAGGCGTGGCCCAGGAACTGCGCCGCCGGATTAACGCCGCCCTGGAGAAGGAGGGCAAAGGTTGGTAGTGGAGCTGAGGCTTGGGGAGATCCTTCGTCTGAAGAAAGTGCATCCCTGCGGAAGCTTCAACTGGGAGGTGGTCAGGCTTGGAGCGGACATCGGTATAAAATGCCGCGGCTGCGGCAGGAGGACGCTAATACCCAGGGCCACCCCGGAACGACGGATCAAAGAGGTGCTATCTTCCACCGCGGGAGGGGCGTAGCCGTGTTGACACCCCTAGGTAACAGATTTACAATAGCCTTGTAGGGGCTAGCTAAGGAGAGTGCCGATAATGCAAGAGATGGTCATAGACAGCATCAGGGTCAGCCTCAATAACTACCAGCGAGTAGTGATTCTGAAGGAGAAGGAAACGGACCGTTTCTTGCCCATTTGGATCGGCCCAGCGGAGGCCGATTCCATCGCCATCCAGCTTCAGGGGGTTTCCGTTCCCAGGCCCATGACTCATGACCTGCTCAGGTCTGCCATAGACCTTCTTGGAGCGACTGTGCGGCACATCCTTGTCTCCGATCTGAACAATGACACCTTCTTCGCCAAGATAGTCCTGGATGCCGACGGAAAAGCCACGGAACTGGACTCGCGGCCCAGCGACGCCATCGCCCTGGCGGTGCGAACGAAGGCGCCCATTTATGTCGAAGATGGGGTCCTGGACAAAGCTGGAATTATGATGGATGGAGAGGGCCATCCATCTATCCCTGAATCCCAGGGTGAGAGCAGGAAGCCGGTGCAGGAAGAGGAGATGAAAAAACTGTCAGCTTTCAAAGACCTCATCGAGTCCCTGGATATAGACGACCTCGGTGAGGGAAAAAGCCAGAGCCGAGAGAACTGATAGGTTAGAGGGCTCGACTTGCCCTAGATATCAGGACATCGCTGAGCCCCGCTTTAACCCGAATCCACCGAAGGACACCGATGGACAGCGTGAGGAAAGCGGAAGGGGGGTGAGGGAGCTACAGGGGAAATAGCCTGGGTTCCATTTGGGGTAGGGAGGTCGGCGGACGGTCTTCATCGCCGCACAGGGGCCCCTATGGCCGTCTGCGGGAGTTGCGATGCGCGGGATGGCGAGAGAATACGCAGCAGGGAACTCTCTCGGACCGGGCTGGCACGAGTCTGCGGGGATCTTCGGTTGTCCGGTGGGTGGGTCGGTCGCCGACGGTGCCGTCAGGCCGGGAGTGGAATGGCTCGCAGCCGGGCCAAGGCGCGGCTGAACTTCTCAGCCCAAGGCCAGCGATCCGGAAGATGCAGGGTCAACCGGCGTGCCGAGCGGGTGAGCCGTCCGGCCAGGGAGAAGAACCGCCGCCGGAGGGTCTTGGTGGTGGCTATCCGCTCTCCCAGACCGATCCGCGCCGTCCAGCGGGCCAGGTTGTGGGCCATCGTCTGGACGGCCAGCCAGGCGCCGTTGGCGGCGAAGCGGCCCGAGGGGAGATGGTTCAGCCCGACGCCGTACTTGAGGTCGCGTATGGCATTCTCGATCTCGGCGTGGCGGCGATGGTCAGCCTCCAGTTCGAGCAACTCCCCGTCCCGGTCGGTGATGAAGCCATGATAGCTGTATTTGGCGAAGAGGGCCAGTTGGGAACCGGGCGTGGGCTTCACCCGCCGGACGATGAGCCGTACCGGCGCGGCGTCCGCCTCGGCCTGGAAGGGGGTGCAGGTGGTCTCGGCCACATCGGCGGCGCCGTCCATCCAGTAAGGAATCGGCGTCCAGGCATCTTCGGGTATCGCCTCGATGAGATTGTGCAGGCTTTTGTGCTGGCGGATGGTGATGGAGAAGCGGACATCCATCTTGCGGCAGACGGATACCACGCCATGAGTGTAGAACCCGCTGTCGGCCCGTAGCGTGAGTCGTCCGTTGGCCCCGGCGTAGCGCACCCGTCCCACCGTCTCCCGCAGGAAGTGGGCGGCGCTGCGGGCGGTGTTGGCCCGGCCCTCGCGCAGCCGGGACATCAGCACGTCTCCGGTGCCGGCGGCGATGGCCAGCAGCGGGTGGTAGCCCCGCTTGCCGGTATAGCCGTGGTGGCGGGCGCCCTCCTTGGCCAGTCCGTAGGTCTCGCAGATGGTGGAGCCCAGGTCAATGGTCAGGGGCCCGTCGCCGGGTCCCGCCCCGGCCTGCCAAGCCCGGGCCAGCAACTCGCGGCTCACCCGGTCGAGTTGACGGACGTGGCCCCACCGGAAGCTGCGCAGGAAGGTGCCCAGGGTGGATGGCGCCTTGAGAGTGCCGCCCAGGGTGCAGGCCGTTCCCCCGGTGCGCAACACATCGGCGTCGTCAATGCAGTCGCCCCCAGCCAGCGCAGACGCCACCAGCGTCATCATCTTGTCGCTCGTGTTCGCCCGCCCCAGGGCATCGCCCAGGTCGAGGCGCTGCCGGACGAGTTCGGGCAGGCCGAGGTCCGCACCAGGGTGGCCGGAAGGAGCAGCCCGGCATTGTGTTGTTGCTCAGCGATTCTGTCCTTGCTAACTGTCAAGCGAAAATGTCCCCATGATGGAGACATTGAGATTGACGCAGAAAGAGCAAGCAAGGCTTCAGGTATTCAGCAGTTTGATGGCGGACCATATGACCATCGAGCAGGCAGCGACATTGATGGGAGTGAGCGCGCGCCACACCAGGCGTATCCTGGCGGCGTACGAGCAGAGAGGAGCAGCCGCACTCGCTCACGGCAATCGAGGTCGCAGGCCGGCCAACGCTACGCCGGACTCGTTGGCGAACGATGTGGTGCTTCTGGCGCGGACCCGATACGCGGGAGTCAACCACACGCACCTGGGTGAGCTGCTGAGGGAGCGAGAGGGCATAGACATCGGTCGTAACACGTTGCGCAAGATACTGACCAACGTCGGTGTGAACAGTCCTCGTCGTCGCAGGCCGCCGAAGCATCGTGTTCGACGGCAGCGGATGGCTCGCGAGGGAATGCTGATACAGATAGACGGCAGCTACCACAGATGGCTGGGAGAAGATGGACCCCAGTTCACGTTACTGCTGGCGGTGGACGATGCTACTGGCTGTGTCGTCAATGCCCTGTTCTGCGAGTTGGAAAACACCCGCAGCTACTTCCTGCTGATGCGGCATCTGATACAGAGCTACGGTATACCGCTCGCACTCTATTCAGACCGTCATGCCGTCTTCAAGCACACGCCGCCGTCAGAGACCGCCGCCGCTCCCACCCAGTTCTCGCGCGCGATGGGTGAGATCGGCGTACAGCTGATATTCGCACGGTCACCGCAAGCCAAAGGCCGGGTGGAACGCACCGCGGGCACACTTCAGGACAGGCTGGTCACGGAACTGAGACTCGCAGGCGCGACCGCCATCGATGACGCTAACCGCGTGCTCAACGACTTCCTTCCCCGCTTCAATGAACGCTTTCGTGTGCCGTCGGAGCACGCAGACACCTCGTATCGGGTCCTGGATCCGGGGATGTGCCTGGACACAGTCCTATGCCTGAAGTACAGGCGCAGGGTTGGCCGAGACAACACAGTGAAGTACCGCTGGCGCACCCTACAGTTGCTTCCCGACAAGGGTCGACCGAGCTATGCCGGATCGGTGGTGGATGTACTCGAAGGGCTGGACGGCCGACTGGCAGTGCAACACGAAGGGCGTATAGTCGCCTCCCAGGAAGCGCCGCCCCGTCCGAGTATCCTGCGCAGCTTCGGCACGAGGACTGTACACACGACTGTTCCCAGCCGCTACACCAACGGTGTAATCAGAAGGTCGGAGGACGAAGTGGCGCTAATGGGCACAATGCTCGAAGCGGAAAAACTCCGCGACCATGCTGACCGCAACGGCGCCGCAAAAGTTCACGAGACTGTGACTCCGCGATCCAGAAAGCCCACCCCACTTCAGACGGCGAGATGGAAGGCGGTGCAGAAGGCGAAACGCAAGGGGCTGTCCATTCGTGGGATCGCCCGTGAACTGGGCATACATAGAGAAACCGTGAGGAAGTACATGAATGCTGAAAGACCACCCATGGCGCGCGCAACGTCGGAAGTATCGTAATCTGCTAGCATGGCAATCCACCGAGATGACATTTTCCCTTGACACTTAGGCGGACATTTTCCCTGAGCTTCGACAGGCATTGGCCACCAAGCGGCGGTCGTCGAAGGTGATTTGGATCCGGTCGGGGTGGTTGCGTGGCAGCATCTACTGGGTGCTCCTTTTCCGGGGTCGGTTTTTTGCTACAAAACCATTATCCCAGAAGCACAGGAGCACCTTCTTGCCGCTTCAGGACGCTAACCCGACGCCCTCCTTCGGTGGATTCGGGTTTAAGCAGCGGGGCTTTGTAATTGACCTCCTACAGCACTTGTGATAAGATACACAAACTTGGCGGGCACCAGCAAACAAAGACGGCTTGGGGCAGTTTTCCAGCTATTAGGCATAGGCTGGTATGTAGCTCTCTCCATAGTGGCGGGAATACTCGGCGGACGGTGGCTGGACGACCTATTTGACACCGGAGTGGTATTCACCCTGATAGGGCTTGCCCTGGGCCTGACCGTGGCATTCGTCGGCATGTACAGAATGCTGGCCAGGGTGCTGGCTGAGGACTCCAACGAGAAGTAGCGAAAGATAAGCGGTGGCCAAGCTTCTTTCCAATCCTAAACTCCTCACCGTCGCCATAGTGTTGGGCATCCTGTTCATTGTAGGCCTCGCGGGGGGAGCCCTGGGCAATGAATTCGGAGGCGGCTTCCTGACCGCCCCGATAGCCCACATTCAGCTTGCCGCGGAGGATGTAACCAGCGAGCTGGTAGGTGGCTTCGCCATCACCAACACTATGTTGGCCACCTGGATAACCATCCTGGTGCTGGCCGGTTTCGCCTTCTTCTCCACCCGGCGAATGAGCCTGGTGCCTCGCGGGCTGCAAAACCTGGCCGAGGCCATCATAGAGGGATTCCTGAACCTGGCTCAGTCCGTTGCAGGGCCTGAAAATGGACGGCGTTTCTTCCCTCTGGCCATGACCATATTCCTCTTCATCGTGATGGCCAACTGGCTGGGAATCCTACCCGGCTATGGCACCATCGGCCGGATCGAGACGGCGGAGCATATCATCGCGGAGGCCAAGCACGAGGCGAAGGAGAATGACGAAGTCCTGGACCTGGAGGACATAAACCTGACCACCTTTGAAGGGGGAGCCGTAGCCCTGGTACCCTTCGGCAGCGAGGAGATTACAGCCGCTGAATATCAGGCTGATCCAGAACAGGGAGGCAGGAAGTCCGGGAGGCTGGTGCCCTTCCTCCGTAGCGCCAACACAGACCTGAACACCACCCTGGCTATTGCCCTGGTGGCCATGTTCATGATCCAATTTTGGGGCATCAGGTCTCTGGGGTTATCTCACTACATGGGGAAGTTCATCAACTTTCGCGCTGGGCCCATCGGCTTCTTTGTGGGCGTCCTGGAGTCCATCAGCGAGGTGGCGCGTCTTATTAGCTTTACCTTCCGGCTATTCGGAAACATCTTCGCCGGCGAAATTCTACTGATAGCTATGGCCTTCCTGATACCTCTGGTCGGAATAATACCCTTCCTGGGCCTGGAGCTCTTCGTAGGCTTCATCCAGGCCTTTATCTTTGCCATGCTCACTCTGGTCTTTGCCACCATGGCCACGGTAGGCCACGAAAGTTCAGAGCACTGACCTAACAACGTATAACCCGGCTACTCTATACAATTTAAGGAGGCGTAATGGTCGAAGGAGATATAGCAACATTAGCGGCGGGCATCGCCATCGGCTTGGGCGCCATAGGGCCAGGCATCGGCATCGGCCTACTGGCGGGCCGCGCCATGGATGCCCTGGGCCGCAACCCCGAGGCCAGAGGGCCCATCCAGCAGAATATGATACTGGCCATAGCCTTCGCTGAAGCGATAGCCATCTATGCCCTCGTGGTAGCAGTTATCATAATTTTCGTCGCCTGATCCTGGAGGACCAGGAGAAGCCATCCAAAGGCTGACTCTCTCCTGAACCACCTGGTCTTGTGAATGGAGTGCGTATGGAAGGGCTTGGAATAAACCTGGGCGGTCTTATAACCCAGATAATCAGCTTTCTCGTTCTGTTCGGGATCCTTTACGCCCTCCTATACAAGCCAGTGCTGCGGCTGATGGACCAGCGCACGGCGCGAATAAAGGAGAGCCTGGACACCGCCGAGCAGGTCCGCCAGGAGGCTGCCTCCTCTCAGGAGGAGATGGAGAAACGGCTGGAAGAGGCCAGAGCCGAGGGGCAGACCCTCATCACCCGAGCCAGGGAGATGGCTGAGCGATACCGGGAGGAGGAGATGACTCGGGCCCGCAATGAGATACAGGCCGAACGGGACAGGGCTCAGGCCGACATTCAGCGGGAGAGGGATTCGGCGGTGGAGGAGCTTCGGCGAGAGTTTACAGGCCTGGCCATATCCGCGGCGGAGCGGGTGATCCAGCGGTCGTTGGATACGGAGGCCCATAGGGGAATCATAGAGCAGGTCCTGGAGGAGAGCTCCGATTCCAGCAGGAGGTAGGGGAGAGAATGCCCAGAGTTCCCTCGGCCAAGAGATACGCCCAGGCAGCGTTCCAGATCGCCCTGGAGGCCAACGACCTCGAGGGGTGGAGAGAGGACCTGTCCCAGGTGGAGGGCAGCCTTCAGGACCAAGCCCTTGTCTCCCTATTATCGGCGCCTGAAGTGCCCGTGTCGGACAAGCTCCGGGCCATAAGTACAGTCCTACCCAACATTCGGCCACTGGTGGTTAACCTGGTGGGACTGCTGGCCTCCAGAGGAACCATTCGCCTGCTTCCAGATATCCATCGGCAGTACCAACGATTCCTCGACGTCCACTCCGGTATTCAGCCAGCAGAGGTGGTGAGCGCGGTGCCCTTGGATGATGATCAGCAGCGGAGCGTATCAGAGCTACTGGTCACCATGGCAGGCACAGAGGTCAGGCTCTCAACGCGGGTGGACCCAAACATCGTTGGAGGGATAATCGCTAGAGTCGGCGACCGGGTCATTGACGGCACTACCAGGACCCGGCTCCAGGAGATGCGTAAGAACCTCTCCAGCGCCGCCATTTAGTAGTCGTTTAATTTGTCACAGGTGAAAAGCCTCAGAGCCTAGCTGCAAGAAGGGGCAAAGCATGACCATTAGAGGACAGGACATAGCATCGGTAATCAAACGCCAGATCGAGGAGTTCGGCGGTCGTGCGTCCATGGTTGACGTGGGCACCGTGATCGAGGTTGGGGACGGCATCGCCCAAATCCACGGCCTGGCGGGTGTCAAGGCCAACGAGCTGCTGGAGTTTCCCAACGGCATATCTGGCCTGGCCATGAACCTGGAAGAGGACAGCGTGGGATCTGTCATCCTGGGCCCGCAGGAGGCGGTCAAGGAGGGGGACGAGGTCCGCAGCACCGGACAGGTGGCTCAGGTGATCGTGGGCGAATCGTTGCTGGGAAGGGTGGTAGACCCCCTGGGGCAGCCCTTGGACGGCAAGGGAGCCATTAGAGGGGACAAGCTTCGCCCCCTGGAAATAGTAGCGCCCAACGTAGTGGCTCGGCAGGCGGTGGAAACCCCAGTCCAGACCGGGATCAAGGGCATCGACAGCATGATCCCCATAGGCAGGGGCCAGCGGGAGCTGATCATCGGCGACCGCTCCACGGGCAAAACAGCTATAGCCCTCGACACTATAATCAACCAGAAGGGTGGAGACCTGTTCTGCATATACGTAGCCATAGGGCAGAGGGTTGGCAAAGTGGCCCAGGTGGTAGCCACCCTGGAGGAGAATGGGGCTATGGAGCACACCATTGTGGTGGCGGCCAACGCCTCTGATCCCTCTCCTCTTCAGTACCTGGCTCCCTACGCAGGCTGCGCTATGGGCGAGGAGTTCATGGCCGATGGCAAGGACGCCCTCATTATCTACGACGACCTCTCCAAGCACGCATGGGCCTACCGCCAGATGTCCCTGCTGCTCCGACGACCTCCAGGACGCGAGGCCTATCCGGGCGACGTGTTCTACCTGCACAGTCGTCTCCTGGAGCGAGCAGCGAAGATGGACGAATCGTTTGGAGGCGGCTCCCTGACGGCCCTGCCCATTATCGAGACCCAGGCTGGAGATGTCTCGGCCTACATCCCCACCAACGTCATCTCCATAACCGATGGCCAGATATACCTGGAGACGGACCTCTTCAACGCCGGCATCAGGCCCGCGGTGAACGTGGGCCTCTCCGTATCGCGGGTAGGCGGCGCCGCTCAGACCAGGGCTATGAAGCGAGTGGCTGGAAGGCTCCGCCTGGACCTAGCCCAGTACCGAGAGCTGGTCACCTTCGCCCAGTTCGGCACGGCGGACCTGGACAGGACCACCCGCGAGCAGTTGGAGCGAGGCCAGCGCATTACCGAGGTGCTGAAGCAACCTCAGTACACCCCCACCTCCCTGGAGAAGCAGGTGGCCATCATGTACGCCGTCATCAACGGACACATGGACGATGTGACTGTAGATAAGGTGGCCGCCTTTGAGCCGGCCTTCCATCAGTTCATGGAAACCCAGAGGCCAGAGCTTCTCAAGAAGATAGCCGAGACCAAGGACCTGGACCAGGAGGCGGAGCAGGCCCTCATCGAGGCCATCGCCGAATTCAAGAAGAACGTGCCGTATTAAAGGCCAAAGCAAAAGTCACTGAACAACCCGCAGGGGAGTGCTCCGACAAGTCGGGTCTCAACTCCAAACCTCCACGGGTGGGCGGGTGGGGACTAAGCTTCCGCCTTTTTGAAGTCCTTCGCATAGGAAGTAATATGCCCAGTCTGAGACAGGTCAAACGGCGAATACGTAGCGTCCAGAACACGGCCAAGATCACTGGAGCCATGGGTACCATTGCCGGCTCCAAGATGCGCCGGGCCCAGCAGGCGACTCTGGCAGGGCGTCCCTATGCTGAAAGGATGCTGGACCTCCTGGCGCACCTGGCCGCACAGCCCCAGGAGGAGGATGCGGTACATCCCCTCCTGGCTCCTAGGGAGATCAGGCGAGTCGAGTTGGTGCATATCACCCCGGATAGGGGGCTGTGCGGAGGTCTCAACTCGAGCCTGAACCGCCAGGGAGGCCAGTTCATTCTCGACAACGCTCAGGCGTCGGTGAGGGTAATTGCGGCGGGCAAGAAGGGAAGGGACTTCATGGTCCGCTACAGGCGAGACGTCCGGGGAGTCTTCACCGACATAGGCGATCGCCCCTCCCTTGCAGACGTGACTCCCATCGCGCGTCTGGTCATCGATGACTACCTGAGCGGCGAGGCCGACGCCGTATATCTAGGATACGCTCAGTTCGTCACCACCACCGTGCAGCGACCCGTTGTGCAGCAGCTCATCCCCATAGAGCCGGCGGAGTTGCGCCCCGAGGAGGCCGTTGGATACATCTACGAGCCGGACCCCCTCACCGTCCTCTCCACCCTGTTGCCCCGTTTTGTAGAGATGGAGATATACCACGCCGTGCTGGAGTCCATCGCCAGCGAGCAGTCGGCCAGGATGGTGGCCATGCGAAGCGCCACGGACAACGCCAATCAGATGGTAGATGACCTGGTGCTATTGATGAACAAGGTGCGGCAGGACAGCATCACCAGGGAGCTTCTGGATATCGTCGGTGGCGCAATGGCCCTGGAGGCATAGGCCTTAGCTGAACCTCTCCCGTAAGGAGCAAGCAAGATGACGACGACAGCAACAAAGGGCAGGATCGTACAGATAGTTGGAACGGTGGTGGACGTGGAGTTCCCTCCAGAGGCTATTCCCCCGGTCTTCAACGCCCTGGAGGTGCAGGGCAGCGGGGACCGCCTGGTCCTGGAGACGGCACAGCATATTGGGAATAACTGGGTCCGCTGCCTGGCCCTGGGCCCCACTGATGGTATCGCCCGGGGAACGGAGGTTGTGGATACAGGACGACCCATCTCCGTGCCCGTGGGCCGCCCCACTCTAGGGCGGCTGTTCAATGTCCTGGGCGACCCTCTGGACAACCTGGGGGAGGTCAATGCCGAGGAGACCTGGTCCATCCACCGCCCACCCCCATCCTTCGCCGACCAGGAGACCAAGACGGAGATGCTGGAAACGGGGCTCAAGGTCATAGATCTGGTTACCCCCTTCACCAAGGGAGGCAAGATCGGGGCCTACGGCGGCGCCGGAGTGGGAAAGACCGTCATCATTATGGAGCTGATCCGAAACATCGCCACGGTGCATAGCGGGTTCTCCGTTTTCGCCGGAGTCGGTGAGCGCTCTCGGGAGGGGAACGACCTGTGGCACGAGATGCAGGCTTCAGGCGTTCTCAAGAACACAGTCCTGGTATTCGGGCAGATGAACGAGCCGCCGGGGGTCCGCGCGCGCATCGGCCTCACGGGACTCACTATGGCCGAGTACTTTCGAGACGAAGAGAAGCAGGACGTGCTTCTCTTCATAGACAACATCTACAGGTACATTCTGGCGGGCATGGAAGTCTCGGCGCTGCTGGGCCGAATGCCCTCCGCCGTGGGCTACCAGCCCACACTCGCCACGGAGATGGGCGACCTTGAGGAGCGCATCACCTCCACCAAGGCGGGCTCCATCACCTCCTTCCAGGCCATCTACGTGCCCGCCGATGACTATACAGACCCGGGCATCGTCACCACCTTTGGCCACCTGGACGCCGTCGTCGCCCTGGAGCGCGCCATCGCCGAGCAGGGCCTCTACCCCGCCGTGGACCCTCTGACCTCGACCTCACGCATCCTGGAGCCGCGTATGGTGGGCGAGGAGCACTACCAGGTGGCCCGAGGCGTTCAGCAGGTCCTTCAGCGCTATAAGGACCTTCAGGACATCATCGCCATCCTGGGAATCGAGGAGCTCTCCGAGGAGGACAAGCTAACAGTGACCAGGGCTCGAAAGATCCAGCGCTTTTTGTCCCAGCCCATGCATGTGGCCGAGGCCTTTACAGGAAGAGAGGGGCGCTACGTGCCAATCAAGGAAACGGTGCGGGGCTTCAAGGAGATTCTGGAGGGCACCCACGATGAGCTGCCGGAGCAGGCCTTCTACATGGTGGGCACCATAGACGAGGCCGTGGAGGCCGCCGCCAAGATGCAGGGGTAGGAGTTTGACCATGGCAACTATGCAACTGGAAATCATCACGGCGGAGCGGGTGGTCTACTCAGAGGACGTGAACATCGTGGTGGCGCCGGGCATAGACGGAGAGTTGGGCATCCTTCCCCACCACGCCGCTCTGTTCACAGCACTCCAACCAGGGGAGCTGAGAGTGGCCAAGGATGGAGAGGAGTCCTTCATCGCCGTCAGCGGCGGGTTCCTGGAGGTTCTGGGGAACAAGGTTGTGGTCCTGGCCGACACGGCGGAGCAGGCCGACGAGATAGACCTGGAGCGGGCCCAGGAGGCCCTGAAGCGCGCCGAGGAGCAGCTTGAGTCTATTACCGCCGACGTGAACCTGGAGAGGGCTATGGCTTCCATCCGACGCTCCCAGGCACGATTGAAGGTGGCCTATCGACGGAGAAGGCCAGCAACACCAGGTTCCCAAGCGCCTTCGGGCTAACTGGCCTAAGACTCCTCCGAGCTGCCGGCCAGATAGTAGGTCATCGACTGCAGGGAGAGAACAGGGTCTACGCTCCTTATCTTCACCGTGGGAGGCACCTGGGGTGATAAAGGCGCGTAGTTAAGGATCGCCTTTATACCGCACGCAACTAGCTGGTCCACCACCTCCTGCGCCACGCCGACGGGCACAGTCAATACGGCAATAGATATCCCTCGAGACTGTATCGTAGACGCCATGTCCGAGATGGGTTGGACAGTCAAGCTGTCGTACACTTTTCCGATTTGCCCTGGATCATTATCAAAGGCTGCGACGATTTTGAAGCCTTCTGGGGATAAGCCAGGATAGCTTATGAAGGCCCCTCCCACACGCCCAACACCAACCACGCAAGCCAACCACTCCCGGTCCAGGCCCAGGATCTGCCTCAACCCATTTAGCAAATACTCTACGCTATACCCGCGGCCCTGTTTCCCAAACCTGCCAAAATAGCTGAGGTCTTTCCGAATTTGAGCGGGCGTCATCTGGAGAAGCCTACCGAGCTGCTGCGAGCTTACAACCTCGCTACCCTGGTTCTGTAGAGAGGTCAAGGCCCTTACATATAGAGGCAATCTGAGGATGACCACCTCAGGGACTTCTTGAACATCTCCGGAGGTCACTTCTCTCGCCGTCCCCTACTGTTTTTAGGCTGCCTCACCGTTAAGAGAACTCTTGAATACAATGCTGCTTCAGTTTAATGGATTTATATGAGTCGCAACAGAAGACCTACATAGCTGCATGAGGTATTTTATTCATTCCAGCCCGCAGCGTCAATTAAGTGCCCGTAGGAGGGACTCCAGGAGATGAGCCCTTAATAGCCTTTAGGCTAGGGTGGTGGGTTGTGTATAAAGTTCACCAGCTTTGCATAAAAACGTAGGAGGTACAGGAAAGCCCCTGTCGGGAGTTCAAGGCATGTCCTGAGCTTGCCGAAGGGGGGTGCCCCCTTTGGATAAAACCTCTGGGCGGGTGGGTGGGAAAGAAGCGTTGGACTTTTAGTGCAAGGCCAGGTTCACTCACAGGTGTTCAAATCAATCAAGGAAAATTATTGTAGCTTTAAGGCCAGGGTAGTACACTCAGGCCAGATGCCCCTTAACGATCAAGCTGGATACAAAAGTATCCAGGTCGGAATTTCTATCCAGGATAGCGGTATGAACGTTGGAGTTTGTCGGCTTACCCTCCGATTGCCGGAGAACCAGTCCCTCAAAGGAAAGCGCAGGGTCGTCCACTCCATAAACGCTCGGATTCGGAACAAGTTCAACGTGTCCGTCGCCGAGGTGGCCGACAACGAGCTCTGGCAGCTTGCCACCATAGGTTTCGCCTGCGTCAGCAACGACTCCCGCCACCTGGATGAAGTCCTCTCCAACATAGTCTCCTTCATCGAGAGCACACGGGGGGATGTGGAGCTGGTGGACTGCCAGACCGAGATCCTGAACGGGTTTTGAAGCCAGTGGACATCTCCTCGTTCCCTGCCCAGGTGCGGCGCATGCCCTGGTACAGGGACCAGATAGTTCATCAGGGAGATACTGCCGCCAGGCCTCCTCGCTTTCAGGCGCTGGACCCAATACTTCCGGCTGCCCTGCAAGGGGCCCTCTCAGACCTGGGTGTGCAGGGCCTTTACGCTCATCAGGCCGAGGCCATCGATGCCCTCCGCAGGGGCGAGAACGTGATTGTGGCCACCAGCGCCGCCAGCGGCAAGAGCCTCTGTTACCACCTGCCGGTCCTGGAGTCCATCCTGGAGGACCGCACCAATTGCGCCCTCTATCTGTTCCCCACCAAGGCCCTAGCCCAGGACCAGGTCAGGAGCCTCGCACAGCTTACCCGCAGCACAGATAAGGTGCGCTTCGCCACCTACGACGGCGACACTCCCACTGCGGAAAGAGGCGCTATCAGGCGCTCCACCCAGATAGTGTTCACCAACCCGGACATGCTCCACCTAGCTATGCTGCCCAACCACCGAAGCTGGTACCGGCTTTTTCGAAGCCTCAAGTACGTGGTGGTTGATGAGGCCCACGTATACCGAGGCGTCTTTGGCTCTCACGTGGCCAATGTCCTCCGAAGGCTTAGACGCCTCTGCCAGCGGTACGGCAGCGCCCCCCAGTTCATCCTCTGCTCCGCCACCATATCCAACCCTGGGGAACACGCTGAGCGGCTTGCGGGGCTGCCCTTCAGGGTGGTAGAGGAGGATGGCTCTCCCTATGGCGGCAAGGACTTCCTTTTCTGGAACCCTCCGGTGACGGATCCCGCCAAAGGCGAGCGACGCAGCACCAACACCGAGGCGGCCCTCCTCTTCTCTGAGCTTATACGTCGCAGCGTCCGCACCATAGCCTTCGTAAGGAGCCGGCGCTTGGCCGAGCTCCTTTACGTGTACGTCAGGGACCAGCTATCGGAGACGGACCCCGACCTGGCCCAGCGAGTCTCCCCATACAGGGCTTCTTACCTCCCAGAGGACCGCCGACGCATTGAGCAGGACCTGTTCGAAGGCCGCCTCCTGGGAGTGGCCGCCACCAATGCCCTGGAGCTGGGAATCGACATCGGCGATCTGGATGCCACCATCCTGGTGGGGTACCCAGGCACCATCGCCTCCGCCTGGCAGCAGGCGGGGCGCAGCGGAAGGCGCGGCGAGCGGTCCCTTAGCGTCATGGTGGCCCAGGACAACCCTCTAGACCAGTACCTGATGCGCCATCCAGAAACCTTCTTCGGGAAGCCCCACGAGAGCGCCCGCATCTCTCTCCAAAACCCCTATGTCCTCAAACCCCATCTGGCCTGCGCAGCCTACGAGATTCCTTTAGCCCCTGGGGATAGCAAGCTCTTAGGCGACAGCTTTCCCCAACTGGTGCGAGAGCTGGAGGATGAGGGAATGCTACGTCAACGAGGCCGCCAATGGTACCTGGATACCGCCATTGCCTACCCGGCCCAGGATGTGAACATACGCTCCACCTCTCCCACCTTCTACACCGTCGTGGACCAGGAGTCGGGTGTCATTCTGGAGACCGTCGATGAGGCCTCCGCCTTCACCCAGTTGCATCCAGGGGCCATCTACCTTCACCAGGGGAACCCCTACCTCATCACCGACCTGAACCTGGAGTCTCGCACCGCCTATGCTCAGGTTACGGAGGCCCCCTACTACACCGAGTCCAGGGACTTCACCGATACCCGGGTACTGAGCGTTCTTAAGGAGAGACGGGCGGCCAACTCCAGGGTCTACTTGGGCGAGGTGGAGATCACCACCACCGTTCTCGGCTTCAGGCGTAAGGCCCACTTCACCGAGAAGGTGCTGGGAGAGGAACCCATCGACCTGCCGCCCCACGTCTTCAAGACTGTGGGCCTCTGGTTCGACATCCCGCCGGAGACCTTGCGCCACATCGTGGAACAGCGTATGGACCTGGCCGGAGGGCTCCACGCCGCCGAGCACGCGGCCATCGGGGTGCTGCCCCTCTTCGCGCTTTGCGACCGAAACGACATCGGGGGCCTCTCCACCCCCCTTCACCCCGATACCGGGCGACCCCAGGTCTTCATCCACGACGGCCATCCCGGCGGCGTAGGCATCACAGAGCACGGCTACGACATTATCGAAGAGCTGTGGCGCGCCACCCTGGATGTCATCCAGGCCTGCCCCTGCGAGGCGGGCTGCCCCAGTTGTATCCAATCCCCCAAGTGCGGCAACAACAACCAGCCCCTGGACAAGAATGTGGCGGCGCTTATCCTGGGGGACCTGTTAAGGCAACCGGCGTAAAGAGGAGATGAGAATGGAAGGGCGGAACAACTTGGCCGCTAGGGCCAGCGCCCTCATAGACAAGCATTCCGGCTGGTTCATCGTGGCCCTTCTTGCCATCAGCGCCCTCCTCATCATCCCCATGCTGGCCATGGAGTCCGATGAGCAGGCGTCCACGGAGCCCGGCGGCCAGGTCTTCGACCTCCAAGACGATATCGATGACCGCTTCGCCCCGGCGGTCCACACCGCCGGCTTCATTATCGAGGCCCGCGATGGAGACGTCCTGACCCGGGAGCCCCTGCTGGAGCTGTACAGGAACACCCAGAAGCTCCGAGAGGCAGACCATCAGGGGGAGCTTAGTCCTCCAAAGCTGGAGGCCCAGCCCTACCTGTACCCCTTCTACTTCGCGGATATCGAGCGGCCCGTCTTGGGGATCTACACCATCGCCGATGGCGTTCAGGACGTATTAGCCAACGACCCACGACTTAACACCACCCTTGAGCGGGCCAGCGAGGATCAGGTAAAGGTGGCCCTTCATCTGCTTCTGTCGGACCCGGAGGTCCAGAGATTTCGAGATGACCTGTCGGTTGAGGCCACCAAAGAGCGCCGCCTGGTCGGCGGTCAGGAGATCGACTACTGGACGTCTCCGGCCCTGTTCACCTTCGTCGCCGCCGACAACGATAAGCTGGGAGGCGGCTCCCTGCGCATCAACATAGGGGGAGACGAGGTCACCAAGCAGAAGGAGCAGTTCAATCGCAATGTCCAGGGTATCCTGCGGGGAGACGAGAGCAGCTACAACCTGTGGGGCATCGCTATAGACGTGGGCCTGGAGCAGGAGGACGAGAGCCAGGATGCCGGCCCCTTCATCATGTTTACCGTCATCGGCGTGCTGGCGGTGGTGGGGATAAGCTTCCGCTCCTACTGGGTCGTGGCCCTCACCGGCGCTGGGCTGGGGATGCTCATGATATGGCTTAAAGGCATGTCCAATCTGGTGGGCCTCAAGTCCAGTCTGGTCCTCGACTTGCTCGTGCCCATAGCCATGATCTCCCTGGGGGTGGACTTCGCCATCCACGCCATGCGCCGCTACAGAGAGCAACTGTCTTGAAAGTCAAGAGGAATGGCCGGCGACTGTCGGAGTCAGGTCGCACCAGGGGGAGCGATGCTTGAGCATGGAGTTGAGGATAACGAGCAGCTTGCGCATGCAGGCTGTGAGGGCCAACTTCTTCGGCTTACCAGCGGCCAGCAGCCGCTGGTAGAAGTCCCGTATGAGGGGGTTGAAGCGGCTGGCTACCAACGCTCCCATGTACAGGGCGGCTCGGACCCGGGCGCGTCCACCCCAGACGGTACGTTTGCCCCGCAGCGTGCCGCTGTCCCGGTTGAAGGGAGCCACACCCACCAGGGCGGCGATCTCCCGGCGGTCCAACGTGCCCAGCTCCGGCAGGTGGGCCAGGAGGGTGAGGGAGAGCTGTTCTCCCACGCCGGGGACGGTGCGCAGGAGGTCATCCTTCTCCCGCCATACGGGACTCTGACGGAGAGTCTGACGCAAGCCCTCGTCCAGATCGTCCAGCTCCTGCTCGAGCCATGCAATGTGAGCCTCGATGCGGGGACGGACGGCAATGGTGGCGGAGCTCAGGCGGTTCTTCTCCGAGACCAGCATGGTCATCACCTGGTGCCTGCGGGCAGCCAGGGAGTTGAGGGCCTGAGTCTCGGTGTCTCGAAGAGGGCGCACGGGCGGGCGGACTGCTTCGGCGAAGTGAGCCAGGACCGCCGCGTCCAGAGCGTCGGTCTTGGCCAGCTTCCCGGTGGCCCTGGCGAAGTCCCGCACCTGGCGGGGGTTGACGACGACCACAGGCACCGCCTCGGCTGCCAAGGCAGTCACCAGCGGCAGTTCCAAGCCGCCCGAAGCCTCCAGCAACACCATGACCGGTTCAAGGGCCTTCAGCTGGGAGACCAGCTGCCGGACTCCTGTCTCGTCATGGGAAACCTCCCAGCTGTCGTCCGTGGGACGGACTGCGACGTCCACCTGGGCCTTGGCTACATCAATGCCTACGTAGATCGGTTCTTGCTCCATGAGCACCTCCTGCGAATTACTGGCCCGTCCTTGCACGATGCGGGCTCCGTTGGCCCAGGCAACTGTTCGGGCTCTATTCGGAATGGGTGCGGCGACCCTCGCTTTCTGACGGTCTTCCATGACCAAGGAGAAACCGGTCTGCCGCACCCAGATCCACCTAAGTGAAGTGATTGTCCCATACCAAAATCAAGATACAAGGAGCAGGGGAAGGGTTACGCTCCGCGTGCCGCTCTGCAAATCGGGTTCGCAGGAGTGCTGGGCGCTCTGGGCCTGGCCATGCTGAGCGACGGCATCGCCTTTCTGGCCAACATGGTCTCTGGAATCGAGTCGGTCATAGGCTTCGCAGTGGGCGCAGGAATGGCCATCATCGCCTCCTTCTTCGTTCTGGGCCTGGGCGTTCCCACTGTCATGATGCGCCTGGACGCCATGCGAGTAGGTGATTCCGCCCAGGAGAAGGTAGGGCCTAATGATGCTACACTGCGGAGCAGAATGGCCGGCCTGGGAAAGGCGCTGGCCATCGCCGTGGCGGCCTCCGTCAACGGCGCCGGCGTCATTATAATGGTCGCCATAAGCCCTGTCGTTGGGATAGCAGTCATCGTCGCCTTCATCATATTCGGCATCCTGTTGCCCGCTGTGATGATTAGACGGCGCGATACGAGCAGGCCGAAGTCCGCCATCGCTGAGGTTGCTCAGCCATCGGCTGGGGATGCGGACCCTCCCGTCGCCCTCCTCACATCGGAGGATTTCGCTTCAGGGGGCGCGGTCGGGTCCCTGGTCGTAGCCCTGGCGAGAAACAGGCTGGTCCTGCTACCCGTCATAGCCATCGTTACCGCCGTGGCCATCGTCTTCGCGCTGAAGCTGGAGGCCACCCTGGACGTAAAGGACTTCTTCGACAGCAAGGCGGACTTCGTGGTGAGCCTGGATAAGCTGGACGAGCACGTCGGCGAAAGGGGCGGCGAGCCTGCCCTGGTCTACATCAGGGGAGACCTCACGGGCCCGGGGGCGCTGGCGGCCATGCAGCGCCTACTGGAGAGGATGAAGGCCAACCCCTATGTGGCAAAGGACATCGATGGAGAGCTGACTCAGAACGCTACACTGTTCACACTGCTGTCTCGCATTACCAGCACCGAATTCGCCATCTCCCAGGTGAGAGGCGCTACAGGAGTAGAGATCATCGATGCCGATGGCGACGGCATTCCAGACACTCAATCGCAGGTAAAGGCGGCCTACGATTACATGGTGCAGTTCGGCGTTCCCCTGGGCGCCCAGACCCTGGCCTACGAGCCTTCACTGGTGCGTCAGATCCTCTTCCACGACTCCACTGGCGTCGAAGAGGACGTGACGGTGATAGAGGCCCAGATACCGGGCACCCGGGAGCAGGCGGTGGTAGCGGCGGCTCGGGCCAGTCTTGAAGAGGACATAGTGTTGTTGCTCAGCGATTCTGTCCTTGCTAACTGTCAAGCGAAAATGTCCCCATGATGGAGACATTGAGATTGACGCAGAAAGAGCAAGCAAGGCTTCAGGTATTCAGCAGTTTGATGGCGGACCATATGACCATCGAGCAGGCAGCGACATTGATGGGAGTGAGCGCGCGCCACACCAGGCGTATCCTGGCGGCGTACGAGCAGAGAGGAGCAGCCGCACTCGCTCACGGCAATCGAGGTCGCAGGCCGGCCAACGCTACGCCGGACTCGTTGGCGAACGATGTGGTGCTTCTGGCGCGGACCCGATACGCGGGAGTCAACCACACGCACCTGGGTGAGCTGCTGAGGGAGCGAGAGGGCATAGACATCGGTCGTAACACGTTGCGCAAGATACTGACCAACGTCGGTGTGAACAGTCCTCGTCGTCGCAGGCCGCCGAAGCATCGTGTTCGACGGCAGCGGATGGCTCGCGAGGGAATGCTGATACAGATAGACGGCAGCTACCACAGATGGCTGGGAGAAGATGGACCCCAGTTCACGTTACTGCTGGCGGTGGACGATGCTACTGGCTGTGTCGTCAATGCCCTGTTCTGCGAGTTGGAAAACACCCGCAGCTACTTCCTGCTGATGCGGCATCTGATACAGAGCTACGGTATACCGCTCGCACTCTATTCAGACCGTCATGCCGTCTTCAAGCACACGCCGCCGTCAGAGACCGCCGCCGCTCCCACCCAGTTCTCGCGCGCGATGGGTGAGATCGGCGTACAGCTGATATTCGCACGGTCACCGCAAGCCAAAGGCCGGGTGGAACGCACCGCGGGCACACTTCAGGACAGGCTGGTCACGGAACTGAGACTCGCAGGCGCGACCGCCATCGATGACGCTAACCGCGTGCTCAACGACTTCCTTCCCCGCTTCAATGAACGCTTTCGTGTGCCGTCGGAGCACGCAGACACCTCGTATCGGGTCCTGGATCCGGGGATGTGCCTGGACACAGTCCTATGCCTGAAGTACAGGCGCAGGGTTGGCCGAGACAACACAGTGAAGTACCGCTGGCGCACCCTACAGTTGCTTCCCGACAAGGGTCGACCGAGCTATGCCGGATCGGTGGTGGATGTACTCGAAGGGCTGGACGGCCGACTGGCAGTGCAACACGAAGGGCGTATAGTCGCCTCCCAGGAAGCGCCGCCCCGTCCGAGTATCCTGCGCAGCTTCGGCACGAGGACTGTACACACGACTGTTCCCAGCCGCTACACCAACGGTGTAATCAGAAGGTCGGAGGACGAAGTGGCGCTAATGGGCACAATGCTCGAAGCGGAAAAACTCCGCGACCATGCTGACCGCAACGGCGCCGCAAAAGTTCACGAGACTGTGACTCCGCGATCCAGAAAGCCCACCCCACTTCAGACGGCGAGATGGAAGGCGGTGCAGAAGGCGAAACGCAAGGGGCTGTCCATTCGTGGGATCGCCCGTGAACTGGGCATACATAGAGAAACCGTGAGGAAGTACATGAATGCTGAAAGACCACCCATGGCGCGCGCAACGTCGGAAGTATCGTAATCTGCTAGCATGGCAATCCACCGAGATGACATTTTCCCTTGACACTTAGGCGGACATTTTCCCTGAGCTTCGACAGACATAGCCGTCCTGAATGACGCCACCTCCATATCCCTGGTCGGCCTGACCGGCTCGCCCTTCACCCGACAGGAGACCCTGGACGCCACCACTCGGGTATTAACCCTCGCCTTGCCCATTGCGGCGGTGCTCGTCCTGCTGGCCCTAGTGGCGACCATGGGCTCGGTGAGGTACGCAATTGTCACCATCCTTCCCATCGGCCTGGTGGTGGCCTGGCTATACGGCACCATGTACCTGGTGGGCATCAGCCTGAATTTCGTCACGGCGATAATCGCTGCGGTATCCATAGGAGTGGGCATAGACTACTCCATTCACATGACCGAGCGATTTCGAGAGGAGTTAGCCAGGGTTGGTGAGAGGTACCAGGCCCTCAGGCGGGCGGCCAACGGAACGGGAATAGCGCTTATTGCCTCCGCCGCCTCTAGCATAGTAGGGTTCGCCATCATGGGGTTTGCGCCCATGCCCGTGTTCTCCTCTTACGGGATTCTAACCGCTATAATGATCTTCCTGGCGGCCTCGGCGTCCCTGGTGGTGCTCCCCTCACTCCTGGTCCTGGTTACGCCACCAATGCAACAACGGGCGCAAACTCAACAGGAGGAGGGCCAAAGGATAACGTCCCGGACAGAAAGATGATGGGGATTTACACCGGCCTTGCGCAAAATGTCCAACAGCAGACGTTTTCTTTCCCACCCACCCACCCGAGATGTCTAATTACTGAGGGGACACCCCTCAGACTCCCTGGCAGAGAACCCAGGTTCTCTGTACTCTCCTAGGGGTTTTGTGCGAATCTGCTTACACCTATCGTTTTCAATACGAGCACTTGACTTGAGATGAACGAAGACACCTCCTTCATCACGCTGCCCGACTACCTGGCCCCGGGTCTGGAAGTGATCTTCGTGGGCATCAATCCGGGGGCCTACTCCACCCGGGTGGGCCACTACTTCGCTACGCCCAGGAACCGGTTTTGGCCCGCCGTAAACCGGTCCGGACTACTGTCGGAGCCCCTGGACTCCAGCACCGACTTCAAGGCTCTAGAGCAGGGACTAGGCTTTACAGACGTTGTGAAGCGTCCCAGCTCCAGCGCCTCCGACCTGAAGGCGGAGGACTTCCGACAATGGGCTCCGGTACTCAAGGAGAAGCTGTTGAGGTTCCAGCCTCGTATAGCCTGTTTTCACGGCGTGACGGGCTATGGCAACTACCTGAAGTACGCCGAGGAAGTCAATGAGCGGCCCGCTCTGGGCCTCCAGGTCCGGACCATAGGTTCTTCCATCGTGTTCGTGGTGCCAAATCCCAGCCCCGCCAACGCTGTCTTTCACCTGGAGGACCTGGTGGGCTGGTACATTAAGCTGAAAGAACTACGGGATTCGCTGAGGACTCCGTGAGGGAATCTCTCCGACTTTTCGTGGCGCTGGAGCTACCCGCCCATTTCAAAGAGGCCCTGGAAGACATCATCGGCCAGATAAAGGGGCGAGGGCTCTCCAACGTTCGGTGGGTAGCCCCGGAAGGCATCCACTTGACCCTGAAGTTCCTGGGAAACGTCCCAAGCGAGAGGCTTCAAGAAATCGTCTCCGGGCTGGAGACAGCTCTTCTAGACGCAACGTCCTTCACCCTGGCCCTGGACCGGCCGGGGGCCTTTCCCAACCTCAAAACACCCAGGGTGCTTTGGGTCGGGACCTCCGGGGAGCTGGACGCCCTCCTTGCTCTTCAGCAACGGGTAGAGGCGTGCCTGGAGCCTCTAGGCTTTCCCAGAGAGGAGCGAAGGTTCAGCCCTCATCTTACCTTGGCTCGGCTGGGAGACAGGACTTCTCCCGCAGAGCACAGACTTGCGGGAGAGGCGCTATCAGCCGCGACACTGCCTCAAACCGGGCCCATGACGGTGGATGGCGTAAGTCTTATGAAGAGCACTCTGCTGCCTTCTGGGGCCGTCCACCAACGACTGGCCCTCTTCCCGTTGAGGAGTCAATGAAGGCCCCTGCAGCCATCTCTCGATGGGACGCCTACGCAGCCAGATAGCCTTGCGAAATTTTTAACGAAGATGCTATACTTGGGCCGCTCAATTCGGTTCGGGAGGAGGCAACTGTGGAGATAGCTACCGCGCCCAAGTGCCAGAAGTGTACCACGGGCGATCTACTGCCGCTGTCAGACTTTGGAAGTCAGGGTGCACCTATCCAATACAAAGCCTGGGTGTGCACCAACCCAGACTGTGGGTTCAACATCAAAATTCGTAACGGTGACGTCTACATCAACGAGCCTATAACCAACGGGGCCATGCACACCCCAAGGATTCGATAGTCCAAAAGCCTCACGCGTTCGCCAGGACTGGCTCATGAAACCATCTGTCGGGGTCTTACGTTACTACTTGTAGCGTATGACCTGAGGCCTTTGGCCTCCGTCAGGGGCATGACCATACGCTCTGTAGATTACGGCTCGGCATTCAGGCCAACTGTCGAGTTTCGGACGAGGGAATGGTGACAGGGCAGGGCAACACCGAAGGGGTCAAACCCAGGCGAAGATGGAGCCTCCGTGTGTGGGCGGGGGCAGCCCTCCTGTCGCTTGGCGTGCTACTCCTGGGCGCCACCATCTCCTACTACGTGTACGCTGCCATTGCCAGGTCCGGTCTGGAGGACCTGAACTACTCCATTGTTCAGACGGTCGCTCCAACAGAAGCTCCCAGCTTAGTCGCAGCCATCGCAGATACCCAGACCACCGGCGGCGTCACCGACCTTTCACCAATCCTGCCCGCCTCCGATGAAGGCGCAGCCGAGCCAGCCAGACCCAGTTCCACCATCCCAGACCCCCCGTCCATATCTGGTCTTCTGTCCATTTATGGAGGCAAGAGGTTAAACCCCAAGCATTGGGCTGAGCCTGTGTGGTATGGTACAGGGCCATACCCCATAGAGGTGCTTCCGCCCGGCTTTAGGCCCATCTCTAATGGTGACATAGGCGGTAAGATAGGCTCCTTGGCCAATGCCCTCACCATACGGATCCCTATTCTGAACATCGACTCCGAGGTTAAGGATCTTGGCATTATCAACCTCGGTGACAGCAGCGCCTACGAGACCCCCAAGCACGTGGTGGGGCACATTCCAGGCACGGCCAACCCGGGTGAAAGCGGGAACGGTTGGTTCTTCGGCCATTTGGAGAGCCCCATCCAAGGCGAAGGCAGCGTCTTTCGGCGGCTGCCGGAGATCCCCAGAAAGTACCTTCGGGAGGGGGACCCGGTATACGTTATTCTGGAAAGCGACGAGGGCGAGTACCTGTACCAGGTGATATCAGGGGAAACGGTGAAGCCGGATGAGCTTCACCTCTACTCCGCAGACGACTCCATTATCACCATGGTTACCTGCGTTCCGCCATTGGTCTACGACCACCGCCTGCTGGTTACGGCCAAGCTAGTGGGAATCAAGGCCTGAAGTGGCCTTGCACAAAAAGTCCAACAGCAGACGTTTTCTTTCCCACCCACCCACCCGATATGTCTAATTCCTGAGGGGGCACCCCTCAGACTCCCTGGCAGAGAACCTAGGTTCTCTGCACTCTCCTGAGCTTTTGTGAAAAGCGGGTTGAAATGAAATCGGGATGAGGGGCCAGAGCCTCTCATCCCGATGTTGCTAACGCAGTTACGCTGCTCCGCTGTACGAGCCTTATACCCCCACCGCCGCCCTTACCAGGGCGGCTACGTTATGATACTCCTTGCGCACCTCCTCATTGAGAAGGACAGCGGGCATGGATGTATCTATATAATCTTCCCTCATCTTGAATTTGCCCAGGAAGGGCAGCCCCATCTCCATGGCGATCTCCTCTCCGGTGCCGGAGCCGAAGATCCCATCGGAGAAGTTCTCCACCACACCCAGCACCCTCAGGTTCAATTTCTTGATCATGTTGATGGAGCGTTTGGCGTCGATCTTGGCCAGCTCCTGAGGCGTGGTTGCCACCACAAAGCCGTCCAGATTAAGCGTCTGCATGACAGTGAGGGGCGCGTCCGAGGTCCCCGGTGGCAGGTCAACTATCAGAAAGTCCAGCTCACCCCAATCGGTGGTCTGCACCAACTGATTGATGGCGTTGTGGACCATAGGACCTCGCCAGATGATGGCCTCTTCCTCGTTCTCCTGGAAGAAGCCCATGGACATCACCTTGACCCCAAAGATGGACGAGGGGTACATCCGGCCGTTATCGGACGTTGGGGGCTCCGTGATCTTAAGGGCCCGCACAATGTTGGGGCAGTCGATGTCCACATCCAGGAGGCCTACCCTGGCCCCCTCCTGAGCCAGGGTGACCGCCAGGTTGACGGCGATCGTCGTTTTGCCGACGCCGCCCTTCCCACTGTAGATCCCCAGCTTGCACTTCAGCGAAGATAGCTTCTCCGCCATGAGCTTCTTCTGCTCGAAGGAGCGTTTAAGGGCCTCCAGCCTGGCTCTGTCCATGGCCGTGGGCGCACGTGGCGGCTGTGTCATCTACTCAACTCCATTGGCTCCTTGCAATAGGCAAAGCAGAAAGCGAGAGACTGATGCGTTCCAGGGTCCTTGACCCTAGTCCATTCCCATTTGCTTCTTGCCTTCTTCTGTGATCAGATCGGGGGACCAGGGCGGGTCGAAGACCATCTCCACGTGCACATCCTCGACACCCTCTACCTCAGCCAGCCGCCACTCGGCCTGCTGAGCGATGTAGGGCCCCATGCCGCAACCGGGGAAGGTGAGGGTCATATTGACGTTGACCACTCCATTCTCTATCTCTACACCGTATATCAGACCCAGGTCCACCACATTTATCGGGATCTCCGGGTCATAAACGTCCCTCAGGGCCTCCAGCACAGCCTCTTCAATTAGCGTCGTCGAATCTGCCATGTAAACACTCCCCTCGTTATTTCTCCGCTACGACAGTCTTCCTAATTTTATCCTTCTCGCCGCTTGGCTGTCAACCAAAAACAGCTTTTTATAGACTATTGCGTGTTTACTATTTAGCCAGACGCCACGCTGGTTATCAGCGCTTCCGCCGCGGATCTGTCGGCGGAGACGGCGGCGAATAGGACCCGGCCCCGGCGGTGCAGGAAGAGGTGCAGGTTGTCCAGCTTCCTGTACCTGAAGGCAATACCTCCTACATCCACCTTCTCCAGGTCAACACGGCCCCCCAGGACGCTCAAGCCTATGGACGCCACCCACCCAGGGTATCCGGAGCGCGCCACCAGCATGGCCGACACGCCGGACTCCTCCAGGAAGCTCTTGTCGACCAGGCCTGGAATCTGGAGAGGCTTGTCTGAGTAGACGGCGAAGGCAAGGTCTCCCAGGCGAAAGAATCCGAGGGCCTGGTTCAGGCCTCCCAGCTCTATCCCCGCTCTGGTGGCCGCGGACTCCAGGCGAAACCCTCTCAGCCTGAAGAAACCGGCCGCCACAGGAGGAGAGGGCGGATTTTCCGGCAGCCACCTGATGACGTCCCAGGCCTCGGGATACCTTTGCGAGAGGGCAACCCCGTAGCCATCTGCGGCGCTTAGCGCCAGGGTATCGGGCCAAGAGCCGCCACTGCCAGCGAATAGAAGCCTGGTGCCTGATCGGGTAGCCCGGGCAGGAGACTGGCCCCGATCTACTAGGGTCATGGCCTCTTCCGCCTCTGCCTCCTGGGAGAACTCCACCGTCCCGCCAAAGGTGGCTAGGGAGTCCCCCACGAATACGGAGAGCTGGTCTACGCTGGCTTCCACGGACGTATTGTCACCTTCGGTTGGCTCAGGCGCCTCTCTAAAGTGCCTCATTGACAGGGCGAAGGGAGTTCCCTGCCGGACGTAGACGTAGGCGTTAAAGTCCAACTCCACAACCAGAGCATCCTGAAAACCCGGTGGGAGGGCCGGATTGCCCAAGGGCGGGTCGTTATCGCAAGAGGTGGCGGCTACAATGACCAGAACCACCAGTAGAATGAGCAGCAGGACGCCGCCGACTATAAGTCGTTTCATGGGCGGCCTTCAGGCTAATCGGCCAGAACCTTCCGCAGGTCCACAATGTGGTCTCTAAGAAGGGCGGCCTTCTCGAACTCCAGGTTCCTGGCCGCCGTCTTCATCTGGGACTCCATGTCCTTTATGAGCCTGAAGATGTCATCCCTGGGCATCTCTCGGGAGACCACGTAGGGCGTCCTGGTCTCTGCGATGGCCTTCACCTTGTCCGTTATGTCCCGAATGGCCTTGTGAATGCCCTGGGGCGAAATGTCGTGCGCCTGGTTGAAGGCGCCCTGGATATCCCTTCTCCGATAGGTCTCGTCGATGGCGCTTTTCATGGAGTCGGTGAGGGCGTCGGCGTACATAATGATGTGGCCATCTATGTGCCGGGCAGCCCGGCCTATGGTCTGCACCAGGGCCGTCTGGGAGCGAAGGTATCCCTCCTTGTCGGCGTCCAGGATGGCCACCAGGCTGACCTCTGGCAGGTCCAGGCCCTCCCTGAGGAGGTTGATGCCCACCACTACGTCGTAGACTCCCAGCCGGAGGTCTCGCAGGATTTCGATGCGCTCCAGGGTGTTTATCTCCGAATGCAGGTAGTGGGTCTTGATATCCATCTCACGCAGGTAATCGGCCAGCTCCTCGGCCATGCGCTTGGTGAGGGTGGTGACCAGGCATCGCTCACCTCTGTCCGTCCTGGTCGTAATCTGCTCCAGGAGGTCATCTATCTGGCCCTTGGTGGGCTTCACCTCCACGGTGGGATCCAGCAGGCCCGTAGGCCTGATTATCTGCTCGACGATCTGCTGGCTGTGCTCGTACTCGTAGGGCCCAGGGGTGGCCGAGACGTAGACGGCCTGGTTCACTCGCTCCTCGAACTCGTTGAAGGCCAGAGGCCGGTTGTCCAGGGCAGAGGGTAGCCGGAAGCCGTAGTCCACCAGCGTCTGCTTACGGGATAAGTCGCCGAAGTACATGCCCCGGGCCTGGGGTAGGGTCATGTGGGACTCGTCGACGAAGAGCAGATAGTCCTCGGGGAAGTAGTCCAGAAGAGTCCAGGGGGCGCTTCCCTCATCACGCCGGCCCAGGTGGCGAGAGTAGTTCTCCACCCCAGAGCAATAGCCGGCCTCTCGTAGCATCTCCAGGTCGTACCTTGTTCGTGACTCCAGGCGCTGGGCCTCCAGCAGTTTGTCCTGGCCCTTCAGGACCGCCAGCCGATCCTCCAGCTCCGTCTCAATGTCCTCGATGGCCAGATGCAGTTTCTCCTCTGAGGTGACGAAGTGCTTGGCGGGGTAGATGTCTATCTCATCCAGCGATGCTAGTATCTCTCCGGTGAGGGGGTCCAGCTCCACGATACGCTCAACTTCATCCCCCCAGAACTCCACCCGTACCGCAATCTCCTCGTAGGCAGGAAGAATCTCCAGGGTGTCTCCCTTTATACGGAACCTTCCCCTGGACAGGTCCATGTCGTTGCGCTCATACTGCATGTCCACCAGCCGGCGCACCAGCCTGTCCCTGCTGCGGCGCTCGCCGCGGCGGATGTTGCAGACGAAGCTCTGGTACTCCTCAGGAGAGCCTAAGCCGTAGATGCAGGAGACAGAGGCCACAATGATCACGTCTCGGCGGGTCAGCAAAGCCCGGGTGGCCGCATGCCTGAGCTTATCGATCTCCTCGTTGATGCTCGCGTCCTTCTCGATGTACAGGTCCGACTGTGGAACATACGCTTCTGGCTGGTAGTAGTCGTAGTAGGAGACGAAGTACTCGACGGAGTTGTCCGGGAAGAGCTCTCTGAACTCGGCGGCCAACTGCGCGGCCAGGGTCTTGTTGTGGGCCATTACCAGGGCGGGACGCTGCACCCGCTCCACAATCATGGCCATGGTAAAGGTCTTGCCGCTGCCGGTGACGCCTAGCAGGGTCTGGTGGCGGTAGTCCTTCTCCAGGCCCTCCACCAGCTTGTCCACGGCCTGGGGCTGGTCCCCGGTGGCACTATAGTCCGAAACGATTTTGAAGGATGGCATAGCAGTGGCTCTACAGCATCAGGCCTTCTCTGGGCACCAGCCGCTCCTCCACCGGGTCCACGGCCAAAAGGAAAGTCTCCAAAGTAACGGCGCCAATGATTGGGGGGTCGTTGGGCTCCCCAAAGAGGCAAGCGATAGTTCCTCTTACCCCATCTAGCTGGGCTTCTACATCCCCCAATGGGCGCTCAATGATCTGGCCGCTTGCCTGTCTTAAGCGAATGGTTCGCCGGGGAGTTGCTCCCAAACGCTCCAGCAGAGGCGACGGCATAAGGGTAAAGGTGGAGCCTGTATCGACTGTAGCCTCAACGGTCTCAGACCGCTGGCCCGACGGGTCGAACATTGTTATGGTATGAGTGAAAGTGCCCATGGTGCTTTGCCATGCTAAGTACAGCTACGGCTATATCCCTTCTAATGATACCTCGTGTGCCCTGGTAACGGAAGTAAATCGATTCGCTCCCTCACACCTCTCCCAAGTGCTGGAGGGCCATGCGAAGGCGCTCCTCCAGAGGTAAGTCTCCATCTTCCGGGACGGACCTGGCCCCGGAGCGGGCCTCCGCGGAGGTGTATCCCAGGGCTATCAGCGCCTCGATGACCTCGCCTTGCTGGCGAGTCTCGGTGATCAGGCCCCATTCACCCTGAAGCTTCCCCTTAAGCTCCAGCACAATGCGGCTGGCCGTCTTCTTGCCGACGCCGGGCGCCCTCTCAAACATATCGATGTCGCCCGAAGAGACGGCGGATACCAGGGTCTCCGGAGTCATGACAGACAGAAGGCTCAATGCCTGGCGAGGCCCTACGCCGCTAACACCCTGTAGCAGCTCGAAGAGGTCGCGGGCCTCCGTCGTTGGAAACCCGAAGAGGGCTACCCCGTCCTGTCTCACCTGAAGGTGGGTGAAGAGGCTGACCCTGTCTCCAGGACTGCCCAGGGCTTCCAGGGCCGACGAGGGGACGCTGACCTTGAGGCTGACGCCGCCCAGGGATACCACGGCCCAGTCGGGGCCGATGGCTTCCAGAGTGCCTTTGACGGCCGTGATCATAAGCGCTACGTACTTCTATAATCTGTCGACAACTGGGATTGCGGTGAAGCTATGATGAACGTGGCATATCGCAGCCGCCAGGGCGTCAGAGGCGTCCAAGGACTGAGGAGAGTGGCTCAGGCCCAGATGGACTCCCACCATCTCCAGCACCTGCTCCTTGGAGGCGCCGCCGTGGTCGGCCACGGACTTCTTGATCTGTCGAGGCGTGTAGGTAAAGGTCGGGATATCGAAGACCGATGCCGCGATCAGGGCCGTGGCCTCCGCCTGGCCGATAGCCAGAGCAGTACGCGGATTAAGTGCGACGAAGGGCTCTTCAACGGCGACGGCGTCGGGGCGCCACTGCTCTATAAGGGCCAGGATCTGGTTGTAGAGGGTGTGCAGCCGCTTCTGCAGCGGGTCCGATTTGCCGGCGCAGAGGACGTCGGAGGCCAGCCAGCGCATACTGTCGCCATCCGTTTCGACGACGCCAGCGCCCATCCTGTAGGTGCCGGGGTCTACTCCCAGGACGCGCACGGGCTACTCCTCCGCCTGGTACTTGGCTAGCGCCTCGTCGGGGAAGTCGCCGTTGGAGTACACCTTCTGGATGTCGTCCAACTCCTCCAGCCGGTCCAGCAGTCTCAGCGTCTGCCCGGCCGTGCGCTCGTCCAGAGTGACAGTGGTCTTGGGGACCATGGAAAGCTCGGCCAGCTTGACCTTGGCCTCGCTCTCCTCCAGGGACTGCCGCACGGCCTCAAAGGACTCCAGGCTGGCATATACCTCCAGGGTTGAGTCCTCCAACTGGAAGTCCTCAGCGCCCGCGTCTATGGCCAGTAGAGTCAGCTCATCGGCTTTTTCGGCGTCTATCTCCACGGAGACAACGCCCTTGGGCTCGAATATCCAGGCCACGCAGCCGCTCTCCCCCAGGCTACCTCCATATCTGTGAAAGGTGCTGCGCACCTCCGAGGCAGTGCGGTTGCGGTTATCGGTGAGGGCCTGTAGGAGGATGGCCGTCCCGCCAGGGCCGTATCCCTCGTAGCTGGTCTCTTCGAGCTGCTCCTGGGAGCCTCCTTCGCCACTGCCTTTCTTGACGGCCCGCTCGACGTTGTCCAGTGGCATGTTGCTCTCACGCGCTTTCTGGATGGCAAAGCGGAGGCGGATGTTCATGTCGGGGTTGCCCCCTCCAATACGGGCGGAGACTATGATCTCGCGAGTCAGCTTGGTGAACAACTGGCCGCGTCGGGCGTCAGTGATCCCCTTCTGGTGTTTGATAGACGACCATTTGGAATGTCCTGACACTTCTCTTCACCTGCTATCAAGATGGTTGCGACCACTGGCCGGTGTCTCAGGTCACGACTATTTTAACACAGGGAGTCAAAACTGCTCCCTCAGCCAGACTACCGGAGAAGCGGGAAAAATTCTCGGGAGTACATCTCAAGCTGCGACATGAGCCGCTCCACCGGCGCCATGGGGCTCAGGATGATCCAGCCGGCGCCGGCGTCGACGAACTTGCGAATCACCCTCACGCAGTCCTGAGCATCGCCAACGGCCGCATAATCCTCCACTAGCTCGTCGAAGGGTATCCTACCACCGTCGCCCAGCCACTCCCTGGCCTCCTGCCGGGCCTTCTCTCGGTCCGGGTCCATGTGAATCGAGATGGAGTGCATCCCCTGGAAATCGTCCAGGTCCCGCCCCATCTCGGCGGCGTAGTCCTGGATTTTGCCCATGTTACCGGCCCACGCCTCCGGGCTCATCTGGGTGGAGGTCCACCCATCGCCGAAGCGCGCCGCCCGGCGCAACGCCGCCTCGGAGAGGCCACCGACCCTTATAGGCGGGCCCCCGGGAGCCCGGGGCTTGGGGGCCATCCCTATGCTGGTCAGATTGTAGTGCTCCCCCTGGAAATCGACGCTATCCTCGGTCCAGAGCTTCTTGATCATTACCAGGGCCTCGTCTGTGCGCTTGCCCCTGCTATGGAGGTCCGACTGCGCCGCCTCCCACTCAGTGGGGTAGGCTCCTCCGACGCCGATGCCCATGAAGGCGCGCCCCTCGGAGAGGTAGTCCAGGGTGAGCATCATCCTGGCGATGACGGCGGGGTTGTACATGGCTAGCTGGATGATGCAGGTCCCCACCATCATTTTTTGTGTGACGGCAGCAGCGGCGGTGATGACGGGAATGCAGTGCATGATGGGGGCGGAGCCGGAGCGGGAGCCCGCGATGTGGTCCCCCGAAACCAGGAAGTCGTATCCCCACTCCTCACCCTGGCGGGCGATGTCCAGCATCCCCTGAGGCGAGGGTATTCCCTTGTGCCAGTTGGCGCCTAGCCTGGTCCCCAGCTTTACGTCCGCCAATGCTACCTCCCGAGGGCTTCGATACAGGCTAGTTTTGGACCCCACCCATTTAGTGTGTGTCTATGAGCTTGCCACGCCAGTCTACGACTGCGGGTAAAAGATAGCAACTATCGCTACCGACGGAATCTCACCCTTGTAGCAGCACCATACACCCGTCCCTCAACCCCACCAGGTGCTGGACCACGAAGAGCACGTCGGCGATGTTGATCACGTCGAAGGCCCCGTCCTGTTTGACGCTGGCGGCGTTGACGGCGTTGACCGCATCCAGGCCAACGCCCAGGTCTCTGAGGCCCGTCAGGTAATGAGCAATGAACAGGGCGTCGGCGATGTTGATGACATCGTCGGCCTTGGCGTCTCCAAGGCGGTAGGAGGCGACCACCGACTGCTCCTGGTTGATATTGCGCCCGTCTCGTCCGGTCATGGCGTCGAAGCTCAGGGTCAGGGACGTGGAGTCCGTGATGCATCCCAGGAGCCGGGTGGCGACGACGGCCACCGCTTCCACAGGCCAGGGCTGGCCGTCGGGCGCCGATGCGCTGAAGGTGGCCGTGCCCAGGACGTTATCGATGCTAACGCCAGTTGGAGGGTCGAAGGGGCCCTGGGAGCGGACGTCCAGGACGTTGAGCAGTGTGCTGTCGTAGGTGAGGGTAGCCCCGTAGCCGGCGAGCTTCACCAGAGGCAGCGGGTCAAGAGTAACGGAGTCGTACACCTGGGATACGGAGGGAGCCATGCCCGCGGCGCCGTCTAGGGCGTCCACGCCGGTGTTCTGAACGGTGGCTGCCGTGGCATCCAGCAAGACCGCCACGTGAAAGGTCATGGGCACTACCAGTACGGGATTAGCCAGGTCATTGCTGGTGAAGCTGAGGGTGGTGGCGTAGTCGCCCAGGGCCAGACCCGTGGCGTCGAAGGCCAGCTCCAGGGCCCCGGCCTGGACCGACCCCTTGGCCACTATACCCGAGGCCGACGGCGTAAGGCTGAGCCACGGCACGTCCGGGTCCTCCGCCGCCGACCAGTCCAGGGCCACGGGGCCGCGGTTGAGCACGTCCAGCGGCACCTCCAGCTTGCCTTCAGGGGCCACTGTCACCTCCACGGCTGACGGCGTCACGTCTATGTCCGGCATGGCTTGCACATTCTTGATGGTGGCGTAGTCGAAATCCGTCCCCGTACCCACTGACTCGCCTGTGACGTAGACGTTGCCACCGCCGTCCACCTCCATGGCCCATGCTGCATCGTCTAAGCTGGCGGGCCCGTCGTACCGCGCCACCCAGAGCTGGTTGCCGCTGCTGTCGTACTTGATGGTGGCATAGTCCAAACCCGTCCCCGTACCCGCTGACTCGCCCGTGACATAGACGTTACCGCCGGAGTCCACCTCCATGGCCGATGCTTCATCATCTAAGCTGGCAGGCCCGTCATAGCGGGCTACCCAGAGCTGGTTGCCACTGCTGTCGTACTTGATGGTGGCGTAGTCTAAGCCAGCCCCCGTACCCACTGACTCGCCTGTGACATAGACGTTGCTGCCGCCGTCCACTTCTATGGCCTTGGCTATATCGTTGGAATTGGCAGGCCCATCGTAGCGGGCCACCCACACCTGGTTGCCGCTACTGTCGTACTTGATGGTGGCGTAGTCGAAACTCGTCCCGCCACCATCTGACCAGCCCGTGACGTAGACGTTGCCGCCGGAGTCCACCTCTATGGACCTGGCTTGGTCTACGCCGGAAACGGGCCCGTCGTAGCGGGCCGCCCAGAGCTCATTGCCGCTGCCGTCGTACTTGATAGTAGCGTAGTCCTCGTTCGTCCCCACTCCGTTCGACATGCCTGTTATGTAAACGTTGCCTCCGGAGTCCACTTCTATGGCCTTGGCTTGGTCCACGCCGGAAGCGGGCCCATCGTACCGCGCCACCCAGAGCTGGTTGCCGCTGCTGTCGTACTTGATGGTGGCGTAGTCCTCGTTCGTCCCCACTCCGTTCGACATGCCTGTTATGTAAACGTTGCCGCCGGAGTCCACCTCCATGGCCGATGTTTCATCATCTAAGCTGGCGGGCCCGTCATAGCGGGCCACCCAGAGCTGATTGCCGCTGGCGTCATACTTGATGGTTGCGTAGTCAAGACCGCTGCCCGACCCATCTGAGTGGCCAGTCACATACACGTTCCCCTGACCTTCCACGGCTATGTCAGTAGCTTCGTCAAAGCCATTGCCTGGCCCGTCATAGCGGGCCACCCACGCCTCACGGACTGTCGGCACGTCCATCAGCAGGGCGCGGTGCAGGTTGAGGCGGCCGCCGGTGACTATTTTGCCCTTTAGGGACGCCACCTGGTCCACCGTCGCTAGCAGGAGGGAGCGGACGTTGTTCATCTTCCAGGGGTCGTCGCCGGGCTGGGTATAGGGGTGCAGTGCAGGATCGGCCACAGAGTCCAGGCCAGGGCCGCGTCTCCGGAGACGTGGGGAGTGGCCATGGAGGTTCCCTGGAGGGTGTCGTAAGGCGGGTCCGGGGCGGCTATGTCCGTAGGCACGGTGGATAGGATGGAGACTCCGGGGGCCGTCAGGTCTACCGTCTTGGCCCCAAAGTTGGAGAAGCCCGCCAGGTTGTCGCTGAGGTCGCTGGCGGCCACGGAGATGATGTTGTCCAGGGGCAGCGAAGCGGGATACAGGGCCAGGGTGGGATGGCCGTCGTTGTCCGTGGCCGAGTTGCCGGCGGCGAAAAGGTGGAGCTGGCCCGTGGCCGTAAGGGCCGTCTCAAACATGGCGCCGTCGCACTCGGTGTAGCTTCCAAAGCAGCCCCAGGAGTTTGAGGTGATTATGCGCAGATCGTGGCGAATCGCCAGGTCGGCGGCGTAGGCGAAGGCCTTCAGAGCGTCGGCCAGGGTGCCCACGTTGTTCTCCAGGAACTTCATGGGCAGGATGGGCACGCTCCAGGCGACGCCCGTTACCCCCGTGGCGTTGTTGCCCACGGCACCGACGGTGCCGGCCACGTGGGTCCCGTGGCTGTCGATGCCGTTATAGACCACGTTGTCCTCGTTCTTGAAGTCCCAGCCGTGGACGTCGTCGATGTAGCCGTTGCCGTCGTTGTCGATGCCGTCGCTGGGGACCTCGCCAGGGTTGGTGAAGACGTTGGGCTGAAGATCAGGATGGGTCTGGCCGTTGTAGGTGTAGCCCATCTGGATGCCCGTGTCGATGACGGCCACCACTACGTCGGAGGCCGTGGCCAGGTCCCAGGCCTCGGGCGCATCGATATCCGAGTCCGGGATGCCTCCCACCTGGCCGGTGTTGTGCATGCCCCACTGCTGGCTGAAGGACGGATCGTCGGGGAAGGTGGCCGGGGGAGCGGGCTCTTCAAGGGCGAAGAGCAGGATGTTCCTGCCGGCGGCCTTCACCTGGGGATGGCCTCGCAGGGCCTCAAGGGAGTGGGCGTCGTCGCGGCCCCTGGGTAAGCGCAGGGACACGAAGGTCACGCCATCAGGGAAGGTGATTACCTTAAACACTTCGGCGCCGACAGACCGCGCCAATCCCCGGGCCTGAGAGTCCCCCATGCCTTTAGCTAGCTGGACGACGAACTGGTGGGGCACGAACTCCGGCCCGCCGCTGGCCTCAGGCGGAAAGCTCTCGGTCATCAGCAGGAGCACCGACGTAATTAACGTGACAAGGAGGAGCCGTCTACTCACGAAAGGTCTCTAAGGTGCACAAGAACCTTAGCGGCCTCGTGACACCTGAAAGCAAACCCGTTCCTCACGCACGCCCTCCCTCGGGATGTTTTAGGTTTTAAGGGACACCACGGCCTTGCACAAAAAGTCCAACGCTTCTTTCCCACCCACCCGCCCAGAGGTTTTATCCAAAGGGGTCACCCCCTTAAACCCCCGACAGGGAACCCCCTGTACCCTCCTCGGGTTTTTGTGCAAAGCTGGGACACCCCTCAAACTCCCTGGCAGGGGGCAAGTCCCCCTGCACTCCAAGGTCATCAACACCCCACTCTAGCCATTACCTCAAACCTTCAGGGAGGTCCACGGTCATGCGCCGCCCCTCCACATCCACCTCCAGGACCACCTCCTCCAAGGCGGGGACCAGCAGTTCCCTATCGCCATCTATTACTACGTAAACGTCGTTGCTTCCGGTGCTCAGGATGCTGCCTACGATGCCCAGATATTCAGCCTCGGTAGTCCAGACCTGCATGCCGATGATCTGGAAATGGTAATAGATGCCTTCAGACAACGTTGGGACTGCGCTGGAGGGCACATGGAGGGGCTTGCCTCGGTGAACTTCGGCATCGCTGCGGCTGCTAACGCCCTCCAGCTTGAGGACCAGGCTGCCCCTCTGACGGAAGGACTCCTCCACCTTTACAGGAAGGTGGTCCAGGTAGAGAAGGCTTCCGATGGAGAAACGCTCGGGGGAGTCCGAGGCAGCCTCGACCTTTACGGCTCCGTGGATACCCCACGCTCCTTTAATGAACCCGACGATAACCATCTCCGACGCTTTATTTTTGTCCGGCGTAGCGTCGTGAGGGTTATCGCTCATAGGCGTGTGGAGAGGAGTCGTGATGAGGGGAGTACAAAAGACGGGCTTTGAGCCCTGGGGTATGTCAACAATAATCAGGTGGTGCCTGTGACTTGCGCCAAGTAGGAGGACCGAAGGCCTAGACTATCTCCAGCATAGCGTTGGTGCCTTCTTTCACCGCCGCTACTCTGAGAAGGACTCGCATGGCCTGGGCCACCCGGCCCTGTCGTCCGATGACCTTGCCCTTGTCCTCTGGAGAGACTTCAAGACGGAGGATTATGCGTCCCTCCTCTTCATCTTGGGTAACCTTCACCTGGTCGGGGTAGGTGGCGATGGTCTTGGCGATGTATTCCACCAGTTCTTTCATTGTTCCTTAACCCTTTCCAGGGTGCCGAGGTTTTTGAGCATATGTTCCACCGGCTCCGAAGGTTGAGCGCCGTTCCGCAGCCACTTTAGGGCCCTCTCCTCGTTAATGACGACGGTGGGCGGGTCCGTGAGGGGGTTGTAGTGGCCCAACCGCTCCACGAAGGCCCCATCCCTGGGCGCCCTGGAGTCCACCACCACAACCCAGTAGCTTGGCTGTTTCTTTTTGCCCACTCTACGAAGCCTGATTCTCAGCATACATCTCTCCAGTTAGGATGACGAGCACAGAAGCAATTCTAGATGCACCATCAACCCTTGTCAACTTGGCTGAATAGCTTTATGAGCTCAACTTTATGTCGTGCTCCTGTTGAATACTCCTGTTAGAATAGAAACGTGACTGTCATATCAGAGCTCCCCCATAGGGCCGTGAGCCGCGCCAAAGAGGTGTGGCATGGGTTTGCCGATAGCGGGTTTGTTAAAAGCAAACCCATCACCTTAATGGTGAACACCGTGCGAGAGCTGGGCAAAGACGACGCCACCCAGATGGCGGCTGGGGTTGCCTACTACGCCTTCTTCTCTCTGTTTCCGATGCTTTTAGGCCTGATGGCCCTCATGGGCATATTCTTACAGTCCCAGCAGCTCCAGCAGGATGTGCTGGAGTTAGTGGGCGAGAACTTTCCGGGCTCCTCCGATTTTATCAAGAGTAACATCTCGAACGTTGTTAGGTTCAGGGGCGCCCTTGGGGTCGCCTCAATCGTTGGTCTCTTATGGTCGGCCAGCGCCGTGTTCGGGGCCATCGGAAAGGCGATGAACAGGGCCTGGGAGGTGCCAAAGGCCAGGCCCTTCTACCTCAGCAAGGTTCGCCAGATAGGTATGGCCTTTGGAGTCGGCCTGCTTGGGGTGCTGTCGGTTAGCGCCACTTCCTTCCTCCAGCTGGCAGGCAGCCGCGATCTGGGAATCCCGGGAGAGAAATATCTCTTCGACAGAGACGTGGTCAACTTTCTGCTGAGGCTCTTTCCCTCTATGCTAAGCTTGACCATCTTCCTGCTGGTCTACAAGTTCATCCCCGACGTCAAGACCTACTGGCGTCATATCTGGATTGGAGCCGTCATAGCGGCTGTTTTGTTTGAGGTCAGTAAGAACCTCTTCGTATGGTACCTGAACACCTTCGCCTCCTACGATCAGGTATATGGGACCCTGGCATCGGTAATAGTACTCCTCTTCTGGGCCTACATCTCCGCCTTAATACTCATCCTGGGGGCAGAGATAAGCTCTGAGTACGCCAAGATGGAGGAGGGCGTAGACCAGATCGACTGACCAAGCTACCCGAGGTGTGAAGTGACCAACCCCAGGGCTGACTACTCTCCAATAATCGATCGCAAGCCCCTGAAGCTGCCGCAAAAGGCCCGGGTCGCCGTGTGGGTCATCATCAATATCGAGGAGTGGTCCTTCGATGCGCCCATGCCGCGGGCAGTCCTGCCCACGCCCCAGGGGGTGCCGGCCATCCCGGACGTTCCAAACTATAGCTGGTTCGAGTATGGACTGAGGATCGGCTTCTGGCGGATCAAGGAGGTGCTGGACAGGCATGGAGTGAAGGGCACGGTGAGCCTGAACGCTTCTGTGTGTCAGACCTACCCTCGGATTGTGGAGGAGTGCCTGAAGAGCGACTGGGAGATCATGGGCCATGGGTTCGTCCAGCGGGTGCTGAACCTGGAGGAGGACGAGCGGGAGGTCATCCGCCGCTCCATAACGACGATACGGGAGGCCACAGGCGACAAATGGCCCCGAGGCTGGATGGGCCCAGGCCTGGCCGAGACCTTCGACACCCCCGATATTCTGGCCCAGGAAGGCATTGAGTACGTCTGCGACTGGGTGAACGACGACCAGCCCTACCGTATGAAGGTCAAGGATGGGGAGCTGATTTCCCTCCCCTATACCCTGGAGCTGAACGACATCCCAGTACACGTCGTCCAGCACCATCCGGCGGCGGAGTTCCTGCAAAGAGCCAAGGACCAGTTCGACACCCTGCACCGGGAAGGAGCCCAGACCGCCAGGATAATGGCCATATCCGTCCACCCCTACATCACCGGAGCGCCCCACCGCATAGGCTACTTCGACCGCATCTTCCGGTACCTGAAGGAGCAACGTGGCGCCCTCTTCTGGCGCGGCGCCGACATTCTGGACTGGTATAAAAGTGTAGGCTAGAGCTTCCAGGGAATGTCGGATTTCTTATACTAGTTTTCCTTCCCAAAAAGGGACCACTTCTTTCCCTCCCGCCCACCCGGAGAGGTTTTATCCAAAGGGGGACACCCCCTTGAACCCCCGACAGGGAACCTAGGTTCCCTATACCCTCCTAGGGTTTTAGGCAAAGCTGGGGACATCCCTCAAACACCCTGGCAGGGAGCAAAACCCCCTGCACTCCGTTGTCGCCTATTGAGGGGACCACTATATGGGAGCCCAGAGGGAGATCCTCCTTTGGCAGGGGGTCTGGTGGTTGTGCCCCCAGAAGCCTCACTTATGTGGGTAGGCGGGTGGGAATGAGGCATCCGCCATTATGAAACCGCCGGCAGGCTTTGCATTGCCCTCTGCATCACCGGTCCTTGATAATGTTCAAGGATATCCAGTGGGGCCTGTGTTCACCCCCCCGCAAAGAAGCGGCTGGTGTTCTCCTCCATGATCTGGCGAATCACCTGATCGGAGACGCCCAACTCCTTTAGCCTGGGCAGCACCCTCCTCTTGATGAACAGATAGCCGTCGGGGTTGTACTTGCGACGCTCCTCCTGCATCTCTTTGCTGGCGATTGTCAGGCTGACCGACCAGTCGTGGGAGAGCATAATGCGGTGGCCGAACCCGGCGTCGATGAGCTTCTTGGCGGTCTCGGTGCGCCCCTCCCAGTCGGGGGTGTTGGGCCTATTACCACCGGGGTAGCGGTCCAGGCCGATCCAGACGCCCTTTCGCAGCAGACCCAGCAGGTACTCGGTGTCCGTGGTGTCGTTGCTGTGGCCCACGTACACCCGGTTCAGGTCCACCCCCTCCTCCTCGAAGATGCGGACCTGCTGCTCGCCGACCCTCTCGGGGGCGTAGGTATGGGTGGAGATGGGGACGCCGGTGGCCTTGTGGGCACGCGCCGCCGCCCGCAGGATGACTTCCCCCTCGCTGGTCACTCCACCCATGTCGTTGGCCACCTTGATGACCCCGGCCTTGATTCCCGTCCCTTCGATGCCGACCTCGATCTCCCGGATGTATAGTGGGGCGATCATGTCCGGGGTCGATGCCCGAAAGGACCTGGGGATGTCCAGCCACGTGCCCGTTGCCGCAACGATCTGTACGCCACTGCGCCTGGACACCTCTTCCAGAAGGCGTATGTCCCTCCCCAAGTCCAGGGTGGATACATCCACGATGGTACGCACACCCTCCTGATACGCCTCTGAAAGGTCATTAACCGCCTTCTCGATGGTGCCCGCCCGATCGATGAACTCGGGATAGGTCTGCTGGATTCCCGCGGAGCTGACCATTACGTGCTCGTGGCTCAGGGTGAACCCGAAGTTGTTGGTGTCCAGAGGCCCCAGGACCGAGTTGACCATAGCCATATCTGGTCTCCTATGTGAGAGTGGTTTTAGGGAGGACGGTGTTAATCTACACTGCCGACCCAACCTTGTCCAGGTTGTCTTAATTCCTTGACGGCTCGGCCCGCCGTTGCTACTATGCAGCCGAGCGTGCTACCCGGACGTGTTCCTAAAGTGAGCTGCGTAGGACCCCTCGGCGAACACGGTGTGTACCAGATACGACCCACCTTTATTTAGGAGGAAACAAATGGCTATAGCTAGACTCTACACCGGCGATGACGGCAAGTCCCACTTCGAGGACCTTGACCCGAAGTTTGATCCCAGCTCTGGCGCGGCCGCCGGCATATTCCCGGAGTCCGCCTCCGGCATCACCTATCGTAGCCAGGCTTCTGGCACCTTCATCGACTTCCATACTGCTCCTCGACGGCAGTGGCTCATCACCCTGTCCGGCACGGTTGAGATAGTGACGGAGGATGGCACCACGCGGCGCTTCGGCACCGGCGATGCCATGCTGGCGGAAGACACCACGGGCCGGGGCCACACTACCCGCATCGTGAGCAGCGAACCAAGGGTCACGATAGTCATACCTGTGCCATAGAAGCTGGCTTGGAGATAGCCTGATGGATTATTCGGCAGGCCAGCCCTGAGCGGGCCTCTCAGGAGTGCTGAATAAGCACAGCCCAAAAGCCGATGTATGGATAACAGACTCTCACAGCATGATTAGGAGGTGTCCAATTGAAACTGCTTTGTTTTAACGACGACAGGCTTGGGGTGCTGAAGGACGACCGGGTGGTGGACGTCAGCGGGACGCTGCCTCACCGGGGCATACTGCGGTTGCAGACCCAGGTAGAAGACGTCATCGAAAACTACGATAGCTACCGGCCCAAGTTCGAAGAGCTTATGGCGCGGGAGTCCGGCATTCCAGTGGCGGACGTGAAGCTACTGCCGCCCATACCGCGCCCCAGAAAGGTGCTAGCGGCCTTTGTCAACTACCAGGACCGGGTGGGCGCCAAGGATGTCCCCATCGAGTTCTTCTACAAAAACCCCGCAGGCATGGTGGGGCCCGATGGGACCGTCGAGCTGCTGGACGAGGAGATGGTGGGCGTTTACCACTTCGAGGCCGAGCTTGCCTTCGTAATGGGAAAGAGGGCCAAGCACGTCAGCGAGGCCGACGCCATGGACTACGTCTTCGGCTACACTCCTTTCATCGATGTCTCCGCCCGGCCGGCGGAGGGCTTCCAACGCCGCACCCAGTTTATCGGCAAGGGGCAGGACACCTTCTGTCCCATGGGCCCCTACCTGGTGACCAAGGACGAGATACCCGACCCCCACGACCTCCAGGTGCGCCTCTCGGTCAATGAGGGACCTCGCCAGGACTATAACACCTCGCTGATGTCCCACCGAATTCCAGAGCTCATTGCCTGGTTGACCCGGTACGTTACCCTGGAGCCCGGCGATGTACTGCCCACCGGGACCTACCACGTAGGACTGGGCCCGGTGAACGGCGGCGATGTTGTAGACTTCGACGTCGAGAAGCTGGGCCGCATGAGGCTAAACGTAAAGGGCTTCGGCCCGCCCAAGAACTCCGATTGGAACCCAGGAGGCGCCCCCCGCAGGTAATTCGGGGGACGAGAAAATGACCGCTTGCACTTTGACAAGCTTAGGTAGTCCTTCGCCAGGCTCAGGACGAGCGGTATCGCGCCGCTCATGGTTGTTATTTCCCCGCTCATGGTGAGCCTGTCGAAGCATGAGCCATTAAGCCAAAATCTGACTGAGGTGAAAAAAGATGAAGCTACTTTGCTTTAACGACAACCGGATGGGAATTCTCAAGAACGACCGGGTGGTGGACGTCACCAGCGCCCTGCCCCACTGGGGAATCAAGCCCCTGGAGCAGCACGTGGAGGAGGTCATTGAGGAGTTCGATAGCTACAAGCCCAAGTTTGAGGAGATCGCATCCCGAGAGGCCGGTGTGCCTGTAGGAGAGGTGAAGCTGCTGCCACCCATACCCAATCCTCCCAAGGTGCTGGCGGGCTTTGCCAACTACAAGGACAGGCCGGAGCGCCAAAACCTGCCTCAGGAGTTCTTCTACAAGTCGCCCACGGGGATCATTGGGCCCGGCGGCACCGTGGAGCTCCCGGATATACCGGCGGTAGAGGTCTATCAGGCCGAGGCGGAGATCGCGTACGTCATAGGCAAGCGGGGCAAGAACGTCAGCGAGGCCCAGGCCATGGACTATGTCTTCGGCTACGTGCCCTTCTTCGATGTCTCAGCCAGGGGAACTTTTCGCCGCACTCAGTTCATCGGCAAGGGACAGGACACCTTCGCGCCCATAGGCCCCTACCTGGTAACCAAGGACGAGGTGCCGGACCCACACAACCTGAGAGTACAGTCGTGGCTCAACGGTGACCCCCGCCAGGACTACAACACCTCCTACATGATGTACTACTTACCGGCCCAGATCGCCTGGCTCAGCAAATACGTAACTCTGGAGCCCGGAGACGTGATAGCCACCGGAACCCACCATGACGGCCTGCAGCCCATCAATGGCGGAGACACTCTGGAGATAGAGATCGAAAAGCTGGGGCGCCTGTCGGTGAATATCAAGGCGTACGGCACGCGCAAAGACGTGGAGTGGGTACCAGGGGTAAACCAGGCAAAACAGCCTGAAGGGGCGCCCTGGACCCCGATCTAAGGGCGCCTAGTCCCTAGCCATCGGGGGATACGCAAGGGGGCAGGCGGGTGGGAGCGAGACGTGTGTCTACAGGAATTTTATGCAGGGGATTAGCAGCTCAAGACCTTAGTTGGGCGTCCAGGCCAAAGCCCTGATCTCGGTGAACTCCCGCTTGAACTTACCCCAGGAGTCGCCGCCGTCGCTGCTGTGGAAGAGCTCCCCGTAGTGGCTGCAGGCCAGCACTCGGTCCGGGTCCTCGGGATGAGTGGCGATGCACCAGATGGGCGTGTTGGGCTCGGCCGGCAGAGGCAAGGTCTCCCAATTATGACCACCGTCCCTGGAGCGCTGGACTGTCCCCGTGGCGCCAACGGCAGCGTCGCCGTTGCCAACGAAGATGACCTGGGGATCATCTGGTCTCACCGCAACGGCCCGGCAGTAGGGCATGGGGAACTGAGCCAGTACTCCCAGTCCTTCCCAGCTCTCTCCGACGTCGGCGCTGGCGAAGATCTCCCTGGGCGTGCTCACCAGGGCCCTCTTTTGCTGACCCAAGCTCAGGGCGATACCGTGGATATCCGGGTCGTTGAGGCCACCGGCGATGCGGACCCAGGAATCGCCGCCGTCCAGGCTGCGCCTGACTCCGTCCACCTCGACACCTGCCCAAACTACCTGGTGGTCCTGGGGGTCCACCACCAGGGCCGTCACCCGTGGAATGCCTATGTTGCATACCTCGGCCAGGTCCACCGACAGCTTCTCCCACCTCTGGCCGCCGTCCCTGGAGCGGAACAGCGCCGGAGGCTTGGTGCCCGCGAAGATTATGTCGGGGTCCACCGGGTCTATGGTTATAGCCCAGACGTGAAGGTCGTTCATGGGCGAGTCCAGGTGCTCCCAGGTCTCTCCCGAGTCCTCACTGCGGTAAATGCCCTCGTTGTTGCCCGAATAGAGGATCTTGGGGTCTATGGGGTGTACCGCGATGGCTCGCACCTGGCTCTCGTTATCTATCACCCTGGCACGACCCCAGGTCTCCCCACCGTCCGTGCTACGCCACAGTCCGGAGCCGACGGTCCCCACGAATATGTTAAAGCTGTTCGCCATGCCGCTGCCCTCCCGCAGAATTTTTAGCCTAGGGCTGTTACGCCGCAATAATATCACGCAAAGCGTGCAAAGGCCATTACCGACTTTTGTCAGCCGCCCCCTGCGTCTTTCTAGATCTAACAGTTCACGTGGTTCTGGCCTCGACCACCGCTCTCGCTTATACTGGTGCTCATTCACATAGACACCAGGCACTTCCACAGGCCCACCGTGTCTCTCCTAATCAACGGTCAGAGGCTTTTCTTTGTGGCAGTACGCGATACGTAGGCTCCTTCTGATAACGGTGATTCTCGTCGGCGTCACCATGGTGATTTTCGTCATCCTACGGGTGGTGCCGGGAGACGTGGCCTCAGCTATCGACAGCGATATCGGCCTTAGCGGTGGTCTTACCGAGGAGGGCAGGGCCGAGATCCGGCGGCACCTTGGCCTGGACAAGCCTCTGGTGGTCCAGTACGGCCTATGGCTATGGGACCTGGTAAGGCTAGACCTGGGGGACTCCTTTGTAACGGGCCAGCCCGTGGCCAAGGAGATAAGGCACGCGCTGCCCATTACCATTGAGCTGGGCATAATGAGCTTTCTGGTGGCGGTGGCCCTTGCCCTGACATCGGGCGTGCTTTCAGCCGTCAAGCAAGACTCCTGGATAGACTACTTCTTCCGCGCCTTCACCATCGGCGGGATGGCAGTTCCGGGCTTCTGGCTGGGAATTCTGGTCATCATAGCCCTATCCGTCTGGTTCGATTACGTGCCCTTCGCCCGGTACAAGCCCTTCTTCGAGGACCCTTGGGGCAACTTGCAGCAGTTCTTCTTTCCTTCACTGGTTCTAGGATGGCGCTCCTCCGCCGTGATGGGGCGGATGGTCCGCTCCTCGCTGCTGGAGGTGCTGAGGGAGGACTACATCAGGACGGCCTGGGCCAAGGGCCTTCAGCGCTCGGTGGTCATCGGCCGGCACGCCCTCAAGAACGCGGCACTGCCCGTGGTTACTCTGGCAGGCTTTCAGGTGGCGGGCCTGCTGGGAGGGGTGGTGGTGATAGAGCGAGTCTTTAACCTGCCGGGGGTCGGAACCTTTTTGCTAAACGGCCTACTGAACCGGGACTACAACATGGTCCAGGCCCTGGTTCTCCTCTTCGCGGTGGTTGTGGTGTTCGCTAACTTCTGCGTCGACATGATGTACGCCTGGCTGGACCCCAGAATACGTTACCGATAAGCAGGGCTCGCTCTGCACCCTTACATATGTCTCATATAGATAACAGCTAGTAGACAAGCGAGACTCGGAAAGAGGATATGCGCTCTTTATTAGCGGACGTGGCGCCGATGGCCAAGGAATGGGTAAGGCGCCCAGCTTCGGTGGCTTGGGCGGTGCCCGGCTTTGTAAGGGCAAAGCCTCTGGGTGCGCTGGCAGCCCTCATCGTGGTGGGGATGGGCGCCGTGGCCATCTTCGCGCCGTGGATCGCCCCCTACGACCCTTTGGAATTCAACCCCAGCGAACGGCTAACGGGCTACAGCGCTTCCCACTGGCTGGGGACTGACCAGTTCGGCAGGGATATCCTAAGCCGCACCATCTATGGAACGCGGACCTCCATCATGGTGGGCTTCCTGTCGGTCCTGCTGGGCTCTTTTGTCGGAGGGGCTATAGGCATAGCCAGCGGGTATCTCATGGGAAAGACGGACCTGATAGTGCAGCGGGTGGTGGACATCCTCATGTCCTTTCCCCTGATAGTCCTGGGTCTGGCAGTGGTTGCGTCCCTGGGCCCCTCCACTACCAACATCGTCATCGCCATTGCCATAGTCTTCGCACCCCGCGTGGCCCGGATAACGCGGTCGGCGGCCATCTCGGTGCGGGAGCGAGATTACGTTGTGGCGGCGCGGGCCTTGGGCGCCAGTGATGTGAGGATAATGGTGCGGCATGTGGCGCCCAACTGCGTGGCCCTCTTCCTGGTGGTGACCACTGCGGAGCTGGGGTATGCCATCCTGGCCGAGTCCTCTCTCAGCTTCCTGGGCTTCGGCACCCAGGACCCCAATCCCTCTCTAGGGTTCATGCTGGGGGGCCCGGCCCAAGAGTTCCTTCAGGTAGCCCCCTGGATGGCCGTCTGGCCAGGACTGGCTATAGCCTTAATCGTCTTCGGCTTCAATCTTCTGGGGGATGCTCTACGAGACCTGCTAGACCCCAGGCTTAGGAGGGCGTAGGACGTATCTTTATACGGGCGATCCCACTACTCGCGCCCCACTTCCAGGCGCCCGGTAATGGCCTCACCCGCCTTGATGCTGGACTCAGTGATGAAGGCCTTGAGCCTCTCGATCTCCTGACAGGCGCTCTCATCCTCGGCTTCGCCGTCGCGGAGCTTTCGCTCCAGGGCGGCCAGCTCCTCCTTTGCCTCCTCTACCCTGTTGGTCAGCACCAGGGCCCCTAGCTCACTGGCAGCCTTCTCCTTGATCATCCTCAAGTGATGGAGCATCGTCTCGACTTTGGTGAGCCGCTCCTGCACCTCGCTCATGATATTCAAGCTGGCCCCTATGGAGTTGCGACCGTATACGGGCATGGAGGTAGCCCTTTGAAGCTGGCGCTGGAACTGGCGACGCATGCTCTCCAGGTCCGCCTCTTCGCGAGACGCCTCCGCCAGCACGAACTTGATGTTGGAGATGGCCTTCTGCATCTCTGGCACTGGCATCTCTCCACCTCCCGGCACGTGGAGTACTTCTTCAGGAGAAGTGGACTAAGGCCCTTTGATTTTGCTGGCTACAGCGCCACCAGCTTGACGCTGTATATCCGAGGAATGGCCTTGATCTTCTCCAGGGCCTCCTCCGGCATGGGATCGTCCAGACCCACGACCATCATGGCCATGCCCCTGGGGGCCAGACGACCCACCTCCATGAAGCTGATATTGATATCGCGTTGCCCGGCTATGGTGCCCACGGCGCCAATGAGTCCAGGGCTATCCTGGTTGTGTACGAAGAGCATATACCCGCCGGATGGCACAACGTCAAGCCAGTAGTCGTTGATGCGAACGATGTGAGGCTCGTTCCTCATGCTGGTCCCAGACACCAGCGTCTTGCCCTTGTCGGTGCTTACCTCAACGCTCAGCAGATCGCCGTAGTCCTGGCTGGAAGAGCCGCCGACCTTGCGCTCCTCAACTCTGAGGCCCCGGTTGGAGGCCACTAGGGAAGCGTTCACCAGATTGATTCTCTCGGCGCTCACGGGGCTCAGGAGCCCCACCAGAGCCGCTGCCTTGAGGACCGCCGTATCATGCTGGGCCAGTTCGCCCTCGTAGGTTATCGCAATGGAGTGTAGCTGCCCATCTGCAAGCTGCACCGCTATGCTGCCGGCATAGCTGGCCGCCTGCAGATAGGGCGCCACCAGAGGCTCCACCTCCGGTGATAGGAATGGGGCGTTAACCGTGTGCCGGGCGGGCCTGCCATTGAGGACGGCCAGCACCTGCTCCGCCACCTCCCTGGCCACTTCGGCCTGGGCTTCGAAGGTGGAGGCGCCGATATGCGGCGTCACGATAAGTTTGTTGCTTTCGAAGAGGGGAAGCTTCCCCGGAGGCTCCCGGGAGAAGACGTCTAGAGCACAGCCCGCAACCCTATCCTCCTTCAGGGCCTGGTAGAGGGCTGCTTCGTCTATGAGGTCGCCTCGGGCCGCGTTGATGATGCGCACCGATGGTTTCATCTTCGCCAGCTCTTCGGCCCCGATGAGACCCTGAGTGGCCTCGGTGCCGGGTACGTGGAGGGTAATGAAGTCCGACTCCCTAAAGATAGTGTCCAGAGGCGTCAGCTCCACGTTTAGAGTCCTGGCATACTCGGGAGATACAAAGGGGTCGTGGCCTATGACGCGCATATCCAGGCCCAGGGCCCTACGCGCCACCTCGGAGCCCACTCTTCCCAGGCCCACGATGCCCAGGGTCTTTCCCCTGACCTCCACCCCCATGTAGGCGCTACGAGTCCAGTGGCCTTGCTTGAGATGAGCGTTGGCCTCCGGTATGTTTCTAGCTAGAGCCATCAGCAGGGCGATGGTGTGCTCCGCGGCGGCGGTGGTGTTGCCGGTGGGAGCGTTGACGACGGCGATGCCTCGCTGGGTGGCCGCCTCCAGGTCTATGTTGTCCACCCCCACCCCAGCGCGCCCCACCACCTGGAGACGAGACCCGGCCTCCAGGACCTCCCGGGTGACCTTGGTCTCGCTGCGCACCACCAGGGCGTCATATCGGCCGATGGCATCCAGTAGCTCGGAAGGCTTCAGCCCGGTCTTCACGTGAAGGGTGGCTTCCGCCCTGAAAAGCTCGATGCCAGCCTCATCTATGGGGTCCGTAACCAGGATGTCCGGCATTTAGTCTCCCCGAGCGCCTACTCCGGCGGGCTTAAACCCCATGGTGGGCAGCACCAGCTTGAGGGCCTCCAGCAAGTCCTGAATGTCCTGGGGCTCGCAGTAGCCCATGTGTCCAATCCGGAAGATCTTGCCAGTCAGAGGCCCCTGGCCTCCAGCTATGACGATGTTGTTTTCCACCCTCAGGGTCTCCAGGAGCCTGGCCCCGTCTACGCCCTCGGGGTTATTCACCGCGGTGACGGCGTTGGAAGCTATGGCCTCGTCGGGGAGCAGGGATAGGCCCAGAGCTTTAACGCCGTCGCGGGTCATCTGTCCTATCCGGGCATGTCGCTGGAAGACGCTGGGCATACCCTCCGAGAGCAGCCTGTCCAGGGCCAGGTCTGTGGCAAACATGGATGATAAGGTGGGAGTCCAGGGGGTCTGCCCTCGGTCGTAGTAGCTCTTGGCCTTGGCCATGTCAAAGAAGTACCGGGGCATTCGCGCTTCTGAGAGGGCTTGCCATGCCCGCTGGCTGAAGCTGACGAAGGCAAGGCCCGGTGGCACCATCCATCCCTTCTGAGAAGCGGTGGCCACTACGTCGCAGCGCCACCCATCGACGGGAAGGGGAATGGCGGCCAGGCTGCTTACGGCATCCACCAGCAAAAGGCGGTCGAACTCCCCCTTCACTATTCCGGCGATGGTCTCCAGGTCGTTGGTTACCCCGGTGGAGGTCTCGTTGTGGGTGATCATGACGGCCTTGATCTCCGGGTCGTCCTTCAGGGCCTGCCTGACCTGGTCCGGGTCCGCGGCGGAGCCCCAATCGTAGTCCAGGGGCACAACCTGGGCACCGTAGGCCTGAGCGATTTCCCGGAAGCGGTTGCCAAAGTAGCCTATGCTCACCGACAGCACCTTGTCTCCTGGAGAGAGGGTATTGACAATGGCCGCTTCCAGGCCTCCCGTACCGGAGGCGGAGAGGATAAACACGTCGCCGCTGGTCTCAAACACCTGCTTCAGCCGCTCCGTGACGCTGTAGAGAAGCTGCTTGAACTCCGGGCCCCGATGGTTGATCATGGGCTTGGAGGCGGCCTCCAGGATGTCGGGCGGGCAAGGCGTGGGACCAGGTATGCGTAGGTTCACTTTCTCCTCCAAGACGGTACATCCTCCTTTACACTGCCGATGTTATCATAATTGGATGCGGGCGGACCCTGCACGCCTCAATAAAGTATCGAGGGGGTCTGGCACCCCATTCTAGGTTAGGGGAGCTCCCGAATCCACGATTTTCAGGAAGCGGCGCCTGCCCACTCGAAGCAGAGCCCCGGGGGTTATTACCGGCTTATCGCCTTCGGCGTCCCCAACCTTGAGGGGCACCGTTTCTTCGCTGATAACCCACGAGTCCAGAGTAATGGACCTCTGCTTTAGCAGACGCTTCGCCTCCGCCTTGCTGGCGGCAAGGCCCGTGGAGACCAGCAGGTCTGGTATGTCTACGTAAGGTTCCTTGAAGGAGAGCCGCGCCTCCACCGCCTGGTCTGGCGCCTCCCGCCTCTGGAATACCTGCTCAAACTGGGCCTCCGCCTGGCCAGCGGCTTCGACGTCATGGAACTGGGCCACCAGCTCCCTGGCCAGACGCTTCTTCAGCTCCATGGGGTTGATGGAGTCCGCGGCCACGGCTTGACGCATCTCCTCCAGCTCCTCCTCCGGCACGTCGGTGAGCAGCTCCATGTACTCCATGATCAGGGTATCGGGCAGGGACATGGTCTTGCCGTACATCTCGCTGGGCGGCTCCGTAATGCCTATGTAGTTTCCCAGGCTCTTGCTCATCTTCTGTACGCCGTCGGTGCCTGGAAGGATGGGCATAAGGAAGCACTGCTGGGGTCGCTGGCCCATCATGCCCTGGAACTGCCTTCCCACCAGTAGGTTAAACTTCTGGTCTGTACCCCCAAACTCCACGTCCGACTGTATAGCCACTGAGTCGTAGGCCTGCATGAGGGGGTACAACAGCTCCGTGATGGCGATGGGCCTCTGAGCCTTGAACCGGGAGGCGAAATCGTCGCGAGCCAGAAACTGTGCCACGGTGAACCTGCCGGTAAGTCTTATTACGTCCTCCAATGTAAATTTGCCGAACCACTCGGTCTGCCAGACGGCCTCAGTCTTCTCCTTGTCCACTATCTTAAAGAACTGCTCCATGTAGGTCTGAGCGTTCTCGCGCACCTCCTCGGCGGTCATCATGGGCCTGGTGGCCGACTGCCCGCTGGGGTCGCCTATCTGGGCCGTCCAGTCCCCGACGATAAGCACAACCTTGTGGCCCAGCTCTTGAAGCTGTCTCAGTTTTCTGAGTCCCACCGCGTGCCCCAGGTGGATATCTGAACGGCTGGGGTCAAAGCCCATCTTCAAACGCAGGGGCTTCCCCTCTCGGAGGAGCTGCGCAAACTCCTCCTCCACAATTATCTCGGAGACTCCCCTCTTCACTATTCTATTGAGTGTCTTGTCTAACATGGCTGTGCGGATAGATGTTCTCTCTGCACGAATAGTGGTATCTGCCCAGCGTATTCTAAGGCTGGCTTCCGATGGGCTGGACTGAGCCCAGTATTTCCCTTGTCGCCGCCACGTCCTGGGCTATCTGGAGTTGAAGGGCCTCGGGCGACTCAAAGCTCACCTCATCCCTTATGCGCTGGACGAACTCCAGGCTCACCTCTCGCCCATATAGGTCTCCCTGAAAGTCCAGGAGGAAGGCCTCGACGGTGCGCTCCCCAGGCCCGAAGGTCGGGCGGGTCCCGATACTCGCAGCCGCCATATACCGCTCGTCGTCCAGGCGGGCCCACGTGGCGTAGATGCCGTCCCCGGGAAGAAGTCGCTCAGGCGCCACCTGAAGATTGGCCGTGGGAAATCCGAGACCCTTGCCCCGACCGAATCCCGCCGCCACCTCGCCATAGAGGGAGAAGTTCCTGCCCAGGAGCTTGGTGGCCTTGCCGATATCTCCCCGACTAAGGGCCTCTCTGATGACGGTGCTTCTGACAGGGACCTCTCCGAGGTATAGGGGATCGACCACCTCAATCGAAAACCCCATCTCCTGACCCAGGGCTGCTAACACCCTGGTATCCCCTTCTCGCTGGTGCCCCAGGGCAAAATCTGGCCCCACCACCAGTCCCCGCATACGTAGGTGCTCCTGCAAGCGCTCCAGATACTGGCGGGCGGTCAGCATGGAAAGCTCCAGGTCAAAGGTTATGGGCACCACCAGTTCCAGCCCCAACTCGCCAATGAGACGTACGCGCTCCTCTGGGGTGGAGAGGTAGCTTATGGGCTGCTCCGGGTAGAGGACTCTCCACGGGTGGTTGATAAAGGTTACTGCACCCGAGGAGAGGCCTCTCTCTCGGGCTTCCCGTTTTAGCCGGGAGAAGAGATGCCTATGCCCCAGGTGTACGCCATCAAAGACGCCTACCGTTAGAAGGGTATCTTTAGACGGAGAAGCCAGCGAGAGCTCTTCATCGATTCGCATACTTCGCCCTTGCTCAGGCATCACCTCCCGACGGCGCGGCGGAAGCGACAGCCGCAGTCTGCATGACGGCAGCGACGGCATCCAACTGGCGCATCAGGCGCTCGAAGTTTTCGAAGGTGAGGGACTGGGCCCCATCGGACAGGGCTTTATCCGGATTGGGATGCACCTCGATGATAAGGCCATCGACCCCGGCGGCCACGGCGGCTGCGGCCATGGGAGCAACTAGATGCCACTTGCCGGTGCCGTGGCTGGGGTCCGCTATGATAGGGAGGTGGCTCAACCTTTTGATCACCGGGATGGCAGCCAGGTCTATGGTGTTGCGAGTGTAGGTCTCGAAGGTGCGGATCCCCCTCTCGCAGAGCATTAGCTGCCTGTTACCCCCCGCGAGGACGTACTCCGCCGCAAGCAGCCAGTCCTCGTAGGTCGCAGAGAAGCCTCGCTTCAGCATAACGGGTTTGCGAACCTTGCCCACTTCATCCAGGAGTTGGTAGTTCTGCATGTTCCTGGCCCCTATCTGGAGGACGTCGGCATACCGGGCCACCAGGTCTACGTCATGAGGAGTCATGACCTCGGTGATAACGGGTAGCCCAGTCTCCTCCCTGGCAGTGGCCAAATACTGTAGTCCCTCTTCACCTAGACCACGGAAGCTGTAGGGGGAGGTGCGAGGCTTGAAGGCTCCGCCTCTCATGATTTTGGCGCCCGAAGCCTTCACGGCCCTAGCCGTGGCCACCACCTGCTCCTCGGTCTCCACGGCGCAGGGGCCTGCCATGATCACCGGCGTCCCGTCGCCGACGGTCACGTCGCCAATCTTCACCAGGGTGTCATCCGACTTAAACTCCCTGCTGGAGAGCTTGTAAGGCTTGGATATGGGCACGACCTCTCTTACCCCCGCCAGGACCTCCAACTCGTCACGGAGCTCCGGGTAGGTCTGGCCCACCACGCCGATAACCGTCCTCTCTACGCCCTCAACGAGGTGGCCGCTTAGGTCCCGTTCGTTTAGGTGTTTCTGAACCCCATCGATATTCTCCTTGGTACAACCGATATCCATTACAACAATCATGGTTTGTCCTCTACTTAGTGGGGATTGGTTAAGCCTGAATGGGCTGTTATTAGCTTCTAAATCTGGGCGCCAGCTTGTAGCCGCCGTACCAGCCTTTTGCCCTGTGCAACATTAAGGAGCGTAGCGCTTTCGTAGCTTTCATAAGTCCACCCCATCCATGCCCCTGGACCTCAGATCGGCAGCGCCTCTCAAATAGGCGCTTCGCAGCTCCGAGGCGGCCTTGTCGGTATTGACCAGAAGGAGGACCCGTATACAGCTGGGCAAGGCGTCGGGCACCCTCATTTCATGGCCACACATCAGTGCCACACCGTTCCAGCCCATCTGCCGAGCAGCCAGGGCCGGAAACTCGGCGTTCAGGTCCTCGGTGGTGGTGAAGATGGTAGCCGCCACGTCATCCACCTCGATTTCGTTGATCTTGACCATCTCTTCAAGTAGCTCTCGGGTAGCCCCCAGTATCGCCTTTTTGGTATTGGCGTCGGCTGTGGTAGCACCCCTAATACCCCTTACCTTACTCATTGCGGGTTCTTCTCTGCGGGGAGCCTCGAACCTCTCAGTTGTAGAACGAACTCCCTGGCCGCTTTCAGCATGCCACCTGGCGGCGCCTGCTCCAGCACGTCTATGATAGCGCTTCCCACCGCCACTCCGTCGGCGTAGGTCTCTATGGCTTCCACGTGCTCCCTTTTGGATACGCCAAACCCCACAACCACGGGTAGATCGGTATGCTGACGTGCGCGGCGAACCAACTCCGGCACACCAGAGGTCAACTCTCCTCGAGCACCCGTTACGCCGGTTAAGCTAACGCAGTAGATGAATCCCTCGGCATGCTGGCACGCAGCCGCTATACGTTCGTCGGTGCTGGTGGGCGCCAGCAAAGGTATCATCGATATCCGTTTTTCTCGACAGGCCTCCCTTAATGGCCACGATTCCTCCGTGGGCAGGTCAACCACAATTAGGCCATCCACTTCTGATTGTAGCGCAGCTTGGGTAAATTCCTCAAGACCATAGTGCAAGATGGGGTTGTAATACCCCATTAGGATGATCGGTATACGAACCCCTCTGCTCCTTAATTTGCGGACCACCGCTAGGCAATCATCCAGGGTAACGCCAGAGCGAAGGGCATGGAGAGTGGAACGCTGGATGGTGACGCCGTCTGCCAGTGGGTCGCTGAAGGGCACTCCCAGCTCCACCAGGTCAGCGCCAGCCTCCACCACTGTCTCCACCAGAGAGACGGTGGTCTCCAGGTCCGGGAACCCCACAGTGAGGTAGGGTATCAGGGCCTTTCGTCCGGAGGCTCTGATCCGGTTGAACTCCTGCTGTATTCTGCCAGCCATAATTTGCATCACGCCAAAAAGCTTACCGCGATAATGTTTTGGGAGCTGTGGACCATGAAACAGGGCACCAGCGACCTGGTCCTGAGATAGAGCCAGCTCAGTAGCAACCCAGCGATTAAGGTTGGAATCAGGGCACCCAGAGAGCCATGACCCACCGCGAAGAGGAGCGAGCTGGCAACAATGGCGCCTGCTGGGCCCATTCTGTGAAGCAGCCCCGTTAGCAGAAAACCGCGAAAGAACAGCTCCTCGCTCATGGGGACCCAGAGGGTCAACACCAGCATGTTGATCACCTTGAGCATACCGCTACCCAAGGTATCCGCCGGCAGGGTCGAAGGCTCCAAGCTCTCCCAGCCCCCGTACCTTGCCGCGACGCCGTACAGAGCCGATAAGGTGAGGCTCATGAGAAGGACCAGCCAGGGCAGCAATAAAGCTGTGGAGGGCCTTCTGGGGACCCTCAGCCCCGCGATACTCCAGGGCACTCGGTACCGGCGTACGCCAAAGATGAAGACGGCCATGATCATAGTCCCGTCCAAGGCCGCTACCAGGATAGTGGCAACCCCTGGCCTCAGGTCAAGGGCCAGCGCGATGCTCAGAATAAGAAGGGCTGCGCCGCCAACCAGAGCCACCCCTCTAACCACATCGGAGGTTCGCCAGGGGACCCATGGCAGGACGGTTTTGGAGCTAGTCATGGCCTACACGCGTCATTTCGCCCTCGTCGCAGCGTCAGCAGGGGGAAGACTGACAACACTTACACTAGGTAGATGCTAGCACGAAGCTACGAAGCTGACAACGCATTAGCTATCGCCGGGCTCCTTGTGGTTCGACAAGCTCACCACGAGCGGGAAGGAGTCTGCTGTTCGTCCTGAGCTTGTCGAAGGTGGCGCATTAGCTTTGCAGCCAGAGGACATCCCCACAAAGATCAGGCGGGTGAGGCTTGGCGGAGAAGACGGCGTACTCCTCTTTGGAAGTCCTTACGTCTGTATCGGCGCCGTGGCCAGGATAGACCAGGGTCTCGTCGGGTAGCGGGTATAGCCTGGTGGTGATGCTTTCTATAAGCTGTTTCAGATCCTCTGGCCTGCGGGTGCGTCCGGGGCCGCCCGGGAAGAGGGTGTCGCCGGGAAACAGGTGCTTCCCCAGGAGGAGGCACACGCCACCCGGCGTATGGCCCGGGGTGTGGATGAGCTTGAAGCGCAATGTCCCCACCTCCACCTCTCCCCCGTCTTCCAGAAGGAAGTCGGGAGGCGACGGCAGATTGTGGGCATCGTCGATGTGAACGCCAGAGGGAACCTGTAGCGTCTCCTTCAGCTCTTTGTAGCCCAGGATGTGGTCGAAGTGGCCGTGGGTGATGACGATGTACCTGACATCTGTGCCCTGGACCTCGGCCAGGACCTTCTCCGGCTCCGCCGGCGCATCGATGACCACGCTCTGGTTGGTCTGGAGGCAGACCACGATGTAGGCGTTGTTGCTGTATGGGCCGCAGACTATCTTGTGAATGCGGACCGAGTCGTCCTGATAGTGTAGTGGCACGGTTCCCTCCCCAGCGGGATACGATTTTAGCAGAGCTTTCCCGCAGAGCAACAAAACGGTACGCTTTCTCCCCACCCGCCCACCCGAGTATGTTTTATTACTGGGGGCACATCCCCCAGACTCCCTGCCAGAGGGGGATTCCCCCTCTGGACTCCTCCTATAACCCGTCCCTAGGTGATACCTCTACATTATTGGGCGGCTACGCAGTCGCAACAAATTGAAGCAGCCGGCCCGCAGCCCTACCGGGTGCTGGGCGACGAGGAGCAACGAAACCTGCATGGGCTCGTCTATCAGTGCTGTAGGATTATCCGCGGAGTCTCAGTTCAGTCGCTTGCGGCGGTTGGACATGTAGTCCACCAGCACGAATTGCCCCAGCTTGTCTGGGGTGGTGAAGAAGGCCCGTCCCTTGTTGATACGGGTCATCTTGTCCACGAAGTCCAGGAGGTCGTAGGTGCTCTCCAGCATGAAGGTGTTGATGGTGATGCCGGCCTGGGTGCAACGCTTGACCTCTTTGAGGGTCTCTTGGATGGTGCGGTAGCTGGGAGGGTAGGCGAAGTAGGCACGGGTGCCCTCCAAATGGGCCGTAGGCTCGCCGTCAGTGATCATGATGATCTGCTTGGTGGCGACCTTAGCCTTGTGGAGGAGCTGTCGGGAGAGCATCAGGGCGTGGTGCATGTTGGTACCCGAGACCCAGGCGTTCCAGGTGAGCTCCGGCAGGTCGTCGCCCTTTATCTCCATGGCGTAGTCGGAGAAGCCTATGACGTGGAACTTGTCCCTGGGGAACTGGCTGCGAATCAGGTAGTAGAGGGCCAGGGCCACCTTTTTGGCCGCCAGGAAGCTTCCATAGAGGCCCATGGAGCGGCTCTGGTCCAGGAGAAGGATGGTGGCCGCCTGGGCCATGTTCTCCGAGTAGTGGATCTCCAGGTCCTTGGGGTCCAGCCGCACGGGTGTGGCGGGCCCCTCTCGAGTGATGGCGTTCATCAGGGTCTTCTGAAAGTCCACATCGAAGGGGTCGCCAAACTCGAAGATCTTGGTTTCCCCCGAGTGCTCCCCAGAGAAGCCGCGGGTGTAGATATCGTGGCTTCCTATGCGGTCCTTCTTCAGTTGCGCGAAGACCTCCTTCAGGGCCTTCAGGGCCAGCTTCTTGATTCCCCTGGGGGTCAGCTCCAGCCGGTCCCCCTGGCGCTTCAGGTATCCTGCCTCCTCTAGCTGCTGGACGATACGCTGCATGCGCTCCAGGTTCCTCCGAGCCTCCTCACCCAGCACCTCCTCAACCTTGCCAGGGTCCAGGTCCTGGATATTCCCCTTGCGGCCCACCTCCCTGATCTTCTTCTCCAGCTCATCCATGTCCTGGAGCTGCCGCATAAGCTCCATGGCCTGGTCCAGGGTCAGGGACTCGTCTCCCATGAAGGGGAACTCGTTCCTCAGGTCGTCTCTTGGGAAGAGGGCTCCCATCTGGGCCGCCAGCTCTTCCAGTTCCTCCAGGGTCTCCTGATCAAGGGCCGCGTCCAGCAGCTCCTCCAGCTCCTGCCTCATCTGAGGGGACATACTATTCAGGAGGGAATCCATCTGGGACATCTGGCGGTTCATGCCCTCCAGCAGATCCTCCAAACTCTGCGGAGGGTTGGGGCCAAAGAGGTGGCCGTACTGCTGCATAAAGCTCTCGAAGCCGGGATCGCGGCCCTCTCTGGCGTCCCCGAGCATCTGATTCAGGGCGCTGAGCATGTCCTTGAGGGCCTCCATCTGCTCGGGGGTCATCCCCTGAAGCTGCTGCCGCATGTCCTGGAAGAGGTTCTCCATCATCCGCTGGTTAAGCATGTCCAGCAGCTCCTGGAACATCCGGCGAGCCTCTTCGTCCATGAAGTCGTACTCGTTAAGCTCCCTGATCTGGCCCCCTGGGCTCTCTGGGAGGTTGTCCAGGAGCTCCCTGCCCTTATCGGCCCGCTCCTGTAGGAGCTTCATGGGCTCCTGCATCTGCTGGGCCTCCTCCGTAGGGCTCTCGTTTAGCTGTTGCCTGGCCTCCTGGACGCGACGGTCGATGCCCTTGCGCTCGGTGTCGATAATCTGCTCCAGGCGCTCTTTCAGGTCCTGCATCACGGAGTCCAGGTTGTACCTCTGCAACTGCTGCTGCCGCTGCTCCTTCAGCCGCTCCATAAGCTCTCTTAGCCCCTGGATCCTCTCCTGCTTCTGGTCTCCCATCCCGCGCTGAAACATCTCTCTAAGGGCCCGCATGATGTCGCCGTGGGCCAATACATCGTCGGAAAGCTCCTCGATGATCTGATCATGGTCAGGGTCAAAGACTTGCTGGCTTCCATCCCACCGCGAGTATTTGTAGCGTACCATCGGACCCTCCAAGCCAGGCTCGGCGTATGAGGCCATGATACTACATTGCTTTTCCCTGGTGTCAATTCGCACCAGTCGTAGCTCGGAGCAACACTATACTTTCAGCTATTATCCTTAGGAGGTCTCAAGTGGCTGGACCGAGCGAATGCAGGGGATTCTGCGGCCAATTACCCTGATATTTCGGATTTGCTTGACAAACCTAAAATCAATAGATAAAATACCGCCGACCCTGGGCATCCGTACTGCAGCACCCGCTACAATTGCTTTTGGGTATGTTAGTGCGCTCTTTTAAATCTAATGGCTGGCGAGAGACGTAGTAGTTACTAAGGACCCGCGGGTGCGGCGCGAAGGCCAGGTCAAGCTGCGATCATATCGGTTAAGTGGGTGGTGAGGGGGTAAGGGAGGGAGACATGCAGCAGTACATACTTCTAAGAATCATGCAGGGCATACTGTCTCTTTGGGTCATCTCTATGCTGGTTTTCGCCCTCACCCGGTTTTCCGGAAACCCCGTCGACCTGATGCTGGACGACTACGCCACCAAAGAAGACCGCAGAAGGCTGGAAGAGTACCTGGGTATAAACAAGCCTATCCCTGAGCAGTATCTACTGTTCCTGGGCCGAGCCCTAAAGGGAGACCTCGGCAAGTCCATAACGGCGAAGCGTCCCGCCTTTGAGATGGTGAAAGAGCGCGTACCCAATACCTTAAAGCTGGCCATAACCGCCTTTGTCGTGGCCGTCCTCATAGCAATACCCATGGGTGTATATACAGCCTACCAGAGAGGAAGGTGGTTCGACTTCGTCGGTCGTACCGTTGCCATAGGGGGTCAATCTGTGCCAGGTTTCTGGTTGGGGCTGGTGTATATATACCTCTTTGCAGTCATCCTTGGCTGGCTCCCCACTGGAGGTACGGCCCATGGCTGGGGGTGGAATGAAGGGATTAGATTTTTGATCCTTCCATCCCTCACGGTGGGTTGGCTGGTCTGTTCCGGCATGCTGCGCCTGACGCGCATGGCCATGCTGGACGCCCTGGAGAGCGACTACGTTAAGCTCGCTAGGGTGAAGGGCCTGCCCGAGTGGAAGGTCCTCTGGAAGCACGCCTTCAAGAATAGCCTTATCCCTGTAGTAACCCTAATGTTCCTTCTCTTTGCTGGCATGTTGAACGGCCTCATCATAGCGGAGACCGTCTTCTCCTGGGCTGGCATAGGCCGTATGGCCATAGATTCAATCAGGTCACGGGACTATCCCGTTACGCAGGCCATAGTGCTGTTCTCGGCGGCCCTCTACGTTTTGGCAAACCTGGCGGCGGATGTTAGCTACGCCTACCTTAATCCAAAGATCCGGTACAAGAACAGGTAAGGAGAACAATGTACGGCGGGCCAATGCGCCACGCAATTGCCGAGGCGCTAACCAGGCAACAAGTTACACGCTATGGTGTGATTGGAACCCGGAAGGCAATCAACGGCGCCCTGTGGCTGCCCAAAGCCCCGGCTCTGATGATTCTCACGTTAGCTATTCTAGGCCTCTTCGCGCCCTGGATTTCCCCCTACGACCCCATAGAGGGCCAACTGCGTCACCGGCTCCTCCCTCCCGCCTGGGTGGACCGCCCGCTATGCGAAGCAGGAATAAACGCAATATCAGGAACCTGTAGGCCTGAGGGTGTAACCGGCTCCGATTATCTTCTGGGAACCGATGCTCTGGGCAGGGATATCCTCTCCAGAATGATCCATGGAGCCAGGATTTCCCTTACTGTCTCCCTTGTAGCCATATTCTTTGGCAACGTAGTAGGAACTTCAATAGGCCTCTTCTCGGGGTACAAGGGCGGGTGGATAGACGCTATACTGATGCGCATTGTGGATATTGCCATTTCGCTACCCAACCTGCTCCTGGCCATCCTTCTGGTGGCGCTATTCGGCGCCAGCCTCGAGAACGTGATCCTGGTCATAGCGATAAACCTATGGACGCGTAGCGCCCGCCAGGTGCGGGCAGTGACTCTATCGACGAAAGAGGAGGACTTCGTCAATTTGGCTAGGGTGGCCGGCGCCAGCCAATGGCGCATAATGGCCCTGCACGTCTTCCCCAACACCATTCCGGTATTGCTGGTGCTGATGACGCTGGAGGTTGGTGGCGTGATCCTCTTCGAGTCCTCCCTCAGCTTCCTTGGTGTGGGGCTGCCCCCGCCAGCGCCTAGCTGGGGAGTCATGGTGGCAGACGGCAGAGGTCTTCTGGCCTCCGCCTGGTGGATATCCCTGGTCCCGGGGATTGCCATTGCCATCACCGTTACGGGCTTCAACCTCTTCGGCGACTGGTTAAGGGACCGCCTGGACCCCACTTTAAGCCAGACCCACTAAGGTCCAAAGAACAAACCGGCTAGCAAACGAAAACAGCTCCCTTGAGGGAGCTGTTTTCATTTAGCTTACGCCAGAGTGCGGTTGTAAACGTTGTCATGCTCTGGAAGAGACGTCATGCGCCCGCCAGGGCCCGGATGTCATCCAGCAGCTTTTGCCCCTGCTCCGCACTCTCCGCCTCGGCGTAGGTGCGAATAAGGGGCTCGGTGCCGGAGAAGCGTATCATCACCCAGGAACCGCCGTCCAGGGTAAATCGCAGGCCGTCCACGGAGTCCCTGGTGACGACTTTCCTCCCTCCCATATGTGATGGGGCTGCGTCCCTCAGATGCTCCTCTAGCTTTGAGCGCTCTCCAGCATCAAAGTGAATGTCGATACGCTTAAAGTGATGAGGTCCGACTTTGCCGTACAGGTTGTCCATCAACTCCGAGGGGGTCTTGCCGGTCCTGGCCATCATATCCAGAACCAGGAGTCCGCTGAGGATGCCATCCCTTTCGGGGATGTGGCCTCGGAAGCCGTAGCCGCCGCTCTCTTCGCCTCCGATCAAGGCCTGCTGCTCCATCATAATGGGACCGATATACTTGAAGCCCACCGGCGCCTCGAAAACGGGGACATCGTAAAGCTCCCCCAACCGATAGATCATGCTGGTGCTGGTGACTGACTTTACCAGGGCGCCACGCTCCCCCCTCACCTCCAATAAGTAGAAGGCCAGCAGCGCAAAGACCTGTAAGGTGGTCAAGAAAACACCCTTCTCATCTACGATCCCCACCCTATCCGCATCTCCGTCCAGGGCGATACCTATATCGGCGCCTCTGGACACAACCTCCGAGGATAGCCGCTCCAGATTATCGGCCACAGGCTCGGGTTGAGCGATGCCAGGAAAGGCCGGATTGGGCTCTCCGTTTATCTCGAAGACTTGGGAAGCGCCGCCGGAGAGGATGCCAGGAAAGTACCCACCACCGGCGCCGTACATGGCGTCCACTACAATGTTGAAGCCGGCCCTCTTGAGACCCTCAACGTCCACCAGGCCCTTCAGGTGTTCTATATACGGAGGGTCGGGGTCCAGATACACAAGAGTTCCTTCCCCTACACTATCCTCCAACGGCCTTCGCCTAACGCCATGCGAGGCCATAAGATTGCGGATGCTCTCCTCCAGGACCGCCACAACCTCCGGGGAGGCACTGCCGCCGTATTCGGGCTTGTACTTGAAGCCGTTCCAGTTGCCGGGATTATGGCTAGCGGTAATTATCACGCCTCCTCCAGCCGAGGTATGGACCACGTTATAGGAGACGACGGGAGTGGGAGCCGCCTTCCGGCAGAGGAAGGTCTTGATGGAGTTGGCCGTGCTAACCTCGGCTACTGCCTCAGCGAACTCCCTGGAGGCGAAGCGGGTGTCGTAGCCGATGACTAGACCTCTGGAGGCTAGGCCCGTCTGCTGTAGATATTGGGATGCCGCCTGGGCGCAGAGCCTCACGTTCTCGAAGGTGTAGTCCTCGGCGATGATTCCTCGCCAGCCATCTGTGCCGAACTTGATTTCCAAAGTTCAACTCACGGAAATGAGATGCTGTTGGAGCTTAAGGTGGTGCCTGGCCATACAGCCATTCCATGCTCAAGCCGGTTGCCGGCCCCTACAACCACATCATCCGCCAGCACACAACCCTGTCCAATCTTGACTCCGCCTGCTACCCGCACGTTGCTTCCCAGGACGCATCCTTCCAAGAAGGCTCCTTCTCCGATCTGGGCTCCGTCCCAGAGTATGGATCCCTCCAAGGTACAGCCCCTCTCCACGGAGCTGCCTCTGCCTAACACCATTGGCCCTAGAAGGCAGGCTCCAGGGCCAATGGAGCAGTCAGGACCCAGAAGAACCGGCCCCCGGACCTGGGCTGAAGGATCGATCCGGCAGCCATCGCCTACCCAAACTCCTGGGGAGACCATCCTCTCATCGAACTCCGCCAGGGCACTTCCTAACAGCAGCTCCTTATGAACGCGGAGGTAGTTTTGGAGGTTCCCGATGTCTATCCAGTAGGCTCGAGAGCGGAGGGCATAAACAGGCAAGCCCTCCTCAAGCAAGCGAGGAAACAGCTGTCTCTCTATACTGTGAGCCTCCCCCTGAGGAGCGTATCGCAGAACCTCAGGCTCCAGGACGTAGGTCCCTGCGTTGATCCATACGGTGCTAACCTCGTCTGGACGAGGCTTCTCCAGAAAGCGCAGGACCCGTCCATCGGGCGCTGTTTCCACCAGTCCATAGGGGGTAGGGTCCTCTACCGGAGCTAGGACAATAGTGGCTTTTGCCCCATGGGCCTTGTGGAACTCCACCACGGCCTTCATGTCCAGGTCGGTGTAGATGTCGCCGTTAAAGACCATGAAGGTATCAGTGAGCCGCTTCTCTACGTTTTTCAAGGCGCCCGCGGTTCCCAGGGGAGATGCTTCTAAAGCATAGCCAAGGGAGACTCCGTGGGCATGGCCGTCCCCGAAATGGTCCTGGATTTTATTGGGCAAATAAGAAAGGGTCAGGATAGCTTCCGAGATGTCCGAGCGTTTAAGCTGGTCCAGAAGGTGTTCCAGGTAGGGGCGGTTGAGGATGGGCACCAGGGGCTTCGGGATGTTGCAGGTCAAGGGACGCAGCCTTGTGCCTTCACCACCAGCGAGGATTACCACCTTCATGCGCAAACCTCGGATGCTAGGATGTGGCGGCCTGCTGGTCGGCGGCTCCCATGAAGGCTTCCCTTCTGAGAATGGCCGCTTTGTCTGTCCGTTCCCAGGGCAGGTCCAGGTCGTTTCGTCCAAAATGACCGTAGGAGGCCGTCTGCCTGTATATGGGACGCCGCAGGTTCAGATCTCTAATGATGGCCCCGAGCCTCAGGTCGAAATGTTTGTTGATGAGACCTGTTATCACCGAGTCTGCGACCTTGCCTGTGCCAAAGGTCTCCACGCTGATAGACACCGGCACCGCCTGCCCGATGGCATATGACACAAGCACCTCCAGGCGGTCTGCCAGCCCCGCTGCCACCATGTTCTTGGCAACGTATCTGGCGGCATATGCCGCGGAGCGATCCACCTTGGTGGGGTCTTTCCCTGAGAAGGCTCCGCCGCCGTGCCTGGCGATCCCGCCATAAGTGTCCACCAGGATCTTCCGACCGGTAAGGCCCGTGTCCGCCACTGGGCCCCCAATGACGAAACGTCCCGTGGGGTTGACCATGAACTTAGTCTCTTTATCTATTAGCTCGGGCGGAATGACCTCCCTGGCAACCAACTCAATTAGGTCTCGTCTAATAACATCGTTGCTGACTTCCGGGTCGTGCTGGGCGGCCAGTATAACGGTATCTATGCGCTTGGGAACCCCATAGGAATACTCCACGGTAATCTGAGATTTGCCGTCGGGTCTAAGGTAGGGAATGGCGCCCTCTTTGCGCACCAAGGCCATCTGTCGGGTCAGCTTGTGGGCCAGAGATATAGATAAAGGCATAAACTCCGGCGTTTCATTGCAGGCAAATCCGACCATCATCCCCTGATCGCCGGCGCCAACGGACTCTATCTCATCGTTGGAGATTCCGACGCTCCTACCCTTGGTTTCCGCAGAATCGTCTACACCCAGCGCTATATCGCTGGACTGCTCTTGTATGGACACCATGACGCCGCAGGCGCGGTAGTCGAAGCCATAGCTGTCCACCGTATATCCGGCATCTCTGATGGTCTCCCGAGCTATGTTGGCGATGTCCACATAGCAATCCGTGGAGATCTCACCCATAACCACCACCAGGCCCGTCGTGGCGCAGGTCTCGCAGGCGACCCTCCCCATGGGGTCCTGGGCCATAATGGCATCCAGCACAGCGTCCGAAATCTGGTCGCAGAGCTTATCAGGATGGCCCTCGGTGACAGACTCCGAGGTGAACAGGTACGAGGGTGAATCGGTGAAGGTAAAACCCATATTCGATCTCCTATATGCAGACCCCTCGCCCCGGCAAAGGTGAGTTTGTCGAGGGCAAGGGGGTGGCTTTATGCGTTAGCTTAAGTTTCCGCAACGATGGATGGTACCTTCTGGGTCCCCTCCATGGCAAGTAGACGGTTGAGGGCATTCATGTATGCCTGTGCGCTGGCAACTATGATATCCGTGGACGCTCCTCTGCCTGCGTAAACCCTGTCGTCCTTCTCCACCCGGATAGTGACCTCGCCAATGGCGTCTATGCCCTCGGTGACTGACTTTACCGTGTACTCACTGAGGACGTTAGGCACCTGCACTACTCGGTCGATGGCCTTGCAGACGGCATCCACGGGCCCCGTACCTATGGCGGCGTCCGTGATGACCTGGCCATCCTTGTCCGACAGGCGGACTGTGGCCGTGGCTATTTCATGATCGCCGCAGGAGACCTGGACATGCTCCAGGGTGTATGAGGAATCCTCGGTTACGGCGCGACGCTGGTTGGACATGAGGGATTCCAGGTCCCGGTCGTCCACCTCTTTCTTCTTGTCGGCCAACCCCTTGAAGGCCTCAAAGGCCTGGCTCAACTCCTCTGGGCTCAAGTGATAGCCAAGCTCTTCCAGACGCGCCTTGAGGCCGGCGCGCCCACTCAGCTTGCCCAGCACCAGAGCGCTTCCCGGCACACCAACTGAACGAGGGTCCATTATCTCATAGGTGGTCCGCTCTTTGATCATGCCGTCCTGATGTATTCCTGAGGCATGGCGGAAGGCGTTCCCTCCCACGATGGCCTTATTGGGCTGTATGGGGAAGCCCGTGATATCGCTGACCAGCCGGCTGGTGCGATATAGCTGGGTGGTGTCCACGCTGGTGGTGAGGCCAAAGAGGTCCCTGCGTGTGTGGAGCCCCATGATGACCTCTTCCAGGGATGCGTTGCCGGCGCGCTCACCTATGCCATTGATGCAACCCTCCACTTGACGTGCGCCGGCCCGGACGGCGGCCAGGCTATTGGAGACGGCCAGGCCGAGGTCGTTGTGGCAGTGGACGCTGATGGTGGCCTTGTGGATATTGGGCACGTTCTCCTGGATACGCCTTATGAGCTCCTCGAACTCCTCCGGTATGGCGTAACCCACGGTGTCCGGTATGTTGACGGTGGTGGCCCCGGCGTCGATGACCGCCCTCAGCAGCGTATAGAGATACTCGGGCTCGGTCCGGGTGGCATCCATGGGGGAGAACTCCACGTCGCCACAGTACCCCTTGGCCCTCTCCACCATGGTCACGGCCTGGTCCATGATATCCTCGCGGTTCTTGCGAAGCTGGTGCATGATGTGGATGTCGGAGCTGGAGAGGAAAACGTGGATCCGAGGCTGCTGGGCTCCCTTAATGGCCTCCCAGGCCTGATCGACATCGTTGGGAACGGCCCGGGCCAGGGAGGCGACGACGGGATTCTTGAGCTCGCCGGCAATCCGCCGCACCGCCTCGAAGTCCCCCGGCGAGCTGGCGGCGAACCCGGCCTCGATTATGTCTATGCCCAGACGGTCCAGTTGTCTGGCGATCTCTATTTTTTCCTCCACCGTCATGGCGGCGCCGGCGGCCTGTTCGCCATCCCTGAGAGTGGTATCGAAAATCTTTACTTTATCCTCTGGCATTTCTCACCTTACCCTTCATATGGTATGCAAACGATTCCCCATTTGCTGGGGCTAAACGGCCCTTCCGAAGGGTCAAAGGATAACGCGGTGCGCCGGGCGGAGCACTGCCAGCACCCCGCCATTTTGGCGAACCACGGAACTTACCTCCACTGTAGGCATCAGGCCCTCATAGACCTTAGAAACAACTTCTGATCGAGTGTGGTGCATTTTCGGCCATCTCTACGTCTGCTCCTTGAGCCAGGGCATCATGTCCCTCAGCTCCTTCCCAATCCGCTCAACGGGGTGGTCGGCGTTCTCCTGGCGGAGCCGGTTAAACCTTGGACGGCCTTCGTCGTTCTCGGCGATCCACTCTTTAGCAAAGGTCCCATCCTGGATCTCCGTCAGAATCTTCTTCATGTTCTCCTTGACGTGCTCATCCACCACCTGGGGGCCACGGCTATAGTCGCCGTACTCGGCGGTGTCGCTAATGGAGTAGCGCATGTAGCCCAAGCCGCCCTGGTAAATCAGGTCCACTATGAGCTTGAGCTCGTGGAGCACCTCGAAGTAGGCGGACTCTGGTTGGTATCCTGCCTCCACCAGAGTCTCGAAGCCGTATTTGACCAGGGAGGTCACTCCGCCGCAAAGCACGGCCTGCTCACCAAATAGGTCCGTCTCCGTCTCCTCCTTGAAGGTGGTGTCCAGCACGCCGGCCCTGGTGCATCCGACACCCTTGGCGTAGGCCAGGCCTATCTCCCTGGCCTTGCCGGAGACGTCCTGATGGATGGCCAGCAGGCCCGGCACACCTGAACCCTTGGTGAACACCTCTCTCATCCTGTGGCCTGGCGCCTTGGGGGCGATCATGGAAACGTCTATATTGTCGGGCGGCACCACCGTCTGGAAGTGGATGTTGAAGCCGTGAGCGAACATCATGGTCTTGCCGCTACTGAGGTGAGGCTGCACCGACTCCTTGTACACCGACGGCATTACCGTGTCTGGGACCACCATCATCAGGATGTCAGAGTCGCGGGAGATTTCGTCAACGGTGCCGACTTTCAGTCCCGCCTGCTCTGCCTTCTCCCAGCTTGAGCTTCCCTTATAAAGGCCCACGCTGACGCGGAGGCCGCTGTCCTTCAGGTTGAGGGCGTGGGCATGCCCCTGGCTGCCATATCCAATTACGCCAATGGCCTTGTCATGCAGCAGAGAAATGTCAGCGTCGTTTTCGTAGTACATTTTGGCCATGAGTACGCCCCTTATCCTTTGTTCTCTAGGCTCCTTATATCGCGCCGTTCATCCGGCTCCTGGACTGGGTAGTCGGAGAGTCTTCCTCCGCAGCCACCATGCCCCGTGCCATGGCCACACTGCCCGTCCGAATCATCTCCTTGATCCCGAAGGTCTGGAGAAGCTTAAAAAGGGACTCGATCTTCTCTACATCTCCCACAACTTCGATAATCAGGGAATCGGGAGCCACGTCAACGATGTTAGCCCTAAAGATATCCACAATCTGGATGATCTCGCTCCGGTTGGCGGCATTAGCCCGCACCCGAATGAGGGCCAGCTCCCTGATGACCATCTCCTCGTCGGAAATGTCGCTGACTTTTATGACGTGGATGAGCTTGCGTAGCTGCTTGGCCACCTGCTCCACTGTGTCATCGTCCCCGTCCACAACAAAGGTCATCCTGGACAGATTGGGAACCTCGCAATGCCCCACTGCAAGGCTGGCGATATTGAAGCCTCGCCTTCTGAACATGCTGGAGACGCGATTGAGGACGCCCGGCTTGTCTTCCACCAGGGCAACCAGAGTATGTTTCACCGGGTCCATGTCGCCTTCTCTTCTATCGGCTCCTCCATGAGCTCATTGATAGTCATTCCCGGTGGAATCATCGGGTAAACGTTCTCCTCCTGCTCTACCACAAAGTCGACCAGGGCGGGGCCATCATGCTCCATGGCTTGATGGATGGCGGCCACAACCTGGGACTTGTCGGTGACCCTGATGCCCAGCATGCCGAAGGCCTCGGCCAGCTTGACGAAGTCGGGGTTATGACTGTACCAGGTGGCAACGTAGCTCTTCTTGTAGAAGAGATCCTGCCACTGGCGGACCATTCCCAGGTTAGCGTTGTCCATAAGAGCGAACTTCACCGGGATTTTGTTCTCCACCATAGTCGCCAGTTCCGCCATGGTCATCTGGAAACCACCATCCCCCGCGACAGACCAAACTATCTTGTCCGGCCTGCCCACCTGAGCGCCCATGGCTGCGGGGACCTCGTAGCCCATGGCTCCCAGGCCGCCGGAAGAGATCAGGGTGTTGGCTTCGGTAAAGGTGTAGTGCTGGGCCGCCCACATCTGGTGCTGGCCTACTCCGGTGACTATGATAGCTTTCCCCTGGGTGGCATCTGAAAGCTCCTTCAGGATGAACTGAGGTATGAGCTTGTCCGTCTCCTTGATTCGCATAGAGGGGTGGTCTCGCTTGAGTTGCTCAATGTGCTGGAGCCACTCTACGTGAAGGGCCGGCCCTACCGCCTTGTTGAGCTGCTTGAGAACGCGCTTAAGGTCTCCAACGATGGGAACGTTGACCTTGATGTTCTTGCCTATCTCGGAGGGGTCGATATCGACATGGATGACTTTGGCCCTGGGCGCAAAGGCGCTGACTTTCCCGGTGACCCGGTCATCGAAGCGCATACCGAGGCCCAGGACCAAGTCCGCTTCCTCTATTGCCAGGCTGGCGTAGGCCATGCCATGCATTCCCGGCATGCCCACGCTCAGGACGTGGGTCTCTGGGAAGCAGCTAACTCCCAGGAGAGTGGTTATGACCGGTATCTGGGCCTTCTCCGCCAGCTCTTTCAGCTCGTCGTAGGCCCCGGATATTATGACTCCGTGTCCGGCCAGGATGACGGGTCGTTCCGCCTCCTTGATAAGCTGGGCGGCCCGCTTAATCTGAGAGATATGGCCCTCCAGGATCGGCTTATAGCCCGGCAGGTCCACTTCCTCCGGATACTCGAACTCCGCCTGCTCATTAAAGACATCTTTGGGGATGTCCACCAGAACGGGGCCCGGCCTGCCGGTGCTAGCGATGTGGAAGGCCTCCTTGATAGCCCTGGCTATCTCAGAGGCGTGCATCACCAACTCATTATGCTTGGTGATGGGCAGCGTGACGCCGGTCACGTCGGTCTCCTGAAAGGCATCCTTACCTATGGCCTCCCTGGCAACCTGGCCCGTGATGCACACCATTGGCACCGAGTCCATCTGGGCAGTGGCGATCCCCGTGACGAGGTTGGTTGCGCCCGGGCCCGAGGTGGCCCAAGCTACTCCAGGCCGCCCTGTGGCCCTGGCGTAGCCATCGGCGGCATGCGCAGCGCCCTGTTCATGGCGCACCAGGATGTGCCGCAACTGGGGGTACTGAGGCAGGGTCTGGTAAAGGGGGAGGATGGCTCCGCCGGGAAGGCCAAAGATTACATCCACGCCTTCCTTCAGCAGACTCTCGCAGACTATCTGACCACCTGTCAGTTTCATGGGGATCACCTTCCTTTTATACGCCAATCCCTTGAATCCAGGCCAAAAAAAACCGCCCCGTTGTTAAGGGACGATCTTTGCCGCGGTACCACCCTTTTTCCCCGGCGAGCCGGGACTCTCTGATGCTGTAACGGGCAACCCGTCCAGCCCTACTGTTAGTTCAGGCTGGCGGCTCTGGGGCGAGTTCGCGGGCCTCTGTGCGCCGATCTTCCACCATCACCGGCTCTCTATAGCCGAGTACTCCGCTACTACTCCCCTTCAACGCCTTTGGAATCGGTCTTATGACACGATGATTGGGCATCTTAGCACGATACTAGGTGGATTGTCAATCTCAGCCGGATATGGTGTAGAAACCTGAGAGAGATTGCTGGAGGAGAGACCTCACGGTACTTGGGGCGCATACTGGCGGAGAGGGTGGGATTCGAACCCACGGTCCCGGTTACCCAGGACACGCGCTTTCCAGGCGCGCCTATTCGTCCACTCTAGCACCTCTCCATTCCATAGGGGTCGATTCGTATCAACGACTGTCCAACCCGCTGGTACTAATAATGCCGTCCCGCCCTGGGCCGTGTCAAACGGTGGCGTAGGAGAGCCCGCCGCTCCTTTGCCTGCATTACGTAGACGCGGGTTTCAAAGAAGAGAACGGCGGGTGTATGCTACCAACACATGGGAGCAGCGCCACTCAGCCTGGAACCTCGACTCGGCAGCTTAAACCAAGAAGCTCATACACTAGGGTACCCGAGACCTATGCGAGACAAAATCAGGAGTATAAGTCTATGGGAGAAATCGACAATCCTGTTTGTTGCCTTACTGGTCGTGGCCCTGCTGGTCCTGGCGGTGGGCATTCCCACTGGGCTAATCCACGTTGGCAAATCCGCTTTTGGAGTAGCGGAGGCGTCATACATGGCGGCTAGTCGAGGCGAGTACGACACCGCGATGGGCTACCTGACTTCTGAGGCCAGAGAGCGCATAAGCCAAACAGGCGATTCCGAATGGAGAGAGGCCGTGGAGCGACTCACCCAGGGCGGGACCCTTCGTAAGGTTAAGCCCTTACGCACGGTGTATGAAGGCGTGAAGGAGAAGCGAGCACGGGTCGGCATAATGCTTTTTTTTGAGGATGGGACGATAGATGTAAGGCTTGACGAGCTGATTCGGGAGAGGGGACGATGGAAAATGATCTGGCCTCCACCCCTTCAGGAGTGAGACCAGACTGCGGAATAACAGCCCCGAAAACAGCGGACCTAGGGCTTATCCTAGAGGCTGGAGCCAGGGGGTCCCCGCGGCGAACCGGGAAATGGCGGAGAGGGTGGGATTCGAACCCACGATCCCTTGCGGGATACCGCTTTTCGAGAGCGGCGCCTTAAGCCTCTCGGCCACCTCTCCCTGTTCTTATTTTGTGTCTACCAGAGACTTTCCTTTGTAGCTTCCTGAGCTGTTGAGCCCGTCTCTTGGCAACATTGCCTGCCCATCGTTATCTTATCAGCTTTGCAGGGGACGTGCCAGCAACCGTGAGAAACGGCCTGCTGCCTCTTCCTGAAGGCCAGGCAGGACGTGGCTATACGTGTCCATGGTGATGGTTACACTAGCGTGGCCAAGGCGCTCACTGACTATCTTGGGATGCACTCCTGCCTGAAGCATCAGGGACGCATGGGTGTGTCTGAGGTCATGCAGGCGCGGTAACTACCACCGGCCCGAACTATTTGTCACTTCCCTGGGAGAATGTACAGTTGGGAGGCACGCAAGAGTCCCGTGGGGCTCTGGAATTGTATCTGCGGACACTAGCCGAGAGGTGGCCCAAAAGGGTACTATTTTCCAAATGGGAACTTTCAGAAAATCGGCATATGGACTAGTATCAGAATCACGGTACCTTGGCTCAAGTCTTACACCGGGAGCCAAGTTGCCTTGACTAGTAGTGATTTCCCGAGAGTGTGATGTGTTGAGACCCTCTCACGGCCTCGCAGCAACGCTGGTCTTAGTTCTTTTTCTCTCTGCCTGCACTGGAGCAACCACATCCACGCCCACACCTACGATTACTCCCTCACCAACTCCACCCCTCACTGTTACGACAACTCCGACGCTAGTACCAACGCCGACGGCCACACCTACACCGGAATCCACGCCCCAGCTCAACGTGGTCTTCTCTTCCGCTGAGGTCACCGAAAAAGCCATACGTTACCACCAGAATAGGAGCCAGATCGTTAATGAGTTCACCAGAGCAGTTCTCGAGGGCCAGATTCAAGAGGGATCCTTTAAATCCTTCGCTGCAACTTCCGGCGACCGCAGCGATCTCATCGACATTTGGTACCTGGAGGGACTCCAGACAGGGGATGGCTTTCGGATCGGGCTAACGTCCAGCTTCCAGCAGTTGGGCGATGTGGCCGTTCGGGAGATCAAGGGCAATCTCTTCCTGGTCTTAATACAGGCACCGGCGGAGCAATCGTCCTTTGGAGCAGCGGGCCCTGGGAGGGCTCGTCTAACAACGCTCGGTATAGTGCTGCAACCCTTCGGACAGGGAAACCTTCGGATGGCGTTGTCGACTGGCGACCAGCCCTGGGACCAACTCCGTCCCATATTAAAGCAGGCTCCTGTGAAGTTTTTGTCCCAGGGAGCAGGGGGCCAGGAGCGGGCAAGGCTGACACTAGTTCGCCAACTGCTTCAACCCTTTGGGCAGGGTGACGCCGCGATCGCCTTCGGGACCGGTGAACCGCCCGGAGGTCAACTCATTGTCGAGGGCGAACAGGTAACGCTGGTGGGCAAAACTGGCTCCACACTAGCTCGCTTTGAGTTCAAGGGGCGGAACATGCAGGAAGCCATTCAGGATGTGTTGGCCAGCGATGTGGCACCGCCGAATGAAGAAGCCATCGCACGGGCGTGTGGGGAAGGGGCATTGGGTATTTCCAATGTGAATCTCTTTTCCGCGCTTTGGGACTTCTCTGAAAGTATTACGTCCCGTGGGCAAACAACCGAAAGGGAGGCGATCGCCTCCCTTGCCGCTTTCAATACGGAAGAGTATGACTGCCAAACCAAGAAATATACTTCGAGTTTCATGATTAACTTCACTGGCGGCAGCACCGATATTGTAGGGATCGCGGTGAAAATCAGCCCATCATCACCCCGTGCCACACCGACTCCTTCGCTCACGCCCACTCCTTCGCCGACGCCTACGCCGACTGCTTCGCCCACGCCCACGCCAACCCCGACTCCTTCGCCCACGCCTACGCCAACCCCGACTCCTTCGCCCACGCCTACGCCGACGCCGACGCCCACACCCATGCCAACCCCGACTCCCACGGTACAACCAGGTTCAGTTTTGATCGAGGCTACGAGCTGCACATTTCTCAAACGACAGGAGTTCTACAACGGCGTTGACGAGGAATTCGATGTGACCATCTCGGGCACCGTCATGGGACCCGTGGGATCAACCTTCAGGCTGACGTGGGTCATAACCGATGCTGCGCCACTCGGTTTTGGCGATTTTACCTCTTCATGGACTCGTCTTGGAACATTGAGCTCAGCGAGAAGAGAGTCAGGGGATCCGCAGACGGGCGTGTGGAGCGAAAGCTTCAGAGTGCACACCTTTAATGAGACAGGTCAACAGCGGAGCGGGACGGTTCACTTTACCGCCAGCGTAACTACTCCATTTGAGATCACTGAAGTCTCGGAGACGGTGACCTGCCCATGGCAATGAGGACTGCCTTGCTCATATGACGTCTGGAGAGAATGGAACCTTGTGAGAAGACTGGGGGATAGTTCGGCTTAGGGCGCAAACAGGCCCGGGGATCGCGGGTCTGGGGAGCCCTCTTTATCGGGATGAAGACCCGATACCAGTCGGCTTTTGGCGATGGTCTTAATCAACTCAAGGTGGGTGCTCAAAGCCTGGAGACGCGACGCTATATAAGCCTCTCGGCCACCTCTCCCTGGAGAATTATATCACGTCCCAAAGCCTTGCTTAAGCAGGCTACTGGCCTACAAAGGAGCGGCAAAGGTATTACGTGATTCGCAGTATATCATAGAAACACAACGAAAAGTATCGGCATGATTAGCCGAAGCTCCTGTTTAGATTACGTCAGTCTCTTGACACCTCAATTTCGACCCTGTATCATACCAGCGACTGTGGACAGTTCATCAATAGGCGATCCTGAAACAGAGCAACCGTGTGCCTTCTTCGGTTAGTGGAGATGCGGTTGCTTTTCTTTTGATATGGAATGAGTAGCTGGGCAGTGGTGATACTGGCTGCGGGCGACGGCATCAGGATGAATTCCCGGACCCCCAAGGTGCTGCACGCCATCTGCGGACAGCCCATGTTGAGCCTTGCGATACGCAGCGCTCGCGACGCCGGCCTGGAGCGGATCCTGGCGGTTGTGCCTCACGAAAGCGGTGCCATCAGAGAGGCCATCGGCCCTTCGGTGGAGTACGTTGAGCAGGAGCAACCCCTGGGCACCGGGCACGCCCTGCTACAGACCCTTCCAGTAGTCAGAGACACCGATAACCTCCTGGTACTCTACGGCGACGTTCCCCTCATCAGACCGGAAACCATGCAGCAGATGATGGCCCTCCATACGGAGCGAGAGGCCTCCATCACACTGCTGACCTCAACCCTCTGCCCGCCCGACGGAATGGGCCGCGTCCTGAGAGACTCTTCTGGCTCAGTAACGGCCATAGTGGAGGAGAAGGAAGCGGACCAGGCGGCCCTGGAGGTAGCGGAGGTAAACGGAGGGGTCTACTGTTTCCAGACCAGGTGGCTAGGAACGCATTTGCAAAGGACGCCGGCAGATGCCGGCGGAGAAATCTACTTGACGGACCTGGTGTCGTTGGCGGCCAAGTCGGAGGCTGGTGTTGAAGCCGTATCTGCCAGCGACCTCTGGGAAGTCCTGGGCATTAACCATCGCGGTCAACTGGCCCAGGCCGAGGCAGCCTTGCGGCAGCGTATCAGAGAGAAGTGGATGCTGGCGGGGGTGACCCTCATCGACCCAGGTTCCACCTACATAGACGCGGCCGTGGTGCTGGGCCAAGATTCCATCCTGTACCCCAACACTCATGTCAGAGGAGAGACGCGGATTGGGGCGGATTGCCACATCGGCCCCAACTCCATCATTGAGAGCTCTTCCATCGGCGACAGATGCCGTATCGTCGCATCCGTGGTGGAGGGGTCGACTCTGGAAGAGGATGTGGAGATTGGGCCCTACAGCCATGTACGGCCCGAAAGCTACATCGAGGGTGACGTTCACATAGGCAACTACGCCGAGGTTAAAAAAAGCCGTCTGGGTCACGGCACACGAATGGGCCACTTCAGTTACATCGGGGACGCCACCCTGGGTTCCAACGTGAATGTGGGCGCCGGCGCTATTACCTGTAATTACGACGGCGTGAACAAGAACGAGACCATCATCGGCGAAGACGCATTCATTGGATCGGATACCATGCTGGTGGCTCCGGTCCGCATAGGAGCACGAGCCGCCACTGGCGCCGGCTCTCTGGTCACCAAGGACGTACCTCCAGACACTCTGGTGGTGGGAGTGCCCGCCAGAGTGACGAGAAAATCGGGCCATCGCCGCAACTCTCGATCGGTGGCAGAGGGTTAGCAGGCTGCACCCCTCAGAGCTCTACAGCATGATCTCTCAACACGCCTCTCCCAACCATCAAGCTTCCTCCCTACCTTGCCTGGCTCGGAATGATCTCCCGTTTTCTTATCATCTGATGGGACACATCCAGACGTTGGGAGCAGATTGAATTGGAGAGCGATAGTTCGTTATCAACAATAGCCCTGGTCCTTTCAGTGGCAGTTTTCTCTCTGGCGACCCTAGTCAACGGTAGCCTCTACTTTCTAGGGAGGGAGGGCGCCAGGCAACTGGTCACCAGGAAAGTGCCAGGCGCTCCCATGCTATTGGGCCTCTACTCACCAGCCAGAGGGACGACCACGGCCCTGACCGCCATCAAGTTTCTTGCCATGGCGGCAGCCATCCTCTCCCTAACAGCCCTGGTGGACGGAACCCTGGGCTCCCACTGGGGCTACGTAGCTGGCCTTGCCGCTGCTCTTATCTTTACCTTAGGGGCACTCCACGCCTTTCTGAGAGCCCTCGGCCGGCACTTCGCCGAGACAATAGCTCCCTGGTCGGCGCCTTTCCTGATGGCCCTAACCTGGGGATTCAAGCCCTTCCTAATCCTTCAAGGTGTTGCTCACAAGGCTCTGCCAGTTGGTGGAAGAAACGGCGAAGCCAATGGGACTGAATTCACCGAAGGTGCGACCCCAGTCGAATCACCTCTGGCCTCCCTAGACAAACCCCTGGACGAACGGGAGGCGAAGATGATAAGGGCCATCTTGGATCTGGAGGAGACCAGCGTTAGGGAGATCATGGTGCCCAGAGTAGACATTATTAGCGCTGAGACCAGCGACTCTCTAGCGGATGTGGCCAACCTGATGGCTGAACAAGGTGTCAGCAGGATTCCCGTATACGAGGAGAACATTGATAACATAGTGGGTATTGCATACGCCAGGGATATCCTGAGACTATTGAACCAGAGGGACCAGGCTCCCTCACTTCCCGACCTGAAGAAGGTGGTACGTCCGGCCCACTTTGTGCCAGAGTCCAAGGGGGGATCTGAGCTCTTACGAGAGATGCAAGCTAAACATATACACATCGCTATTGTGGTGGATGAGTACGGAGGCACGGCGGGTCTTGCTACTATTGAGGACCTGCTGGAGGAGATAGTTGGGGAAATCGAGGACGAGTTCGAGGTAGGGGAGCCTCAAATAGAGCGGCTGGATGGCAACGAGGCCATCATGGATGCCAGGGTTACACTAGACGACATAAACGATCTCTTCTCGCTGAACTTGAAGGGGGAGGGATTTGACACCATTGGAGGCGTGGTGTACCACCAGCTAGGCAAAATCCCGTCCGAAAGCGACGAAGTGGACTACCAGGGATTGAGGATACGGGTCCTCTCCACTCTGGGCCGTCGCATAAAGAAGGTTCGGGTGGTCAAGACCAACCTCGACGGAGAGAGTCCAAACTAGAGGCAACATAATGCCCTCCTGGCCTAGCATGGCCAGGAGGGCATTACTGCATACGCTCTCCACTCCGCTTGCTCAAACCGAGACCCTGGACCTCTTTCAGGTTATCCCCAATTTACAGCAGGGCCTCAGTCCTCTCAAGTGAGGCTATTTCGGCTCCACGATCTTGATGGGGGCGGTGGCATAAGAGCCCTGGTCTCCATTGCCCCTTGCAGTGTAAACGCCTGAGGAAAGGGACTCAGGGATTGATGCGGCAGAGGCCTCAAAGGCGCCGGAGTCGTTGGCCGTTCCGCTGGCAAAGAGAAGGTCTCCAAACTCGGTGGCATCGCGGAGGACCACCGACACCACCTCACCAGGTTTAAAGCCCGCGCCCAGGACCCTTGGTCCATCACCTCCAGCCTCGATCCCGATAACTCCTCCCACTACCACCAAGGAAACGTCGGGTGCCGTTGGTATATGAGCTTCCTCTACTATCTGGACGGCCGCACTGGCGCTGGCGCCCCTGGCGCTGTTGGCCGTAACACTGTAACGGCCTGGAGCAAAACCGATTTCCGGAGTATTGCGACCTGCTGATTGCTTTCTTAAGAGCACATCGGCCGAGAAAGCACCGAAACTATTTACCTCCGCGCTCCCACGAATGATGCTGCTGTCGGCCCCCGTTTGAATTGCTACGACCACTGTGTCAAAAGCGGGGAATCCCGAGCCCCAAGCCTGTATTGTATCGCCGGATTCAGCCGTGGTGACGCTGAGGGCAAGCCTTGCCTCAGGCTGAGGTGCACCCGCCCCTGCGGGTCCTGCAGGGCCAGCAGGTCCTAAGGGGCCTTGTGGACCTTGGGGTCCCCCGGGACCCTGAGGTCCTGTATTTCCAGGCTCTCCCGGCAGGCCCGGCAAACCCGGATCTCCCGGCAGGCCCGGGTTCCCTGAGGCTCCTTCACATGCCGCCAGGGAAAAAACCGCCACCAGGGAGAACACCAGTGCAGCTAGCTGTTTTCTACCTCGCAACCATTGGCTCATCTGACCCCCCTTTCGGCTCGAAAACTGATGTGAACGAACACTATATCTGGGAATGAAGCCCAGAGATGACATCCCTGCCTCTCCCCAATTATATGGTTAAGAAGCACGGGCCTAATCATATTAACCGAACCTTGCGATGTCAACCCCCTGCTTATCGAAAAGCGTATCCAGCGCAATTCAGGCGTCGCCAGGCCTTATTATTGTGTAACCCTTCCGGAATGCTCCGGCGCTCCCCCCGTATACGCGATAGCCAGGGGCCCGAGAAAACAGCAAAAAGTAGGACGCAAGATTTAAGGCAGACTTAACCTCAGCTCTGCAACTGTTGCGCCAGGGCCTCGGCACTGGTTACGGGCATCTGGCAGGTGTAGTTCTCGCATACGTACACGGTCGGCTTGCCATCTACCAACACCCTACCCTGGAGCAGAGGGAACTTCTCATCGCTGCTGCCCGAATCAGATTCCTGGCCTAACACCACCTTGTTGGGAAGGAAAGGACTGAATATCTCGGAGAGAAGGGACCGGGTACCCTCTTCGGTCCTGGGGCCGACTACGACCACCTCTTTTGGCGAAGAGAGGTAAAAGTCGAGGGCGCACAGCCAGTGGCCCATGCCCGTCGGGAGCTTGGCCATATGCTCGCGCATAGCCCTGAGGGCCACACTGGCCCGCCTCCGATAATCCTGGTCGCCAGTGAGCACCGCCAGCCGGAGCAGGACCTCGACGGCCACGGAGCTGCTGCTGGGCAGGGCGTTATCGTAGAAGTCTCTGGGCCTCATGACCAGAGACTCATGTTCTTTCGAGCTATCGTAAAAAACGCCGGTTAGTTCGTCCCAGAAGAGCCGCACCATCTCCTCTCCCAGGTTAATGGCTTCGTCCAGCCAGCGACGGTCGAAGGTGGCCTCATGGAGAGCCAGCAGGCCATCCGCCAGGAAAGCATAATCGCTAAGGAATCCTGGGACCTTGGTTGCGCCGTCCTTGTAGGAGCGCAGGAGCTTTCCGTCCTGCCGGAGGTGCGTCAGAATAAAGTCGGCATTCTTGACGGCGGCCTGCAGGAATCTTTCCTCCCCTAGTATTGAGGCGGCCTCGGCGAAGCTCTTCAACATCAGGCCGTTCCAGCAGGTGAGTACCTTCTCATCTCTGTCGGGAGCTATACGGCTCTGGCGGACTTCCAGCAGCTTGGCCTGGGCATCGAAAATGCTGGTGGTGAGGTCTTCCTCCGTCAGGCCAAGCTGCTGGGCCAGCTCCTCTATCTTATGCGGCACATGGAGGATATTGGACTCTTCGAAATTGCCGACCTCAGTTACGTCAAAGAACTTGCAGACCAGGTCTCCCTCGTCATCGCCCAGGACCTGCTTCACCTCCTCCGGCCGCCATACAAAATACTTCCCTTCAACCCCCTCGCTATCGGCATCCTGGGCCGAGTAGAAGCCGCCGGCAGGGTCCGTCATCTCACGAATGACGTAGTCCAGGGTCTCCTCGGCGATGCGCTGATAGATACCCTGCTTCGTCAACTGGTACCCGTGCAGGTACAGGCGCACCAGCAGAGCGTTGTCGTAGAGCATCTTCTCGAAATGGGGCACCAGCCAGAAGGGGTCTGTGGAGTAGCGGTGGAAGCCGCCGCCAACCTGGTCATAGATTCCTCCCAGAGCCATCCTCCCCAAGGTCAGGTCAGCCATGAGCCGAGCCTCTTCGTTGCCGGTCCGCAAAAAGTAGCGATACAGAAACTCCAGGATCATGGGCTGAGGAAATTTGGGGCGGACGCCGAAGCCGCCGTTGGTCCTATCGAACTGAGTGGTGAGGGCCTGAAAGGCCTCCGACATTATCTCTTCTGTAAGGGGGTCTTCGTTGTGGGTAATAGCCGCGGACTGCCTGAGCATACTCAGCAACTGCTCCGTGGCCTTGACCACATCCCCTCGCCTTGTGTTGTAGAACTCCGAGACGGACTTCAGCAACCTCGAGAACCCCACCATGCCGCCGCGGTCCTCGGGTGGAAAGTAGGTGCCTCCATAGAAGGGCTTGCCATCCGGGGTAAGGAAGACGCTGAGGGGCCACCCGGCGCTACCCGTCATCAGCCTCACAGCCTCGACGTAGACGGAGTCTAGGTCTGGCCGCTCCTCTCTGTCCACCTTGATGCTGACGAAGTTTTCGTTCATAAGGGCGGCTATTTCTTCGTTCTCAAAGGACTCATGCTCCATGACGTGGCACCAGTGGCAGGCGGAATAGCCGATGCTTAGGAAGATGGGCTTGTTCTCCTTCTTGGCTCGTTCAAGGGCCTCCGGGTCCCATGCATACCAGTCCACGGGGTTCTGGGCGTGCTGCTGAAGGTAGGGGCTGGTCTCGTTAATCAAGCGGTTGGCCATGGTCTTGCCTTTCTCACCCACTGCGCAGAGCAGATACCGACCCCATTTTCCATCATTCCTCACAAAAATGCGAGTCCCGTAAATCTTGCCAGGCTCGAAGAACTGGCCCTGCCTACACGGGCCACTGCTCTCGACGGTAGGCCATGTCCCAGAAGAGGTACTCGTAGCGGCTGCTGGTGAGGAAGGCCCGACGCATGGCCTCCCGGGAGCTGTCGCCGGCCTGGCTCCCGAAGCGGTCCACCAACTCTCGCCAGGCGGCCACGCTCTCCTCCAGGATCCCCTTGGAGTAGAAGCCGGCCCACTCCCGGTAGGTGGGGTGCTCGATGACGCCGAGCCTGGAGCCCAGCTCATGGTAGGTCCAGGGACAGGGCAGCAGAGCAGCCGCAGCCTCCCCAACTCCTCCCTCCAGGGCCGACGTGAGCATGTGGTCGATGTAGGCCCTGGTGGTCGGCGCCAGTTCCGCCTTCACCGCGGAGCTTTCGTCCATCTCTAGCAGCTCGAATAGCCTGGCGTGAACGGGCCGCTCTATCGGTGTCAGTAGACGCCTGGAGAGGGACTTCATGGTCTCGGAGTCGGGCGCTTTCCATAGGGCTATGGAGACCACTCTGGCGAATCCCTCCAGGTACTGGTAGTCCTGGGCCAGATAAAAGCGGAAAGTCTCCAATGGGAGACTGCCCTGGCGGATCTCCTGCAGGAAGGGATGGTTGAAGATGGCCTCCCATATGGGCTTGGCCTCCCTCCTGAGCTCCGCGGAAAAGCTCCTGGTTGTGCTCATAGTGGCTGCTCGCCTGCTAAGGTTATCACTCCTTAAAGAAGAAATGGAAGGAACCCCGCATTGCTACCCTTGATACAATTCCGTTACACTAGAGGCTACCACCTTACTCCGAAGAGAACAGCAAGAAGATCAGGGAGCAATGGTTCTTAGCGACCGAACTATCAAAGAGGAGTTGGCCAAGGGACGCATCGTTGTCGAGCCCCTGGACCACTCATATATTCAGCCGGCCAGTATAGACGTGCGCCTGGACCGTAGATTGCTGGTCTTTCGCAATGCGAGAAGGCCCTACATCGACGTGCGAGAGGACGTGGGAGACCTGACCGAATCCGTAGAGATCGATGAGGAGTACCCCTACATCCTACATCCAAGCGAGTTCGTCCTGGGAAGCACCCTGGAGTCCATCACTCTTCCGGATGATATAGTAGCGAGACTTGAAGGGAAAAGCTCCCTGGGTCGTATTGGACTGCTCATACACTCTACGGCGGGGTACGTGGACCCAGGCTGGACGGGGCACTTGACCCTGGAGCTTAGCAACGTGGCCCGGCTGCCCATAACCCTATATTTCGGCATGAAGATAGGGCAGATCTCTTTCTTGAAGCTGACATCTCCGGCGGAAAACACCTACGGGTCTCCCGTTCTGGGCAGCAAGTACCAGGGGCAGACGGAGCCTACCGCCAGCCGTGCCTACAGAGATTATACCCAAGGGGACGGCTCCACTAGAGGCAAAGACGTTGAAGGACCTAGAGGCAACGCCCCTTGATTCCTCTAGGAACATGACCAGCCCATGGACTACATGGAGCGCGCCCTCTCTCTAGCCAGGCGGGCCTTGGGAAATACCAGCCCCAACCCCCCCGTGGGAGCCGTTATCGTCAACGACGGGCTTATTGTGGGAGAGGGGTGGACACAACCACCGGGGCAGGCCCACGCGGAGATAGTTGCCCTAGGTCTGGCGGGGCCCAGCGCCAAAGGCGCAACCATGTTCACCACCCTGGAGCCCTGCTGCCACACAGGCCGGACGCCTCCCTGCACCCAGGCCATAATTCAGGCCGGCATTTCGGAGGTGCATCTCTCCATCAAGGACCCCAACCCTCTGGTCAACGGTCGTGGCATAGCGGAGCTGGAGGCGGCGGGAGTAAAGGCTTACCCGGGAGAGCGGGAGGAGGAGGCCCGTGAGCTGACCGAGGCCCACGCCAAGTTCATCACCACGGGCAGGCCCTTCGTGACGGCCAAGTTCGCCATGAGTCTGGACGGCAAGATAGCCACCCGCATTGGTGACTCCCAATGGATCACCGGCGAGGAGGAGCGGCTTTACGTACACCAGTTAAGGGCCGCTTCCGACGCTATAATGGTGGGCATCAACACGGTGCTGTCCGACGACCCCCGCCTTACCGCCCGCCTCGAAGAGCCGGTGCCGGCCGGAAGACAACCCCTGAGGGTGGTTGTGGACAGCAGAGGGAGGACACCTCCTTCGGCAAAGCTGCTGCGTGAGCCCGGCCGGACCCTTATAGCCACCGACGCTCCAGGAGCCAAACTTAAGGGCCTCAAGTCCCAGGACGTGGAACTGGTCCACCTGCCGTCGTCGGACGGCTCCATAGACCTGGTGGGGTTGCTGGAGCTTCTGGGGAAGAGAGGTATAGCCAGCCTGCTGGTGGAAGGGGGAGGCACCCTCCTTGGTTCCTTTTTCGACCTGCGTCTAGTGGACAAGGTGATTGCCGTCGTCTCTCCCGTGGTTATTGGTGGGAAGGAGGCGCCTTCTCCGGTGGGGGGCATGGGGGCAGAGGCGATGGCCCAGGCGCTGCGTCTGAAAAAGACCCGAGTCCAACAGTTCGGCCAGGACGTAGCCATAATTGGCTACTGCTAGAGCGAGCCTGAAATGTTTACCGGCATCATAGAGGAAGTGGGAAGAGTCAAGGGCCTGGAAAGTAGCCGGCTGACGGTGGAGGCCAGCCTGGTCCTTGGTGATACCAGGGTCGGAGACAGTATCTCCGTAAACGGGGCTTGCCTTACTGTCGTCTCCATGAATGCCGGCTCCTTCTCAATAGACGTGACGCCGGAGACCCTGCGTCGCACCAACCTGGGTCCTCTTAGACCTGGAGACGGCGTGAACCTGGAACGTCCCCTGGCCGTGGGGGATAGACTGGGCGGCCACATCGTCCAGGGTCACGTTGATGGGACGGGCGAGGTTCTCTCCATCACGCCGGAAGGGGACTCCCTGCTGATGAGATTCCAGGCTCCAAAGGCCCTGATGCGCTACGTTGTGGAGAAGGGGTTTATCGCCGTTGATGGCGCCAGTCTCACTATTGTTGACTGCGATGAACGCTCCTTCAGCATCTCTCTTATACCCTACACCAGGGACCACACCACCCTCGGCTCGAGAAGAGTGGGAGATGTGGTAAACTTGGAGACTGATATACTAGCCAGACAAGTAGAAAGACTAATGGCAGCCCAGCCGACGCCAGAAAGGGCTGACCAGACGTGACCGCATAGGGGGGAAGGCCATGCCTCTATCCACCGTCGAAGAGGCCGTCCAGGATATAAGGGACGGCAAGCTCGTCATCATTGTGGATGACGCCGAAAGGGAAAACGAGGGGGACCTGGCCATGGCGGCGGATAAGGTCACCCCAGAGGCCATCAACTTCATGGCCAAATACGCTCGGGGACTCATCTGCGTACCCATGGTCGAACAACGCCTCAGGCAACTGGGGCTCTCCATGATGGTGCAGCACAATACCTCTCGCTTTTCCACTGCCTTCACGGTATCAGTCGACGTCCTCAAGGGGGCTACTACGGGCATCTCCGCCTACGACCGGGCCGCCACCGTCAAGGCGATGGTGGACCCCACCACCGATCCCGATGATTTGGCCAAGCCTGGACACATTTTCCCTCTCCGTTACACCGATGGGGGAGTACTGGTAAGAGCCGGACAGACGGAGGCGGTGGTGGACCTGGCGCGGCTGTCCGGCCTCTATCCCGCCGGTGTCCTCTGCGAGGTAATGAACGAAGATGGGACCATGTCCCGGATGCCGGACCTGGAGAAGTTCTCCAGCCAGCACGACATCAAGATCGTGGCCGTGGCCGACATCATCGCCTACCGTCGGCAACATGAGAAGCTTGTGGAACGCGTTGCTCAAGCCAGGCTGCCCACTCAGTACGGTGACTTCACCGCCTTCGCATATAAGAGCATCGTTGACTTCGACGAACATGTGGCCCTGGTAAAGGGCGAGATCAAGCCCGACGCGCCCACCCTGGTCAGGGTTCACAGCGAGTGTCTAACGGGAGACGTCTTTCACAGCGTGCGCTGCGACTGCGGTGAGCAGGTGGCGCTGGCTATGGAGGCCATAGGCAAGGAGGGCCGGGGCGTTCTGCTTTACATGCGCCAAGAAGGCCGAGGGATAGGACTGCACAACAAGATCAAGGCCTACGCCCTACAAGACAGAGGGCTGGACACGGTTGAGGCCAACACAGAGCTGGGGTTCCAACCAGACCTGCGTCACTACGGCGTCTGCGCCCAGATACTGGTGGACCTGGGAGTCGGCAAGATGCGCCTCCTCACCAACAACCCAAGAAAAGTGGTGGGGTTGGAAAGCTATGGCCTCGAACTGGTCGAGAGGGTTCCCATCATCGCTACCGAGAACTCCGAGAACCAGCGATACCTGGACACCAAAAGGCAGAAGATGGGCCACCTCCTGGACGTTACGGAAAACCCTCGGAAAGAGCAGTGATGCCGCCAGAGCTGGAGGGAAGCCCCCAAGGCCAGGGCCTCCGGGTGGGCGTAGTGGTTTCTCGCTTCAACCATATGGTGACCTCTCGCCTGCTGGAGGGAGCCTGGGAGGGGCTCCAACGCCATGGAGTCCAGGAACAGGACACCACCATCGCCTGGGTGCCAGGGTCCTACGAAATCCCACTGACGGCCCGGACTATGGCGGAGTCTGGGCGCTATCACGCTCTGGTCTGCCTGGGAGCCGTCATCCGGGGCGAGACCGACCACTATGAGCACGTTTCCCGAGAGGCCGCACGAGGTATCGCCAAGGTTTCCCTGGAAACTGGCGTACCCACTATCTTTGGCGTGTTGACCACAGATACCGTGGAGCTGGCCATGGACAGGGCCGGGGGGAAACAGGGCAACAAGGGCTTCGAAGCCGCCGTGGCCGCTATAGAGATGGCCAACCTTCTGCGTCAGATTAAGGGGATAGAAGGGCCGTAGCTAATCTGTGACCACGTAGACTTTGTCTCCTGGTCGAACTCCGTCAGGCACCTTCACTCCCACCGCCTGCCCCGCTCCAGCCTCGCTTACGTTCGCGTTGTCGACCTGCAGGGACTCTATTACAAGGTCCAGGTCGGTGGTGTGCCCCTGGATATGAATCCTGTCTCCGACTTTCAAGGAGGCCGTCAGCTTGATGCCTGCTACCATTGGCCGGGCAAAAAAGTCGTCTACCCTACCCACCTCTACTTCTGGCATAATCCCCTTCCCGTTACCTATTCTTAACTTATAGCGGGAAGAACAACGGGTCAACCAGAACGAACGATAGGAGTCCGTAGGTTGTAGAGGTCCTTGGGAGCCCCTAGGCCCCATCCCCCTTGAGGGTATGCTGAAGGCTCCGCATCCTCTCGGAGCGAGAGGGCCCTCGCCTGGCCATAATTCGCGCCCTCTCCTCCGGTTGGCGGATGTTGGGGACCGTCTTTACGCAAACCATGACTGGGCCGGCCTGGTTGAGGACTGTCTCGGCCTGGGTGGTGAACTCCTCCAAATCGTCGAAGTCGTAAGAGGCTGAGTACCCCGCGGCCCTGGCCATTTCAGCGAAGGAGGCCCTCTCGTTGCCCGGCACGGGCTGGCCGCCGGTGGTGGCGTAGAGGCCGTTATCCATTACGAAGTGATAGAGGTTCCTGGGTTGCTGATTGGCGATGGTGACCAGGGAGCCCAGGTTCATCTTTAGGCTGCCGTCGCCATCGAAGAAGATCACTTTAATATCGGGGTGGGAGAGGGCTAGGCCCAGGGCAAAGGAGGAGCCCTTCCCCATTGGGTTGGCGACGGCGTCCCGCTCCGGCGTCTGGGAGACCACCTCCCAACCGCGTTCCGCGCGAAAGATGGGAATAACCACGGCATTGCCCCGGTACTTCTCCACCACCGCCATCATGTCTCGCTGGTCAATCATAAGAGGCTCCCTTCATTTTGGGGCTACAGGGGGGGGTGTCTCCTCCTCTTGTTATTTGGCGGACGATTCAATCCCGCCCACTTACCCACGGATTACTTTGAGTTTAGGGGGGTGTCCAGCTTTGCATAAAAAGTCCAACAGCAGACGTTTTCTTTCCCACCCACCCACCCGATATGTCTAATTCCTGAGGGGACACCCCTCAGACTCCCTGGCAGAGAACCTAGGTTCTCTGCACTCTCCTGGGTTTTTGTGCAAAGCTGTGGGTTCCCTACAGCTTCCTAAAGAATTTCAGCCAGCCTGAGTGCATAGCCTAATAGGCTCAGGACAGACCCCCGCGAGAGAGAGTCTTACTCGGTGCCCTGCCAGCCCGTCTCCGAGGTGTCGAAGATGACGCCGTCGGGCCCCTTCCACTTGACCTCCACGTTAGCCTGCTCCTGGCCCTCCAGCCTGGACACATGGTCCAGCCGCTCCGTCCGTTGAGAGGCTCCGACCTTCCTCAAAGCCTCGGCGGCCTCGTCCTGGCTGTCCACCTTGAAGCCTATGTGGTGCAGCCCACTATATTTGGTTCCGCCTTCAATATCCGCGGCCTTGTCGGGCTTAAAGTTGAGGATGGCAATGTTAATGTAGCCATCGGTTAGCATGCAGCCCCTGGCCAGTTCGGAGTCGATCTTCCTGATCTCCTTCAGGCCAAAGGCTTCCTTGTAAAAGGCAGCCGTCTTCTCCGGGTCCTGGGTCGACAGAGCGATGTGCTTTATTTTTGCCATGGTTTCTCCTTTTGCGTTTTACCTATAGAGGTTTTCCCTGGAAGCATTCAAGTCCAGACTTAAGGCCCCTATCCAACCCGCTCGAAGATGGTGGCCACTCCTTGACCGCCGCCAACGCACATGGTCACCAGGCCCTTCTCGCCGTCGCGCCTCTCCAGCTCCTCCATAAGCTTCACCGTCAAAATGGCTCCGGTGGCGCCAACGGGATGCCCCAGAGAGATGCCGCTGCCGTTGACGTTGGTCTTCTCCAAGTCCAGGCCCAACTCGCGTATGCAGGGTATCGCCTGAGCGGCAAAGGCCTCGTTGAGCTCCACCAGGTCGACATCGTCCAGGGCCATGCCCGCCCGGTCCAGAGCCTTTCGTACCGCGGGTATGGGTCCCACGCCCATATAGGCGGGGTCCACGCCGGCAACCCCACGAGCCAACCAGCGGAGCTTGGGCTCCAGCCCCAACTCCTTGGCCTTCTCCGAGGACATCAACACCACCACGGCGGCGGCATCGTTGATGCCGGAGGCGTTGCCGGGAGTCACGGTGCCGTCCTTCTTGAAGGCAGGCTTTAACTGGGCAAGGCCCTCTAGGGTGGTATCTTCCCTGGGGTGCTCGTCTTTGATTATCGAGACAGGGTCGCCCCGGCGCTGGGGCACCGACACTTCTATCATATTGGGGAAGCGCCCATTCTGGGAGGCGTCAACGGCCCGCATGTGGCTCATTACAGCCATCTCATCCTGCTCCTCCCGAGTGATTCCGTACCTCTCGGCCACGTTTTCCGCCGTGACTCCCATATGGTAGTGGTTCACCGGACAGCCCAGACCCGTTACCAGGGCGTCCTCCAGAACGCCGTCGCCCATGCGGAGGCCATCCCACCGGGCGTTGTACCTTAGCAGGTAGGGGACCTGGCTCATGTTCTCGGCGCCACCCGCCACCACAATTTCCGCCTCGCCAGTCCTTATCAACTGGACCGCGATGTTGATGGCCTCCAGCCCGGAGGAGCACTGCCTATTGATCACGATGGCCGGCACTTCTTCCGGCAACCCCGCCCTCAGGGCCGCCAGGCGCGCCGTATACCCCTCGTGGTTGAGCTGGTAGTGGTTGCCCAGTACCACCTCGTCCACCATGCCAGGGTCTACATGGGCCTTTTCAAGAGCCGCTTTGATAGCCACAGCCCCCAAATCGGCGGCGGAGAAGTCCTTGAAGCCTCCGCCGAAGCGCCCCACGGGAGTCCTGGCTCCGCTGACTATCACCGCGTCATTCATTGGGCCCCCCTTAGACCAGCAGTCCCGGCTTTCGACAAATAGTTACACGCTTCGAAACCTGGCCAACAGTATAATCCTTTCCCTCAATGTAGCCAATGCCCGCTCCTGACTGCATCCATAAATCCCGGCTTCCTTGACAAGGCACATCCCCAACACTAGACTAAGTAATCGCTTCAGGATGGCTTGCGCCTCGCCTGACTTGTACACCCCAGTCCACTCCCAAGAGGACCGGCGGCATCATCTTCTCTGGCAGGATTCTAGCAAGGAGGAAAGAATGGCATTTACCAAGATCGACCACGTTGGGTTTGTAGTCGGTGACCTGAAGGAGGCCCAGAGGGTCTACTGCGAGATCTGGGGTCTGAGTGTGGACGAAGACCGGACCCCTCTGCCCGATGGCAAGAAGGGGCACTTTGACGACGTCAATTCCATCGAGATACCCATCGGCGAGGTTATCCTGGAGTTCAATAAGCCCAACGACGAGAATTCCGAGGCGGGCAAGTTCGTGGCGGAGCTTCGAGGAGTGGGTGGCACCCACCACCTGGCCCTGGCGTCGGATGACATAGCCGCCGATGTGAAGATGCTTCAGGACAAGGGCATAGGGCTGAAGGCCAACGGGAGCTGGGACGGAAAGAGCAGGGTATGGCTGGACCCAGAGACTACCATGGGGATACAGATAGAAATCGTACCCCACGAGAACTACTATCCGCATTCCTCCTATAGGGGCACAGGCGTCTTCACGGGGCTGGCCCACTTTGGGCTGGCCGCCAAGGACGTCCAGGCTTCCACCGACTTCTGGGAGGGCAAGTTTGGGATTGCCCTGGACCACTCTCGAACCAGGGGCGACAAGCCAGAGGACAGGGAGCGGTCCGGAGGAGGAGGCCCCATTGATCCAGTCCACCTCATTGAGTTTCCCATTGGCGGGAGCATCATAGAGATCAGCCACCCCACCACAGAGGACAGCGGCACAGCTCGCTTTGTGCAATCCCGTGCCGCCCTCGGAGCTGCCTTTCACCACATCTGCCCCTGGGCCCCAGACGTCCACACCGCAGTGGAGCGGGCCAACGCTGGCGGGCTCCAGCAGATAGGCAGCATCCCAGGGAGAGAAGAGTCTCGGGATAGGCCAACACTTGTGGGCTGGTACCACCCCAGGACCTCCCTGGGCACCCTAATAGAGATATGGAACAGGCCATCCAAGGCCTGGTAGCACAAGCTCACGACGGCCCGTGAAGGAGCTATGCCCGTCCATGGGAAGTATTCCCATGCGAAGGGCCTAATCTGTAGGGAGGTGGAGAGTCTATGCCCAACCTATCCAAATCAGCAGCCATAGTGGGTGTAGCGGAGTCGGACGAGCTGGGGACTATTCCAGGCAAGTCGTCCCTCATGCACCACGCAGAGGCTGCGGTGAACGCCCTGGAGGACGCCGGCATATCCAAGAACGAGGTCGACGGTATGTTCACGGCGGGCTTCTCCACCCTGGCCACCGCCGAGTACCTGGGAATCCAGCCCTCCTTCACTGACAGCACCTCGGTGGGAGGGTCTTCCTTTGTGATACACGTAGCCCACGCCCTGGCGGCCATCAATGCCGGTTACTGCGAGGTGGCCCTTATAACCCACGGCCAGGCCGGGCGTAGCACCAGGGCCATGGCGCCCGGCGACCCCAACCTCCCAGCCGCTCAGTACGAAACCCCCTACGGCTACATCGGTGCGCCCATCAACTACGCCCTGGCCTGCAGCAGGTACATGCACGAATACGGCGAGGCCCGCGCCAGAGAGGGCATGGCGGAGATCGCCGTGGCCACCCGCAAGTGGGCTCAGATGAATCCCAAGGCCCTCATGCGGGACCCCATGACCTTCGAGGACTACCACGACTCCCGCTGGATCGCCTGGCCCTTCCACCTGCTGGACTGCTGCCTGGTGACGGACGCCGGGGCCGCCGTAGTGGTGACCACAGCTGAGCGAGCCAGGAACACCAAGAAAAAGCCCGCATGGGTCCTTGGCGCAGCCGAAGGCCACGACCATAACCTCATCAGCCAGATGCCGGACCTTACCTACACCTACGGCAGGGAATCGGGCAAGAGGTCGCTTGAAATGGCGGGAGTAACCCACAAGGACATCGATCTGGCCATGATCTACGACTCCTTTACCTACACCGTAATGGTAACCCTGGAGTCTCTGGGCTTCTGTGGCAGGGGTGAGGGCGCAGATTTCGTTAAGGGGCAGCGAACGGCCCCAGGAGGCGACTTCCCCATGAACACCGCCGGAGGGGGCCTCTCCTACACCCATCCGGGGATGTACGGCATTTTCCTGATCGTGGAGGCGGTAAGGCAGCTCAGAGGAGAGTGCGGAGAGCGACAGGTTAAGGACTGTAACCTGTCCCTGGTCAACGGCACCGGGGGGTCCCTCTCCTCCACCGGCACCATCATCCTGGGCGTTGACTAGGGGAAACCGCAAAGGAGCAGCCAATGACCGAACAGAAGTATAACAAGCCCGTTCCGGTGCCCCAGCAGGAGAACGACTTCTATTGGGAGAAGGCCAAGCAGCACGAGCTGTGGCTGAGGAAGTGCAACGACTGCCAGGATACCTACTTCTATCCCAGGGATATCTGCCCCAACTGCCACTCCCGTAACGTCACCTGGGTGCAGTCCAGCGGCAAGGGGACCCTCTACACCTTCGCCATCGTCCACCGGGCTCCACACCCTGGCTTTAGGGACGATGCTCCCTTTGTGGTGGCCATGGTGGAGCTTGAGGGGAGTTCCCGGATACCCACCAACCTGGTGGAGGTGGAGCCGGACCCCGAGAAGATCAAGATAGGGATGCCCGTGCAGGTCACCTTCGAGGACATCACCGACACCATAAGCCTGCCCAAGTTCAAGCCTGCGTAAACCCGCCCACCCTTCAAGTGCTTTGTCCGCTATATAGCGACGCATTCTTTCCCACCCACCCACCCGATATGTCTAATTCCTGAGGAGGCACCCCTCAGACTCCCTGGCAGAGAACCTAGGTTCTCTGCGCTCTCCTGGGGTTTTGTGCAAAGCCCCCGGGAAGGGTGAGGGGCTCCGCCCCTCAAAGACACTTCACGGGTGGGTAGGCGGGAAGTGTCGGACTGAGCACTAGAGCCTCAGGGTGAGCGGAACTTCGGTACAAGAAAACAACGCCTGGGAGATGGCTCCTAGGCGTTTCTAATTCTCCATGCCGCTACGATGTCTTGGCGCGGGAGGCGGTGCACTCGTCGCACTGGCAGACGGAGCGTAGGAAGTCGAAGGTGTAGATGCCGGTATAGTGGGCGTCGCTCCAGAGAAACTGGATGGCGTACTTCCCCACGTCCAGGTAGTCCACCGCCTGAATATCTGGCGGAATGGTCACCGGGTCCAGGAGCTTCCGACGGGTCCACTCCTCCACGCAGCCTGCACACTGGCAGTTGAGGCGCAGGTACTTTGGCTCGAAATGGCCTACGTGGCCATCGCTCCACTTAATGGAAATGGAGTCTGGCGCCAGAGTTACCTCTTCGGGTTTTACGAGCATGCTTGCTCCGGATGATTGTGGTTACAGCCACATGGTAATGAGGCGAGGGGCATCGGGTCAAACCTTCGGATGCCCTCAGGGAGTCTCAGCAAGGGTTTTGATGACCTCCAGGAGGGCCTGGGTAATGGCTCTGCGCCTGATCATACCCCGCTGAGGCGGGTAACGGCCGCTGACGGACCTGGTGTTTCCATTGTGGGAGATCCCTATAAAGGCCGTCCCGGCAGGCTGGCCCTCCATCTCCGAGGGCCCGGCTACGCCGGTTGTGCCGATGCCAACGTCGGCATCCAGTTGGCGGCACGCCGCTACAGCCATGGCCTCGGCCACCTGGGGGCTTACGGCGCCGTGCTCTTCGATGAGCAGTGGGTCCACACCATAGGCAATCTTTGTCTGGTTGGTATACGAGACTATGCCGCCCACAAAGTAGTCGGAGCTCCCTGGCACTTCGGTGATGGCCCCGGCCAGCAGCCCGCCAGTGAAGGACTCCATGGTGCCCAAGGTCAGATGGCGCTCCCGCAGCAGGGCGCCCACCCTCTCCTCCGCCGTCTCGTCGTCCACAGCCCAGATGGAGGGGCCCATGATACTTCTGAGCCTCTCCTCCATGGGAGCCAGCAGCTCCAGGGCCTCCGTTTCGGAGGCGGCCTTGGCGAAGGCCCTGAGGTGAATTCCGTCGGCCTTGGCGTAGATTCCCAGCTTGGGGTTTTCGCTCTCGAACAGAGGGTGTATCATCTCGTTTACGGCCGCCTCTGAGTAGCCAAAGGTCTTGAGGGTCCGGCTGACGATTGTGACCCCCTTCATGAGCTTACGAAGACGGGGGCTGACCTCGTGCTCCCACATTCGCTCCAGCTCCCTGGGGACGCCGGGCATGGATACAATGGTGTGGCCATCCTTTTCAGTCCACCAGCCCGGCGCTGTGCCCACGGGGTTGGAAATGGCCTGAGCCGAGGAGATCAGGTTCGCCTGTTTGACGTTGTGGGCAGGCATGGCTGAGCCGCGACTCTGGAAGTAGGCCCGTAGGTTCTCCAAAATCGCCTCGTCCGCCGCCAGCTCCTCCCCCATGGTCTGTGCAATGGCCTCCCTGGTTATATCATCGGAGGTGGGGCCCAGGCCCCCGGTGGTTAGGGTGACATCGGAGCGCCGCCAGGCGCGGCCCAGGACCTCCGTCAGTCTCTCCATGTCGTCGTCCACCTGGGAGACGTACCGTAGCTCTATGCCCAATCCGGGCAGGTGGGAAGCCAGGTAGGCGGCATTGGTGTCCACGATCTCACCCATCAGAATCTCGGTGCCGATAGATATGATCTCTACGTTCATCGTCAACTGACCTCACGTAGCCCTTTGGGCTATTACGAGTATAGGACGGAGTGGGACGCAGTGCAACACGGGCCCGAAAAGCATACGGGACCCCGCCGAAGGCAGAAGCGCCCCATGTTAAAATAGGAGCATGGTGGATGGATTGGACAGCTCAAACAGAATATCGCTGCTGGTCTTTGACTGGGACCAGACCCTCTGGGACTCCTGGGAGGTGCACTGGAGGGCCATCGACCACGCCGCCCGAGGCATCGGCGCGACCACACCCACTAAGCAAGAGATAGTAGCCAGCTTCTCCAGCAGGCTGGAGGACCAGCTGGGCAAGCTATTCGGTCAGTCCCTAGATGGGGCTACCCAGGGGTATCTGGACTTCTACCAGCGGAACAGCATCCTCCTCAGTCGAGCCTTCCCGGAAGTCAAGGAGGTGCTGGAGGAGCTGCTAAGCCGAGGTCACAAGCTGGCCATTCTCTCCAACAAGCGCAGGGTTGAGGTCGCTCGAGAGCTCCAGCACAGTGGCCTGGCCGAGCTATTTGCCCACTCGGTGTTCAGGGATGACGTTGATAAGCTGAAGCCGGAGCCCGACGGCCTGTTGAGCATCCTGGACGCACACCAGATTCCGCCCTCAGAGGCCCTTTTCATTGGGGACAACGCCACGGACATCGAGGCCGCCAAGCGGGGCGATGTGGGCAGCGTGGCCGCCTTATGGGGAGCCCTGGACGCTCCGTCCCTTCTGGCCCAGGGCCCCGACCATATCTGGAGCCATATCGGAGAAGCGCTTCAGCTTGGAATGCCATAGAGAGGGCCAAAGAGGCCAGATACCATTCCTTGAACTACAGACCTCGTAGCACAGCGATGACCCGGCCGTGGATCTCCACGTCCTCCGCCGGCACGATGATGGGGTCCATGGCGCTGTTGGCCGGTTGAAGCCGAACTTTCTCCCCCTCCAGGTAGAACTTCTTCAGGGTGGCTTCATGCTCATCCTTCAGCCAGGCGGCTACCATTTCGCCATTCTCCACCTGTGGGGTGCTCTCCATTACAACCAGGTCTCCGTCGTCAATCAGGGCGTCGATCATGGACTGGCCCTTGACCCGTAGGGCATAGACGTTCTTCTTTCCTTTTATCAGAGCGGCGGGGATTTCCTGCGTCTCCAGGGCCTCCACCCTCCAGGAGTCGGAGGAGAGTATGGGTAGGGGCTGGCCGGCGGCTATGTAGCCCAATACAGGAACGGCTACAACTTTGGCGGGCGCGGCCCTCTTGCCGCCGTCCATAATCTCGATACCCCTGGATACATCGGGGTATCGCCGTATGTGGCCTTCTCTCTGAAGAATGCGAAGATTGTAGTCCACAACGGAGGTAGAGCTTATATCGCAGCCTCCTTGTATGTCCCTCACCGTGGGCGGGTACTGGTGATCACCAAGAAATGCCCGGATGTACCCTAAGATTTTCTGTTGCCTAACGGATAGCCTTTTCATGGCACCTCTCTTTACATCCAAGCCAACCCAACGTGGCAAAGTACGTTTGTTCTAAAACAATTTAGCAAAGGCGTTCTAAAAAGTCAACACTCTTCCGATGAAAAAGGGGAGGTAAGTTAGATACCCGGTTAGTGGACCCGCCAAGGGTTAGGCCTTGGCTGCGTTCAACCTCTTCATGAGGCGCGACTTACGGCGGGAGGCGTTATTCCTCTGAAGAACGCCCTTCTGGGCCGCCTTGTCCAGCGCCACCACGGCCGCCAGGACCGCCTCCTCGGCGGCAGGGATATCGTTCCCTGCGATAAGCCTCTTGGCCCTGGCTATTCTGCTGCGAACGAAGGTCCTTATCGGTGCGTTGCGTGCTCGGCGCCTTTGCCCCACTCTAGCTGCCTTTTCGCTGGACAATCAGTGCCTCCAAATTTATTGGATGACCAGACCGATATTATACAGGTTCTTAATAGATGTGTCTTCGGGGAACCACAGCTATCCAGAAGTGGAGCGCTGTCCCTCTATGAACTCGTAGAAGTTGCTACGGGCAACGCTTACGACCCCTCGTACGCCCTCCAGGCGGGAGAAGAGGCGGCTCAATTGCTCGACGTCTTTTATGTGAACCGTTAGGGATATGGTACAGGTGCTGTCCTCGTGCTCCGTTGATACCACCGAAGCTATGTTGACCTTCTGCTCAGAGACCAGGGACGTCATGTCCCGCAGTAGGCCCACCCTGTCCCAGGCCTCGACGCGTAACCGCACCGGATAGAGATGCTGGGTCCTTCCCCAGTCGACCCTGACCAGCCGCTCCTTCTCGTCCTCGGCCAGGATATTACGGCAGTCGGCTCGATGTACCGTGATGCCTCTGTTTCTGGTGATGTAGCCGATGATATCGTCTCCACGGATGGGGCTACAGCAGCGGGCCATACGGGTGACCAGGTCGCCTACCCCCAGGACCTCCATGCCCGAAGCGGGACCTGGCAGCAGTGGAGGCTCCTGATATTCCTGTTGGGTCTCCACTTGCTGGGAGTACAACCTGGAGGTCACCCGAGAGATGGCGATGCTTCCGCTCCCCAGCGCCGCGTAAAGCTCGTCGGCAGCCTCGAATTTGAACTGCTTCGCCAGCTCGGCCTCGTCGATGGACATATCGAGGCGGCGGAACTCCTTGTGAAGCAGTTCCTTACCTCTGGGCACGTTCACCGCTCGCTCCTGACGACGGAACCATTGGCGAATTTTCTCCCTGGATTGAGCCGTGTTCACATAGCCCTGGTCCGGGTTTAGCCAGTCCAGGCTAGGGCCTCGCGCTGCTTTGGTTGCCAGGATCTGAATGGTATCGCCGTTCTTGAGCTGATAGTCCAGGGAAACCAGCTTCCCGTTCACCTTGGCCCCGATGCAGCGATGACCCAGGTCGGTATGGATACGATAGGCAAAATCAATGGGAGTCGAGCCTGCGGGAAGCTCTTTGATCTCGCCTTTGGGCGTGTAGACGAAGACCTGGTCCCTGAAGATATCCGTTTTTACGTGCTCTAGGAACTCCTCTGCACCGCCTACGTCTCGCTGCCATTCCAACAACTGGCGCAGCCAGGTAATCTTTTCATCGAAGTTGGAGGGAGAGGCGGCGCCCTCCTTGTAACGCCAGTGGGCGGCGACGCCGTACTCCGACACCCGGTGCATCTCCCTCGTCCTTATTTGTATCTCGATGGGATTTGCTTTCAGGCAGAGCACCGTCGTGTGCAGCGACTGGTACATGTTGTCCTTGGGCGTGGCGATGTAGTCGTCGAACTGGCCTGGTATGGGATGCCATAGGTTGTGGGCAACCCCCAGGGCGCCATAGCAGTCCTTCACCTCTTTGACTAGGCACCGAAGAGCGAAAAGGTCGTAGATCTCTCCAAACTCCTTGCCTTGGTCCGCATATTTTTGGGTCTTTTTGTAGATGCTATAGATATGCTTGGGCCTACCGGTGATATCCGCCTGGATGCCCACCTTCTCAAGCTCGGTCTTTAGAATCCCTATGACCTCCGCTATGTAGGCTTCCCTCTCATCCCTCTTTGTGGCAAGAAGGTTGGATATCTTCTTGTACTCGGCGTTGTTCAGGTGGCGAAAGGCCATGTCTTCCAGGCGCCACTTCATGTCCCAGATGCCCAGGCGGTGGGCAAGAGGCGCGTAAATGTCCAGGGTCTCCCTGGCTATGGCCATTCGTTTCTCTAGGGGCTGGTACCTTAGGGTGCGCATGTTGTGCAGGCGGTCAGCCAGCTTAATGAGGACCACTCGCAGGTCCTCCGCCATGGCCACCAGCATCTTGCGGAGGCTGGCTGCCTGACTATTCTCATCTTCCGAATCAGCGAGACGGTCTCCCCACTCCTCGGAGCTCATCCGTTCGATCTTGCTCAGTTTGGTAACGCCGTCTACGAGAGAAGTCACCTCCGAGCCGAATTTGGCCTCCAGCTCATCGTAGGTGACGCCGCAGTCCTCCATTACGTCGTGCAGAAGGGCGCCAGCGAGGGTATGGGGGTCCAGGCGCAGGTCCGCCAGGAAGCGTGCGACCTCTAGGGGGTGCTCAATGTAGGGCTCGCCGGATAGGCGCGTCTGGCCCTGGTGAGCGGCCTCCGCGAACTTGTAGGCCTCCTCTATGAGGCCGACTTTATCTTCCGGAATATATACCTTTATCTTGGTAAGGAGGTCCTTCATGGGCTCACCAGTTCGAGCTGTGTAGATACAGTCCTAGATATGGCTGTACGGGGATCAGCATTAGAAAAGTGGGCGTACTTCCGCCTAAATTCCATGCCCAATTATACCATATAGTGCTAGGAGTTACTCCTAAGCCGCCCTCTATTGCAGCCCCTTGGAGATGGATTGGCGGGAGCCCGGAGCGTAAGCCTACGATTCTGACTTTAGCTCCTTGCCACTGAGGCCCGGATAGTCGGGGCCGTAGCGCCTAGCCCGAAAGCAGGCGTTGACCCGCCCGTGGCGGCGATGGTCGCCGAAATACGGGTTCACATACTCCCACACCACTTCTCCATCCATGGTCACTTCAAATAGTCGGCCTGTCATTCCCTCACAAATGAAGGTGTTCCCATTAGGAAGCCTCTGAGCGCCGCTGATAAAGGAGCTGAAGAACTCCCAGGCTGGCCGGGTCCGATATTCCCAGACAACCTCGTTGCGGCGGGGATCGATCTCGTAGACACTGGAGCCAGGCGTGCCTGATATGTGCATGCCATTTGCGAACACGAGGATGTTGCCGTTGTCGAGGAGCGTAGGGTCATGCTGATGGCCCAGCTCGTGTCCCCGGTATTTCCAGGAGAGCTTGCCTGTGCTTCTGTCGACGATGGCGATAGTGTTTAGCAATCGGAAGCTGGTGAGGATGTTGCCGTCGGGTAGAACGTTGCAGGTGTTAACGTGGGTCCACTCATGTCGCTCGTGGAGCGGGCAGAGCACATCCTCTTCCACATCGAGTGCTTCGTATGCGTGCCATTCCCAGACGACACGTCCGTCTGGGGTCACCTCATGGAAGTAGTCGGACCAGATCTGTCCGTCCAGCTCCGTGCCGGGAAACCCTCCCTTGATAAGGGGCGTCATGTCCTGAGGGACCGGCTCCCAGCCGAGGACCATGGTATTTCCGTTGGGCATGCGCGAGAAGTCGTGATGCTGCATGTCGTCGGCGTATTCCCAGACCACATTGCCAGCCCAGTCGACCTCCATTACCACGCCGCCGACGCCGCCAAACTGGAGCGGGGCCTTGGCGGTGTAACCTCCATAGAGGAGGTTGCCGTTCTCCATTAGGTAGCCCCAGTCACCGGGTGGGAAGGGAAGCTGCCACCGGTGCATCACCCGGCCGTGCATATCGATGAGATATGCCGTCCTCTGTCCCAGCGGGGTGAACAGGGTATAGCCCTGGTATGCCTTGGCCTCGTGGTGCTCTGTCACACCGAAGTAGCGCTTCCTATCCATTGCCTTCCTCCGCGCGCATGTCGCGCTTTCAGTTGTCTGCCCCACGAAAGTGATGCCGCCTGTGAAGTTATACCGCAGGCCGTCGGCGACAGCAAGACCGTGGTTGCAAACAGGTGTGTGCTCGTCGAGTCACGCGGCTGTCATACTCCTAAACCCGAATCCACCGAAGGACACGGATGGACGGCGTGAGGACAGCGGAAGGGGGTGGGTGAGGGAGCTACAGGGGAGATGGCCTGGGGTCTTGGGGTAGATGGGAGGCCGGCGGACGGTCTTCAGTCGCCGCACAGGGCCCCTAAGGCCCTATGCGGGAGTTGCGATGCGCGGGATGGCGAGAGGATACGCAGCAGGGGACTCTCGCGACCGGGGTGGCGCGAGATTGCGGGGACGTTGGGTCAGTTGCAGGCTGGCCGTCAGGCCGGGAACGGAATGGCTTGCAGCCGGGCCAAGGCGCGACTGAACTGGGTTTCCCAAGGCCAGCGCCGGGGGAGATGCAAAGTGAGGCGGCGCGCCGAGCGGGTGATCCGTCCCACCAGAGCGAAGACCCGCCGCCTGAGGGTCTTGGTGATCACGGTCCGCTCGCCCAGACCAATCCGCGCCGTCCAGCGGGCCAGGTTATGCGCCATCACCTGGACCGCCAGCCAGGCGCCGTTGGCGGCGAAGCGCGCCGACGGCATGTGGTTCAGCCCGACGCCGTACTTGAGGTCGCGTATGGCGTTCTCGACCTCGGCGTGGCGGCGATGATCGGCCTCCAGTTCCAGCGTCTCCCCATCGCGGTCGGTGATGAAGGCGTGATAGCTGTATCTGGCGAAGAGGGCGAGCTGGGAACCGGGCGTCGGCTTCACCCGCCGGACAATGAGCCGCACCGGCGCGGCGTCCGGCTTGGTCTGGAACGGGGTGTAAGTCGTCTCGGCGACATCGGCGGCACCGTCCATCCAGTAGGGAATGGGAGTCCAGTCCTCCTCTGGTATCGCCTCGATCAGGTCCCGCAGGCTGGCGCGCTGGCGGATGGTGATAGAGAAGCGGACATCCATTTCCCGGCAGGCGGCAACGACAGTGTGGGCGTAGAAGCCGCTGTCGGCCCGCACCGTGAGTTGTCCCCTGGCCCCGCCGTAGCGCACCCGCCCCACCGTCTCACGCAGGAAGTGGGCGGCGCCACGGGCGGTGTTGGCCCGGCCCTCGCGCAGCCGGGACATCAGCACTTCGCCGGTGCCGGCGGCAATGGCCAGCAGTGGGTGATAGCCGCGGGCGCCGGTATAGCCGTGGTGGCGCGCTCCCTCCTTGGCCAATCCATAGGTCTCGCAGATGGTCGAGTCCAGGTCGATGGTCAGGGGCGAGTCGCCGGGTCCGGCCCCAGCGGCCCAGGCCCGGGCCAACAACTGGCGGCTCACGCGGTCGAGTTGACGGACATGCCCCCACCGGAAGCTGCGCAGGAAGGTCCCCAGGGTGGATGGCGCCTTGACCACGCAGCCTAGAACACCGACCGTCCCACCAGCGCGCAGCGCATCGGCGTCGTCGATGCAGTCGCCGCCTGCCAGCGCGGAAGCGACCAGCGTCAGCATCTTGTCCCCAGTGTTCGCCCGTCCCGGCGCTCCGCCGAGGTCAAGGTGATGGTCGACGAGTTCCCGCAGGCCCAGGTGCCGGGCTAGGGTGGCCGGCAGGAGCAGGCCGGCATTGGCCACCAGGCGATGGTCGTCAAAGAGGATGCGGATACGGTCGGGTTTGTTCTGTGGCAGCATCTATTGGGTGCTCCTTGTTTCCGGGCGGGTTTCTGTTCCAAAACCATTATCCCAGATTCAGAGGAGCACCCTCTGCCTTCTTCAAGGGCTGTCCCCAAGGACGTCCTTCGGTGGATTCGGGCTTAAGAGAAGAGCGGTTCGCCGCAAGGTGGAGCTTCAGCCCGTTTACACTGCCAGCTGGGCTGCTGTATCCTGCCTGGTAAGAGATACTTAAGGGAGTCCCCACTTGTACAAAGCAGCCAGGGGTACCTCCGATATCCTTCCGGGGGAGCAGGGGTACTGGCGCTACGTTGAGGAGAAGGCCGCCGCCACTGCGGAGCGTTTCGGCTACGGACGCATAGATACGCCCGCCTTTGAGGATGCCAGCCTCTTCGTGAGGACCGTGGGCCAGAGCACGGACATCGTCGAGAAGGAGACCTACACCTTCGAGGACCGCGGAGGCGACCTGCTGACCCTGCGGCCCGAGGGCACGGCTCCCGTATGCAGGGCCTACCTGGAGCACGGGATGCACAACCTGCCTCAGCCCGTACGCCTCTACTACTTCTGCACCACCTTTCGCTACGACCGGCCTCAGGCGGGACGCTACCGAGAGTTCCATCAGTTCGGCGTGGAAGCCATTGGGGACGGCGACCCCGCCGTCGACGCCGAGGTCATCGAGCTGGGCTGGGGCCTGCTGTCCCAGCTTGGGCTGCCCGGCCTTCTTCTGCGCCTCAACAGCATTGGCGATTCCAGGTGCAGGCCCGGGTACATCGAGGCGCTAAAGAGCTACTACGCGGGGCTTCAAGCAAACCTCTGTCACGACTGCCGGGGCCGCCTGGAGAGGAACCCACTGCGGCTTCTGGACTGCAAGAAGGAGAACTGCCTGTCGATGGCCGCCCAGGCGCCCAGGTCCACGGACCACCTCTGCGACGAATGCGAGGCCCACTGGGGGAGTCTTCAGGAGTACCTGTCATCCACGGACATCCCCTATCAGGTGGACCACCACCTGGTCAGGGGCCTGGACTACTACACCCGCACCGTCTTCGAGATTCAGCCTCCCTCTGGGGGAGCCCAGAGCACCCTTTTGGGCGGAGGCCGCTACGACGGGCTGATGGAGGAGCTAGGAGGCCGTCCCACGCCTGGTATCGGCTTCGCCATGGGGTTGGAGAGAGTAATCCTGAACCTGAGGGGCCAGGGTGTAGACCCTCAAGGACAACATGTCATCCATTTTTTTGTGGCCTTCGTGGGTGATGAGGCCATGGCCAAGGCCATCACCCTGGCCTCTGAAATCAGGGGAAAGGGCGCTTCTGCTCTTCTTGCCAGGCCCCAACGTAGTCTCAAGGGGCAGCTACGCCAGGCCAGTGCCCTGGGCGCCAGGTACGCCGTCATCCTGGGCTCCGACGAGCTGCGGCGGGTAGAGGTGACGCTGAGGGATATGGAAAGCGGCCAACAGCAGGCCCAGCCCAGGGAGGAGTTCCTTAAGTTCGTGGACGGCCTGAGCGGCGAGGGATAGCTCCTGGGACTCGCCCTGCACCTCGACGCTCTGCTCCTCAGAATGACGGGTATGTCAAAGCGGATATGGTTCGTTCTGAGTCCCGATGCATAGGGAGTAATAATCCGGGGAGATGTAGAACACCCCTACCCCCAATGCACCTATCCTTTATTAAGCCACATCCAAGTAGTAGAATCGTGGTTAGTTAGGAGGCCCGCAGATGACTGATACTTACGATGTCGTAGTGATTGGAGGAGGCGCCGCAGGAGAGAACGCGGCTGGGCGCGTCTCCAGCGGAGGCTTGAGCGCCGTTTTAGTGGAGAGCGAGCTGGTGGGAGGCGAATGCATCTATTGGGCGTGCATGCCCAGTAAGGCGCTGTTGCGCCCCGGAGAGATCCTGAACGCGGTGCGCCGAGTCCCCGGCGCTCGCGAGGCCGTTACCGGAACCATAGACACGAAGCAGGCGCTACTGCGCCGCGATGCCCTGGCAGCCAACTGGGACGACCAGGGTCAGGTGAAGTGGGTAGAGTCCGTTAACGCGGACCTCGTACGAGGCCACGGCCGGTTGGCGGGAGAGCGCACGGTAACGGTGGAGGCCGCCGATGGCAGCGTCAGGACCTTGAAAGCTCGCGTCGCGGTGGTCGTCGCCACCGGAAGTGGCGCAGCCATGCCCCCCATAGAGGGGCTGGCCGAGGCGAGACCCTGGGACAGCCGCGACGTAACGTCGGCCCAGGAGGTCCCTGAGCGTCTCATCATACTGGGAGGCGGTGCAGTTGGAGTCGAGATGGCCCAGGCATGGCGCACCCTGGGCAGCAAAGAGGTCACCATCGTGGAGGCCCAGGAACGGCTGCTACCCAACGAGGAGCCCTTCGCCGGAGAAGATGTGGCGAAGGCCTTCACAGAGATAGGCATTAAGGTCATCACCGGCGCTAAGATGGTCAAAGTGGTGCGCGGCGAAGGCGGCAGCATCACCGCCACCCTGGAGGACGGCGCCCAGATCATCGGCGACGAGATTCTGGTGGCCGTTGGTCGAAGGCCGCTGACTAGAGACGTTGGTTTAGAGACCGTGGGCCTGGAGCCCGGCAAGTACATTCGCGTTGACGACCAGCTGCGGGCGGTAGAAGTCGGCGGAGGCTGGCTGTATGCAATAGGCGACGTGAACGGCCGTAGCCTCCTGACCCACATGGGCAAATATCAGGCTCGATTAGTCGGGGACCACATCCTGGGTATGGAGGTGGAGGCCTGGGCCGATCACAAGGCGGTCCCCAGGGTCGTCTTCACCGACCCTCATGTGGCCGCCGTCGGCTTAACCGAGCAGCAGGCCCAGGACCAGGGTATCAGGGTATCAGGGTGCGGGCTATCTCCTATGGCTACGGATGGTCCGGCGGCGCCTCTGCCCTGGGAGAGGGTATAGGCGGCACCAGCCAGATTGTGGTTGACGAGGACCGGCGCGTCATTGTGGGGGCCACCTTTGTTGGGCCTGGCGCCGGCGAGCTGATCCACGCGGCCACCATCGCCATAGTCGGAGAGGTCACCCTGGACCGCCTCTGGCACGCGGTGCCTGCCTTCCCAACCATCAGCGAGTTCTGGCTTCGCTTCCTGGAAGCGTATGGAGTCGTATCGGGCAGGAAAGCCTAGCTGGTCGCCTGAAGCCTGTTGAGGAGCTAACTATAAATGCCTACGGCCGGCCACTGGCGGGCCGTAGGCATTATTCGTATACCATCGCACCCTAAGAATATTACAATGAGGCCGCATTTCCCCAGGGCGCTGAGAGCTGAATTAAGGCCTCAACAGGCCTTGCTCAAAAAGTCCAACGCTTCTTTCCCACCCACCCGCCCAGAGGTTTTATCCAAAGGGGGACGCCCCCTTGAACCTCCGACAGGGAACCTAGGTTCCCTGTACCCTCCTAGGGTTTTCGTACAAAGCTGGGTCCCGCCTCTAAACTCCCTCAGGCTTCGGGTCTGGACATTTTTCCCTCGATGTGGCATTGTAAGGTGCGTCCGGCCAGAGAGCCCACCGCACCAGGCGATAAAGCCATTCGTAGAGTCCCTTAAGCGCCAAGATTTCGCGTAGTTGGAGGAGGTTTACTGTGACAACGGAAACCAAGACAAAGACCTCGGCAGTCATAATGCCCCCGTCCTCGGTTTATAAGCTGGCGGACATGGAGCCGACGGAGATCAAGCTAAAGGGGCACAACAACGACGAGATCCACGGGTACCTGGTACGACCTAAAGAGGAGGGCGTATATCCAGCAATCGTCTTCGCCCACGGCGTCCATGGGAACGAGGTGCACGTCAAGGACGTGGCCCGACGCCTGGCCCTTTTTGGGTACGTCTCAATAATGCCAGCCCTGTACTCTCGCAGTGGTTTTCAGTCAATAGAAGAACTGCATCATGAGATGGGCCCGGCACAGGAGGCCCTGAGGGGCCGAAAACACATACAGGCGGACGAAGATATGCAGGCAGCTCTGAACTACTTGAAAGAGCAGGACTACGTCGACAGCAGCAGGATTGGCATCGTAGGCTTCTGCTCCGGTGGCACAGTGGCCCTCTCCTTCGCCTGTTTTACCAATGACGCAAAGGCAGTTGTGGCCTGCTACCCCAACAACGCCGTCCAGCCCTCAGATTCTAACCCTGTGCCAGTCATAGATCGGATGAAGGACATTTCATGTCCCGTCCTCCTGATGTCCGGTAAAGAGGATAGGAACCCCACCCTGGATGACATGGCCAAGATGACGGCAGAGCTTCAAAAGCATGGTAAGACTGTGGAGACCCACTCTTTTGACGACGCCGCCCACGCCTTCTTCTCCGACACGCGGGATTCCTATAGGCCAGAGGCGGCCCACATAGCTTGGGGCTATATCCTGGAGTGGTTTGCCAAACACCTAAAGTACGCCTAGCATTCGCTTTGGCTGTAACTTCTGCCTCCCTGAGGAGGGACTGCCCTTTGACCATCGGCCTAACCACAAGAGAAGGGCTGGTCGACATGAGGCAGTCGGTTCCCTGGGGGGCTAACGGTTTCCCTGGAGAGGAGTAGGGTATGACCCAAGAGAGAGATTACCTGTCCGTAGGCCGAAGCTCCATGCCGGCCCCCAACGGCATCGTTTCTTCGGTTTCACCCCTGGCGGCGGAAACCGGAGTATACGTCATGAGGCAGGGAGGCAATGCCTTTGACGCCGCAGTTGCGACAGCCCTTGTGGAGGGCGTGGTCCTTCCCTCCTTTTGCGGGCTTGGCGGGGAGATCTTTGCTCTGCTCTACGAAGCTTCCACTGGAAAACTGTACGGCCTCACCGGCAGCGGGCGAGCGCCTATGGCCGCCACGGCTGCCTACTACCGAGACAAGGGGTTTGAACGTTTCCCAAACGAAGGTCCCCTAGCCTCCACTATCCCTGGAGAGGTGGACGCCCTCTGGACCATCCTGGAGCGCTTCGGCAGCGGTAAATTCTCCTTCTCCCAGCTCATGGACCCCGCAATCTCGTACGCTGAAGGGGGATTTCCTATCGGCCAGCGGTACGCCAGGTATTTTCGAATTTTCCACGACAAGCTGAGTAAAGACCCCTACACCGCTCGAGTCATGCTAAATAACGGAGAGCCTTACCGCCCGGGGGAAACCCTGACCCTGAAGGACCTTGCCAAGACCCTGAAGCGCGTTTCCGCAGGCGGACGAGACGAGTTCTACCTGGGCGACACGGGCAAAGAGCTTATTGGAGCCCTCAGGGAAGGAGGCTCTCTTTACACCCTGGAAGACCTGGCCGCCCAGGAGACGGTGATTTACGACGACCCGGTTTCCGTTGACTATCGCGGCCATACCATCTACGAGACCAAGCTGCCCTCGCAGGGCATCATCGTCCTGCAGGGGATGAACCTGCTGGAGCAGTTTGATGTGAAGAGCATGGGCCACAACACGCCAGACTACATTCACCTGCTTACTGAGGTGAAGCACAAGGTCTTCGCGGACCGAACGGCGTACTACGGCGATCCCGAGTTCGTGGAGGTCCCCGTGGACACCCTCCTTTCCAAGGAGTACGCCAAGCGGCGGGCCCAATCCATAGACATGGCTCACGCCGCCAACGAGATATCGCCGGGAGCCCTGGCAGCCTCCGTAGGCTCCCACGATTCCACCAGCATTTTCTGCGTCGCGGACAAAGAGGGCAACTGGGTCTCCCTGATCCACAGCATCTTCGCCATATGGGGATCGGCATTCATTCCAGGAAACCTCGGGTTCCTCATGAACACCAGGTCCATTTCTTTCTCCCTTAAAGACGGAGAGGCCAACAGCCTGGTGCCCGGCAAAAAGCCGCTGCATACCCTGAACTGCTTCATGGTGTTCAAGGATGGCAAACCCTATCTGGCAGGGGGCACACCTGGCGCGGATTTACAGCCGCTTTGGAACATGCAGACTATGCTTCGGGTGCTGGACTTCAAGATGGACGTCCAACGGGCCTCGGAGGAGCCTCGCTTCGTCGCCTCCGCTCCAGGGTCACTGGGTCAAACGAAGTTCGAGATACAGTTAGAGAAGCCACTCCTTGAGGACGTCGCCTTGGTAAAGGCCCTGGAAGCTAAAGGCCATGAGACAGCCGTTTACAACATCCCCGGCAGGGTCGGGGCCATGGCCCTTATAGGGGTGGACCCGGATACGGGCATTAAAATGGGTGGCGTCGACCCTCGAGAAGACGGCCAGGTCGCAGCCTACTAGGAAAGGAAACCTCACCCTATGTCGCTAGAGCTGGGCTTAAGGGACCCGTTGGTCACGGGACGCAGTGTGGTTTTGGGTCGCAATGGAATGGTCTGCTCCGCCTCTCCCCTGGCGGCCCAGGTGGGCCTGCACGTGCTGAAGCAGGGGGGAAATGCCTTTGACGCCGCCGTTGCTCTGGCGGCGGCAGAGGACGTGGTTCTCCCTTCCATGTGCACTCTGGGAGGGGAGATGTTTGCCCTCCTATACCAGGCCTCCACGGGCAAACTATACGGGATCACGGGTTCGGGAAAGGCTCCACTGGCTGTAAATAGGGAAACCTTCGTAAATATGGGGTACAAGCGCATGCCTCGAGAAGGGGCCTTGTCCTGCACCCTTCCCGGCGAAGTTGACGCTCTCTGGACCATTCAGAAGCGCTTCGGCAGCGGAAGGTTCAGCTTCTCTCAGTTACTAGAGCCCGCTATCGAGTATGCTGAAGCCGGATTTCCCGTCCCACAGCGCCTCGGCCGCTTCTTCGCCGAGGAGCAGGAGCCCATGTCCAAGTTTCCCACCGCAGCCGGGATTTTCCTGAAGGACGGAAAGCCATACCAGCCGGGCCAGGTGCTGGTGCAGAAGGAGCTGGCCAGAACACTCCATAGGGTAGCGGATGGAGGCCCCGACGAGTTCTACAGGGGACAGCTCGGTGCAGAGCTAATCAAGGGGCTCCAGGAAGGGGGTTCCCTGTACACCACCGAGGATCTGGCGGCTCACGAGACTATCCTCTACGAAGACCCCATAAGCACCACCTACCGGGGAAACACGATCTATGAGACCCGTCTTCCATCCCAGGGCACCATCGTGCTGATGGCCATGAACATGCTGGAGGGGTTCGACGTTGCAAGCCTGGGGCTCAACACGGCCGACTACATCCACCTGATGGTGGAGGCTAGGAAGCTGGTGTGGGCCGACAGGGACCGCTACTTTGGAGACCCTGGTTGGGTCGACGTTCCCGTGGAGTCTCTGCTGTCCAAAGAGTACGCCGCCCAGCGAAGGGAGCTCATCGATATGAGCCAGGCCAACAATGCGCCGCCCAGTGGCGTAGTCGCGGCCACCGCGGCAGCGGACAGCTCCACAAGCTACACCTGCCTGGCCGACGCCGAGGGGAACGTTGTATCTCTCATACATAGCGTCTTTACCCACTTTGGCTCCTACTTCGTGGCCGGGGACACCGGAGTCCTGTTGAACAACCGGGCTATGGGCTTTTCTCTAGAGGAGGGTCATCCCAACTGCGTCATGCCTGGTAAACGTCCGGTTCATACCCTGAACTGCTTCATGGTTTTTCGCGATGGCAAACCATACCTGACAGGCGGTACGCCCGGAGGAGATACGCAGCCCCAGTGGAACATGCACACCCTCACCAGAGTCCTGGACTTCGGGCTGGACCCGCAGCTGGCCGTAGAAACGGCGCGCTTCTTTGTGGCGGCGCAAGGAGAGCGGGGCGTCGTCGATCACCCCTATCAGATAAACATGGAGAGTCCCCTTCACGAGAATAAAGAACTGGCGAGAGAGTTGGAATCCAGGGGTCATGCAGTGAACTCCTATGGTCATAACGTCCGGCCGGGATGTACCCAGCTAATCATGATAGATCCCGATACCGGCGTTCTGATGGGCGGCTCGGACCCACGCGAGGACGGCTGCGCCCTGGGTTACTAGATCACTCCTACGGAACCGTTCATACGTCCCCCCGCTCCATAACCTTCATGAGCCACTGGGCGGGAGATACCGCTGCTGGCTGAGTTAGCCAAATCGTCGCCTCAGATGTAATGAGACTAGCGCACTTGAACCGATCACGGACTGGGAGGTAAGCACCATGTTGATAGAGAAGAAACTGGAGGAGATGGGCATAAAGCTCCGCCTGGACCGCCCTGAAAGGCCCAATCGTGTTTACGGTTTGAGGAACGGGAATTACGTCTACCTGTCTGGGGCCATTGCTTTGGGGCCCGACGGCAACATCATCAAGGGCAAAGTGGGCAAAGACCTTACGGTGGAGGAGGCCAACGAGGGGGCCAAGTGGGCGGCGGTGAGCCTGTTGAGCACCATAAAGGAGGTTGTAGGAGACCTCGACAAGGTAAAGCAGTGGGTCAAGCTGCTGTGCATGGTCAACACTGCGGAGGACTTCTACGACGCCCCCAGCGTCGCTAACGGCGCCTCAGACTTGATCGTTTTGCTGTATGGGGAGAGGGGGCGGCACTCCCGCAGCGCCTTGGGTATCGCCTGCCCAGCCCAGAACTCCTGCATCGAGATAGAGGGAATGGTAGAGGTGGAGTAGACTCGCCATCTAGGCTCCCGATGGCTACATACCAAAACTAAGGAGGCTTCCCATGCTGGTAGAGAAGAAGCTGGAGGAAATGGGAATTGAGCTGAGGTTGGGGCGCAACCCAAGGCATAACCGCGTCTACGCCCTCAGGACAGGTAACCTGGTTTACCTATCGGGCGCCACGGGTGGCGCAGACTTCCAAGGCAAGGTAGGACGGGACCTGACCGTGGAGCAGGGCTACGAAGGGGCCAAACGGGCCGCTGTAGGTCTCCTCACCTCCCTTAAGGAGTGCGTCTGGGACCTGGACAAGGTGAAGCAGTGGGTAAAGCTGCTTTGCATGGTCAACACCGCGGAAGACTTCTATGACGCTCCCAGCGTCGCCAACGGCGCCTCGGACCTGCTAGTGCAGCTATACGGTGAGAGGGGACGCCACTCTCGTAGCGCCGTGGGCATCGCCTGCCCGGCGGGGAACGGATGCATCGAGATAGAGGCCCTGGTCGAGGTGGAGGATTAGGAGGCTGGACACGGACACACCGACAGGCTAACATTGCCCCGGATTTAGAATTCAGACAGTCGCGGAGGTATTAACTTGGTTGAGCAGGTGAAGCAGCAGGAAAGAGTGGTAGTTGACCCGGAGAAGGCCAGGGCCTTCTCTATCAATGTGCTGAAAAAGTTTGGATACTCTGAGGAGGACGCCCGGGACGCAACCGACGTCCTCATCCGTGCAGACCTCAGAGGGGTTGAGACCCACGGCCTGTCCAATGGCAATCTGGGCCGCATCTACATATCGAACATCAAGAGCGGGAACATCAAGGTCGACGCCAATATACGGGTGGTCCACGAGACCCCCGTTAGCGCCCTGATGGACGGTGACGGCGGCCTGGGCCTGCTGGTGGGCGTGCGAGCCATGCAGCTGGCTATCAAGAAGGCTCAGGAGTCTTACATCGGTATGGTGACGGTGAAGAACAGCCGCCACTACGGCATGGCATCCTACTACTCCCTCATGGCGGCGGATCATGGGATGATAGGAATGTCAATGACCAACACCGGCCCTCTCACGCTGCCGACGGGGGGCAAGGAGGCCGTGTACGGGACCAATCCCATCAGTATTGCCGCTCCATCCGGGACCGAGGCCCCCTACTGCCTGGACATGGGCACCAGCGCCGTGGTGATGAACAAGGTCTTGCTCACCGCTCGCCAGGGGAAACAGCTTCCCTACGGCGTGGCCGCCGACGAAAACGGCGTCCCCACCACGGACCCCAACGTGGCGCGAAACGCCCGTAAGCTTCTACCTCTCGGTGGCACTGCGGAGCTGGGAAGCCACAAGGGCTACGGCCTTGGACTCTGGGTGGATGTCATGTGCGGCCTGCTGTCGGGTAACCCCGCCGGTGTACAGATGGAGAGGGGTGGCTTCACGGCGGTGGGCCACTTCTTCGGGGCCATCCGCGTCGACGCCTTCCGGCCCCTGGACGAGTTCAAAGACCAGATGGATGACATGGTCCAGCGAATTGGGAAGACGCCCCCCGCAGAAGGCTTCAAGCGAGTCTACACCAGCGGGGAGATAGAGCATGGCGTGGAGGCTGAGCGCAAGAAGAGTGGAATCCCCCTACTGCCGGACGCCATCCAGGAGATGAAGGACCTGGCGGCGGAGCTGGACATTGAGTACAACCTGAGCAGCTAACGCTCGCTCTCTGGCTCTCCTCCATGATAGGGGGAAGGTCAGAGCCTGTACTGAGCAACGCCGAAGGGATGAAGGCGAGAGCTATAGCTTTAGCAGCGGCTGGAACTGCAGCTGGCTTCTGTACGGCCCAACGATAGCCAAATTAAGCTTCTCGGTGAGAAGCAGTGACTGGGCTACCCGTTGCACGTCCTCCGCAGCTACCGCGTTGATGGAGGAGATCACCTCATCCACGGTGCGGAGTCTGTCGTTGATAAGCTCCTGGATACCTCCCCAGGAGGCCACGGCCCGGGTATCCTCCATACGAAGGGCCAGGCGACCCGTGCTCATCTCTTTGACTTTGCTCAGCTCCTCCTCCGTCACCCCATCCCGCATCTTTCCTATCTCTTCGAGTATGGCCCCTATGGCTCTCTTGCTGCGAGAGGGATCTGTGCCGGTGTAGACAAAGAGGGCGCCACAGTCCCGAAAGTGGCTAACGCCGCTATGCACGTCGTAGGCCAGGCCCTGTTTCTCCCGCAACTCCATGAATAGCCGACTGCTCATACCTTCCCCCAGGATCGCGCTATCGTCGATGAGAACGTCCACCCTCTGGCTAGGATGGTCATTGCTCATGTTAGCTCTTCCTGAGGTTCAGGGCGTACCTGTCCGGGTGCTGAGATGGGAGGCCGTGCAGGGCCACGCATATGTGGGCCTGGTCGGTCTTACGCTGCTCCAACCTTAGCTGTGGCGAGCTCTGGCCATCGTGGGCCGGGTCCCACGACAAGGGAGTATTAGAGGGCCAATCGTCCAGAAGGGAAGCAACCCTACCCACAACATCTTCATGGTCGATATCTCCGGCCACGCTGATGACGGCATTAGAGGGTATATACTGCCTTTTCCAGTAGTCCAGGAGCATGTCTCTGGTGATCTCTTGAACGGACTCTTTGCTGCCGGCCACATCCCGTCCCATGGAGTGGTTGGGCCCGAGAGCATATCGTCGATGAGAACGTCCACCCTCTGGCTAGGATGGTCATTGCTCATGTTCAGCTCTTCCTGGATCACCATACGCTCCCGATCGATCTCCTGGGAGTCAAAGACGGAGTACCTAGTCATATCGACCAGTAGGTCCAGGGCTTCTGGAAAGCCGTCCATCCGTGTGGGAGCGAGCCGTCTTGCACCAGTAGACGGTGTGCTCACGATCTGTGCTGCCGTTAATTATGCCTCCGGTTCTCTCTATGGTCTCGCTTATCTCTTTAGAGGTGGGACGCCGTTCGGTCCCCTTGAAGCAAACGTGCTCAACGAAGTGGGAAATCCCTGCCTGCTCATCTGTCTCATATCTGGAACCCGCCCCAACGAAAATACATACACTGGCAGAGAAGGTGTGGGGCAGGTTGTAAGTAAGGATACGGAGACCGTTGTGGAGGGTCGTCATCTGGTACATTTCTCTTCCTAAGGCAGGAGGTTAGTTACGTTAAGTGTATCTGGAGGGCTAATGTCAGTCAAGGCATGCCTTACTCCTAGCTGTGAGCTTCTCGCCCCCGGATAGCGGCTGTTAGGGTGAGACGCTGGAAGCGGGCATGCTCAGGCGGTGAGGGTCTTGCCTCCGTCTACCAGGATGACCTGGCCCCTGATCATGTACGCTTCATCGGTGCACAAAAAGGCCACTACTCTGGCAACGTCCTCGGCAGTTAGCGCACGGCCTACGGGTGTTGCTTCCCTGCTGGAAGCCACCAGATCCTCTCGATTGGGAAAGGAGCGCAGGGCCCCAGTTTCGACATAGCCGGAGGATACCGCATTTACCGATATGCCCTTGGGCGCCAACTCCACCGCCAGGTACCTGGTCAACGCCTCCAGAGCAGCCTTGGAGACGCCTACGGAAAAGTAGTAAGGAAGGACCCTCTGGGAGCCTGGGCTGGAGATGTTGACTATCTTGCCTCCACCGGTCATCAGCCTGGCGGCCTCCTTGGCGCACAGCCAGGGCGCCTTGGTATTGATGTCCAGGGTCCAGTCCCAATGCTTGGGCTCCAGGTCAAGGGCGTGACGCTGGACTCCAGAGGCCGCATTATTCACCAGGATGTCCAGCCGGCCGTACTCCCGCTCCACCTCTTGGAAGAGGCCTCTTATCTTCTCCTCGTCTCCCAAGTGGGCGCGGACTTTGAGGCACCTGACTCCAAGAGAGGAGACCTCATCGGCGGTACGTCGGGCCTCGGTATGGTTTCGAAGGTAGTTGAAGGCGATGTCCGCTCCGCGGCAGGCCAGCTCCAGGGCTATCGCCTTCCCAAATCCTCGGGAGCCTCCAGTGACTAAAGCCACCTTGCCCTTGAACTGAGTATCTCGCTGTGGTTTAGGGTCTGGCAATCTATTATCCTGGTTCCCGGTGACGAGGAATCCGTTAAATGGCCAGGCCTCCATCCACGCTAATAGTCTGGCCCGTAATGTACCTCGCCTCTTGTGAGGCCAGAAAGGCCACTATGTGAGATACATCCTCCACCGCGCCAAACTCGCCCATGGGTGTTCTCTCAAGGATACCGTCCTTGAAAGCTTGTGGCATGATCTCCACAACATCGGTGCTGATGTACCCTGGGGTGACGGTGTTGACGGTTACGCCCCTGGACGCCACCTCTTTCGCCAGGGCCTTGGTGAACCCGATGATGCCGGCCTTGGATGCAGCATAGTTGGCCTGCCCAGGGTTCCCTCTGAGTCCCACCACCGATCCTACGTTGATGATGCGACCCCATCGCTGCCTCACCATTGGGCGTAGCACCGCCCGACTACAGTAGAAGGTGCCGTGTAGATTTACATCTATAACCTGATGCCAGTCATCGTCGGACATACGCATCAGGAGGTTGTCCTTGATGATTCCAGCGTTGTTTACCAGGATGTCGACGCTGCCCCAGGCATCTACGACCTGCTCCACCATGGCGTTGACCTGCTCAAGGCTGGACACGTCGGCATGCGCCATCATGGCCTCTCTCCCCTTCTGGCGTATCGTGTCCACAACCTGTTGCGCCGCGTCAGAAGATGAATTGTAGTTGACGAGGACCTTTGCGCCTCTGCTAGCCAGCTCCAGGGCCACGCCTCTGCCTATGCCCCTGGAGCCTCCGGTTACCAGAGCTACTTTATCTTGTATGCTCAACGGTCCTCCAAACTAAGCCCGCTCATGTCGCCGCTGCCTGCCTGATCTGTGCCAGCTCCGCACTGAGATTGTCGATGAAATCCACTTCTACGACCCTCCTGGCCGTGCCGATAGCTCGGGCTACGGCGTCGGCCCTGGAGCGGCCGTGGCCGATAACGGAGACTCCCTGAACGCCGAAGAGGAGGCCTCCCCCAAACCTCTCCGTTACATTGGTCAGGTCGTAGAGATGATCGGCCAGGGCCTCCACCTCCTGAGGCGGCAGTTTTCCCTGAAGCTTCTCTCTTATATGGTTTGCCATGGAATCTCCCAGGCTCTCGGTGAGCTTCACGACGATGTTGCCGACGAAGCCGTCGCAGACCACTACCTCGGCCTTTCCCAATGGGAGATCGCTGGCCTCCAGGTTGCCTATGAAGTTGAGGCCGCTGCTTTTAAGGAGGTCTGTGGCCTCCTGGACCTGCCGGTTTCCCTTGCCGGCTTCGACGCCTGTGCTGAGGAGGGCCACCCTCGGACTCTCCACCGAAAAGAACTGACGAGCGAATGCGGTGCCGATGGCCGCGAAGCTGAGGAGCTGCTGAGGGCGGCTGTCGATGTTGGCGCCCAGGTCTATGATAGCGGTATTGGGGGCCATGCCCAGGATGGGACCGCCCAAAGTGGGCCGATCGATGCCCTCAATTGTGCCCAACAGGACGACGGCGGCGGCCATGGCCGCACCGGTGGAGCCCATGGTAACTGTGGCATCGGCATGGCCCTGCTTCACCAGGCCCGTCGCCACTATTATGGATGCCTTGGGCTTCTGCCGCAGCGCCAGAGCTGGCGGTTCCCCCTCCTGGATGACTCCCTCCGACGGTATGTTCGCGATAGGCAGGCCAGAGATGTCGTGCTTGGCCAACTCCGCCTGCACCACCTGGGGGTCGCCCACCAGCAGCACCTGAACGTCCCCTTTCGAGGCAGCCTGGATTGCCCCAGCCACTATCTCCTGGGGTGCGTGGTCGCCACCCATGGCATCCACGGCCACGCGTATAAGTTTGTCTTTGGGTTGACTCGCCAAGCCTTTCTCCTGCTACGTACCTTTTCGAGGGAGTTCGACCCACGCCTCGCCCACTATGACCTCGTCTCCATGCTGATTCCGGCAGCCGACGTCATACCTTATGGACCCCTCCTGTGGCGCCTTGAACTCGCCGAAGGTGGTGATTACATCGCCGGGATAGGCCGGCGCCTTAAACCTGACCTTGAGGTGGCCCCTATTCAGCCAATCCACACCAAAGGCGAGGGTCATCATCTCCGAGAGGAAGGCCAGCACCAGCATACCGTGGGCCACAATTCTGCCAAAGGAGGAGTGTGTCGCAAACTCGGGGTCTAGGTGTACGGGATTGAAGTCGCCGGAGGCATGGGCGTAGCGCTTTATCTGCTCCTGAGTTACTCGCTTCTCTATTTGGGGAAGAGTCTGGGCTGGCTGCATTCCGTCCTTTTCTAGGACAGCGTTACGCATCTAAGAGTCCATACTATGCGACGGATACATTATGCCCCAGGCGGGTGCCCAGGGCAATAGGTAGTAGCGCGGCAAAGGCTGGGTAAAAGCTTACACAGGCACCATGATGGTGCTTCTGCCCTTGAGGACAGGGCGCCCATTACCAGCATTGACCTCCACGGCCACGGACAGAAAACGCCATTGGCCGCGCACCGAGTTCTGGACGATGGAGGCATTACAGGTCAGGCTTTCCCCTATCTCGACCGCCTCCAGGAACTCCAGCTCCTGGCCCAGGTGCACGGTGCCCCCGGGGATCTGCAGCTCCTCCAGGATGCCCTTCAGGCCCAGGGCCGCCACCGTTGTGGGCGGCGCCCACTGGTCGTCCGCGTACAGGGGCGATGCGTCCTCGACGGCGGAGATATAGGCCGCAACGGTTTCGCGCTCCAAGGTAAAGGTACGACTGGTAAGCTGCTGGCCCGCCTTTAGCTGAGAGTAGTCCATATCTAGCTGAACTTGGGGATGCGGGGCTCCGTCAGGCCCCGAGGAGAGAGGAGCTCCTCCAGCTCCGGCTCAGGCAGGATGCCCTTCTCCTTGACCACCTGGCGCACCGTCTTGCCGGTGGCCAGGGCCTCCTGGGCTATCTTGGCTGCCTGGGAGTAGCCTATGTAGGGGTTCAGAGCGGTGGCCAGCCCCATGCTCCCCTCGAACCAGCGAGCGCAGGCCTCTTCGTTAGCCGTTATCCCCTTAACGCACCTGTCTATGAAGACCCGGACGCCGTTGGTGAGGATATCTACGGACTGAAGAAGGTTGTAGGCGATGATGGGCATCATCACGTTGAGCTCCAGCTGTCCGGCCTCGCAGGCCATCATGACGCAGGTGTCGTTGCCGATGACGTGGAAGCACACCATGTTGAGCATCTCCGCCATGACGGGATTGACCTTGCCCGGCATGATGGAGGAGCCCGGCTGCACCGGAGGCATTCTTATTTCGTCCAGGCCCGTCATGGGGCCGCTGCTGAGGAGACGGAGGTCGTTGGCGATACGGGCCAGGGTCACGGCCAGCGTGCGCAGGGAGGCGGAGACGTCCAAAAAGTCGGCCGTGTTCTGCATGGACTCGAAGAGATTCCCTGAGCTGGTGAAGGGGATGCCCGTATCCTCGGCCAGGGCCTCCACCATTCCCTTATGATAGTCGGGATGAGCGTTGAGGCCGGTGCCAGCTGCGGTGCCCCCGATGCCCAGACGCCGGAGGCCCTCGGCGGCGCGCTCGATGCGCTGGATGTCGTGGGAGATGGCTTTGGCGTAGGCGCCGAACTCCTGGCCCAGTCTGACAGGCACGGCGTCCTGAAGATGGGTCCGCCCTGCTTTCACGATGTGGTCGAACTCCTTGGCCTTGTCGGACAGGGCCCTCTCGAGGTCCCTCAAGACCTCTACCAGGCCCGGCAGAGTCATGGAGGCGGAGACTCGGATAGCGGTGGGGATTACGTCGTTGGTGGACTGGGCCGTATTCACATGGTCGTTGGGGTGGACCTTGGAGTAGTCCCCACGCTGGCCTCCCAGAAGCTCGATGGCCCGGTTGGCGATGACCTCGTTGGCGTTCATGTTGTGGGAGGTGCCGGCCCCCGCCTGGAAGGGGTCCACCACGAACTGCTCCCGAAGCTTCCCCTCCAGGATCTCATCGGCGGCCCGCTCTATGGCCTGGGCGATGGTGGCGTCCAGCATGCCGAGGCCGACGTTGACCCTGGCGGCGGCCCGTTTGATAAGGATGGTGGCCGTAACGAAGGCTGGGTTGGGCCTGATGCCGCTGATGGGGAAGTTCTCCACGGCCCGCTGGGTCTGGGCGCCATAGTAGGCGTCTTTGGGGACATGGACCTCGCCCAGGGTGTCCCTTTCGGTCCTGGTTTCGCCTGTGTTTTCTGTCCTGGCTTCTTTCTGCATAACTTACGCTCGTGGCGTGGATTTGGTGAGAGGAATTATAACCTACGCCAGCGAGATAACAACAGGCCCCCTCTCCGCCCTGAGGGGGTCTGTTGCACATGTTATCAATGGGACGGCCTACAGTCCTCACTGCATTTTTAAGCGACCCCGTCTATAATGCCGTGGCAAGAGAATAACGGCCTTGGGCATAGGGTGTCGCTAGTCAGGCCGAAAGGGGTTATCAAGACATGGAAAGCCGGATTAGACTGGTCATCGATAGCCGCGAGCCCTTCGCCGAGGGCCAGGATTTCGGCTCCACGGGGCCCTACGAGGTTCTCCAGGGGCGCGCCTACTACGCCGTCGACCCCAACGCGCCAGAGAACAAGGTGGTGGTAGACCTGGACAAGGCGCCGCGCAGCTCCGAGGGACTGGTTGAGTGCTCCGGCGACGTCTGCATCATCAAGCCGGTGGATATGTCGCGGGGCAACGGCCGCCTCGTATACGACGTGGTCAACCGCGGGGCCACGCGAATCCTCCAATCTCTGAACGATTCGCCACCAAGCAGCGAGCCCAGGACCGCGACCGACGCCGGCAACGGCTTCCTGATGCGCAGGGGGTACACCCTGGTCTACTCCGGATTGCAGGGCGACCTGGTGCCCGGTGTTGGGAACGTTCAGACCACCATGGAAGTGCCCGTCGCCACGGACAATGGCCGGGAGATCACGGGTCCCGTCAGGGTGGAGTTCGTTGCTCCGGCCCCCGGGGCCTTCTGCTTCCCTCTGAGCGGCAGCGACGCCATCCAAAGCTACGAAACGGTGTCCACCGACACCAGTAAGGCCACCTTCTCCTACCGCAAGTTTGAAAGGGACCCCAGGACGCCCATACCGCCCGACAAATGGCAGTTCGCCCGGCTTGAGCCAGGAGCCGCATCAGACCAGGGAAAGCTGACTCCCTCCACAACCCACTGCTACCTCTCGGAAGGTTTCCGTCCCGGATGGATATACGAGCTGGTCTACGAGGCCAAGAACCCGCTGGTGATGGGGCTGGGATACGTCGGAGTGAGGGAGCTTGTCGACTTCCTGCGCTACCGGGTTTCCGACGATGCCGGAAATCCCAATCCTCTGAGGGAGCAGGGTTCCATCATCGAGAAGGCCTATGGCTGGGGGAGGTCTCAGAGCGGACGCTTACTGCGAGGCTTCGTCTACTGGGGCTTCAATCAGGCCTCCCAGGGACGGCGTGTCTTCGATGGCATAGTAGTCCACGTGGCCGGCATAGGGATACGAGTCCTGAACCATCGCTTTATCCAGCCCGGGCGCTACTCCAGGCAACATGAAGACCATCTTTATCCCTCCAACCTGTTTCCCTTCTCCTACGCCCAGGCCACGGACCCTTTCACTAAACGCACCGATGCGATCCTCAAACGGCCGAAAACCGACCCCCTGGTCATCCACACCCAGACCTCCACGGAATACTGGCAGATGAGAGGCTCCCTGGTGCACACCGACCCCCTGGGAAATGACCTGCCTCAGCCGCAGGCGGTTCGACTTTATCTATTCAGCAGCGCACAACACTTTTATCAGCAGGGGGATGAATACGCTGTTAGCTTCGCGCGCTACCCCATCAACCCTCTGGCCTACACACCGGCCTGCCGCGCCATGTTGGACGCTTTGGACCGATGGGTCACTAATGGGGTCTCGCCTCCCCCCAACCGCCTTCCGACCCGCAAAGACGGCACTCTGGTTCCAGAGTCGGAGGCTGTCTATCCAAGGATTCCCGACGTTCAGTTTCCCGTGGAGGCAAATCACTTTGAGCGAACGGACCACGGCCCCCAGTTTGAGCAGGGGATAATAACCCAGGAGCCACCGTTGGTGCACCGTGACCAGAAGTATGCTGTGCTGGTTCCACAAGTAGACGCCGACGGTAACGAAATCGCTGGAGTAAGGGACCCGGAGATCCAGGCGCCCCTGGCAACCCACGTTGGATGGAACCTCAGAAACCACGAGGAGTTCGACAACAACGCCATAGCTAGCCTGAGCGGCAGCCGCTTCCCCTTCGCTCAGTCCGAGGCGGAGCGAAAAGAGAAGGAAGACCCGCGTCCCTCCGTGGAGGAGCGCTACCCGAGCAAAGAGGCTTACCTGGGAGCGGTGAAGGAGGCCGTCGACCAACTGCTGGCCGAGGGGTTCATCCTGCAGGAGGACGCCCAGCGCTATATGGAAGATGCATCTCGCAGGTTCCAAAGCCTCTGAGACTTAGCGGGCCGCCGTCTGTCTTTCGGGCTTGCGGATGAGGAGGAAGAAGGTAGAACCAAAGGCCGCTATCACCGCTAGAATGGTGAAGGGCAGGATATAGCTATCCTCCCGGTCGGCCAGCCAACCTGCGAAGATGGGCCCGGCAGTCATTCCGACCATGACAACTAGGGAAGAGAATCCCATGATGGTTGCGAAGGAATTCCGACCGAAGAAGTCCGCTCGTATGGAATTCTGCGTGGGCCCTCGGGCGCCCCAAGCCGTACCATGCAACATGGCGAACAGAAGGAGATGCGGCACCGTGGTAGCGTAGGCCAAGATGAGCAGACCCAGCGCGTGGCCCAGCATGCAGGATGCCAGTAGAAAGCGCTTGTCGAACTTGTCCGCCAGTAACCCGCCGCCAAGCTGCCCCATAACGGTCGACGCAAGCAAGAATGCAACTATACCTCCGGCGGCCTCCAGAGATAGGCCTACGCGCTGCACCATGTGGGGCACCTGGTGGATGGAAACCGTCCCAACCACCATCACTCCAAAGGCATTGCCCGCAGAGATCATCCAAAATGCCGAGGTCCGCATAGCCTCCCTGGCCGTAAAGCTATCGTCGGCCGGCATATCCTGGGTAGCAGGCGCGCTTCCCGAGTTGGGCTCTGGCGCATCATATTGGGACGAAAAAACCTCACGCCGACCATCCGGCAGGTAGCCATACTGCTCAGGTTTGTGTCTCAATACCATCGCCGCCGGGATGCCGATGAGCCATACCAGCACACCCGAGACCACTGCCGTGGGACGCCAGCCGTAACTGGTTATGCTCCATGCCAGGGCAACTACCATAAAGCCGCCTACGCCCATACCCGTCATAGCTATACCCATGGCCAGAGTACGTTTGGCAGCAAACCAGTTGGCTATGGTGGCCGTTACCGGGAGGAATCCTCCAAAACTGGATCCCATGGCCAGCAAGAGGAAAGCAAAAAAGAACATGGGAAGAGACTGCATCCTGCTCATGACCATAAAGCCGGAGCCGAAAATCAACACCCCAACCAACACTATGACCCGAGGCCCAAATCGGTCTATGGCCCATCCCTGGGCAGGGCCAAGGATTGCGCTCTCAAAACGAGTCATAGTAAATCCCGTCGCCAACAGCGTCCGGCTCCATCCGAACTCCGCCTGAAGAGGCAGGAAGTAGATGGTGAACCCATGGAATAGAAGGCCGCCGTTCAATGCCTGAATAGCGAAACCCGCGGCAACAATCCACCAGCCATAGAAAACTCGGCTGACTCGCCTGCGGGCGCTATCTACAAGCACGTCTACCATAGGGGGACACTTTACCAGAAATATGCTGAGTTGGGTTGAGTATCGCTGTAGCTGTTCTGTTGCTCAGTTCAGAGTGATAGTATGGCGGCGAACCATCCCGATTATAAGCAGTGGAGCCAGGGCTATGACAGCAGGTGGACAGTGGTAGACAGTCAGCAGTCCGCCGACGTCATTTTACACAACGGCCGGGTGCTCACAGTAGATACCAGCGACTCCATTCAGCAGGCGCTGGCCCTTCGCGGAGAGGATATCCTGGCCGTGGGCAGAGACCAGGACGTGCTGGCCCTGTCCGGCCCGGGAACAGACACCATCGACCTCCGAGGCCGCACCGTCATCCCCGGAATTATAGACATTCACGCTCATATGGACCGGGAGGGTTTGAAGGGGATCTACCCTTCGCTGGAAGGCGCCCGCTCCATCGCGGATATCCAGGCCGTCATCCGGCGCCTGGTCGCGCGGAAGCGCCACGGTGAGTGGGTGGTTACCATGCCCATCGGCGACCCTCCCAACTATGCCGACGCGCCGGGGAACCTGCGAGAGGGCCGTTTCCCTACCCGCTGGGAGCTGGACCAGGTGTCGCCTCACAACCCTGTGTACATCAAGGGTATCTGGACCCCCTGGAACATACCTCCCTCGGTCTCGGTGGCCAACAGCCTGGCCCTCAATCTGGCGAGTGTAGACCGAAGCACCCCATCGCCGGACACCACCGTTACCATAGATCGGGACGCTAGCGGCGAGCCCACGGGCGTTTTCATAGACAATAACAGGTTCCCGACGGTGGAATTTACCCTGATGCGCGTTGTGCCCCGTTTCACCCATATCCAGCGCGTCGAAGCCCTGAAGGAGTCCATGCGGCTCTATAGCTCCGTCGGTATTACGGGCATATACGAGGGTCACGGCGTAGCCTCCGAGGTCCTGAGGGTCTATAAGGAGGTGTGGGACGCGGGTGAGATGACGGTCCGCGCTCACCTGGCATTGAGTGCGGACTGGAGGTCGGTGGCGGAGGCGAACCGGGAGATGGAGCGGTGGGCCCACGCCGCCTCGGGGGGCGGTTTTGGCGACTCAATGCTCCGGATCAGCGGCTACTTCATTACATACCTGGGAAGCCGATACATTGCCCGCGCTCGCTCCGCCGAGCTCCCCTACACCGGCTGGGCGGGCTTCGTCGAAGGTTACAACACGCCCGCTCGGTTTCGCCGGCTGGTCCGCCTGGCGGCCTTCCACAATCTGAGGGTGAATACCCAGATAAGGGACTCCCTGGAGGAGGTGCTGTCGGCATTCGAAGAGGTCCACCAGGAGCTCCCCATCGATGGCCGACGGTGGACTCTGGTCCACACTCTGCACGCCACTCAGGAGCAACTGCGCCGCATACAACGCCTGGGGCTGGTGGTGGAGACCATCCCCCTGACCGAGCTTTGGCTGCGGGGCTTCAGATATTTGGATAACCCTCACTTGGCCGACACCGCAGTGGCCCACCGTAGCTATCTGGAGCAGGGTGTTCCCTTCGGGTTTGGCACCGATAACAAACCCTACAATCCTTTCGTCACCCTCTGGTCGGCGATGGCCCGCACAGAGCGCCGGACTGGAAGAGTCCTCGGCCACGAGCAGAAGCTCAGCCGCCTGGAGGCGCTGCGCGCCTTCACAATAGGCGGTGCGTATTTCAGTTTCGACGAGGGCCGTCGAGGCTCCCTGGAGCCGGGCAAGCTGGCGGACCTGGCGGTGCTTTCGGACGATTTCCTCAGCATGCCAGAAGAGGAGCTTCCCAGCCTGCGTTCGCTGCTTACTATGGTCGGTGGCAAGGTGGTGCACCAGACGGGCGAACTGTAGGCTAATACTATATCAAATGCTTTGTCCGCTATCCTTCCTATAGAAGGACCATCATAGCCCTACCCGTACAGGGAGGATGCCCTTTGGAGCCCCGGGTAGGGCTTTACACAAAAACTCAGGAGAGTGCAGAGAACCTAGGTTCTCTGCCAGGGAGTCTGAGGGGTGTCCCTTCAGGAATTAGACATATCGGGCGGGTGGGTGGGAAAGAAAACGTCTGCTGTTTGACTTTAGGTGCAAAGCCCCGGGGTGGGTGAGGGGCGGACTGAGCACTAGTTGGACCCATGCTTGCTCTCGACAAAACGTCATCCTTCGTCTCGACGTGTTGGGACGAAGGATCTAATGGGCAGAGCGCACCAAAGACTTGATTCTCTCGTAAAAAGTCTGTGCAGGTCGAATTAGAACAACCGTACCCTTGCCTGGGTACAATATACAGTCTCTGTTCCGTGTATTACCCCAACATACGGTAGCGCTCACATGTGCTAAAGCGCTGTAACTTCCTCAAAACGGGTTTTTACGAGGGAATCAAGACTTGCTTAGCAGGCGCTATGATAGGAGAATATGGGAGTTGGATGGAAACGGGAGACGAAGGATGTGGACACGTTTCCTAAGCACCTGGGGGGATATCTTTGCTCAAGCTGGACAAAGAATTCGTGAAGGAGATGATAGCTCACGCCCTGGAGGAGGACCCCAACGAGTGCTGTGGTATCATCGCCGGCAGGGACGGCCAGCCTTTCAAGCTGTACCGCATCACCAACACCGCGAAGAGCCCCTACCGCTACCTGATGGATCCCCTAGAACAGATGCGGGCGGACCGGGACGCCGAGGACCACGGGTGGCAGTTCGCGGCCTTCTACCACTCCCACACCCACTCGCCGGCCTATCCCTCCTCCACCGACGTCAGGATGGCGGTAGACAGCGGCTGGCTGGATCTTTACTACGTTCTGGTGTCGCTGATGGACAAGGCCGCCCCCGATGTACGGGCCTTCCGCATTTCTGCGGACTCGACGGTCTCGGAGGAGGAGGTCATCGTTCAGTAGCGGTATTTATCTGATGGAGTACACACAGGGAGGTTTGTCTTATGGAAAACAGAGGAGTAACTGGCAAGGTGGTAGCCCTACACGTTAGCGAGGTGCCCCGCCAGCCCATGGCTAACGTTCAAACTGCGGAGGCGGTGGCGAACCTGGGCCTCAAAGGAGACCGCCATGCCAAGGAGGGAAGCCTTCGCCAAGTGCTGGTAATGGATGCAGAGACCCTGGACTCCCTGGGTCTGTCACCGGGTGATATCAAAGAGAACATCACCGTCCAGGGCATCGACCTGCCATCTCTCCAGGCCGGCCAGCAGGTGGTGCTGGGGGATGAGGCGACCCTGGAGGTGACCATGCCCTGTGAGCCCTGCGACCGTCTGGACGAGGTACGCGAGGGCCTTGAGCAGGAGCTCCAGGGGCGCAGGGGGATGCTCGCTCGCGTGGTACGCGGCGGCGTCATCCAAGTTGGCGATACCGTTAAAGCAGACTAAAGTAATAATTCGTGGGCCCGTGCTAGCTCCTCCGCAAAGAGGTACAGCCTGAGGGGCATTCACTTCAGCGCGCAAATGCGCCCTCGTCATTGGCTGAGCACGGCGTCCATTTTCACTCGCTTAGGTACCGTAGATTGTCCGAGCTCATTGTGGTCTGTAGCTCGGCTCATCTGATTAATGCTGGCTTCATTTTGCTCTGTTATGCTCTAATCAACCGCAAACACGGCTGAATCACTATGCGTGTGCTCTTAGTCGAAGACGAAGCCCAAATCGCTGATTTTGTCACCCGCGGACTATCCGAGCAGGGTTACGCAGTGGATGTCGCCTACGATGGCGATGAAGCGCTGTACTGGCCTGACGTGGCCGAGTTCGACGTAATAATCCTGGACGTGATGCTTCCCGGGCGTGATGGGATAGAGGTTTGCCGTTCGTTCAGGGGGCGCGGAATTAGGACGCCCATACTCATGCTCACTGCCAGGGATGCGGTAGAGGACAGGGTGCTCGGACTGGACAGTGGGGCCGACGACTACTTGGTGAAACCCTTTGCATTTGCGGAGCTGCTGGCCCGGCTCCGAGCACTCACTCGTCGGGAGCCAGCGGTGTTGGGAACTCTGCTGCAGGTAGAAGATCTGATATTCGATTCGTCAACTCGGGAGGTGTCGCGGCAGGGCATACGAATGGAGCTTACCACCAAGGAGAGTCGACTTCTTGAGTACCTCATGCGTCACCCCAATCATTTGCTCACTCGGACGATGATCGCCGAGCACGTGTGGAACTACGACTTTGACAACGCTACCAACGTCATCGATGTCCATATCCGCAACCTCAGGCGGAAGGTCGATGATCCCTTCACCGTCAAGCTGATCCATACTATTCGTGGCGCGGGGTATCGGATCTCCGCTCGTCTGTCAGGATGATATTGCCGGTTGCCATGTCCATACGTGTACGTCTGACGCTGTGGTATGTCCTATTACTCGCGGTGATTCTTGCTGTATTTAGTCTCGGCATGTACGTTGCGTTGCGCCACATCTTGTACAGCAATCTCGACGAATCCCTCGAGAGCAACGCCGCTGCCTTCCTTGATGTCATACAGTACGACGAAAATAAGCCCACTCTTGCTATTCGTTTCCCTTCCGACGTTCCGAGAGAAGAAGAGCAGTTCGTACGCGTTTTCGACACCTCGGGCGGTCTAATGTTTGACAGCAGTTCCGGGATCGGCGGGGTCCCTATAGATCGTGGGGTTATCGACGCCGCACTGGTGGGAAAATCGACCATTCATCGCGTCACGGTGGCTGGGGACCAGTTCAGGGTGAAAACGTTGCCTGTCACGCGGGATGGGCAGATTCGTGGCGTCATGGAGGTAGGACTAGCCTCCGATGACTTATCGGACACACTGGCTAGGTTCCTGCTCATCGTAAGCATTGCTTATCCTCTGGCACTAGGTCTGGCGAGCCTGGGCGGAGTGTTTTTGGCGGGGCGCGCGCTTTCGCCGGTCGATAAGGTCACCCGGCTCGCACGCCGTATATCGGCGGAGGACTTGGGTCAGCGGCTCGATCTACAGCTACCTGATGATGAAGTCGGCCGTTTGGCCCGGACCTTCGACGAGATGATCGCCCGGCTGGATGATGCTTTTCGCCGCCAGCGTGAGTTCACAGCTGACGCCTCACATGAGCTCAGGACGCCCTTGACCATTATGAAAGGGCAGATTGATGTTTCTCTTCAACAGGAGCGTGGGCCCGAGGCATACAGGCAAGTGCTCGGCACGGTTAACCAGGAGGTAGACCACCTAATCCGATTAGTGGGGAGCCTGCTTACGTTGACTCGTGCGGATGCCGGCCAGATCTCATTGACGTTGGAGCCCGTCAACCTTTCGGATGTGGTCACTGGCGTGCTGGAGCAGGTCCGTCCCCTGGCCAGCCAGCGGGGCGTCGAGCTCAAATTGCTCCCCGGGACGGATGCTAATCTACAGGCGGATGAGGACCTCCTGCTCCAGCTACTGCTCAACCTCCTGGACAACGCAATCAAATACACGCCGGCCGGTGGCCAAGTCACCACAGGCTGGAGTTTGAATAGCGACCATGTCTCTCTCTGGGTGCGTGACACCGGCATCGGCATTCCCAGCGAGCACCTTCCGCATCTATTTGACCGATTCTATCGTGTCGACAGGGCCCGAAGCCGCGCCGAAGGAGGTGTAGGACTGGGGTTGGCGATCAGCCGTTGGATTGCTGAAGCCCACGGCGGCTCCATATCCGTCGAAAGCGCCCCCGGGAGTGGCTCAACTTTCGCTGTTATACTACCGGTCAATCGCTAGCCAATCTTAATCGACATTTCATGGGCTCTTCATCGTAATTTCATCTCGGCGTGCTAAACTGAGGCCGTAAACCCTACATTTCCAAGAAAGGGGGCGCCATGACTCTAACTAAACGGACATCCTGGATGTTGGGCTTGGTGGCCATCATCCTACTAGCCGCAGGCATTGGTGCGATAGCCTATGAGACCTCGGAATCGAGAGTTCCTCCAGGTCAGATCGATGATGGTGCCGAGCTCCTGGATCAAGCGTCCATCAGCCTTCAGGAAGCCATAGCTGCGGCTCAGGCGGCGTATGATGGCGCGCTGGGCGAGGTGGACCTTGAGCATTATCAGGGACAGCTTGTCTTCAACATAGACATTGGCGACAAGGACGTGAAGGTGGACGCCGCTAACGGCAAGGTCCTCGGATTCGTGTCGGACGACTAGCGGGGACGAAGAAAACGCCTAAGGCGAGGACCACCAGCCATCCTGCTGGGAAGCTTAACGGCCTTTGTCGACTGCCTCCTAAGCCATATCTAGATTCATAGCTTGAGGACGGATTAACTTTCCACGGGACTTTCACGTTTCAGGCAGCCGTTTTCATGTCACCATGATCCCACTCTATCAAAATGAATTGAAGGTAGTTCAAGGAAGGGAGCCATGTGGGGTTGGACGAGGGTCAAAATAGGAATGGCATTTGGCGCACTCCTCATCCTTACCGTCGCCGGATGGACCGGGTTTCAAGTCGCAGTGCAGACGGATCGCATCCCAGGCCGTGCTTTGGAGATCACCCTGAGTCCAACAGGGTGGTCAGAGCCTTCAGATACAGTAACCTTCGTCATCATCGGAGACGCGGGGACCGGTGGCAAGAACCAATTTCGAGTTGCCACGGAGATGGCCGAAGCCTATTCGCAACAGCCCTTTAGTCTCCTCCTGACCACAGGCGATAACGTGTATTACGGCGACGTTGTAGACCGCGCCAAGGAGGTCATTGATAAACCGTATGGGCCGTTATTCGACGCTGGCGTGGAGTTCCATCCAGTCTTGGGGAACCATGACGTAGATGACCAGGAAGATCTGGCAGAGACCCTTGCTCTCCTCGGCATGCCAGACCGCTACTACTACTACTATACGTCCGGCCCAGTGGACTTTTTCGCCCTGGATTCAAATTGGATGGATACCGAACAGCTGACATGGCTAGCGGACCTGTTAACCTGTTCCGAAAATCGCTGGCAGGTAGTTTATCTGCACAATCCCCTCTACTCGTCTGGGGAGCACGGTTCTGACACAGCTCTGAGAGAAAGACTCGAGCCCATCCTGGTGTCTGGTGGGGTAGATATCCTGTTCGCTGGACACGACCACAACTACGAGCGCTCCACTCCCCAGAATGGCATCGTACATGTGGTCACGGGCGGCGGCGCTCAGCTTAGAAGTGTGGGGGAGAGCGAGTTCACTGCAGTCAGCGAATCGGAATTACATTTCATGCTGGTCAAGGCATCTGAGAACAACATGAAAATCCAAGCCATCGATACAGATGGAATAGTCATAGATACATCCTCTATTGAACCTCGGCAGGCACTGGCTTCCTGTAGTGAAAGTGAGGGACTTGAACCATGAAACGATTCGCAATTCTGACGTTGGTTTTCGGGCTAGCGCTGGTGTCTTTGGCGGCATGCGGTGGCGACTCCGAAGATGAAGACGATGAAGATGAGCAGGTGTCTGGTCTGTCGGCCGAGACGACACTGTGCCCAACGAGCTCCGATAGTGCTGAGCCCTTCGAAGACGCAGAAGTGTTCATCGAGTTCAACTCTACGGATGAGGACCTGGGCTTTCATTCCACCTTCGACGCCGAGGGTTGGGCGGAGGCTGTGATTTGCGGCCCTGACGGGACGAAACACTTTGAGGTCAAGTCCAGCGGGAGCACGGAGAAGTACGGCCTGTCCGAACTGTTCTTCGAGGGCGCGGAGCCCTCACTCAAAGAGCAGTCGCGCGACGAGTTCTTGGCCCGGTTCCCGGAGGGGGAATATACAATTGTAGGCGAGTCAGTTGAGGGAGACGCGCTGATGAGCACGGCGACATTTACGCACGACATTCCGGATGGCCCCGTTATCATTTCGCCTGAAGAGGACGATGTGGTGGACCTGAACGCGGTCATCATCGCCTGGAATCCTGTGACCAGTCCACCAGGCATCGAAATAGTCCGCTACGAGCTCTCCTTCGCTCCAGAGGATCCCGAAGAAGGGGACCCGCCGCCCGCGCTCGACATCGACTTTTTCCTCGAGCTACCGTCCACGGTCACCGAGGTGCAGATTCCTCCGGAGCTCCTAATGCCGGACACCGAATACGTGTTCGAGGTGTTGGCGATAGAGGTCAGCGGAAACAAGACCATCACGGAGGTTGCGTTCTTCACGGCGGAGTAGGCACCCTAAGGCGTTAAAAGTGAATGAAGAGACTTAAATCGCTCATTCGCGCTTGGGCCTGTGTAATGAGCAAAGGATAGGGAGGCCATCCCCGAATCGGCGCTATACTGTCGCTGATACTGTCCGGGCAAGCCGCCATCCTGAACGCTTGTGGGTACCCGTGTGCTACTCTAACTCTCCAGGATCCCTGTTGCTTGGCCCACCTCAATTAGGTACCCATTAGGATCGCGCATGTAACACCGGATCTCCGCCCCACGATCTATAGGTGGCGTCAAGAATTCTGCCCCCTTGGAACGCCACTCTTCGTATCTGGCTGCTATATCCGCTACTCGGATGTTCATGAAGCTGCTGGTCTGGGCTGGATCCGTTGGCGAGCTTGATCATGCCAAAAGGAGGCCTTTCCATGACGACCTGGCCGCCAAGCACATCGCAATAAAATGCACGCGAACGCTCATAATCCCTGACTACGAGAAAGTGAGTGATGACGAAACCCTCGCTAGGCGCGGGAAAATCATCGCGGTTCATTGGATCACCTCCTAGAGAGTGTCGTCCTGTTCTACGTCATGAGGGCCGACCCCGCCGCATACACTAACACTGAGGTAGGCACCAGACAAGGTCCGGCCCGGACAACCCGCCACCGATGCTTTCGTGTACACCACTTCTTCTGTCCAGTCAGGGGTTTGCCGAAAGGCTAGGACTAGAAATTGCATCCGCAAAGAGGTCCTACAAGTCTTGGAGGCAAGGGTGATATCATTGGCGCCGCCAAATACTGAAATGGAGGCGCCATTATGCCATTCGGAAGCAACGACTGGCTCGCTCTAACCCAGGAACCTACCTTGGAGCCGGAGTTCCCCATCTGCGATCCACATCACCACTTCTGGGACTTCCGAGCCCAGCGCATCCCCTACCAGCGGTATCTTCTGCACGAGCTGTCCGCTGATATAAACAGCGGCCACAACGTGGTTTCCACCGTGTTCATAGAGGCCAGATCCATGTATCGCTCCGGCGGACCGGAGGAGATGCGCCCTGTTGGTGAAGTCGAGTTCGTCCAGGGTCTGGCCGCTGCCAGCGCCAGCGGTCTGTACGGCCCCGGTCGGGCTGCAGCAGCCATCGTCGGCCACGCCAACCTGAACCTGGGCGAACGGGTTGAGCCGGTGCTGGAAGCGTTGCGAACGGCCAGCCCCAACCGGTTTCGTGGTATTCGCCACTCCGTCACTTGGGATCCCGACCCAGAGGTGGCAAACACTGCTGCCCACAAAATCGAGGGGCAGCTGGCCAGTGACAACTTCCGGGCGGGGGCACGGGTGCTGGCACGGATGGGTCTGTCCCTGGAGGGTTGGCTGTTTTTCCCGCAGCTGCCTGAGTTGGCGGATCTCGCCAAGGCCATACCCGACCTGACCATCATCCTGAACCATATTGGAGGGCTACTGCGGGTCGGCCCTTACGCCAACCGTGACGAGGAGGTGCTGGCCATCTGGCGGAGCGGCATCGCTGCCGTGGCAGAGTGCCCCAACGTCATCGTCAAGCTAGGCGGCATAGGAATGCCCCGCACCGGTTTTGATTGGTACGCACGGGTTGAGCCCATCGGCTCAGAAGAGCTGGCGGAGTCTATGTCCCCCTTTATGACTTACTGCATCGAGCGGTTTGGCCCCGACCGGTGTATGTTCGAAAGCAACTTCCCAGTTGATAAGGTAGCATACTCCTATAACGTGATGTATAACGCCTTCAAACGGCTGTCCAAGGGCTACTCGGCTGCCGAGCGTGCTGCTATGTTCCATGACACTGCTGTTCGCGTATACCGAATAGACGTATAAGGCTCCGAAGAGGCCTGCCTCAGTACCCAGGCGTGATAGCGCGCCTGACCAGCCAGTACTCCACGCTGTCGGACAAGGCCATCCAGCTGGCCTCGATGATGTTGGTGGAGGCGCCGACGGTGTGCCAGACGTGCTCGCCGTCGGTGGACTCGATGAGCACCCTCACTATGGCCCCCGTGCTGTGCCCCTGGTCCACCACCCGCACCTTGTAGTCCGTCAGCCGGATGGCCTCCAGGCTGGGGTAGACCTGGAGCAGGCCTTTTCGCAGAGCGTTGTCCAGGGCATTGACCGGGCCGTTGCCCTCGGCGGCGGTATGCATCACCTCCGAGTCCACACGCACCTTGACCGTGGCCTCGGCCAGCAGATCACTATCCTCGTCGGCAGGAGTGCGACGCCGGTTCTCCACCATCACCATAAAGTCCACCAGAGTGAAGGGCGGGACGTAGTCAGGCATCAGTCGGCGCACCAGCAGCTCGAAGGAGGCTTCGGCCCCCTCGTACTGGAAGCCCCTGCTCTCCTGTAGCTTGATCTGCTCAAGGAGGGAGCGAGTATGCTCCTGAGACAGGGTGACGTCGATGCCCAGCTCCCGCACTTTAGTGAGAATGTTGCTTCGACCGGAGAGCTCGGAGACCACCACACGTTTAACGTTGCCGACGGTCTCGGGAGGGATGTGCTGATAGCTCTGCTCGACTTTGGCCACCGCGGCGGCGTGGATGCCGCCCTTGTGGCTGAAGGCGCTGATCCCGACGTAGGGCTGGAAGCTGTTGGGCGGCCTGTTGACGATCTCGCTGACGTAGAGGGAAACGTCGGTGAGCCGCTGTAGCTGCTCATCTGGGATGCAGTCGGTTCCCAGCTTCAGCTTGAGGTTGGCTATTGTAGATATCAGGTTGGCATTGCCGCAACGCTCGCCGTAGCCGTTGATGGTGCCCTGCACCTGCCCGGCGCCGGCCTGCACCGCCGCCAGGGAGTTGGCCACCGCCGTATCGCTGTCGTTGTGGGCATGGATGCCCAGGGGCACGTCCGTCTCCTGCTTCACCCTGGCCACGATGTCGGAGACTTCGTGGGGCAGGGCACCGCCGTTGGTGTCGCAGAGGATAACGCATTCGGCGCCGGCCTCAGCGGCCACCTTAACCGCCTGGAGGGCGTAGGAGGGGTTGGCCTTGAAGCCATCGAAGAAGTGCTCGGCGTCCAGGAAAACGCGGCGGCCCTTGGACTTAAGGAAGGCCACCGAGTCGGCGATCATGGCCAGGTTCTCCTCCAGGGAGGTCTCCAGCACCTGGGTAACGTGGAGGTCCCAGCTCTTGGCCACTATGGTGCACACTGGGGCCTTGGAGTCGACGAGGGCCAGCAGGTTGGCGTCCCGCTCGGCCTCGATGTTGGCCCGGCGAGTGCTGCCGAAGGCCACAACGGTGGCATTGGAGAGTTTTAGGCCCTGGGCCCGCACGAAGAACTCGGCGTCCTTGGGGTTGGAGCCGGGCCACCCCCCCTCGATATACTGGATGCCCAGCTCGTCCAGCTTCTGAGCTATCTTGAGCTTATCCTCCACGGACAGGGAGAGGCCCTCCTGCTGGGCGCCATCCCTGAGGGTAGTATCGTAAATCTGCACATGAGCCACTTTGGACCTCCTTGCTCTATACCACAGCGGTGCCGCTAAACAAAAATCCCGCCCCTCAAAGGGACGGGACTACTTTCCCGCGGTACCACCCTTTTTCCCCGATAACATCGGGGCTCTCTACCAGGGCACCAACATGCCCTCGCCCCGCTAACGGGGGGCGGTTCCGGCTTCGCCTACTTGCCCCGAATGAAATCGAGGCGTTGGGGAAGCGGCTGGGAGGGATTTTCGGCGGGCCATCTCGCGTCTGCCCGCACCGTACCAGACTCGCTGGACGACCGGTCCCCGCTACTCGTCTCCGTCAACGCCTTTGGTCAAGAAGCCTAACATAACGGAGGGGAAGCGTCAAGGTGGGATACTTACAACCCCACATGCAGTTGCCAGCCGGCGTCCTTTATGACCTCTCCGATGACGGCGGCAGACGGCGTGTTGCGGGACCTTAGCTCCTCCAGCAGAGCGTCCGTCTTATCCGAGGGTACGGCTATGAGAAGGCCGCCGGAGGTCTGGGCGTCGCAGAGGAAGATCTGCGATAGGTCGGTGATGTCGTCGGCCCAGTCCACCAGGTGTCCCAGGGACTCCCGGTTCCTATGGGTGCCTCCAGGAGCGATGCCCTTCTCCAGAAGCTCCCACACGCCGTCGATGGTGGGTATCCTGTCTAGATAGATTCGAGCGCCTACGTGGCTGGCCTGGAGCATGTTGTGGAGGTGCCCCACCAGGCCATAGCCGGTAACGTCCGTGCAGGCGTCGACTCCCACCTTCACCATTGACTCGGAGGCGCCGGCGTTGAGGGCGGACATTATCTCTACCGCCCGCGCCATTACCTCCTGCGGGGCCACTCCCTGCTTCCCCGCCGTCGTGATGATGCCCGTACCCAGCGGCTTGGTCAGGACCAGGTTGTCCCCCGGCCTGGCGTTGGCGTTGGTGACCTGTTTACCCACCTCGACAACCCCAGTCACCGAGAGGCCGTACTTGGGCTCATCGTCGTCGATGGTGTGGCCGCCGGCGATAACGGTGCCGGCCTCTCTGGCCTTCTCGGCGCCGCCTCTGAGGATCTCGCCCAGGATCTCCTTGGGCAGCCCTATGGGAAAGCCGACGATGTTCAGCGCCAGCAGGGGCTTCCCACCCATGGCGTAGACGTCGCTGAGGGCGTTGGCCGCGGCGATGGCGCCGAAGTCGTAGGGGTCGTCCACGATGGGGGGAAAGAAGTCCAAGGTCTGGATCAGGGCCAAATTTTCCCCCATCCGGTAGACGGCGGCGTCGTCACCGGTACTGAACCCCACCAGCAGGTTGGGGTCTTCCATGTGCGGCATATGGCGCAGAACCTGCGCCAGGTCGTCTGGACTGAACTTAGAGGCTCAACCGGCGCATCGGGCCAGGCTGGTGAGCTTTATCTGCTCCTTCTGTGCCACGTCTCTCCTTTGTGGGCCAACTGGGCTACGCGAGTTAGCTATAAACTACCCGTAAACCTATCATAAATCTTATCACATGGATGAAGCAACATCGCAACCGGATGTGGTTGGCAATAACCTTCCATTTGCCCTTGCTACCTTGCCTTGACACTCGATTGGCCCGACTATAACATGACTCCACTCACCCTTTGTTCTCAACCTGTACCCATTGGGTGGCACGGAGGTAAATCGATGGAGGTAGCGCCTGGGGTGCACCAACTGGTGGTGGGCCAGCGAATCCACGCCGGCCTTCCGCCACCCAACGTTTACCTGGTAGTGGGAGAGCATACTGCCGTCTTCATAGACACGGGCTACGACCGCCAGGAGGATGTGCAGAGCAGGCTGGACTACTGGCTGGGCCTGGGCAGCCCCAAGATGGCGGGAATTATCGTGACCCACAGGCACCTGGACCACATGGGGGGCGCAGCCCATTTCCACCACGCTACGAGCGCCGACATCATCTGCCATCCGGTCGAGAGAGAGGTCATCGACAGTCGGCTGGACGGGGCCTCGGTGGAGAAGACAGTGTCCGAAGGCGATACCCTGGACCTGGGAGGGACCACATTAGAGTTCATCGACTCTCCAGGACATACAATGGGTAGCCTTGCAGTGTTTATCAAGGAGCCGGGGCTCCTCTTTGCGGGAGACACCATCCTGGGTTTCGGCACCACCGCCATCAACCCCGACGAAGGGGACATGGCCCTCTACATCGAGACCCTGCGCAAGTATCTGTCCTACGATATCAAAATGATCTGCCCCGGCCATGGTCAGGTAATTCGCAGCCCTCAGGCCAAGATAAACGGCCTCATAGAGCACCGGATGGCCCGGGAGAAGGAGATCCTGGGCCTGGTCGCGGGAGGCAAAAGCACCATCGAAGAGATGTTCAAGGAGATATACCCGGAGCTGGAAGGCGGCCTTGGCTACGCGGCCCGCAGGCAGATCAAGACTCATCTCATCAAGCTGGAGCGCGAGGGCAAGGTGGAGGCCCTGGAAGGTGGAGAGACCTACGCGCTAGCCCGCTAAGCGACGGCCCCCCTTTATTGGGTCAGCCACTATTCCGACGCACTCCAATCTTGAAACGAAACGCCATGACTACCCTTGCCAACGCTAGCCTCTTTCCAGCCACTACACAGGTAAGCTCCCGGAACCACCTGGTCATCGGTGGGTGCGACACCCTGGACCTGGCAAGCGAGTTCGGCACGCCCCTCTACATATTCGATGAGACGGACCTCAGGGCCAGATGTCAGGAGTTCAAAGAGGAGTTCTCCGGCAGATACCCAAATACAGAGGTCTGCTACGCGGCCAAGGCCTTCATCAATCCGGCCCTGGCCCAGTTCATCCACGAGGAGGGCCTTGGCCTGGACGTGGTGTCCGGAGGAGAGCTGGCGGTGGCCATGGCGGTCGGCTTCCCGCCGGAGAGGGTCTACTTCCACGGCAACAACAAGAGCGAGCAGGAGCTGGAGATGGCTCTGGACCTGGGCGTTGGCCGCATAGCTGTGGACAACTTCCTCGAGATGGAGACCCTGGATAGGCTGGCTCGTGGCTCTGGTACGGTACAAAAGATTCTTGTCCGGCTGTCGCCGGGAGTAGACCCCCACACCCACGTGTACACCACCACCGGAGTGCTGGACACCAAGTTCGGCTTCAGCATGGAGACCGGCGCCGCCGAACAGGCCGTCCTCAAGGCGCTGGAGGCCCCCAATCTGGACCTGATGGGACTCCATTTTCATCTGGGGTCACCCATCTTCGAGCTGGAGCCCTACGCCATCGCCATCGACACCGTGGTCTCCTTTGCCGCCGAGCTAACCCAGAAAGGGCTCCGCTTCCAGGAGTTCAGTCCAGGCGGCGGGTTCGCCATAGGCTACCTTCGGGATCGACTGCCACCGCCTATATCGGCCTACGCCGAGACCATCACCGAGGCGCTGAAGTCCAGTTGCTCGCGTAATGGAGTTGAGCCGCCTCAACTGATAATCGAACCCGGAAGGGCCATTGTGGGGCCTGCGGGCGTAGCCCTCTATTCCGTGGGCGCCACCAAGGACATCCCAGGTGTGCGAAAGTACGTCTCCCTGGACGGCGGCATGGCGGACAATATCCGTCCCGCCCTGTACGAGGCCCGCTACGAAGCGGTGGTAGCCAACCGCACCAATGATGCCCCTTCGGAGAAGGTAACCCTGGCGGGCAAGTTCTGCGAATCGGGGGACATCCTAATCAGGGATATCATGCTGCCTGCCCTTGAGCCCGGGGACCTGATAGCCATCCCTTCGTCGGGGGCTTACTCTCCCTCCATGGCCAGCAACTACAATCTGGCCTCCAGGCCGGCCATGGTGATGGTGAAGGAGGGGCAGGCCCGCCTTATACGGCGCAGGGAGACCTTCCAGGACTTAATGCGCTGTGACGTATATTGAGCGTGGTTGGCATGAATCAGTCCCTTCCCCCATCGAGGGGGAAGGTGAGGATGGGGGTGATACCCCTCACCTCAGTCCTCTCCCACAAGGGGAGAGGAGGTCCCGCTTTATCGGAAGCACGAATGGTGCAATAATTTAGTCACTACGTGCCTCATCTCTATCTCAAAACGGTATGATACAAATTCTAGGCCAAGACGCCGCCGTTAGGGCGCTGGAACGCGGCCTCTCCTTGGGCCGCTTGGCCCACGCATATACTCTGGTGGGACCACCCGGGGTGGGCAAGATGACCTTCGCCCTGGCGCTGGCCCAGGGGGCCAACTGCCTGGAGGAGGAGAAGCCCTGTGGCCATTGCTCTCAGTGCACGAGAATCGCCGGCGGCATCCACGCCGACGTGATGGTCATCGGCATACCCGAGCAGGATAGGACCTCCGGCGAAGGGCCCCGGACGGAGATCGCCATCGAGCAGGTCCGGGAGGTCCAGCGCCTCTCGGCTCTAAAGCCCTACGAAGGAGCGTACCGGGTCTTCATCTTCGACGAGGCCGAGCGCCTCAGCCCCGAGGCCAGCAACAGCCTCCTCAAAACCCTCGAGGAGCCTCCGGAGGACGTAATCCTGGTACTTCTTGCCAGCAACGAAGAGCTGCTTTTGCCCACCATCATCTCCAGGTGCCAGCTCCTGGAGTTCCGACGTCTGCCCACCCACCTGGTGGCCCAGGAGCTGGAGAGGCGAGGGCTGGAGGAGGAGGGCAAGGCCTGGGAGCTGGCAGCCCTCTCAGAAGGAAGCCTTGGCTGGGCTCTGGAAGCCCTGACGGACCCAGCCATCCTTGAGGAGCGGCAACAGAAGCTGGAGCGTGTCGTTTCAGTGCTGGAGGGTGGCATAGAGGAGCGATTCGCCTACGCCGCCCAACTGGCCTCGGCCTTCAGCAGAGACAGGGAGGTGGGCCGGAGTGAGCTGCGCCTCTGGCTCTCCCTGTGCCGGGACCTGCTGCTGCTTAAAGAGGGTACAGCCGAGTTCCTGGTGAACATCGCCATCAAGGAGACCCTTGAGAAGATAGCCCAAGGCCTCATTTCTGAGAACATCGCCGCCATTCTGAAGGCGCTGGAGGAGGCCATCGAACATTTGGACCAGAACGCCAACCCCAGGCTGGCCCTGGAGGTGCTGATGCTCTCCCTGCCGCCAATGCACATCCTGGGAAGCCGCAAGGGCGTTTAGGGGGAGAACATGGGAGCCGTGGGAGTCAGGTTTCGCCGAAGGGACAGGGTCCACTTCTATGACCCCATGGCGCTGGAGCTGGAGCTTCACGACCGAGTGCTGGTGCAGGACGAAGATGGGGAGAAGGAGGGGCGGGTGGTTATCGCGCCAGACCAGGTTCTCTACAGCGACATCACGGAGCCTCTGCGGCCCGTCCTGCGCAAGCTGGAATAACCGCTGGCCCCGACAATGTCGGGGCCAGGCGAAAAGGCAAAGGTATCTAGTTAGCCCAGGGGATGAACTTGCGCCACTCTTCCAGGATAGCGCGGTACTGGAAGAGGTAGTAGGGATGTGGCCGGGGTGCCTTGGGCTCCTTCAGGAGCTTCATCCCTGCTTCCGCCGGAGCGCGTCCCGCCTTGCGATGATTGCATGGAATGCAGGCGCTGACCACGTTCTCCCAAACGTGGGGGCCACCTCTGTGCCGAGGTATCACGTGGTCCAGAGTGAGGGCTTTGGGTTGCCGGTCGCAGTACTGGCAGGTGAACCCATCCCGGTGGAACACCTCCCTCCTGGACAGCTTCCTCTGAATCAACGGCCGCTTGACCATGTACAGCAGGCGAATGATGGAGGGCAAAATAACTGAGTAGCTGACACAGCGAACCTCTCCACGGCCATTCTCCAGAAGCTCCGCCTTGCCCTTGGACAGCAGCACAATGGCGCGACGGCCGTTGCAAATGTTCAGCGGCTCGTAGTTTTGGTTCAGCACAAGAACCGATGAATCGATCATTTCGTTTCAGAGAGGCTTTCTGGGATGTGCTCATTTATTACGTCAAACTCCTCCGGAAGCAGGTCCAAGACCACCGGATAGTTGTCCAAGAAGAAGTTCCCCATAAAGGACTTATCCACCTGATCCTCCATCCCGAAGGCATTCATCACCACAATAGCCACCACGGCCAGGGTGGCTCCCACCGCCAGGCCCAGGGCTGCTCCCACGCTGCTGTCGATCCAGCCCAGGAATAGGAAGTTTAGCACACGTTTGAGTACGGAGCCTAATATGCCCTGTACGACAAACACTATCAGGAAAATTATGGCAAAGGCTACTACGTTGGCGGCGTTCTCGCTGGTGATGATGGAGTCTATCGCACCGGATAGCTCGTCAAAAAATACTCCCGCCAAGTATATGCCTAATACGATGCCAACAACGGTCAGGGCGGCCCTGATGATGCCGGTGCGCCACCCCACGTAGGTAAATAGCGCCAAAGGCACAATTATGGCTATGTCCAGCCAGTTCAAAGGCCCTTCCGGCTATTAGGTGCTCGTCTATCAGGCATATGACTAAATGGTGAGATTTTTTGTCTGCCCAGTCTATCACAGGCTAGCTAAGGGAGAAAGAGCGACCACCAGACCCAAATAGTTACGATAACCTCGACAAATTGGACTGATATCCAGCCGTAGAGAGACGAAGCACAGCCGGGGTTACCGGCGGGACCGGATGTCCTCCAGCAGCAGCTCTATGACCTCGGCCAGGGGCTTGGGCCCCAGGTCCTGTTCCGAGCGGAGGCGGACGCTGACAGCGCCTTCGGCGGCCTCCTTGTCCCCCATGATGAGCATATAGGGTACCTTCTGGAGCTGGGCGTCCCGCACCTTGGCGTTCATCCGCTCGCTGCGACCATCGACCTCAACCCGTATGCCGGCGCCTTTAATCTGGGATTCTACATGGCGGGCATACTCCAGGTGGCGGTCGGAAATGGGAATCAGAACAGCCTGGACGGGGGCCAGCCAGGTGGGGAAGGCGCCCGCGTAATGCTCGATGAGGTGAGCCACCAATCTTTCAAAGGTGCTTATTACGCTACGATGGATTATGGTGGGCCGATGGGCCTTTCCATCTTCACCGATGTATTCCAGGTCGAAACGGTCTGATAGGTGGTTATCTATCTGAATGGTGGAGACCGTCTCCTCTTTCCCCAGGACGGTCTCAACCTGCACATCCAGCTTCGGCCCGTAGAATGCTGCCTCTCCTGGCGCTTCCTCGTAAGGCAGATTCATCTCGTTCATGGCCTCAAGTAGTACCTGTTCTGTGAACTGCCACATCTCTTCGTCCTGGTGGTACTTTTCGGGGTCAGCCGGGTCGTGAAGCGACAGGCGGTGCCAATAGGAGGTGAACCCAAGTTGGCTGTACGCCTCGAGGATGAAATTGAGGACAGCTTTGAACTCTTCCTTGACCTGATCAGCACGACAGAAGATGTGGGCATCGTTCAGCGTCATGGCGCGGACTCTGCTGAGTCCAGAAAGCTCGCCAGACTTCTCGTACCGATACATGGTGCCTAACTCGGCGATACGGATAGGTAACTCACGATAGCTATGCAATCCAGTCTTGTAAATCAGGATATGATGGGGGCAGTTCATTGGACGCAACACAATCTGCTCGTTGTCTCGCTCCATTACCGGGAACATAGAATCCTGGAACTTCTCCCAGTGACCGGACTGCTTATACAAGTCGACCTTGGCGAGATGCGGTGTATAAACGTGTTGGTACCCGGCTTCTAGCTCCAAATCCACGATCCAGCGCTCCAGGATGCGTCGAATCGTAGCCCCCTTGGGGAGCCACAGAGGCAGGCCAGGGCCTACCCCCTCTGCGAGGCTGAACAACCCCAGCTCCCGCCCCAGCTTGCGGTGATCCCGCCTCTGGGCCTCCTCCAGTTGGAATAGGTAGTCGTCCAGAGCCTCCTGGGACTCGAAGGCGGTGCCATAGATACGCTGGAGCATGGGGCGGTGCTCGTCGCCCCGCCAGTAGGCACCCGCCACCGAGAGAAGCTTCAAGGCCGGGATCTTGCCGGTGGAATCGACGTGGGGGCCTTCGCACAGATCGGTGAAGCCGCTGTGCGTGTAGGTGGAGATGACCTCATCCTCTGGAATCTCGGCGATGATCTCTCCCTTGAAGGGCTGCTCCGAGTTCTGGGCAATGACCTCCTGTCGAGAGACCTCTCTCCGTATGAAGGGGTGGTCCCGAGCTATAGTCTCTCTCATAAGGGCCTCAATGCCCTCCAGGTCTTCGGGAGTGAAGGGGCGTGACACCAGAAAATCGTAGTAGAAGCCGTCCCCCGTGGGTGGGCCGATGGCCAGCTTGGCTTCGGGGAATAGCTGAACCACGGCGTCGGCCATGACGTGGGACGCCGAGTGACGAATACGCTCGCGTAAAGAGGCGACTTCGTTGTTGCCGCTACCTCTTGGCATTGGATTCCCTCAAAAAATGATGCATCTTGCCTGAACAGTATATGGGTAGAAGAGGTACAGTCACCCTAAGCTGTGGAGGCGTTCCCCAGGAGTGAAGAACGCCCGCTAAGTGCGGAAGGTGAAAGACTTGAAACTCTCTGCGTACTTCATGCCGCGCCCGAAGCCGTTCTGCCCTCGGCCATCCTTCATCCTCAGGCTCATCTGCTCCTGGTCGCGGTCTCCTATCTGACTCTTGTGCTCCATGATGGCCTTGATAGCCGTTTCCATGGAGTCACTCACGTCGATCCATACGTCCGGCTGCGGGTGGCCCGAGATGAGCACCTCTTTGGTCTTGTGGGGCTCAAAGCCCTCATCCAGGAGCTCTGGGAAAGTCAGGTGGTCTCGCGCGCTGGGGAAGAGGGCGGACAGGGTTGCCTCTCCCGCCGCCTGATGGTCCGGGTGCCCCACATAAGTGCGCCCATCCAGGGTGCGGGCTGGGTTCTGGCATATGAGGACGTCAGGCCTGTAGCGGCGTATCTCCCGGCTTATCTCCTTGCGCAGTTCCAGGGTGGGCTGAAGGTAGCCATCCTCGTAGTCCAGGAAGACCACGTCTTTGACTCCCAGGGCCTTACATGCGTTTCTCTGCTCCTGGGCACGAATGCGAGCCAGCTCCTCCCTGGGCAACTCCCGGTCGCTGGTGCCGTGGCTGCCGTCGGTGCAGAGGACGTAGAAGACGTCCATGCCCTCCATGCACCACTTGGCTATGGTGCCGGAGAAGCCAAACTCGGCGTCATCAGGGTGAGCCACCACGACCATGGCGGTGGTGTAACCATCTTTGTACGGCATACGTCTAACTTCTCCTGTCAAAGGCTGACCCCAGCCTGCATTACGGGGCTGGGGTCAAAGGGATAAAGCCGAATCCTGCGCCCCTTTAGATAGCAGAAATTCAATAAAAGTGTAGCAGTTGGCAGGTAGACCGGTCAAGGGATTCGGAAAGGTTAGAGAAGCGAGAATAGCCGAGTTGGAAACTTCTCCCAGCGGAAGTAGAATGGCCCCACACTTTTAACCGAGGAGAAGCACGCTATGCAGGAGTACAAGTCCATCCTCTATGAGAAGCGAGGGCCAGTCCGGCTCATCACCCTGAACAGACCCGATGTTTTAAACGCCATCGGCGATGGAATGGAGGAGGAGCTTCACCATGCCCTGGACGTGGCAGAAGACGAAGAAGAGACGCGAGTGATTATCATCACAGGCGCGGGCAGGGCCTTCTCCGCCGGATACGATATGTCGACCGTAAGAGAGGCTCAGGAGATCGACCCGGAGTCCATGATCGCCAGGGGGAGCACCGCCGCGCAACACATCAATCGGTGGTTCGCCAACGACCGCAAAATGGTCCTGAACCAGACCCACATCCTGGAGCTGTCGAAGCCGGTAATTGCCGCCGTCCACGGCTGGTGCATGGGAGGAGGCACCTGGATAGCCTTTACGTGTGACCTTACCCTGGCCTCCGCCGATGCCGTCTTCGGCCAGCCCGAGGTGCGCCACATATCCAACACCAGCTTCCTCTGGACGCTGCTGGCAGGCCACAAGAACGCGCTAAGGTACTCCCTCACTGGAGACCACCTGGACGCCCAGGAGGCCCTTCGCATCGGCCTGGTGAACCAGGTGTTGCCGGACAGGGAGAGCCTAATGGAGGAGGCTTTCCGTCTGGCTAATCGCATGGCGCTGAACTCGCCGGAGACCCTGGCGGCCAACAAGTACATCGCCACCCTGGGGCTGGAGATGATGGGGCTGCGCAATGCCCTGATTACCAACTGGCTTCTATCGGCCATAGCCCACTCCTCGCAGCGGCCGGACTTCCGGCGCAAGGAGATGTTGGAGGCGGCCAAGGAGGGCGGCATGCGCGCCTTCCTCGGGGTGCGCGACGGGCCCTTCCAGCCCGAGCCCTTCGGTCCCCGCTCCAGGCCCCGGGATGAAGCGAAAGAGAGCTAGGAGAATGAATAGGTCGAGCGCCACTGCACTTGACTTTTCTGAATGGACATTGTATACAGGCGCTGCCTGGGACTTCCTCCAGGTTTTCAAGAACAGGGGCATCGATGCTATAATGGATTCCAAGCCTGCGATGACCCCCTTTGACAGGCGATAGGGTAGTGGTAGAATAACGGGCGTAACGGTACAAGTAGGAGGTTCTGCATGATAGACGGGTTCAAGATCATCGACATGGACACCCACGTTGGCCCAAGGCTAACAACGCTGGACGAGTACATGGATCCGAGCTTCAAGGCCCGGTACGAGGAGGAAATGGCTCCCTATATCAAGATCACCGAGGGTGGCCAGCCTCGTCCCGATGGCACGCCCACGGGAGGCAAGAGCTTCTCCTTCCCAGGGATGCAATTCAATCGGTACCCAAATACGCCCCTTCTTCCCGAACACACTCAGGTCACCACGGGAGGAAAGGCCGACTTCGTCAAGGAGATAAGCGGCGAAGGCCTGCAGGGCCACCACAGGAAGCACGTCCAGCGGGGCGTGGAGCAGACCAACTCCGCAGGCCGGCTCCTGGACATGGATGAAGAGGGAAGGGATATCGATTTCATGTTCGGAGCCAATAGCGCCGGCGTCATGTCCCTGGGAGACCCGACCCTGTGCCAGGGGTTCTATGACGCCTACCACCGCTTCCTGGACGACTACACTTCCGTGTCGCCGGAGAGGCTGCGCAGCCACATCCTGGTGCATGCCGGCGATGTGGAGCAGGCCATAAACTCAGTCAAGACCCTTTCCCAGAAGAAGTGGGCCACGGCGGTCTGGCTACAGCTTCCCGTGGACTTCCCCGTTGACGATCCCACCCTGGACCCCCTGTATGCCGTGATGAACGACCAGGAGCTGCCCCTGATTCACCACAGCTTCTACACGGGCTACCCCTGGTTCCCCGGCTATCGGGACATGTGGGGCAACTCGGCCATCAGCCGGACGGCAGCCCACCCCTGGGGGGCGGCACGCCTCTGCGCCTATCTAATATGCTCCGGCCTCTTAGACCGCTATCCCAACCTGAAGGGCGCTGTGGCGGAGGTAGGCCAGGGATGGTTCCCTCACTGGCTCATCCGCCTGGGCGAGATGGTCTTCTACGTATCGGGCACCACGGTACCCACCAAGTACAAGCCCCTTGAGTATGCCCAGATGGGGCGCTTCCTTTGCTGCGCCGAGCCCTTTGAAGGGCATGAGATGACCAGGTGCTGCCTTGAACTGTTGGGAGAGAATGGCCTGATGCATCAGTCGGACTATCCGCATGCGGAAGCCCACTTCCCCGACACTGCGCAAATGGTCATGGACTGGCCCATCTGGGAGAAGTTTCCCGAAAGCACCAAGGCTAAGTACATGGGCGGCAATGCGGAGAGCTTCCTCCGGTTGACCTGATACCCGCTGAAATGGTAGGCCAAAAATTAAGGGTCTCGTCATCCTCCTCCTGGTCCACACTATGGCCGCAATCAGACCAGCCAGCGCGGCTCCCATGGCTACCTCAAGCTGCCACAGTGGCAACTCTACCCCCTCATCAGATTCGGGGGCCTCTATGGGCACCAGTGCGGGCTCCGGTGGTTCTTCCGCCGGAGGCTGAGGGGTGGGCTCCAGGACGGGGGTGGGACTGGGCTCCGGAGTTGCGGTAGGGGTCGGCTCCGGCGTTGCCGTGGGAGCGGGCTCAGGTGTCGGGGTAGGTGTTAGGAATCTGGGCGGGCCTACATCGGTCGTTCCAGCACCCCCCGACGGCGCTGTTAGGTCAGACGGTGTTTCCTCTTCAGGCGTGGCCAGGGTTGGTTCCAGGTCAGGCTGCTCCTCGGCTGAGGTGGCTTCTATGGTGGGTCCCTCTTGAGGAGGTGCAGATGCCGCCGCGGGTGCCTCCTCCTCGGCAGTACCCGCCACTTCCGCAAGTCCCTCCACGGGCTCCGTTGTCGCGGGCACCTGCTGTTGAAAGGCGGGAGGCGGTTCAAGTTTCGGGATGCCGGGGCCGGACTGGGATAAAGATCCCGTTAGGTCGCCGGCCAGCAGGGCTATCAGCAGCACGGCGGCCACCGAGGTCGCAACGCCTACCGCCCTGACATAGGGAGGTGAATAGGGCAATGGAGCAGGGGCTTCCGTCAGCATATAAAGGAGCGAGGAGTCTCCAGGGGCAGTACATCTCGCAGAAGCCCCGTCGTGGCTCGAAGGCTATCCAACTCCCATCGGCAGGCTTCACAACCAGAGAGGTGGCGCTCTAAGGCCCTTCTCTCCGCTTCGCTTACCTTCCCATCTATATATGAGGACAGCAAGCGCCGTAGCCTACCGTGTCCCCGCAAAGGTACAAACCAGGTCATATTACCCCTTCACCTTGAAAGACGGAATTCCTGAGGTAAAAGTTCCCGCCGCTGAAGCATGTGGTCTCTGAGCCTGGCCCTGGCACGACTCAGCCTGGACTTGACGGTGCCCAGGGAGGAGCCTGTTGAAGCGGCCGCCTCTTCGTAGCTCAGACCCTGCAAGTCGATGAGCACCAGGACCAGGCGTTGATCGTCGGGTAAGGTTGCAAGACCCCGCTGTATCTCATGCCCCAGCTCCTGCCGGAGGGCGTAGTTCTCCGGCGACTCCAGGTTGGAGGGCACGTCGAAGTGCGAATCCGCCACCGAGGCGTCCAGGGAGACTTCCCTGCGCCTCCGCGGAGAGCGCAACTGGTCGTGGCAGGCGTTGGCCGCTATGCGCAGCAGCCATGCTCTGAAGTTATCGCCCCTGAACTTCCTGATGTTCCTGAAGGCCGATATAAAGGCCTCCTGGGTGGCATCTTCGGCGGCGGCGGCATCGCTAAGCATACGTGCCGCCATGTTGAAGACCAGCTTTTCATAGCTAAGGACCAACTCGTTGAACGCTTGCAGGTCCCCCTGCTGGCTGAGTTGTACTAAGGTCCTTTCAGGCTCTTGTGTCATACCGTCGTGACCGCCGACTGTAGGAGTAAATCTCTGTAAAAGTATAATGGAGCTGCCTTATATGGGCTAAGTATAAAGCTGATCCAGAAGGAGAAAATGAGGCGCATCTTATTTTGGAACAAATTACGTTCCAACAGCGTCCTGAGATATAGTCTTGCGTCGAGACAACCTATGGGGTAGCCTAGGTATACTAATTTTGAGCGATACTTCCACTGGCCGGGTAAAGCTATGAGAGCAATAGTCCGGGAGACAATGGAGACGCTGATTCTGGCGCTGGGGATCTTCCTGCTCCTTCAGTTCAGCGTGCAGCCTACTAAGGTCGATGGCTCCAGCATGGAGCCCACCCTCTCCGACGGACAACGGCTCATAGTCAACAAGCTGGTGTACACCCACTTTAACCCTAACAGGATAAGCAAGGTAATTCCCTTTGTGGATTTCGATAACGACAGAGAAACCTTCCTTTTTCACTTGCCTCGACGAGGCGAGATAGTGATATTCCACTTCCCCATAGACCCTGAGCGAGACTTCGTCAAAAGGGCCATAGGCCTGCCCGGCGATACCGTAGAGATTAAGCGAGGTCAAGTATACGTCAACGACGTTCCCCTAGACGAGCCTTATGTAAAGCGTCCAGACAAGTCCTCAATGAAACCGATTAACGTGGGAGAGGGGGCCATCTTCGTCCTGGGCGACAACCGGCGCTCCAGCGACGACTCAAGGAAGTGGGGGACCGTTCCAGTGGAGAACGTCGTGGGCAGGGCGTGGATCCGCTACCCCTGGCCACCAGACGATTGGGACCCGCTCTCCAGCATGTTGCCTTTCCTCCGATAGCGCCCCAAAGTCCCCACCACTCCAAAGGCCTGGCGGGGGAGCCTGATACGAGATAGGAGGACTCCCATGGCCCGAGTACCTTACCTTTCCAGGGAGGAGCTTCCTCCCAACGGAAGGCCTGCCTACGACAGGTTTCAACAGACCCGAGGATACGTATCCGACGTGTTCAAGGCCCTCTTCAATCACCCTCAGGCAGCGGAAGCGGTGGCGACCCTAAGAGAGTATGTTAGGTACAACTCCGCCCTGGAGCCAGCGGTGAGGGAGATAGCCATCCTGGCCACAGCCCGCGAGCTAAACAGCCAGTACGCGTGGACACACCATGAGCCCGTCGCTCGGCAGGCGGGCGTGCGGGATGAGGTCATCCAGGCCATTCGAGAGCGCCGAGCCCCCTGGGGCCTTCCACCCAAGGAGGGGGTCTGGGTGCGGTACGCCCAGGAGCTGATTCGCAGCCACAAGGTGACAGACGCTACTCACCAGGCCATCGTCCATCTCATAGGAGACCAGGGCGCCATCGACCTGGCCGTGACCATCGGCTACTTCATGCTGCTGGGACACGTTCTGGCCGCCCTGGAAGTGGATCTGGAAACGGACCTGACACCCCTCCTTCCCGAATGAGGGGCACGACGTGACCGGAATTCTCCTCGCTGGTGGAGGCAGCAGCCGTCTGGGGCGAGACAAGGCCCTGGAGATGGTGGGCGGACGCACCCTCCTGCAGCGGGTAGTGGACGCCCTTGCCCAGGTCTCCGACGATATCGTGGTGGTGACGGCTCCCGACCAGCCTCGCCAGCGCATACCTTCTCACCCTCTGGTACGAGTAGTCCACGACATGCACGCCGGAAGAGGCCCCGCGGCAGGGCTTTACGCCGGCCTTCTGGCCTCGCGCACCCAACACGCCTAGGCCCTTAGTTGCGACCTGCCCTTCCTCAACTCCGAGGTATTGCGCTTTCTGATGGGCCTCGCCCATGGATACGACGCCGTGGTCCCCAGAGTGGGCGGGAGCTGGCGCAACTCCAGGGAGCGAGAGCTTATCGCCCAGCCCCTCCACGCGGTGTACGGCCAAAACTGTATCCCGGTCCTGGAGAGGCTTCTCAAAGGCCGGGCTTCCCTTCACGGCCTGCTGGAGCGGGTTAACACACGTTATGTAGAGGAGGACGAGCTAGTGGATCTCGACCCTAGCCTCCACTCCTTCCTCAACGTCAACTCCGAAGAGGACCTTGCGCTGGCGCAAGGGGTAGCAGATCGAATGAAGGCCTGATGATACTATCGGATGAGTTAGGCTTAGCTGAACCTTCGGGAGGGTACAGGGAACCTGGGTTTCCTGTCGGGGGTTCAAGGGGGTGTCCCCTTTTGAATAAAACCTCTCGGGGCTTCAAGGGGGTGTCCCCCTTTGAATAAAACCTCTGGGCGGGTGGGCGGGATAAAGAGACCTTCGCCTGTAATGAGGGTGGCTGCAAGCAGACCCCCGAAGAATGGCATCGTTGACTTCCCGTCTTGCCGCGCAGGCCTAGCGGAACCCGGCCGCACCAGCCTTAGCCGCCAATACCGAAGCGCTCCGCCGCCATCTTCATCGCGTCCTCGATGGGCGTGGCTTGCGCAATCTCCGTGGTATTCCAGGCCATAAGGCCCAGCTCGAAGAGGACCTTCTCCACTGCATCATAGCTTGGAGCGTCCATGACTATGACAGTCCTATGAGCGGAGAGCAGCCCGTAGAAGCCCAGGGTCTTGGCGCCGTGCTTTTGCTCGATCTCTTGCATCCTGGGCATGGCTGCGCTGACCTCATCGAAAAGCTCCCTTACGTGGCCCGGGCACTGCGAGGGCGTGTGCTGCATGATGGCAACAAACTGCATGCGGGTCCTCCTGTACAAAGAATGAGGGGATTATACCAGAGAGTTCCCACTTGAACTATTGGCACACCCTCAGCCACATCTTCCAGTTGAACCAGGAGAACAGTCAGGTGGGATGCCAAGCAGACCAACAGGCCAGGGCAGCCAGCGGTACCGCAGGATGCTTGTGCTCGTCGCGGCCACCAAGTTCATTGTCACGCAAACAACACAATCTGTTACACAGCTATGATGTAGGTATGGCACAAGTCAAGGATCACTTGTGCGTTGCACCTTAATCTCCAAGACGATGTCATATCCCCTTGAGGGGGCTCAAGAAGTTACTGGCGGGCCGCAATGACGATCAAGATGGACAAGAGAATGGTGGTTTAGACTGAAATCGTTGTTCTGTTGGAGATGCCTGGAATTGACCGGCATCGAAAGACTCGCTTACAATGTGGCCGCCTCCGTTGGGCTAACAACGATGCCTGAGGCAAGCAAAAATGGGGAATTCCGGTTTGTTAGGAGGAAAAATGGCGGCGAAACAGAAAATCGTCTGTGTACTCTACGATAATCCCGTGGGAGGTTACCCACCTCAGTATGCACTACAGAGTATACCTGTACTCGCGGCATACCCGGGTGGTCAGACTATGCCCTCTCCGGCTGCAATCGACTTTGTTCCTGGGGAATTACTCGGATCGGTTTCAGGCGGACTAGGACTGCGCAACTTCGTTGAAAGTCGTGGCCACAGCTTGGTTATTACCGCTGATAAAGATGGACCTGATTCGATCCTTGAGAAGGAGCTCGTGGACGCTGATGTGGTGATCTCTCAGCCGTTCTGGCCCGCCTACATTACTGCGGATCGAATAGCGAAAGCGCCTAACTTGCGGCTGGCTATTACCGCGGGAATCGGGTCTGACCACGTTGACCTGCAGGCGGCAATCAATAGGAATATCACCGTTTGTGAAGTCACCTATTGCAATAGTATCAGCGTTGCTGAGCACGCGGTAATGCAGATCCTCGCGCTGGTCCGGGACTACATTCCGCAATATCACTTGGTAGTGAATGGCGGTTGGAATATCGCGGACGCCATATCAAGGTCGTACGACATCGAGGGGATGAGCGTCGGTGTCGTTGGGAGTGGGCGTATTGGTTTGGCGGTGTTGAAGCGCATGAAACCCTTCGATGTAGCCTTACACTACACTGACCGCCACCGGCTGCCCACCCAAGTTGAAGAAGAGCTCGGTCTGACGTTCCATTCCGATGTGGAATCTTTGGTCAGAGTATGCGATGTCGTGAGCATTCACTGCCCATTGCATCCAGAAACAGAGCATCTCTTTAACGACGATCTCATCGGCAAAATGAAGCGAGGCTCGTATATCGTCAACACAGCAAGGGGGAAGATCTGCGAGCGGAACGCAATCGTGAAGGCGCTCGAGACCGGCCAGTTAGCCGGTTATGCGGGCGATGTCTGGTTCCCGCAGCCGCCGCCAAAGGACCATCCCTGGCGGACCATGCCCAACCATGCGATGACCCCGCACACATCTGGCACTTCACTTTCAGCCCAGGCTCGTTACGCGGCTGGAGTTCGGGAGATCCTGGAGTGTTGGTTTGATGGTAGGCCAATCAGGGACGAATACCTCATCGTCCAAGATGGCCATCTTGCTGGTGCGGGCGCGCATTCCTACAGTGAAGGAGATACCACCGGCGGTTCAGACAAAGCCACAAGATTCAAGACGTAATGGAATCGTGGCACCCTCAGGGAGTATGAGGGGCGCGGCCCCTCATTCATTAACTGCGAGGGTGGGTGGGATTCAAATGATTTTTTTGGTGAAGCATTTAGTTGTTGCCGTCGTCCACAGAAGGACAGCCGATATTGCTGAACTTGCAATAAAGCCAGGAGGGGCAACCATGGGAGCTAGCTCGTCTAACAGGCTGCTGAAATACTCCCTGGCGAAGCCCGTTGGAAGCACTTCCCATGTAGAATAGGAGTACCTCTCCTCGGAGGTGCTCCCCATGCGCGGACGACAAGATCCCCAAGTCCCCATGCTGGTGGCGGTGGGCGCCCCCTCCAGCCTGGCGGTGGAGCTGGCCCAGGAGTTCGGCATGACCCTGGTGGGCTTCGCCCGCGGAGACAGCTTCAACATCTATGCCGGCGCGGAGAGGGTGGTGGCTGCGTAGAACTGCTAATAGTGGACTCCCGCGGCTTGGTTATGGTGGACGTATATAAGGAAGTCAACAAGAGTAGACACGTAGGGTGAAGAGCGCTACATTAAAGAGCACAAACAAAAGGAGGAGAAAAGATGGAGCTAAAAGAGCTAGGTCTAACCAGTGGTCAATGGCTTGTAGCCAACTGCGGTAATTACCCCAGCGAGAAGAACTGCAAGGTGGTGTTGATGGCCCCCGAGAGCCAACGCGACGACCTAGTGGAAGCGGCGGCCGCCCACGCCATCCATACTCACGGGCACCAGGACACTCCGGAGCTGCGCAGCGGGCTCAGTGGGGTCATAGAGTCGATAACGGTCTAGCCCTCACAGGAGGTGGCTCCATGTCAGAGGAGAACAAGGCGCTGGTACGCCGTTTCGTTGAGGAGGTACAGAGCCAGCACAATTTGGATATATTACCTGAGATATTCGACCCCAACTTCGTGAACCATGCTGGGCCTGGCGGGATGCCGCCGCCTCAGGGGATCGAAGGCTTCAGGGAGTTCTTCTCGATGCTGTTGACGGCCTTCCCAGACGTGCATGCCCACGTCCACGACCAGGTGGCTGAAGGCGACAAGGTGGTGACACGCAAGACCTTTCACGCCACCCACAAGGGTGGGTTCTTCGGCGTAGCGCCCACCGACAAAGAGGTGCGCTTTGACGCCATCGATATCATGCGTATTGACGGCGGGAAGATAGTGGAGCACTGGGGCGAGGTGGACTTGCTAAGCTTGATGCAACAGCTAGGCGCTATACCCCCTCCAGGATAGAGCCGAGAACTGCTTCGCGGCCGAGGAAGCAATCCCACTCAGCGAAGGACCTGCTACTCTTCGTCATGAGGATTGTGGACGTGCAGGGGAATCTCGAGGAACCTGGCTAGATTTATGGCGTGGTGTGTTCCCTCAATATAAGGTGCTTTGCACAAAACCCCTAGGAGGGTACAGGGAACCGGGTTCCCTGTCGGGGGCTAAAGGGGGTGTCCCCCTTTGGATAAAACCTCTGGGCGGGTGGGTGGGAAAGAAGCGTTGGGCTTTTAGTGCAAGGCCAATATAGGTGCACTTATGCAGGAACCCCAGAAGACCCGCTGCTTCGGAGGACCAGAGGACCCCCTGATGATGCGCTACCACGACGAGGAGTGGGGCGTACCCGTCCACGACGACCGGCTTCTCTTCGAGTTCCTGGCCCTGGAGGGGGCCCAGGCAGGGCTCTCCTGGCGGACCATTCTGCACAAGCGCGAAAACTACCGCAGGGCCTTCGACAACTTCGACGCGGCAAAGGTCGCGGCCTATGGAGAGGCCGACAGGCGGCGACTGCTGGCCGACGCCGGCATCGTGCGCAACCGCCTCAAGGTAGACGCCGTCATCAACAACGCTCAGCGCCTCCTGGCGGCCCAGAAGGAGTACGGCGCCTTCGATCACTACATATGGCAGTTCACGGGCCGCAAAACTTTACGAAGGCCGGGAGTGCTCACCTTCGAAGAGATGCCCGCCAAGACGGTGGAGTCGGAGGCCATGTCCAAAGACCTGGCTCGCCGTGGGTTCAAATTCGTGGGCCCCACCATCTGCTACGCCTTCATGCAGGCCGTGGGCATGGTCAATGACCACGTCACCACCTGCTTTCTGGCGCCACAAGAGTGAGGGCGGCCTTTCTCCTGATGTTGACAGGCACAGCATAGTCCACTACCTTTGCACCCATGCAGAAGCGCATCTTCGGTAGGCTGGGAGAGGTTAGCGCACTGACCCTCGGTGGAGGGGGCATCGGCCAGGTGTGGGGGCACACCAGCCGGGAGGAGGCCGTCGAATGTGCGCGTCTGGCCGTCGAGGCCGGCATCACCTTCTTAGACATGGCGCCGACCTACGGCAACGGCGAAGCGGAGTCGGTCATCGGAGAGGCCTTCTCCGGCAGGCTTCCAGAAGGGGTACGAATCTCCACCAAATGTAGAGTCGGCAACCCTTCTCCTCAAGAGGTCATGCCTCTGCTGGAACGGAGCCTTGATGAGAGCCTCGTTCGTCTGAAACTGAAGAGGGTCGACCTCTTTTTCCTGCACGGACAGATCGTCCCCAATGGCGCCGCCGACGTCTCCCCGGGAACTACCCGCAGCCTTTTCGTTGAGGCTGTTCGTCCGGCCCTGGAGCGGCTGGTCCAGCAGGGCCGCGTCGGCGCGTGGGGCATCTCCGGCATCGGAGAGCCGTCAGCTATCCTGGAGACCCTACAAGAAAACCCACCGCCCGCGGCAGTCCAGGCCATAGCCAACCTGCTGGACTCTCCTGGAGGGTTGAAACGCTTCGAGGGGCCAGCGCGACCCCGCGAAATCATCGACGCCGCCAGCGCCAGGGGAATCGGAGTTATGGGCATCCGTGCGGTGCAGGCAGGGGCCCTGACCGACACCTTTGACCGTCAGCTACCGGACGACCACCCGGAGATGGCCGACTACAGGCGCGCTGAGCCTTTTCGGAGGCTGTCCTTGGAGATGGGGGAGTCTGCGGCGTCCCTGGCCCACAGGTACTCCCTGTCCATGGAGGGTGTGGGCACGGTGGTCCTGGGAGTAAAAAATCAGGCCGAGCTCCGCGAATGTATTGCGGCGGAGGAGAAGGGCCCGCTGACCCCGGCTCTGTTGGCCCAAATCGACGGGGCGGTAGGACGTCGATAAATCCAGCTCATCCACGTAAGGAGGCCCCAGTGCGATTTGGCTTCTTTGTTCTGGACCAGTGGCTGCCTGAAGAGGACATGTCCGCCAAGATAGGCGAGGCGGTGGAGCAGGTGCGCGCCGCCAGAGAAGCGGGCTTCGACCTCATAGCTACGGGCCAGCATTTCCTATCGTACCCCTACCAAATGCCGACGTCTTTGCACTTCCTGGCGCGTCTGGCCCCGGAGGCTCAGGGCATGCACCTGGCGGCAACTGTCCTGCTGCTGCCGCTGCTATCGCCAGTAGAGGTGGCGGAATCGGTGGCGACCCTGGACGCCATCAGCGGCGGCAAGTTCATCCTGGGGGTCGGTCTGGGATACAGGGAGGAGGAGTACATCGCCTTCGGGTCCCCCTCCAAGGAGCGAGTGCCGCGCCTGCTGGAGTCCCTGGAGATAATGAAGCTACTCTGGACGGAGCCGGAGGTGGAGTTCCACGGCAGGTTCTACACCATTCCGCCCGTCAAACCCGTTACGAGACCGGTACAGAAGCCGCACCCCCCCATCTGGGTGGCGGCCAACAGCGACCAGGCCGTCAGGCGCGCCGCCCGGCACCGCTACCCCTGGCTGGTCAACCCTCACGCTACCGTATCAACCGTCCAGCGCCAGGTGCGGATGTACCGGGAGACTCTCGAGCAGTCGGGAGGAGATGACGTGGTGGACCTCCCCATGATGAGGGAGCTGTACCTGCACACCGACTCAGAGGCTGCACTGGAGGGAGCGCGACCGTACTTGGAGCCAAAATATCAGGCCTACGCAGCCTGGGGCCAGGACCAGGCCCTGCCAGAGGAGGAGTCCTTCCACATGCCCTTCGATGAGCTTGCCAGAGACCGCTTCCTCATTGGGACGCCCCAGGAGGTGGTGCGGGAGATCCAGCGCTACCGGGACCAGCTCGGCGTCACCCACATGCTCTTCCGAATGCAGTGGCCCGGCATGCCACACCGCGAGGTAATTCGGCAGCTTGAGCTTTTCGGCCAGCAGGTGGCGCCGCAGTTTAAATAACCCTTAAGAGGAGACCGGTGAGCCGCTCGTGGTTCGACGGGCTCACCATGAGCGGCTTTTCATACCGCGCTTTTTCGCAAGGAAGTACTAGGATTTATTATCTGATGCAAGCTCCGGCCACAGCCTCAGGGCGTTCTCACCCAGCATCAGGCGTTGCTCTTCGTCGGACAGGAAGGAGACGGACTGGCGCCCCATCTCCACCAGCTCCTCGTAGCTGCGGTCGTGGGTGGCCGAGAAGTTGGACCCCCACATGAGGCGCCGGGCTCCGAAACGGTCCACTAGTCGCTGTAGGAAGTCCTGGGTGTCGGCCCTACCCTTCTGTAGGGCGTACAGGTTAACGGTTGAGAATTTCAGGTGAAGGTTGGGATGTTTCGCCAGTTCGAAAAGGGGCTGGGCGCTCTAGTAGGGTGGGCCATCCTCCACCTCTGGATTGCTCAGGTGGTCCAGGGCCACAGGAACGTTGGGGAAGCGCTCCAGGACGTGGCCCAGCCCCCGAGCCTGATGGAGTCTCACGTTAATGCAGACAGGGATGCCCAGGGAGGCCGTCCGCTCCCATACGGGAAGGGTGCGGGGGTCATCTACCTGGAGCTCCGGCACCACATTAGTAAAGATGCGGATTCCGCGCATCCCTCGCTCCTGCACCCAGTGGCTCAGCCGGTCCGCCGCGTCCTCTGCCAGCATGTCGATGATGCAGACGCTGGTGAACCTCTGCGAGTGTTGCCTGGCACCATCGGCGGCGTAGTCGTTGCCAAAACGGTAGGCGGACATGGCCTGGACTAGGGTCGCCCGGTCCACGCCGGCGTTGTCCATGAGCTGCAGCAGCTCCTCGGCGGTCACCGGCATTTCACGATGCCAGGGGGAAGACACAGACGTTGCCTGAGTCGTCGTCGGCTCAAGGGGATACCTCTGGTGATCATCGGATACGATGTGGACGTGGGTATCGACCAGCATTTCAGCACCTACCTTTCCGGCTCGACCAAGGGCTGCCAAATATGTTAGTGCCTCTCACCTTCAAGTACAACAATTCGGTGCGCGGGAACACCCTCCATTACTTTCGTCGTGTTTCTCGACTACCCAGGCGACTTGCGGTAACATGATAGCCCGGTTCATGCAAGGCAAAGGTTGATTAAGGATAATATCATCCCATCTAACATACTACGGAGGGAATCATGGTAGTAAGCGAGAAGAGGAAGGGAGTTATTGGGGAACGCTACACCAACGTGGACGCCCTGGCCAAGGTCACGGGCAGGTCCCAGTACAGCGCCGACGTGAAAACCCCGGGGGTCCTGCACGGACGGATCCTCAGAAGCCCCCATGCCCATGCTCGCATAACTAGCATAGACGCCTCCGCGGCCCTGGAATTGCCCGGCGTCAAGGCCGTGGTCACCGGCGCGGACTTTCCCTCCATCAGCACAGATGCCTTCGTGCCCATGGGCGAAGTAGAGATGGGGATGTACCACATGAGCAAGCTGATGATGGCTCGAGACAAGGCCCTCTTCCACGGCCACCCCGTGGCGGCGGTGGCAGCCACCAGCCGTGAAGTCGCTGAGGAGGCCTTGGGACTCATCGAGGTGGAGTACGAGCTCCTGCCGCCTGTCAACGGCCCCATCCAGGCGATGGAACCCAATGCTTCAATCCTTCACAATGACCTGTTCACTCGCACCCTGGGCGGCGTTAGCGAAAAGCCCAGCAACGTGGCCCTGCATATGGAGCTGGATAGAGGAGACGTGGAGGCCGGCTTTCGAGAGGCCGACGTCATTAAGGAGCGAACCTTCACCGCCCATATCAACCATCCAGGTTACATTGAGCCCGAGGCCGACACAGCCATCGTCTACCCCAACGGAGACATAGAGGCGTGGCCCAACACCCGGGGCATCTTCTTCCACCGCAATCAGATGGCTATACTGCTGGACATTCCCGCCAACAGGATAAAGGTCAACCCCACAGAGCTGGGGGGCGCCTTCGGCGGAAAGATGTACGCCCTGATCGCCCCCATTTGCGTCAAGCTCTCGGAGAAGAGTGGCCGGCCCGTAAGGATCCTTCTGGACCGAGACGAGGTGCTGAAGGCCTCGCCACCTGCCCCCGAGGCCGTCATAACGGTGAAGATGGGAGCTAAGAAGGACGGACACATCACCGCCATCCAGGGCCGCCTGGTCTACGGCGCCGGGGCCTTCCCGGGAGCGGCGGTGTCGGCGGGAGTCTTGGTGGGCTTCGCCCCCTACAAGACCCCCAACTTGAAGATCGACGGGTTCGACGTAGTGACCAACAGGCCCAGGGTGGGCTCGGTGCGGGCCCCGGGAGCGCCTCCCGCCTGCTTCGCCACGGAATCGGTGGCGGACGAGGTGGCGGAGGCCCTGAAGATGGACCCGCTGGAGTTTCGACTGCTGAACGCCGTCGAAACCGGGGACCCGCAGCCCATCAACCTGCCCTTCGATAAGATCGGCTTGCGCGAGGTGATAGAGCAGGCCAGAAGCCACCCGGCGTGGACTTCGCCGCTGCCCCAGGGGACCAACCAGGGTCGAGGCGTCGCAGTGGGCTTTTGGCCGGGCGGCGTCAACACATCAAGCTGCCACGTTACCGTCATGGGAGACGGCTCCGTTTCCTTGACGGTAGGCTCCGTGGACATGTCCACCACCCGGACCGGCTTTGTGCAAATCTGCGCCGATGCCCTGGGCATCCCTCCGGAGGAGGTCCACGTGACCACCGGCAATACGGAGACCGTAGGCCACACCGACACCACCGGCGGCAGCCGCATCACCTACACCATGGGGACGGCCATCCATCTCGCCTGCCAGGAGCTGATCCAGCAGATGAAGAAGCGAGCCGCCCAGAGGCTAGACCTTCCGCCGGAGGAGGTGGAATACGCCGATGGCGTTTTCCACGCCGGCAAGGAGCTCGACAAGAGCATCACTTTCAAGGAGATCGCCTCTCTCTCTGTGCGCTCCGGGGGGGCCCTCATGGCCTACGGCAGCAACCCGAAACTGAAGAGCGCACCCGTCTTCTGCCTGCACATCGCCGACGTTGAGGTGGACCCGGACACGGGCAAGGTGGCCATTCTGAAGTACACTACCTTCCAGGACGTGGGGCGAGTCATCAACCCGACGCTGGTGGAGGGCCAGATGCAGGGCGGGGCCGCCCAGGCCCTGGGATGGGCCCTCACGGAGGAGATGCTGTACGACGACCAGGGCCTGATGCGAAACCCAACGCTTCTGGACTATCGCATGCCCACCTCCCTGGACGTGCCCATGATCGACGCGGAGATCGTGGAGGTCCCCGCCGAGGACGGCCCTCTAGGGACCCGGGGCGTCGGGGAGGGCCCGGCGGTGCCACCCCCCGCCACCGTGGCCAACGCCGTCTATCACGCTACCGGCGTCCGAATGACTCACACGCCCATGGACCCCGAGCGTGTCTTCTGGGCCCTACGCGACAGAGGTGATGGAAAATAGCCTGGCTAAAGTAGCTGGAGGCCTGGGTCGCAGGGAGCTCCCTTGCAGAGGTGGAGGTTGTGGCAGTTACTAACTATTGAAATTCGGTCCTATGGCGGAAACCGTGGTGGACCGTAGTGGGAAGAACCTCAAGGGCCATTGCCCACATCATCGCATTTCTGGTAGGAGTACCTGCATCATTCGTGGCTGGTGCAGCTGTATTTGCAGATGGCCCTCCTATCTTGAGCGCTGAACGGATAGTCCCTGTGGTCGCCGCCTATCTGGTCGTGGGGGCGATATTCAGCTTCTTCTGCAGGCTAATCTGGCAGACAGTTCCCTGGTGGCATTGGGGCATCTCGGTTAGCATACCCGCAGTCTTTATAGTGGTTCTTCTGGGGAAGGACATCGGCCCTGGGTATCAAGCGATGTACATTGCAGCAGCCTTGGCGTCTGCGTCCTCTGGCGCATTCATCGGAGCATTGCCCGCGGGCGCACTAAAGCGCAGGTGAATATTCAGACTTGAACCTTTACCGGGTCCGCCCTTGCCGTTGTCAAAAAGTGCAACGGCACCCCCCCACTCAGCTATAATATGAATCATGCGAACAGTCTCCTTTGCGCCTTTCATATTTGTTGTACTGGCCATCAGCTTCGCGGCATGCACCCAGTCTGACTCGTAGGCAACGCCTTCACCCACGCTAACGCCAACGGTCCAAGTTGCGGAGCCCATCCCGACGTCCCAGGTCCAAGCGGCTCCGGCATTCGAGGTGCGGGAGAGCCCCGGCGCACTGTTGAGGCTTCCCAGCTCCGGAAGCGTTGATGATCAAACAGTGGCCAGTTTCCAATGGATCCAAGTAGAGGGGCCAACGGTAACTCTGAGCGACCCGCATGCCGAGGCGCCTGTCTTCGCGCCGCAGCAGCAGGGCATCTACAAGTTCGAGCTAGTAGTTACAGACAACACCGGCCTAGAGAGCCGCTCCCAGACAGCGACCTTCTCAGTAGGGAACGACCCTCCGGAGATACGGATACTGGCTCCGGGCACGGGCATGGTGGGTGGGCAGGTAGCGGTGCAGTTCACGCTGGCCGACTCTACCGCCGACCTGGCCAATGTGCAGTTCGAGTTCTCCGTGGACGGCGGTGGCACGTTCCTGTCGGCAACCTTGATAGACGAGGCGCCACCTGTATTGATCGGGAGGCAGTCCGGCACCACAGGCTCGGTTGCGGTAGAAGGGATGACGCACACCTTCGTGTGGAATACGACACAGGACTTGGGCACAACGTCGCCGGTGGACGTGTTCATCCGCCTAACCCCGGCAGGCTCGGAATCTGGCGCGGCCAGCGGGCCCTTTACCCCGAATCCACCGAAGGACACCGATGGACGGCGTGAGGACAGCGGAAGGGGGTGGGTGAGGGAGCTACAGGGGAGATGGCCTGGGGTCTTGGGGTAGATGAGAGGCCGGCGGACGGTCTTCAGTCGCCGCACAGGGCCCCTAAGGCCCTATGCGGGAGTTGCGATGCGCGGGATGGCGAGAGGATACGCAGCAGGGGACTCTCGCGACCGGGGTGGCGCGAGATTGCGGGGACGTTGGGTCAGTTGCAGGCTGGCCGTCAGGCCGGGAACGGAATGGCTTGCAGCCGGGCCAAGGCGCGACTGAACTGGGTTTCCCAAGGCCAGCGCCGGGGGAGATGCAAAGTGAGGCGGCGCGCCGAGCGGGTGATCCGTCCCACCAGAGCGAAGACCCGCCGCCTGAGGGTCTTGGTGATCACGGTCCGCTCGCCCAGACCAATCCGCGCCGTCCAGCGGGCCAGGTTATGCGCCATCACCTGGCCCGCCAGCCAGGCGCCGTTGGCGGCGAAGCGCGCCGACGGCATGTGGTTCAGCCCGACGCCGTACTTGAGGTCGCGTATGGCGTTCTCGACCTCGGCGTGGCGGCGATGATCGGCCTCCAGTTCCAGCGTCTCCCCATCGCGGTCGGTGATGAAGGCGTGATAGCTGTATCTGGCGAAGAGGGCGAGCTGGGAACCGGGCGTCGGCTTCACCCGCCGGACAATGAGCCGCACCGGCGCGGCGTCCGGCTTGGTCTGGAACGGGGTGTAAGTCGTCTCGGCGACATCGGCGGCACCGTCCATCCAGTAGGGAATGGGAGTCCAGTCCTCCTCTGGTATCGCCTCGATCAGGTCCCGCAGGCTGGCGCGCTGGCGGATGGTGATAGAGAAGCGGACATCCATTTCCCGGCAGGCGGCAACGACAGTGTGGGCGTAGAAGCCGCTGTCGGCCCGCACCGTGAGTTGTCCCCTGGCCCCGCCGTAGCGCACCCGCCACACCGTCTCACGCAGGAAGTGGGCGGCGCCACGGGCGGTGTTGGCCCGGCCCTCGCGCAGCCGGGACATCAGCACTTCGCCGGTGCCGGCGGCAATGGCCAGCAGTGGGTGATAGCCGCGGGCGCCGGTATAGCCGTGGTGGCGCGCTCCCTCCTTGGCCAGTCCATAGGTCTCGCAGATGGTCGAGTCCAGGTCGATGGTCAGGGGCGAGTCGCCGGGTCCGGCCCCAGCGGCCCAGGCCCGGGCCAACAACTGGCGGCTCACGCGGTCGAGTTGACGGACATGCCCCCACCGGAAGCTGCGCAGGAAGGTCCCCAGGGTGGATGGCGCCTTGACCACGCAGCCTAGAACACCGACCGTCCCACCAGCGCGCAGCGCATCGGCGTCGTCGATGCAGTCGCCGCCTGCCAGCGCGGAAGCGACCAGCGTCAGCATCTTGTCCCCAGTGTTCGCCCGTCCCGGCGCTCCGCCGAGGTCAAGGTGATGGTCGACGAGTTCCCGCAGGCCCAGGTGCCGGGCTAGGGTGGCCGGCAGGAGCAGGCCGGCATTGGCCACCAGGCGATGGTCGTCAAAGAGGATGCGGATACGGTCGGGTTTGTTCTGTGGCAGCATCTATTGGGTGCTCCTTGTTTCCGGGCGGGTTTCTGTTCCAAAACCATTATCCCAGATTCAGAGGAGCACCCTCTGCCTTCTTCAAGGGCTGTCCCCAAGGACGTCCTTCGGTGGATTCGGGTTTACCTACCACCCGCTGCTCGACACCGTGGCCGAGGCCTGTGCCATTCCCTCAGGCGAGTGGGAACTGAGCCCCACGGCTTGGGATACCCTCAAGGCGTCACTTGCCGAGTGCCAGAACAACCTACTGACAGCGTTTGACGAAGAGGTAGACATCCTGAGGCTCGTCTCCTCCGAGCGGTCCCGGGGCGAGACTGGCCCTGTCCTCCTCGATATCGACCTGTCGCCGCTGGTGGAGGCGTCCCGGACGCTCCAGCAAGCCACCGCCGCGGCTGGACCGGAGGTGATAACTCAGCGCTATGCTGAAGTAGAGGCAGAAATCGTGGCGTGGGAAGAGCAGATCAGCAGCATTGGCGACGACGCGCAGCTGGCGAACATTGACCTTCAGAACGCACTTCAAAAGCAGCAGCAGTTACTTCAGACGATCTCCAACGTGTCAAAGATGCTCCATGATACGGCGATGGCGATTATACGGAAAATAGGGTAACGGGCTGTGGCATTGCATGGCAGGGCGAGAATCGGGGCCAGAGCGGTGGGTTTCGCTCCTCAACTTGTAACTGTCGCTCGCTGCGTGAAGAACGGCTACAATGTGTTCGAAATATCGAAGCGGGGAGAAGGTCATCATGCTGTTCCTGAGCAATGCGGATCTCGACGGGCTGCTAGGTATTGAAGAGTCCATACGCCTCATCGAGAAGGCTTACCATGAAGCTGCCGTCGGCAGGGGAGCACAGTTCCCTGAAGGCGGTCGTATGGACGTCGTGGCGCCGTCGCCAGGCCCCGAGGAGGGCCGTCGCTTTATCTGGGGTGCCATGGCTGGAGTGGTCCCCGAATTCGGGATGTTCGCGTTACGGATGAAGTTCGACATTCAGTACAGCCTCACACATCCCGATGGGGCCGTGACACATGAGAAGTACTGCCGCGAGCCTGGAACCTTCTGCGGGCTGATCCTCCTCGCCCGCATAGACAACGCCGAACCGGTGGCTATCCTCAACGACGGAGTGCTTCAGCATCTTCGCGTTGGTGCTACTGCAGGCATTGCGGCCAAGTATCTGGCCCGGCCGAACAGCCGAGTGGTGGGGATGCTCGGGTCCGGGGGCATGGCCCGTACCTACAGCGCAGCGTACCGTGCCCTGCTGCCCATCGAGAGGATCCAGGTCTATAGCCCAACTCCCGCGCACCGCGAGGCCTTCGCGGAGGAGATGAGCGCTCAGCTGGAGATACCTGTCGTAGTGGCCGCAACGCCGTACGAGGCTGTGAAAGGGGCCGACATTGTGGCCGATTGCACCGACTCGTCCACCCCCATCTTCGAGGACGCCTCCTGGGTGAGTGAGGGCATGCACCTGGCGACCTTTGGAGCCGACCGGCTGGGAGCAGAGGCGGTGAATAGAGCTTCCCTATCGGTTCGTCACTTCGAGGGGCCGGTTGCCGTCTATGCGGCCCCGGAGCTTGCGGAGCGCTCCAAGGAGAGTTGGCAGGAACGCAACCCGGCATCCGTGGGATTCGAGCACATGCCCCTGCTGATGCATGTCATCGGTGGGCAGACACCCGGCCGCACGGATGAGCGCCAAGTCACATGTTTCTACAACGTGGCAGGCAGCGCCCTCCAGTTTGCGGCCATTGGGCCCAGGGTCTACCAGCTTGCCCTGGAGCGCGGCCTAGGACACGAAATCCCGACGGAGTGGCTCCTGCAGGACATCCGGGATTAACCTTTTATTGTGTGCTCTTCTATACCCGCGGCCTCGCGGTCCGTGGCTGCCAGGTCCAACGCCTTGACGTCGCGAGGTGCTGGTGGTATTTTCCACTATGTGAGCCTACCTGTACGCTTCCGCTTTACAACTGCCTCAGCACAATTTTTCCGAGCCAGAGCAGAGCGCAACCGAGCAATTTTCGAGGGGATATGTGATGACGACTGACGTGACATTGAAGAAGGTTCGGCTATCCGTAAGCAACGCGGTCCACTCTCTGGCGGTCATAGTTGCGCATGAAGAAGGCCTCTTTCGCGACCAAGGTCTGGATGTGGAGCTCGTGAAGACGCCGGGCTCAGCCCATGTCGATACGGACCGGCAGGACGTGCGGGACGCCATCTTCGAGCGCCCCCTGGAGACCCTGTACAACAGCGGAGGGGTGGACCAGTTCCGCCTGTGTGAGTGGGGCGTCATGAAGCGTTCGGTGGAGGCGGAGGTGAGCGGTCAGCGACCCGCCAAGATCGTCGCCCTAGGCGCAGCCATGTCTACGTTTGCCATTGTGGCAGCCCCTAATAGCGGCGTCCTGGAGCCGGAACAGCTCAAGGGTACTTCCGTGGCTGTGACTGTGTACAACGGTTCCCACTTCACCACTCTGAAGATGTTGGAAGGTTTTCTTAGGAAGGACGAAATCAAAGTCACCAATGCCGGGACCATGCCTGAACGGCTGGAGGCCCTGAGCGGAGGCGAGTTGGCCGCCGCTACCTTCAACGAGCCCTGGATCAGCGTGGCCCAAAAACAAGGGTTCCGGATCATTATGGAGAACCACTCCACTCGCAGCGAGGCGGCTGGCGACGAGCTGGACGGTCCGACTCTGGCGGCCATGTTTCGGGCCGAAGCCAAGGCAGCGGAAATGATCACCGCCAACCCAGACCGATACGCCCATCACATCACGAAGGAAGCTCGGGGGCTGCTTGAGCCGCACGAACTCCAGACCTGGCGCCTCCTTTACGCTCCGCCAGTTCCCTACACCCTGGAGCGATTCGAGCACACCTACCAGTGGATGCTGGGCTATCCTGATCTGGTCACTCCCGGTGCCACCTATGAGTCGGTGGTAGACAACCGCGCTTGGGAGTAGGCTCGGCGGGGTCTAGCGGGTTTTAGCCTCAGGTAATCATCAACTCAGCAATCGAGTCGCTTATGGGGCTACCATTACGGGTGACGAGAAGGTTCCTCGCGCCAACCTTCACCAGGCGTGAGCGTAGAAGTCTCAGTTCAGACACAAGCCGACGGAACAGGGGGTAGAAGCCATGGAGAAACTTACAGTGAAGACCGCAGTGGGCAGTTACGGGCATACGATGCCCCTGAAGGACGGGACTATTACATCAGAGCGGTTGTCGATGAATCATATAGAGGTCCTGCCCGTTATCAGCATCTTTCGGAGGATGATCCGCGATCTGGAGTTTGACGTTTCCGAGATGGCTCTGTCCACCTACCTTTGTGCCCGAGCACATGGCAAGCCCATCACTGCCATCCCCGTGTTTGTGACCCGGGGCTTCCATCATGGCGCCATCGTATACAACACCAAATCCGGGATTAAGACACCAAAGGACATAGAGGGGCGGAAAGTAGGTGTGAGAGGGTACACGGTGACCACAGGAGTGTGGGTGCGAGGCTTCCTTCAGACCACCTACGGCGTAGACCTGGACAAGGTCACCTGGGTCCTCTCATGGGATGAACACGTGGCGGAATATGTGGCGCCCCCCAACGTAGTGCCTGCGGAGGGGGACGGCGACCTGGTTCGCATGCTGCTCTCGGGGGAGATCGACGCTGCCATCGGACTGCCACCCGTGGACTCGCCCGAAGTGAGACCTCTCATTCCGGATGCCCGCGAAGCCGCAGTTGCTCACTACAAGGCCACGGAGGTCTATCCCATCAATCACACCGTCGTCGTCAAGAATGAACACCTGGCCGCCAACCCCTGGCTCGCCGAAGAGCTCTTCTCGGTATTCAAGGCAGCCAAAGAGACCTACCTGCCGCGCCTATCGGGAGGTGGGCAACTCGATGCCCCCGATCAAGCCATGGCACAGATGCAATCGGTGGTCGGAAACGATCCACTTCCCTTCGGCATTGCGGCCAACCGCAAGACTTTGGAGACCTTCATTCAGTTTACGTTGGATCAGAAAGTAATACCCCAGAAAGTCAACGTAGAAGACGTGTTCGCCGCCAGCACCCTGAACCTGGCTTAGGTTCGCGATTGGACCAGGTCCGGGAGCATCCTATGAGCGAACAGTGGAGCGCTAGACAATGATCATTGATGTCCACGGCCACTACACTACGTCCCCGCCGGAGCTGATGGCTTACAGGGGGAACCAGGTTACTACCCTTGCCCGGCCCTCTAAGGGGTCCCTTAGAATCAGCGACGACCAGATCCGCGAGTCGTTGGAGAACGGACAGCTTAAGCTCCAGAGGGAGTGGGGGATAGATGCTGCGCTGTTCTCGCCGCGGGCAGCCGGAATGGGGCACCACTATGGGGACGAACGCATCAGCCTCTACTGGTCTCAGGTCAACAACGAGCTAATAGCCCGCATATGTGAGCTGTACCCCGGCCAGTTCATAGGGGTGTGCCAGCTTCCATAATCGCCGGGAGTGAACCCGGCCAACTGCGTGGCCGAGCTAGAGCGCTGCGTTAACGAGTTCGGCTTCGTTGGCTGTAACCTCAACCCAGACCCGTCGGGCGGAACAGCAGTGACTCCAAGCCTGGGCGACCCCTGGTGGCATCCGATCTACGAGAAGCTGGTGGAGTTGGACGTGCCCGCCATGATCCACGTCAGCGCCTCAACGAACCCAGGCCTTCAATCCGTAGCCGTCTACTATCTCACCGGTGATACCGCAGCCACGTATCAACTGCTAGAGTCCAACGTCTTCGACAACTTTCCCACCCTGAAGCTGGTTATTCCCCACGGCGCCGGCGCTCTGCCGGCACAGGTAGCGCGCTGGCGTGCCATAAGGATGATAGGTGGCGGAAGGTCCCTGGAAGAAGGGCTAAAGCAGCTCTACTTCGACACAACGGTGTACAGCCAGGACGCCATGGAGATGCTGATCAAGGCCGTGGGAGTAGATAACATTATGTTTGCAACCGAGATGATCGGCGCGGTGCACATCATCAATCCCGACACAGGCAGGTGGTTCGACGATACCAAGCCCTTAATAGACGCTATAGCGTGGCTTACAGAGGAGGACCGCCAGAAGATTTTTGAGGGGAACGCTCGCAAGGTATACAGCAGGCTCAACCAGCGCCTGGCTGTTACAGCTTAGGCACCAAGGAGGTAACAAAGATGGCAGGCCAGAGGCTCAACGGCATGATCCGGGCACTGGAGGATGGAGGCACTGCCGCGGTCTGCTTCTCATCGGCAGACATAGAGTCGGCCATTGCCTTGTCCACCTCCAGGTACGACGGGGTTATCTTCGAGATGGAGCACAACCCTTATGATAACGCGGGGCTGCGCCACGGCCTCCAGTACCTGCTTAACCGGAGACAGATCGCCCAGTCGGGTTCCATTGCCCCAGCCGTGACGCCGGCGGTCCGCATCCCGCCCAATGGCGGCGAGATGAGCCAATGGCATGCCAAGCAGGTGCTGGACTCAGGCGTGTACGGGGTGCTCTGGCCCCATGTGAGCACGGTGGAGGAGGCCTACAATGCCGTCGCCGCCTGCCGCTACGCCCGGCCGGATGACTCCGAGCACCTGGAGCCCCGGGGAATCCGAGGAGATGCGCCCACCGCAGCGGCACGCTATTGGGGACTAACCCAGCAGGAATACTACGCCAAGGCCGATGTCTGGCCGCTAAGCCCCGAGGGGGAGATCCTGGTGATGATCATGTGCGAGGACGTGAAAGCCATCGATAACTTGCCAGACATCTTGAAGCTTGTGCCCGGCGTTGGGGTAGTGGTCATCGGCGAGGGCGACCTTTCCCAGAACCTGGGCTACCCTCGCCAGTACGATCATCCCGTTGTGCAGGAGGCCATGAGCACCATTCTGGCCCACTGTAAAGAGCAGGGCGTGCCGTGCGGGCACCCTCACGTTGACGCCAGCAATGCCCAGCGGGTTGTGGAGCAGGGCTTCAGGTTCCTGATGGCCTCACCTACGCGTACCTATGCAGGTCTGGAGAAAGTGCTCCAGGTTACGGGACGCAACGGCTAAGCCACAGGCGGCAACCACCACGGTTAGGTCGCGTTTCAGGTGGAGTTCAGGGCTCCCTGATCTCGGTGACGCACAAAACCATATTAGAGTCCCTTAGCCAAAGAGGGGCGCTTGCAGTTGGAGGCTTTGGGAGCTTGGGAATCGCTTCTGGGTGGCCAGCCACCCCTCTCGATGGACCCCTGCCAACGTAGCTCGTCCCCGCCCGTTCTGGCATAATTGGGTAGTCACATGGGTCACCCACTACGTCAACAAGGGGCCGATTAATGAGCAGAGTCGTGGTTGTCGGTATTCTCCTTCGTGGGGACCGCGTACTTCTCGTGAAACGAGCAGCGTCCAGGGCGTTTTATCCTGGAGTGTGGGACTTCCCGGGCGGCCATAGTGAAGATGGGGAGATGCCCGAGCAGACTCTGGTGAGGGAGCTGGCGGAGGAGCTCGGCGTCGTTCCTGTTAAGTACAGGGAGCTGCCCATCCATCCGCTGAACGCCGAGGGGCTCCTTCTGCACAGCTATTACGTCACGCAATGGACCGGTACGCCCAGTAACTTACAAGAGCATGAACACTCAGAAATAGCCTGGGTACGCCTCACTGAAGTTGACAAGCTCGAATTAGCTAGCCCATACATACCTGAGTTGCTTCAAGCTATTTGAAGGTAATCCCGTCGGGCAAACCTCAAACCATTACACTATCAAGTGTTGCCACTAACAAGTAACTGCGAGTTCAGGGCTCCCCTATCTCCAAAAGGAAGGGGTATAATACCGCCACCTCAACATGCCAAAGGAGATGCCCATGGCCAGAGTACCTGAAGTTCGCAACAGAGAAGACGTTGCCCCTGTGTACCGTCAAATCTTTGACGAGATTGCGGATAGTCGTGGAGGCGCCCCTAGCGGGCCCTTCAGGGTGTTGCTGCACAGCCCCGTCCCAGCGGCGCGCGCCGCCCATCTGGGAGCATACATGCGCTTCGAGTCCTCGCTACCGGAGAAGGTGGGGCGTCTCTCCGCGCTGATAGTCGGCAGGGAGTACGACTGTGTGTATGAATGGACGGTCAACGAAAGCGGGGCTCGTGGCGCAGGTGTCCGTGACGAGGTCATTGACGCTATAAAACACCGTCGCGCTCCTGAGGGCTTTGTAGGAGATGAGGCCCTGGTATGGAACTTCACCTCGGAGCTGCTGCGTAATCACCGTGTCTCCAAGGACACCTGGCAGGAGGCCTTGGACCGCTTCGGACTGAAGGCGTTGACGGACCTGGTGGGCAGCATCGGCTATTACTGCTACATCGCATGCGCCCTCAATGCTTTCGAAGTCGACACCCGCCCCGAGCAGGAGCCAACCCTGCCCGTCTAACGCCACCTCAGCACTGATCTTGGGAGGCTAGTCATGACGCTTGTGCTTCAAGATGCCGATGTCCAGCGGCTACTGCCTATGGAGGAGTGCATCCAGGCCATGGAGGTTGCCTTTGCCGATTACGGTAAGGGCGGAGCCATCAATCTTCCGAGAATTCGGTACAGGTCTGCCACAGCAGACCCCGAGACTGTTTACAGCTCCAACATTCACATTGGGACGACGCCGACCCTCAACATGGCCGCGATACGCATCGGGGGGAGGCCGCGGAAGCTCGGGGCCAGGCAGGAGGGGCTGCAAGACCCGCACTATGAAAACCGCAACTGGGGGTTCATCTGCCTCATCAGCATGGAGACGGGCCAGCTGTTGGCGCTGGTCCAGGAGTTTGCTTTATCAGGTATCCGGGTCGGGGCCACATCGGGACTGGCGGCGAAGTACCTCGCTACCGAGGGCGCCGAGACCCTGGGGATGCTCGGCAGTGGCAAGCTAGCGCGGACGAGCCTTGAGGCCCTGGCGCTTGTGCGTCCCCTTCGGCGCGTCAAGGTGTTCAGTCCAACGCCTCAGCATCGTCAGGACTTCGCTCAGGAAATGAGCGCCTTGCTGGAGATCGACGTAACGGCGGTGGACACTCCCCGGGAGGCCGTGGACGGTGTTGACATCGTGTACTGTGCCACCAACGCCGGGTACGTCAGCGGGGAGCCCGTCTTTGACGGGCATTGGCTGGAGAAGGGCCAACTGGTGGTCTCCCTTCAGAACAGCGACGCAAATTTCCTCAAGAGTGAGGTGGACGAGACCACTTTCGTCCGCAGTGACTTTATCTGCATCAACGACAGGGAGAGCGTGTTCAGCAATAACCAGAAGGAGCTCCTGGACCCCATCGAGCGGGGCCTCATAGGTTGGGAGAAGATCCACGAGCTGGGGGACGTAGTGCTGGGAAATGCTCGCCCAGCGAACCCCGCGGAGGAAATCGTCTACTACAAGAACAGTACAGGCATGGGAATCCAGATGTCGGCGGCGGGAGCCGTAATTTACCAGAAGGCAGTGGAGCAGGGCGTTGGCCAGCGCATCCCTGACGAGTGGTTCGGGAGCGACCTAAGTGCATGGTCCAGCAGGGGGTTTTCCCCCTCGGCCTGAACCGGCGTTACCTGGAGCCCACGCCGAGCATGTCTCGCTGCGGCCCCATACAAGCATCAGTGCGGCGATGCCCCTCGCATGAGCATCGGGGCTTGGCGCGAATGTACCGCACGCCTATTTAACGCTATGCGTTGAGTTGGCCCAGGGGTGTTCCTCCCACGACTTGGGACACCTGTGCATCACCTCTCGGCCCCTTGGCATCTAACCAGGTGTTGATAAATCCAATCACCGCTCGCAGCCCATTGGGGTGCTTGATCGCCGTCTCTATGAGCAGCGAAGTGGTGGAAGTGAGGATTGTGACATGAGGTTTCCTGACCACAGCCGATACGTCATTTCGCTGCTAGGCGTGTTCGTGGCCGTTGTCGCTATGGCGTGCGGCGGTGCAGCCTCCACTCCTACGCCGGCCCCACAGCCTACTACCCCGCCAGCAGCAGCGGCCCCGACTCCCCTTCCGGCTCAGCCCACGCCGACGGCGATTCCCCAGCCTCCAGCCGACGATGGCGCTCAAGAAGAGGGAGCCTTCTCATGGGAGATAGAGGACGTTGACGCAGGTACGAAGCCTGCCCTGGCCCTGACCAGCGGCGACGTTGCCTACATCGCCTATATGCTGGAGGCCATGCCTGGATTCGTGAAGAACGCGGTGCGCAACGGCTCGACATGGGACGTCACCACCGTTGCCGAAGGTAACTTTTACGGACCCCTGGACATAGCCATCGGCCCAGATGACGTCGCCCACATTTCGTATCACGACCACCAGGACGCCCAGCAGTTCAGACCGGCCAAGGGCGATGCTATCTACGCTGTCCTGAATGATGGCGGATGGGACGTTGAGGCTGTGTTTGATCAGGGTCACGATGGATGGGACAACCGGATAACCACTGATGCCCAGGGCCGGCCCCACATGAGTGCCATAGACCCTGAGGAATTCGGAGGTAAAGGCGTCGAGTACTACGGTCAGGACGACGCGGGAAATTGGACCGTGGAGACCATAGGCACCGGACCCATAACCTATAAGTACGCTACTTCCATCGCCATCGATCCCGATGGTAGCCCGCACATCTCCTACTTCGATCAGAAAGACCAGAGCCTGACCCTGGCCAGCAGAGACGACTCTGGATGGATCTTCGACACCGTGGACGACGACGGCGACACGGGGTTATTCTCCTCGCTGGTGATAGACCAGGGTGGCCGCTTTCACATCAGCTATTTCCTCAAGGAGTCCCCTCATCCGGCGTGGTCAAGTACGCTACCAGGGGCCCTGATGAGCCCACCTGGGAGATACGCGACGTGGATACTCTGAGCAAGCTTGATTCCCTCGTAAAAACCCGTTTTGAGGAAGTTCCAGCGATTCAGCACATCTGAGCGCTACCGTATGTTGGGCTAGTATACGGAACAGAGACTGTATATTGTACCCAGGCGCGGGTACGTTTGTTCTAATTCGGCCTGCACAGACTTTTTACGAGAGAATCAAGCTTGCCTTCGGGTTCGTTGGCGCAAGGAACATTACGTCTTTGGCCCTGGATGGCGAGGGCAATCCCTGGATTGCCTACTCTGACGAAAAGCGGCTGAACCTGGCCGTCTGGGACGGCTCCGACTGGAAGATCGATAGCGTTGTGGACGCGGGCTCCAAGACCCTTGGGCAGTTGGTGTCCCTGAAGCTCGACTCCCAGGGCCGGCCTCACATCGCCTACTTCGAGGTCTCTAGTAAGGGCCCCCTCAGCGGCACGGTAAAGTACGCCCTGGGGACGCCCAGGTAGCTCGCACGCAGGCTTGTATCCGCCCGCCCCTGGTGACTCACCGATGCCCCCTACCGCAGGACGGCGACAGCTTCCACCTCCACCACCAGCTCCTGGTCGGCCAGGCCCGCTACCACCACCATAGTACTGGTGGGACGCTCTTCAGGCGGTAGAATTTCCAGGCGCGCACGGCGTACCTCTGGCAAGTTCTCAGCACCTACCACGTAGGTGGTGGTCTTCACTATATCCCTAACAGAGCCGCCAACAGATGTCATTGCTTTTTCGATATTCGCCCACACCTGGCGTACCTGGCCACTCGGATCACCAACGTGGGCCGCACGACCGTCCGACCCCCTGGATAACTGGCCGGATATATACACAGTGTTTCCCACCCTGACCACGTAATGGTATAGGTCGCCAGGAGGGGGAGCGATATCAGGCGGGTTGATGTAGTGGCGTTCCATGAAGACTCCTCCCATCTGTGTTGTAGCTCTCTACAAACTATTTATCGGTTTCAGCAACTTACGTTGTTTAAATTCTTTCTGTCAAGCAAAGTAGCGACCAAATAGTAAAGGGGCCAAATTGGCCCCTTTTACCCTTTTACCTATTCTCTCGTTTAGGCTAATCGTGTGCTGAGATGTTTCGTTCGAGGGTCGTCATTCTCGTCGGCATCACCAACGATTATTCGCCTTCCGCCATATGGCGGAATAAGCCGATAGCCTCTCATCGGAAGTCCACTCTCTAGCAGTTCTTTGTACAGCTTCATAATTTCAGCTAGCACAGCAGGGTCAACGGAGCGGTTATTCTTTATTATCTCTTCGACATTCACGGATTCCGGCATGGCTGTCCTCCTTTAGGTAAACGGAAGGTAAGCTCCGGCCATATGTACCACTCCTCGGTGTGTTCGCCTCATCATGTAATCGTCGAGCAGATTATAGTAGCTCTTGATCTGGTTTCCTAGCCCTGGCTTCGCTGGGTTAGAGTCATAATCATCTATACGCAGATTCAGAACTCTTCTCAATTCTTCAATTGAAATGCCATACCCGTGTGACTTCCATCTCGACGTGTTATTGAGTTCGCTTGCTATCTCTTTTGCCCGACTGCGGCGTTTGGCCTGGCTAACTCTCTTGCCCGTGGTTTCTGTTTTTCTCCAGTTCTTGAACTTGTACTTAGCGAGCCGTTCCTCTAGCAGTGTAATGGATAAGTCGCGCTCCAGTTCTATCTGATAGAGCTCCGCTTGGTCAAAGCCTACAACCATAAGATGCATTTCGGCTGTTGTTAGATCCCCATCTTGGGCCTTCTTGAGGTGGTACCCAAAAACTAGACAACTGGCTAAGAGAGAGTCCAGCTCCTAAAATAACCGGCAACTAACCGACGTGGAGGAGCAGGACATGAAGCAGACGAGGAATAAGCACAGTCCGGCGTTCAAGGCCAAGGTGGCCCTGGCCGCCCTTGCGGGGGAAGAGACCATCGCCCAGCTGGCCAGCCGATTTGAGGTCCATCCCAGTCAGATTCACGCCTGGAAAAGGGCCCTGGTGGAAGGAGCCCCGGAGCTATTTGCCACCAATCAGAAATCCCAGGAGAAAGCCAAGGAAGCTCAGATTAACCACCTCTACCGGCACATCGGCCAGCTGAAGGTGGAACGCGATTTTTTGTCGGAAAGGTCCGGTCTATGAGTCGCAGCATACGGCGAGCCATGATAGACCGAGACCACCAGCAGCTGTCTTTGGTGCGTCAATGTATCCTGCTGGACGTCAGCCGGGCCTCGGTGTACTACCGGCCGGTACCGACCAGGGCAGAAGACCTGGAGTTGATGGCCCTGATGGACCGTCAGTATTTGAAGACCCCCTTCTACGGCTCCAGGAAGATGAAGGCCTGGCTGCTGCAACAGGGCTATCTGGTGAGCCGAAAAAGGGTTCGAAGGCTGATGCGGTTGATGGGTCTGGAAGCGATCTACCGGCGTCCCAACACCAGCAAACCAGCGCCGGGACACCGGATCTTTCCCTATCTGCTGAAGGGAGTGGAGGTTAATCGGGTCGACCAGGTCTGGGCCGCGGACATCACCTACATCCCCATGGCGAAGGGCTTCCTGTACCTGGTGGCCATCATGGACTGGCACAGCCGGCACGTGCTGGCCTGGAAGCTCTCCAACACCATGGACACCAGCTTCTGCGTGGCGGCGTTGGAGGAAGCCCTGGGTAAGGGACGACCGGAGATATTCAACACCGACCAAGGGAGTCAGTTCACCAGTGAGGCCTTTACCCAGACGTTGCAGGAGCAGAGGGTCCAGGTCAGCATGGATGGTAAGGGTAGGTACCTGGACAACATCTTCGTGGAGCGGCTGTGGCGGAGCATCAAGTACGAGGAGGTGTATCTGAAAGCTTACCAGACCGTCGCCGAGGCCCGAACTGGGATCAATGCCTACCTGGAGTTCTACAACCGGCAGAGGCCTCACCAGGCTTTGGGCTACCGGACCCCAGCAGAGGTGTACCAACATGGCCAGGAAGAAAGGGGAGCAGCAGCTGAAGAAGCAGGGCTGCCATCGGGCTTGGTGAAACCTAGCGCAGGGGTGGGAGACTCTCTTAATTTAGCCCTCGTGCTGTCTTAATAATGGGGTCCACCTTAAACGGGCCCGAAGGAGAAAGTGAATTCTCCCTCTATACCTTTTGCGGTGGATGTGACACATCTTCAGAACCTAGGGATAGTCTGATATTCCAGGAGTGGTTGGACTGCCATCACAAGGACCTCGACATTTTGGTCCGCGAACACCCTACTTATGATTACAAAGGGATACCCACAGAGACCCTCGACGCTGTAAAGGCCGATATTGATGAACTCACCTCAATGGGCCGTACGGTAATCGTGATGGACTCGGGGGGAGCAACACGCACCTATATGGTAGCCACACATATGGGCGCTAAAGAAGATTTTTCCAGTAAGACGTAATCCATACGTTATGCGGGTGAAAGGCTTGGGTTCATTTAGGTAGACCTAGTCCTCACTCCGAAAACTGATCCACCAGAAATGCCAGTTTTTGTGGGATTGGGACCAGTCCATCCACGCAGGGCGAGCTCGCGCGTCGCGGGGCAAGGCCATTGGTCAATTACATCCAAAACGAACCTCTACAAGGTTCTCGACTTCGCCCCGTTTACTGACATGTCGCTAAAGCGCCAACCTAAACCTGGGCGCGAAAGTTCTTGATTTTGTATAGTTCGGCGGGCCTAAGTGGATAGTAGGAGGTACCGTCTTCGAGATGTGGTTGGGGGCTCTGTGAGCCTTGCACAGCGACACTTACAAGGAGTTCGAGCCTCTCCGGGCGGGCCTGAGTGGACGGTAGGCAGTACCATCTTCGAGATGTGGCTGGGGTCTATGTGAGACTACCAGAAGGCCTCCTTCACCTTCTTCGCCATGCAGTCTCCCCTCCACATCCCAAACCAACTGGCTGGAAGCTTCAGCTTCATTATCTACCTAGAACTCTTCAGGTCGACCGCCCAAGAGTAGCTCAGTTTTTTGTGTCGATTGAGAAATGGGGATGGTGTAGCGCAGTAGGGCGTCGCCGGACATCACGACGATCTCCTTGACGAAGGTTTCGATGAAGGCCCTGCGCTCGGTCAGCTCGCTCTCCTTCAGAAACTCGCTCATGTCCTGGGCGTAGGCCGCGATGGTCTCCACGTCGTCCAGGTCGGCCCTGCGCTGCGAGAGGATGGCCCTGGCCTCGGCCGCCAAGTCCTCCAGGGGCTCCTGGCGGTCCCTGTGCTCCCTGATGCGGTCTGAGGCGTCGGTCATCTCGACGTTGTCGGCTGTCTCTATGAAGTGCCAGATGCGGCCCAGCTTCCGCTTCACGTCCTCAAGCTCATCCTCGATGGTCTCTAGCTTCGTCCGCTGCTCTTGGGCCACGCCGTCCATCTGCTCGTCGACTACCTTCACCAGGGCGCGGATGTTGCCATCGGTGAGGACGTTAGAGCGAATCTTGCCCACGACCATCTCCTCGAAGCGGCGGGCGTTGAGCCTGGGAGTCTTGCAGGCATCCTTGCCGCGCTTCATGATCGACTGGCAGACGTAGTAGGAGAACTGCCCGCTCTTGGCGTCCTGTCCGCTCAGCGCCCTGTTGCAGGCCTTGCACTTGACGAGTCCGCTGAGCAGGTAGGAGCTTGCGACTCTCCGAGGGTGGGCGATCTTGGGTGCGCGGGAGCGCATCAGGCTGTTGACCCGGCGGAAGCGGGTCTTGGAGACGATGGCAGGAAACGCCTTCTCCACCCGCACCGGCTCTGCCTTGTCCTTAGACTTGGCGCCCCAGATCAGCGTGCCCGTGTAGACCTCGTTCTTGAGGATGAAGTGGACGGTGTTCTTGGACCAGAGCTTGCCTGCGGGGCTGGCGACACCCTCGTCGTTGAGGGTCTCAGCGATGGGCAGCATCCCCTTTCCGGCCTGTGCCATGTCGAAGATGCGCTCGACCACGGGAGACGTGTCCGGGTCGAGTTCCAATGTGGGCCTCTTCTTCGCCCCATCCTGCACCATGACCCTGTTGTATCCGTAGGGCTTCCTGCTGCCGATCCAGAAGCCGCGAGAGGCGGACTCCCGCATCCCCCGCAGGACCTCCTGGGCGAGGATATCAGTTATCCAATCGACACAAAAAACTTAGGTATACATGGGCGGTTGGGCTTGAAGGCAGTTGACCACGACGATTGCTCACAGAGCCTAGGGTGGTTCAATCCCCCGCGAGCGGGCTAAGTGGGACTGTACTGCAAACTTCTGAGTGGGTGGTGGTATAGTGAACCTCAACAAGGCATCGTTGAAGTCATAGGGAACTGCCTCGACCCTGAAGGCTTCAGCCCATTGGAAAAGGTGCGGGAACATCCTCGCACAGTTGGCCGGATAAACCCTTACTGCTCGTACCAACCGGAGCCGAACAGCAGCCCCTCGTGGCGCACCGCCCACGTATGTTTCTGCTCGTTCTCTCCTGTCTCAGGGTTCAGTATAACATAGTCGACCCAGCGGCCTTCCTCCGTAGCCCCCAGCAGCTCGTCACCGTAGAAATAGCCGGTAGCATCCACGCGGAGGCTGGGGTCCCGACCTCTGAACTGAGGGTTGTGGTGAGAGATCGTGAAGCCATCCTGGTCGATGATGAACACGTACCATTCTCCGTCCACGCTCTCGGTAGAGTTGTAGTAGTCTATCGTCGCCTGCCTGCCGTCCCGCTCGTAGCGTTGGATGGCCCTTTGGACGAAGGCCTTGGTATACGCGACCGGGTCGTCCTTAATCAGCTCCGACTGATCGGGCTCATCCTCCTGGTCCGTCCGGTACAGATAACGTATGTCCCATAGCGCATACAGGGTGGGCGTGACGTTGCCGAAGACGTTTCGGACTGCGCTCAGCCGTTCCGAGAGCGTCGTGTAGATCACCGGTACGTTCTCGGCGGCGATTTCCTGTGCGCGGTGGTAGTACCCAACGCGCTTGTCACGGTCCAACTCCTGGCTGCCCATGATGTACATCTCGTCGATCTCAGCTTCCCATTCCGTCGCCGGCTCCGGCTGGTTAGGGTACCAGAGATGCAGGTCCTCCCCGCTGTGCCAGAAGCCGATGCCGCTGTAGGGGTCCGATCCGCCGGTGAAGCCGATGACCATGGTCTCCCAGTCATAGGAATCGGTTAGCTGGGCGACGAGGTCGCCGAACTCGATCAGCCTATAATTCACCTTGATTCCGATCTCCTCCATACCCTGACTGACTATCGTACCGACCTTTTCACGCACAGTGTTGCCCGTGTTGGTCACGAGCGAGAACGCTATCTCGTTGCCCTCGCCGTCCTCCCGTATCCCATCCCCGTCGGTATCCGTCCAGCCGAGGCCGTCCAGGATTTCGTTGGCTTTGTCCAAGTCATATTCGTACTTCCGGACGTTCGGGTTGTGGAAGTCGCCCGCGGCCGGGCTTATGGACGACCACTGCGGGTAGCCTAGGCCGTGCTGCACGTCGTTGATGATCGCATCCTTGTCGATGCTGTGCGCGACGGCCTGGCGGAATTGCGTGTTCCGGAACCACTCCAGCTTCTCGGGCGCGATATATAGTTCGTCGGTCCCCGGATTCTTGCCGGGGTTCATGTTGAATCCCAGGAACGTAGTCCCGAAAGCGGGGCCTCGCCTGTATATCGTGAAGTTTCCTTCCTCCTGGAGCGGTTCCAGCTCTGCAAGCTCCTCGCCCAGCACGCCGTGGGAATCCGCCTCACCCGCCAGGAACTTGGCAAGCTCCGCCTCGAAGTCCGGGACGATGACGTGAATCACTTCCTCCAGGTACGGCAGGCTGTTGCCCGCATCGTCCTTGAGCCAGTAGTCCGGATTGCGCCTCATGACCACACGCTCGCCTGGAACGTAACGTTCTATGGTGAATGGGCCGGTGCCGACGATCTCGGATGGGTACGTGTCGATGTCCCACGTCGATGCGAAGGTGCCATTGTCCACGTGCTTCTCAAGGATGTGCTTGGGATATATCGCGGTGCCCATGGAGCGGAGGAAGGGGGCGAACGACACGGGGAGAACGCATTGGACCGTATGGTCGTCCGGCGCCGTGACGGTCATCTTCTCCTCTCTCCATTCGCCGCTCTCCTCGTCCAGGAACCGGAAGTTGAATGACGAGCGGCTGCTGGCGGGGATGTCGTCGTTGTAGATGATTCTGTTGAAGGTGAAGTCCACGTCGTGGGCGGTGAAGGGCTCACCGTCGTGCCACCTCACGTCCTTGCGAAGATGGAATGTCCACGTCAGCCCGTCATCCGAACGCTCCCAGGACTCCGCCAGCGCCGGTTCCACCCGGTCGGTCAGCCACGAGGTCTCGGTCAGCCCCTCGAAGAGATATCCCAGGACGCCCGATGACGAGGCGTCGTTCGCGATGGCAAGGTTGAGTGTGAGCGGCTCGGAAACGGTCGCCAAGGTCCGGATGCCGCCCGGTCTTCCAATGGCGTACTCGAACTCCTCTGCATTCTTCTTGAGCTGGTCTACGACCATGGTCTGAGCGGCAGGTGTGGTCCCGGTGTCGTACGTCCATAGATCGAAGTTCAGGATCACCCAAGTGCCATCGGAATCTGTTATCTGCGAGTCTGGCGCTGGGAAGGCGAACCCGGCGAGCTGACTCTCGCCAACGATCAGTGCAGGCCTGTCCTCTGCGTCCGCGTCGAAGGTGAGAGTGTCCGTACCGCTCCCGTCAAGAAGAGGGAGACCCCAGCCTCCGGTCTCGGGGTCTAGGACATACAGCTCGACCTCGCCCTGAACATGGACAGGCTCACTGAACGTCACCTCGACATCACCCTCTTCATTCCTGACCAATCCCACAACTGTCGGCGCTCCCATAGCGCCCGACTCCATCGACTCGCCCGGAAGGATTACATACTCCGCAGGCGGTTCAATCTCATGCGGCTCATTGTAGCCGTGGTAGCTGATGGTGATGAGATCGCGCATCTCATCTTCCACGCCTTCAACAGCGACCCTGATCTCCCTGGTCAGGAAGTCATCGGCGCCCACAACCCTGATGAGGTTGCCCCCTGGGAACTCAAATCCCTCCATCCCGCTCCCCATACCGGTCTGATCGGAGACAAGCACGTAGCCTCTGGTTCCATCGTCAAGGTCTATGGATTCGTTCAGAGCTGCGCTAGCGTCGTTCGGCAGGTGAAGCAATCCGACCAGCTGCACGACGCCCAGGAAGTCATCTTCAGGGGGACTTCCCTTGAACCACTGGGCTGACTCAGGGTCACGGATGTAGCTGTCCTCTCCGATGACCACGCCGTTCATCTCGATCATCTCCCCGTCGGGGTTCAGGGATATCTTGAATCTGAACCTGTCCGGCAGGACAATAGCGCCGCTTATCCGTATGGAGCCCTCCCCAGCGTTGGGGCCTTCCACGGGGAAGATAGCCAGCAGATTGAACTCCCCGTCGAAGGAGAAGCTCTTGACCTGCTGCATGGCCTGCGCGTTGCACGAAGAGACCGTTGCGGCGTCGTCCAGCATGCCGCCGGGCAAACAGTCCGCGGGAAGGTCGATATCACCGTCCATTTTGGACATGGGGTCCATTGGGGCCGTTGCCGTGGGGGCTGGCGTGGGTGTGGGTGTAGGCATTGGTGTCGGCGTTGCGGTGGACATTGGCGTGGGGATGGCAGTAGGCGTCGGAGTCGGCGTTGCCGTGGGCATTGGTGTAGGGATGACAGTAGGCATGGAAGTAGGTTCGGCTGTCGGAGCAGGCTCTGTCGGTGTGGGGTCTTTGCCGCAGGCAACGAGCACTGCGGATGCCAGAGCTATCGCCATTACCAGACAGAGTACCTTCTTCACGTTAGATCCTGTCGATCAAATGATCCGTTTCTTGTCAAAGCTGATGCGCTTTCGCCACAGCGATAGTACCATGCCGGTCTGAAGAGGCTCTATAGTGAACTGGCAGACTTTACACGGGTTTCGTCGATGGCAGAGCCCTCACAATGCGTCCCTTCCTGCGGTAGCTGCGGTACCGGAGCCACAGGCCCCGGGCGCGAACCACCTTGAGCACGGCGGCGAACTCCGGGTTGCCGGTGGGGACTGTCACGAGCATCCCGAGCCACATTGGCATCCAGCTTTCGGTCCGGGCCTGGCCGATGCCGGGTACTGGAGTGAGGCCAACATCAGGGCTTGCTCCTGGCCAGATATGCCTGAGCTTCTTATTGCCACCACCAAGGATTGGAAACAGCGGAAGATGCTACGGGAGAAAGGGTGTCCCAGAGGACGTATACCAAAAGGACTGAGCCCGAGGGACAGGATGGAGCGCAAGCTGCTGACAAAGCGAGGCCGAGCTCTGTACAAGAAGCGGGGTGTACTGGTGGAGCCGGTGTTCGGACAGGTCAAGGAAGGTCAGGGGTTCCGACGGTTTATGAGACGGGGGTTGGGCGCTGCACAGAGTGAGTGGTCGCTGGCAGGGATGACTCATAACTTGCTCAAGCTATGGCGCAGGGGCCAAGCCCCTTGGGGCTGGGCCTAGGCCCCATGGAACTAAGAGAGGCAGACGACCTTTCTGGGGGCCGACAAGCGGCCGGTGGAACTGGACGGGCCGACCTCCCTTGAGGCCCATCGCTCCCACACCTGTGTTAGTCAGCTCCCCCACCGGTCTATGAGACAAACTCAATCCCCAATTTAAAGGCCCGGGTGACCGGGCGCTGTTGGTTGACGAGATGGTGAGCTTTTCATAGAATTACGGGCGTCAAACCATCGAAGCCGATCTGATGGAATGGTAGATGCGGCGAACTCACCGTCCGTTGCCCACGCCTGTGTGGGCAGCGACGCCCCTCCATCGCCAGCTTACGTACGTATTGGGAGTCCCGCCTTTGTCCCGACCCTTACCCCTAACTATCCGCAGGCCGCGTCTCATTGCACGGGTCGCGGGATAGGAGATGGAATTGATGGATATTGAAGCCATCTTCCCTAACGGGTTAGATATTGATGACGCCCTTAAATTGCTGTGGCCTGCAGCGTTCTATATCCTCGGCATGGCTATATATGGCTTCTTTGTTTTCAAGTTCTACCGATTCATTGCCTCCCGGGACATGTTTGAGTTGGACCTGTCCAAGAATGAAGAGTCGCGCTATCCGTGGGTGCGAGACTTCTTCCACCTCGTCTTATACGGCGCGAAGTACATTATTTTGTTTCCGGTGTTCGCCTACTTCTGGTTCGCAGCCCTCACGCTAATCCTGACCCTCCTTTCGAAAGACAGGTCGTTTTCGGACATTTTGCTGATAGCCTTTGCCACCGTCAGCGCCATCCGCTTGGCCGCATACTACAACGAAGAACTGTCCCGGGACATGGCCAAGATACTACCCTTCGCGGTTCTGGCGATCTTCCTAATTGATGCGTCTTTCTTTAAGATTGCCGAGTCCCTGGAGGCGCTGAAGGAGGCCAATGACCACCGAGAGAGCATCTTCTACTACCTGCTGTTTCTCATAGCGGTAGAGTTTGCGTTGCGACTCATCCTGGCGGTCGTTGCGTTCCTCGTGTCGGTGAGAAAGCGCATATCGCAGGAGCCTTTAGCCGACGACAGCGATGGCGCGCCTATGCCTCCGCCAGGAGAAGAGCCATCGCAAGAAGATGGAGATGTGGGCGCTGACGTAGGCAGCGCTGGAGCCCCACCGACCACCCAGAGTCCATAGTGCGAGCATCCACTGGAACTTACCCCGAATCCACCGAAGGACACGGATGGACGGCGTGAGGACAGCGGAAGGGGGTGGGTGAGGGAGCTACAGGGGGGTCACGTCCCGTCAAGTGGTGTAAGAGTGCGTCATCCTGTTGATGTTGTTTAGGCGGCTGTCCCCTCCGCGAGATCGGCCTCTGGAAGAGCTTCGTTGAAGGTCAGCACGACAGGTGTGAGATATCGACGGCCAACGGCCCATTCGTCGTGCTGCTCAGCCAGGACGGCGCCAACGAGGCGGCGCACGGCCGGCCGGTTAGGGAAGATGCCCACCACATCGGTGCGTCGCCGGATCTCCTTGTTGAGACGCTCCTGTGGGTTGTTGGACCAGATCTTCTTCCAGTGGGCGAGTGGGAAGTTGGAGAAGGCCAGGATGTCGGGTCCGGCCTCGTCCAGTAGAGAGGCGACCTGAGGGAACCGGTTCTGGAGTTGATCGGTCACCCTGTCGAGTTGGGCGTGTACCTCATCGGGGGAGGGTTGCTGGTAGATGGTGCGCACCATGGTGGCTACCCATGGCTGGGCGCGCCTGGGGACCCGAGTGAGCAGGTTGGTCATGAAGTGGGTGCGGCACCGTTGCCAGCTGGCTCCGCCGAAGACTGCGGCGATGGCGCCTCGGAGTCCCTGATGAGCGTCCGATACCACCAGTTCCACCCCGCCGAGGCCCCTGGCGGACAGCGAGCGTAGGAAGGCCAGCCAGAAGGCGCCGTCTTCACTCGTACCCACGTCCATCCCGATGATCTCCCGCTTGCCCTCGCCATTGACCGCCGTCGCCACCACCACGCTGACGTTGACGATCCTGCCGGCCTCCCTGACCTTCTGGGTCAGTGCGTCCAGCCACAGGTAGGGGTAGGGTCCACCGTCCAGCGGACGGCCCATGAAACCATCCACCACCACGTCCAGTTCCTGACAGATGCGCGACACCTGGCTCTTGGAGATACCCTCACACCCCAGGGCCTTGACCAGATCGTCCACCCGCCTTGTGGATACACCTTCCACGTAGGCCTGCTGGATCACCGCCAGCAGAGCTCGCTCGCTGCGACGCCGTGGCTCCAGCAGGCTCGGGAAGTAGCTCCCCTCTCGAAGCTTCGGGATGTGCAGATCCATCGTCCCTACACGGGTATCCCACGCCCGGGACCGATACCCGTTGCGCTGGGTCACCCGCTCAGGGCTGCGTTCTCCATACTCAGCACCGATCCTCGATGACACCTCCGCATCCATGATCCCCTCTACCAGCACTCTCAGTGCCTCCCGTAGGAAGTCCACGTCACCGTCCATTCCCCCCTTGCGCAATAGCTCCAGCAGGTCCATCCTTTCCTTGACCACTGTTGTCCTCCTTTCTCGAGCTTTCTTCTTTGCCCGCTAAGGATGACTCGGTGGTCTCTCTTTCTCCAGACCCTCTCCCTCTTACACCACTTCCTGGGACTCTACTCGACGGCATTCGTCACATCATAGTCAACATCGCACCATTCATTCGGCAAACGCAATTAGGCGACGTTTATCGTTGGGCTATTTCGGACCCCCAGTAAACAACAGAGTTTTTCCGCAGCCTGCTATAATTTGGGATGTCAATAGCCATACTCAACAGCGAAAGCGAATAGGGAATACGACCTGATGTAAAGGCAGCTGTGGGGATTGAGCACACGATGGCAGTGGATACGGTATGGCAGTAACTTGTCGCTTGGTAGGTCCCAAACTACCACCGGCATGCCGCCGGGTCGTGTGCGTCGTCCTGATCTGTGTGGCGACCGCTGCTCTCCTGGCGGCGTGTGATGACGAGCCCGTACCCACAGCTACAACGCAACCGACCAACACGCCTACTCCACTAGCAGCATCGACCCCTACGCCGTCTGTCACGCTCACCTCGATACCAACTGCGACGGCCACAGCCACGCCGACTCCAGAACCCACAGCCACGCCGACTCCAGAACCCACGGCCACGCCGACTCCAGAACCCACGGCCACGCCACCTCCAGAACCCACGGCCACGCCGGGGCCACTCACTCCCCCCCAGATTTTCGATAAGGTTTCTCCGTCCATCGCATTCATAGAAACAGTGACTGGCACAGGCAGTGGCGTACTGATAGATGGCGGATACGTAGTAACAAACGCGCACGTAGTCTGGCCATTCGATACCGTGCGCGTCGTATTCCCTGATGGTTCAGAGTTCCACGGGGTACCGGTGAAGGGCTGGGACCTGCTGGCAGACTTGGCAGTGCTCGGGCCCATTGATGCGCCCACTGATACCCTGGCGCTAGTCGATGGTGAGAGCTTGCCCATAGGCACAGATATGTTTTTGATCGGGTACCCAGGCGAGGTCGAAGAGTTCCCTCAGCCAACAATTGCACGGGGCCTGCTCTCTCGTGTCCGAGAGTGGGAATCTATTGGAATCACCTATCTTCAGACTGACGCCCCCGTTATAGGTGGCCAGAGCGGAGGAGCGGCCGTTTCGAACATGGGTGAAGTGATCGGCATCAGCGGCTTAGCGTTCACAGAAGGGAATTTCGGAATTGTTGCATCATCGGCCGACATCTCGCCGAGGGTCAGGCAGATCATCACTGGCGGGGACCCGTCTGGACTAGGTGGCAGGCGCGTCTCTCTGGAAGGAGGAGACTTAAGCCACGAAGTTGCATTGCGGAACTTTTGGACCCAGCGCGCCTATGTGGTCAACGAGCCGTCTGGAACGGTGATCGACTTCGAGTTTACTGGCGAAAACGACGGCGCACTCACGGCATACGACTCCTTTGGTACGGAGCTGCTTTATCTCGACGATGAAAGCACAGGTGCTGAGGTTGGTTCGCTTGTCACCGAATACGATGGGCCTCACTTTTTGATTGCATGGCAATTGTCAGAGACACCAGGTGACTTCACTTTTACTGGTAACCGCCGGTTGATACCCCTCCACGACCCGGACGATGGCAGGCAAATCCAAGTAGGACAATCCGTTCAGGGGAACATAGACTTCCCCGGGGACATTGACTACCTATTCGTTCATCTAAAGGAAGGAGAGACAATTGAGATTGTAGCGCGATCGACCCTGGTTGACACCTTCCTCACTATTGACTATGTGGGAGCGGTAGATGAACAGATAATCATTGATGACGACAGCGGGGGCGGCTTGTTCGGCCTCGATTCAATGATCATCTATCGAGCGTCTCATACGGGGAGCTACTTTCTGGTTGTGGAGGCCGCCAACCTTTACGCTCCCGGCGGATACGTCATCACAATGGATTCGGCTGGCCCGGATGCGACAACGACGTCAATGACGCGTGCCTCCCTATTCGGGGAACTAGATGCTACCTCTACCACAGGTACACCCTCCGATTTCCGGCTGGCTGAACTGAGGTCGGCCTTCGCGGGGCTGCCTGCCTCATTTGAAGGAGTGGAACCAGCAGACCTAGAACTCTCGATTGAAGCGTTGGGATTGGAGTACTACTTCAGGGATCTTGCAGTTTTCCTCAACGCAGATCCATTCGAGATGATTATGGCGGCAAGTGGACAGATTAGCGAACCTGAGCGTAAGGCGCTAGATCTGGAGATGTCGTCTGATACGATTCTGGATGACGTAGTGCAAGGATTCCTTTCCACGGAAAGTGCAGGCCAAGAGGGTGTCGAGCTTCATGAGAGTGGATTGCTGGATTCGTCGACGGTAGGCGCCAACTCGTTTGGCGCATATCTAGAATTCACCACCGAAGGAACACGGCTACGAGTAGAACTCATCATGTTCAGGCGCGGAAACCTCGTCGGAGTCGTGTACTCCTACAGTCTGCCTGGCACACAACCCAGCGTCTCAGTTCAAAGAGCAGCGACGATGCTTGACGCGAAGATGAGCGACATCATATTGGAGAGATAATTCCACCAAACTACACAATATCCAGAACCTTACACCAACTGCGACGGTAAGTCAGCGGGCGGGCGGGACTGCCGATATTGTGCACGCTCAGCCATATCTGGTTCCGGGGTTCCTTCCACGTCGTGAGCGCAGGGGCCGAAGTTGAAAGGGGCAAGTTGCGCACCGGGGGAGAACGGGGTCGGGAGCAAAGGCCCCCTATCAGGAGGTACAAGTTGCACGGGGAGGCTAAACGCATGAGAAATGTGGAGCTGGTCATCGAGGAGAGCATGAGTAAGGTCAGCACCGTGAAACTCAAACTGTCCTTTGCCGCTCTTGCCATACTGGTGCTCGCCTCAGTCTTGGTGGTTGCCTGCTCGTCTTCTCCTGGCGAAGACATACCAGCACCCGGCAACACTTCAACAGTGGAGGTTGCCCCTACTGGCGGGGAGATATTCGCCTCAAATTGTGCTGCCTGTCATGGAGCCGATGGCGAGGGTCAGCCCGACTGGCATGTCAGGAAGACGGATGACACCCTGCCGCCACCACCTCTGAATGGCGATGGGCACACCTGGCACCATGCGGACGGCCTCCTGTACGAAATTGTCAGCCAGGGCGGAAAGATGCTGGAAGACCCTAGTTATCCGGGCTTCAAGAGTGCCATGCCGGCATTTGGTGACCGGCTCAGCCATGAGCAGATAATCGAAGTGCTCACGTACGTAAAGAGTCTCTGGGGCGACAAGACCAGTCGGGGATTGTCCATCGTGGAGTCACAGGCGTTGGTTAGTGAGCAGGATCCCTTCTCGCCGGAAGGGGAGCAGAACTAGCTGCGGAAGGAGGGCTAGAATCGCGCTGCTGATATGCCATCAATGGAGCCGTGATGACCTCAAGCTGCATTCGCCTCGTATGGCAGCCAATTCAACACAAAGACCGGCAGCGCGCAGAATCCGGGGAGACTGATAGTTGGGTTGCTGCTAACCGTCAAGGAGGGCCCATCTGTGAGGGATCGAACCGGCTATCAGGGTTGAGGTGGCACGCCCACCTGTCGATCCGCCTGACCTTACTTGGTTGTGTCCAAATCGACCGCCCAAGAATAGCTCAGTTTTTGGTGTCGATTGAGAAATGGGGATGGTGTAGCGGACGACGGCGTTGTCGGGCAGGAGCTCGATCTCCCTGACGAAGGTCTCGATGAAGGCCCTGCGCTCGGTCAGCTCGCTCTTTTGCAGGAACCTGTTCATGTCCTGGGCGTAGGCGGTGATGGTCTTGACGTCGTCGAGGACCGCCCTGCGCTGAGCCAGGATTGCCCTCGCCCCCTCCGCGGCGGACTCAAGGCGCTGCTGGCGCTCCTTGTGGTCTCGGATACGATGGGCGAAGTCGGCCATGTTGAACTCGGTCGTCGTCTCCACGAGGTCGTAGAGCCAGTCGAGCCTGCCCCGCACGTCGGCAAGCTCCGACTCGATGGTCTCCAGCCGCTTGCGCTCCTCGCCGGCCACGTCGTCCATCTGCTCGTCCACGACCTTGACCAGGTTCCGAATGTTGCCCTCGGTGAGGATGTTGGAGCGAATCGAGTTGACGACCAGCTCCTCGAATTGGCGGGCGTCCACCCTGGGCGAATCGCAGGCGCCGGGGGCGCGCTTGACGAAGGAGTGGCATACATAGTAGGGGAACGTCCCCCTGCTGGAGTAGCGGCCCGAGAGCGCCCTCTTGCACCTGTAGCACTTGATGAGGCCGCTCAGCAGGAAGGAGCTTCCCACCCTTCGGGGGTGGGTGATCTTGGGTGCGCGGGAGCGCATTATCCTGTTCACCCGGTCAAACTGGGCCTTGGTGACGACGGCGGGGAACGCCTTTTCCACCCGCACCGGGTCGGCGTTGTCCTTGGCGTTGTTGCCCCAGACCAGTGTGCCCAAATAAGCCTCGTTTCTGAGGATGTTGTGGACGGTGGGCTTGTTCCAGAGCTTACCCCTGGGGCTGGCGATCCCCTCGTCGTTGAGGATGCGGACGATCTTCAGCATCCCCTTGCGGGACTCGGCCAGGTCGAAGATGCGCTTGACGACAAGGGCGGCGTCCTCGTCGGGTTCCAGGGTGGGCCTCTCCTTGGCCCCGTCCAGCACCTTGACCCTCTTGTAGCCGTAGGGGGCCATGGGAGCGACCCAGAATCCCCTGGATGAGGCCTCCCTCATACCCCGCACGACCTCCTGGCCAAGATTTTCGCTGTAGAATTCGTCCACGCTCTCGATGATGCCTTCCAGGAGCCTGCCCGTGGGGTTGTCCTCGGCCTGCTCGGTTATGGAGACGACGCGGACGCCCTGGCGCCGGAGCATGGACTTCAGGGCGACGGCGTGCTCCCGCTTGCGGGTGAAGCGGGAGAATTTCCAGACGAGTATCTCGTTGAAAGGGGCCTTGGTCTTTTTGGCCTCGTCTATCATCCTGCGGATGGCTCCGAACTGGAGCAGATCCGTGGCTTGATGGCCAACGTCGTGGATAAGTCTTGCCAAGACGCTCTCTCAGCGTGGAGGCCGGAACGCGCCCGAAGCGCGACAGCTCCTCCACGGTGGCCAGGGGCGATGCGCAGAGCAGCAGGAGCGCCTCCTCAAGTCCCTGGCGCAGGTGACGCAGGGCGGGGTCCGGTCGCAGGCCCTCTAAGTCGATGATGATTTCCAGCGTGGCCGCCTCGAGCGCCGTGACGCTCCCGCCGACAGCGTTCTGGACGGCGGAGGGCACGGCACGCCCCACGTGGCCCCGTTCGAGGAAGCGCCAGAGGGTGTGGCGGGACACGCCGAGGACCTCGGCTGTCTCCCGCCGCCCATGCCGCCACACGTAGACACGCACGTAGTCCCGGATCGCCTCCTCGAGGTCCGGTCCGGCCTGTGTCGTGCCGTTCAATGGTTGTGTTCTTGGCTCCGCGACGACCAATCAACTGCTCCAGTCGGCAATGGCCCAACATCTCATTTTGAACGGGAAATTCGTCCAGGGTAAGGCCTTGCAAGCCCTTGTATACGAAGTCGTTTTGTGGTAGGGGCGAGGGATTCCTGGTGCTGTGCGGCCGGAGCGCGACTGGGGAAGCGCAAGGTTGATTCTCTCGTAAAAAGTCTGTGCAGGCCGAATTAGAACAAACGTACCCACACCTGGGTACAATATACAGTCTCTGTTCCGTATGCTACCCCAACATACGGTAGCGCTCAGATGTGCTAAATCGCTGGAACTTCCTCAAAACGGGTTTTTGCGAGGGAATCAAGGTTGCCCTGAACAACGTAGAGGAAAGTTCGAAGGTTCTAGGACCTGCCTCGAAGGGTTTCCACCGCCCCTGCTGGTTGGTGCGAGAGCCATGTCGCCGGTGAAAACAACAGTTGAAACGGTCGACGACTAGTGGGAGCAAACCGTGTGGGTTCTTCTCACTCGGACATGCACGGGGAGGATTCTGAGTTAGGACGCACTGCCGTGCATGATCTCTTGCCACCACACATAAAGAGGGTCACGGTCTCCAGGTATGTAACTGGCCCATGACTTCATCGACATCATTGCGGCTTGCAATTCAGTATCTGGAATTGAGGCCTCCTCGGCCCATAGCTTGAGGAGTTCAAGAGTAGATACTAATGGCACTGTGGGAACCTGCTCCTGAAGAACGCGGTGCGCCTTGCGATCATCGGTGGCCACTGAGCAACCGCGGTGGAAGGCAAGGGCGCCTGTTATTGCCTCCCCGTCGTCAATCGAGGCGGCAAGGTCCACAAAGGTGACTTCTTCCTCTGAGTGTTCTAACCGCAACACGTGAAACAGTCCCTCACGCACAAGCGAAGAAAGGTCCACTGGTTCCTTGCGCTCACCAGTCCCGGCAGGGTCTGGAACCCAAGTGTAAAGAGCTTCTCGTTCAAGTACGTAATCGGCCACGCCAAGTTGATAGAGCAGAGCGGCGGCAATCTCCCGCAGTCGTCCAGTTGCGTAGAGATTGAGAAGGCAGCTAGCGTCGAGGAGAAGAGGTCGTGGAGGATTCGTCACGGTGGTCGGCCCTCATCACGGGTGTTGTCCGCTAATGCTGCTGGCAAGATCAACGGGGAGTGAACCGACCTCGCCTTCACTAAGTAGGTGAATAGGATGGGTTAGTTCCTGGACTATCCGTCTCGCCGACACTCGGTCAACCCGCAGAAGCCGAGCCAATTCGCCCTCGGTAAGGCTCCCTTCCTCATAGGCCCGAACGGCCAAGAGTTGATAGCGAAGTGGGAGGACTCTGTCGTCAGAAGAACGAGGAGACAAACCCAGTTCCGCCTGGGCCTCCCTGACCTTGAAGCCCCTATCCCGTAGCCTATCCCAGGTGCCTCCAGGAAGAAGACGGAGGTCCTCCAAACGAAGCATCATCGCTTCCACGGAGACGAAGTAGTAGTGAGCGAGCCGGCATACATCCGCTACGGTGACCCTACCGTCCACCGCGCGGGATAGGTCATTGAACCTCCGCCGAAGACCGACAGATGGCATCAGCATAGAGCAAGCGAAGGCGTCGGCGAACCTCTCGGCAGCAGGAACACGGCTGTAAATGCCCAGCAGGGATACCTCTGACTGGTATCGCCGCGTCAGGAAATGGCCGTATTCATGAGCCATTGACCACCTTCGCCTCTCTTCGGGGTGTCGAGCGTTCACAGCAATGCAGCCGCCCAGCTCCTCTGTGTAGGAGAAGATGCCTGCGACTTTGGAAGGCAGTTCGATGGAGAAAACACGAATACCCACATCGCTCTCAAGCGTCTCTCTCAAACGCAGAACTGGGCCGTCGCCGAGGCCCAGCCGGTTGCGCTCGGACGAGGCCACGTCCTCAGCGGCATCCTCGGGAGTGGTTCCCTCAATGGAGTATTGGAGGGGATAGTCTTGTCGAAGTGGTGCGCCGTTCAGATTCTCAAGGTACAGATAGTCTTCGCACAGCCTCTGGAATTCCTGGACTGCCACACCCAGCTCCTTTTGAGCACCTGCGGAACCTAGTCCTCTGAGTGCCGTGCGGAATTGCACCGTGAAGTCCGCTATGGGCTCCCTCTGACCAACAAAATCACCCACCTGACGACCGTAGAGCCGCGCCATCTGTATGAGTTCATCAGGCCGTGGCCGACGCTCCCCCTTCTCTAGCGCGGTGACCGTCGTTCGGGCAACTGCCAAGGACTCAGCGACCTCTTGCTGAGTAAAGCCTCGGGCTTTCCTAGCTTCCTGGAGACGTCGTCCCAGATCCCTTGGGTCAGTGGTCTCAATCGCATGTTGTTGCATGGCCCCCCCTATGCCGCTTTGATGAGTGACTCTATGGACCACCCCCACTCCCAGGCATAGCCCCGATACAAGTCGACCATACGGTCGCCGATATACGTTCGGTCCCCAAGCCCTTCGCGTACCACAAGCTCCGCATGCGTTCTCGCCAGTTCAGGAAACGAAGCGCACAACGAGCGCCAAGGGTCTTCTGTAGCAAGGCAGCGGCCGATCTTGTGCACTTGGCCACGCATAGCTTCGAAGTCGTACAGATGACACTCGTCTCTAATCGTTTGGGGCCTGAGCACGTCGTAGCGGTAACCTTGGTCATGCCGTGCCAAGCCACTGGCTTGTAGGGACTGCCGGCGGAGTATGCAGGAAGTGCAACGACCACACTGAGACGGTTGGTTGTGCATTCTTTGCGGGAAGCCATCACAAGAGACGGTATAGCTCACCGCGTCCGCAAACCCGCTATTGGTCAGAGCCTTGCACATTTGAGCCTTCGTGCTGAACAGGAAGGGGTTCCTTATCCGGACAGATTGCTCCAGCGCCATACTAATAAGATCTTCGGCCAGCACCAGGGAGCGTGGGTGGACCCCTCTAGAGTTGTCCATCCCAAGTTGGGTTTCATTCATCGGGAGATTCAGCGCCCCAACTCCGTTCTCATAGACCCATAGCGTATCGGCGCCTCCTTGCAGCGCCGTGACCACGCCGAGAGTAAGGAATACAAGTGAGCGCGTCCGCTGGCTATTCTCCTCCTGATGTCCGATTGGCTTGCGGATGCCGAAGGGGACGGCTATATGGTGCACTTCAGGGCTGTGCTCGAACGCCTCGGCGTGTCCCCATGCGGCCCTAACGAGATCGACTTGCGACCGTTGCTGATGCCTCAACCGGTTGTTGGTATAGCCAGAGACCAAGACACGCGATCCTCCGGAACCTTCCAGAGCGTGCGAGGCCAAACCGGCAAGGGAATCAAGGCCGCCGCTGAACAGGGACACCGTGACGGGCTCTCTGGGTGCCATTTGGAATAGAAAGTTTTCCGATTCTGCGGCTGAGGGAGCCGCTAGGCGCTGCACGAAATGAAGGGACCATTCATCCTCACTCAGCCAGTACAACAGATCCTGGAGTCTCTCAACCATCTCCGCAGCTGACCAGAGTCCGGGATTCCTCACTCCAATCCGAACGCTGATACGCCGATGTCCGGCCGCTGCTCCCTTGAAGTTGCGCGGTGAACGACGATCGGCGGCATACACAGCCATGACTACGTCCAGCAGGTCCGCCAAGCTGGCACTAAGCGCCCGGCAGAACGCTCGCGACAAACGCTGACCGTTCAGCCAGTAGTGGCTGTCGAGCTCCACCGGCTGAACTTGGTCAGCGAAGTCATAGGAGTAGTGCGTAGCCGTCACGCTGGCACCCCAGGCCGGGAGTGGACCAACTCTTCTTCGAGAAGAGTGCTGGTAGACTCCTTCTTCACGATGCCCTTTGGAGCCCGCAGGTAGTTGGCGCCAGGGTCCTGAACAAGCTGGCGAGCGACCTTCTCAATGTCCGGCCGGATGGCTTGTTCCACCTCGCCCTGCCACCGTCGGGCCTCTTCATGGTTCGCCAACCTGTCCTGGGTAATCAGGTGTTGGCGCGCGTTGGCAAAGAAGTAGTGCTCCACGAGGGCAGCACATACCTCCTCGCCAAATCGACTAACTGCATTGCTGGGTACGGACCCTCCGTTAGCCGCATCCTGCTGGACGAGGAAGGTCTTCGCAACGCCAGCAGCGATTTTGGTAGGGCGATGTCCATCTTGAGCCCGTACGATGGCATCCAGGCACTGAACCGCTCCAGAAGCGAAGTCCCGTTTGACGATTCGACGATTTCAGCCATTGCTGGTAGTTCGGGTACACCCCCGTTTGCGCGTAGGGTCTTGGCGAGAGATTTCACCAGCTTGTCGCCGACCTCCTCCGTAGAGGCGACCCTTTCTCGGGCCAGCCGGTAGGCACCTCGCCATCCTCCGACTTGGAAGGTTCTCTCGAAGCGGTCTAAGTCTGGCATTGTGTAGCCCTCCCATTCAGCACCATAGCATAGGAAGATGACAATGTCAAGTACTATTAGGGATTAGTTCAAGATGATGTCAGACAGTAAGAGCAAGAGCGAGGGACCGACGGCCACTGGGAATTCTGCTATATGATGAGCACGCGAGTCTGCTGTCAAAGCTAGTAGCCATTCCTCCCAACGACAGTTGGGGGGTACCGTGGCTTACCCGTCCGCCGATACCGACAGCCGACCGGTCCGTCAGGGTGTGGTTGACCGTGGCGTGTGCATTACCAGCGGTGCCAGCTAGTTCGGCCGTGATGAAAGTATGAGACTTGAGGGAATCGAGCTGTTTCAGGTGCCACTAGGGGCAACCCTAATCCTGGTCGTCGGTAGACTCATCGTCAATATCGTCATCAACGTCCTCGGAATCGGCTACTTCGTCGGCATACTGGTTGTAGCCAAGACCCCGAACGTGGGGCTCGTTGTGAAGTAGGTTGCGCAGGCGTGCCAGCTCATCCGCGTCCCAGCCCATTGCCTCAGCGACAGCCTCGTCCCACAGGCAGCGGACTTCGCACTCTCCGTCGCGGAACTGCGGCACATCCATGTCCTTGGTGCGCTCCCAGCAATCGGCCAGGATGTCGCGGATGCGGGCGCTCTTGATGTCGGGGATGCGGATGTTCGCGTATGTCGCTGGCCTGTACATTGGGAATTCCAATGTTCGGCCCGCGTTGGACATAATTTGTATTCGGCCTATCGTGGAGTTAAGGAACACCGCGATTGCCTTCGACTCTTCTGGCGAGAATCTTGTGACGGGCATCCAGCCCACTCCCACGTAGGTGCTATCGCTTGCTACTGCTGTTAGACGCGCGGTGGTGTTGCGTTGTCCATCAGTGATAAGCAGGTGACCGGCCCTTGCTTTCAGGTTGTTTACGCCTTGCAAGCATTTCGCGCTGGCCGGGTCTTGCGGCTTGCCAGTCCCAACGACCCGCCAAATCTGACTGGCGTCGTCGACTATTCCACCCACAAGGCCTTGATTTGGAGGGGTGGCCAGCCATCTGACGGACAACCATAGACGTTTATTCCGATCTCCCTGCTGGATGGGTGTATCAGAATCCCCATCCCCTGCTTCCTTTGATCAAGCCATACGGTTTCTGATCACTCTCTTGTTCGCACGATTATCCGTGCCCGGGGGAACGGGCCACATTCCACACGGGCGAACGGAACCACAGGCTGAAGGTTCTCGATTTGTCCAGTCTGTATTAGGGCGAGAAGCGACAAGCTACGGCCTTGGCGTGCTCTCGTACCTCCGGGTTTTCACTGCGCTCCCACGTCGCCAGCAGGTCGCGATACGTGCAGGCAACGAATCTTACCTCGTCTCCCTCGACGCTCTTCTTGAATTGCTTGATTTCATCTCGATGAGCGGCTTTCGCCTCATCGTCAATGGGCTTGTTTGAATTAGGCAAGAGGTCAGGTTCGGCATACAGGTAGAAGAGGATGGGCGACAGAGCCGCATATTCCTTGCCAAGCCTAGTTCGTGTCTGCAAGGCCAGGGCATGTTTGACGAGCTGATCAGCCTTGAGAGACATGTAGAAAGTAATACAGGGTGGGTGAACAGACGAAATAGACGCTGCGTGCCGTATCATAGTCTGGAGCGTTTTGCGCCGCCTAGGGTCGCGTAGCTTAAGCGTAGGAGAAGGTCTCATGTCTAAACAGCAAGGTACAGTAGTCATTCCCAAGGTAGATGGTCACCACGGCATACGTTTCACAAGTAAGGTGGACCCCATTATTAAGACAGCACGAGGGCTAAATTAAGAGAGTCTCCCACCCCTGCGCTAGGTTTCACCAAGCCCGATGGCAGCCCTGCTTCTTCAGCTGCTGCTCCCCTTTCTTCCTGGCCATGTTGGTACACCTCTGCTGGGGTCCGGTAGCCCAAAGCCTGGTGAGGCCTCTGCCGGTTGTAGAACTCCAGGTAGGCATTGATCCCAGTTCGGGCCTCGGCGACGGTCTGGTAAGCTTTCAGATACACCTCCTCGTACTTGATGCTCCGCCACAGCCGCTCCACGAAGATGTTGTCCAGGTACCTACCCTTACCATCCATGCTGACCTGGACCCTCTGCTCCTGCAACGTCTGGGTAAAGGCCTCACTGGTGAACTGACTCCCTTGGTCGGTGTTGAATATCTCCGGTCGTCCCTTACCCAGGGCTTCCTCCAACGCCGCCACGCAGAAGCTGGTGTCCATGGTGTTGGAGAGCTTCCAGGCCAGCACGTGCCGGCTGTGCCAGTCCATGATGGCCACCAGGTACAGGAAGCCCTTCGCCATGGGGATGTAGGTGATGTCCGCGGCCCAGACCTGGTCGACCCGATTAACCTCCACTCCCTTCAGCAGATAGGGAAAGATCCGGTGTCCCGGCGCTGGTTTGCTGGTGTTGGGACGCCGGTAGATCGCTTCCAGACCCATCAACCGCATCAGCCTTCGAACCCTTTTTCGGCTCACCAGATAGCCCTGTTGCAGCAGCCAGGCCTTCATCTTCCTGGAGCCGTAGAAGGGGGTCTTCAAATACTGACGGTCCATCAGGGCCATCAACTCCAGGTCTTCTGCCCTGGTCGGTACCGGCCGGTAGTACACCGAGGCCCGGCTGACGTCCAGCAGGATACATTGACGCACCAAAGACAGCTGCTGGTGGTCTCGGTCTATCATGGCTCGCCGTATGCTGCGACTCATAGACCGGACCTTTCCGACAAAAAATCGCGTTCCACCTTCAGCTGGCCGATGTGCCGGTAGAGGTGGTTAATCTGAGCTTCCTTGGCTTTCTCCTGGGATTTCTGATTGGTGGCAAATAGCTCCGGGGCTCCTTCCACCAGGGCCCTTTTCCAGGCGTGAATCTGACTGGGATGGACCTCAAATCGGCTGGCCAGCTGGGCGATGGTCTCTTCCCCCGCAAGGGCGGCCAGGGCCACCTTGGCCTTGAACGCCGGACTGTGCTTATTCCTCGTCTGCTTCATGTCCTGCTCCTCCACGTCGGTTAGTTGCCGGTTATTTTAGGAGCTGGACTCTCTCTTAGCCAGTTGTCTAGTTTTTGGGTACCACCTCAGCTTCATGTCCTGCTCCTCCACGTCGGTTAGTTGCCGGTTATTTTAGGAGCTGGACTCTCTCTTAGCCAGTTGTCTAGTTTTTGGGTACCACCTCAGTTGAGCTGAATCCAGGAAGCGCCATCCCCGCTCGAGTGAGCTAGTTGCTGGGCACAGCACGGTCGTCACGTGTAGATGGAGGCATTGCGGCGGTGTTACCGTTGCGCTTGACTGCGGGGTGTATGGTCAACGCTCTGCGCAAGGAGCAACAGAGATTCTTTGTCTGAGACAGCCCGCAGCCGCAGAAAGCATGAGTCCTGCTGATGCCAGCCCAGAAGGCAAGCGATGATCCCAAGTGGCTGCAAAGTGCCTCCCGTGATTTCCAGGCTGCCTGCGCTGGTGATACTCCTTTCCGCGCTGCTTATGTTGCTGGCCTGCGGGCAGACGCCAATGCCGACGCCAACTATGGGGCTTGAGCCTGTGGCAACGGAAGTTGTCACGCCTCCGGCTTCCGAGGCGACTGTCGCCGAGAGGCACGGCGATGATGAGGTTAAGGATGCGGTGCAGCAGCTCTTCGATAATTGGAACCGGGCGCTCCGGGAGAGGGACGCTGCGCTTTTCCATTCCTTTTTGACGCGACAGTTGGCCGGGAGTTGCGGGTTGGAAGGATTGCAGTCCTGGCTCGACCAAGGTGAGGAGTTCTTAGCGGAGGCCGAAGTGCGCTCGGTGTTTCTGGATGTTGCCGACCCCAGCCGGGCCTTTGCCGAAATAACCGCCAGGCAGCATGCCGGGGGGCCAGAGGTGCCTTTATCTTTTCCGTGGCCCGTGGCGCTGGAAGAAGGAGAGTGGCGGGCAGGTTTCCCTGCCGGTTTGACCGCTGAAAGCTGCCCGTATGTCGCATCTGAACGGCCCTCTGGACCCGAAGGCCGCGAGCGCCAATTCCCGCAGATTCCCGGCCTGGACCTGGAACGGCGCGAGGATATTCTTGCGGCAGTGCCGGGAACCAGGGTCGTGCACGGCGGTTTCAGTACTGAAACTTTCGGTTCCAGCTTCAGCAGCAGCGGCTCTATGGCAGGTGGCCCCAATCTAGTCAGCATTTATGCCGAGCTGGAGACGGACGCGGCGGGCGCCGAGTTGGTGCGCGTCTACCGCGACGGTCTGAAGCATCCGAGTTGGGATATTCTCGACGAAGGCTCCTCCGGAGAATTTGGCTGGTTCTCCTGGACCGTCCTCGACGGCGAGGGGCTGCTGTGGCACGGCAAGCTGGTGGTGGCGCCCTCGCACGAGGGTTGGAGGCATGTATGGCTATCTCTATATTCCGGCGATTCGGACGAGCCTAAGTAAAAGGATGAACGCCACCGGGTTGCTGATGGCACGCTCACGCTCCGCCCCCGCCTAGTACTACAGCCGCACAAACGCTAACTCGGTACTTTCGGTCTCAAATATAGCTCAGCTTCATTGAGAGCCCACACGGTGGCCGTAGCTGGACGTTGCGATTTGCAAGACCACAGTACGGGCCGGTGTAGGAGACGGAGCCGTCTCCGCACACGCGATGATCGCCAACAGCAAAAGGCTTACGACTAGCGAGGTGGTTATCCCCATTCTCGTATTCATTTCCGTTGCTCCTCGTCCAATTATTCTCTGATCTTCAGTAGTAGTGACGAAAAGCGTGGTCGGCTTGTTCCATTCCGCAGCCTACAGAAGTGGCTCCGGAAATCTGAACAGGGGGATAAGTGGAATCGCTGCCTGGTTGAGGGCATGATAGTGCTCTCGGAGACAGGAGCGAGAGATGAGCAGACGACCCCGCCGTAACCACTCGGCAGAGTTCAAGGCGAAGGTGGCTCTTGCCGCAGTGCGCGGCGACCGGACACTTTCGGAACTGGCAAGCCAGTTCGACGTGCACCCGAACCAGATCACGCAATGGAAGACCCAGTTGCTGGATCGGGCGGCGCAGTTATTTGGCGCCGGGACAGGGCAGGCTGAAAAGCCGGTAGATATGAAGGCCCTTCACGCTAAGATCGGTGAGCTTGCGTTGGAGAACGATTTTTTAGAGGCCGCGCTCACGAAGGCGGGATTGCCGGGCGCAAGGCGATGATCGACCGCGATCACAAGCTGCCTCTCGCCAGCCAGGCAAAGGCAGTGGGCATCAGCCGCGGGAGCATCTACTACCGGCCACGGTCGGTGGGCGAAGCCGGTCTCGGACTGATGCGCCGCATCGATGAGCTGCACCTTGAGTATCCGTTTGCAGGCAGTAGGATGATGCGAGGCCTGCTCCGCCAGGAGGGACTCTCCTCCGGGCGTAGACACATCGCCACACTGATGCGGCGGATGGGCATCGAGGCGCTGTACCGCAAGCCCAACACCAGCCGGCGACGGCCCGGCCATACGGTGTATCCGTACCTGCTGCGTGGGCTTGAGGTGAGCAGGCCCAACCAGGTGTGGGCAATGGATATCACGTACATTCCGATGGCCAGGGGGTTCGTGTACCTAGCCGCAGTGATGGACTGGCATAGCCGCAAGGTGCTGGCCTGGCGGGTATCGGTCACAATGGACACAGACTTCTGCGTGGAGGCGCTCGAAGAATCCCTGGGACGCCACGGCGCGCCGGAGATATTCAACACAGATCAGGGAAGCCAGTTCACAAGTGATGCCTTCACCGGCCTGCTGAAAGCCAGTGAGATCCAGATCAGTATGGACGGGAAGGGGAGCTGGAAGGATAACGTGTTCGTCGAACGACTGTGGAAGAGCGTCAAGTACGAGGAGGTGTACCTGAGAGCCTACGAATCGGTCCCGGAAGCCAGAACTGGACTCGGGCGGTACTTCGAGTTTTACAATGCCGGACGGCCCCATTCGAGCCTTGGGGGAATGACGCCGGACCAGTTCTTTGACAGAGCGCCTGCCGAGTCCGCGGCGGCCTAACGCACGGCAGCGCGATTCCACTTATCAAACCGGGCAGCGCTGTTCAGACAAACGAGACCACCTCTTACCTAGGGCATCGCCGGGACCGGTTGTGATGAGTCTTCTTCCCTCACGTCGAGGACTCGGCCCCTGTACAGGTAGATGATCGCGACCAAGAACAGAATCCGCTCGATCAACTCGAGAATGTATAGCATGCCAGCAACGAATTCGCCCGGGCTAAGGGAGAAAGGCACCGACTCTGAACTCAGCCGGTCCATCCCAAACACTACTCCGGCGCTAACGAGCGGCCACACGACGATCGCGGCGCTGAACCAGAGGAAGCTGGCGTCTCGAGTGAGGCGGTACTTCCAGAAGAGTGCAACGGCGATCGCAATAAACACGATCACGTTCAGTGACAAAACTATAAGCATGTCGACACCTCGCTGACTCGGGTCACCTCGAACTTGCTAACCCACATCTCTAGAGCCACCTACTGCTCGCCCTGCGATTCGCGAACGTCGGAGGAGCCAGCGGACGTGCTACGCCGCCGGCCCTTGTACCTGCGTATCAGCCAGTAGCCTCCGCCTCCAACGACCAGCCACGCAGGACTGAGTATGGCCACCCAGATGACTCCGATCAGTGCCCCCTGACCAACCGCGGACAGGATCCTCACAGCGGTCTTGCCCTGGTCGCTGAAGCTCAAACCCGTGATGACCCAGCCCGGCATCTCTCTAACCCTTACGTCGAGCGAGCTGGAGTCCTCCACAGTACCCGCCTCACTCTCGGCCGTTATCGTAAGCGTCGCCTGATACGAGAAAGGCCGGTGGTGCTCATAGACATGAGTCGCTACGGCGGTGGTGATCCCCACTCCCAGCATTCCCGTGGCAGGCTCGGAGCCGTCGCCGAAGTCCCACCTGTACTCGACCTCGTTCAGACCCAGCGGCCGAGTGAAGGACCCACTGAACTCGACCTCCTCGCCCTCGTCCACAGCGATACTCTCGCCGGCGAAGACAACGATGTCGGGAATCCTGGTGACCTCGACCATCAGGGTCGTATCGCCTTCGGCGGCACCCGCTTCGCCGCTGCCCTGTATCTCGAACTGAACGATGTATGGCGAGTCCTCTTCGTCTCTGTACCTATGGGTCACAGTCGCCGTGACCCGGGTATCTTCTTCCTCCGTTGGCGCCGTCTGATGGCCGCGAATGCTCTCACCGTCACCGAAGTCCCACGTGTAGCTGAAGTCCTCGATCCCCTCGGGCGGCTTGAAAAAGGCACGGAACCTGACCCTCTCGCCGACACCGGTCGTCTTGTCTGCTATCTTCTCCACCGCCATGTCAACTGGCTCAAGCTCTAAGTTGACGCTCACCAGCGAAAACGCCGAAGTCTCCTCAAGAAGCTTGATCTTACCCTGCAGGCGCTCAACCTCTTCCTGGACTCCGGTCAAGGTCTGCTGGACCTTCAAAGCGGCCTCGACGGTCTCGGCGCGCCCCAATAGCTTGAGCAGCGCCTCTTCCGTGGCCTTCTGATTGTCCAGCCGCGCCCTCAGGTCGAAGTACTCATCGGTCACGTCTCGGCTGTCAGAGACCTCCGCTTTGACCTCGACGGCCATCTCCCTCAGACGCGCGGTCGCCTTATCCAGGGCTTCAGCCGGAACACGGAAGGAGATGAATCCACGGTGCTTCTCGAATCGATTGGTGGATACGACCCAACCGCCCAGCCCTCTGACCATCGCCGTGATCCGGTCCATTGAGCCCTGCACTTCGGTCACCACAATCGTGGCCTCGACAGTGCGTACGATGATCCGCTCCTGATTTACGGGTTGCGCGAGCGTTTCCGACGGAGCCTCGATGTCGGCCGCAGCAGCTTGTTCTGAAACTCTCACTAACCTAGGAGCGGGGGCCGAAGCTGACGTGGGGGCCGGCGGTTGCGCAGGGGCCGCCGGTGCAGCGGCAGGTGCCGCCATGGCCTTCTTCACGACTACTTCCCTAGGTGCCGGAGCCGCTGCTGCTGCGGGGGCTGCTGGCGCCCCCGGCACACCCGGTGCACCCGGCACACCCGGCACACCCGGATGCCCAGCAGATTCGTCACTGCTGCGAAGCAAATCCCATCCTGTGGATTCGTCCGAGCCACCGCACGCGGTCACAGCCAGCAGTGCGACGAGCATAATTGGGATTGCGAATCGGCTAATTCTCAAAAGCATGGTCCAGCGACCTCCCTCTAGCAATGACTGTTTCAGATGCGTTCCATAGTGTAAGCCCGAATCCACCGAAGGAGGGCGTCGGGTTAGCGTCCTGAAGCGGCAAGAAGGTGCTCCTGTGCTTCTGGGATAATGGTTTTGTAGCAAAAAACCGACCCCGGAAAAGGAGCACCCGATAGATGCTACCACGTAACCACCCCGACCGGATCCAAATCACCTTCGACGACCGCCGCTTGGTGGCCAATGCCGGGCTGCTCCTTCCGGCCACCCTGGCGCGGCACCTCGGCCTGCCCGAACTCGTCCGGCAGCGCCTCGACCTGGGCGATGCCCCGGGGCGGGCGAACACGAGCGACAAGATGATGATGCTGGTGGCGTCTGCGCTGGCTGGGGGCGACTGCATTGACGACGCCGATGTGTTGCGCACCGGGGGGACGGCCTGCACCCTGGGCGGCACGGTCAAGGCGCCATCCACCCTGGGCACCTTCCTGCGCAGCTTCCGGTGGGGCCACGTCCGTCAACTCGACCGGGTGAGCCGCGAGTTGCTGGCCCGGGCTTGGCAGGCCGGGGCGGGACCCGGCGACGGGCCCCTGACCATTGACCTGGACTCCACCATCTGCGAGACCTACGGACTGGCCAAGGAGGACGCACGCCACCACGGCTATACCGGCAAGCGGGGCTATCACCCGCTGTTGGCCGTCGCCGCCCACTTCCTGCGTGAAACGGTGAGCCGGGTTCGCTACGGCGGGGCCAGCGGGCAGCTCACCATGCGTGCCGACACCGGCTTCTATACCCACGCCGTGGTCGCCGTCTGCCGCCGGATCAATGTCCGCTACTCCATCACCATCCGCCGGCACAAACGCCTGCACAATCTCATCGAGGCGATACCCGAAGATGCCTGGACACCGATTCCTTACTGGATGGACGGTGCCGCCGATGTGGCCGAGACCACCTGCACCCCCTTCCAGTCCGAGGCGGACGCCGCGCCGGTACGGCTCATCGTCCGGCGGGTGAAGCCGGCGCCCGGTTCCCAACTGGCCCTCTTCGCCAAATACAGCTATCACGGCTTCATCACCGACCGGGACGGGGAGTTGCTCGAACTGGAGGCTGACCATCGCCGCCACGCCGAGATCGAGAATGCCATACGCGACCTCAAGCACGGTGTGGGGTTGAACCATCTCCCCTCGGGCCGCTTCGCCGCCAACGCCGCCTGGCTGGCGGTACAGGTGATGGCCCACAACCTCGCCCGCTGGACAGCGCGCATCGGTCTGGGCGAGCAGGTGGTGACCACCAAGACCCTCCGGCGGCGGTTCTTCTCCCTGGCCGGACAGCTCACCTGCTCGGCGCGCCGCCTCACACTGCATCTGCCACAGCGCTGGCCTTGGGAAGCCCAGTTCGATCGTGCCCTGGCCCGATTGCGCGCCCTCCCACTCCCTGCCTGACGGCGGCGGCGGCAACCGGCCGCCATCCGGCCAACCGAACGTCCCCGCGAACTCGCGCCAGTCCGGTCTGCGAGTGCCTCTTGCTGCGTCCTCTCCCCGCTATCTCGCCCTGACCAACATTTGCAGACGGTCACAAAGTCTCCCCGCGGCAACTGAAGACAGACACCGGCCCCCCTCTACCCCAAATCGTGCCCGGACCATCGCCCTCCCTTGCCCCTATCGCCCGTTCCGCTGCTGCATAGTCATCCCTTCGGTGGATTTGGGCTTAGCCGGACATTTTCGCTGACCATCGACACTGTTGTTGCTCAGCGATTCTGTCCTTGCTAACTGTCAAGCGAAAATGTCCCCATGATGGAGACATTGAGATTGACGCAGAAAGAGCAAGCAAGGCTTCAGGTATTCAGCAGTTTGATGGCGGACCATATGACCATCGAGCAGGCAGCGACATTGATGGGAGTGAGCGCGCGCCACACCAGGCGTATCCTGGCGGCGTACGAGCAGAGAGGAGCAGCCGCACTCGCTCACGGCAATCGAGGTCGCAGGCCGGCCAACGCTACGCCGGACTCGTTGGCGAACGATGTGGTGCTTCTGGCGCGGACCCGATACGCGGGAGTCAACCACACGCACCTGGGTGAGCTGCTGAGGGAGCGAGAGGGCATAGACATCGGTCGTAACACGTTGCGCAAGATACTGACCAACGTCGGTGTGAACAGTCCTCGTCGTCGCAGGCCGCCGAAGCATCGTGTTCGACGGCAGCGGATGGCTCGCGAGGGAATGCTGATACAGATAGACGGCAGCTACCACAGATGGCTGGGAGAAGATGGACCCCAGTTCACGTTACTGCTGGCGGTGGACGATGCTACTGGCTGTGTCGTCAATGCCCTGTTCTGCGAGTTGGAAAACACCCGCAGCTACTTCCTGCTGATGCGGCATCTGATACAGAGCTACGGTATACCGCTCGCACTCTATTCAGACCGTCATGCCGTCTTCAAGCACACGCCGCCGTCAGAGACCGCCGCCGCTCCCACCCAGTTCTCGCGCGCGATGGGTGAGATCGGCGTACAGCTGATATTCGCACGGTCACCGCAAGCCAAAGGCCGGGTGGAACGCACCGCGGGCACACTTCAGGACAGGCTGGTCACGGAACTGAGACTCGCAGGCGCGACCGCCATCGATGACGCTAACCGCGTGCTCAACGACTTCCTTCCCCGCTTCAATGAACGCTTTCGTGTGCCGTCGGAGCACGCAGACACCTCGTATCGGGTCCTGGATCCGGGGATGTGCCTGGACACAGTCCTATGCCTGAAGTACAGGCGCAGGGTTGGCCGAGACAACACAGTGAAGTACCGCTGGCGCACCCTACAGTTGCTTCCCGACAAGGGTCGACCGAGCTATGCCGGATCGGTGGTGGATGTACTCGAAGGGCTGGACGGCCGACTGGCAGTGCAACACGAAGGGCGTATAGTCGCCTCCCAGGAAGCGCCGCCCCGTCCGAGTATCCTGCGCAGCTTCGGCACGAGGACTGTACACACGACTGTTCCCAGCCGCTACACCAACGGTGTAATCAGAAGGTCGGAGGACGAAGTGGCGCTAATGGGCACAATGCTCGAAGCGGAAAAACTCCGCGACCATGCTGACCGCAACGGCGCCGCAAAAGTTCACGAGACTGTGACTCCGCGATCCAGAAAGCCCACCCCACTTCAGACGGCGAGATGGAAGGCGGTGCAGAAGGCGAAACGCAAGGGGCTGTCCATTCGTGGGATCGCCCGTGAACTGGGCATACATAGAGAAACCGTGAGGAAGTACATGAATGCTGAAAGACCACCCATGGCGCGCGCAACGTCGGAAGTATCGTAATCTGCTAGCATGGCAATCCACCGAGATGACATTTTCCCTTGACACTTAGGCGGACATTTTCCCTGAGCTTCGACAATCAAACGGCCTCATGTCCAACTCGGTGGATATGGCCAGGGACTCGTCCAGCAGGGACATGGCCTTCTCTGGGTCGACGGGGTTATTGCGCAGGAGCAGTCAGTTAGCGTTGGTCGCCGCTGGAGTCGACATCAACATTTACGTCGCCTTTCATCGACAGGGAAATTCGCTTACGCTCCAGGCCCACCTCCAGCACAGTAACCCACACCTGCTGCTGAACTTTGACAACGTCCGAAGGATTTCTCACAAAGCGGTCCGCCAATTGGCTGATGTGCACCAGCCCGTCCTGGTGTACACCCACATCGACAAAAGCGCCGAAATCGGTCACGTTGGTTACCACCCCCGGCAATTTCATCCCCGCCGACAGATCCTCGATCTTGTTTACGCCTTCGGCAAAGTGGAAGGGCTCAAACTCCTGACGGGGGTCCCGTCCGGGACGGGTCAGTTCTGCGATGATGTCAAGCAACGTGGGCAGTCCCACCGTGTCGCTCAGATATTGCTGGGGATCGATCTGCCCGGATATACTGGCGTCGCCCACCACTTGGTCCAGCGGATGGCCCAGGTCTTTGGCGATGGCCTCCACCACTCCGTAGGACTCGGGATGCACGGCGCTGGCGTCCAGTGGATGGGTGCCCTCTCTAATTCGCAGAAACCCCGCCGCCTGCTCGAAGGCCTTGGGACCCAAGCGCGGGACCTTCTTCAAGGATTCCCGGGAGGTAAAGGGACCGTAACTGTTCCGATACTCCACAATAGCCCTGGCCAACCGGGGGCCCAGGCCAGAAACGTAAGCGAGCAACTCGCCGCTGGCGGTGTTCAACTCCACGCCCACATTGTTGACGCAACTGCCTACCACATCGTCCAGGCGTTCCTTCAGGGCTTTCTGGTCGACGTCGTGCTGGTACTGGCCCACACCGATGGCCTTGGGGTCTATCTTGACCAATTCAGCCAGTGGGTCCATGAGGCGGCGACCGATGGATACAGCCCCCCGGACGGTAATGTCCTCATCGGGAAACTCAGACCGCGCCACCTCCGAGGCTGAGTAGACCGAGGCCCCGCTCTCGTTGACCATTACCACCGCAATTCGTGGGCCCAACTCCAGCCTCCTCAGAAAAGCTTCGGTCTCCCGGCCCCCGGTGCCATTTCCCACGGCGATGGCTTCAACATGGTACTGGCCACACAATTGGTCAACCTTCTTGGCCGCCTCCTGCTCTCCTCGTCCACCCAGCAGGGGATAGACGGTATCGTGGTGCAGCAACCGGCCTTGCCGGTCCAGGCATACCAATTTGCAGCCGGTGCGGAATCCGGGGTCTAGGGCCAGGAGTTGCTTCTGCCCCAGGGCCGGGGCCAGAAGCAACTCCCGCAGATTGTCGGCGAACACTTTGATGGCGGCGTCCTCGGCGCGAACTCTAGCTTCTTTGCGGACCTCTGTTTCCATGGAGGCTTCCAGAAGCCGCTGGTAACTGTCCTGAACCGCCAGCCGGACCTGTTGCGAGGCCTCGGTTTCTCCGGTGACGAAGATCCCCTCCAGGATAGCCATCGCCTGCACGACTGGCGGCACGATATGGACCGACAGTAGCGCCTCTCTCTCACCCCGGAGCATGGCCAGCACTCGGTGGGAGGGCACGTCAGCCATTGGTTCCTCCCACTCGAAGTAATCCCGGTACTTGGCCGCTGCCGAGTCTTTACCCGAAACCAGCCTGGAGGAGAAAGTACCCTGGGACCAGAACAGCTTCCGCATTGCCCCCCGAGCGGTGGAGTCTTCGCTGACCCACTCGGCGATGATGTCCCTGGCTCCACCCAGGGCATCTTCGACGTTTGCCACCCCCAATTCCGGATTGACGTACTCAACAGCGGCAAGGTTGACGTCAAAATCCTCCTGGACCCAGAGGTGCAGCGCCATGGGTTCCAGTCTCTTTTCCCGGGCGATGGTGGCCCGAGTGCGCCGCTTGGGACGGTAGGGCAGATAGATGTCCTCCAGGGCCGCCATAGTTTCGGCAGAGAGAACGGCCTTCCGCAATTCTTCGGTCAGTAGATCCCGCTCTTTCAGGGAAGTCAGGATGGCCTCCCGCCGGTCCCGGAGTTCTCGAAGCTGCGACAAGCGGTCCCGAATGCTGGTGATAACCACCTCATCCAGGCTGGCGGTAGCCTCCTTGCGGTACCGGGCAATAAAGGGCACGGTAGCTCCATAGTGCAGCAAGCCAACGGTGGCCTGCACCTGCCCTTGGGTCAACTGAAGCTCCCGGGCGATCTGGGGAATCGCAGCGTCTATCATGGTCACCTGTTCCATCGACTGGCTCTTGCCAAATATCGGCTCATCACAGATATCTTCAGCCAACCTCGGGCGCTACTTTATTTACCGGAAAACCGCCGGTACCAAGAATCGCCCATCCGATTTCGTCTCCTGATCCGTGCGTTACCACAGGAATGGGTGAGGCAGCATCCCCAAGTAAATCTCCTGGTACAGAGTACAGCGTTTGGGGTCAACCTGGTTTCGATCTCACAGGCTTATCCCCACAAGTCCGAGGCCTGCCGGATTCGCCGTCCCCACCATTCTGGGCCTTCTCGCACGTACTTCCACTCGGGATTCTGGCTGACATCCCGTAAGGTCGCCATCACTTCCTTGAAAACAGAAACGTGTTCTTCGTCGAACTCGAAGTAACCGACAAAATCGTAACTACTCTCCTGACCATAGCCATCAGGCGCGTGCATTAACCGGCGAGTGATGAAAGAAATCCCGGCAGCGGCGGCCAGAGAATGACCTTTGCTAACCATGTTTTCATCGGCGTCATAGCGGGGCAGAAAGAAACTTTCCCGATGCATCCAGTCCAGGTCCCACCATTCCTTGGTCTTTTTCATGGGCGTTACCACCCCCAGGGGATAACGCTCCCCAGGTCCCGGTGCCTGGGCCGACGCATAAGCGAACTGGGTCATGGCATGGCTGGTATGTTGAAGGCTGGCCTTCCGATGGTAGAGATTGCGGTAACTGCGAGATGGGAAATGACTGCGAAACCTGGCTGCGCGTGAGAGAAGCGGGCTTAGATGTAGAACGGATTCTGAAACGCCTTGACCCTGATGCTTACCATCCGGTCACTTGGGTTGAAACCGGGTTGGTGCCGGGTAGGGAACCTGATTCCAATCCGCTCTTCGATAGTAAAGAAGACTTGGACCGATACTGCGATGACCTTCTAAGCCGATTCCCTGTGGAATGCGGCTACTTGGCACGGGTTGGCTCAGACCAAGACATCTATGCCTACTATCTGGAACGGCAAGGCTAGCTATGCTGTGCTACCACGCCCAATGCAACAGAACCTGAAGGTGCCTGTATCGCATTTCACACATTCGATACAGAAGTTCTCGTACTTACGCCGGCGGAAGTTCTCCGGCATTCTTGACGGCATCTGTGACAGGCAGACTGTCCCGGACGAGATTCTGTGGTGGCATTCCGTACAGTAGATGTCTTCTTCTGCGATTACTTGCCACATTTCGACTCCCCATGGGTGTGTGGGAGACTACCCGTGCTCAACGTGTATCGGTGTCCTTCGTTTCCCCTCGCCTCCGGACTCTCTTCTCCAGGAACAACGGAAATCGATGCATCTGAGGATATTGTGCCAGGGAGACAGGAATCGAAAATCATCATAGACCGGGCTTGTGGTGGCGGTCAATTACTGGCGAGAACCTCACCGCACTGAGATTGTCCAGTCCATGGGCCACTGCTCTGGTAAGCTTGACACATGGCCATCTCCGACCGACAGCTGCTCGACTTGCTCAGCCGGACGCCGTTCGTCGATTCGGCGGAACTGGCGCTCATTCTCGGCGAGCCGCACGCCACGGTCCACCGCGCCTTGACCAGCCTCCTGGCCGAAGGCATCGCCGGGAGGGTGAGTCACGGCACCGCCCACCTGCCGTCCAGCCAGAGATACTACCTGACGGCCAACGGCATCAGACAGGCAGCGGAGTTGCTCGGCTTCGCGACGCCCGCGGACTTCGTGCGAGCCTACCCTGTGTCCAGGGAGTGGCTGCCGAGCCCAAGTGTCGATGCGGTGGCCCACGTGTCGTCTCCGGCCCTGACGGTCTGTCGTGAGGGCCGTGCTCCAGATGCCCTGCGTGGTCGGGAGCTGGGCGCGATCCCTGTGAGTGACGTAGCGAATGCCCTCGGCAGACAGCGTGTAGCGAGTGTCTCCACGTCGTCCTCGACGCTCGACAAGGCCCCAGGTATCGACGAGGCTGTGCATCATCTGGCTGACGCGCCCCTCCGAGACGCCGAGCCACACGGCTAGATGCCCACGGGGGACCATCGGGTGGTCGGTCACGAGGTCGAGCGTCCGCTTCTCAGACGGGCTGATGCCGAAGGCCGGCGCAGCCTGCGCCATCCGCTCCGGATGGGGTATCGATGCCCGCTTCCGACTCGGCGACTCCGTGCGAAGCCTTCCGCCGGGGCTGCCGTGGGAGCTCACGGTCTCCAGCGTACGGTACGAGCGTCCGAACACCCACGTGGGGTGACACCAAAGGCGAAGGTCCCGTCTTTCCAGCGCGTCCCTGGTCTCCACGGCGACGAAGCAGTCATGGAGATTCAGTTGCACGCAGAACCTCGCCATCAGCCTCTCCTCCCAGACGATGGGCGTCAGGATCAGGGTGTCCACGTGAGACCGGAGCGCATCGATGCCGGGGGAGAGTGAGGCGGCAAGACGGTAGATGGCGGCCACCGCGTCCATCCGGCGGATCAGCAGCGCGAGCCTCTCCTTGGACACCGGGTAGGCTCGCACGAAGTCCGAGTGCGTCGCAAAGCTGAGGAACCCGGCAACCTCGCCGATGCCACTGGCCGTCGGGTAGTATCTCTGGCTCGACGGTAGAGGCGGTCCCGTGGCTCACGCGCCCGACAATGCGTTCGGCCAGCAGGCCGGTCAGTGCGCGGTGTTCCGTCGCGGGTGCCTCGCCGAGGACGCCCGCCAGTTCTGGCGCGTCGATGAACGGCATCTAGCTGAGGAAGTGGAGCATCTGCCGGTCGGTGAGTGCCACGGAGGGAGCCTACCAGAGTGCATGGGTGACCGGCAGCCCGCTCGAAAAGCAAGGGGCGACGACGCTCCACGGTGCAGATGCGGATACATGCGTTGGGAGCCGTTTGATGCGATGCAAGACACCCCTGCATCCACACCGCCAGCCTAACCTTCAATACGAAGGTTCTAGATTGTGTAGTTGGATGGAACCGCTGACCTAGATGTGCAGGCCCTCTAGTTGCCGTCGATGATGAGCAAAGCTGTGCTCGGGCTGCTGCCACGGCGCTGTTCGATTAGGCGTAGGATCTAGGTCCTTCTATGTCTTGCGCCGTACCGCCGTTCGTCCGTAGCTCGTGAAACAGGAGTTGATTGGCATAGCCAGCATACTTTCCGAAACGGTCCTGCGCCCACATCACCAACTCATCTCCGGTGGGCTGTTTCTGGCAAGGAAAATATCGTGCCATGGCTCTTTCCACCCATACGTCTACCGGGAACGCTTCCAGTTTATCCAGCGCGAACAGCGCGATGCAGTCCGCAACCTTATCTCCGATACCATAACAGCCCATAAGTCGCCGTTTAGCCTCAGCGTAGCACACTTGCGGCCGCGCCAGGTAGCACAGGTCCAGTTTGCCGTCGCGCATCCGCTCGGCGGCAGCAATTACCTTGGAATGGCGGTCGAGGCCTAGATTCAACTCCTTCAAGCGCCCCACGTCGTCGTTGAGCACCATCTCTGGCGTAGGGAATGTGTGGCGCATCTCGCCGTCCAACTCTACTGCCCGTCCCAGCGCCTTTGATATCGCCTCCACGTTCGTGATGATCTTGGAGATCCTGGACCTAGCCGAGCAGATGTAGGCAACCACGCACTCCCAAGGGTCCGGTTGCCGCAGGATGCGCAGATGCGGATGCTTTGTCAGCAGCCTAGCGACATTATCGTCGCGACAGGAGATGTCAGCATGGATGGAGTCAATATTGTCATCCAGCCGGAAGTAGGACCTCAGCAGCGCGTCTAGGTCGGAGTCTGGCCGATACTCCACGCCATGGTCGATTTGCCGGATGTGAATCAGGTTCCCGCCTAGCACGCCGGAGTGCCAGTTATCTTTCCACGGACGCCAGCGAAAATCCTGTGCTCCTTCCAGGATTGCGTCCAGATCAAAAAGCTGGTCGATGATGAGTTGCCGAGTCATCACGTCTGTTGGTCAACCACAGGGATTTCTCCTACGGCGTAAGGGTGCGCCACTACAGCGCCAAGCTGGACCCGATCGAGCCATGGTCCGGCTCTCTCTCCCTTCACCGTGTGCTCCAGGATCGATTGCATCCTGGGACCCCACTGCTCCCACAGCCCCTTGCAGACTCGCACCACCGAGTCGACGGTGCGATCCCTGTCGGCAAAGACCGCGGTGTCCAGCAGGTTAATGCCCGGCATTCGCTCCTCGTCAGCCAGGTCGATCAGGCGCACACTGTCGATGAGAGACTCCACGAGGCCTGCATGCGGGTCCATCACGACGATGGCGTCGTCGTCCCTCCCCGCAGCCTTCTCCCTCATCTTGTGGACGACGGCATGCCGCATGAGGGTGGACTTGCCCATGAGCGTCCTGGCCACGTAGAGGCGGTGCCGTCTCATCAGGTCGGCGGAGAAGCGAGTCTCGCGGGACGCGCCTCTCGTGGCCGCGCCTACCAACGCTCCCTCCTTCACTCCCCGCGCCGACGGCAGGAGCACCTTCGCTCCAGAACGCTCGAAGCCTATTTGGTGCCCTAGCGCTGTGAATTGGCTCACGCTTCTTCTTGGTTGCTCTCCTCTTGGAACTTGTCTACTACAGGAGTAATGACCTCAACGAACTGCCTGAGCGTCGCCGCCAACGTGTTGGCGAATGGATCGTTGAGGACGTCACCGGTGAGGGTTACCAAGACACAATTCTCTTCCACTATCTGGTCTTCATGGACGTCCAGCTGCGCGATCCTGCTTCCCAACTCGCCCGAGAAGTACCCGAATATCACGTTCACTTTCCACGTTACGGGTTCATGATCAAGGCGATACAGGTTCATTCCGTAGGACAGCTCCCAGTTACTCCATGGGGCACGCTTGTACCAGACGCGGTAGTACCTGTGATCATATGCTCCGCCGGCCCATCCGCCAGCCCATCTGCTCCGTCTGTCAGGCCTGACTTCCTCAGCCAGGAGACTCAACGCACGGTCGGCAGCTGACCTGAGAAAGCGCGTGACGTCGTCGTTTCTGTTTCGGTCGTAGGTTTTCTGCAAGCTCTCGGCAAAGCCATCGGCGCTTCCCTCCACTTGTCGGCTTCCGATCCGGACCTCGTAGTCTTCCTCGCCTGGGACAGGGATGATCGTGTTCGCCTGCAGGTAGAGAGAATCACTCTCGGCATCACGGTACGGTATCAGCTGGACACAGGTGATCAGGCCGTCGGCAGACACCTGCTCATTCAGCCATAGGGCGGCAGAGGTCACTTCAGGCGCGAATCTGTGGCTTGCCAGGATTATGCGCTGGCCGTTGTTCAGAGAGTCGAGGTCGTCGGCATCCAGATGTTCCAGCAGTCTAAGTCCAGCGTCCTCCTCCGATATGTCCCCATGACGCGCGAGGAGGCTTACGATCGCCTGCTTTCCGGCACGTCGGAGGTAGCTTGCGTACTTGATGGCCTGCCAGTAGACGTCCGCACCGGTATCGTCTCGCTTCAGCTCGATGACAACGAGCCTGCCATTTGCATCGACCGCCAGCAGATCCAGTCTCTCACTCGTCCTGTCGAAGCCGCTGAACTCCTTCGCGACTATCAGAAGGTCGTCGCCTAGGATATTGGGATTGGCCGCCACCCACTCCTGAATATCTCTCCGCTCCCGCAGGCCCAACTGGGCGAAGTCGACCTCCTCCAGCGCTGCGGGTTCGCGTGTCGACGGATCGACTCTGAACAGCTGTGGTTCCCTGCTCATTTCTTCCTCATCTCCTTCATCCATGCGTCAGGGAGAGAAGCACTGGAGCACGGCTTCCGCGTGTCCGCGAATGCCCGGTGCCACACTCTCCATCCATCTGGATAACAGATTCTGGTACGTGCAGTGGACGAATCTCACCTCATCCTGCCCGACGTTCTCGGCGAACGCCTCGACGTCATCCCTGTGGACTTCCATCAACCGTGGCTCAACCGGCTCTCCCGTGAGCGGCCAGAAAGCGGGTTCGGCATGGATGTACAGGAGGATAGGCTTCAGTCCCTTGGTTGGCCCCATCCTGTGGACCTCCGTCCGTAGGGCCAGTGCGTGCTTCACCAGCTGAGCCCTGTCAAGACCCTCCTTCCTGCCCTGTTCGTCGTGGAGTCTGTCCCTGACGCACTCATAGCCCTTCATACAGTCTCCCCATTCCGGTCTCCAGTACGCATTGGAGAAGACAGGGCTTCGCCGGAACGGCTCGAACCGCTTGGATTCGATGCCGATGAGCGCCGAAGACGTAACGACGAGAACGTCCAGGACAGGATGGCGGCCCCCTCTCCATGGCAGGCGGACAGTCTGTTCCAGGGCCACGTGCGTAGCCGGCCACTCCTCATCCTCGCATCCGGGAAGCGGAGGCAGGACCTCCGGTCTCTCTAGGAAGTATCCGAATGCGTTGGCGGCAAGCCGAGCAGACGACTCTGGATGATCGAACTTCCCACTCTCGATCTCGTTGCCCGGAGCAGCAATGTACATCTCCTCGACCATCAGACCGGGAACACCGGGCAGGAACCTGCGGGTTGACAGTTCTACGTCCATGGACCGCTGAGGAACAGGCTCGTCGGAACGTTGTTGCCTGGCTGTGTTCCTGCTCTTCTGCTCCCGCTTGAACATCAGTGTCTCCGCATCCAGATCAACCTCCGCGGTCTTCCATCCCGGAACGACCCATGCGAGAGCCTGCACATGATAAGGGTCATTGGCCCACCAGGCGGAGTACCGGCGTGCGGATGGAGGTAAAGCAAAGCCGAGGACCGACTCGATTTCACCGAATGTTGCCCGCCATTCCCGTACTCTCAGGCCGGAGATGTGCCGGTACAGCGGCTCGTACCTGCCACGTTCAATCCTCTCCCGTCTCTCTTGGTCTGGATCCGTGTTCACAACCATCGATTCACCGGCGTCTGCTTCATTGAGGCGGCTATGCCTGCGGTGTGAGTCTCCTGATCTCGAGCGTCTTCGATTCCAGGTGGTCGCCAAGGGCAATCCTACCGGTCATCCTCGTCTCCGCCACCCGTAGGGTCAATGCTACCGGTACCCCAGCGGGGCCGAGGAGAGTCCCTACGGCATTATATACGGCGGCCCTGCCGGTCCGCAGAGGCCGTGTCCGCACTCAGCCTCCGTCGGCAGGTCTATTCAACACCCAGACAAGGTTATCGAGAAGCGAAATTGCCTTCAGACTGTTCAGTTCCGTGTCGTAATCCGCTTTCATTCCATGGATAACCTGATGCCGATTGAGGCCGTCGAATGTGTCGGACAGGCAACGGGTATCCTCCCATAGCGGAATGACTAGGGTCAGAGGATGCAGAACCGCTTGGAAGAAACGGCCTGTAAGCTCTGAACTGAAAGCGCTGACCGCGCCTGACCCCTTCTTGGAGAATAAGAACTTTTCGAATCTATCGTAGAAGATTCCATCAGCCTGGTTGAGGAAAAATGGAATCGAGGCTGCGTACTTGCACTGTCGGTGCGTCCAGAACCCGTCATGTAGCAAGTGAGCCCGGTGTGGATAGGTTTCGATCAGTGCTGCTTCAATGTCGTCGAGATGCCGCCGAACATGTTGCCCGACAGCCACATCGACCTCGTCCGGCATGCCTTCTACCGCCCTCCCAAGTCGAGGAATAGCAGCTACGGACATGCGCGGACCAAGAAACCAACCTCTGTGTGCCAGTTTCGTCAACGATTCCTTATCGCGGAGCGGTTGCTCCTCTAGCCAATGATGCAGCCTACGTAATGTTGCCATAGGAAAGCTCCTTACCCACGCCAAGACGATATATGACCTAAGGTTGTTGCTAGCATCCGATGGTGATAGCATATCATATGACAACTCTCATGTTAGTTATAGATTAACGTGACATATCACCCCTTCGACGAAATCCGAGCGGCACTCGCGTGCAGACTTGGCCATGAACCCAAAGAAGAGATTTGGGACCGTCTAGTCGACGAGGACTATGTGCGTGAAGTATGGCTGCAAGTCGCCGAGATTGACCACCTTGAAAAGAACTACCGTCAATTCGCCCGCGTCCCAGATGTCCTCCTCAAGCCGCCGAGGGGTGCTGCTGATTCTGGCCCCCGGCAGATTAGACTCCAGATACTCTCAGACTTGATTGCCCATCATGCGGCGACTGAGAAAAGCGTGGTCGCTTTTAGGCGGAAGCACCTGACTGAAGGGCTACTCAAGCGTGAAGAGGTTGTTGAATGGATTACAAGGCAGGCCAAGAAGGATGGTCCGGCCTCCCGCTACCTCAAAGTCCCCGTCCCCGATGGTTACGATCCCATTAGACGTACGGGACGCACGGAACAGCTGCTGACCATCTCGGACGCTTCCCCCGCGACTCAGTTTGAGATGGAACTGCTCTCTTACGCGTCACCTGATGATCAGTGGGTTCGAAGACTCCCCGTTAGGCACGGAGGCACATTGGACAGTCTCAGGGTGGTGAGCAAGTCGCTGACACGTCGATACACATGGCAGGAAGCTCAGGCTACCACATTCGTTTTGACGGACGTGAGTCCTCTGTTGTCTAGCTTGCGGGGCGAGATTCGTATGGCGTTTAGCCTGCCTATCTCGAGTCGCATAAACATGGAGATCGATCCGACTCTTACACCCGAAGAGGTTGCGGAGCAGTACAAGAAGCTCCGAGTTCCCTTGATTGGAGCCCGGTATCGCCCGATGAGCGAGAAGCACCTGAGACTGGCCGAGTTCTACGGAGGCCACAAACCCGAGGGAACAACCTGGACTGCTCTGATGGATAAGTGGAATCGCAGTCAAGACCGGCGCTGGGGATATAAGCGATTCGAGACTTTCGCCAGGGACTGCAAGCAGGCATGGCAGCGACTGATGGGCCGGGATTTGCTAAAGTTTCCCGATCTATAATTGGCCGCCGCATGTTTTGCCTAGCGCCCGGCGCTCATCTACAGATGGACCGTGGTGCTTCTGCATTGATTGGTCGGTGTATGAACGATCGCAATACTGACTTCGTGTACTCACCCCTCGGGAAGCGTTTGGATAGCGGCGAAGCTGACCGATGCTCCCTCCGGCAAACCCAACGAGCCCAAGTACTTTGCAGGACTGAGCGCGCCAACTGTTGAAACCGCGGACGAACGTACGTGTCCAGCATCTAGCCTTAGCCCGAATCCACCGAAGGACACGGATGGACGGCGTGAGGACAGCGGAAGGGGGTGGGTGAGGGAGCTACAGGGGAGATGGCCTGGGGTCTTGGGGTAGATGGGAGGCCGGCGGACGGTCTTCAGTCGCCGCACAGGGCCCCTAAGGCCCTATGCGGGAGTTGCGATGCGCGGGATGGCGAGAGGATACGCAGCAGGGGACTCTCGCGACCGGGGTGGCGCGAGATTGCGGGGACGTTGGGTCAGTTGCAGGCTGGCCGTCAGGCCGGGAACGGAATGGCTTGCAGCCGGGCCAAGGCGCGACTGAACTGGGTTTCCCAAGGCCAGCGCCGGGGGAGATGCAAAGTGAGGCGGCGCGCCGAGCGGGTGATCCGTCCCACCAGAGCGAAGACCCGCCGCCTGAGGGTCTTGGTGATCACGGTCCGCTCGCCCAGACCAATCCGCGCCGTCCAGCGGGCCAGGTTATGCGCCATCACCTGGACCGCCAGCCAGGCGCCGTTGGCGGCGAAGCGCGCCGACGGCATGTGGTTCAGCCCGACGCCGTACTTGAGGTCGCGTATGGCGTTCTCGACCTCGGCGTGGCGGCGATGATCGGCCTCCAGTTCCAGCGTCTCCCCATCGCGGTCGGTGATGAAGGCGTGATAGCTGTATCTGGCGAAGAGGGCGAGCTGGGAACCGGGCGTCGGCTTCACCCGCCGGACAATGAGCCGCACCGGCGCGGCGTCCGGCTTGGTCTGGAACGGGGTGTAAGTCGTCTCGGCGACATCGGCGGCACCGTCCATCCAGTAGGGAATGGGAGTCCAGTCCTCCTCTGGTATCGCCTCGATCAGGTCCCGCAGGCTGGCGCGCTGGCGGATGGTGATAGAGAAGCGGACATCCATTTCCCGGCAGGCGGCAACGACAGTGTGGGCGTAGAAGCCGCTGTCGGCCCGCACCGTGAGTTGTCCCCTGGCCCCGCCGTAGCGCACCCGCCCCACCGTCTCACGCAGGAAGTGGGCGGCGCCACGGGCGGTGTTGGCCCGGCCCTCGCGCAGCCGGGACATCAGCACTTCGCCGGTGCCGGCGGCAATGGCCAGCAGTGGGTGATAGCCGCGGGCGCCGGTATAGCCGTGGTGGCGCGCTCCCTCCTTGGCCAATCCATAGGTCTCGCAGATGGTCGAGTCCAGGTCGATGGTCAGGGGCGAGTCGCCGGGTCCGGCCCCAGCGGCCCAGGCCCGGGCCAACAACTGGCGGCTCACGCGGTCGAGTTGACGGACATGCCCCCACCGGAAGCTGCGCAGGAAGGTCCCCAGGGTGGATGGCGCCTTGACCACGCAGCCTAGAACACCGACCGTCCCACCAGCGCGCAGCGCATCGGCGTCGTCGATGCAGTCGCCGCCTGCCAGCGCGGAAGCGACCAGCGTCAGCATCTTGTCCCCAGTGTTCGCCCGTCCCGGCGCTCCGCCGAGGTCAAGGTGATGGTCGACGAGTTCCCGCAGGCCCAGGTGCCGGGCTAGGGTGGCCGGCAGGAGCAGGCCGGCATTGGCCACCAGGCGATGGTCGTCAAAGAGGATGCGGATACGGTCGGGTTTGTTCTGTGGCAGCATCTATTGGGTGCTCCTTGTTTCCGGGCGGGTTTCTGTTCCAAAACCATTATCCCAGATTCAGAGGAGCACCCTCTGCCTTCTTCAAGGGCTGTCCCCAAGGACGTCCTTCGGTGGATTCGGGCTTAGGTCCTCACAGGCTGCCCAACCACATCTCGAATACGGTTCTGTCTACCGTCAAGCCAGCTCCAGCTTGCGGGGGATCGAACTAAACGCCATCCCCTGAATTACCGTCCTAGTCAACTGCCTCCTAGTCCCACCGCCCATGAGTACCGTACGTTTCCGTCGCTATTGAGTCCAGAGAGTGAAAGTTCTTGATTTTGTCAAGTCTGGTGGACCCGAAGAGGCTCGAACTCCCCGTAAGGATCGCCATGGCAAGGATCACAGAGCCCCCAACCACATCTCGAAGACAGTTCTGTCTACCGTCCACTTAGGTCCACCATGACGTACTGTACTGCGAACTCCGCCGTTCAGGGCGACCTCGGCGGCGTCCGCTCCCCCTATGGGAGAGTCCTCCGGGGTGGGTATGGAGTAGACGATTGCGGCCTTGCCGGGCCTGACCTCGACCTCCTTGACGAAGGAGTGGACGAAGGCCCTGGTCTCGGTCAGCTCGCTGGTCTTGAGGAAGTCGCTCATCTCGCCTGCGAAGGTGGCGATGGTGTCGGCGCTGTCCAGGAACCGCCGCCGCTCGACCAGCAGCCCTCTCGCCTCCTCAGCGGCTATCTCCAGCTTCTCCTTGCGCTCCCGGTGCTCCCTGATGCGGTCTGAGGCGTCGGCCATCTCGATGTCGGTGGTCTCGATGGCGTGCCAGATGCGGCCCAGCCGCTTCTTCACGTCCTCAAGCTCCTCCTCGATGGTCTCCAGCCGCTCCCGCTGCTCCCTTGCCACGCCGTCCATCTCCTCGTCCAGCAGCTTCACCAGGTCTCGGATGTTGGACTCGGTGAGGATGTTCTCCCGGATGTTGCCGACGATCAGCTCCTCGAAGTTCTTGGCGTTGAGCCTGGGGGTCTTGCAGGTTCCGCTGCCCCGCTTGAGGAGGGAGTGGCAGACGTAGTAGGTGTACTTGCCGCTCTTGGCCTCGGCAGCGGTCATGGCCTTGCCGCAGGTCTTGCACCGGAGCAGTCCGCTGAGCAGGTAGGGGCTGGCGGCCCGCCTGGGGTGGACTCTGCTGGGAGCGCGGGACCCGAGCAGCTTCTTGGCCCTTTGGAACTCCCGCTTGCTGACGATGGCGGGAAAGGCGTCCTCGACCCGCACTGGCTCGGCCTTGTCCTTGGCCTTGATTCCCCAGACCACCGCGCCGGTGTAGGCTTCGTTGTCGAGCATGGAGTGGATGGTGGTCTTGAGCCACTTCTTGCCGTTGGTGGTGGGAATGCCCTCGGCATTCAGGGTCTTGGTCACGTCGAGGATGCTCTTACCCTGAAGCACCATGTCGAAGATGCGCCGGACCACGGCGTCTGAGGGCGGGTCAAGCTCCAGCGTCGGGCGTTTCTTCGGCCCGTCCTGGACGTAGACCCTCTTGTATCCGTAGGGAGCGTAGGACGTCATCCAGAAGCCCCTGGACGCCGCCTCCCGCATCCCCCGCGTGACCTCCTGGGCCAGATTCTCCGAGTAAAATTCGTCCACGCTCTCGATGATGGCTTCGAGCAGCTTCCCGGTGGGGGTGTCGTCGGCCTGCTCGGTGATGGAGACGACGCGGATTCCCCTGCGCCTCAGCATGGACTTGAAGGCGACGGCGTGCTCGCGCTTGCGGGTGAACCTCGAAAACTTCCAGACGAGGATTTCCTTGAAGGGGGCCTCGGGCTTGCTGGCCTCGTCCAGCATCTTCGTGAACTGGGGCCGGTCGGCGATTCTTCCGCTCTCGGCCTCGTCCACGTACTCGCGGGCGACCAGGTAGCCGTTCTTCTCGGCGTAGTCCCTGAGCGCCCGTAGCTGGGCGGAGATGGACAGGTCCACGTCCTGGCGGTCGCTGGATACCCTGGCGTAGAGGGCCACGGGTATCATATCGAGTCGGTCGTTCATCGGTCTCTCCTCCTTGTTCATTCCTGGTCGTTCTGGCGGGAGCGCAGCCGTTCCAGCCGCTCCCGTCTTCGCCACTCCCGCTCCTCCATGAACAGGCGGATGGCCTGTCGGAGCAGCTCGCTCACGGAGAGGTCGTCCTCCTTCATCACCTGCCGCACCTGGGCTTCCATCTCCGGGGGCAGGGAGAAGGTGAGGGTCTTGGACCTCCTGGGAATGGTCACTCTCTTTTTGTCTCCTGCTGTAGTGTATTGTCTTACTATACACCATCGGGCAACCGGCCTGCAACTACCAGGGAGTCGCCGTCACCGGGTGACGCCTGCGCCCAATCCCGTCCGAGGCGATCACCTGGGGGTCGAGGGCAGCTGAGTCGCTGTCCGGCACGGCGATGACGACTACCTTCGCCAGCTTCCCCTTCCAGACGACGGGACGGGCTATGACGGCGTAGCCGCCGTCGTGGGCGTACCGCGCCGTGCCGTAGCGGGCGGCCTGCTCCGCCAGGGAGCCGGAGGGCATCGGCCTGCCCCTGCGGGGAACTCCGCCCCTGTCGCCGGAGATTGGGAAGGACGATGGCGCGCCGAAGCCCCGCGTCCGCCGGGCCACCGTCGCCCGGAGCGCGGGCGTCCCGGTCCAGCCTGCGGGGTCGCCCTTCTCCTCCCGCTCGTACAGGACCGCCATGAGGGGCTGCTCCCGAATGACCTCGGCCAGCCGGATGGTCACCGAGGCGTAGGAGCAGCGGTACTGCCTCTGCAAGGCCAGCACGTCGAAGCCCGACGCCTCGGCCATCGACGCGAAGGCTTCCGGCTGCATCAGCACCGCCGCCGCGAAGCGGTCGGCCTCCCGGCACACCTTGCGGTCCGGCGTGTCGCCGGAGTGGATGTCCCAGAGGGTCTCGTTGATGATCTCGAAGGTCTCGTGGAGCACGGTATGGGTGCTGCTCCCGTCCCACAGGCCCTGGCGGTAGTAGATGGCGTAGTGGCCCCTGGGCTTGCCGATGTGGGCGCCCTTCAGCCCGTCCAGCTCCCGGTCCGACACCTCCCCGAATCCGGCCCGGCTCAGCATGACGCTGAGCTCGTCCAGCGTGGGACGGCCCGACAGCTTGAAGTAGCGTACGAAGCGGGCGGCCAGACGCTCCGGGTCGAGGGAGTCGAGGGGGATGGAGTCGTCGTCCAGCAGGTTGCGGCAGAAGTCTTTGCGCGTTTTACTCATTCCAGCAGCTTCTTCCCGGTATAGCGTTCGTACATCTCGACGATGAACCGCTTGGTCTTCAGGGTGATGGGGCCGTCGGGCCGGGTGCCCACGCGGAATACGGGGTCGGCCATGACGTAGCGGTAGGCCCGCTCCACCTCCTGCGGCTCGTCGTCCCTGGGGTCGCCGCTGCCCAGACGCCTGGCCCGCTGGAGCAGCTCGTTGACGTCCACCCCGTAGAGGACGGCCAGCTTGTTGATGAGGTTGACGCCGGGCCTGCGCTCTCCCCGCTCTACCAGGGAGAGGTAGGAGCTGGAGACGCCGGTGAACCGCTGCACGTCTCGCAGGCTGTGCTCTCCCCGCAGCCGTTTGAGGAGCGGGCCGATCTCCTCGTCTCCCTCGATCTCCCGGCGCTCGTCCAGGTCCCGGTCGTCGTCAAGGTCGTCCATGCGCCAATCCCCCTGTGTGTCGCTCTGTATCACTCTGTAAGAATCCAGCTAGCAATACGGCTAGATTGTTACATCAGAGCAAGCACTTTGTCAAGATACAAGGCATTACGGCCATTTCCTCCTTGCCGGTCTGTACACCGTATTGATACACTATGACTCGATAGCACATACATTCTGAATCTAACCTGAAGTATACACCACCGCGCCCCTGACGGACACCCCGATGTGGCGCGGCGGGCACCGCGAGAGAGGGTTCGAGAGACGCATCGTGAGTAGGAAGCTACGGCTCACCCCAAAGCAGGAGCGGCAACGCATCGAGGGCCTGCGGATTCTGGCCCGCATCATCGCGCGTCACTACCTGGCCAACCCCCACCTCTACCGCAACGGCTCCGCCCCGGCCGACGGTCAGCCGACCGACGGCGGGGAGACCGCCCGGAAGGAGGGCGCGGCGTGAAGCGCAGGCAACCCGCTTGCAGAGTGAAGCTCAACCCCCAGGCCGTTTGGGAGCACTTGAACCGGCTCAACAAGACCCAGAACGAGCTGGCGGCGATGGTCGGCATCACGTCCGGCTATCTGTCCCAGCTCATGACCGGGACCCGCTCCCCCTCCGCCGAGGTGCGCAAGCGCCTTCAGGAGGTTCTGGAGGTCGCCCGCTTCGACGACCTGTTCATCCTGGAGGTCGTGGAGTGAGGCCCGTCACCCTTCCGCCGCCCGGTCTTCTCTTCGGCGTGACCTTCCTGCCGGAGGACTTCGCCCAACGCCTGAAGCATTTCAAGGCGGCCAGCGGCCTCACCTGGGACGCGATGGCCGCCTGCATGGGCGTTGACCCGCGCCAGCTTCGACGCTGGCGGCGCGGCACCAGGCCCAGCGGGGACGGGCTGTTCGCCCTGCTCACGCTGGCGGCCCGGTTCCCCGGCGGCGTCCACATGCTGCTGGGGGTGAGCGTGCTGCTGCCGGAGGCGGACGTGCTGGAAGCCCTGGCCGAGGGCGCGGGGTTCAGGGAGGCGTTCCTGCCCGATGCGGCAGAGGCCGGGGAAGACGAGGAGGAGTAGGAACGTGGGAGTGCAGCAGCGGGTCCACCGGCGCGTCGAGTTCGACTTCCCCAGGGACTTCCCTGAGCGGCTGGCGCTGTTCAAGGAGGCGAGCGGGCTGAGCTGGAAGGCGCTGGCCCGTCTGCTTGGCGTCCGACCCTACCGGCTCTGGCAGTGGCGGGAGCGGGGCGTGGCCCCCAGCCCCGCCCATCTCTTCCTGCTTCTGACCATCGCCGAGAGCATGGGACTGCGGGACGGGGTTCTGATGCGCCCCGACCTGGACATGCCCGCAGCCGTGGACCTGGAGGCGCTCCTGCAATGAAGCGTCTGACCGTCATCAGCCTCGGCGGGGGCGTCCAGTCCTCGGTGATGGCGCTCATGGCGAGCGAAGGGGCCTTCGACCGCGTTCCCGACTGCGCCGTCTTCGCCGACACCCACTGGGAGCCTCCCAGCATCTACTCGCACCTGGAATGGCTTGCCAGTCATTTGACGTTCCCGCTGTACGTCGTGGACAACGGGCGCAGCCTCCGAGAGGACGTGAAGGGTCTGACCAATCACTCAGGCTCCCGCCGCTACGTTGACATCCCCGTCTACCTCAAGGGACGCGACGGAGAGGGCGACGGCATCGGGCGGCGGCAGTGCACCGACAACTACAAGATCAGGCCGGTGCGCCGCAAGGTGCGCGATCTGCTGGGGCTGAGGCCGAGGCAGCGGGTCCCCTCCGGCACGAACGTCGAGCTGTGGCTGGGCATCTCCACCGACGAGGCCATCCGCGTGAAGACCTCCCGCGACAGGTGGATAGCGAACCGCTACCCGCTCATCGAGGCGGGCATGTCCAGGCGGGACTGCTCGGACTGGTGGGCGGCCCGCTACGACAGGCCCCTGGAACGCTCGGCCTGCGTAGCCTGCCCCTTCCAGTCCCGCCAAAGGTGGGTGGAGACCAAGCGCCGGTGGCCGGAGCTGTTCGCCGAGGCGGTGCAGATCGACGCCAACCTGCGGGGCGGGCTGGCCTTCGCCAAGGAGCCGTACCTGCACCCTACCCGGATGCCCCTCGCCCAGGGGCGGTCGCCCTCGACGAGGCGGAACCCGGCGAAGGCGGACTCTCGGACGGGTTCGGCAACGAGTGCGAGGGGCGCTGCGGCGTCTGACGGGCGGACGTAATCAGGACTTCAAAAAGGAGGAGGAAGGACTATGGCTACCGACCTACGGAATCGGATGGAGGACTACCGCCCACCGCCCTGGCCGGAGGACTTCGGGGAGCGGCTGGAAGGCTTGAAGAAGCTGGCCGGTCTCTCCTGGCTGGAGATGGCCGAGCTCTTGGGCGTGACGGACCGGGGCGCGCTGAAGTGGCGCAGGGGAGGAAGGCCCTCGGCGGCCAACCTCCTGGCGATCATGGAGCTGGCGCGGGGCGTTCCCGGCGGCCACGAGCTTATGCTCTACGGCGACGCCGGGGCCGAGGAACAGGGACGGCGCGAGGAGGAGGTATGAGCATGACCTTCGAGGAGCGCAGACGGGAGCGGGACTTCCCGCCGCCGCCGATGGACCGCTCCCGCCCCTGGCCGCACAGGGGGAGCGGCTGACGGCGAACGGTAGCAGGCAAGAGTCCCCCTGAACGCAGAAGGGCCGGGTGGTTCACTCCACCCGGCCCTTCTGTCTTTCCGCCCTTGCCGCCTCTTCCCCTCATCTCCTGACGACGCCCTGGGGGTCTCGCCTCGACGCCCTGCGGTTGAGGGCGCGGTCGAGGATCCCGAAGGCCCTTCCGATGCCCAGACGCCTGACCCTGGGCGACGGCTCCTCCTCCTGCTTGAGGAGGGCGTGGGCGATGAGGTCGGCCATCTGTAGCAGGTGGTCGGAGTGGGAGCTGCGGAAGGCGGGGCCTCCGATGACCCTCTCTATGGGGATGTCCTTGGTCCGCTCGCCGTCCTCCCACATCTCGTACCTGCTGGGCACGGGGTTGCGGCTCCTGAGCCTGCGGTAGAGGCGGCCAATCATCTCCTCGCGGCCCTCGTCGAAGATGAGGAAGGCGTGGCGGTTGGCGGAGGCGACGGAGGAGTTGATTCGGTTGAGCAGCCGGTCGAGGCTGACCCGCTCGTAGCCCTTGACGTCGGGCTTGCGGAGGCAGACGTTGACGACCTCCACTCCCCCGATGCTCCTTGCGGCGTCCTCGACGACGCGCAGGCCCTCGGTGAAGACCTCGGCCCCCTGCTGGGGGGCGAGCCTGCGGTCGGTGTCGCCCTGGCGGGCCAGCTTGCCCCGTCCGGCCAGCAGGTCGCAGGCGTGCAGCTCCCGGTCGGTGGGAACGGCGTAGCGTTCTTGCAGCTCGAGCCGCCAGTCGTGGACGCGGCGGTGAAGGTCGTTCCACTGCTCGGCGTCCACGCCCAGGGCGGAGCGGACGTAGTATCGGGGACCCTCGGATTCGTCGATGTAGTACAGCCTCATGGTCTGCGGTCTCCCGTCTTGGGTAGTGGGTTCAAGTCGCCGGAAGCGCGTTGACCGGCTCGAAGCCGCCCGGGGCGAGCCAGGCCCGTCCCAGCGGTCCCTCCCGCTCCAGCAGGCCCCGGTGGGAAACCAGCAGGGGGACGGCCACCCTGAGCCGGTCCATCTCCTGCTGGGCCACGCGCAGGAAGTGGGTGGCCGCCAGGTCGTCGTCGAAGACGACCAGGACGGCGGGCCGAGCGCCGTGGTCGTCGGTGGGGCGGTGCGACGAGTAGTAGCGCAGGTAGGGGGCCAGCCGGTGCGCCATCGTCGTCGGGCGCACGGCCCGGCGCTCCCACTCCAGGAAGAAGGGCCAGACGAGGCTCTCCCGGCGCAGGATGCCGAAGGCGTCGGGGTGGACGGAGCGCATCCCGCCGAAGTGCCGGAAGTGGCGGGAGGCGCGGCGTGGCGGGTCGAGCTGGGAGGTCTCCCATCCCAGGTCGCGGGCCTGCCTTGCCAGAGCCGCCATGAAGCCGTGGACGGCTCCGGTGTGCTCCATGTTGCGGAGGAGCTGGCGGCTGCGCCTGCCGGAGACGCTGCGCCAGTCGCCGGCGTCCCCGGGTGCGGCGCTCCACCGCTTCCTGGCCCCGCCGACGGCGGCGCGGTCTCTGCGGGCCAGCATCGCCAGCCCCTGGTCGGTGAGGGTGAGTCGGCGTCCTCCGGCGGGGACGCGGGTGACGAGGCCGAACCCTTGCAGGGCGGCGGCGATCTCATAGGTGCGATGGCGGACGAGGCCCAGCAGCCCGGCCAGGTCGTCGAGGGCGAGCCAGGGCCAGTCGGAGAGCAGGTCGAGGGTGCGCTTCTCGGCGGGCTTGAGCAGGGCGGGCAGCATGTAGTCGGGGACGCTCCGCCCGTTGCCGCGCTCGCCGATGTCGTCGGGCATGGAAGTCCGCGCCAGGGGCCGCTCGGCGGGAAACGCGCCCCTGGGGTCCATCCGGTCGATGGCGTCCCGCAGGCTGACGGCGGCGTTGACCGATGGCAGCCGCCACGCCCGCTCGCCGGTGGCTCCTGCGGCCGCGTCGCGCTCGATGGCGAGGACTGCGGCGGCCTGCGCCCCGGTCAGCAGCCTGCGGGCGTAGCGCAGCCGGGTCTCGTCGGGGACGACCAGGAGGACGCCGCCAAAGCGCGGCCCCTCTTTGAGCCGCCAGAGCCGCTTGGCGAAGCTCGAACGGTCGGCGGTGTGTCCCTGCCGGACTATGGCGACGGTGCGCCCTCCGGGGAGGGCGATGGCGGCGTCCATCGGCATGGCCCGGTACCAGCGGAACCGGATGGGGTGGTGGACGTTGGCGACGGCGGAGGCCAGCCGGTAGACGACGGCCACGGCGTCGAGCCGCTCCAGGAGGAGGCGACGCCACCAGGCCGAGACGGGCCGGGTCCGGAGGAGGCCGTCCACGGGGACGCCCTCCTGCTGGGCCAGTCGGCGCAGCCCTGCGGCGGTGAGGTGGAACCTGCGGGTGGGCGCGGTGAGGTCGGTGGCGTGGGGGACGGGGGCGGCCAGCCCCTCGTCCTCCAGCCTGCGGACAGCCCCGTAGACCGCGCCCCTGGACCAGCCGGAGACGGCGACCGCCTCCAGCCGGTCGAGGAAGGGCATGTCGGCCAGGAGCCTGAGCAGCTCACCGTCCAGGGGCCTCATTCCCCGCTCTCCTCGTCTTCCGCCTCCGGCGGGGCGGCTCCGCCCGTCTGGTCGCGCTTGGTGCGCTGCTTGCGCCGCTCCGGTTCCTCGGTCTGCCCGCCGCTCTCCGCGTCCTGGGAGTCCCGGCCCTTCCTGAGCTTCTCCAGCTCCCTGCGGTACTTGTCCACCAGGCCGCGTAGGTCGGCATCGCTCTCGTCGATGTCCCACGCCGTCGTGACGTAGCCCTCGGCCAGGGCGCGGATGCGGTCGGCCCGCTCCGGGTCTCCCCGCTCCGGCTTGGCGACCTTCATGGAGAAGGCGTCCATCCGCTCCGTCCCCACGGTGGCGCGGACGTAGCACTGGTGCACGGGGAGCGACGTGATGTCGTCCTCGGTCACCCGCTCCTTGCCCAGCTCCCAGACAAGCTGCCTTGCGTCGTTGCCCGCCACCTGGAAGACGGCGAGGCAGCCCACGTTGGCCAGCAGGGTGTCGCGCATGGTGCGGGAGAGGTCGTCCAGCTTGGCGAGGCTCTGGGTCGCCAGCACGAAGCTGGCCCCGAACTTCCCAAGCTCCGACAACATGCTCTCGTAGTCCACGCCGGGCATCGACTGCATCTCGTCCACCACCACCAGCGCACCCCGCCTCTGGTCGAAGGGCAGGCTTCCCTGCTCCCGAATCACGGCGTCCACCAGGTTGAGGAGGGACGCTCCCACCAGGGCGGCCACGTCCCTTCCCGCCGTGCCCTGGGCGGTGGAGACCAGCAGGATGCCGCCCTCTCGGATGACCCGGCGCATGTCGATGGTGGAGCGGGGCTGTCCCAGGATGGCCCGCGCCCGCTTGGAGGATGCGTAGTAGGAGAGGCGGGTCTGCACCGGGGCCAGGGCGTCGGCGCGGGTCTCGCGCCGCCAGTTGCCGAAGTCCCTGGCCCACCACTGGAGCAGGAAGGGGTCGGAGACGTTGGCCAGCACCTCGTCGCGGAAGTCGTCGTCGGCCAGGATGCGCAGCCCGTCCAGGATGGTGTACTGCTCCCCCGCGTCCCTGCTCTCGTTGGCCTCGTGGAGACTCTTGACGGTCTGCTCCAGGATGGACTGCATCCTCGGCCCCCACTGGTCCCAGAGGCCCTTGCACACCCGCACGACGGAATCGGCGGTGCGGTCCCGGTCGGTGAAGATGCGGGCGTCCAGCAAATTGATGCCGGGCGCGCCCCGCTCGTCGGCCAGGTCGATGAGGCGCACCTGGTCGATGAGGGACTCCGGGACGTGTTCGAGCAGGCCGCCCACCAGGTCGGCGTGGGGATCGACGACGACGATGGCGTCCGGGTCCCTTCCCTCGGCCTTCTCCCGCATCTTGTGGACGACGATGTGGTGCATCAGGGTGGACTTGCCCATGCGGGTGCGGGCCACGTAGAGGTGGTGCCGTCTGAGCAGGTCTTCGGGGAAGTGAATCTTCCTCGGCGTTCCGGTGGTGGTGTCGCCGACGTGGGCGCCGCCCCTGACGCTGCGGGCGGTGGGCGGCAGCACCTTCGCCCCGGCGCGGGCCACCAGGGGCGTCTCGTCACGCGCTCCGGGTGGGTGCCACAGGCAGGCCGCCTCTCGGACGCCCATAACGCTGCGCTTGCCGAACAGACCGGGGCCTGCCGGGTGCAGCATCGAGGGATCGGGGACGGCGGGCCTGACCTGGCTCGCCTTGAGACGCGCCCCTGCGGGGTTGTCGTAGTGGCGGTAGGCCGCCGCCACCGGCTCCAGCAACTCCTTCGCCCGGTGGGGCCTTGTGTCCGGGGACAGGATGGCCGTCACCTGAATCTCCGCGTCGAAGGCGATGCGGGAGACCTTCTCCTTGATGAGCAGTGGGTCGAAGACCCGCTTCCCGGCCTTCTTGATGCGGTGCCACAGCCAGCCGCCTGCGGTCAGCGCGGCGGCGACGCCGATGCCCATGAGCGCGGCCTTCCAGGTCTCCCCGGCCTGCACCCACAGGTAGCCCCGCAGTGCGGCCAGGGCCGCCACGCCCAGGACGGCCATCGTCACGCCGTCCGTCTGGAGGGGCTTGGTCTGGTAGGTGTAGGAGGGGTCTCGCCGCTCCTCGACGGGCCGCTTGTGGGCCTTCTCCAGGTGGGACTCCGACCAGTCGGGTCCCATCGAGCGCAGCATCAGCCGCGCCACGATGCGCTCCCCCTCGTTGAGGTCCGACAGCGCGCCCATGAGGGCGATGAGGGGGTCTGAGCCGGGGTCGAGCAGGTCGTCGTCCCTGAAGGTGCGGAGCGGCACGTACTCGGGGCCGTCGGCCCGCAGCGTCATGCTCCACGCCTGCTCCTCCTCGCCCAGGCGCAGGGGGTCGTCCTCGGCGGGAATCTCCTGTATCTGGGCCTGGGGGTAGCGGGCGGCGATCTGGCCGCGCACCACCTGGTCTTGGAGGCAGCGGGCCATGAGGGTCACGCCGTCCGCGTCCCCTGCCAGCTCCAGGGAGAAGGGTTCGGGGACGGCGATGGAGCCGAGCATGTTCTCGACTCCCAGGAGGGTGCGCTCCCCCGTCCTCGGCGGCGTCACCGCCAGCAGCACCGGGGTTTTTTTGCCCTCGTCGTTCATCAGCCAACGTATCGGGTTCAGTTTCATCTGGATTCTCCTTTCGCTATAGGTCTGGTCTCTATCGGCAAGAGGGGCCGCGCCTAGTGTCGGCCCGGCCTCCACTCGATTACTTCCGTCTCCTCCGGCGTCGCCTCGATGCGCACGGGGAAGCGGTGTCCCTTCGTCAGCAGCAGGCCGTCTCCCCTGGGGCAGGAGAGCAGCCAGCGTTGTAGGTCTTCGGGCAGGTCGAAGGCGTCGCCCACGGTGCTTATGGCGGCGGCGTCCTGCTGCAAGAGCAGCTTGAAGGCGGCGTTCTGAAGCAGGGCGCGACCGGAATGGCCGGTGATGGTCCGCGAGGTGTCCTCGGAGAGAAGGTCCTGGACGTCCTGGGTGATGAACTGCAACCCCAGGCGGTGCTTCCTGGCCCGCTTCGCCATCGACACCATGAAGGCCGCGCCTTCGGGGTGCTGCATGATGCTCCACACCTCGCCCACCACCAGCAGGCGGGGCTTGGGGTCCTGGGCCGCCGCCGCCCACACCGTCTCGGTGCAGACCATCGCGGCGGCGGGGCGAAGCTCCGGTTCCAAGAGCCGCAGGTCGAAGACCGTCACCAGGGCCTCGTTGCCCAGGAGGTCGCCGCCCTCGTCGGAGAGGAGGTTGCGCAGGCTGCCGGTGGCGAAGGGCCGCAGCAGCCTCGCAAGGTCGGCGGCCTCCCCTTCGAGGTAGGCGTAGAAGTCGCGGAAGCCGGTGCGCTCCCGGTGCTGGGCATAGTAGCCCGCCAGGGCGTGGTCCAGGGAGGCCCTGCGCTCCGCGCCAAGGCTCTCGCCCACCATCACCTCGATGAGCCGTCTCAGGCTGCCGATGCGCTGCAATAGCTCCTCGGAGTCCCCCCTGTCGATGACGAAGGGGTTCATGCCCTGGCCAGGGACGCCCGGCGAGAGCACCCGTCCGCCCGCGGCGCGGGCCATGTCCGCGTACTCTCCCTCCGGGTCGATGACGTAGGCGGTCACGCCTCTGGTCAAACCGCGCAATACGCCCAGCTTGGTGGCGAAGGATTTTCCCGAACCGGAGCGGGCCAGCACCGCAGTATTCGCGTTCATGTGGGTGCCGTCCCAGGGGTCGTAGACCACCGGGGCGCAGGCCCGCATGTCGATGCCGTAGAGCGTCCCGCGCCTGGTGTCCAGGTCGGGGGGCGAGAAGGGGAACAGCCGGGCGAGGCTGGACGTGTCCAGCGTCCGCCACACGGCGACGGCGTTCAGCGCCAGGGGCAGCGTGGACAGGATGCCCTCCCGCTGCCGGAAGGCCAGGGGGTCGAGCTTGCCCAACGTGGCGGCGAAGTGTCCCCTCGCCCGCTGGGTCAGCTCCTTCAGGTAGCTTTCGTCCCTGGCGTGAAGGGTGATGGACAGGGAGGCGTGGAAGAGCCGCTCCCGTCCCCGCTGCACCTCGTCCCGCAGGCGGGTCACGTCCTCCAGGGCGATCTCCGCCTCCGGGGACATGGTGCGCCCACGCTTGAACGACAGGGACTGGGCCGACTCGAACCTGACCTTCTGCCACTCAAGCGTCCTGGCCGCCTGCTCAGCGGGAATCGGCCCCAGGTGGACGGACAGGTCCATCGGCGCTCCCGCCGCCATGAGGCTCTGGAGGAAGCCGGGGGCCAGGGACCGGGGCCACTTGCCCAGGTGGAGGGAGCGGACCAGCCGGTCTCCGACGCGCACCTCGCGCCGGCCCAGCTCCACCTCGACGGAGGCGTCGTCGCCGGTCTCGATGGGGGTTCCGCCCAGGGCCGAGGCGACCAGCAGCATCCGCAGCTGGCGGCCTCTCAACGGGTGGACGGACAGCCCGGCCCTTGCCAGCAGGCCGCGCAGCTCGTCGATGCGCCCGAACTCGGACACGGCGTAGAAGCGCCGGTCGAGGATGCCGTCGCGGGTCTCCAGGTCGGTGAGCAGCCGCCCCAGGGACTCGGCCGCCGCTTCGGTCTGCGGGGGCAGGTCCTGCGGCTGGGCCTCCCTCAGCTTGTCCCGCAGCCCGTCCAGGCGGGGCGGGTGCTGGCGGATGAGGAGCTGCACGGGGAAGTCCAGGGCGTTGAGCGCCCCGGCGAAGGCCCCCAGCTTCGGCTCGTCGATTTCGAGGCCCATCACCTCGCAAATGCCCAGCTTCACCCCGTCCAGGCGCACCGGCCCGTCGTCGTCCAGGTGGGACAGCATGAAGAACAGGGGCAGCTCGGGCGGCGGCTTGGGGGCCGGGGGCGCGGGTTCAGTGGTCTGCGGGTTTGCCGGAAGCATATCCTCCGGCCTCTCCTGCGGAGCCTCGGTCTCCCGCGCTCCGCGCTTTGCGATTCGTTCGATCAGGTGCTTCAACTCGGTCTTCTCCTTCGCTCTAGGGGGTTGGGAACTCCACGAGGCCGCTCTTGAGGAGTGCGGCGGCGCCCTTGGCCGACAGGACCAGCGCCAGGCCGACGACGGCCATGACGACGGCGCTCTTGGCCCTGCCGCCGCCCCGCTCCTCGGCGCCCTCGGCCATTAGGACGAAGCCCGCCCAGACGATGGCGAAGAGGCAGAGTCCGGCGGCGGCGTAGGCCATAGCGGTGAGCACCCGGTCGAAGGCGTCCAGCATGGCCTGCTCCTCGGCCGGGGCCGCGCCGGTGGTCGCCAGCGCAGCCCCGGCCAGAAGCGTTGCCGTCAATAGTCGCCTCACCACGGCCACTCCCATCCCAGAAGGTCGAACCAGTCGCTCAGGCCGCCCCCTGCGGGGGTCTGCTCGGCGGGCGGGTCCTCCGGCTCGGACTCCGGCAGGACCAGGACTTCGAAGGGGTCGTCGGCCCCGACGCTCGACGCCAGGGCCAGGGTCTCGTCGCGGCTCCGGCTGATGGGCGACCGCTCCACCGTCTCCGCCTTGACGTGCTCCGGGTGCTGGACGTCCACCGTCACCTGCTTGCCGATGGTGACGCTGGGGACGTAGGCGTAGGCCGTCGCGGTGGCGGACGACGTGGAGCCGTCCTCGCAGGAGACCGTCGCCGTCTCACTGTCGGAGTCGCTGTCCCCCGGGCGATGGAGGTGCACGGTCTTGGTGACGTGTTCGACCCGGGCCGGGTGGTGGGTGAGCCGCGTCAGCGGGGGCATCGGGATGCTGAGGCTCGCCTCCAGGCTCACGTCCACGTCCACGCCGTGGACGGCCTCGCCCGCTCCGACGGGAAGCCGGAAGCGGGTTTCGCCGCCCGCGACGAACGGGATGCTCGTGTGCGACCCGCCGACGCCGACGTTGACGGTCCCCGTGATGGCGGTAACTGCCGCGTCCATCAGCGCCGTCTCGGTGACGCTGGCGTGCCCGGCCACCGTCTGAAGCTGGATGGTCTCCTCGATGCGGGTTACGCACTCCGACTCGATGACGCCTCCGACCTCTCCGGGCGTCCAGCCCAGGGAAGTCATACGCAGGTCGCAAAGCTCCCCCTCCACGACCGGCAGGGGAAAGGGAAGCTGCGCTTCCTCGACGGTGACGGCCCCGGCCTGTCCCAGCGCGTCCTCCCAGGACACGGTGAAGGATGGCGCGGGTCCGTGCAGGGGGAGGGAGTAGTCGATGCGCTCCCCCTCGTCGAGAGTGGCCGATGCCCAGAAGCGCAGGGAGGTTCCCTGGGAGCCGCCGAAGGCCCGCACCCGGAGGTCCAGGCCGGTGGCGGCCCGCAGGGTGACGGCGGCCCGGTCGCCGGAGACGGTGAGCCTCTCGACGAATATCCTCCGTCCCTCCACCGGCTCGGTCACCTCGAAGTCGATCTCGTCTTGCCAGTGGCCGTCGGCCAGGGCCGACTGCGGGACCGTCGCCACCGCCATCGCCAAGGCGACGGCGGCTACGGCGGCCGCCCACGTCCCGGGACGCTTCTTGCGTCGGGCCTTGCGGCTCTCGCCGTCCCCGTTCCCGTTCATGCTGTCCGCCTCCCGCCTCCGGCCCTTGCCGAACCAGCGGTGGGGGCGGAAGGGCATCCGCCCACCCTTGCGCTCCCGTCCCTTGCGCTTGGGGCGAAGGCCGCGCAGGGTCTTTGCCGCGCGGCGGGCCATCAGCCGCAGGGGGCCGGGGCCGCTCTGAGTGGGCTGCGCGGGCGCGGGCGGCTCGCTCCGCACCAGCCCGGACGGAGGCCCGGCGTAGAGCCTGGCCCCCAGCCGGTACTTCAACAGGTCGGCGGCCACCAGCGGCAGCCGCCGACCGCCTATCTTTCCCACGACCGCGGCGACGCCGGCCAGCCCCAGGAGGACGGCCAGCGCCATCCTCACCTCGGAGGGGCCGACCGGGGCGTAGCGGTATGCGCCGTAGGAGATGGCGCACACCGCCGTCATCGCCACGACCTGCGGGAAGGTGAACCCCAGCAGCACCCTGTCCTCGGCCTGCACGTGGGTCGGAACCTCGTGTTCTCTCATGTCTCTCTCCTTCCTCGCGTCCGCTTAGCTGTCGCTGGGGTCGGGCAGGTTCGGGTCCACCGGCGATCCCACGACGGCGTTCATCACCAGCTCGACGACTCCGTAGGCCACCATCGCCAGGACGATGCCAGCCAGGGCGGTCATCATGGCGCTCTTGCCGCGCTCCATCTGGTGTGGCGCTCCCGACGCCGTGAGGTACAGGTAGGCCCCGTAGATGAAGAAGCCCACGCCTATGGCCCCCACGACGCCCAGCAGGATGCCCACCAGGTTCGATATGGTCTGTGTCAGTTCTTCCATTCGTTTTCTCCTCTCTGTCTCGACTGCCGGGCGTTCCACGCCCGGCCTTCCTCGGTTCGTCCGTCTCTATCGGTTCCGCCGTCTCCGCCCGCCTAGCTGCACATCGCTCCCACCTCCTTCGCGTGGTAGTTGGCGTGAATCTCCGTTCACGCCGTTGGTCGTCGTTACTCGCCGCTGCTCCGGGGGGCTTCGCCTCCGTCTCCCCCGCCGCCCGATGGGGTGGCCATCGAAGCCGCCGAGCTGAGGCCGCTGGCGGTTGCCGAGAGGCCCGCGCTGGCCGCCATCGCGCCCACCGCCATGCCTCCCGGTCCTCCGGCGGCCCCGCCCGCTAGCAGCCCGATGGTCTTGGCCGACCTGACCATCGAGGAGGGCAGGTTCATGCCGAAATAGAGCATCGAGAGCCAGGAGTCGAAGGTCCCGGCGTTGCCAAGCATCGACGGCACTCGGGTCGCCATGTAGACGAAGGCCAGGGACATGAGCAGCTTCCAGATCAGGTCCTGCACCGGCTCGAACGCGGCTATCGCGGCGAACTCCTTGAGGAACCCGAACCCCAGGGCCAGGGCTATGAGCTGGACGGCCTGCTGGAACACCGTGGTCATAAAGAGGCGGAGCCAGTGGCGGCCCCAGCCCGCCGTGTGGGGCAGAATCCACAGCCCAAGGGCAATGGGGGCCAGGGCCAGCAGGATGTCTATGAGGGCCAAGCGCAGCACCATCTGCACGATCACGTAGAGGACGAAGAAGCCGTACACCAGGTAGAGGACCGCCAGGAGCAGCGCCATGCCGACGCTTCCCGCTTCCACGGCGGTCATCAGCGTCCTCAGCGTCGAGCGCAGCATGTCTCCGGGGGTGATGTCCAGGGAGAAGGCGATGAACCCGGACACGGCGTCGGCCACGTCGATGACCAGGGCGCACCACCACAGGGACGATGCGGCGGCCACCAGGCCCAAAACAAGGCGGGGCACCATCTCCCGCCATCCCGCATGGGAGCGGCCCAGGTGCTCGGAGATGATGAACGAGAGGCCCATCCAGCCCAGGATGACCACCAGGGCGGCGGAGGTGATGGCCCAGACGACCATCCATGCCTCCTGCACCAGCCAGTGGCCGTAGGTGAGGTCGGGAGGGGTGCCGGTGATGATGTCGGCCACGCCTACCCTCCCCGGCAGTTGTCGGCGTCCTCGCCGGACGCCCGCTCAACCACTCCGCAGAGGGTTCCGTGGACTCCCTCGATGACCCAGCCGGCGAAGGCTTTGGCCCAACGCGCCGGGCTGAGGGCGGACAGAATCTTGTCCCAGATGCGCCCCGGCTGGTGGATGGGGACGACGGCGTAGAAGTCGCCCCGCTTGCCGTCCTCGGCTTCGGCCAGCATCACCAGCAGGTAGGCCCGGTCGCGGTCGAGGTCGGGGTGCTCGTCCAGGTCGGGGTACTCCCAGGAATACTCCCAGCCGTCGCTTCGCTTCTTCTCCCCGCCCTTGACCCGGTACATGGCGCTTATCCAGTCGCCGGTGTCGGCGTCGCGGACGGCGTAGAAGAGGTTGACTATCTTCCGGTCGAAGACGGGGCGGGCGACGAACTCGCCGCCCTTCTTGCGCTCCACGAAGTCCCGGTCGGCGTTGACCAGGACAATCTCGTTGCCGGGTGGGGTCTGGGCCAGGGCGACGTTGCTTGCGGGGATCGCCACCAGCGCCGCCAGGAGCAGCGCGGCGGCCAGGGGTATCATCCTTCTGGCCTTCCCCCCGGCTCTGCCAAGGGTCCGTCGGACGGTCGATTGCGCTCCCACGTCTTCGCCTCCTCGTCAATGGGGTCGTCTTGATTGCTATCGAGTGTGGGGAGACGGGACCGGCTTAGGAATGGTGCGTGAGGGGGACACGCGCGGGGGTCCCCCTCACGGGGCCTGCCTATCGGGAGGCTGTTGTGATGTCATGGGGGTGTACAGGGATTTGCGTCAGTTGCAGTAATGCAAGTCGGGGTGGTTTGCAACGTGAAACAGGGGGAAAAGAGGGAAGTCTGAGCAAGGTAGCAAGCAATGTTTAGTCGGGGCGGGTTCCACGGATTTGGGGGCGAGTTGCAGAAAGTCAAGTCGGCAAGACAGCCACATCGGAGCAAGCAATTGGGTGAAGGGGCCTGTTGCGAGGGGAGCGAAGCCCCCTACAGGACACCCCTTACAGGACATGAGAGCGAGGAGGTTGGACCCATGAACGAGGCGCAGGTGAACAGGACACAGGCGGACGAGGCGGTGGTGGACGGCACCCAGGAGGACGAGGCCGTGGCTGACGACATGCTGGACGACGACACGCAGGCGGACGGCGACGGGGGCGATGGCCTCGACATGGAGAAGCTGCGGCGGCTCAGGCTGAGCGGGTTCCTGCGTGAGCTGGTGCGGGCTGAGGGCCGCATGGAGGCGGCGGAGCTGCTGGGAGTCGCCTACCGCACGCTGGTCAAAGCCGAGGAGTCGGGCGAGATCACGGGGCGGGTGGGCGATGCGCTGGAGCGGCTGCTGGGCTCTGGGGACGACCCCGAAGCGGCGAGGCTGCGGGAGCGTGTCGGTGCATTGGAGGGCGGCATGGAGGCGCTGGCGAAGGAGTTGCGGGGTGGCCTCGAAGAGATTCGGGCCGCTGTTGCGGGAAGGGACGAGGCTCAGGGCCAAGGCGCGGGTCAGCCCCAAGCGCAGGACCGGGAAGGGGCGGGCCGGTCGGAGACCAGGGCCGCCCCTCCGGTTGCGGGGTTGCGGTCGGAGAAGCGGGTGAGGCTACCGCGCCTGGACCCGGAGGTTGTGACCGGGGAGCCTGCCGACGACGACGCCGAAGTCTACGGGGAGGCGTGGCCCCTGGTCGAGGAGTGGCGCAGTCGGCGGGCCGGGCATCCCCACCAGGGCAGAAGCCTGTCGTGGCTCACGACGGAGGAGCGGCTGCTGACGCTGGAGCTGGCGATGCTGGAGGAGCACGGGCTCACGCTGCCCCCGGAGACCCAGGCGCTCAGGGGCTTCGGGCGCAAGGGGCAGATCAACCACCGCAGAACCGCGCTCTACGACACCAAACTCGCGCTGCGCAGGCGAAAGCTGCTGCGCTGGGTGCGCCGGGTCCTCACCGTGGGGCTGTGGCGGAAGTAGGCGTTGTTGGGGCGATGTTGGCTGCGTAGCAAGTGATTTGGGTCGAGTTGGCCCAAAACCCTGCCGGAACCCTTCCATTCGCTCGTCCGTTCGGGTGATAATTGACGCAGTTTCTGGCTTTTCCAGCGTTTCGTGCCTAGAAACCTGGAGGATTCCCGTCCCCCGAATCCGGGACCGGTTGCATAGGATCGAGCCTTGCTCTCCGAACAGCCGCCCAGGGGTCAGACCGGAAGGATTGAGCCTCGCTCTCCCGATGGTCGCTCCAGGGGACGCATTCGCAGCGGTTGGAGCGTCTCTCGCTTCGGCCCCTCGGACACCCTGGTCGGAGTGCGCCCTGCACACTGGCCGGTTCCTCACGTCTGCGGCATGGTTCCTGTGGAACTGGCCGCAGCTTCACCACGCGCCGGTCTGCCATTGCGTTGTAGACTGGCCGCTTCCCTCGCGCAGCATCCCAGGACGTTACCGACGTAGCTCCCGGGTCTCGCTGCGTCTCTCACCGGGCCGTCCTGTGGTTGGTCTAGGCCGGTCGGCTCTCCCCCACTTCATAGCAGCTCCCCCTGAGTCCGTTCCTCTGAGTTGACTCTGGGCCGGGCTGCGTCTTCTTCAACCCCCACGTAGCAGCAGCTCTCCTGAGTCGATTCCCGTGAGTTGACCCTGGGCCGAGCTGCGTCTTCTTCAACCCCGCTCCGTCTCCCGCGTCCGGCATCCGACCGTGGGCGGAGTGCGTCACTCGTCAACCCCATCGCACATGACCTGCGCCACGGATGCCGGCACGGGTCAACAACGGAAAGGAGGCGTCGATGCACGTCAAGGAACTGGTTCCAAAGGTCAAGGGACTCGCGGTCAAGGCGGGCGGATTCATCCGGCGGCGCAAGCGGCTGACGATAGCGGTCGTGGTCGCGGCGCTGCTGTTCGGGCCACTGCTGACGACCGACGGCGAGCTGGTCTTCCTGAACGCGGTCGGCCTCGGACTCGGTGCGCTGCTGCTCAGGCGGTTCATCAGGCCCGGAGGCAGGCAGCGACCGGGACGGGCGCAACAGGCACAACGGCAACGGACGGCAAGAGCAACACAACATGAAGGAGGACATGATGACGACGCAAGCAACGACGATTGGTGGGACTGGGACAAGGCCGCGGCCAAGCCTCGAAGAGCTGGTCGACCGGCTGATGGCGGCGCTGTTCAGGGCTGAGCCGGAGACGGCGCCGAAGGCGGAAACCCCCAGCGTGGCCCGCAGCGTCCACGAGGCGCGGCGGATGCGGCAGGCGGGAGACCTCGACGGGGCGCTGGCGGTCTTCGCCGGCGTGGACACGGCAAGGGCGGAGACCAGGGAGGCTCGGTGGGCCTACGCCGAGTGGACGGACCTGGCGCGGAGGCGCTTCGGCGACCGGGACGCGCTGGTCTACAGCCAGGGCGCGGGACGGGCCGCCGCCCTGGTTCCCAGGGGCGACGGGACGCTTGAGGTCGCGGCGGCGCTGGGGATGCGCTGGGAGCCGGGCAAGGCCGTCTCGCGGCGAAGCCTGCGGGGTCTGCGGCCCCTGAGCGGGGGTGCGTGATGGTCGTAGCCAACGCCTCCGTTGACATCCCGGCGCTGAAGGCCCGTCACCCCCTGGGGGACACGGTTGAGGCGTCGGGGGTGCGGCTCAGGGGAAGGGGCAGGGTCCGCCAGGGCGGCTGTCCCTTCCACGACGAGATTGAGGGCAGCTTCACGGTGTACGCCGATTCTGAACGCTGGTACTGCTTCGGCTGCGGCTTGGGCGGCGACGTGCTGGACTTCGTGCAACGCATGGAGAACCTGAGCCTGCCCGATGCGATCCGGCGGCTGGACGGCGGCCCAGGGCTTGCTGCCGGGGCCGCCCCTCGTCCGGTTCCGGCCAGGCGTCCCAGGGCAAGCCCGTTGCCCCCACGGGACCCGGCCCTGCTGACGGCGGCGGTCCGGTTCTACGCCGGGCAGCTTCGGCGCAGCCCGGCGGCAAGGGAGTACCTTGCCTCGCGGGGCGTCGCCCTTGACGCCTCCTTGCGTCTCGGCCTCGGCTACGCGCCGGGGCGCGGGCTGCGGGAGGCCCTTGAGTCGGACGGCTTCAATGCCGGACGGCTCAGGGACTGCGGGCTGTTCACCGAGCGCGGTGAGCGGTTCGCAGGGATGGTGGTCGTTCCCGACGCCTCCGGCGGTCTTGTCCGCTGGCTTGTCGGGCGGGCCATAGACCCCGACCGGACGGCCCGGTTCCAGGCGCTTCCCGGCTCCAAGCCGGTGCTTGGGCTTGGGCGTCTCGGCCCCGCGCCGCCCTTCGCGGTCGTGGCCGAGGGCGTCTTCGACTGGCTTGCCCTTGCGCAGTGGGGCGTCCCCGCCGTCGCTGCCCTGGGCACCCAGGGGGTCGAGAAGGTGGCGGAGGGCTTGCGGGGCTGCCCCCGGGTCTTCCTCGCCTTCGACTCAGACGACGCTGGACTTGAGGCCACGGAGCGGCTTGCGGACTTGCTTGGACGCAGGGCCGCCGCCGTCACCCTTCCCCAGGGCGTCGGCGACGTGGCCGAGCTTGCGGCCCTTCCCCACGGCCGCGCCGTCTTCCTGCGCCTGCTGGCTCAGGCGGCCCGCTCCGCCCGCTAGCGGCTTCTTCCCAGCTTCCCACTCCCCCGGACCACTTCCCCTCTACCGGAGCTTGGCCCGCTCCGGCCTTGCTTGCGGGACTCCCTCCCGCTCCACGCCATCCCCACTCTCACCGCCCAGGAGGACCTATGCCCAATTCACGGCGGGCCTTGCCCGCGCACGGCTTCCCGTAGGGAATCCGCACCGTTCATTCGCTACAGGCAAAACACCACAGAAGGAGACACGAAATGTCTAACGGCAACAACAACGGACATCACAGCAACGGGACCGTCCACCTCAACGGCAACGGGCACAAGCCAGACGCCATCGTCAGCGAGCACGAGCTGCTCTGGAACGGGCTCTCGCCCGCAGTCACCAACGCCCTGGGGCAGCCCATCGACCCCGCGCTGGTCTCCCAGCGCAAGGGCCGCGCCGGGCGCACCTTCTCCTACATCGAGGGCCACGTCGCCATCTCCGAGGCCAACAGGGTGTTCGGGTACGGAGGGTGGGGCTACGAGCTGCTCGCGGACGTGACCCTGCGGGAGATCGAGAATGTCGATACCCAGACCGGAGAGGTGAAGCGCATCCGGGCCTACAGCGCCCCGGTGCGGGTCACCGTCCCCGGCGCGCCGCCCCGGACCGACGTGGGCTTCCACGCCGTGACGGAGGAGACGGCTGACGGCCACGAGACCGCCCTGAAGGGGGCCGTCACCGACGGCCTCAAGAGGGCGCTCCGCAGCTTTGGAGACCGCTTTGGGAACGGCCTCTACGGAGACCAGGCCCCGGCCAGCGGCCCGCCCCGACTGGACCGGGTGCCCGCCCAGCCCAGGGCGGTGTCCGCCCCGGCGAATGTGGCGACGCTGCGCAAGCGGCTCGTCGAGCTGTGCGCCGAGCAGGGCTTCGACGAGGACCAAGTGCGGACCGCCGTGGTGGACCGGCTGGGCAAGAGCCTGGACGACCTGACGGCGGCGGAGCTGACGCCTCTCATCGAGGGGGCGACCGAGAAGCTCCAGCAGATGCGGCAGGCGCAGGCGGCCTAGCCCGTCCTGCCCATCGGGAGACGCAATCGAGCGGGGTCGTCTCTTCGGGGGCGGCCCCGCTTCTCATTACAGGAAAAGGAGGACACGACCGATGACGACGATGCACACACCCTGGGGGCCTCCCCAGGACATCGAGGAGCTGGCCGAGGGCGTCCTGCGGGTGTCCACCGCCAGCCACGGCGGGCTGAAGCTCAGCCGGGAGCGGTGGGCCGAAATCCCCGCCGCAGTCCGGGACGCCATGTTCACCCCGACCTTCGCCGAGGAGGACTGCGAGGAACCCATCGTCAGGACGCTGCTGGGCCTGGGCGACGACCGGGAGAGGGAGAGGGCGGTCAGGGTGGCGGAATACTTCGAGCGGTACGCTCCCGCGCTTCCTTATCTCCGCCGAAAGGGGGTGGGCCATGAGCACGACCAAGCGGCCTAGACCCCGCAGCCTTCCCAGCACCACCACCAAGCTCCAGACGGAGTACGGGAACCTCTACGTCACCGTCTCGACGGACGAGGACGGAGAGCCCTTCGAGGTCTTCGGCTGGCTGGGCAAGGGCGGCAGCTTCCAGCACGGTGTCACCGAGCTTGCCTGCCGCCTCATCTCCCTGCACCTGCGAAGGGGCACCCCGCTGGCCGAGATCATCGACCAGTGCCAGGGCATTCAGGAGATGCAGCCGTTCTTCAACCAGATGCCGGATGGCAAGAGCGTGGCCGTCCTGGGCCTGGGCGACGGCATCGCCCACATCCTCAAGGCCCACGTGAAGGCCAGGGAGGAGAGGGAGGCGGCGGAGACGGTGGAAGCGGAAGAGGTGGAGGCGAAGGTCGCTGCATGAGCGGTCTGAACAATCGAGAGCTTGGAATCCAGGCGGGGCTGTCTCCTTCGGGGGCCGCCCCGCTTCTCATTACAGGACAAAGGAGGAATCGACATGACGACAGACATTGACCGGGCGGAGGTCTTCTCCCGCCCCGCTGCGCGGTTCGACGAGGACGGGCAGCTTGAGATACGGGCATCGTCGGCCCTGGGCTGCCGCCGCGCCCTGTGGTACGCGGCGACCGGATACGAACCGACGAATCCCCCCAGCGAGGACTCGCTGACGGCGATGGAGGCTGGCAACGCCCTCGAACCCGTCGTCCTGCGGGCGATGGAACGGGCGGGGTGGAAGGTGTCTCCCGCCGACCCCCGTAACCCCGAATCGGTGTCCATGCGGCTCCGCCCCTCCCTGGTCGTGGCGGGACACCCCGACGCCACCGGGCGGATGCCCCCCGTATCAAGTACGGGGCAGGCTCTGGACGGGGACGAAGCGGTCCCCGAGGTCCAGACGTTCCTGTTCGGGGACGGGCCGCAGGCTCCCCGCTACGGCGACGAGATGGTCGTCGAGGTCAAGACCAGGGGGCCGGAGGCGTTCAAACGCTGGCGCACCCTGGGAGCGGAGCGCAGCCACCCTCAGTCGGTTGCCCAAGCCGCCTTCTACACCTACGGGAAGTTCGGGGGATGGCCCCGCGACGCGGTGATTGCCACGATGGACACGGGCGGCAGAACGTGGGACTACGAAATCATCCCCGCCGACCGGCTGGAACGGGCCTTGGACGACGCCTGCAAATGGCTGGGCGAGCTTGCCGCCCACCACGTCCGGAACGGGCCTGACCCCGACGCGCTGCCCGACCGGGATTTTTCCGCAGGTAGCTGGCAATGCCGGAGCTGCCCCTTCCTGGCGGTCTGCCTGCCGGGTGCGGCGGTGGCCGACGACGAGACGGAGATCGAGGGAGAGGAGGTCAGCGACCAGGAGGCGCGGGAGGCGGTGGCGGCCTACGCGGAAGCCCAGGAGTCCATCAAGGAGCCTGAAAAGGTCAAGCGCGCCGCGCTGGACACCCTCAAGGCGTGGATGCGCCGCCAGGGGGACTCGAAGGCCACCGTGAACGGAAAGACGGTCAGCCTGGTGCAGTCCACGAGGTACTCGGTCAACTACCGCAAGCTCAACGCCGTCCTCGACCCGGAAGTCCGGGCCGAGATCGTGACGGAGAGCGAGTCGGAGTACGTCCGGGTCAGCTAGACGCTCCTGGCGGAGCGCACAACGGGGCCTGTTCTTCATCTACCGGTACGGCCCCGCCGAGTCCCATCAACCGAGCATGAAAGGAGACACTATGCCCAACGCAACAGGGACCGCAACGACCTGGCAGGACAAGCACAGCGGACTGCGCAGGCACAAGCTCATGACGAAGGAGCTGGGGGACATCATCCCGGCTCTCTACGCCAACGAGAACGTCGAGGACTACGACGACGTGCTCGCCCCGGCAAAGCTGTTCTCCCCCTACGGCAACTGGACCTGGTACGTGACCGAGTGGGACGCCGAGACCGGAACCTGCTTCGGCCTCGTGGATGGCTTGGAGAAGGAGCTTGGCTACTTTGACCTGACCGAGCTGGCGGAGGCGACCGTGTTCGGCGGCGTCCCCGCCGTGGAGCGCGACCTGTACTGGAAGCCGATGACCCTCGGCGAGATAAGGAGGGCGGGATGAGCAGGTTCGCGCCCAAGACCCTGCGGAGGATGCAGCCCGCCACCCGCGAGATCGCACGGCTGGCCAACGAGCTGGCCTCGGTCCAGACCCGGCTCTCCAACCGCATCGACGGGCTGGTGAGCATGGAGATGATGGCGAACGCCTCCCAGAGGGTCTTCTGCAACAACGCCGCCCACGCCGACCTGGTGGACGCCGCGCTGCGCTACCTGAAGGCGATTGACGACCCGGGCCCTGGGGCCGGGCGCAAGGACCGACGCGCTGATGGCTCTCCAGGCTGCTGCGGCGCACTTCGACCCCGACAAGCTCTTCGAGGGCGACGGCGGGCCGAAGCCTGAACCCTTCGAGTTCAGCTAGACGCTCCCTGACGGGAGCGCAGGACGGGGCCGCTTCCCTCTACAGGGACGGCCCCGCTCTCATTCAACCGGGCGCGGCATGGCTGCGCCACACCATTCAGGAGGAACCGAAATGGCACGCACCATCAACAAGGTAGAGCTTTTGGGCAGGGTCGGGACCGAGCCGGAGATGAAGTACACCCCGAACGGCACCGCCGTCACCCAGCTGCGGCTGGCGACGGACCGCCGCCGCCAGGACGGGGAGGTCGAGGCCGACTGGCACAACGTCGTCATCTGGAGCAAGACCGCCGAGGCCGTCAACGAGTACATCGACAAGGGCGACCGCATCTACGTCGCCGGACGCCTGGTGAACAACACCTGGGAGGGCGACGACGGGCAGCGCCGCTACCGCACCGAGATTCACGCCTCCGAGGTCGTCTTCCTGGACTCCTCCCGCAACGGCAACGGGAACGGCGGGCAGGTCAACGACGGCGACGCCTCGGACGTCGAGGAGACGGTCGCCGCCTCTCCCTTCTAGCCCGTCAACCGACAACCGCATAGCGACGCCTCACTGAAGGCGCACCACGGGGCCGCTTCCCACCTACAGGGGCGGCCCCGCTCCTGTTTCTAACCGAAAACGAAGGAGGCCGACATGACCAGGAAGAAGACCCTCACCAAGGACGCCGCGCTGCTGGAGGCGCTGCGCAGCAACCTGCACCTGCTGGGCGAGATCGCCATGCGCTACGAGGTCGAGACCTAGCCTGAGCGCCCGGAGGACCCGCCCGCCATCAGCTGCCCCGACGACGTGCGCAGGCTGCTGGGGCCGGAGATGTCCGGCCTGGCCCAGGAGCAGCTCAGGGTGCTGCTGCTCAACACAAAGAACCTGGTCGTCGGCCAGCGGGTCGTCTACCAGGGCAACGTCAACTCGTCCATCGTCAGGCCCGCCGAGGTGCTGCGCCCCGCCGTCATCGAAGCCGTCCCCAGCATCATCATCAGCCACAACCACCCCAGCGGCGACCCGACGCCCAGCCCGGAGGACGCAGCCATCACCAGGGAGCTGGCGCAGGCGGCCAAGCTGCTGGGCATCGAGCTGCTCGATCACGTCGTCATCGGCGGGGAGAAGTTCGTCAGCCTCAAGGAGCGGGGCCTCATGTCCTGACGGCCCTCGCCGTCCGGCTCTCACGCAGGAGCAACCGTCCCTGCGCATCCCCTCGACACATACACCGAAAGGAGACATGACATGCTCGCAACTCACACCATCGACCCCGAAGACCTCTACACCATCAACGCCGGGGGATTCTCGGCCACCGCCGACGCCTTCGCCCGCGACGATGCGACAGACGGCCTCTGGTTCGTCTCGATGGTCGGCTCCCAGACGGCGCTCAAGGCGATCTGGGCCTCGCTGCTCAAGCAGCCCCCCGACACCGCCCACATCATTCGTGGCGCGGACGGCATGGCTTTGAGCGGTGGATATCAGAGGTGCCAGATTCCCTACGAGACGGTGGGGACGTGGACGACCAAGATCGCCCGCCTGCCGGTGTCCGGCGGCTGGCACGCCCTCGTGTACACCAAAACCGCCGAGTACGGATTCGAGAAGGACAGCTTCCTCCTGCTGGCGCAGGCCGAGGATGAGGCCCCCGCGCTGCACCACCGCTTCCTGGACAAGCGCAGCCCGCTCCCCCTGCAGGGCTCCTGGGCCGGGTGGCTCTGGGACCGGGGCCTGGACAACGGGGAGATAGTCCCCCTCCAGTCCGTCGGCGTCTCCGCCTACAGGTGCTCCCCCAAGGCCGACAAGCTCCGGGAAGACCTCTCCGACGCCGTGGCGTCGGGCTGGCTCACCCTGCCCAGGGAGGAAGGAGAGACCGATGGATAGGACGCTGAAGACGGCCAAGCGCAAGAACAAGTGCAGGCAGAACCGGAACGGGAGCGCCTGGCGGCGCTTCTCCCCGGACGGGACGACCTGCCGCTACTGCAAACACGACCACACCACGCACCTGACAAGCTCAGGCCAACCCCACTTCTACCGGCCCGCCACGGAAGCGGAGAAGCGGGACCCCTCGGTCATGCTCTACCGCCACACCCCGCCCCAGGGCGGCTCCGTGCTGGTGCGGCGGATGGTCGTCGCCAACCACGCCGAGCTCGTCACCGCCTTCTGCACCGCCTGCGCGGAGAGCATCGGGACTCACCAGGTCCTCTGCTACCAGCGCAACGTGGGCGTCGGAGAGGTGGTCGGGGTGCAGACCGGCCACAGGGAATTGGCAATCGCCGCCTGAGGCGGCGCAAGACGTAGGAAAGGAGAGGAGACCATGCCAACGGAACAGACGCTGTTTTTCACCTGCCCCCACTGCGACGAGCGGTTCGCGCAGGTCGAGGAGCCTGACAGGGACATGCACACCGGGGAGACCTACCACTGCGGCTCGTGCGGCATCCAGGTGGTCTTCCAGGCGGTGACCGTCGAGGACTACGTGCCGCCCCCCAGGGCGAGAAGGGACTGCCGCTTCTGCAACCCCGAACCCTGCCGGTTCGGGCCGTCAACGGACACGACAGACGACACAGAGAAAGGAGAGACGACATGAGACTTGCAGCGCAGGCAAAAGGCGGGTTTTACCCCACGCCGGAGCGGGTTGTTGACCTGCTCGCGGAGCTGATTCACACCCCCACCGGCTACTACCACAGGGACCGGGAGACGCTGCGCATCCTCGACCCCTGCTGCGGGGCCGGGGAGGCGCTGGCGCAGCTGGCCGAGCGCATGGACGCGCCCAACGCCATCCCCATCGAGACCTACGGCGTCGAGCTGCACCGGGACCGGGCGGAGGAGGCAGAGAAGCGGCTCGGCCACGCCCTGGCCTCCGACCTGTTCGCCACGTCGATAGCGAACGGGGCCTTCGGGCTGCTCCTTTTGAATCCGCCGTATGACCATGACTCGGAAGACAAGCGGACGGAGCACGCCTTCCTGACACAGACCACGCGCTACCTGGCCGAGGGCGGGCTGCTGGTGTTCATCGTCCCCAGGCAGCGCCTCGCGGTCTCGGCCCGCTACCTGTCCACCCACTACGGGCGGATGCGGTGCTGGGCCTTCCCGCACCCGGAGCGTGAGGTCTTCGACCAGGTCGTCTTGATGGGCTACCGGAAGGCCGACCCCGTTCCCGACGCCCACGGCGAGAGCATGGCGCTGGAGTGGGCGGTGGGGGAGCCGGAGCCGATGCGCTCCGAACACTACCCGCCGTTCACGCCGAAGACCACGCCGAGCGGCGACATCCTGTTCACCACCCGCACCGTCGATCCCGTCGCGGCTGCTGCCGAGGCCAGGCGGTCGGGGCTGTGGACGAGCACGGAGATAACCGACACCCTCTGGCCCGCCAGGGACACCCGCACCCGCCCGCTCATGCCCCTGCGCAGGGGACACATGGCGATGCTGGTGGCGGCGGGCTTCTTGGACAACCTCTGCCTGGAGGCGGAGGGGCGGCGCATCCTGGTCAAGGGCCGCACCTCAAAGGAGATGGTCATGGTGGAGGACAGCCCGGAGAAGGAGGTCCACCGGGAGAAGCTCAAGACCACCGTGGTCGCCCTCGACCTGCACGGCGGCGAGATCACCGACATCGCAGCATAGACGGCTCCCACCGAGCCGCGCCACGAGGCCCCGCCATCCCTCCACCGGGAACCGGCGGGGCCTCGCTTCGTCTGGACGCAACACCCTTATAAAGGAAGGAAGGTCGTGAAGATGCAGATAACCATGACGCTGGAAACCTGCTGCCGCTGCGGGCAGCCCATTGCCCCCGGCGAACCCGCCATGCAGACCGCCTCGGTGGACATCATCGGCGGACGGGCGGTCTCCTCCCCGGTGAAGTCCTACCACCTGAAGGGCCGCTGCTACGAGGATGCCAGGCGCAGGGAGGGACTCCCGAACGCCGCATAGACGGCTCACACCGAGCCGCTCACGAGGCCGCTTGTTCCCTCCCAGGAACGTCGCGGCCTCGCCTATCGCCCAACCCCAAGCACTCTCATAAAGGAAGGAGAAAGACATGAACCTCGGACAGTTCATCGACACGTTCAAGGACGCCATCGCTCAGCGGGTGGTGGAGTCCTACCCGCCCCTCTACCGGCCCTCGGAGAACGGCCACAGGCTCCCCCGCCTGCTCAGAAAGCCCCTGGGGGCGCAGGAGGACGCCATCAAGGGAGCGGCCCTCTCCCTCGAAGCCCACCGGGGCACCACCGTCGTCGGCGAGATGGGCACCGGCAAGACCTTCAGTGCGCCGCGTCACGCGGCATAGGATACCCGGCTCAGTCGGGAAGAACTCGGAGAAAGTTCTTGGGCCAACCGACCCACCCCGAAGCGAAAGCCTAGGGGGAAAGCAGCATGTCGGTAAAGCGGCTACAGCCCCAAAGCGTTGTAGGGCTGGTTCCGCAAGGCCCGCGCGATACGGTGAAAGCTAGACTGCCTGAACCCCAGTTCCCAGATGGTGTTCTTGCCACCCGCCGGTAGAACGCTTGTAACCCGGCGCCACTCATTGCCTCGGTACGATGAATGTGCCAATGCAACTCCGATGAGTGGACGATGACCGATGCGGTCATTCAAGGGGACGAACGGGGCACCTACAGTCGCGCTAGAACGTCCTATGTCAACGGAACGCGGGATGGCCTACGGGGGGAGACCCCTATGGTCACGGAGTCCTCGTAGTAGTCCGAGCCGGGGAAAGCCCGGTACATGGCGAAGGAGGACAGGTGTCAACGACGGACATAACCAGGGAGGTATGCATAATGCAACAAGCCGCAACTGTACTGAACGTCATACGCGAACGCGGAGAACGAGGATTGCCGCTGGAGAACATCTATCGGCTGCTCTACAACCGGAACCTTTACCTGCGGGCCTACGGACGCATCTACTCAAACCAGGGAGCTACGACCAAGGGCGTCACCGCAGAGACCATGGACGGTATGTCACTGGCGAAAATCGACCGCATCATCGAAGCCTTGCGCTACGAGCGGTTCCGATGGACGCCGGTGCGACGGGTCAACATTCCCAAGCCTAACGGCAAGACCCGCGCCTTGGGCATACCGACGGGGCCGGACAAGCTGCTGCAAGAGGTCATCCGGATGATTCTGGAAGCCTACTACGAGCCGCAGTTTTCCGACCGCTCCCACGGCTTTCGGCCCGACCGGGGTTGCCACACCGCCTTGAGCAACGTGACCACCCACTGGACCGGTGTCCGCTGGTTCGTCGAGGGCGACATCAAAGGGTGCTTCGACAACATCGACCACGAGGTAATGTTGTCGGTGCTCGGCGAGAAGCTCCACGACAACCGATTCCTACGCCTGCTCACGTATCTACTGAAAGCAGGCTACGTTGAGGATTGGAAATACGGTCGCACGCTGAGCGGTACACCGCAAGGCAGCATCGTCAGCCCTCTCCTCGCCAACATCTACCTAGACCGGTTGGACAAGTTTGTCGAGAACGTGCTGATACCAGCCCACACCCGAGGCACAGAGCGGAGAGACAACCGCGAGTACACACGGTTGCTGAATCAAGCGGCCCGCCAGAGGAAACGGGGGAACCACGCCGAGGCACTGCAACTGCGCAAGCAAATGCAACAATTGCCATCACGCGACCCCTACGACCCCGGCTACCGCCGGTTACGGTACGTACGCTACGCGGACGACTTCGTGCTGGGCTTCATCGGGACAAAGGCCGAAGCCCAACAGGTAAAAGAGTCCTTGGAGACGTTCCTGCGCGACTCGCTCAAGCTGGAGCTATCCAGGGAGAAAACTCTCATAACCCACGCCACCAGCCAGGCGGCGCGGTTCCTCGGCTACGAGCTCGTGAACCAACAGGCCAACGACCAGTTCGACCGCAACGGTCGGCGCAGGGTCAACGGCCAAATCGGACTGCGGGTTCCCGCCAACGTCATCGAACAACATTGCCAAGCCTACATGCGAAGCGGCAAACCGGCCCACCGCAACTACCTCCTCCACGACGAGGACTACTCTATCGTGGACAGGTATCAGTCGGAGTTCCGGGGCGTCGTCAACTACTACCTTCTGGCCTACAACGTCTCTCACTTGGGGAGACTGCGAGGGGTCATGGAGCGGTCGCTGACAAGAACCTTAGCGGCAAAGCACAAGTCCACCGCACGGAAGATGCGTCGCAAATACAAGAGCGTCGTTGAAACCGAGCACGGGCCGCGTGTCTGCCTACAGGTCATCAAGCAGCGGGACAACGGCAAGCGTCCCCTAGTGACGTACTTCGGTGGCATACCCCTGAAACGGCAACGGCAGGCAGTTCTCATAGACCAACAGCCTCAGCGATACAGGACGGAACGCAACGAGCTGGTCAAACGGCTCCTAGCGGACGAATGCGAGATGTGCGGCTCAACGGAGGACATCAACGTCCACCACATCCGTGCGCTTCGCGACCTAAACGTGAAAGGCCAACAGGAAAAGCCCAAGTGGGTTCAAATCATGGCGGCGCGAAAACGCAAGACCCTTGTGGTCTGCCGGACGTGTCACATGGACATCCACCACGGGCGCAAGTAATCCGCAATCGCAGTTGTCGGTAGTGTCACCAAGATTGTAAACTACGGAACGTCTACGCAACCCTAGCGGGCGCAAGTTTGACTTCGTGACCCCACGCCCGCTCGACTGTAGGCCCCCGTCACGGGGGGTGGAACAAACTGGAGGTAAGCATGGCCGACCGGAGTCAGCAGCTATCGGGTTATAAGTATCTGCCGCTGCTCCTGGGGCTGATGGCCTTGGCAGTGATCGTATTCGGCTCATGTCTATCAACAGGCGAAAACTCAAACGGTGAGAGATCATCGCGGGAGAACGTCATAGAGAGGCAGGCCGCAGACTACAAAGCGATGGTCGACCGATACATCGCCTGCAAGAACCGCTCGCTGAGGCTGGAACAGGACTTCGAGGCATTCCAACGTAGCCTCGACAGGTATCAGACGAATCCGACCGAGACGAACCGCAATTGGTACCTGCTGGCGAGAAAGAGCGTAGAACAGCAGCTCAAGGAGTGCTAGCGGAACCGCACCGTTGGGGCGCCAGACGGCCACCAAAGCTACGCAGAAGCGTAAGGAGGGAGGGAATCGTGCCAAAGGTCACCGCGTCGACCATGACGGAGGTCAAGGCCGCCCTTGCGGCGTACATTACTGAGGTTGAGGCCGCACCATTGAAACCTGCAACCATGCACACCTACTGCCACCACGCCCGCTCATTCGTCCGCTGGCTGAATGACGAGTTCAAACCCGGCGATACCGTCCCACGCCGCTAGAATGGCGCATTAGTCCCTTTGCCAAGGGGTGTGGGTACAATTCGCTACAGTTCCCAAAACTAACGTCCCACCACCTAATACCCACCCATGCAACGGGGGATGGTGCAAACCATCCCCCGCTTTGACACTACCCACATCGACACTGGAGAGCCGGATGCGGTGAAAGCCGCACGTCCGGTTCGGAGGGGGGCCGACGGAAAAGTGCCTCGCTAACGCGGGGTAACTCGCCGGCGGCCTACCCTACTCGCCGCCGCAGCCGCGCACATGGCGGGCTTCCAGCGCATCCTGGTCCTCTGCCCGCCCCACCTGGTGCCCAAGTGGAAGCGGGAGGTGGAGATGACGGTGCCCGGCGCCCGCGCCGTCATCGTCAAGTCCATCACCGACCTGGAGAGGCTCCGCCTCTCCGTCGGCTCCGGCCCCCTCTTCGCGGTGATGAGCCGTGAGAAGGCCAAGCTCTCCTACCGCTGGATGCCCGCCGTGATAGAGCGGTGGGCAACGTCGAAGGGCAGGCTCCTACGGGACGAGGAGACGGGCGAGCCGTTCCGGGTGCCCTGCTGCCCCGACTGCACCGCGCAGATCGTGGACAAGGACGGCGTTCCCCTCACCGACGAGGACCTGAACCGCAGGAAGCACACCTGCGCCGGCTGCGGCTCCCCCCTCTGGCAGGCGGACAAGTCCGGCCCCGCCCGCTACCCTTTGGCCGACTACGTGAAGCACCACATGAAGGGCTTCTTCGACCTGCTCGTAACGGACGAGGTCCATGAGTACAAGGGGCGCGGAAGCGCCCAGGGCATCGCCGCCGGAGTCCTCGCCGACGCCTGCGGCAAGTCCCTGAGCCTTAGCGGGACCCTCATGGGCGGCTACAGCTCGACACTCTTTCACCTGCTCTACAGGTTCAGCCCGGAGATCAGGACGGACTTCGGACGCTCCGACGAGCACCGCTGGATACAGCGGTACGGCTTCGAGGAGCACAGCATCGGAAAGCCGGACGACGACTCGGTGGAGGACGGGAGGTTCAGCAGGCGGCGCAAGTACCGCAAGGTGGTGCGGGAGAGGCCCGGCCTCGTGCCCTCGGCCCTCTTCCACATCATCGGCAACACCGTCTTCCTGCGCCTCGCGGACGTGGCCTCCGGGCTGCCCCCCTACGACGAGCAGGTAATGCTGTCCTCGATGGACTCGGAGGAGGACGCGACGGGCTACTCCCAGCGCAGCGCCTACAACACCGTGTACGAGGAGCTGCGGCTGAAGCTGGCTGAGGCTCTCAAGGCTGGCTCGAAGCGGCTGCTGGCGACCTACCTGCAAACCCTGTTGGCGTACCCTGACGGCTGCACCAGGGGGGAGACGGTCTTCGACCCCAGGAGCGGCGACGTCATTGTCCAGGTGCCGCCCCTGTCCGAGGAGCGGCTCTACCCCAAGGAGAAGGCCCTCATCGACATGGTGGCGGCGGAGCGCATGGAGGGCCGCAGGGTGCTGGTCTACGCGACGCACACCGGGACGCGGGACATCACCGAGCGGATGGACGACATGCTCACCCGGCACGGGTTCCGCGTGGCTGTGATGAAGGCCGACGCCGTTGCCCCGGAACGGCGGGAGGCGTGGGTGGCGGACAGGGTGAAACAGGGCATCGACGTGATGATCTGCCATCCCAGGCTGGTGCAGACGGGGTTGGACTTGATCGACTTCCCAACCCTGGTTTGGTACGAAACTGATTACAGTGTGTACGTCATGCGGCAGGCGTCGCGCCGGTCGTGGCGCATCGGGCAGACCCGCCCGGTCAAGGTGGTGTTCATGTCTTACCGGAACACCCTCCAGGCCGACGCCCTGAAGCTGGTGGCGAAGAAGCTGCAAAGCTCCCTGGCCGTCGAGGGAGAGCTGCCGGAGGACGGGCTGGCCGCCTACGGAGACGACGGGGATGACGTGATGATGGCCCTGGCCCGCAAGATCGTCAGCGGAGAGGAGGACGAGGCCGAGACGGTGGAGGCGGTCTTTGCTCAGGCAAGGGACGCCGAGGCCGCTTCGGAGGAGCTGCTGGTGGACGACGACTGGAAGCTGGTCGAAGTGGAGCCGGAGGCCATCGCGGTCAACGGGAACGGTCACCACGCCAACGGTCACGACGCCATCGGGCCGACGGTCGAGCTGGTCCCGGTCAACGGCCGCCACGCCAACGGCAACGGCCACCACCACGACGAGGCTGAGGAGCCGCAGCAGTCGCTGTTCTCCTGGGCGGAGTTCATGGCCGAGGAGCCGGTCAAGCCGAAGGGCCGCGGCCCCAAGCCCCAGCCCGCAACCCTCTCGATGTTCGAGTGGGCGCTGGAGCAGGAACGGGAGGCGGAGCCGGTCGGCGCGGGACGCTGACCGCACAGAAACAGGGGGGAGGACACCGCCGCATCGTGGCGTCCTCCCCCCTGCACGTCGATGTATGCGGGCCTTTTGCATTTCAGGCCGACCGCATGTCTATGTGTGCGGGCTTTTGCGTTTTACCCCCTGGGCCGCATCCTCCTCAGCGGCGTGTCACCCTCCTGCTTGGGACCTTGCGTCGAGGCGGCGCGTTCGGCCTGGGAACCCTCTCAGATCTACAGCCATTCCCAGCCGGGCCGGGCGTGTCATGCCGTGTTTCGCGCCGGGCTCGCCAGTCTGTGAAGATATGGCCGAGGCCCAATGAGTCGGCCAGGTCAAGCAGCGCCATCTGCTGCCGTACATTGGGCCGCACTCCCTTGTCCCTCCAGCGTCTCGTGGTTTCGGGATGGATGTCGAGACGGCGGGACGCGGAAGGCCGACTGCATGTCCGACATCGTGTCAGAAGGCCCCAGGGGGCTCCGCATCCGAAGTGGATTGCGGAGCCCCGTTCACTCTCATCCGCGGCCGCAGCCCGACTTGGCGGCCAGCCTAATTCTTACTACTTCACCCTTATCGCCAACTCCACGGTGTCGCCAGCGGCCCAGGTCAGGCCGGCGTCTTCCCACACTATTTGGTGATCCCCACTGCTAAGTGGAATAGACTCTACATCCCCGAGGTCGAGTCTCGTGCCGCCTACGTAGAGCGTCATGAGCTTACGGACGTCCTCGTCGGCAATGCTGCCAAGGTTTGCGTTGTCAAACTTAATAGACAGTTTTGTACTGGTACTTATGATCTCTGAAATTTCGTAAGTTTCGTTCTCATACACGAAATCAGCATCGGTGAGGGCATCGCCAGTATAAACAGTGTCGTCGCCGTCCCAACCAAATAGGCCCGGTATACTCTGGCCCCCCACCGTCAAGGTCGCGCTCCATACCTGTGTGCCGCAGGTTCTCAGGCCGGGGTTGCCGGGAGTTATGGTCAGAGTCGGCACCCTGGAGTCGCAGTTGTGATCCCACAATTTCCGCGGCGCGTTGACCATGCCGTTATCCGACAGGTCCAGCGTCTCCAGAAACAAGGATGGTCCGGTCCAAGTGCCCAACCAGACTGGCCCGCGGAGCGTCCCGTTCGCCAGATTCGTCAGGTCGTTGCCCGACAGGTCCAGCGTCTCCAGCTTGCGCAGATCGAAGAAGGCTTTTTCTTTTATCTTGCTCAGCTCGCAGACCCGCTCCGACAGGAGGCGGGTCTTTTTTTGTTTCAAGGGATTCGAGAGGAGGAAATCATGGCGATGAGAACCGATAGGAAGACGGGAATGAAACGAGCGGCCATCTACGCCCGCGTCTCGGACAAGAGCCAGGACACGGAGGAGAAGACCTCCATATCGGAGCAGATTTCCGACATGGAGGCGCACTGCGAGCGCCGGGGGCTGACCATCACGGCCCGCTACCAGGAGGTGGGCAGGGGATGGTCGAAGAACCGCCCCGAGTTCCAGAGGATGCTGGCCGACGCCAAACGGGGACGCTTCGACACCATAGTCTGCTGGAAGTCAGACCGCCTCAGCCGGGGCATGTACCCCGCAGCCGCCCTCATGGAGGTCATCGAGGCGTACCAGATTGATCTCGAAGCCGTCTTGGACGCCATCGACATGAAGACCTTCGGCCTGATGGCGGCCATCGGCAAGATCGAGCTGGACAACTTCAGGGAGAGGGCCTCTATGGGCAAGCGCGGCGCGGCCAAGCAGGGCCGCATCCCCGTCAACAACGTCCCCTACGGGTACAGACTCGGAGAGGGCCGCAGGCCGGTGGTTGAGGAAGCCGAGGCCGAGGTCATCCGCCGCGTCTTCCGCATGTACGTCCGCGAGGGGATGGGGGCTCGGGTCATCGCCAAGCTGCTGACCGCCGAGGGCGTACCCACGCCCAGGGCCGTCGGAAAGTGGAACGACGGCACCGTCACTCGCATCTTGAGGCACGAGGCTTACAGGGGCACCTGGTGGTTTGGCAAGCGCCGACACGTCGCCACCGAGCACGGGACGAGGAGATACGACCGGCCCGAGGACGAGTGGGTCGGGGTTCCCTTCCCGCCGGTGGTGGACGATGAGATATGGGAGCAGGCCCAGGAGGCCAAGAAACAGCGGCTGACCCGTTCGGGCCGCAACACCAAGCTCTTCTATCTCTTGCAGCATCTGGTCAGGTGCGCCGAGTGCGGGTATCTCATGGGCTGCCGGGCCAATAGACGCCAGACCTCCAGGCGAAAAGGCAAGGACTATATCTACGATCTGGACACTCCCCGACGCTACTACAACTGCTACGGGATGCTGAACGAGGGCGTGAAATGTCGGGAGCACTCGCATATCAGGGCGGAACGGCTTGAAGAAGTGGTCTGGGGCGAGGTCAAGAGGTTGCTGGAGAACCCTGGCCTGATCGTCGCCAGCATCGAGGCCATGGACTGCCAGGCGGACGGCGGCGGATTGGCCGACGAGACAGCCAAAGCGGAGCGGGACCTGCAAAAGGTCCAGATGGAGGAGGACCGGGCCATCAGGCTCTTCGTGTCGGGAAAGATCACCGAGAAGCAGCTTGACCACCAGCGCAAGTTCATCACCGAGCGGTTGGAGACTCTGCGGAAGGTGCTGGACGACCACCGCGCCCGGGCATCGGCGCAGGCGGAGAAGCGGGCGCTGGCCGAGCACATCGTCGAATGGACTCGGCGGGCCGGGGACAGGCTGGACAGCCTGTCTGACGAGGGGCGCAGGGAGGTGCTTGAGCTCCTTCTCGACGGGGCGACCATCGACCGGAACAACAAAGTCAACCTGACCCTGGCCATCCCGACTGAGGACGTTGTGTCGATTGCAGAACGGAGTCCGATTACAGTGTGTACGTGATGAGGCAGGCTTCGCGCCGGTCCTGGCGCATCGGGCAGACTCGTCCGGTGAAAGTGGTGTTCATGTCCTACCGGAACACCCTCCAGGCCGACGCCCTGAAGCTGGTGGCGAAGAAGCTGCAAAGCTCCCTGGCCGTCGAGGGTGAGCTGCCCGAGGACGGGCTCGCCGCCTACGGCGACGACGGGGACGACCTGATGATGGCCCTGGCCCGCAGGATCGTCAGCGGCGAGGAGGACGACTCGGAGACGATGGAGGCGGTCTTCGCCCAGGCCAGGGACGCGGAGGCCACCGCCGAGGAGCTGCTGGTGGACGACGGCTGGAAGCTGGTCGAAGTGGAGTCGGAGGCAGTCGCGGTCAACGGAAACGGCCATCACGACGCCATCGAAATCGGGCCGACGGTCGAGCTAGTCCCGGTCAACGTCCGCCACGCCAACGGGAACGGCCACGCGGCCATCCCGGTCAACAGCCTGCCCCGTACTGGATACGGGGGCAACGGCCACCACGACGAGGAGGCCGCCGAGCCGCAGCAATCGCTGTTCTCCTGGGCAGAGTTCATGGCCGAGGAGCCGGTCAAGCCCAAGGGCCGCAACCGCGTCCCTCTTCGAGCGGGTGCTGACCCTGGAGCAAAAACGGGAGGAGGAGTTGGTCGGTGCGGGGCGCTAGACCGCAAGTCACGGGGGAGGACACCACGATGCGGTGTCCTCCCCCGTGCGTCCATGTATGCGGGCTTTTTTGTTGCCTGGATTCTCTTCCGCATGCCACTGCTTTCAACCATGAGGTCAAAAGTTGGCAAGACAGATAGATGTCTCTACGGTAGCTCTCTGTCTAGCAGAATGGCGAACCTATTCGTCTGACTTCAACACCACCTCTAGCGCATCTGTTAGGTTCCAGATCGGGAGTTGCTCTCCACTTTGGAGCATTTCAACAACGTGAGGCACACCGGCTGCTGCTAATCCATTCGCAATGGACATCATCCGATTTGGGCGTTCCACAACGGCCACTTCATCTTCCGTGGCTATGGCTACCAACATCAAGAATTGAACCCTCCAGCTATCTTTGCCGTCAAAGATAGCACCTTGAATCATGTTGGAGGTCTTCTTCCCTGACAGATCGATTGGAGACAATCCTTTGTGTGCGGCGACGGACACGCCCGCAAACCATAAGTCCACCATACGCCCAAATGGGCTTTGGTCAATTGGCTCACGACCGCCTGTCTGACAAAACCTGTGATACTCTAGTTCTTGCTCAACCGGATAGACAAGGTAGCTGCCAGCAAATGGATTATAGTACTGTGTCATCTACTGTGCTCCATGAGGGCATTCCCCGACGCATCACGCATCATCTGATGCCCTTCTACACTGATCGCAATGTTGTCGATGATCACATTCGCACTTCAAGATGGTTCGTTCAGTGACCCCTGGGTTATTGGCCAGCATGATGGGGTAATGGGCAGGATTGGTCAATGTAACAACGAGTCCTGCCTCAGCATCGAGAATTTCCTCGCAATCGGCAAGTTCTGACCGAGTAAGGAACAGAATGAGCTGAGAACTCTCCCGAATAGCGGTTGTCAGTACCGAACGTTTCACATACCCACTCATCATGCCCAAGGGTGTATCAATGACATTGGGCGCTTGAACCTCGCTAACCTTAGTCAGGGCAAGAATAAAGGCCAGGGTCAATGCTCGCCGGGATGCCCCATTCAGGTCACGATCTGGGTTGAGGATTCGGTCATTAGGCCCATAAACTTTGATCTCGAATGCCCTGGTGATCATTGACCCTCGAATTATCGCGCCCTGCTGAGGGTCAGCGCCGATCATTTCCAGAAACATCGCATTCATTCGGGAACTCACCTTGTCCAACTCCTCAGTAGTGAGGCGGTGGTAGGCCTTGTTGAGAACAGTCTCTATATCCTGGGCTACTTCCAAGTCCGCCATAAATCGTTGACCCCTGTCTTGTCGACGAAGAATTTGGTCTCGGGTCCTTGAGAGTTGTTCGGTCTCCTTTAAGACATTGCTAAGATCTACCTGGAGCCGAGACCGGGTTGTATTAGACCGGTCACGCTGTTCCTGGTATTGTCGCCGAGCATCTCTGAGACCTGGAACATCACTATTGGGAATTTGCTTTAACTTAGAATCTATAGCCTTGGACTGTTTGCCAAGGTCCTCACGCATTCTGTCCAATTGGTCTCGCTGTGTAGTAGCGTCGGCGCTTAGGGCATACCAAGTCGCCTGTTGGGTGGTTTGAGTTGGCAACAGCGACACCGAACCGAAATAGAGGTCCGTAATTATGCCCTGAAGGGCATCCGCTTTACGGCTTTCCTCGATAAGATGTTGAATATGGGATCTTCGTTGTAGTGATCCTGGCCCTTCCTCCTGAAGGGATTCGCCACATATGCAAGTGGATGCAGTGAGCCGCTCCTCCAGCACTGGAATCGTCGCATTGGGAATCTTGCCTTGATCCCTCAACACATCCAACTTCGCAAAACCCTTCGCCAACAAGGGAGCCATCAGGTCACGCGATAGTTCCAAAGTCCTAAAGAGTTCTGAATGTCTTTTCTTCGCATCTTCCTGCTGAGTATTGACAGTTTTGATATGGTTCTCTACTTGCGCATACTGCTGTTGCAAGTCCTCTCGATTGCCAAGAAGGAGAGCTTCTTCAATTCTCTTCCCCATCTCTGCATACCGCTCGTCGAAATTGGCAAATTGCTCCTCCGCATCCTTAGCGGATTCCCTTAATGCAGAGGCTTCATCCTCCAATTTGGAAAGGCGGTCTAGAGTATTGGTGAGCTCGCCGTGGGTAGAAATGGCCTTTGCTTGCCTATTAACTTCAGATGCTGTTTTCTTAACCCGATCTCGCGCTTCTTGGATAACGTCGAGGCCAAGCAAGGACTGTATCGCGTTGCGGACACGAGCCTGCTTGGTTGAAGCCGATACATCCGCCTCAATGAAACTCAGAGCACGGTCTCCGTCGGTGAAGAATACCTCCCGGAGTTCATTCGGCAAATGCTCCCTGATCAAGGCCTCTGGCGGGTCAACAGCTTCTGCGCCAGCATCCGTAATCTCAAAGAGTTGAACTGAGGTAGGGCCGGGCTCCCATAACTCGCCTGTCACTCGTTCGTAGGTGGATTGGACGACACGGTAAATCTGTGTGGTTTCGATGGTGCCATAGTTCATAGAGTGGCGCGTCGTTGTCACCTCATAATCTATCTCAACGGCTATCTGGACTCGTTCCCCTTCCGAGGAATCCCAATCGATCGGGTGCAGTCGGTAGTTTTGACGACTGCCCCCCGGCAAGGCTTTATCACCATAGAGCGCCCACTGAAGTCCGTTCAGAATTGTAGTTTTACCGGACTCGTTCTCTGCCCGGATAACCGTAAGCCTCTTCTGTTCATCGGTAGAGAAGTCAAGAATGAGGTCGCGCAACAGTCTGAAGTTGGTGAACTCGGCACGTAGTAACTTCATGTACCTGAGACTCCTTTCCTCCGCGCCGCCAGGAACGAGCCGGCCGCATTGCATTTGTCAGCGACCTGTTGCTGAATGTTCGTCCCTCTAACTCGGTGCTGGTTTTCAGCAGTCAGAATTTCAACAACAGTGTCGGTTAACATGTCGTGGTACCCTTCACAACGCTCATCCATGGTGCGAACTTCTTGAAGGATGATGTCGACAACTTTGCGCTGGTTAGCAGGCATGGTTTCTCCAGAATCAATAGTATGCGGTAGCTATCAGTCTATCGATGACAGCTAGTGGCCCATCGAGTTTGCCGGCATTCCGTGCTAATCGTGCGAATTCTTGAACTCTCAGAAGCTCGGACCGAACGAGGCTGCGGGTATCGTCGTCGATCTCAGTTGCTTTGGGTGGGAGAGCAACGAAATCATGTATCACGCTGTGGGTCTTTCCTATGTCTTGGCATCTGCGTAAGAGACGTCCACGTCGTTGTACCCATTGGCGTTCCACTGTGGTGCTGGCAAGGATGAATGCCTTCTGGACCTGGGGGATATTTACGCCCTCATCGAGTACTCGTTTTGCGGTCAGCACACGTAGCGTTCCTGCCTGAAACGTCTCTAGAATGCGCTTAGTTTCCGGCAGGCTAGCTGTTTCTTCGTACGTTAGTTGGTGAAAAAGAAGACCGAGTCCCTTCAGCAAGCCGTTTACTGCTTCCAGTTGAGCGGGAGCCTTGTCAGATGCATATATAAGAGTGTGACGAAGTGAGCGCAGATCCTCGCGGTTCAGACACACCGCTAGAGCCTCAATTTTATTGGAGGCATTTTCCAAGATAGCCCTACGGTCTCTGAGGAGCTTTGTCAGGAAGTCGTCTGGCTCACTAGTCTTGACGCGCCAGGCATTCTGCCTTATGCGTGAGGTAAGATTGGCCCATCGATCCATCTCATCGGGCGTCAAAATAACTGGGTGGACGTGGTAGTCATACTCGACGAGGCAGCTACCAATTGCGTCTTCGAGCGTGTATTGGAAGACCACTGGACCAAAGAAGCGGAATAACTCTTCGGTCCCTGACGCGTCGTACTGCCGCACAGGAGTAGCAGAGAGGCCAAGTCTGTAGCTAAAGAACTCAGGCGGGTTCGCGACAAAGCCTTCGGAGCCTAGATTGTGCGCCTCGTCAGCTATAAGCAACGTTGTGCAATCGAAACGCTGCAGTTCCGCCTGAAAGCCCGGGTTTGACAATGTGATGTCAGAAACGACGATGGCCGCGATATCGGTCATCCCATTCTGAAACCGACGCCGCAGTCGTCCCAAAACCTTCGCTCGTCCGGAAGGGCCTGCGGCTCGGTTGAGATTGATCGGAGTAATGCCGAATTGTTCGATCTCTTCACACCATTGCTGAATCAAGGGGACGTACGGGGCCTCCACAACAATCAATAAAGGACTATGAACTCCGTAGAGCCTATTGGCACAAATCATCGCAGTGATGGTTTTGCCTGACCCCGTGGCCATTTCCAAGATACCGTTGTAGCCTGCTTCACACCAACTGTCCGCAGCCTCTCCTTGGTGGGCGAATGGACCAGTCTCATATTGCAAGTGTTCCGGGATCATGAACTGTTCCCGGCTGATTTCACGAGTTGGAGGTGGCTCCCGAACTAGCCTCAGTGCTCTCTCGAATAGCGAACGCAGTTCTGCTTCTGTAGGCGGTTCGTCCGACTCATAAGTTTGCAGTATGTGGTGTTTGATGGCCTGAGGAATATTTACCACAATGCAGTTGGTGTCCTTATCAGCCCACAGCATGGAGAACTGTTCTTGAAGTTTTTCTGCGGTGTAACGTTGTTCAGGCGAACCCCAGGACGTAGAGACAGCGACTTGCTCAATGTTCTTATGGAGTCCTGCATTGGTTAGGTTACTTGATCCATGGGCCGAGAGGAGCTCACCATCTATCCCACTAAAGAGCCAGACCTTAGGGTGGAATAAGGCTTCCTTCATTAAGGCGACTTTGAGTTCTATTCTCCCTGTACGTATCAGCCAAGACATGCAGCGCAACGTGTGTCTTGCTATCAGGTTCTCGGTCATAACGAGGTCTTCTAGGTAGCCTTGCGCAACAGCCTCTGGCGTAGTAATCGCTTCTTCTATGGCCTTCCGGTCTGATTGCGAAAGGACCGGGCTTATAATGAGGCGGAAGCGGCCGTCGGTGTCGTTTATGAAGGTAGCTAAACCAGAGGCTAAGGAAACCAGAGCGTGGCTTGAAAAATAGCCCACCATAGTATCAACCGAAGAAGAGGCAGCGAACCCTGGGATGAGAACCTCCTCGACGAACGGGTCGTCTGGGAGCAAGTAAAGGGGCCTAACGCCGGACAAGGCACGCAGCTGCTGACGCCGTGGTGAGCCAAAACCAGATGTCATGGACTCTTAAACCACTTTCCTGGGCAGTACTGCCAGATCATCGCTGGTCTCTCGTCGGTATCGTTCTTGCAATATGGCTTCAGTATATCCCGGTGCGTTTTTGCCAATCATGTAGCAGAGCACTTCACGCAAAGTGACTTTGTGTCCGTTTAGTATGGTCTTACTGCTGGAGTCCCACATAAGCCCCACATAAGGCGATTCGTCCAGGTCACGGGGCAATTTGGAAGCTATGTTGACAGCCTGATCAAAGGACATAGCCTTCGTAAGGCGGGCAATAATGTTAGTGAAGATCTCAAGACCGATCGGGCGATATAGCACGCTCCCCCCGTGGCTCCCCCGATATCTCTCTACCACGTCTCGCGTGTTTTCGGCGGCGAAAAACTCCTGCAATTCTCTAAAGTTGTTACGAAGTTGAAGAAAGTACCTCTGAGCGTAGTCGAAATATTTGTCAAGCTCTCCGTCATCGGGCCGCACTTTTTGCAAATCCGGCTTGCCTTTTTTCAGTTCTGACCGTGCAGCCGTGAACAGGATGGTTAAAACATCGTACAAATTGCCTATTGTTGTCAAACTTGTCCTATTTGTGACCGGCATGTTGTTATTCGCAACAAATGCTATGCGATCATCTCCAAAGAACTCTGTTTCTTCAATGAGACGCCGGACACAAATGGCCATAACGTCATCTTCATCTAGGGCGATAATGTCGCCTTTCGACACTGGCCTCGCCGTCTTGTTCAGAGTTGTGAAGAGTCTTCGGGTTCGTTCCAAGCCTTCGCTGGTGTCTTTGTGGGCAACAACTATAACCGACACCTGATCGTGAGGGTCTTGCTCAGAACCTTCTCCAACAAACTTCCTAATGCCAGCCAGGCGGTGTTGGCCATCCAGAGCAAAAAGGTCCTCGTCGCCTGTAAGGGTAAGAAACCCGACTGATTCAACAGTTTCTTGACTTAACTTTTGTAGTTCATTGGGTTCCGTCCTGTTTCGGACATCCTCCAAAGCGTGCCAGTTGGGCTGGCCGCCATACGTAGCAACGACGAGAGAGTTAAAGAAGCGCTGTGGCTGCGTCTTGAGATATCTTGCGATCTCTGCGCTACGCTTGCCATCGAGCTGCCTCTGAATCATGTCGGATAATGCCTTACTATTGTGGACTTCTTTCGCATAGTGAACTCTTGAGTTCAATTCGCTCAAGTCCATAAGACAGGAGTAGTAAACCCAATCACCCATGATGCCCCGGAGCGCGGGAAGGACAATCTCTTCTAACCTGTTCTGGTTCATGGAAACGCCCTCCGCTGTCTTCTTGTGTTTGCATCTATGTCTGCCACGGAAAACGGAGGCATCAAAGCCGTATTCAGTTGTTGCTCAAGGCTCTTGAGGTCATCAGAAGAAAAATCGTCGTCCACTGGAGCGAAGAAAAATTGCAGCACTTCATGCCAAGTGCCAATCATTCGGGCGATTTTAGAGCGTTTGATAACACTTTTCTCATTAAGATAATCCTTATAACGTTCTCTCAGGGAGCGCGTAGAATCGCGTCCTGCGATTCCTATGTAAAGAATATATCCATGAGGTGGTAGCACATTACTGTTGTGACAGATCGCAAATGCATATATACCCCGTTTGTCGTCAGGTACTTGAGTTAACCCCGCTTCACCGTAACTTATAGATGACCAATGTAGGGCAGCAATACCGTATCCCTCCGTCATTAATGTCTCCGGAGATAGCGTGGCAGTAAACTGGAACTTGGCTATCTGGTTGGTTGCCTGGTTGGCAAAATCAATCAATGAGTTGAGGTTCAATGCGTGTTTGCCCTCGATTCTACTTATGGCACGCTATGCAGACCTTTGCCTGCCCGTAGAGGTCGTCAATATCTAGAGGATCGGTATCAGGCCGGAGCGGATTCAACTGGACCTTCGTCCGCATCCGTTCCAATCGCCTCTGGTGGTCTTCCCGGATCTGAGCTACCCGCTCCGGCTGGGCTAACTCGTCCAGTGACTCTCCCCGGCTCCAGGTGAAGGGGGACCCGTCTTGGAGGGCGGTCTTTTCGTAGCGCTTGGCCTCCTCGAAGTACTTGGGGTGCCGTTCCATGAGCCGTACCCACTCGATCTTCTGTTGAAAGAAGCAAAAGGTGCAGCCAGACCGAGTTCGCCACTCATAGTACTGGGGCAGGCCAAGGCCTGTGCCCTCCAGTAATTCCAAGACTCCGCCCTTATCGATACCGGCCTCCTTCAGAGGCAACTGCACGATCAGATTGTCATGTGTGGATGTATAGCCCTCGCGATACTCCTCGTCAGCGCGAATGGCGACGTAGCTGAATACCAGGTCACCGGCATCGAGCATCGGCTTGATCCACTGCTCGAACGGGCGGAGCTTGAGCTGTCGTGTGCACCAGCGAGTCTGAGCCGACGGGAGAAAGTTGTTGTATTGCTTCAGCCAGAAGTCGAAGTCCCGGTCCGGGTTGAGCCGGAGGATGGGCTTCCCCAGGAACCCCTCCAGCTTGACCAGGAACTCATAGACCTCGGGCAACTCCTTGCCAGTATCGGTGAAGAAGTAGTCGATCTCCAGTTCCGGGTGGTCTTGCCGCATGTAGACCGCAAGGGCGGCGCTGTCGCGGCCTCCAGACAGCCCCAAAACGTGGCGTGCCTGCCTATTGACGCTCAAGTGGCCGCCTCCTTTCCATTCGCACTCGCCTTCGAATCAGCTGCCTCAGCAGACCGGAGATACCGAGCGCTGAGTTCAGCTAGAGCGGCCAGGATAATGTTGCGCCGCTCTTCACCGCTCTGTTCTAGAGCTTCATCCACTTTTGAAACCAGCTCAGACACGTCCTCTCGTTCTAGATCCGTGACGTCGAAGTAGGCATGGAGCGGCTCCGGCCGCCCGCTCATACCAACCACCACAGCCATTGCGTGGCGGCGGTCGGGACGTCCCTTGACGTGGGCATAGGCCTCAACACGGTTGAATCTCTGCGCCAGGTCGGCCAACTCCACAGCCGCCCTATCGATATCAGAGTCAACCCAATGGCGAGACGGCTTGTTCGTGGCTAGGCTCGCCAGGCTCTCCATGTCCTCATCGCTGCCTTGGAACTGGGCCAGCCGGATGATGAACGCCTCCAATCGGTGGTCGCCACCCAATTGACGGGCGTTATCTGCCCGGGATCGCAGCTCCGCTAACATTGATGCGGAGGTGTTGGGCACCTCCAACTCGGCCAGCAGAATCTCTCTCATCCGATGGAGCATGGAAGCATAAGCTTGCCGTAACTCCGTCAGGCCGTCGCGCATACTCTCTATTACCTGCTGCAATCCGCCTTCTTCGCTACGATTCCTTCCGTCGGACAGGGCCTGGGGAATCTCATCAAAGATCAGTTTGTTAGGGTCACTGGCCTGCTTGAATAGTTGGCGCAGGCGCTTGGCATTTGTAGAAAGGTGCTGTGTTCGGTCCACCCATGGGGGCAGTTGGTCATAGATGGAGACGAGGCCCCTGGCCACATCTATCGGCTCAAGTCCTGCTAGGACCTCCTCATCGTCCATTCCGCGGACGATGTCGGCCATGTCGGAAAGAAGCTGACGAGACGCATCAGAGAGGTCCATCCACCTGACTTGGATATCGGCTGGGTCTTTGGAGAGGTAGTCGGTGTCCAGGTCGGTCATGCGGGCCTGAAAGATGCCCTGTCTATAGAAGACGAGAGTGCTACGCCTAGAGAGGATCAAGGCGACAACTAATATCGGTAGAAGGCCGTCCTTGATACCGAAGGGGGCATTCCGCCAGATGTCGTAGATCTCAGTGAGTGATACGGTCCGGTGGGCGTTGTCCTTGAGGAAGTCCATCGCCGCGCTCCAGGCAGGTGCTAGGTTCCCGGGGTCCATTCCGAGTGGTCTGGGAACAGCGAAGCGCCAAACGCCAGACGTCTTTTGGTACAGCCGGGTAGCTACCAGGAGCGACTCGAAGAGCCCCCTTTCGGCAGGAAAGCCCTCAATGCCGAGGCGCTCTTTTCCCTCATGGAGGGCCATCTGGCGCAGCAGGACGTTCTGGGCCGCGACAGCATTGCTCGACGGCCGGCTGCGGTTCAGGAGCTCGTTGAGCAGGCGTGGCGACTGGGGAAAGCGCCGATCAGCTATATCAGAGGCAAGACCATTTAGCTTCCCACGCGGGAATTGCTCAGGCTTGTGACCATGGCCATGCCAGAGTGCACCGTCGAATGCCTTAACCAACTCGCTCTCGACATACCCTTGCAGGTAGGAGACACGGGCCTCTATCTCTTTTCGCGCTACTCGATCGCCTTGCAGTTCGGGGGCTTCGTCCCGAACCTGTTCCAAGGCTAAGAGTTCCCGAGCCAGAGCCGTTATATCCCATGATCCCTGCGACAGCCCCACTGTGATGTCCCGATCCGCGGCCTTGCCAACTGCCCGGCTGCAACAGACACGGGCCTGTTTGTTCAACTCGCCTTGGGTTGGTATAGCCAGGAAGAAGGCCCCGATTGCACCGTTCCGGGGTACGTAGGCGCTGGCAGCCTCTTCGACTACGGTCAAGGGCATGATCCGCGTATCGAACCAGCGTAGTGCGCCCGTTTCATGGTAGTGCCGTTTGGCCACGATGGGCTGGAACCCAGCTAGGGCTTCAAGTCTGTTGAAGTCCACCTCCCCGATAGACTGTATGGCCAGGCTCACCGCATCCTCGATATCGAAGTCGCTGCCTTCAAAGATGCTGTAGGAGTCGTCGAACTTGCGATAGATGACCAGGGACCATTCCTGTAGTTGTGCAAGAACGTCCGCGATCTCTTGCGGATTGCTATCAGGCAGCCCCCACTGGAGCAGCTCTTTGGTTGCAGCCAGACCGGAGCGTTCTCTGAACATACCCACGAGCGCGATGGTCTTGAGCAACCGGAGGTGCAGATCCTCGCCGCCCATGGCTTGGCACCGTTCCAAGGCATCTACCGCCAACGCCCATCGGTGACCGTCGGGCGATGCCATGATCGAAGGTTCTAGGTTGATCCGTAGGTAGTCCCACAGGAGCTCAGGTGCGTAGAGGTCACCGTCGCCTGCATCATGTAGGAAGTCCTGGAACCCCTGAGGCTCAGAGGAATTCAGGAACCCGAAGATGCTGCGTTGGTTCTGACCGAACCGGCGCCGTGAGATGGGGCCGAGGAGGCAGGTGACGATGGGATGCAGAGGCCAGCACTCTTCAAGCAGTTGTGGAAGGTGCGGAGATGTATAGGCACGGGTTAGCTCAGCTACTTTCTGAGCCAAGGGACCAGGCTCCTCCGGCCGGTGGTCACTCTCAATGGCGCGGCTCAGCAGCTCAATCTGCTCGTCTCCGCCGGCATTGACGGCCAAGTCCACGAACCGGCCTTGTATCTTCGACCATTCGTCTCGCACCACACGCGACAACCGATGGGCGTACTCCTCAAAAGCCTGGTGGAGGATGCCCACGACCACCAGCCTGTTGTTGCTGCGCGAAGCGACCTCGGCTAGCTGTTGGAAGAGATAGATGTCGGAACCATCATAGGCGGCCGACTCCAGGAACTTCCCCATCTCGTCGATGAACACCATCAGCCCGCCGCCAGCCCGTGGATTCTGCGAAGCAATCCGCTTTAGCGTGTCGAGAACATGCTTCTCGCTCCAACTAGTTGGGATGCTGTCAGTGGCGAGTCCGGATGCTTCGATGGCCTCGCCCACGACCTGAGCCGGCCTGTCCCGGCGGCCGACGACGGGCAGGACACGCCAGCCTCTCTTCCGAGGCGGCAAAGCACCCCAGACAGAAGATGCTGTGTCCTGGCCCAAGATGAAAGCCGCAGACTGTCTCAGTGAGGGATTGCCATTCAAGAGCGCACTGAGCGCCACTACGAGGCTTGACTTACCACTTCCGTACGGTCCAGTCCACGTGAACGCCCCTTGGCCGCTCTCGGCAACGTGGTGCGCCATGGTCTTCAGGACCTCGGCCGACGATTGTGGGCAGATGAACCCTTCCAAGGCTCCCGGATCACCGAGATCTAGGTCGATGCGGACCGCCCGCTGAAACCGTCGCGAAACGTGGACGCGTTCAGCCAGTGCCATCATGCAGCGTTCCTCTTGGAACGGGATGAGTAGTCCGCTGCAAGAAGGTCAATGGCTCTTTCAGCGCTCATCTCGTCACTGCGGATGAGTTGTTTGAGGCCTGCCGCCTCGGACCATCTATAGGCACCTTTGGTCGCGTCTTCTAGACTCGCCAGCATATCCACCACATCGTTTTCATCTAGCAGGAAGACTCGTCCGGGAGACGCGGGTTCGTGAGCCAATGCTTCAAAGGAAAGGGTGTTGGCGTTGGGAAAGTATTCGTTCCAGAAGCCGGTCACTGCATAGCAGAACGCGCCAACGCCAAGAGAAGGCTTAGGACCGCGCACGAATCTGAAGCCCTCGCGTCTCCCGATTGGCCTGATCAGGCCTAGTTCGGTTAATGGCGACTCCAAGCCATCCTCTTGGCTAGACCTGCCGGATGGGAGTTGCGCTACATACGTGCGCACGAAGCAGGCCACATCGTTCTTGATCGTGGCGTATGCTGCGTGCTGCCACTGCCGATCCTTGGCAAGCCTGTCGATAGCTTGGACCAAGCCCTCACGCTCGAAGGATAGGGTTGGATAGTGATTGAAGGCCCAGAACCACGTTGTTTTCGTGGGCCTCCCACAGAGGTGCCAATGGACCAGCCACGAGGTGGCCGGGCCTTCCATGTAAGGATCGAGCCCGGCATCACCGAACAGACGGTGACCGAGGGCTGTGGTCTTTATGGGATTTGAGCCCGACGCGTCTTCGATAATGCCCGCTGCCACGGCCCAATGGCGCATGGAGAAAACCATGTTCTTGCCGACACCGAACCGGGCGATGGCATCGGGACCGGTGAAAACATACCTGTTGTCGTCTTCACTTTCGGCGTTCCGCACAGCATCGAAGACCTTCTTCAACCACCCATATCGGAGTGGGAAGGTCTCATGGCCCGACAGCTGCGGGCGATAGTCGTCTCTGTATAGTGGCCCTCGGAGCATTTCCCTCCACCTGGATGGAGCATCCAGGTAGACAGTAACACGATTCTTGTGTAATGTACAGGTGGAGGATTCCCTTGACGATGGTATCTGGGAGGGTCTAATCGATTCCGCGAACGCCATGCAAGCAAACGGTGGGGCACGGACTATCTATGCCGACTATCAGGCGACCTCGCCCGTCGATCCGCGCGTGGTGGAACAGATGGCACCTTACTGGTACGAATTGTTCGGCAATCCTCACTCCAGCGATCACGTAGTTGGCTGGCGTTCGGCGGAGGTGGTCTCGGCGGCGGCGTCTTCGGTTGCCTCACTGATCGGCGGGGACCCGGATGGGATCATTTTCACCTCCGGAGCCACAGAAGCAAATAACCTTGCTCTGATTGGTTTTGCCCGCCGTGCTCCACCGGAGCGGCGGCGCATCTTGGTCAGCGCCATTGAACACAAGTGCGTCTTGGCAGCCGCCCGATCGCTTGAGGAGCACGAGGGCTTCACAGTGGAGACCATTCCGGTGGACGTAGAGGGCTTCGTCGACTTGGAGGCGCTCGAAGGCATGGTGGACGAGACAGTTCTTCTTGCCTCTGTTATGGCAGTCAACAATGAAATTGGTACCATTCAGGACCTACCGCACATCGCAACCCTGCTCAGACGACATGACGTGTTGTTCCACTGTGACGCCGCACAGGCCCCTTGCGCTATGGACGTGAGCCACCTTGCACGTCATGCTGACCTGATAAGCCTATCGGGTCACAAGATGTACGGTCCACAGGGGATCGGATCTCTGTATATTCGCTGCGACCTCCAAAAGAACGTCGAACCGATCATCTATGGCGGTGGGCAGCAAGCCGGACTACGGTCTGGCACCGTCCCGGTTCCTCTGTGCGTCGGTATGGCCGCAGCTGCGGAGATCGTTGGTTCTCTGGAGGGCACGCACGAACGCGAGCGAGTCGGACGTCAGCGTGATTCATTCATAAAGGCGGTGAAGCGCCGCAGTTTTTCGGTGGCCATCAACGGGCCGTTGGGTAACCGGCGCCACCCTGGCAATGCTAGCCTGCGATTCGAGGGGCTTGTAGCTCAAGACATCCTTGGTGCGCTTCAGCCAAAGGTTGCCGCGTCCACGGGCGCTGCCTGCACGTCGGGCATTCCTGAACCTTCTCACGTGCTTCGCGCGCTGGGCCTTAACTCCGCACAGGCCGACTCCTCCATCCGCTTCAGCTTCGGACGCTTCACCACCGACGGCGAAATCGAAAAGGCGGCACGCATGGTAAACGAGACACTCGAACCCGTCGCCTAGAAGGAGTGGGTGTCGGCGCGCCTATAGAGAGCATCGGGCTTGTCTTCACCGAGACGCAGCCCTGGTAATCTGGCCTTGGAGCTACGCGCACGTGCGTTGGCAAGGGGTAGCGTGGCGTAATCGAGGGCGTCGAGCCAGAGGGGTCTCTCCCACGGATTGGACAAGCCTCCAACTCTGGCAGGTCCGAGGCTCTTGGGGGTCTAGCCGGTGTCGCCTGACCGGCTCCCACCTTTATATCGCGACCTCCCAGCGAAAAGTTCGCAGTTCAGTACGCTCCGGCCCACAGCGAGGGACTCGAACTCCCTCAGAGCGTCAGCTGAATCGACAGTTCCCAGGTTCTTCAACGTCGCAACACAATCGTAGCATTGAGTTGACATTGGCCGAGGTCATTGAGATGGACCCAGGATTTCGGACAGGTAGCTAAGATCGGTTCCTGCTCCTAGAATTACAAAATAAGCACGAAGGAGCAGGAGATGAAGCAGAGTCGCAAGGAGCACAGCCCCGCCTTTAAGGCTAAGGTAGCCCTTGAGGCACTCAAAGGTAAGGAGACCACAGCAGAGATAGCTGGCAGGTTCGAGGTCCACCCAAGCCAGGTCCGCACCTGGAGGAGAGCACTGATTGAAGGAGCTGGGGGAATCTTTGGCGCAGACCAGGATGGAGACAGGAAGGCTGAGGAAGCCCTTATCGCCCAGCTCTACCAGCACATAGGTCAGCTTAAGTTAGAGCGGGATTTCTTGAATGGCAAGTTAGGTGCCTGAGCCGGGAGCAGCGGCGTGCCATGGTAGGCAGACAGCGTTCATCCCTGTCAGTAGTCCACCAGTGTAGGCTGCTTGGCATTAGCCGCTCATCAGTCTATTACCGGCCCGTAGGGGCTTCTCAAGAGGACCTAGAGCTCATGAGGGAGATAGATCGGCAATACATGCTCACCCCATTTTATGGGTCCAGGCGAATAGTGGCATGGCTAAAGACCCAGGGATATCAGGTAAACAGAAAGCGGGTGCAACGCCTGATGCGTACGATGGGCCTTGAGGCCATATACCGGCGTCCACGGACTAGCCAACCAGTGCCGGGACACAAGGTCTATCACTACCTGCTACGTGGAGTGGAGATTAACCGGGTAAACCAGGCCTGGACGGCGGACATTACCTACATACCCATGGCCAAGGGCTTCCTTTATGTGGTGGCTATCATGGACTGGTACAGCAGGTATGTACTATCCTGGCGCGTGTCCAACACTCTGGAGGCAGACTTCTGTGTGGATGCTCTTGAAGAAGCCTTGAGCAAGGGCAAGCCAGAGGTATTCAACACTGACCAGGGCAGCCAGTTCACCAGCGAGGCCTTCACTGGACTCCTTGAGCAGCATGGGGTCAGAGTCAGCATGGACGGGAAGGGCCGATATACAGACAATCTATTCATTGAAAGGCTGTGGCGCAGCTTGAAGTACGAGGAGGTGTACCTGAAAGCATACACAGGAGGAAGAGATGCCAGGATCGGCATAGGTGAGTATTTTCGCTTCTACAATACCGAGAGGCCGCACCAGGCTCTGGAATATCAGACTCCAGCAGAGGTATTCATATCTAACAACCACGTAGTCACCCAAGGAAATGATGTACAATCAGGGAACCCACTTACATCATTGGAGGCGCTTGAGGCAGCAGGACCCGCTCTTAACATGGCCCCTATTCTGTCCAACTGATTGGGTCCACCTCACTATTCGCGCATAGTGTCTGAAGTTCAAACGTGACGCTCTACCAACTCGAACGCTTGACGGGTCTCGCCAAGTAGATCCAGCGCGTCGGCTTTTGCCATGTCCACCAAGAAGGCAACCTGCTCTCTGGCAGACCCTTGGACGGTCTCAACCAATCCAGCCAGGTCTATCGTGAGTGGAGATTGATTCTGCCCGTCTCCCGTCTCCATTAACAGCCTTTCCGAGCGTTCAATGTCCCCCGCCAAGGCCTCGTTGTAAATATTGACTAATTTCTCCACCAAGGCCAACAGTTGACCAAACCCATCAGACACTTCGGAGAACAGAGGGTCCTGCCCTTCAAAGTACCGTTGGCTGATTGAGTTAATTGCTCGGCTCAGAATGTATATCTCCGGAAGAAAGCCTAGGGCCGATATCTTCCAGTGTTCAACCCGCTGACGGAATCGCTCATCATTACTGCTGTCTGGTTCCCAAACCTTTACAGATTCCAGCAGCGACTCGCGCCGGCTCACTTCTTCTGCCAACTCCCCGGCATTCCGGCAGACGCGGTATCGATAGCCATCTAGGTAGCAATCGAGTATACCCGAAGCGACCCCAGCTAGGGTCGCCACCCCCTCGCAGCCATGCTCCTCCACCCACTGGTTCCATGTGGGCACCACCAGCCCCCTGCGCATCCCGGACTTTAGATCACCTTTGTTACGCCTACCCCTCCATTTCAGATAGTCGGCGAAGTTCAGGTACTGCCGCTCGTCTATTACCCTGGTACTGCCGGGAAATGCAGCCAAGCGCTTTCTGGTCTGTTGCCATAGTTTCATGGAGACTGCAGCGCAGGCTTCAGACCCGTGTTCCTGGTTGATGATCCGCTTCCAGGCCATCGGGTGATAATCGCCGGACTCTTCCAGCAGAAGGCCCTTTCCGATCAATCTCGCTCCCCACTCGGCCAGTTCCACGATGTAGCCGTCGATCCAGTCGCCGTCAACCAATGGCGCCTCTTGCAGGAATTGGTGGGGCACGTTTGGCATGTCCACTACGATTCCCTGCTTTGCTACGCCCTTAATGGCTGACACTATTGCCTCATAGTGTGCGTCATATTCCGCGTCAGGCACATCCGCCAGGCCGTAAGAGTAGTCCTCGCCATCAAGGAACTTTTGAAAACTCTCTGCGTCCTCGAATAGTGGCCGCACCTCATCCTCGGTTGGCACCTTCGAATAGAGGTGTTTTGCTCCGCTCATCATCCCGTAAGCGCCATCAGGCAAGGCAGTATTGCCTTTGGCCAGAAAGCTCTCTAACAGCCATTGGCCCAGGTCGTCGCCTTCTTCCAGCAATTCCCAGGTCATAACGTAATGCTGCTTGGCCGCTTCCACCGCAGCCGCTGTCTCTGAATCCAGGGGATACGGCGTCTCGATCCCTACCCGAATCTGGTTCCACCGCATTCGCCGGCCGAGAGCCTGTTCTCTCAGCAGCGATTTCAACCCCGCTATCAAGAACCTACCTTGGGTCCAGAAATACCGTTCCTCCGAAATCAGCTTGCGGTTAACCTGCTGGTGTAGAAAGAACAGGAACAGGACGTCCTTGTAAGCCTGGCGCACTGCTTTGTCGATTTCCTCCCGAGGGTGTCCCTTAAGCGTTTGCTTAACAGCCTCAGCAACCTGGTCTGTTAACCTGGGTATCGGCGCGGCGCTGTCCGGCTGGCCCTTCAGGTGATGGATATATTCAAAAATGGTATTGAAGCCGTGTGCTTCTTGAAACCACAGCAGGATGGCCTGCTTGGGAGTTAGGCCAGTCTCCAGCTTCGCGACCCTTTGTATGTTCTTGCTCACGAGTCAACCTCGGCGCTGAAACCTGTGTCGACGGGTTCAGCGTCGAACACCGACTCCGGCAGGGTTTTCTGACCATGCGCCGCTTCCAGTGCAGCTAGGCGTTCCTCCAACTCCCCGGTCTCCAAGAGTTTACCCCGAATCCACCGAAGGACGTCCTTGGGGACAGCCCTTGAAGAAGGCAGAGGGTGCTCCTCTGAATCTGGGATAATGGTTTTGGAACAGAAACCCGCCCGGAAACAAGGAGCACCCAATAGATGCTGCCACAGAACAAACCCGACCGTATCCGCATCCTCTTTGACGACCATCGCCTGGTGGCCAATGCCGGCCTGCTCCTGCCGGCCACCCTAGCCCGGCACCTGGGCCTGCGGGAACTCGTCGACCATCACCTTGACCTCGGCGGAGCGCCGGGACGGGCGAACACTGGGGACAAGATGCTGACGCTGGTCGCTTCCGCGCTGGCAGGCGGCGACTGCATCGACGACGCCGATGCGCTGCGCGCTGGTGGGACGGTCGGTGTTCTAGGCTGCGTGGTCAAGGCGCCATCCACCCTGGGGACCTTCCTGCGCAGCTTCCGGTGGGGGCATGTCCGTCAACTCGACCGCGTGAGCCGCCAGTTGTTGGCCCGGGCCTGGGCCGCTGGGGCCGGACCCGGCGACTCGCCCCTGACCATCGACCTGGACTCGACCATCTGCGAGACCTATGGACTGGCCAAGGAGGGAGCGCGCCACCACGGCTATACCGGCGCCCGCGGCTATCACCCACTGCTGGCCATTGCCGCCGGCACCGGCGAAGTGCTGATGTCCCGGCTGCGCGAGGGCCGGGCCAACACCGCCCGTGGCGCCGCCCACTTCCTGCGTGAGACGGTGGGGCGGGTGCGCTACGGCGGGGCCAGGGGACAACTCACGGTGCGGGCCGACAGCGGCTTCTACGCCCACACTGTCGTTGCCGCCTGCCGGGAAATGGATGTCCGCTTCTCTATCACCATCCGCCAGCGCGCCAGCCTGCGGGACCTGATCGAGGCGATACCAGAGGAGGACTGGACTCCCATTCCCTACTGGATGGACGGTGCCGCCGATGTCGCCGAGACGACTTACACCCCGTTCCAGACCAAGCCGGACGCCGCGCCGGTGCGGCTCATTGTCCGGCGGGTGAAGCCGACGCCCGGTTCCCAGCTCGCCCTCTTCGCCAGATACAGCTATCACGCCTTCATCACCGACCGCGATGGGGAGACGCTGGAACTGGAGGCCGATCATCGCCGCCACGCCGAGGTCGAGAACGCCATACGCGACCTCAAGTACGGCGTCGGGCTGAACCACATGCCGTCGGCGCGCTTCGCCGCCAACGGCGCCTGGCTGGCGGTCCAGGTGATGGCGCATAACCTGGCCCGCTGGACGGCGCGGATTGGTCTGGGCGAGCGGACCGTGATCACCAAGACCCTCAGGCGGCGGGTCTTCGCTCTGGTGGGACGGATCACCCGCTCGGCGCGCCGCCTCACTTTGCATCTCCCCCGGCGCTGGCCTTGGGAAACCCAGTTCAGTCGCGCCTTGGCCCGGCTGCAAGCCATTCCGTTCCCGGCCTGACGGCCAGCCTGCAACTGACCCAACGTCCCCGCAATCTCGCGCCACCCCGGTCGCGAGAGTCCCCTGCTGCGTATCCTCTCGCCATCCCGCGCATCGCAACTCCCGCATAGGGCCTTAGGGGCCCTGTGCGGCGACTGAAGACCGTCCGCCGGCCTCCCATCTACCCCAAGACCCCAGGCCATCTCCCCTGTAGCTCCCTCACCCACCCCCTTCCGCTGTCCTCACGCCGTCCATCCGTGTCCTTCGGTGGATTCGGGTTTACCCGCCACTCCGACCAGGTAGCCCAGGGTGCGGGCCCGGGCGATGGAGTTTTCCAGACCCAGGGTGTCCAGGGAGGCAATCACTAGCAACCGCCGCAGGTCGCCCACTGTTTCCAGCCCATTGACCTCGTAGGCCCCGGACACCGCCACTTCACGTCGCCGTCTCAGTCCTCCCAAGCGCCGTGCCTCGGCCACATCTTCGGCATACTCGGGGGAGTGCCAGAAGCAGTGATCCCCGTCCTTTACGGGAGCCGCCCGGCACATCTGCCCATCCTCCTTCCGAAATGCGCACTGGCGGCCCATTACCTGTGATTACCTCTGCTAGTTGACCAGTTGGTAGTCAGATGCAACAGAGCAAAAGGCAGGCTCCATTGAGAAACCTGCCTCAAGCAAATGAAATTATTCGAACCAGCGCTCAGGCTTCTGTGGTTGCCTCTTGCACCCCATTCGATGTGTGCCCTTCTGGACACTGCTCTGCAGGTGCGCCCACCGGCGCCGTGAAACTCTTCTGGCAAGCGTCGCAGTAGAGTCTCACTTCTCCTTCCTCGATGCCCTTTTGGTTGGGTACGCGCCGGAACCCTGCGGTATGCGGCGGCTCCTGAATCTCCGTACTTTCCGAGCCTTCGTCCTGTTCCTTTGAGCTTTCTGGCCCCTCCGTCCCAGTTTGATTGCTGTCGGGTTCGACGCTCCAAAACGCCCAGCCGTTGCAAGCCTTGTTGGTGATTGCGGTACCCGCCGATGAGGGACTCTTGAACTCTCTCCCGTCCGCCAGTCGGTATTTGACCTGCCCTTGCTCTCCGACTATCACCTCTGCCCTGTGTTCCTCCTTCTTGTATTTGGCGATCAGCTTGGTTCCGGGCTCCAATTCTCGGTCCTCGATGGCCATTTGCCACCTCCTCACGTTTAGAAGATGGTATATACCTCACTCTGTCTTCGCCGGAAGTCAAGGGATATCGGCAAAGTGGAGGTAGCTGACCAATGTTCTCTTGGAGACGACGGTCACTACGTCGCCATAGTGTTCGCTCCGCTTGGGCTATCATTGGTTCTCCTTCACGGCCTGCTCTCCGGTGAATGACTCCCATCGCTTGACCGCCACATCAACGTACTGAGGCTCCCGTTCCATGGCATAACAGATCCGGCTTAACTTCTCGGCTGCGATCAGCTGGGTGCCGCTGCCAAGGAAGGGCTCGTAGCAGATATCTCCCGCCTCGGTGTGATACTCGATGGGCTTTATGAATAGCTCCAAGGGTTTCTGGGTCGGGTGGATGTTCATGCTGGAACCCTGTTGGTCCAGCTGCCAGATGGTTCTTTCGTTGGCCGGCGGTTTTTTAGAGGGTTGGTGCCCTTCGACCCAGCCGTAGAAACAAGGCTCGTGGGCCCATAAGTAATGGCTATGCGTCAGCACACCAAGGGCCTTGGCCCATATGATTTGCTGATGCACCAAAAGGCCGGATTCCCGCCAAGCCTGTTCCACCAAGGCCTGCCGCCGAAATGCGTGCCACTGGTAAATGGCCGAGTTAGGATGGAGATGCTCTAGGCTCACTGCCAGAAACTTCCGGTAGAACTCCACCGAGACCTCTGGGTCCACAAATTCGTCCCATTGGTTGTCGCCGCTCTTTTTCGCTTTGCTGCCCTTAGGCGCCAGATGGTTGCCACCTGAGTAGTCCACAAAGTACGGCGGGTCCGTTGCCATCAGAGAAGCTTTCTCACCGTTCATCAAGCGCGCCACGTCGCCATTGTCGGTGGAATCGCCGCATAGAACCCTGTGGTCCCCTAGTAGCCAAACGTCGCCTGTGTGGGCAACAGGGGCCGCCTTAGCGGCTTCCAGGGCGGCGTCCAGGTCGAAGGACTCCAGACGCTCACGTTTCTCCCTCGACTCCAGGCTCTTTAGATGCTTCTGGAGTTCATCCTCAGAGAAGCCGGTCAATGTGATGTCTACATCCGGTAGGTCCTTCAATTCACCCAAGAGCCGGGCCAGGAGTTCTTGGTCCCAACTTCCGGAGATTTTGTTGAGGGCCAGGTTCAACAGATGAGCTTGCTCCTCGGGTAGGTCCACCAGGACCACAGGCACTTGCTTCAGTCCGAGCTTCCTGGCCGCCAGCAGACGCTGATGGCCACCGATTACGACCTTGTCCTCCCGCCTGGCGATGATTGGGTCGATCAGCCCAAACTCTCTGATGGACCGGGTCAACGACTCCAACTCCTCGTCGCTTATGCGCCTCGGGTTGGCTGGGTCGGGACGCAGGTCGCCGATGGGCAGGCGTGTGATTTCTAGCTCTTGGATTTGTTGCACGGCTCTACCTCGCTTTGTCGTTTCCTTTCCCAGCCTCGACACAGTGACGGGAGTGACGCAATGAACCCCCTTTTTCACAAACATCCTTTATAAAAAGTAAATTGAAAATAGTTTGTGAAATTGACCCCTCGCTGCGTCACTTATGTCACTGGTTGGCTTTCAATCCAATCCCCAGAAAATAGCGTTTCCCATTCGAAGATACGGAGTCTCCGAATCGCTCCCTGATGCGCGTGCCGAAGGAGCGGGACCCCAACCTGTGGCGCTCCAGGATTCCTTGCTCCTTGGACCAGCGTTGGTATTCGCAGAAAAGGTGCCCCGGCTCCGCCCTAACGCCGTCGGCCACCACGCAACAGTCCGCGACGAAGCCGTCCAGTTCGTCGTTGTCCTTTCTGTAGGCTTGGGTGGCGGTCATTACCGTCGAAGGGGGCGCTAGGCCAACCAGTCGCCAATTCAGTGCTCCCTGTACTCCCCAGTTGAGTATCCCCGGCAACTCTTCTAGCAACTTGAAGGGAAGCCCTTTGTCCGCATCATCCCCCGTAAACTGCTCATTGAACGGCAGCACTCGTACTCTACGCCAGAACCCATAAGAGTCGTCCCTCACTCGAGGCAAGTGGTTCACCGCCAGTAGAGTCCCAGGAAGTGGTGTAAGAAGAGGAGGGGGTCTGGAGTAAGAGAGACCACCGCGTCATCCTTAGCGGGCAAAACAGAAGCTCGAGAAAGGAGGACAACGGTGGTCAAGGAAAGGATGGACCTGCTGGAGTTGTTGCGCAAGGGGGGAATGGACGGTGACGTGGACTTTCTACGGGAGGCTCTGAGAGTGCTGGTAGAGGGGATCATGGATGCGGAGGTGTCTGCGAGGATCGGTGCTGAGTATGGAGAACGCAGCCCTGAGCGGGTGACCCAGCGCAACGGGTATCGGTCCCGGGCGTGGGATACCCGGGTAGGGACTATGGAGCTGCACATCCCGAAGCTTCGAGAGGGGAGCTACTTCCCGAGCCTGCTGGAGCCACGGCGTCGCAGCGAGCGAGCTCTGCTGGCGGTGATCCAGCAGGCCTATGTGGAAGGTGTATCGACAAGGCGGGTGGACGACCTGGTCAAGGCCCTGGGGTGCGAGGGTATCTCCAAGAGCCAGGTGTCGCGTATCTGTCAGGAGCTGGACGTGGTGGTGGATGGCTTCCTGGGCCGTCCGCTGGACGGCGGACCATATCCCTACCTGTGGCTGGACGGACTAACCCAGAAGGTCAGAGAGGACGGCAGGATCGTCAACGTCAGCGTGGTGGTGGCAACGGCGGTCAATGGCGAGGGCAAGCGGGAGATCATTGGGATGGACGTGGGTACCAGCGAAGACGGCGCCTTCTGGCTGGCCTTTCTGCGCTCACTGTCCGCCAGGGGTCTGAGCGGGGTGGATCTGGTGGTATCGGATGCGCATCAGGGACTCAGGGATGCCATCGCGACTGTCTTCGGTGGGGCCAGCTGGCAACGGTGCCGCACCCACTTCATGACCAACCTGCTCACTCGGGTCCCCAGGCGCGCTCAGCCCTGGGTGGCCAACATGGTCCGCACCATCTACCAGCAGCCGTCCCCTCAGGAGGTCCACGCACAGCTCGAGCGGGTGATCGCCCAGCTACAGGACCCGTTCCCTCAGGTGGCCTCTCTACTGGACGAGGCTGGTGCGGACGTCCTGGCCTTCTCCAGCTTCCCTGTCCCCCACTGGAAGAAGATCTGGTCCAACAACCCCCTGGAGCGCCTCAACAAGGAGATACGGCGTCGCACCGATGTCGTGGGCATCTTCCCTAACCGACCAGCCGTGCGTCGCCTGGTTGGCGCCGTCCTCGCTGAACAGCACGACGAATGGGCCGTCGGCCGTCTATACACGACACCCGCGGTCTACAGCATCGACGAAGCTCTACCCGAGGCGGATCTAGCGAAGGCAGTGGCATAGACCGCGATCAACAGGATGACGTACTCTTACACCACTTGACGGGACGTGACCTTCACCGCCAGCCAGAACTTGGCCACTGGCTCGTAGGTGAAGGATTCGCTATACAGAAAACGTGCGGTGATGGGATCTCCTCCGGTCAACGCCTTAATGCGTGCCTCGTTCAACCGTGTGGACTCGTTAGTCTCTGAGGAAGTCACAAGTCTTCTCCCTGCCATCGAGGCTAGGTCGTTGGTCAATGAAGGTCTTTGCTGTAGCTCTAGTACCGTGAATGGAATGTTCATGGCATAGTCCCCTAGCACGTTTCTCAACATGTCCAAGAACACGCTTTTGCCGTTGGACCCTGTGCCGTAGCAGAGGAATAGAACCTGTTCCCGAACCGAACCCGTCAGGGAGTACCCCAGGGCCCGCTGCACAAACCCAATAAGTTCTCCGTCACGCTGGAACACCTGGTGAAGAAATTGCTGCCATCTCGGACACTCTGCCTTCACGTCGTATTGCACCGGCACCTGCATCGTAAGCCGGTCGTCGGGGTGCCCGGAACGTATCATTCCAGTACGCAAGTCCACTACTCCGTTGGCCACGCCAAGCAGGTAGGGGTCGGGGTCCCAGGTCATACCTGAGTCGGCTATTGGGTGTTCGCTACGGGCCAGGGCAAGACAAGCATCCAATCTCTGGCGTGATTCAGACCTTACAGCAGAGCTGGCGGTCTTACCGCGCAAATCCAGGTCTTCGATATCCAATACGGTCCGGTAGCGAACACGGGCTGCTTTCTTGGCCAGACGGCGTACCTCGCCATCAGAATCAGGCGCCCACCGGTGCTCTTCCCAGATGAGCCACCGGTTTCTGGCATGGTCGAAGCGCAGGATATGGCCGTAGAGGGCGGCGAATAATTCAGCGTTGCCGGCGTCAGTCAAAGGAAACGGGCCATTCTTGTCTTTAGGGTTGAGACTTTGGCCATTTTTTGAGAAGGTCAGGCCCAGCGCCACCTTCCACTCCTGCCAGCCCCTCGGCTCCGTTTCGGCATGAAAACACTTGCCAGCGTAGGGCCCGTCGGGCAGCTTTTGCCCTACGCCGCACTCGAATGGATGACACTCGTCATAATGGAATGGGCACTTTTCCACGTGGTACCAGGTCACGCCGTTCCCATCCAGCGGCTGTGTCCTGTACTCGATGTGCCGGGATTGGAGCAATTCCTCTAGTAAAGGTGTTGACCCATTAAATATGGAGCCATCTTTAGGTAAATTAGCTTCTGGTTGCGATTGTTCGGCTGCAAGTTCGGCCAGCAATTCCTCGCTGATTACTGCTAACTGCTGAGGAACTGACTCCAATTGGGACCGCCGGTGGGGCCTATCCGTTAGAAAGTCACCCTTGACCTTCATGCTGCCGATGAGCCCGGCGAGGCGCGCTGCGTTGCAGACGGTGGTGTCAATGTGGACGGCCTCGTTGTTGAATCGAGTTGCCAGCGATACCAGAACCCCTTGAACCAATTCCAGGGAGGACGGATCGTTGGGCAAGCTGATGGGATAGAGGAGATACCACCCGTTGCCAGACATGGCGACGATAGGTTGGGGCCAGTCTTTGTTGTCTAGGAAGGACACAACCTCGTCTAACACCAGTCGTGCTGCTTGGCGTTCATCCTCAGTGCTGCTGATGCCAGAGGGCCGGACCGGGTCGATATCTATGAATAGCGAACGCCGTCTTATCACGTCGACATCGGCGGAGGTGGTCTCTGCCTTGTCGGCGATTCGGTTGGAGACCCGCGCCATAAGGGCCGGGTTCACAGGGTTCAGTGTAAAATATAGATTGGCCTTGCCGTCCCACTTGGCAGCAGATTCGGCTAGTGATTCCGGGCTATCGAAGTAGCCGGAGGCGGTGTGGCCGTATATGTTATACTTGGGAACGCGAACTTCGCGGACGTCCCCGGGCCGCCACAGCAGCTCGACAAAGCGCAGGATGTCTACAGTGACGCTTTCAAACTGGGACCTGCCAGTCACGGTTTCTTTCCAGAGCCGCGGCCTGCCGCAATTTCAAGCGTCCTGGAGACGGTGTTGTAGTTTAGTTCTCCACGGATGCCCTTGCGGCTACTACGGCGATCCCAAGAAGGAGTGCACCTGCTCCCCAGGTCTGGTAGCGCGCTACCAGCGACGCATCTCTGGACCCCTGTTAGACCGTATAGATATGTTCGTCGATGTTCCCAGAGTGGAGTACGAGAAGCTGGTGGATGAGTCCAAGGCGGAGAGCTCCTCCCAGGTGCGCGCACGAGTGGACAGGGCTAGGGCCCTTCAGCGGCACCGCTTTCAGGGAACCTCCCTGGCCTCCAACGCGGACATGGGCCCCGTGGAGGTGTGGAACTTCTGTCAGGTAGATGATTCGGGCAAGAGCCTCCTCCAGGCTGCGATGAAACAGCTTGGCCTCTCGGCCAGGGGCTTCCATCGCATTCTCAAGCTCTCTCGCACTATCGCGGACCTGGCGGGCCAGGAGAATATAGCCGTCTCCCACGTGGCGGAGGCCCTACAGTACAGGCCGCGCATGGGGCCGTAACGCGCGCCGAGTGATACAATGCGAAATTGAGCGTCACGGCTGACTAGTGTCGCGTCACGCTATTAGGGCATCATTCGGGGGTGCAGGGGGCAAAGCCCCCGCTGGGGGTCTGGAGGTGTCCCCCAGATACAATATTTCCCCCTCTCCTGCAGGAGAGGGGCTTTGCACAAAAACTTAGGAGAGTGCAGAGAACCTGGGTTCTCTGCCAGGGAGTCTGAGGGGTGTCCCCTCAGGAATTAGACATACCGGGTGGGTGGGTGGGAAAGAAAACGTCTGCTGTTGGACTTTAGGTGCAAAACTGCAGGAGAGGGGGCCAGGGGGTGAGGTATAGGCCCTTGGAGAGAATGAGTTCAATGTACCCTAATTTAGGTGACGCGACACTAGGACTTAGCTACCGACTATACTAATTCGGCCTGCCGAGATGGAAGTACGAGAAGGAGTAGGCCGTAGCGGAGAGAGTTTGAGATGATGTTAATCGGGGGGGCCCTATCGGGAAGCGCGGTTGGGGCCATTGTCGGCGGAATTCTGGCCTTTTTCATTGGCTCGATTGTGCTAGCCTTCCGCGACTGTTCGGGGTTCGAGTGCACCGATAGGGTAATCGCATTACTCCTGGGCACCCTGATAGGGGGAGGGGTAGGGGCCATTCTCGGTGCTCTCCTCGGCGCCAGGTTGATGCCGCGAAACGTCCCACGCCGACAGCGATGGGAGATCCTTAAGTGGCACCTCTGGGCTATCGTTTTCGGAATCCTAATAGCAGCCGTTAGCGGCTCCTTTCTCCTTGAGAGATATGATGAAATTCAGGATGAGCAGTCTGACCGTGGATGGACGGTGCACTCTATTGACGATACCACGTTGGAGAACAACAACTACCTGGCCATGGCTCTGGATTCCAGCGGCAGGGCCTACGCCGCAACCCGGCACAACTCAGCGGCCTTCGATGGCAATGGGTGGATCTCTACCAAGATCAGTGGGCGTGAATTCACCCTTCCCAGCGACCGGGTGCTATCCATAACCTTTGATACCCAGGGGCGCACCTGGTTTGGCACCGCATCCGGAGCGGCGGTTATCGAAGACGAGGAGTCGACGATTTACACTACCAAGAACTCAGACCTTCCCAATGGGTACATTCCCTCCCTGGCTTTCGACTACAAGGGCCGGGCCTGGATGGCCACGCGGGGGCCCATTGCTCTCTTTGATGGGAGGGATTGGATTTCGTACACTCTTCCTGAAATCGGAGGGCACACCGATAATGTTCTCGTAGATACTCTGGCCATCGACCAGCAGGGGCGGGTATGGATGGGCACCATTCAGGATGGCGTCTGGGTCTTCGATGGTAAAAACTGGACGGTCTACGACCAGGAGACCTCTGGCCTGCCGTCAGACCGGACTAGAGACATCGCCATTGATCCAGAGGGGCGCGTCTGGGTGTCGCTGTGGGGGGCTGGTGTAGGGATTTTCGATGGCGAGAGCTGGACAATCCTTGACGATGCCAACTCGGGATTGCCCAGCAACTTCGTTACCTCCCTGGCCATTGGGCGCGACGGCCAGGTATGGGCTGGGACCCTTTTTCGGGGAATCGGGCGGCTTGACGGCAATCGGTGGACCACCTACGACTCCTTCACATCCGGGCTGCCCTTTATCTCCGTTACATCAATGGCCATTGACCCCCAAGGCAGACCCTGGGTAGGCACCCTGGGAGACGGCATAAGAATTTTCGATGGCAACCAGTGGACCCACTACGATCCCGAAAACTCGGGCCTCCCAGACGGTGCCATCGAGGCAGTAGCATTCGATACACAAGGAAAAGCGTGGATAAGCACGGGCAATGCTCTATCTGTCTTCGATGGAGAGCGCTGGTTCTCCTACAAAGGGTTGTCCGGCGAGGCGACTCAAGCAGCAGCTCTAAGCCCTCAAGGGGACTTCTGGGTCAGCATACCCGGAGGCCTGCAGGTCTTCAGCGACGCCAGAAGCACTCGACTGGAAATACCCGGCCCTGGGTACGGTCTGCCCAGCAGTGACGTAACGGCCATGGCTTTTGATGCCCAGGGAAGGCTGTGGAACGGGATCTGGCAGCGGGGGCTGGGTATCTTCGATGGAGAAAGCTGGACCTACCACGATGCCTTCACATCCGGGCTGCCCAGCAACGACATCACCGCCATCATATTCGACCCCCAGGGGAGGGCATGGATTGCGACCAATGGAGACGGCATAGCCCAGTTCGATGGCGAAAATTGGACTACGTACAATACGGATAACTCGCGGTTGCCCAGCGACATCATCTCCTCGTTGGCCATCGACCCCGATGGCCAAGTGTTGGCCATTACCTGGCTTAGAGACGTGGTTGCTTTCGATGGAGAGGAGTGGAGTCCCTATCTGTTCGGTGAAGAGGGACCTCCCCGACGTACGGCTGCAACCATCGCCTTCGACGCCAGCGGGCGGACCTGGGTGGGCACCGTCTTAGAAGGGTTGTGGATCTTGGACGACGGGGAGTGGGAGTCCTACGGCGTTTTCAACTCACCCTTGCCTAGCACGTACATTGAGACCATTCTCTTTGATGCCCAAGGGCGGGCCTGGCTCGGTACCAGGAAAGGCATAGCGGTATTTGACGAGGAGGTCCGCTATTCTCGCTGACCCGTCTCCTACTTTGCACAAAAACCCAAGGAAGGTATAGGGAACCTCGGTTCCCTGTCGGGGGTTCAAGGGGGTGTCCCCCCTTTGGGTAAAACCTCTGGGCGGGTGGGTGGGAAAGAAGCGTTGGACTTTTTGCGCAAGGCCAACGTCTCCGTAATATAGCCACCCTTTTCCAGGACACTATCGGACACAGTTTAGCTGGCGGGGCTGTACTCCGCGGGAGGAGTGCCCTCCAGGTAGGTGGTGCGGCCTTCCAGGAAGGGCTCTGGGTGAGAGAAGACGGCCATAATTGTCGCCGTCCTCTCCCCTACCACGGTAAAGGCGTGGGGGGTCCTGGCCGGGACCACGATAGAATGGTTGGATGGGACGTGTTGGCGCTCCTGGTCCAATCTTGCTTCCACTGCTCCATCCAGGATAATTAGGATCTCCTCCACTTCATGATAATGGAGGGGGGCTCCGGTACCGGGCTCCACCTCGGTCCAGAAGAGACAGAGGTTCTTTAACCCCTGATCGCGTCCGGCAATCACCTTGCGTCGCTGGCCGGGCCTCCAAGGCGTGTCCGGGACCTGGTCGTGATTTACGATGGTCATTGGCGTTTCTCCCTTCGCTCTACGTACGCGAACAGTAGGTCTCTTTACCTTTTCCAATGCTTCCCTTACCATAGACCAGGTGAGCTATAACAGCTTGAGGCATGAAGCGCCACTATCCTAGAGCCCTCACGTCGCTGGGTCAATGGGGGGCGCAAAAGCCTTGCACAAAATCTCTAGGAGAGTGCAGAGAACCTAGGTTCTCTGCCAGGGAGTCTGAGAGGTGTCCTCTCAGGAATTAGACATATAGGGCGGGTGGGTGGGAAAGGACACATCCGCTGCTGGACTTTTTATGCATGGTAGGGCGCAAACAGAATAGGCCAGTCATGACGTTCGTACCAGTAAGAATTGACTATACATAACTAATGATCGGGCAGCCTGCTTCCACCGATAGAGCGCCGCCAAACCTTACGCCCCAGTTCAGATAATCCAAGGACTGATTTGTGAAATTCGCCAACCGAATAGAGAAACTCCCTCCCTACCTTTTCGTTGGGATAAGCCAGGCCATCGCCCGCAAGAGGGCTGAGGGAGCGGACGTAATATCCTTTGGCATTGGCGACCCCGATATTCCCACCCCCTCCCACATCATGGAGCGACTGTGGGAGGCGGCCCAGGTGCCGGCCAATCACCGCTACCCGGAAACCTATGGACTCCCCGAATGTCGCAGAGCCATCGCCCACTGGTATCAGAAGCGCTTTGGGGTCTCCCTGGAGCCGGACACACAGGTGCTGCCCCTGATAGGCGCCAAAGAGGGAATTGGACACGTTGCCCTCTGTTTTCTTGACCCCGGGGATGTGGCGCTGGTGCCAGATCCTGGATATCCGGTATACGCGGCGGGTACTCTGTTCGCCGGCGGCGAGAGCTATTGGATGCCCCTTACGGAAGAGAACGGATGGCTGCCGGACCTGGATGCCATACCCCCGGCAGTGGCAAGACAGGCCAAGGTCATGTGGGTGAACTACCCCAACAATCCCACCTCCGCCATAGCGGGCCTGGACTTCTTCGAGAAGGTGGTGGAGTTCGCCCGGCGGCACGACATAATCGTACTACACGATGCAGCCTATTCGGAGGTCGCCTACGACGGGCACCGGCCGAACAGCTTCCTTCAAGTGGAGGGAGCCATAGAGGTAGGCATGGAGTTCCACTCCCTGTCCAAGACTTACAACATGACGGGCTGGCGTATCGGGATGGCGGTCGGCAACGCGGAGATGATCGACGCCCTGATGCGTGTCAAGTCCAACCTGGACTCTGGAGTGCCTCAGGCCATCCAGATGGCGGCCATAGAGGCCCTGACGGGACCCCAGGACTATCTGATAGAGCGAAACGCCATATACCAGGGGCGTCGCGACAAGATGATAGAGACCCTTACTGGTCTTGGCCTTTGGGTCCAGCCCTGCAAGGCCAGTCTTTATGTGTGGGCAAGACTCCCCGAAGGGTATACCTCTGGGGAGTTCGCCAAGCTGCTCCTGGAGGAGAAGGATATCGTTGTCACTCCTGGAGCCGGGTACGGCAGATACGGAGAGGGGTACATACGCCTTTCTCTTACCACGCCGGACGACCAGTTGGAACGGGGGTTGGCCAGACTGGCATCGTGGAAGATTCCGCCGCCAACCACCGCAGGACGCTGAAAGGAGCCCTATCGCTAAAACCTTGCAGGTGACGGAGGCCCAGGCGGAAAAGGCCATCCTGGTAGGGGTGGAGACTGCCAGGCAACGGCATCTCTGGCCCCTGGAAGACTCCCTGGATGAGCTGGAGCAGCTAGCCCTGACCGCTGGGGCTAAGGTAGTGGGACGCTTGACCCAGTCGCTGCCGCGGCCCACTCAGCACTACCTGGGCAGGGGGAAGCTGGAGGAGCTCAAGGCACTCCAGGAGGAGCTGGGCTTCAGTCTGGTGGTCTTCAACGACGAGCTGACGCCGGTTCAGCAGCGTAACCTGGAAACCACCCTGGAGCTGAAGGTCATCGACCGCACCGCCCTCATCCTGGATATATTCGGCCGCCATGCTCATACCAGGGAGGGACAGCTTCAGGTAGAGCTGGCCCAGCACAATTACCTCCTTCCCAGGCTGGCGGGCCAGTGGTCTCACCTGGAGCGTCTGGGAGGCGGAATCGGCACCAGGGGCCCCGGCGAGACCCAGTTGGAGACGGACCGCCGCCTTGTTCGACGCAGGATTCAGAAGCTGAAAGAGCAACTGGAGAGGGTCCGTCGCCAGAGGGCGTTATACAGAAGCAAGCGCAGGAGAGGGGATATCCCCGTCGTGGCGTTGGTGGGGTACACCAACGCCGGCAAAAGCACACTGCTCAACGCCCTTACGAAAGCGGGTGTCGTCGCTGAAGACAAGCTGTTCTCCACCCTGGACCCTGTGACCCGTCGGGTCACCCTTCCTTCAAACACGCAGGCCCTGGTGACGGACACCGTAGGCTTCATCCAGAAGCTTCCTCCCACCGTGGTCGCGGCCTTCAGAGCTACCCTGGAGGAGCTGGAGGAGGCGGACCTTCTGCTGCACATTGTAGACATAACTCACCGGAACGCATCGCAGCAGGCCCAGATTGTGGAGAGGACCTTGCGGCAGTTGGGCCTGGAAGGGAAACCAAGGGTTCTGGCGATGAACAAGGTCGACATGCTGGTATCTGGGAACGGCCAGTTGGGGATAGACGATCCTCACAGGCTCCAAGATGCTTCCCACAGGGTGGTACTGATATCCGCAGCCCACCGCTGGGGCCTGGACAGCCTATTGCAGGAGGTGGAAGCAGCCTTAATTGAAAGCTACGACTCGTCACAGGCTACTAAGTATAGTCGGCCTTCTGGTGACCAGAGGCTGGCTAACGTTAACTAAAAACTATGCGAGGATTTTAGTATGATAGAAAGGGATGGACTCCCTAAGAAGGTATTTTTCAGTTGTACTCCAGATGAATTCGTGGTGGTGGACGTAGCGGCCTTCGGCCAGTCCTTGAAGGGGGACGAGATTGAGCCGTGGATGACCTTTGAGAAGGGCCCCGGCAACGTAATCGATTCCGCGCCCAAGAAAGTGGCCTCGCAGCAGGGGGACCATGTAGATGTGGAATGCGAAGACGGCGTCGTCTATATCGACTTCTACGAAGGCACTGTTCGAAAAGAGACCGGTGGTCGCGCCTTTATCTATAAGGGCACCATTGATCAGCGGAACGGAGGCCTGGGATACATGCCCGTGTCCTGACCTGGTATCAGATACGAGGTACGGCAGAAGTGGTTCGCACTATAGTTGTTATGTTGATAACCCACTCACGAAAACCATAGTAGACATAACAAATTGCGGTATTAAGGCTATTTCAGCTCCACCAGGATACCCACCCCTTCGGTGTTCCCTACGTTCTCTGTGGTATGGTCCACTGCATCCATATACATTACCTGGCCCGCCGACATCTCCGCTTCCATACTCTGGCCATCGGGGGAGGCGAACCGGTACTTGCCGGCGCTAAGACCTATGGCACCCACCGCCGGATGCGAATGGAGCTCCGACTTGGCGCCCGGCGTCATGCGGGACTTCAATACTCTCACCCGTCCGTTCTCAAACAGTACTTTATATACGTGGGGAGCGGTCTTGACTGCGTCTTCTGGCAGGCCGGTTCTCCCTTCTCTCTGGCATGTTTACCAACCATTCGTGACTATATAGTGATCTTCCCTCTAAGACCATTTGGTCTTAGGCTTCGGCATCAACTCACCGTCCACGTACAGCGCCTCTATCCGTTCGTTAAAGAAGCTGACCAGACCGGCAATCTTGGAGCTCTCCGCGGTGGGAAAAGAGTAGTACCAGGCGATGTCGGGCGTCGTTATGTCACCTACGGCCACCGAGTAGTAGCGCGCATCCCCTTTGTAGGGACAACTGGTCCGCTTTTCACTGGGCTGGAGCAGGTCCATGCGCAAATCCACTTTGGGTATGTAGTACCTGGTGGGCAGGCCGGTTTCAAAGAGCAGGACGGGGTGATGCGTATCGGCTACGGTCTCCCCGGCAACCACGACACTTACATGGCGGGAGCTCTGCACAATGTCGACCCTCTTGTACGGGTCCCGTGCATGTACGAACACCTCCTCGTCCTCCTCGAACCAGGCGTCCATCCTGTTCCACTCGAAGGCCAGGTGGCCTTTTAGATAGGACGCCTCCGATGGGGGCTCAGGGTAGCTCCAGGCGGCGTTCTCGGCGACCTTGTCCCCTGATCGCACCGTGCTATAGCAGGCATTCCCCTTATATGGGTCCTGGATGCTGTGCTCGGTCTGTGCCAGGAGGTCCATGCGTACATCCTCTTCTGGGAAGTAGTAGACGGGCGTATATCCGCTTTCGCGCAGCATTTGAGCACGTCTGCTGTCGGCGATAACGGTTCCGCCAAAAACCACTCGCACCCACTTAGGGCTGGGTATCAACTCCATCCAGTGGCCCGAGTCCTGTGCCCTTTGCTCGTCCTGATGTAATTCTCGCTTCAAGGTCATGGCCCACTCCTTGTCCAGTAATCTTCCACATCTGCATCCAGCTGCGGGAGGCCGCCTATAAGGTCTATGCCAGCCACAGGACAATTGTAGCAAAAATGTTGCCGAGGAATACGGAGATTATGTAAACTGAAAACCGGGGGCTGAAGGGCTGCCTGTGTCTCAGTATAGAACCGCACGCTCTGCTAGAGCGACACGGGTAGAGAAGCTAGAACCCCTTTTCCAGACTAAAAATTTGGGGCGGCTAATTCACGGACTAGTATCTGGAACGTAAACCTATCGCTAAGGCCCGCCCCGTCTTGTACTTTGACGGACAGTTGCTTGATCCCAGGATTAATCGGAGCCGTGTACGTGGTAGAAGGAATCCCTAAAGTAGCGATGTCTCCAGGGGCAAGCAATCCGTCCCCAGACACTATATTCCATGTGTAGGTTAGAGTGTGTTGCTCGTCATCGGGATCGGTGGCTATAACTGCGATATTGACTGCATCTCCAGGTGCCATTTGGGCCGGGAACGCTACATCATGGATAATCGGAGGCTTATTTACTCCGTCGGCTGGCGTTTCTTCAGCACACGCCAAAAGTGCGAGGATGGAGAGTGCCATAAGCGCTACGGTGTACACAGGTTGCTTGGATGCTGGTATTCTGTACCTTGTCACGGCTATAGACCTCATCTTTTTTGGAGTACCGCAAACTCTTTTTTGAACGGCCCTTCCAGGGTGAATGGCCCGTCCGGGCGGGCTTCTGTAATCTTCACATACATTGCCACCTCATCGCATACCGCTTCTCCATCTTCCTCACATTTCCCTGCCTGATGGAGTTGTAGAGGCGCTTAGTATTGAACTTGCGGCACTTGCACCTCTTCCTGGGGCCCAAGTGAGGTGGTACCCAAAAACTAGACAACTGGCTAAGAGAGAGTCCAGCTCCTAAAATAACCGGCAACTAACCGACGTGGAGGAGCAGGACATGAAGCAGACGAGGAATAAGCACAGTCCGGCGTTCAAGGCCAAGGTGGCCCTGGCCGCCCTTGCGGGGGAAGAGACCATCGCCCAGCTGGCCAGCCGATTTGAGGTCCATCCCAGTCAGATTCACGCCTGGAAAAGGGCCCTGGTGGAAGGAGCCCCGGAGCTATTTGCCACCAATCAGAAATCCCAGGAGAAAGCCAAGGAAGCTCAGATTAACCACCTCTACCGGCACATCGGCCAGCTGAAGGTGGAACGCGATTTTTTGTCGGAAAGGTCCGGTCTATGAGTCGCAGCATACGGCGAGCCATGATAGACCGAGACCACCAGCAGCTGTCTTTGGTGCGTCAATGTATCCTGCTGGACGTCAGCCGGGCCTCGGTGTACTACCGGCCGGTACCGACCAGGGCAGAAGACCTGGAGTTGATGGCCCTGATGGACCGTCAGTATTTGAAGACCCCCTTCTACGGCTCCAGGAAGATGAAGGCCTGGCTGCTGCAACAGGGCTATCTGGTGAGCCGAAAAAGGGTTCGAAGGCTGATGCGGTTGATGGGTCTGGAAGCGATCTACCGGCGTCCCAACACCAGCAAACCAGCGCCGGGACACCGGATCTTTCCCTATCTGCTGAAGGGAGTGGAGGTTAATCGGGTCGACCAGGTCTGGGCCGCGGACATCACCTACATCCCCATGGCGAAGGGCTTCCTGTACCTGGTGGCCATCATGGACTGGCACAGCCGGCACGTGCTGGCCTGGAAGCTCTCCAACACCATGGACACCAGCTTCTGCGTGGCGGCGTTGGAGGAAGCCCTGGGTAAGGGACGACCGGAGATATTCAACACCGACCAAGGGAGTCAGTTCACCAGTGAGGCCTTTACCCAGACGTTGCAGGAGCAGAGGGTCCAGGTCAGCATGGATGGTAAGGGTAGGTACCTGGACAACATCTTCGTGGAGCGGCTGTGGCGGAGCATCAAGTACGAGGAGGTGTATCTGAAAGCTTACCAGACCGTCGCCGAGGCCCGAACTGGGATCAATGCCTACCTGGAGTTCTACAACCGGCAGAGGCCTCACCAGGCTTTGGGCTACCGGACCCCAGCAGAGGTGTACCAACATGGCCAGGAAGAAAGGGGAGCAGCAGCTGAAGAAGCAGGGCTGCCATCGGGCTTGGTGAAACCTAGCGCAGGGGTGGGAGACTCTCTTAATTTAGCCCTCGTGCTGTCTTAATAATGGGGTCCACCTTAGTATCGGGGGCAGTTTGGGAAACTTTACCATTGAACGAACATGGGCATGACCACGTGGGTGTAGCCCTGCTGCCCAACGGGCTTGATGACCCCCGGGCTGGAGGAGGTGGCGGTCTCCAGGGCTACCTCTCCCCGGTCCAGGATGGACAGAACGTCCAAGAGGTACTTGCTGTTGAAGGCGATCTTGGTCTCCTCCCCCTCGATCTTGGCGTCGATCTCCCCCAGGTTGTCTCCCACCTCCTCCGCCTTGGAGGACACCACGATCTTGCCGCCAGACCCATTGGGGCCGGGCATGACCTGGACCCGGACTATGCCGCTGCCGTCCCTGGCGAAGATGGAGGCGGTGCGAGTAGCCTTGAGAAAGTCCGTCACGTCCACCACTGCCCGCGTGTTGTAGCTCTGAGGGATAAGCTGCCAGTAGTTGGGGAAGGTCCCCTGGATGAGCTGGGATACCACCTCGACGTTCTTCAGGCGGAAGAGCACCTGGCTCTTGGCGGGAGTCACCGTCAGCTCTATGGGCTCCTCCTCCTGCCCGATGAGGCGATCCACCTCTTGAAGGGTCCTGGCGGGGATGATGAAGCTGAGGTCCTGGCCTATGCCGCTTCCCAGTTGGCTGGTGTGCACCGCTAGCCTGAAGCCGTCGGCGGCGGCCATGGTGAACTTTTCACCCTCGATATCCACCTTTACCCCCGATAGGACGGGCCGGGTGTCCTCTGTGGCGGCGGCGAAGACCACACGGTCTATGGCAGGCTTCAGCATCCTGGGGTCCAGGCTTACCCCTATTCCCTCCTCGACCGTGGGAATGGGTGGAAACTCATCGGGGTCCGTGCCGTTGATGTGCGCCTCAAAGCGAGCACAGGTTAGCTGTAAACCCTTGGGACGCGTGCTCGACACGATATCGATCTTCTCGCCGGGAAGGGAGCTGACGAACTCGGTGAGAAGCCGCGCGGGGATGGTGATGGACCCCTCCTCCTGGATGTCCGCGCCTATCCATGTGGTGATGGCGATCTCCAGGTTGGTTGCCGACAGCTTAAGGCGAGACTGGTCGGTGGTTATCAGAACGTTTTGGGTTATGGGAAGGGTTGTTCGAGTGGCTACAGCCCTACCTACCACAGCCAGGCCATGACTCAGGTTCTCTTGAAGACAGGACAGCTTCATAGATTCTTCCCTTTTTCCTTCGGTGAGATCGGGGGTGTTCAGGATTGACGGTAGTATAAGTCGCTCACCAGGAGGCGTCAACGCTGAAACGCAACACAATTCCCGCGAATTTCCGCGCAAATGGGCCCCCAACCCACCTACATCTCAATGCTGAGACTCATGGCCACCAATCCTTGACCGGGCCTTAAAAGGTAAGGCCGGCCCACTAACAGCGAGGCCAGCCTTATATCCCTTGAGCAGGTTAGCTACGTGCTCCTAACCAGCTTTGCATAAAAATCCTGGGAGGGTACAGGGAACCTGGGTTCTCTGTCGGGGGTTCAAGGGGGTGTCCCCCTTTGAATAAAACCTCTGGGAGGGTGGGTGGGAAAGAAGCGTTGGACTTTTTGTGCAAGGCCCCCTTAACCCTTAACCAACTACCCCTACGGCTCCACGGTGATGGTCCCCAACATTCCAAAGGCCTGGTGGGGTATGCAGATTAGCTTAAATTCGCCAGCTTCACTGGGAGTGAACTCGAGGGTGACTGTCTGCCCACCGAACACAAGTGCGTTTATCTTATCTCCCTCCTCAGTAGGCACGTCGGTGGCGGTATACGTATGGAACTCGGTCTCAGCAGTTAACACCAATTTAACCTTCTGCCCCACCTTGAAAGTAAAGTCCTTTGGATCATACAGGTACTTGCGTCCCCTGTCCTTTAGGGCGACCTCTATATCCTGTCCTGTAGTGGGAGTAATTTCTGGTGTTACGGTGGCCTCTGATCCCCCATTACTAGGGGTTACCACGAGAGGCGTGCCACCAGGTACGGGCCTGATAGGGATCGTTGTTGGAGTGGAAACGACTTCTGCACCACCTCCACCGCAGGCCACGGCCATCAGGGCTAGCATCCCTGTGAGGGCCACTACTGCAATAAGCTGTCCACGCACCCCTCTTCTTCCTCCTCCAATCGGAATCCCTTTAGTTAGTGAATTCACTCACATAGTTTAAGGCTACAAATATACCAGCGTCAATGACCTTTTGCGGCACAGTGGGAAGGATGATGCGGTCGGCGCCAAGCGTCAGGGCACGACCGTTGGTCTGGGCACACCGAATGAGTGGGCCTGCGACCCCCTTTTCAAGGAATCAACAAGCTTTGCACAAAAACCCTAGGAGAGTGCGGAGAACCTAGGTTCTCTGCCAGGGAGTCTGAGGGGTGTCCCTTCAGGAATTAGACATATCGGGTGGGTGGGAAAGAAAACGTCTGCTATTGGACTTTTTGTGCAAAGCCGGATCAACAGATGAAAGAGGCCATTACCGGTATCTGGGGGTGATGTTTCAAAAGACCATGCGCTAGATAACCGCCCCATCTTTCAGCAGGACGTCTGGCGCATGCCAAAAAACCCACCCTGGCAGCCATAAGCCAATAGGCGGCCTGAGATCCAGCTCCAAGATGGGCTATCAAGCCCAAGAACCGTCAGGCTAACCTGTGCGCTTCACTTCCAGGGATTCCCCAGGAGCCAGGGCAACTCGACGAACGTCGATGCCCAGCTTCAGCAGCCAGTACCCCAGGGTGGCTTTACTCACCCCTAACTCCTCGGCCGTTGAGGAGAGGCCCCGGTCCGTGACCATCTCAGGGAGAATACGCTCCAGGGGTTGACGGAACTTCTCTTCCACCAGAAGCATCTTTTTGGTTTTCCTAGCCATTTTAAAAGATCCCCCTCCCTTTTCTATTTACACTCTAATATAAATCTTACCCAATATCGATAATTTTGTCAACTTATTTCGAGATTTGTATAAATGAAGTATAAGACAAGTATAAAACTTTTCAAGAACACTCCTTTCGCTGAGTATATGTTTCTTGTTAAACAGCTTTGTTTTGGGATATTACCGCGCTTGAGGAGACTGTTACCTTACATTGTCTGAAGTATGGGGATATCAGAATGTTACGATAAGGTTATATCTAGCGGTCTACGTATCGACATCGAGAGTCGGGGATAAGGCCTGCTGCACAACCAACCGGACCTCTGCGAACTGAAAAGGTTTGGACAGTAGTTGGTTGATGCCGCACTCCACCAGCTTTCCCGGTTCCACCCGGTAGCCCAGGCCCGTAACCAGAACCACACGAGTCTCCGGGTTTATGGCCTTAATGCTCTTGGACAGGTCCCATCCGTCGATCTCCGGCATCGCCAGGTCGGCAAACACCAGGTCGTGTTTGAAGCGCTGGAACTCCCTCAATACATCGGAGGCTCGAGTGCATATAGTGGACTCATATCCCATCCTCCCCAGCATCTCCTTGATCAATTCACATATGAGCTGCTCGTCATCCACAATGAGAACTGTGGGACCAATTGGAATATGCGTCATCCCCGTTACCGCCCTTCCTGAGGCCCAAAAAGCCAGCGTAAAATCGATATATGGTTTCTCCTGTCTGACATTCTGCTCAGGGAGCAGATGTCAAGTGCGTTTTAGTTTGGATATTTTGTGACCTATAGGTACGTCTATTCGGTAATTATGCAATGAAAAGGCGCAATAAACATGTACTCGAATGGAATTCGGCACTCATAAATGAGTCGTTGCTCGGCGGTCATGCCCGCAAAAATCGCTTGACGACCTCAAGATGCTAGAATACCCTTGGTGGCAGGTCCCAAGAATCTTAAATTCCGGGGGAAATATGAGTACCGCTACCATCAACGCCAGGTCCACCAGAGAGATCCGGGAGCTCATTAGACGTGGGGAACTTAAGGCAGTCACCGCCGGGCTCGCCCCCGGATACACCCAGGCGAATCTAGCCGTCCTCCCGCGAGAAGTCGCCTTCGATTTCCTCCTCTTTTGTCAGCGGAACCCCAAACCCTGCCCCCTGCTGGAGGTGGTCGAGGCCGGCTCCTATGAAGTGGCCAAGATGGCTCCAGGCTCCGACATCCGAAGGGATATCTCCCTCTATCGGACCTTCAAGGATGGCGAGATGATCGCCGAGGTGGAGGATGTCAGCGAGTACTGGCGGGACGACCTGGTCTCCTTTCTCTTGGGATGCAGCTTTACCTTCGAGACCCCCCTGATAAAGGCCGGCATATCCCTTCGCCACGTGGACCAGGGGAAAAACGTCTCCATGTACATCACCAATATCGAGACTGCACCCGCGGGCATGTTCTCCGGCCCTATGGTCGTTTCCATGCGCCCCATACCCCATCACAAGGTCGTGAGAGCCGTGCAGATCACCTCGCGGTTTCCGGCGGTGCATGGCGCCCCGATCCACATAGGAGACCCAGCCGCCATCGGCATAAATGACATCTCAAAACCGGACTTTGGCGATGCCGTAGAGATCAAAGAGGATGAGGTCCCCATATTCTGGGCCTGTGGCGTTACTCCTCAGGCCGTGGCCATCCGGTCCAAGCCACCCTTCATGATCGCCCACTCCCCGGGGCATATGTTCATAACCGACGTGCCCGACGAAGACCTGGCGGTACTTTAAGCTGACCTATCTACAAAGGGCCAGCACGAACCTAAACAAAGCTGTTGAGGGAAGAGATGAGCATTGAAGATATCATCCTGGATAGGGACAGTCGTGGCGTTTCCAAGCTGCGAGGGCACCTGTCGCCCAATTACTGCCATGAGGCGGCGGAGCTCATCCTGGCAAATCCAGGGACCGCTCTTATAGCCACTGGCTTCTATATCCTGGCAAGCTCCCTGCCCGAGACCGACGGCCCTCCCGGGGCCCTGGCGATAGGGAAGGCCCTTGAGTCCCTGGGCTATAGTGTCAAGTATGTCACAGATCTGCACACCGCGCCCTTAATGCGTACACTGACGGGAAACGAGGCTCAGGTTATCGACTTTCCCATCGCAGATCATGCTGAGAGCGAGAAATACGCCGGAGATCTGCTGGCAGAGTTGGCGCCGTCCGTCGTGATATCCATCGAGAGATGCGGCTTCACCTCCCAGAAACAATATCTGAATATGCGGGGACGGGACATCGGCCAGTATAACGCGAAGCTGGACTACCTCTTTACCAACCACCCCAACACGGTGGGCATCGGCGATGGAGGCAACGAGATAGGCATGGGGAACCTGGCCCAGTTCATCCCGGGCGTGGGCACCCTGCCAGATGACCCATGCGCCACCCAAGTGTCCAAACTCATCCTGGCCAGCGTGTCCAACTGGGGGGGCTACGGTCTGGTGGCAGCCATCTCCCGCTTGAAGGGGTGGAACCTGTTGCCCTCGGTGGAGGAGGAGCAGGAGCTCGTCAAGCGCACCGTGGACAACGGGGCCGTAGACGGTATACTGACTGCCCCAGTTTACAGCGTGGACGGCTTTCCCCTAGAAGAGAACAGCGCAGCCCTCACCAAGCTTCTGGAACTCCTCAGGCACGAGGGAGTGGCCTTCGACAGGCCGTCTCCCTTCGCAACCCTTCCCTAAAGCCGCCCGGCCTTGCACAAAAACCCTAGGAGGGTACAGGGAACCCCCTGTCGGGGGTTCAAGGGGGTGTCCCCCCTTGGATAAGGCCTCTGGGCGGGTGGGTGGGAAAGAAGCGTTGGGCTTTTTGTGCGAGACCGGGTCGATCTCTTAAACCCACGCCAAACCAATGGCCCGGGATACGCCCATTTACCCATAGGTCTCTGATAGCCGCCTGGGATCACAGCCGGAGGCATTGTAAGAATATGCATCTATTCAGCAAATCCAGGCGTATATGTGCCAGATAATCAAAGAAATTCAAAGCAAAATTTTATAATTTATCTAAGTGTTTCACGTTAGAATTTACTTCATTATTAGTTTATAACCAGTCTATCAATAATAAATCTCTAGACTTCTCTTCGCGCCACAGAAAAACCTTTTGCTCAGAGCTCTCGGGACAGTCTATGGCTTGTCCTCTTCGTCATCGTGACTACCATACTCAAGAAGGCCTTCTCTCTTTAGCTGGGCTCCGGCAATGAGCTTTGCACAAAAACTCAGGAGAGTGCAGAGAACTTAGGTTCTCTGCCAGGGAGTCTGAGGGGTGTCCCCTCAGTAATTAGACATATCGGGTGGGTGGGAAAGAAAACGTCTGCTGTTGGACTTTTGGTGCAAAGCTCCGCCAAGGGTGGGGAAAATAAGCCTTGCTTTTATGTGTGACCTCCCATAGCCCCAAGTTGTACAATTGAGTAACCATAAGCCATATCTTTTACCTAGTTTTAATAGGGGAGTCCAGAGAGGGTAACCCCTTCTTGTGGGTGGGTCAAAGACGTTGGTTTGGAGGAGAGCATTGGCGCGTACCCTGCAGCGGGTTGACATGGACAAGATCGTCTCCCTGGCCAAGCGGAGGGGTTTCATCTTCCAGAGCAGCGAGATCTACGGTGGCCTTGGCAGCACCTGGGACTACGGCCCCCTGGGCGTGGAGCTAAAGCGCAACGTCAAAGAGGCCTGGTGGCGCTCCGTGGTCTGGAGCCGCGACGACATGGTGGGCCTGGACGCCGCCATCCTCATGCACCCCAGGGTCTGGGAGGCCAGCGGCCACGTGGCAGGCTTCACCGATCCCCTGGTCGAGTGCAAGGTATGCCACCATCGCTTCCGCACCGATGACCTGAGTGAACCCAAGTGCCCCGACTGCGGCGGAGAGCTCACGGATCCGCGCATGTTCAACCTAATGCTCAAGACCTTTCTGGGCCCCGTGGAGGATAGCGCCAGCCAGGTCTACATGCGCCCGGAGACGGCCCAGGGCATCTTCGTCAACTTCGATAACGTGCTGACTTCCTCGCGACGTAAGCTCCCCTTCGGCATCGCCCAGACGGGCAAGGCCTTCCGCAACGAGATCACCCCCGGCAACTTCATCTTCCGAACCCGGGAGTTCGAGCAGATGGAGATCGAGTATTTTGTAAAGCCCGGCGATGACGAGGAGTGGCACCAGCGGTGGATCCAGGACCGCCTCCAGTGGTACCTGGACCTGGGCGTTCGCCAGGAGAATCTGCGCATCCGCCCCCACGGCCAGGATGAGCTGGCCCATTACGCCAAGGCCTGCTCTGACATCGACTACAACTTCCCCTGGGGCTGGGCCGAGCTGGAGGGCATCGCCAACCGCACCGACTTCGACCTGCGTGCCCACTCGGAGCACAGCGGTGCCGATTTGACCTACTACGACGAGGAGTCCAAGGAGCGCTTCTACCCCTACGTCATCGAGCCCTCTGGCGGCTTGGACCGGGCCACCCTTACCTTCCTCATCGACTCCTACGACGAGGAGCCGGACCCCGGCAGCCGGGAGGTGCGCACGGTGCTTCGACTGCACCCGGCCCTGGCGCCGGTTAAGGTGGCGGTCCTCCCCCTCAGTCGCAACGAGCGCCTGGTACCCACGGCCCGGGAGGTGTACGACGCCCTACGAAAGGCCATTACGGGCCTGGTGCAGTACGACGACGCCCAGAGCATAGGCCGTCGCTACCGCCGCCAGGACGAGATCGGCACCCCCCTCTGCGTCACCGTCGACTTCGATACCCTGGAGGACAGGGCCGCCACCATCCGCGACCGGGACGCCATGACCCAGGTCCGCGTCCCCATCGAGGGGTTGGCAGGTGAGCTACGAGGTAGGCTAAGCTAGGAGGAATCATGCGAGAGCAGTACATAGTTGATGAGAACGGAAAGAAAACGGGAGTTGTGTTATCAGTAAAAGAATATCAGAGGCTTATGGAAGACCTGCACGACCTCGCCGTTTTAGCGGAACGCCGAAACGAACCAACCATTGCCCTTCAGGACCTGAAACGCAGGCTTCGAGCCGATGGCATCCTACAGGATTGAGTTCAAGCATTCCGCTGAAAGAGACCTCCGTAGGATCAGGGTCGCCATTGTCGCGAGAATCCTACGCGGTATAGAGGAACTTAGCGAATCGCCCTTTCCCCGCCAATCAATAAAGCTGTCAGGCCCGGAAAGGATATACAGGTTGAGGATTGGAGTATACCGAGTCATCTATGAAGTTGACACAGGGCAAGAAATCATCACGGTCCATTATATTCGCCATCGTAGAGAAGCATACCGAGCTACCTAAGATGTCACCATCCGCGACCGGGACACCATGACCCAGGTCCGCGTCCCCATCGAGGGGTTGGCAGGTGAGCTAAGAGGGAGGCTGGGGTAGCCCCACTCATGGGAGTCCTATTCCCGTCGCGCCCAGCTTGTCAAAACAGAAGAAGTACACTTATCACCACCATAGCTAGGATGAAGCTACTAGCAGACCAGAATATTTACCGCCTTACTATCCATTCGTAGACTTATCTAATCTCCGCCACCCGCCCCTACCCCATTTCAGGCCAACCCTGGTATCCTTCTCCGGGCGTCCTCTTTGGCCCGCGTTTGGGGAGAGGATTCGTTTCCCCAAAAAATAAAACGAATCCCTATCTGCCTGGGGGAGTCCAGAGGTGAGCTCCCCTCTGGCAGTCCTTCGTAGGCGAAGGATGGGGGACGTGCTCCCAGAATTAAACACTCCAGGGCGGGTGGGTGGGAAAGAAGCGTTGAACTTTTTGTACAAGGCCGGGGTGTCCCCTGGTTCTTTTTCCTCCTCCTCTCCCTGGATTAGGGAGAGGGAGATATAGGAGGGTGAGGGTTGAAAATCCTCCACTTCGCTGACCTGCACATAGGCGTCGAGAACTACAGCCAGGTGGACCCGGCCACCGGCCTCTCCACTCGCCTGGGCGACTTCCTGGAGACTTTCGACGAGCTGGTGGAGTACGCCATCGCCGAGGGCGTGGACCTGGTCCTCTTCTGCGGCGACGCCTACAAGAGCCGGGACCCCAGCCAGACCCACCAGCGAGAGTTCGCCAAACGCATCGCCCGTCTCTCCGCCACCGGCATCCCCGTCTTCCTGCTGGTGGGCAACCACGACCTGCCTCACGCCCTGGGCAAGGCCACCGCCCTGGACATCTTCCCCACCCTGGAAGTGCGCAGCGTCTGCGTGGGAGATCGCCCGCAGACCTACCGTATGGAAACCCGGGCCGGGCCGCTGCAGATCGTCGCCCTGCCCTGGATAAGGCGAGGCGCCTTCCTCTCCCGTGACGACACAAAGGGGTTGACGCCGGACCAGGTCAATCAGCGCATCCAGGAGCAGCTCACGGAGATGCTGCGAGTGCAGGCCGACTCCCTGGACCCCGCGACACCCGCTATCCTGGCGGGCCACGTATCCCTGAGCACGGCCCAGACCAGCTCCGAGCAGTCCATGATGCTGGGTCGCGACCACGTCCTGCTCCAGTCCAACGTCGCTCTCTCCCAGTTCGACTACGTCGCCCTGGGGCACATCCACAAATATCAGGTCCTGGGCCACAACCCGCCCGTGGTCTACCCCGGCAGCCTCCAGCGCATCGACTTCGGCGAGGAACCGGACACCAAGGGCTTCTGCGTCCTGGAGCTGGACCCGGCCAGGCCCCTGGGAGAGCGTGTGGTGGACATCGCCTTCAGAGAGGTGCAGGCCAGGCGGTTCCTCACCATTTCAGTCGACATCAAGCCCGACGACGATGACCCCACGGGCAGCGTCATCAGGACCATACAGACCCGCTACCTGGACGGGGCCATCGTCCGACTGCTCATCAAAGTGCCCGCCGAGCTGGAAGGTCAGATCAGGGAGTCGGAGATCAGGCGGGAACTGGAGACAGCCCACCATATCGCCTACATATCCAGGGAGGTGGTCAGAGAGCGGCGGGTCCGCCTCAGCGAGGCCGACTCCCGTGGCCTCAGCCCCCGTGAGGCCCTTCGACTGTACCTGGACAGCAAACGCACCGACACCGAAAAGGCGGCGCTGCTGATGCAGTACGGGGAGTCTCTGATGGAGGAGGAGGCCTGAGGGCCTCCCTGGTTTTCCTTGAGCATCGGGGACGTTTTCCTGCTGATAGTCAGATGGCTTCACGTTACCTCGGCGGTGCTCTGGGTGGGGGGAAGCCTCTTCTACCTGCTAGTGCTAAGGCCCACCCTGAAACGAGGCTCGCCGGGAGACGGCGCCCTGAGTGGAGCGCTGGTCCTGGAGTTCCGCAGCCTGGTGGACACCTGCATCTTCGTCCTCATCCTCACGGGAGGTATCCTCACCTTTGACAGGCTCACAGAGGGGGTCGTTGGCGTGCCCTACGTGAGCACCCTGGCGGCGAAGATCGCCCTGGCCCTATGGATGTTTTACCTGGCCCTTGCCAGGCGCCGCACCGGACGCTTCACAGACCCTCCCAGGGCGATCGAGCCGGGAATGGCCTTCGCCTGGTGGCGCCGACTCGCTCAGGGCCTTTCGGGGTACAACCTGATAGCCATCCTGGGAGTCCTGGTATTCCTCCTGGCAGACCTCCTCAAGGTCCTCTTCGAGAACGCCCTAGCCGAAGCGTGAATACCCAGGTATAATGGCTTACCAGCACTTCAGACGGCGCAAGCCATTAAGGAATAAAAGATCTTGAAAAGAAGCCTGATGGACATCCTGGTTTGCCCCGTGTGCAAGGGTACTCTCACTCTCTCCGTGCAGAAGGAGGAGGGAGATGAGATAGTGGAGGGGAGCCTTCACTGCGAAAAGTGCAGCGAAACCTACCCAATAGAGGACTCCATACCGAACCTTCTGCCACCCAACCTGCGCGTCTAGCCCTGCGCCTGCATCTCCTCAACCGACGCCGGCCATGGCTCCACTCCTTCGATGGGCCCAAGGGACTCCAGAAGATTTGCCACGCTCTGTCCAGTTACCGGATGGAGCAACTGGAGGCCTATCTCCGCCAGGGGCACCAGAACGAAAGCCCGCTGCGCCATTCTGGGATGGGGAATGGTCAGGTCGGGCAACTCCACCACCAGCGAGCCGTACAGCAGGATGTCCAGGTCTATCACCCGGGGACCTTGAGGAACGGTAGGCTCCCTTCCCATTGCCCTCTCGATATCTTTGAGGAACTCCAAAAGGGGCCATGGATCTAAGTCAGTGTGCAGGCTGCACGCAGCGTTGATAAAGGAAGGCTGCTCCAGGTAATCTACGGGCGCTGTCTCGTAGAGGGAGGAGACCTTCTGAAGCTGCGTCTTCTCCTTCAGCATGGCGAGGGCAGTCTGGATGTTGGCGACTCGGTCCCCCAAGTTGGAGCCGATGGATAGGTACACCTCCTGCATCAGGAAGCACCTTTCCATCCTCGCACTATGGCGTCTGCCATGCGAACGACCCTTGCCATCTCTTTGACATCGTGTACTCGGACTATGTCCACTCCCTTGGCCACGGCCAGGGCCACGGTGGCCGCCGTTCCCTCCACTCGCTGGTCTGGCTGAAAGCCCAACACCAGGCCGATGGTGGACTTGCGAGAGGACCCCACCATCAGCGGATAGCCCAGGCCCCGAAACTCGTCTAGGCGTCGGAGTATCTCCAAATTCTGCTGGGCGTCCTTGCCAAAGCCGATGCCTGGGTCAATGATTACCTTCTCTCCCGAAACTCCTGCTTTCATGGCCACACCCACCCTCGCCCTTAGCCCGCCCATAATGTCCGGAATCAGGTCCTTATAATGGGTTCCTCGCTGGTTGTGCATTAACACCACCGGCACGTCTAGCTCCGCCACCGTGGAGGCCATGGCGGTATCGGCCTGAAGACCCCAAACATCATTGACCATGCGGGCGCCCTCTGCCACAGCCTTTCGGGCCACCTCTGACTTGTAGGTGTCTATGCTGATGGGGATTGTTAGGACCCGAGAGAGGCGCCGGATAACGGGGATGACCCTGGCCAGCTCCTCCTCCACCGATACGACGTCGGCTCCGTCGCCGTAGACCCGGCCCGGGGGTCGCGTCGACTCTCCGCCCACATCGATGATGTCGGCCCCGTCCTCCTGGAAACGGAGGGACTGCTCCACCGCGGCCCCGACGTCTCGTCTCAGGCCATCTCCTGAGAAGGAGTCCGGGGTCACGTTGATGACCCCCACGACGTAGGTTCGCTCTCCCCAGCGGAACTCTTTCCCGCCAATGAGGATGGTGCCAGTTAGAAGTTTGTCCTGCACATTGTAATTATATGATGGAACTAAGCATATCGGGAACAGGCGCTCTCAATTCTCCTTGCGGCGCCAGGCGTTTATTTGCTACGATGGCCCAAATCTGCATAGCTTGTGCCAAAGGCTGAGGTAGACCAGTGGCCGTTGAGAAAGAGGTAGGGGGCCAGGGAGAGCACCTTCGGGAGCTGCGAGAGCAGTCGAAACTGGGTGGCGGAGAGCGTCGCATCGAGCAGCAGCACCAGAAGGGCAAGCTCACCGCCAGGGAGCGCATCGCCGCGCTACTGGACCCCGATACCTTCGAGGAGCTGGACCCCTTCGTCCTTCACCGGGCCACGGAGTTTGGGCTGGCGGACCAGAAGGTGCTGGGCGACGCCGTGGTCACGGGCTACGGTTATGTCAACGGACGGCTGACCTACATTTACGCCCAGGACTTTACCGTTCTGGGCGGCTCCCTCTCGGAGGCCGTGGCCGATAAGATATGCAAGGTCATGGACCTGGCCATGAGGAGCGGCGCCCCCATCGTCGGCCTCAACGACTCCGGCGGCGCCAGGATTCAGGAGGGCGTGGACAGCCTGGCCGGATACGGCGAGATCTTCCTCCGCAACACCCTCGCTTCCGGTGTGGTCCCCCAGATATCGGTGATCCTGGGGCCCGCCGCTGGAGGCGCCGTCTACTCCCCCGCCATCACCGACTTCATCTTCATGGTCAAGGGCATCGGGCAGATGTACATCACCGGCCCCGACATCGTCAAGTCCGTCACCGGTGAGGAGGTGACCCACGAAGAGCTGGGAGGCGCCTCCGGCCACGCTTCCAAGAGCGGCGTCGCCCACTTTGCCCTGGATTCAGAAGAGGAGTGCTTTCAGGAGATAAGACGTCTCCTGAGCTACCTGCCCCAGAACAATTTGGAGGACCCCCCCATTCAGGACTCCTTCGATGACCCCGAGCGGGCCGACCAGGAGCTGGCCAATGTCATACCCGATGATCCGTCTAAGCCTTACGACATGAAGGACATCCTCTTCCGGGTGGTGGACAACGGCGAGTTCCTGGAGGTTCAGCAGCTATACGCTCCCAACATCATTGTGGGGTTTGCTCGTATGGACGGCGCGCCGGTGGGCGTCGTGGCCCAGCAGCCGGCCTACCTGGCGGGCGTGCTGGACATCGACTCCTCCAACAAGGGAGCTCGCTTCGTCAGGTTCTGCGATGCCTTCAACATCCCGCTGGTGACCTTCGTGGATGTACCGGGCTTTATGCCCGGCACCGCCCAGGAGTACGGCGGCATCATCAAGCACGGCGCCAAGCTCATCTTCGCCTACGCCGAGGCCACGGTCCCCAAGATTAGCGTCCTCACCCGCAAGGCCTACGGCGGCGCCTACATCGTCATGAGCAGCAAGCACCTACGCGGCGATATCAACTACGCCTGGCCCAGCAGTGAGATAGCGGTAATGGGCTCCGAGGGGGCCGTCAACCTGATATATCGAGAGGAGCTGTCGAAGTCGGAGAACCCGGAGGAGCTGCGGGCCAGCCTGATCCAGGAGTACAAGGAGAAGTTCAGCAACCCCTACATCGCCGCCAGCCGGGGCTACATTGACGACGTAATCGACACAACCGAGACCCGGGCCAAAATCATCAAGGCCCTGCGGATGCTGCAGAACAAGCGGGAGAGCCTGCCGTACAAGAAGCACGGCAACATCCCGCTGTGAGCTCCAGATAACCCAATTGCTTCCCTTCAGGGCAAGCTATGCTCAAAAAGTCCACCAGCAGACGTTTTCTTTCCCACCTACCCACCCAATATATCTAATTCCTGAGGGGCACCCCTCAGACTCCCTGGCAGAGAATCCTTCGCCTGGCTCAGGACAGGCTTCGGTTCTCTGCACTCTCCTGGGTTTTTGTGCAAAGCTTCAGGGTATTCGTTTCAATTTTTGGGGAAACGAATCCGGTTTTCGAGAGCATGCGCTTAGTGAGTGTTCGTCCTTCGAGAAGATCAGGACGAACGGGGCCACTCCAGATTCTTCACCTCGATAGAATCAGGGCTCAGACCAACAGAACCTTATCAGGCCTTGCCCATGGTGATAGGATAGGGGATGACGCGGCCAATGGGCAAAGGTTGAATGGCTGGCCTGAGGAGGCGGGCTGCCGCGCGTCTTTTTGTGCAAAGCCGGGTTGAGTCGATTAACCTTTGGAGGAATAGATGGCATACAGCGCAACCTTTATCCCTGGAGACGGCATCGGCCCTGAGATTATGGAGGAGGCCCGCCGGGTTATAGAGGCCACAGGCGTGGAGATGGAGTGGGACATCCAGGAGGTGGGGGAGTTCGCCATGGAGAAGTATGGCACGCCCCTGCCGGAGCACGTGCTGGACTCCATTCGCAAACACGGTCTCGCCCTGAAGGGGCCCGTGACCACGCCCATCGGGGGGGGCTTCCGCAGCATCAACGTCGCCATCAGGAAGTCCCTGGACTACTACGCCTGCGTCCGCCCCTGCAAGACCTACCCCGGTGTCCGCAGTCGTTACGAAGATGTGGACATCGTGGTAATCCGGGAGAACACCGAGGACCTGTACGCAGGCATAGAGTACGAACTAAATACTGACGATGCCCGCGGGCTCGTCCAGTTCATCCGCGGCACCGACAACCCGGTCCTGGACGATTCCGGCTTCAGCATCAAGCCCATATCCGTCAGCGGCACCGACCGCATCGTGCGCTACGCCTTCGACTACGCCCGGGAGCACGGCCGCAAGACGGTCACCGCCGTCACCAAGGCCAACATCATGAAGTTCACCGATGGCCTATTCCTGGATGTCGCCCGACGAGTGGCCAAAGAGTACGCGGACATCCAGTACGATGAGCGGCTCATCGACAATCTGTGCATGCAGTTGGTGGCCCGGCCCGAGGAGTACGACATGCTGGTCTGCCCCAACCTGTACGGCGACATCGTCTCCGACCTGTGCGCCGGCCTGGTAGGCGGCCTGGGCGTAGCCCCTGGGGCCAACGTCGGCAAGCAGGGGGCCGTCTTCGAGGCCATCCACGGCAGCGCTCCCCGTTACACGGGGCAGAACAGGGTCAATCCCACGGCGGTAATCCTGTCCGGCATGCTCATGCTGCGGCACCTGGGAGAGAGGGACGCGGCGGACCGCATAGAGAAGGCGGTGTCCCAGGTCATCGCCGAGGGGAAGAGCGTCACCTACGACTTCAAACCCAACAGGGACGACCCCACAGCGGTGGGCACCTCTCAGATGGCCGACGCCATAATCGCGAAGCTCTAGGAGACAAAAGCCATGCGTAGAAAAGTGACCGTAGTGGGCGCCGGGAACGTAGGGGCTACCACCGCCCAGCGCATCCTGGATAGAGGCTACGCCGACGTGGCGCTGGTGGACATTATCGAGGGGCTTCCCCAGGGGAAGGCCCTCGATATGCTGGAGGCGGGCCCCGTGACGGGGTCCGACGCCCGGATTATGGGCACAAATAGCTACGATGAGACCGAGAACTCGGACCTAGTGGTCATCACCTCCGGCGTGCCGCGCAAGCCCGGCATGAGCCGGGACGACCTGCTATTCACCAACATGGACATCGTTGCGAGCGTAACCAGGGAGGTGGTGAAGTACTCCCCCGAGGCCATCCTCATTCTGGTGACCAATCCCCTGGACGCCATGGTGCAGGTGGCGTACCAGGTCAGCGGCCTCCCCAGCCAACGGGTCATGGGCATGGCTGGCATCCTGGACACCGCCCGCTTTCGGACCTTCCTGGCCCAAGAGCTAAATGTCTCCGTCCACGACGTGTCGGCCTACGTCCTGGGAAGCCACGGCGACCTGATGGTCCCCCTGATAGGCTACACGGCTGTCGGAGGCGTCCCCGTAAGCAAGCTTCTGCCGGCGGAAACTCTGGAGCGCATCGTCCAGCGGACCCGGGACGGGGGCGGAGAGATCGTGGGGCTACTGAAGACGGGCAGCGCCTTCTACGCACCCTCGGCGGCCATCACGCAGATGGTGGAGGCCATCTTTTTCGACAAGAAGCAGGTGCTGCCCTGTGCCGCCTACCTGCAAGGGGAGTACGGCATCAATGACCTGTACATGGGTGTGCCGGTGAAGCTGGGCGCCCAGGGCATAGAGGAGATCTTGCAGATACCGTTGACCCCGGAGGAGCAGGCCGCCCTGGAGAAGTCGGCGGCAGCCGTCAGGGAGTTGGTGGACCTCACCAGGGCCAGGGAGGCCTCGCTTAGCTAGAAGAAGGAGAGGGTAACCAAGGCAGGTTGGGTCGCTACTTTGGGGTAATGCGGCCTTGCACAAAAAGTCTAACGCTTCTCTCCCACCCACCCAGAGGTTTAATCAAAGGGGGACACCCACTTAAACCCCCGACAGGAAACCCAGGTTCTCTGCACTCTCCTGGGTTTTTGTGCAAAGCTGGGTAATGCCTTACCGTGTGACAGGCCGGGCTACTCCGCCCCTATCGCGCATAAAATCCCTGGCCTCCTCCTGCTCCATCATCTCGCAGAAGATCTCAAGCCGGTTGCCATCGGGATCCAGGAAGTAGACGCTTCTGGTAATGGTGTGGTCGGAAAGATGGTCGATGGTGGTGCCCCAGTCCACCAACTTCTGGTGCAGGGCCTCCAGCTCGTCGACGCCGCCCTCAATCTGCATAGCGATGTGGTTCAGGCCCAACTTGCCACGCTCCGCTCCCTCTGGGGCCTGGAACAGCGCGATGTCGTGATGCTGCGTCCCAAAGGAGAGGAAGGCCCGATGGTGCTCAAGATCATGGGACATGACCTCCATTCCCAGGGCTTCGTTGTAGAACTTCACTGATGCTTCGGTGTCCTTTACGCTAAGCCCGAATCCACCGAAGGACACGGATGGACGGCGTGAGGACAGCGGAAGGGGGTGGGTGAGGGAGCTACAGGGGAGATGGCCTGGGGTCTTGGGGTAGATGGGAGGCCGGCGGACGGTCTTCAGTCGCCGCACAGGGCCCCTAAGGCCCTATGCGGGAGTTGCGATGCGCGGGATGGCGAGAGGATACGCAGCAGGGGACTCTCGCGACCGGGGTGGCGCGAGATTGCGGGGACGTTGGGTCAGTTGCAGGCTGGCCGTCAGGCCGGGAACGGAATGGCTTGCAGCCGGGCCAAGGCGCGACTGAACTGGGTTTCCCAAGGCCAGCGCCGGGGGAGATGCAAAGTGAGGCGGCGCGCCGAGCGGGTGATCCGTCCCACCAGAGCGAAGACCCGCCGCCTGAGGGTCTTGGTGATCACGGTCCGCTCGCCCAGACCAATCCGCGCCGTCCAGCGGGCCAGGTTATGCGCCATCACCTGGACCGCCAGCCAGGCGCCGTTGGCGGCGAAGCGCGCCGACGGCATGTGGTTCAGCCCGACGCCGTACTTGAGGTCGCGTATGGCGTTCTCGACCTCGGCGTGGCGGCGATGATCGGCCTCCAGTTCCAGCGTCTCCCCATCGCGGTCGGTGATGAAGGCGTGATAGCTGTATCTGGCGAAGAGGGCGAGCTGGGAACCGGGCGTCGGCTTCACCCGCCGGACAATGAGCCGCACCGGCGCGGCGTCCGGCTTGGTCTGGAACGGGGTGTAAGTCGTCTCGGCGACATCGGCGGCACCGTCCATCCAGTAGGGAATGGGAGTCCAGTCCTCCTCTGGTATCGCCTCGATCAGGTCCCGCAGGCTGGCGCGCTGGCGGATGGTGATAGAGAAGCGGACATCCATTTCCCGGCAGGCGGCAACGACAGTGTGGGCGTAGAAGCCGCTGTCGGCCCGCACCGTGAGTTGTCCCCTGGCCCCGCCGTAGCGCACCCGCCCCACCGTCTCACGCAGGAAGTGGGCGGCGCCACGGGCGGTGTTGGCCCGGCCCTCGCGCAGCCGGGACATCAGCACTTCGCCGGTGCCGGCGGCAATGGCCAGCAGTGGGTGATAGCCGCGGGCGCCGGTATAGCCGTGGTGGCGCGCTCCCTCCTTGGCCAGCCCATAGGTCTCGCAGATGGTCGAGTCCAGGTCGATGGTCAGGGGCGAGTCGCCGGGTCCGGCCCCAGCGGCCCAGGCCCGGGCCAACAACTGGCGGCTCACGCGGTCGAGTTGACGGACATGCCCCCACCGGAAGCTGCGCAGGAAGGTCCCCAGGGTGGATGGCGCCTTGACCACGCAGCCTAGAACACCGACCGTCCCACCAGCGCGCAGCGCATCGGCGTCGTCGATGCAGTCGCCGCCTGCCAGCGCGGAAGCGACCAGCGTCAGCATCTTGTCCCCAGTGTTCGCCCGTCCCGGCGCTCCGCCGAGGTCAAGGTGATGGTCGACGAGTTCCCGCAGGCCCAGGTGCCGGGCTAGGGTGGCCGGCAGGAGCAGGCCGGCATTGGCCACCAGGCGATGGTCGTCAAAGAGGATGCGGATACGGTCGGGTTTGTTCTGTGGCAGCATCTATTGGGTGCTCCTTGTTTCCGGGCGGGTTTCTGTTCCAAAACCATTATCCCAGATTCAGAGGAGCACCCTCTGCCTTCTTCAAGGGCTGTCCCCAAGGACGTCCTTCGGTGGATTCGGGCTAAGGACAACATGCCCAACTTTGTTTATTCTTGCCATGCTACGCCCCCTAGTTCTAGGCTAGCTCCAAAATACTCCCCTGTTGATAGAATTGCAAGATGGCCTACTCGTCCATTAGATTAGAGATGTTCAGCCTACCTATTATTTTGCGTTATCGTTAGACATTGAGGTGGAGCTGTGAGGTTTCCCTGGGCGGCTGGTGGCCCCAGGCAAGCGGGGCTGCGAGTGGGTGGGGTGCACCTGATTGAGGCCAACGAGAGCAGCAAATGGTGGCAGTGGCCCCTGCCAGTGCAGGGAGACGGACTAGACCAACTCTTTACGCCTAGCCAGCCATACCAACAGCAGAGAGAACCCGGCGGGTTGGAACGATGTGGCGGCTGAGGCCCAGGGCCTTGGGGTCCATGCCGAAGGCCAGCCCCAGGAGCTGGGGCAGATGCAGAATGGGCAGGTCTATCTTGGTGTTGCGCAGGGCCGCAGCCTTGGGCTGATAGCTGTCCAGGTTCAGGTGGCACAGTGGGCAGGGCGTGACCATAGCGTCGGCGCCCCGGCCCTTGGCATCGGTGGTGTGGTTGGCCACCATAGCCATAGAGTTCTTTTCGTTGATGGTCAGAATGGGGAACCCGCAGCATCGAGTCTTACCTGGGAAGTCCACCACCTCCCCTCCCACCGCCTCTATCACCGACTCCAGCGATGTAAGCCGCTCTGGGTGGGTTGCGAAGTCCAGAGCATCGCTGGGCCGCACGATGTAGCAGCCATAGAAGGGGGCCACCCTCAGCCCAGTAAGAGGTCTGGTCACCAGAGAGGAAACCTTCTCCAACCCCACCTCCTCAAGCAGTACCCAGAGGAGGTGCTTGGGCTCCGCGGTCCCCTTGTACTCCAGCTCCTCCTCGGCCAGAATGGCGTTGATCTCCGCCAGGTAGTCCGGGTTTCCCTTGAGACGCTTATTGGCCTGGCCCATTACACCCTGGCAGGTGCTGCATATAGTCATCAGGGGCAGCCCGGTCTTCTCCGACATGGCGAAGGTACGGGCGTTTAGGGTGTCGGCCAGCTTCAGGTTCTTCTCCTGAAGGACGCCGGCGCCGGTGCAGGAGGCTCCCGTGAGCTCCTCAAGCTCGATGCCCAGCTTGCCCGCCACCGCCACGGTCGAGGCGTACAGCTCAGGGCAGGCGCCTCGGGAGACGCAACCTGGGTAGAAGGCATACCTCATTTCCCGCCTCCCACCCTCTGAAAAATCCGCCTGACGTTCTCCGCACCAGGGATAGCTTTGTGAAAAATGGGCGGCAGCTTGCGCCGACGGATAGCCCTCAGGCCGATGGGGAGCAGGCCCAGCATCTCCTTTATGTTAAGGATGCCAAAGGTCTTGACGGGCAGACGAAGCTCGTCCAACCAGCCGCTGTGTTCCACCGATTCTTCAAACGCAATAGCATGTCGTGCTCCGTAGGTCTTATCGAAGCCCGCCTCGATGGCTCTGTCTCGTAGGGCCATGATGCGGTCCATGGGCGCCACTCCCTTGGGGCACACCTGCACGCACTCGAAACAGCGGGTGCAGTCCCATATGCCGCCGTACTGGCTGAGGGCGGAGAGGCGCTCGGCGTCGGCGTTGTCGCGAGGGTCTCCCGCAAACCGGTAGGCCTTGGCCAGAGCGGCGGGGCCCAGGAAGTTGGAGTCCACCTCCAGGACCGTGCAGTCGGAGACGCAGGCGCCGCACATAATGCAGTCCATCACTCCGGCTAGATGCAGCATCGCGTCGTTGGGGACGATGTACTCCCCCTCCGGTTCGGGGCCTTTGGGCTGTAGCCAGGGCTGCACGGCCCGCACCTTGTCCCAGTGAGACTGCATGTCCAGCACTAGGTCCTTGATGACGGGCATGTTGCCCCCGGGCTCTATGGTCAATGGTTCGCCCGGGCGAGCGATAGCAGATAGCTTGGTGTTGCAGGCCAGGGTGGCATGGCCATCGATGCGCATCATACAGGAGCCGCAGATGGCGCTCCGGCAGGAGCAACGCAGGGTCAGAGTGCCGTCGATCTCCTCCCGAATTTTTATCAGGGCGTCCAGGACGGTGGAGTTGTCCTCCATCTCCAGGTTGTACTGCTGGTAGTATGACTCCGGCCGCTCCGACTCCGGATTGTAGCGTTTTATGTTAAGCTGGGCATCCACTTACGGTTGCTCCTGTGCATTATTCCAAGAACCTGCCTCTGTTTTAGCCTTATAGTGATCGAAATTCAAGGCCCGTTTTTACCCCCAACTCTGGAGGTTACATATAAAGGGGACATCCGGCCTTGCACAAAAAGTCCAACAGCAGACGCTTTCTTTCCCTCCCGCCCGCCCGATATGTCTAATTCCTGAGGGGACACCCCTCAGACTCCCGGCCCTTCGGCAGGCTCAGGACAGGCGTCGGGGCTTCGCCCCTCTGCACACCCAATATTTCATCGGCCTACTAGTAGGAGCGCACCTCCGGCTTCCACTGGGTAATCACCACGGGGAGATGCTCGGTGGTGGGCTCCTCCAGCCCTCGGGTAACCAGTATGTGCTTCAGCCAGTTTTCGTCGTCTCTCTGAGGGTAGTCCAGCCGGTTGTGGGCCCCCCTGCTCTCCTTACGCTCCAGAGCGCTGAGAGCGACGGCCTCGCCGCAGTCCAGCATAAAGTCCAGCTCAAGAGTGAAGAGAAGGTTGGTATTGAAGACCTTGCCCTTATCCTGGACGGGGACTTTTCTGAACCGCTCCTGCAGCCCCTGTATGGTGGACTGGGCCGTCTCCATTCCCTCCTGGGACCGAAAGACACTGACATGGTCGTTGAGAGTAGTGCCCAGCTCCCAGCGAATTTTGGCAAAGGTGTCCCCGTTGGCCTCATGAGCGAGGAGCTCCCCAATCCTCTCCTCGCTCTGGGCCAGGTGGGAGCCGCTGACCTCCTTAAAGGAGATGCCCATGCTCATCTCAGCGGCTGCTTCACCGGCCCGTCGCCCGAAGACCACTGTGTCCAGCAGTGAGTTGGCCCCCAGTCGATTGCCGCCATGGACGCTGACGCAGGCGCATTCACCAGCGGCCAGGAGACCCGGCACCCGAGTGACGCCGTCGATGTCGGTCTTGACGCCGCCCATGTGGTAGTGCATACCCGGCCTGATGGGGATGAGCTCTCTGGTGAGGTCTATACCCACAAAGTCGGCGGCAATGTCCTTTATCTGGGACAGCTTTTCGCTGATAACCTTCTCCCCCAGGTGGCGGCAGTCCAGGAAGACGCAGCCATCGACGCCCCGGCCTTCGTTGATCTCCGTCTGCGCCGCTCGGGAGACCACGTCTCGCGAGGCCAGCTCCATCATGCTGGGAGCGTACGTCTCCATGAAGCGCTGGCCCTCGGAGTTGAGCAGGAAGGCCCCCTCTCCTCGCGCGCCCTCAGTGATGAGGATTCCGCTGCCCTTAAGAGTTGTGGGATGGTACTGGACCATCTCCATGTCCATAAGGGGAGCGCCGGCGCGGTAGGCCAAGCCCATCCCGTCGCCGGTGCATATCAGGGCGTTGGTGCTGGGCTCGAAGGCTCGGCCCAGGCCACCGGTGGCCAGAATCACCGCCTTGGCACGAATCAGGTGTAGCTCCCCGGTACGAATCTCCAGGGCCACGGCCCCGCGGCACTGGCCATCCTCGATGACCAGGGAGGTGACGAACCACTCCTCGTATATCCGCACGTTAGCCTTAATGATCTGCTCGAACAGAACATGAAGGAGAGCCTGGCCAGTGAAGTCGGCAACAAAGAAGGTACGAGCCTGGCGCTGGCCGCCGAAGGCTCGCGTGCCCAGGCGACCCTGGTCGTCGCGATTGAAGATGACCCCCATGTGCTCCAGGTTTATGATCTCCTGGCCCGCCTCCTGGCACAAGACGGTGATAGCGTCCTGGTCCCCCAGGTAGTCGCTGCCCTTCACCGTGTCGTACGCATGCTCCTCCCAGCTGTCGCCCCGATCCGTCAGGGCAGCATTGATGCCGCCCTGGGCAGCGTTGGAGTGACTGCGCACCGGATGCACCTTGGTAATAATAGCCACGTCGGCCCCTTTAAGCTGGGCCGCGTAGGCAGCCCGCATACCGGCCAGGCCTGCGCCTACCACCAGCACATCGTGTTGCAACTGGGAATCCTTGTTCATAGATCAGTAAAACCAGGCTGAGCTACAGGGAATATATCAAATAGATGGTGGCCTTACAACAGAATGGGTCCTATGGGCCTTGCAGAAAAATCCAACAGCAGACGTTTTCTTTCCCACCCGCCCACTCGGTAGTCTAATTCCTGAGGGGGCACCCCTCAGACTCCCTGGCAGAGAACCCAGGTTCTCTGCACTCTCCTAGGGTTTTTGTGCAAAGCTGGGTCCTATGGACGCGAGAGGCTACAGATTGAAGGCCATCAGCAGGGCGGAGATGCTCTTGGAGTCCTGTATCTCCCCCGAACGAATCAGGTCCGGAATGTCGGGCTTGGGCACCCTGACCAACTCCAGGGTCTCGTCCTCTTCGGGCTCGGCATCTCCGGCCTTCAGGTCGGTGGCCAGATAGGCGTGCATGTACTCGGTGCAGAAGCCCGGGACCATCCAGAAGCTGCCCAGGCGCTGGACCTTGCCCGCCGTATACCCCGTCTCCTCCTTCAGCTCCCTGTGTACGCACTCCTCAGGGGTTTCCCCCTCCTCCACACCCCCAGCGGGCGCCTCCAGAAGAAAACTGGCCGGCGGCGTCCTGTACTGTCGCACCAGCAGGACATATCCCTCCGAGTCCAGGGGCACAATCACCACGCTGTGGCCGTGTTCCACCACTTCCCGCTGAGCACGGTAACCGCTAGGCATGCGCACGCTATCCACCCGCAGGTTCAGGATGCGCCCACGGTAGATATACTTGCTCTCCAGGGTGGTCTCGGGCTCCAAGGTGTCTCCCATTAGCTGAAAAGAGTGGTACGAGGCCAGTTGCCCACATCGAGGCCCAAACGCTGCATCAGGGTAGCGTAGAACTGCGCCGGGGGGTTGGCCCGCAAGAAACGGGCACTGTAGGGGCTTCGGGTTACCCTCACCACGTCACCGGATAAGAGGGGCTGGTCCATGAACCCGTCCCCGCTGATGGAGGCGTTACCATCGGCGTGGACCGAGAGCTCGATCACCGAATCGGCGGGAAGGACCAGGGCAGCACCTAGGCCTCTATGCGGGGCCACAGCCTTGAGCAGCATATCTTGGGATTGAGGATAGGATATGGGCCCTCCCACGGAGAGGCCGTATCCCGTGGTGCCGGTGGCAGTGGATACAATCACACCGTCGGCCCGGTAGGTGGTGAGCAGGGCTCCGTCGATGCGGGCCTCCACCTCCACCAGCCGCGACACAGCGCCTCTTCCAACCACCACGTCATTGAGGGCGTGAAATATATCTAGGGTCTCCGCCCTACTAGAGTCCCTTTCGGCGCCTCCGGGCAGCACCGTCGCCATGAGCATAGCCCTCTCCTCCACCCAGACGTCGCCGTTGAGGTATTCCGGCACGCTTTGGAGGCTATCTTCAGGAGAGAGCTCCGTCATAAAGCCCACCCGGCCAAGGTTGACGCCCAGGATGGGGACTCCGTGAGGTGCGGCCAATCGCGCCGCCCGGAGAATGGTGCCGTCGCCACCGACGGTTATGACTACGGAGGTATCTGCTATACGCTCCGCCGGGCCATCCACCTCCAGGGCGGAGGCCACCCAGCATGCGCAGCCAAGGGCCTTCAGCCTCTCTTCCAGGGCATGGGCCAGCTTGATGGCCTCGGAGACCCTGGGGTTGTATACCAGCCCCACCAGCTTCGATTGCGTCATCAATCCCCTAATTCCGGCTTTCCATCATTGGCGATGGCCCCTCTTTCACACTTAGACAGAGGCGAAAATAGTATAAACCTTTCCCAAGGCATGGACAAACCAGATTCATCGACTGGTTTCCTAGTTGGGAGAGCGACGTGCGCTTGCCGTTAGTCTATGCGGCGATGAAGTTTAAGAAGTCCAGACTTCGGGAGCGGCCAGCTTTGGCCCTCGACGTGCTTGCGCTATCGACTGCTATAATCAGCGCATGCGAATAGTCCTAGTGGCACTCCTCATTCTTGCCTCGGCTACAGCACTGGTGCTGGCTGCTTGCGGAGGGCCCGAACCGACATCGATACCCGCATCCGTACCCACTCCCACATCCGCACCACAGATTACCCCCACTCCTAAAGCACCGCCCACGCCCACTGCTACTCTTACACCAACCCCGCTGCCGCCAGCTCCCGAGACTTCACGGCTCCTGGGAACGATTCAGCAGGTTGCTGACGAAGAATGCACAGGGTCTTTTGGCGACCGGTGCATCAGGACCGCCGTCACCTGCCCTGGAATCGCTGATACGGCTGTGCGACTCCGTGTGACTGGGACAGGGACCAAAGGTACAATTCTATTGACCGTGGGTGGCCGGGGAACTGATTGGTATAGGGTTGAAGGAGAATCGGTAGAACGCAGCGGCTATACCAACGGTATGATGGATACCCTGTTGGTCGATGGCTACAAACTCGTAGAAGTACGTTGGGTTGCGCCAGGGGTGTGGGAAGGACCGGGAGGCTCCATATCCCTGGCATGTCGTTCTGCCACTGTATTCGATTGGGTTTATGAGAACATTCATCAAGGCGGTTTCTTCGCTGCCCAGGGAAACAGCGGCGGAAGTGCGCAAATCGCTTTTTTACTGGCGTACTACGGAATAGATGAGATCCTTGATTTGGCTAATCTCAGTGGCGGTCCGCCTCCATGTCCAATCACTACTGAGGGGGAAGTGAACAAAGAGGAACAACTAAAGTGCCTGGTAGAAGCGGAACTTTGGAACGAATCAAGAGAGCCGATGCTATTTGGCAACCCGCGACTCCACTACCCGAACACTGTCGTTCGATTCTTCCTGGGAGAACACGAACGCTCTGCTGAAATTATTGAGACCGCTAATGCGTATCACGAGGCCATTACGTCTGAGAAGTCCATACAGATCGTGCCAAACACACCGCATGGCGTTCACCGCACGGCAGAGGGGACGGCGGCCTTAACCACTTCAATAAACCCGCAGTTGACGATTCCCACCGCTGCGCTCACGCCCACAGCTGCCCCCGACGAAGGGCCTACCCCAGTCATCGCCACCATCCCCGTAGGCGATGACCCCCAGGCCGTTCGGGTGAACCCCAGCACCAACCGCGTCTACGTGGCTAACCAGGGTGACGACACCGTCTCCGTCATCGACGGGGCCAGCAACGCCGTCATAGTGACAGTCCCCGTGGGCGATAAGCCCTTTGCCATTGGGGTGAACTCCGCCACCGGCCGTGTCTACGTCACCAACCGAGATGAGGACACCGTCTCCGTCATCGACGGGGCCAGCAACACCGTCATCGCCACCGTCCCCGTGGGCGATCAACCCTTCTACGTCGGGGTGAACCCTACCACCGACCTCGCCTACGTAGGCAACCTAGCTGACGGCACCGTCTCGGTGATAGACGGGGCCAGCAACGCCGTCATCGCCACCATCCCCGTGGGCGCTTCGCCCCAGGCGATTGGGGTGAACGCCACCACCAGCCGCGTCTACGTGGCCAGCTACGAGGACGGCACCGTCTCGGTCATGGACGGTGTCAGCAACACCGTCATCGCCACCGTCCCCGTCGATAGCCCCCTCGGCGTTGGGGTGAACGCCATAACCAACCGTGTCTACGTGTCCAACATCGATCATGAAACCGTCTCGGTGATAGACGGTGCCAGCAGCGCCGTCATCGCCACCATCCCCGTGGGCGATGTTCCCGTGGACGTTGGGGTTGACCTCAACACCGACCGCGTCTATGTGGCCAACCACACTGACGGCACCGTGTCCGTGATCGACGGAGCAACGAACAGTGTCATCGCCACCTTCCCCGTGGGCAGTGCGCGCAGTAACACTTGGGTTGGGGTGAACCCCGGCACCGATCGCGTCTACGTGTCCAAGGCCGATGACGACACCGTCTACGTCGTCGCGGGCACGCTGGCTACGCCACCTGCGGCGACCATTGTTACCTTCCCTGATGAGAACCTGGAGGCAGCCATAAGGCGTGCTCTGGGCAAGTCGCCAGGGGAGGAGATAACGGCACGAGAACTGGCCGAGCTTACCGAGCTGGATGCCAGTGAGCGGGGCATTGCCGACCTCACCGGTATCGAGCATTTATCCAATCTGACCGACCTCAACCTTGAGGATAATCAGATAAACGATATCTCTCCCCTCGCCTTTCTCCCTAACCTCACTGACCTCTTCCTTGCCAACAACCAGATAAGCGATATCTCCCCTTTGGCTGCCTTCACCAACCTGACCGGCCTCAGCCTTCATACGAATCAGATAAGCGACATCTCTCCCTTGGCGTCTCTCACCAGCCTGACCCATCTCTTCCTTGGATTTAACGAGATAAGCGACATCTCCTCCCTCGCCTCCCTCTCCAAGCTCATCAAGCTCTTTCTCCCGCACAACCAGATAAGCGACATCTCCCCCCTCGCTTCCCTCTCTAACCTGAGCGAGCTCCGGCTTTTCGAGAACCAGATAAGCGACATCTCTCCCCTCCTGGAGAACAGCGGGCTGGGCGAAGGAGACAAGGTGGTCCTTGAAAACAACCTTCTCGACCTGTCGGAAGGCTCGGAAGACCTTGGAAGACCTTGGAAATATCAGGACATTAGAGGAGCGGGGGGTATTTGTTGAGTAAGGGTTGTACCACCCACTTCGATAACGAGTCAAAGCAAGCTGGAGACGTACCCTTGCTATCGAATTGTGTAAATGACAAAGGAAGCAGGAAGAGCTAGACTTGCTGCAGACCATCGGCCAGAGGTGTCCTAATGTTCCCCGACAAGAAGTCGATCCTGGTCATCGCTCCAGTAGACAAGGTGTTCTCCTATATTGCCGACTTGAGCCGCCACAGAGAATGGGATGGCGATACATGGCTGGATTTCCAGAAGGTTTCATCACAGACCACTGCTGTGGGCACCCGGTGCTATAGGCAGGGTACAAAAGATACCCCCGGCAGCGGTATAGAGACTATCACCAAGGACGTTGAAGTCACGGAGTTCGTCTCTAATAAGAGCCTAGCTTTCAAACGGGTGAAAAGCAACTCCAACGGTATCACCTTTGCGAAGGACCTGCTGAAATTTGAGATTGAGCCCACCGATCATGGTACCCGAATCTCGTTGCAGGGTGAGGAATTCTTCCAGTGGCGGCAGGGGCTTTGGACGCCATTAATCTTGATTCTCTCGTAAAAAGTCTGTGCAGGTCGAATTAGAACAACCGTACCCTTGCCTGGGTACAATATACAGTCTCTGTTCCGTGTATTACCCCAACATACGGTAGCGCTCACATGTGCTAAAGCGCTGGAACTTCCTCAAAACGGGTTTTTACAAGGGAATCATGCTTGATTCTCTCGTAAAAAGTCTGTGCAGGCCGAATTAGAACAAACGTACCCGCGCCTGGGTACAATATACAGTCTCTGTTCCGTATACTAGCCCAACATACGGTAGCGCTCAGATGTGCTGAATCGCTGGAACTTCCTCAAAACGGGTTTTTACGAGGGAATCATGCTTGCTAGGTCTGCTGTTTCTCTTACCTCTCTTACCGATCGCTTGGTTGATAATGAAGAAACTCTACGTCCCGTGGGTTCTAGACAGATATTTACAGCGAATCAAGGAGCGGCTAGATCCCCGAATCGTGCAAGAACGGCAAGAGAAGATAGACGGGAGAAGACGGAACCAGCGCGACAAAGAAATTGGGCGCAATGTAATTCTGATTCCGAAGCGTGTATTGAAGGAACCAGGCATAAGCCACACCAAACTCTTGGAGAAAATAGTGGGAGAGCGTCGCGTCAAGGAAATGGCTATCCGCCAACTTCTTGACGAGGCGAAACTGAGGTGTGAACAAGACGGCCGGGGGCGCAGATATTTCGCACAGCAATAGGGGCGAACCTAAAGGGAGGGCGACCTCAGCCACAACCCACCAACGACTCGAATCCTTGGAGGCTAGGGTATTACTACTAAATGGTAGAGGCGGGGGAGGGATGAAGTCCCCTGCCACCAGGAGCTCCTAGGAAAAGAGGATAGCGGAGGCGTCTCTGGCAAACTCCAGCAAAGGGGAGGGCGCCACGCCGAAGAAGATGACCGCCAGAGCGGTCGCGGCCACCGCCAGGCGTACCGGCGGGCCTACGAGAATCCTCTCCTCTGAAAGGGCTGGAGATAGATAGAGCACCCTCACAACCCGCATGTAGTAGTAGGCGGAGATGACGCTGTTGACGACGCCCATCACGGCCAGCCACTCCAGGTTGCTCTGCACCGCAGCGCCTATTATGTAGACCTTGGCAATAAAGACGGCCGTCGGCGGTAGACCTATGAGGGATATCATGGAGAGGGCCAGCACCAGGGCCAGGAATGGCGCCCGGCGGCCCATTCCGGCGAAATCGTCGATCATGTCGCTGCCCGTTCGATGAGAGAAGGCGATGATGGTGAAGAAGGCGGCCAGGTTGGTGGCTCCATAGGCGGCCAGGTAAAAGAGAACGCTTCCTGGACCGTTATCGCCGGAGCTTTCGGCGATGGCGGCCAGGCCCATCAGTAGGAACCCCGCATGGGCGATGGTGCTGTAGGCCAGCAGGCGCTTGATGTTGCTCTGGGCTATTGCCGCCACGTTTCCCAGGGTCATGGAGAGGACGCTGAGGATGGCGAAGAGAGCCCTCCAGTCTATGCTCAGCTCTTCTATTGAGAAGGCCAAATAGAACACCCTCAGTACTACGGCGAAAGCAGCCGCTTTGCTGGCCACCGATAGGAAGGCCGTGACGGGGGTGGGCGCACCCTCATAGACGTCGGGGACCCACATATGGAAGGGCACGATGGATAGCTTGAAGCCGAAGCCCGCCACTATGAGCAGAATCCCCAGCAGGAGGGCATAGCTTCCAAAGGGCTCGTTGGAGGACAGGTCCATCTGCCCTATCTGAGCCGCGATTTCGCCGAGCATGGTGGTGCCAGTGAAGCCATAGATGATGACCATACCGTACAGGAGGACTGCCGAGCTTATGGCGCTGAGCACCAGGAACTTTATTCCGGCCTCTGAAGAGCGACTGTCTCGCAGGAAGGCGGCCAAGGCGGCCAGAGGTAGGGCCGTCAACTCCAGCGCCACGTAGATGGACATGAGCTCCAGGGTGGAGGCCAGGAGCATCATTCCCGTGGTGGAAAGCAGTAGTAGAGCGTAGAACTCGATCTGGAATCGCTGGAACCTGGAGACGTAGTCAGTCGAGGCCATGATCACAACGCCCACGAAGCCCAGGAATAGCGCCTTGAAGAAGAGACTGAACTTGTCCACAGACATGGTGCCAAAAACGCCGACGGATTCGAAGCCGTCGCTGGACAGGTCTACCCACAAGGCCACCACAAATCCTACGGGCACCAGCAGGCCCAGGACCCCCAGAAAGGTGATGAGGCGTTTCTTTTCCACCACCAGGTCCAGGAGGAGCAGCGCAACCGCCACACCGGCCAGGGCGATTTCGGGCGAAAGGAGATAAGCGTCGTGAAGCGTCATGTCTGGAGAATCACCGCTAAAGCCAGCTTTGGAGACAACAAGGGCTGCCTAGAAAGGGGAGCTCGGCAGCGAACTAGCGCTGCATTCCCCAGATGTACCTCAGCCAGGGGTACAGGGGGCTCTGCCCCCTGACGGGGGTAACAGGGGGAGTCCCCCTGTTTGATAACCTCTCTGGGTGGGAGGGCGGGATGAGCAAGGTCTGCCTTTAGCTGCCTGGAGAACCCCAGTGGAAGCCCCCTGTTACAAAGTGGCCAAAACATTAGCCGTACCTAGCCAGAATGGAATCAACTCCTGAGCCGAAGACATCCGTCAAGAAGGCGGGGTATACGCCTATCACTATGATGGCTATCACAAGGGCCGCAACAGGGGCGAACTCTAATATCGTGGCGTCCCCGACACTGGCGAAACGCCCTAGCGACGGTCCAAAGAAGGACCTCTGTATAGTCCAGAGGATATATCCCGCGGTAATCACAATGCCGAAAGCCCCCAGAATCGTCTCCCACTCCCAGACGGGGAAGGTGCCCAGGAATACCAGCAGCTCGGAGACGAAGCCGCTTGTGACGGGCAGCCCCAGCGAGGCAAGACCCGCTACAAGGAAGCCCGCGGCTATCAGGGGCATCCGGGTGGCCAGCCCTCCAAGGTCTGGGATATGGCGCGTATGGACCCTGTCGTAGAGAAGCCCCACCATCAGGAACAGGAGCCCCGTGATGGTGCCGTGGGTGAACATCTGCAATGAGGCTCCCGTCAGTCCCACGGGGGAAAGGGACCCGGTAGCGGCCCCCAGAGAGGAGATGCCCAGCAGCACGTACCCCATATGGCTGATGCTGCTGTACGCGACGAGCCGCTTCAAGTCGGTTTGGCGCAGGGTCACAACGGCCCCGTACAGGATGTTGACCACCGCCAGTGTGGCGATGAGCCAGGCGAAGTCTATCACCAGGTCCGGAAATATGGTCACGTTTAATCGTATGAGGCCGTAGCCGCCCATCTTCAGGAGAACACCCGCCAGCATGATGCTCACGGCTGTAGGGGCGTCGGTATGGGCATCGGGAAGCCAGGTATGGACCGGCCACACCGGCAGCTTGACGGCGAAGGCCACAAAGAGGAAGGCAAACATTGCACCCGCCGGCATCACCAGGCGGCCCAGGTCAGCGGCTCGGTCTAGCTGGTCGGGCAGGCCGACGATGCCCTCGGCGGGTATGGAGACCATAGCGAAGGTTTCCGCGGAGAAGAAGAGGGCCAGAATCCCCACCAGCATGAAGGCGCTCCCTAGAAGGGTGAACATTAGGAACTTCATGGCCGAATACTCCCGGCGGCCAGTTCCCCAGATGGAAATGAGCAGGAACATGGGAACCAGCTCAAGCTCCCAGAAGATGAAGAAGAGGATAAAGTCCAGGGCGGTGAAGACGCCCATGACCGCCGTCTGCAGGACCAGCAGCCATATGAAATACTCTTTAACTCGATTTCTGATGCTCCAGGAGGCGAAGATGGCGGCCGCCCCCAGGAGGCCTGCAAGCAACACCAGGGGAGCGCTGAGGCCGTCGATGGCCAGAAGGTACTCGGCCTCGAAGGAACCGATGGGAATCCAATCGACGAAGCGGTCCACCATCTGGAAGCCGCCCTCCTCATGGTCGTACTTGGCGAAGACCACAATGGAGAGGGCCAGTTCAGCTATGGCGATGGCCGCGGCGAAGTATCGGACCTGCCTGTCTCGCCGAAGGAGAAGGGCGATGACAAGGGCCCCCGCTATGGGGAGGAAGACCAGTACGGTAAGCCAACCAGAGAACAACGCCTGCTCCCTTTAACGCCAGATGTAGAAAATCCCGAAGATGACCAGTATCCCAATGGTTATGCCCAAGCCGTAGCCCTGTAACTGGCCCGTCTGCATCCGGACCACGGCCCTTCCTGTGTTTCTTCCAAACCATCCCACAAGGTCCGCTACGCCGTCTATGATGACCCTGTCGATCCAGTCCAGTAGGGCCGCCAGGCGGCGGTAGAAGGTACGAACGGTCAGGTACTCTTCGTAGACATCGTCTAAGTAGTACTTGCGGGACAGCAGAGTATAGATGGGACGCACGGGCCGAGCCAGGGCGCTAAAGGAGAACCTGGTCTGGTACATAAGGAAAGCCAGCACTATGCCCGCCAACGCCACCGCGCTCGATACACCGGCCAGCCCCGTATTGAACTCGGGAGTAACTACCTCCACCAGGTCAGTTGAAAGGAAGTGGCTGAACCAGTGGATTGGAATGATGCCCAGGTCCGTGAGGGGATTGGCCAGGAACCCCGCGCCGATAGAGGCCAACGCCAGTACGACCATGGGGACCACCATGACGGCGGGCGACTCGGCCAGATGCGGAGTATGGCCATTGCCCTCGGCGCCAGGTTCCGCCGAGGCGCCGCCCTTGAACTCTCCGTGGAAGGTCATGAAAAGGGCGCGGAAGATGTAGAAGGCGGTCATGAATACCGCGATGATGGCCAGCCAGAAAACAGCCAGGCTTATGTTCCCTGACGCGTCCAGGGCTCCCGCAAGGATCTCGTCCTTGCTCCAGAACCCGGCCAGGGGGAAGAGACCGGCTATGCTCAGGCTGGCGATAAAGAAGGTCACGTAGGTCCAGGGCATGTGCCGTCGCAGGCCTCCCATGTAGCGCATGTCGAAGGTGCCCGTGGCGTGGTTGGCGCTACCCGCCCCAAGGAACAGCAGCGCCTTGAAGGAGGCGTGGGTGAAGAGATGGAAGAGGGCCGGGCCGTAGGCTCCCACACCCAGGGCCAGCATCATGTAGCCGAGCTGGCTGATGGTGGAGTAGGCCAGCACCCGCTTGATGTCGTTCATCACCAGGCCCATGCTGGCGGCGAAGATGGCGGTCACCCCTCCGGTGATGGCCACCGCGTTCATGGCGGTGATGGAGGTCTCGAATAGGGGGAAGAAACGAGCCACCAGGAATACTCCGGCGGCCACCATGGTGGCGGCGTGGATGAGGGCGCTGACGGGCGTGGGGCCCTCCATGGCGTCGGGGAGCCAGACGTGCAGAGGAACCTGGCCCGACTTCCCCACGGCTCCGGCGAAGATCCCCACCGCCAGCCAGGTAACGACTCCACTGGAGAGGATACCAAGTTGGGCGGCCCGATGAATATCCGGGATCTCCAGGGAATTTAGCCCCTGAGCCGTGAAGGTATCGGCGTTGAAGAAGAAGTAGAGGATGGCCAACAGAAACCCGAAGTCGCCTATGCGCGTGACTATGAAGGCCTTCTTGGCGGCGGCCGCAGCGGCAGGCCGGTGGTACCAGAAGCCTATGAGGAGGTAGGAGCTCAATCCCACCAGCTCCCAAAAGAAGTAGAGCTGGATGATATTGCTGGCCAGCACCAGGCCCAGCATGGAGGCCGTGAAGAAGGACATGTAGGCGAAGTAGCGGGCGTATCCGGGGTCTCCCCTCATGTAGCCCTGGGAATAGACCTGCACCAGCAGACTGATGCCGGAGACTATGACCAGCATGATGGCCGTTAAGGGGTCCAGCATCAGTCCTATGCGAATCTCCAGGCCGCCCAGGGTCAGCCAGGAGTGGGGGTCCCACCCCACGGACCCGTGCTCGCTCAGGGTGGACTGCAAGGCCCAGGAGGAGAGGACCAGGGAGGCGGCGATGGAGAGGACCGTTAGGTGCCCAGCAAGGCCGGCGTAGCGATTAAAGAAGGGACGTATAACGAAGGCTATGACAACGAAGGAGCCGACGGGAACCAGGAAGATCAGCCAAGCAGCCAGCTCGGGTATCATCTACAGCTTCCTCAGGATCTCATCGGCTACATGCTCTCGTCCCTTGGGCACCAGGATGCGGAAGGGCACCCTCTCCCCCCAGGTCCTGATGTCCCCTTCAGCGGGAAGGAGTTTGGTGGGAAGGCCCTCCCCTTCCAGGATGTCCTTCCACATCTCGGCGATCATCAGGTTGGGAGCCCTTTTGTAGTCAACCCACATTCTGTTTTATCCTAAAGCCGTGCATCAGTACTTCATTTCGCTGACCCGGCCTATATCCACCGTCTCCAGGTTGCGGTAAATAGCTATGACGATGGCCAGACCGAGGGCAACCTCGGCGGCGGCCACCGTTATGATGAAGATGGCGAAAACCTGGCCCGATAGGAGGAACTGCACGACGTCATCGGAGGTGGTGGCAGGGTTGTCCGCCAGGGCATTGGGGACGATATACCTGGAGAAGGCCACAGCGGCAATGTTTACCCCGTTGAACATCAACTCGATGCACATGAGCACCGTGACCAGGCTGCGCTTGGTCACGGCACCATACAGGCCGATAGTGAACAGGGCGCCGGACAGTATTAAAAAGTTTTCCAGGTTCATACAATCGAATCCAGAGCTATCGCTCCCGGACCAAGACTATGGCTCCAATGATGGCCGCTAATAGCAGCACCGAGGCCACCTCGAAGGGGAGTACAAACTCCTTCATCAACAGCCCCGCTAATTTGGGCGTGGTGTTGGCGTAGACCTCCGTCACTTTGGCCTGGGTCTCGGCGGCCAGGATGGCCTTGTCCAAAAGGTTCCAGTCGGTATCCACAGCCACGAAAATGATCGCCGCCAGAAGTAGGCTAGCCAACACCAGAGAGGGAAGCTGAAGCCGGTTGCTTAGGTTCCCCTGGCCCACATCCCTGGTCATGAGGATGGCAAAGATGATCAGGATGGAGATGGCCCCCACGTAGATAAGCACCTGGGCCACCGCCAGGAACTCGGCCCTGAGCATTACGAATAGGCCGGCCACCGCCAAGAAGGAGAGGACGAGGAAGAGCGCAGCCCTGAAGAGGTCCCTCACCTGGACTACGGCGATGGCCGCCAGGATAGTTGTGCCGCCGATTACCCAGAAAATAACGTTGGCAAAGAGAGATGTCTCAGTTTCCAGAGTCATCGGTCAACCCATCTCTCCTTCAACTCCTCAGGGGTGGGCTGCTGATGCCTACCGACCTCTTCCCAGGAAAGCTCCTGGCCCGACATCGGATCGTACCCCTTTGCCTCTAGCTGGGGTCGAAACCAGGTACTGGGCCGCTTAGGCGCTTTCTTCAGCCGGTCCATGCTTATCACCAGCTCATCTCTTGTGTACCGGGCCTCCTCGAAGCCGCTGCCCATGAAGAGGGCGTCATAGGGGCAGGCCTCCACACATATGCCGCATAACATACAACGGCCTATGTCTATGTCGAAAACATCCACGGCGTAGGAGTCACCCTCCTGCATATCCTCCTTGCTGGGATGGGTGACTATTTTGATGATGCCCAGAGGACAGTACTTGGCGCAGCTGGCGCATCCGGTGCAGCGCTCCACGTACCAGCTGAACTCCTGGCCTCTAAAACGTGGGTGCTGAAACGCCCTCTGCTCCGGATACTGTATCGTGGTAGGCTTCCTGAAGAGGTTCTTCAGGGTCACGGCCATACCCCGGGCCATTCCCAGTCCATACATGCTAACTGACCTCCACGGCAGAATAGCTGGCCAGGGGCGATGGGACTGGCTCCGGTCGCCTGAGCTTGGACTGTCCCAGCACGTGGGCAATGACGAGAATAGAGACGATGGCAACCCCCCAGTTTATGCCCGCCATGATCCACAGTTGAGCCAGGGTGGGTTCCGGCCATATTTGCACCTGAATGGCTGTGGCGAAGAGGTTGACAATGGCCAGTGGGAAAAGCCCCTTCCAGGCGAACTCCATGATCTGGTCAACCCGTAGCCTTGGCAGAGTTGCTCGGATCCAAAGGAAGAGCAGGACTATGGCGAATGACTTCAACAGGAACCAGAGATGGGAGGGCAAGAAGTCTGGTCCGCGCCATCCCTGGAAAAAGAGGGTGGCCATGATGGCCGCGGTGACCAGGGGAGCCGCAAACTCGGAGAGCTGCAGCAGGCCAAACTTCATGCCGCTGTACTCGGTGTGATAGCCAGCTCCGAGCTCGGACTCCGCCTCTATGAGATCGAAGGGGGCGCGGTGCATCTCCGCCGAGGCCGCCAGGAGAAAGATCAGAAAACCCAGAGGCTGGAGAAGGAAGAAGGGTATCCGCTGGCTTTCCACCACGTCCACCAGGGAGAGGGAGCCAGCCAGCAGCAGGACGCCCACAATAGAGAGAACCATTGGGATCTCGTAGCTGACCAGTTGTGCCACGGCCCTGACGGCTCCGAACATGGCATACTTGCTGCCGGAGCCCCATCCGGCCATGAATATGGCCAGGGTACTGACTCCGGTTACGGCGATTATAAAGAGGATACCCACATTCAAGTCGGCCAGGAAGGTGTTTTCCCCCAAAGGTATCACCGCAAAGACCAGGGGCACTGGAATGAAGAGGATTATCGGAGCGAGGTTGAAAACCCACCGGTCGGCCACCGCTGGCACTATGTCTTCCTTGGTCAGAAGTTTGAGCAGGTCGGCGAAGGGCTGGAGGATCCCGAAGGGACCCCACCGATTGGGGCCAAGCCTGGACTGAAAGCGCCCGATGGCCCTCCGTTCGAACCAGGTATAGAGGGCAATGGCTATCAGCAGAACGTTGACGATGGTGAAGATTATGGTGAAGCCGGCCAGGAAGTAGGCCAGCCAGTCCGGGAAATCAAGGACGAACAAGCGCAGATCGATCGTCAGGTCATTGAACCAGTCATACAGGTTCCTGTAGAAGGAGTTGGCCTCTTTGAAAGTGGCCTCTTTCAAAGGCGTCATCTGAAGCCCATCTCCCTGGTGCTGAGCTCAGCTTTCTCTTGGGCCTTACGGTAGACCCAGATATAGAAGAGGATGGCCGACGCTAGAAGAAGGGCGAAGGCGAGGATGACGGCGAAGGTGGTCAGGGTAAAGGCCAGCCATGCCAGGCTCTCGGGAAAGAAACCGTAAACCCAGACGTAGATGATGCCGAAGAAGGACGTGTTTCCGGCGAACTTTATATGGCAGATCACCGGTCCACCTCGCCCATGTTCACGTCAAGGGTGCCGAAGGAGACTATCATGTCGGCCATCTTCCAGCCGACCACCATCTCTTTCAGAAGGGTCAGGTTGATGAAGGAGGGGGCACGAATCTTGCACCGGTACGGCGAGATGCTGCCGTCGCTGACCAGGTAGAAGCCCAGCTCTCCCTTGGGTGCCTCGACGCTGGCCATGGCCTCCCCGACGGGCGGCCTTATGAGCAGCTGGGAGTCGCCTCTGACGGGGCCAGGCTCTATCTGCTGGACGCACTGTTCGATTATTTTGAGGCTCTCCCGCATCTCCAGCAGGCGCACGTAATACCGGTCGAAGTTGTCCCCCACCGATCCGATGGGCACATCGAACTTGAGGCGGTCGTAGACCTCATAGGGGTCCGCCTTGCGAAGGTCCCACTGGACCCGGCTGGCCCTGAGGATGGGGCCGGATATGGAGGCGTTGACGACCTGCTCAGGGGTAAGGATGCTGACATTCCTCATTCGGATCAGAACGATCTCGTTCTCCGTTATGAGTTGGTCCAGCTCATCCACGTAGTGAGGCATCTCGTCAAGGAACTCCCTCAAAGCGGGCCAGAACTCCTCCGGGGCATCCTGATACACGCCGCCGGGACGCATGTAGGTGAAGGTGATGCGAGCCCCGCAGAGCATCTCGCACAGGTCCAGAATGCGCTCGCGTTCTCTGAAGCAGTACATCAACGGAGTGTGAAAAGTACCCAGCTCATTGAGCAGGAAACCGACAGCCATCAGGTGGCTGGTCAGGCGCATGAACTCCGCGGAGATCACCCGAAGGTACATGGCCCGCTCCGGGGGCTTAATGCCACACAGCTTCTCCACAGCCATCACATAGGCCAGGTTGTTGGACATGCTGGAGACGTAGTCCAGCCTGTCAGTGAGGGTAATTACTTGAGTGTAGGTGCGCTCCTCCGCCAGCTTCTCGGAGCCCCTGTGGAGATAGCCAACCACTGGCTCGGCGTCCACTATGACCTCCCCGTCGAAGGTGACTCGGATGCGGAAGACGCCATGAGTGCTGGGATGCTGAGGTCCCACGTTGATAGTGACGGGTTCGGTCCTTAATGGCATCGGCGACCTGCTAGCCCAGGAAGTCCTTGCGGTGCGGATGGCCTGGAAAGCCCTCCCACAGCATTATCCTCTTCATGTTGGGGTGCCCTTCAAACCGGATGCCCATCAGGTCCCACACCTCCCTCTCCTGCAGGTCTGCCCCCTGCCAGACGGAGATAACAGAGGGGACTTCCGGCTCTTCCCTTCCGTATAGACGCATCTTGATGACCGCGCTGTGGTTATGGCGAAGAGATGTCAGGTGGTAGACCATCTCAAAGCACTCGATGTAGTCTACGGCTGTCACAGAGCTGAGATAGGAGAAGTCCAGGTCTGGTGAATCCTTGAGAGAGCGGGCTACCTCCAGCCAGGTCTCCGGTCTGATCCACAGGTTACCCCCGTCCCACTGCACCACCGAGTCGGCAATGGCTGGCTGAATATTCAAGGCCAGGGCCTCTCCGCTCAGGTGAGTAGTCATTACTCTCCGGCGGCCTTGCCGTGGAATACACTGTACCGCTTGACCTTTTCGTGAAGCTGCATGATGCCGTAGAGGAGGGCATCGGGCCTGGGAGGGCAGCCGGGCACGTACACGTCGACGGGAATGATGCGGTTCACACCCGGAACCACGCTGTAGGAATCGTAGTAAGGGCCTCCGCTGGTGGCACAGACCCCCATGGAGATGACCCACTTGGGCTCCGCCATCTGGTCGTAGACCCGTTTGATGACAGGAGCCATCTTCCAGGTGACGGTGCCCGCTATTATCAGCAGGTCGGCCTGACGAGGCGACGGTCGGAAGACCTCCATCCCGAAGCGGGATATATCGAAGCGAGACATGGCGCTGGCCATCATCTCAAAGGCGCAGCAGGCCAGGCCAAAGGCCACCGGCCACATGGCCGACTTCCGGCTCCAGTTGAGAAGGGCATCCACAGAAGTCACCATGATGTTCCGCTTTAAACCCTCATCCACCTGGAGGACCGGTTCGGGGAAGGGCTCGGTGCTCATGGCCTTGAGCTGATTAATGGCATCGCCTTCCGCCTGGTCCAGCTCCCGGGTTGTCTCGTAAAGAGGCAGACGGAGCCCCTGCCCTTCTTGCGCCTCATTGCCAGCCACGGTTCACTCCCATTCCAGCGCCTTTTTACGCCAGGCGTAGAGCCATCCAACCACCAGGATACCTACGAAAATAACCATCTCGATAAGGGCAAAGAGTCCCAGCTGCCTGAACTGCACCGCCCAGGGATAGAGGAACACCGTCTCCACGTCGAAGATGACGAAGAGGAGGGCGAAGTAGTAGTAACGGAAGTTGAACTGAGTCCAACGAGGAGACATTGTCTCCATACCGCACTCGTAGGTGCTCAGCTTCACGATGCTGGGCTTGTGGGGCCTCACTCTGGTAAAGGAAAGGGCCCAGGACATTAGGAGCATACTGGTGGGGATAGCGATAATTACAAGGATAAATACAAAGATAAGGCCGTACTGGCGGAAGTAATCATCTAACATGGCTGCACCAGGCCTGTGGTTTCCTCGCTCCCAAATATAGCATGAGGTCTCGGGCAGTTCAAGTGAAAAGTTGCACAAAGTCCGTGGACAACCTTGACGGCCATAAGGCAAGGTGCAAAACTGTTGGCCTCTGGTTGTTTACATAGGAGGAGACTGGTTGCTCATAGACCTGCATACCCATACCTACCCCGGCTCCGACGATAGTTTTCTCAGTCCGGAGGACCTCATCGCGGAAGCAAAACGGGTGGGCCTGGATGGCATCTGCCTCACGGAGCACGACAGGTTCTGGGACCACCAGGAAGCCCTTGGACTGTCGCACCGAACAGACTTTCCCATCTTCCCCGGCTGCGAGGTGACCACCGAGGAGGGTCATGTACTGGTCTACGGCCTGGATAGATATGTATTCGGGATGCACAGGGCGGCCTTTCTCAGGAGGCTGGTAGAGGAGGCGGGCGGGTTTATGATAATCGCACATCCATATAGAAGAAGGTATCGGGACGAGAGGGCACCGGGGAACGGTACCTTGGAGGAGATGCTGGGCAAGGCCCAGGGCGAAGCGGTTTTCGACAACGTCGACGCCGTGGAGGTGCAGAACGGGCGCGGCTCTAACCGGCAGAATGGCTTCTCCTTGGAGGTAGCTGGCCTCTTCGGCTTGAAGGGCACAGGCGCCAGCGACTCTCACAAAATCGAGGACATCGGCACCTATGCCACGGAGTTTGAGAGGCCCATTCACTCGCTACAGGAGCTGATCGCGGAGCTTAAGGCTGGGCGGTTCTCCCCCGCGACGCTCCAAAAGAAGGCCAAAGCCGCTACGGTGGGATAACCAGGCTCGGCCAGAATATCGGGGTCTTTATATATGCAGGAGATGGCCTTAAAGGAGACGGTCTTAAAGGTTGAGGACCTCCACACCCACTTCCTGACCAGGAGCGGGGTAGTTAAGGCCGTAAATGGGGTCAACCTGGACCTGAAGAGGGGAAGCATCCTGTGCATCGTAGGGGAGAGCGGCTGCGGAAAGTCGGTTACGGCCCACTCCATAATGCGGGTGGTCCCATACCCGGGCCGAATACTGCGGGGAGCGGTCTACTTCGATGGCACGAACCTGGTGCGCCTCAATAAAGGGGCGCTAAGGAAGATAAGGGGCAAGGAGATATCCATGATGCTCCAGGACCCCTATACGTCCCTCAATCCATCGACTTCGATTGGAGACCAGCTAGAGGAGACCATTAGGGCACACACCAAAATGAGGAAACAGGAAGCGTGGGCAACTTCCATCGAACTGCTGGAACAGATGGACCTGCCCGATCCCTCTCGCCTCATGGAGCGATACCCCTTTCAAATAAGCGGAGGCCAGGCCCAGCGCGTGGTCCTAGCCGTGGCCGTGGCGCTTAATCCCCAGGTACTCATAGCCGACGAGCCAACTTCAAATCTGGACCTGACGGTCCAGGCCGAGATCCTGGACCTGCTGCTGGAGTATAGGGCCAAGTGGAACACCTCCATTATCCTGATAACCCACGACCTGGGCGTTGTGGCCAAAATGGCCGACGAGGTGGCGGTGATGTACGCCGGCTCCGTGGTGGAGTACGCCGACAAGCGCACCCTATTTCGGAACCCCAGCCACCCATATACCTGGGGCCTCCTTGAGGCGATGCCTCGCATGGAATCGTCTAAAAGGCCCCTCACTTCCATCAGAGGCTCGCCGCCCAGTCTGGTGGACCTGCCGGACCAGTGTCCTCTCCTGCCACGCTGCCCCAAGGCCACCAGCGTTTGCCGACTTAGTCCCAAGCCCCAACTCAAGGAGATCGAGCCCAATCACTACGTGGCCTGCTACAACGAGATCCGCTACGACTGATCGTGGATTCTGGCTTGCGCTAACTATAAAGGTACCCCGATTGGTCGGGGCCGGGAAGTTTGAGGGGTGTCCCGGCCTTGCACAATAAGTCCAACAGCAGACGTTTCTTTTCCCACCCACCCTCCCGATATGTCTAATTCCTGAGAGGACACCTCTCATCCTTCCAGGGGGAAGGACTTGCAGAGAACCTAGGTTCTCTGCACTCTCCAGGGTTTTGAGCAAAGCTGGGGACAGGCCGTTAGACCCCCGGCAGAGCGGAGAGGGGCCGCTGAGTACGGCCACCGGGAGCCGTGCTTAGCTGGGCCACCAGCAACTCCAGAGCCACCGTATCTTGGAGGTTTCCTCGTTTGATATTCAGGTCCGTCTCCAACAGCTTCCGGTGCATCTCCACCAGCCTCTGGGCGCTGAATTTTGCGCTCTGCTCCTGAATCTTATTAAAGGCGAAATCGTTGGGCACGCCCAGCCTGGCCTGGGCTTCGGTAGGCGCCAATCCCTGGACCGCCAAGTCTTTTGAAAGGATGAGGAGCCGCACCTGTCGGGCCAGCATGGTCAGTATGTAGGAGACGCTGGCTCCTGACTGCAGGAGCTGTTGCATGAGCCTGGTTGCCACCCCAGCCCTGCCCTCCAGGACCGCATCCACCGCGGCGAAGATGTTGACCTCCCTGGCACTGCTGGCCAAGGCCCTCACGTCCTCCTCCTGAATAACGTCACCCTCCTTGTACAGGCACAGCTTCTCGATCTCGCTGTCCATGGCCCACAGATTGCCGCCCACCAGGTCTGCCAGCAGATTGACGGCGTTCTGGTCTATCCTGCCTCCCTTGTGGGTCGCACGCTCTCGTATCCAACGCCGTAGGGCGGCCCCGCCAGAGGGCCGGAACTCGCGGACCGTGGCCACGGCGCCCAGCAGCCTCAGGAGGCGGTTGTCTCGCCGCAACGAGCCATCGACCAGCACCAGGTGGGTCGTGGGCGGCATCCTGGAGGGATACTCCTTCAATTCATCCCACTGCGACGTGGCGGAATCTCTGGACCTCCCCTCCAGATGCAATAGCAGGCCCTCCACGACAACCAGTCGCTTGTCGGCAAGGAAGGGAACGGTATTACAGGCCGACTCCACCTCACCAAAGGAGGTCTTGGAGCCCTCGAAGACGGTGGTGTTGGCATCCCCCAGCTCGGCCTCCACCTCCTCCTTGATGGCCCGGAGGGCCTCGTGGACGGAGAAGTCGTCGGCTCCGTAAAGCACTAAGATGGTCATTTCATATACCCGAAAGGTTTGTGCCGTCTATAATAGCAAAGGCAGGGATGAGCCAGTAGGGTGAACCGACATGGAAATCGACATTATAGGCTTTCCCCAAAGCGGCAAGACCACCCTCTTTCGAAGCGTCACAGGGGGCCTAGGGACGCGCCCGGATGTCGCCGGAAAGCCTGGCATCGGAGTGGCCAAGGTCCCGGACCAACGCATCCTTTCCCTAGAGAGGATCTTCAAGCCTAGAAAGACGGTGCTGGCCGAGATAACCTTCTTCGATCTTCCTGTGGCGCCGGAGGGGCTGGGCAGGACAAGCGGCATCGGAGGAGAATACCTGAACCTGCTTGAGCGGGCCGATGCTCTGCTTCACGTAGTGCGAGCCTTCGAAGACCCATCGGTGCCCCACGTCCAGGGAAGCGTAGACCCAGCCAGGGACATCGCCGACATGAACTTGGAGCTGGCCTATTCTGACATCGCTATTCTTCAACGTCGCCTGGACCGACTGGAGTCCGGCCTCAAAGGGGCTAGGAGTTCGGAGCGGGAGGCGGCAGGCCATGAACGGGAGCTGATTTCCGGCGTCAAAGAGGGCCTGGAGAAGGAAGTCCCCGTAAGAGATCAGACCTTAGACCCCGAGACCGCCCGCATAGTGGGGAACTTCAACCTGCTCACAGCTAAACCAATCCTCATCGTAGTCAACATCGGCGAGGAGCAGCTTGCCCAACGTAATTCCTTGGAGGAGATGCTGCCAGACAACATCAGTGGCTCCGGAGTCCGGGGAGCCATCACCTGCGCCAAGCTGGAGTCGGAGCTGGCCCAGCTAGAAGAGGAGGAGCGGGCAGAGTTCCGCCAGTCTATGGGCGTGAACGAGTCGGGGCTGGCGCAGGTGATCCGTATGTCCTACGATGTTCTGGGACTGCTCACCTTCTTCACCACGGGCTCAGACGAGGTGAGGGCCTGGCCCATACCCAAGGGCACCCCGGCGGTGAAGGCCGCGGGCAAGATACACAATGACCTGGAGCGGGGCTTCATAAAGGCCGAGGTCATCGGCTACGATGACATGGTGGAGTGCGGCACCATCGCCGAGGCCAGGAGAAAAGGGCTGCTGCGCGCCGAGGGCAAGGGCTACGTCATTAAGGAGGGCGATAACCTGACCATTATGTTCAACGTGTGATACGGTCGTGAACAACCAAGCCATCTCTCTCTACATTCACATACCCTTCTGCGAGACCAAGTGTCCCTACTGCGACTTCAATACCTACGCGGGCATCGAGGGGATGATCCCCGATTACGTGAAGTCGCTGGTCGGGGAGATAACTCTGTGGGGGCAGCGTCTGGGTCGTCCCAGTGTCAGCACCATCTTCTTTGGGGGCGGAACGCCCTCCTACATACCGGCGAAAGACATGGCGAAAATTCTGAAGGCCTGCCATAGCTCTTTCCATGTCACTCATGACGCGGAGATAACGCTGGAGGCAAACCCCGGAGACCTGACCAGAGAGAAGGCTGTATCCTACCTGGAAGAGGGCATCAACCGTATCAGCATCGGGGTGCAAAGCCTGGGGGACGCGCTGCTGAGGCTTCTGGGTCGCCGCCACACAGCGGAGGAGGCGGTGAGAGCCTACCACCTGGCAAGGGAGGCCGGGTTCTCCAACGTCAACCTGGACTTCATGTACGGGATGCCGTATCAGGACCTGGAGACGTGGCGGCAGACCCTTGAGCAATCGCTGGCCCTGGAGCCAGACCACCTCTCCCTCTACTGTCTGACTCTGGAGGAGGGCACTCCCATGCATGGCTTGGTACGCAATGGCCAGCTTCCGGAGCCTGACCCGGACCTGGCGGCCGACATGTACCAGATGGCGGAAGAGCGTTTGGAGATGGCCGGCTACCGGCACTATGAGATCTCCAACTGGGCCAGGCCAGGCTTCGAGTCTCGCCACAACCTGACTTACTGGCGCAACGGCTCCTACCTGGGCGTTGGGCCCGGCGCCCACTCCTTCCTGGACGGCTTCAGGTTCTACAACCTGAAGTCCCCACGGGAGTACATTCAACGTCTTAAAGGACACGCCAATAGCAAAGTGCTTGGGGAACGGACCATCGACGAAGAGACCCTACGAAGCTTCCCGACGGTCCAGGACGTCGAGGAGATAGACACCCGCCTGGAGATGGCGGAGACCATGATGATGGGCCTTCGCCTTGATGAAGGGATAACCCTTGAGGCCTTCGCTGAGCGTTTCGAAAGGGATCTCCTAGAGATATACCAGGGACCGGTGGAGGAGCTAACCTCCCTGGGCTTGCTGGCATTGGAGGACGGCGCCCTCATACTTACGCCCAGAGGCCGCCTTCTGGGCAACGAGGTTTTCTCCCGTTTCCTGGCATCCTAAGACGGCTCCTTTCATCCCTCGGAATATTTGCATTTGAGGGGACGCCTTCTCTCCTTGGCCCGTCGCAATCGCCTATGCTATCCTGGGCTCACTCGGAGGAGCTACAGCGGAGTACTCCATGTTCGTCATTGGAACCGCAGGCCACGTAGACCACGGCAAGTCCACCCTCATCCAGGCCCTCACCGGCATCGACCCCGACCGTCTCAAGGAGGAGAAGGAGCGGGAGATGACCATCGACCTGGGGTTCGCCTGGCTGACCCTGCCCAGCGGGAACGAGGTGAGCATCGTGGACGTGCCGGGCCACGAGAGGTTCATCAAGAATATGCTGGCCGGCGTGGGCGGCATCGACCTTGCCCTTCTGGTGGTGGCCGCCGACGAGTCGGTGATGCCGCAGACACGGGAGCACCTGGCCATCCTGGACCTCCTTCAGGTGCAGAGAGGGCTGGCCGTTGTCACCAAACGGGACCTGGTGGACCAGGAGTGGCTGGAGCTGGTGAAGGCGGATGTGGAGGAGCTGTTGGAGGGCACCAGCCTCAGGGGATCTCCTATCGTAGCCGTCTCCTCGATAACCGGCGAAGGTTTGCCCGAGCTGGTATCGGCCCTGGAGGGGATGGTTGGAGAGATGCCTCCAAAGAGGAACATAGGCCGGCCACGACTGCCCGTGGACCGTTCCTTCGTAATGTCTGGCTTTGGCAGCGTGGCCACGGGGACTCTGGTGGATGGCAGCCTGACTGTCGGTCAGGAGGTGGAGCTGGTGCCGACGGGAAAGTCCTCCCGAATCAGAGGTCTGCAGACTCACCGGAAGAAGATCGACCGGGCGGTGCCCGGAAGCCGTGTGGCGGTGAACCTTTCCGGCATCGCCCACGATGAGATCCAGAGGGGAGACGTCCTCACTGCTCCGGGCTGGCTCCGCCCCACCTCTGCCCTGGACGTGCACCTGCGACTCATTCCTGGCGCGCCCCACCCTTTGAAGCATAACACCATCGTCACCTTCCATACCGGAAGCAGCGAAGCCTTCGCCAGGGTGCGCCTGCTGGAGGTGGACCAGATACGGCCGGGGGAGGATGGCTGGTCGCAGCTACGCTTGGCTAGTCCTCTGGCCGTGGTCAGAGGCGACTTCTTCGTGATTCGTTCCTCCGAGGCCACTCTTGGAGGGGGAACGGTGGTGGACCATCGCCCCAAGAGGCACAAGCGCCTGCATGGGCCCACCTTGGAACGCCTGGCGATGATGGAAGAGGGGTCCACCAGGGAAGTGCTCCTCAGCACCCTGGAGACCCTGGGCTCATGCGAGTTTCGCACCCTGGTCAACCGCGCCAACCTCCATGAGGAGGAGGCCCGCCAAGAGTTGGAGTCCCTGGCCTCTGAGGGGCTAGCCACCATCCTGGGCAAGGGCAAGATAGCCCCCGATACCACCATCTACTCCTCACCGGGATGGGCCCAGGTAACGGAGAAGACCCGCAGCTTCCTGGGCACATACCATAAGCAGTTCCCGCTCCGCGCGGGAGCCTCCAAAGAGGAGCTGAGGAGCCGGCTGGGCTTCTCTTCCGCTGTCTTCAGTAACGGCCTTAGCCAGCTCTCGGAGGAGGGCGTGGTGGTAGAAAACGGCGCCCTTGTCCGATCGCCGGGACACACCGTCGAGACTTCGGACGAGCAGCGCAAGGCTATGGAGGCGTACCTGAAGCTGCTGCTATCGGACCCCTACTCGCCGCCAACGGACTCACCCCTGGACGGCGGCCTGCTGAAGATGCTGATGGATGAGGGCAAGGTGGTCAAGGTCAGCGATACAGTGGTGTACCCGGCTTCGGTCTACGAAGAGATGAAGGAGAAGGTCCTGGCACACTTCAAGGCCCACGACAAGGTTACCGTGGGCCAGGTGAGAGATATGTTCGTAACCAGCCGCAAGTATGCGCTGGCCTTCTTGGAGCACCTGGACCAGCAGAGGATCACACGGCGTGTGGGAGATGAAAGGGTATTGCGATAGGCAGGGCCACGTTGGTAGAAACGGAGAACATGACGGCCTCACAGGAAGGGCAAATATCGGCTGAAGCTCTGGAGATGGTCCTGGAGTCCAATCCCCTGCACGTCTCATACCTCTCATCACTGCTTCGGCTCCTCCAGGCTACTATTCGACTGGCGGCAATGGAACGACAGGCGACAAGAACGTACTTCGATCGCAGGCCCCAGCCGGTACTCGCTCTGTCGACGGAGACCAGAGAGGGGCACGCCCATCTCAGCTTCCACTTCATGGACCCCCTGAAAGAAACTCACCTACCAGAGCTTACACAGTCCACTTTTGAAGTCTTCATGTCGGAGTTTGCACAGCTCCTGAAGGAGAGCCCGCAACGGAGCCTGTGGGGCATCTCCTCCCGAAGCCCTAAAAGGGCTCTCCCTTCTGAGTTCCTCAGGCGATTAGACCAGTTGCGCATTCAACTCAGGCGGGTCCCAAGAGCCATCCTGAGCTATGGAGAGCAAAGGATAACTATCGAGCGGAACGGAATAGAGATAAGTTGGTGAGAACAGGCTTCCGCCATCCCAGGAGGGCTCATGGCCCTTGATTTGAACGAAACAGCGTCGCAGGTCCAGGGTATGGCCTCCCTCATGAAGGCGCGCCAGTCTGGCTGGAGTCAGAAGCTGAGGACCGCCCTGGAAACCCTGGCCGCCGCCGACGCTCAGGTCATCGAGGGCAAACGAAGATTGAGCAGGGTGACCTGGCTGGTGCCCGGCCTCATAGACGACCTGAGAACGCGGAGCGACCCGGGGCCTCTGCCCTCGGACTTCAGCGTTGTCTCGGTTGACGGGTCTCACATAGACGTGGACCGACACCTGCCGGCCAGATGCTACCTCATCAACATCGGGGCCTGCGTACTGACCTACGGTTCACAACCCAACGCCCACCTCTTCAGCCGGCCAAAGCTGTATGCCGACGAGGATGACCTGGCTTTAAGAGACAGTGCCTTTAAGACCAGGGAGCAGCACGTCGAGGGGCCTCTGCTGGGCGTAAAGAGAGCGGTGGAGGAGCTGCGAGGGCTGGTGGATCTGCTCAAGAATACGCCCGATGAAACGCCAACCCTTGCCCTCATGGACGGGACTCTGGTCCTGTTTGGCCTGGCCGACAAGGACCAGCCAGAGTACGTTAGGAAGGCTCTGCTGGAGGAGGGTTTCCTTCAGGCTATGGAGGAGGTTAGAGAGCTGGCCCAAGCCCGTCCGCTGGCCTTGGCCAGCTACATCAGCCTGCCCAGAAGCCCAGAGGTGGTAAACGCCCTGAGACTGAAGGTTTGCCCCTACGAGCCGGCGAACTGCGATCTCCATTGCAAGACCCTGGACGTGGGAGCCCGCCCCTGCGACGCCGTGGGAGGCCTCATGGACCGGGACCTGTTCTCGGAGGTGCTTTCGCCGGGCCAGCGCTCCGGCCTCTTCGCCAGCACCTCCTCCGTCGTGGAGAAGTACTACGGCGAGCACCAGATACATTTCTTTTATGTAAACGTCGGCGAGGAGATGGGCAGGGTGGAGATGCCGGCGTGGGCGGCCAGTAATCCCGGCCTGCTGGACCTAGCTCACAGCGTTATCGTCGACCAGTGCCGCCGTGGCCAGGGCTACCCGGTGGCCATCATGGAGGCCCACGAGCAGGCGGTGGTGACGGGAGCAGACCGGCAGTACTTCCGGGAGCTGGTGGAGGAGGTCCTTTCAGGAGAGAGGCTCCCCGTATACACGTCGGAGAAGGAGAGGTCCAAGAGGGTGAAGTGGCTATGAGCACCAACAACGGGTCCAACAGGGTGGGCGAGGTAGTGGAGGCCGCCACCAGCGAATTCGTGGCCCAGTGCTATCGCCTCTACCAGTCGCCTCCTCTGGGGGCCCTGGTCCGCACCGGGGTTGAGACTCCCGCATATGGCATTGTGCGCAGCATCGCCACTCAGAGCCTGGACCCGGGCAGGCGTCCCATCGCTCGCGGCGAGGATGAGGAGAGGGAGGAGGACGTGTACGCCAGCCACCCCCAGCTTTCACGGTTGCTGCGGACAGACTTCCAAGCCATCGTGGTGGGCTTCCTCGATGGCAACGACTGCCTCCAGCATCTGCCTCCGCTCCCTCCGCACATCCACTCCTTCGTCTACCAGTGCTCCCCGGAGGAGCTACGCAAGTTTACTCGCTCCCTGGACTTTTTCCCCCTATTGCTGAACAGCGGTGGGCCTTCCAACGACCAGGTGGTCGCGGCCTTCCTCAGCCTGGCCGGCGGAGCCCATGAGGACCCCGCCGAGTTCCTGCTCAGGTCGGGCAGGGAGCTGGCCCTTCTGATGGCGGACCAGGCCCCCAGGCTTAATACCATCCTCAAGAGGCTGGCGATATGAATGACAATCTCCATCATGAGTCCTCAGAGAGTCGGCCCCTGGGGATGGTGGTGGGCGGCTCCCTCACCCAGGGCGTGGACGTGAAGATGGACTCAGAAGCCTCGGTGGAAGATGTCAAGGTGGGGAGCTTCGCCACCATTCAGGGAGAGCACCTGCGGTTTTTCGGCGTGGTGGCCGACATCTCCCTGGGGGTCACAGACGCCAGTATGAAGGCCATGCCCCCAGACGTATCCAACCCCTTCATCGCCCGGGTGGTCAGCGGGACCAGCGCCTTCGGCTCCATCCGCGTCGTACCCATGCTGACCCTGCCCGCCGTGGCTGGAGATACAATCGAGGGGCTGAAGCCGGCCAAGACGGTGCCTTCCCACTTCGCCCGCGTCTATACCGCGTCGGAGCGAGACATCCAGACGGTCTTCGGAAAGCCGGACCAGCGCCACTTCTGGATAGGCAATCCCCTAGACATGGAGACCAAGGTCTGCCTGGACCTGGAGGAGATGATCAAGCGTAGCAACGGCATCTTCGGCAAGAGCGGCACCGGCAAGAGCTTCCTCACCCGGCTATTGCTTATAGGCATCCTCCAGAGCGACCTGGCCTCCAACCTGGTCTTCGATATGCACAGCGAGTACGGCTGGGAAGGCTCCAGCGAGAGCGGCCACAGCGTGAAGGGCATGAAGCAGCTCTTTCCATCGAAGGTGGCGGTCTTCACCCTGGACGAGGAGAGCTCCCGGCGCAAGGGACTATCGCCAGACTACATCGTGCGGATTGGGTACAGTGAGATAGAGCCTCAGGACATCCAGATACTGCGAGAGTCGTTGAACTTGTCGGAGGTGGCCGCCGATGCCGCCTACTCCCTGGAGCGGCACTTCGGCTCCAGACGCTGGCTCCAGGACTTCCTGGACCTCCAGGGTAGCGAGAGCTTCCAGGAGCTATCGTCGACTCTAAACGTTCAAGTCAACGCCCTGAGTGCCCTGCATCGCCGGCTGGAGCGCTTCCGGCGGTTCGACTTCATAGAGGAGAAGGGTGAGCATAACTCCGTGGGCAAGATCCTGGAGTACCTGCAACGAGGAATGCACGTGGTGCTGGAGTTCGGCAGGTATCGCGACGACCTGACGGCCTACATCCTGGTGGCCAACCTGCTGACCCGCCGTATCCATGAGCGGTATGTCCAGCAGAAGGAGTCGGCTATGGGGGATAGGGCACTTGAGCCGCGGCCCCTGGTCATCACGATCGAGGAGGCCCACAAGTTCCTGAACCCGGAGGTGGCGAACCAGACCATCTTCGGCAACATAGCCCGGGAGATGCGCAAGTACAATGTGACCCTTCAGGTGGTGGACCAGCGGCCCAGCAGCATCGACGGCGAGGTTATGAGTCAGATAGGCACCAAGGTCACCTGCCTTCTGGACAACGAGCGGGATATCGACGCAGTGCTGGCCGGAGCCTCGGGAGGCCGGGAGCTGCGGTCGGTACTGTCGAGACTGGAGAGCCAGCAACAGGCCCTCATCTTTGGGCACGCGGTGCCTATGCCCATAGTGGTGCGGACGCGGGAGTATGGCTCGCCGGAGTCATACCGGGAGCTGGGGTTCCGGGAGGCGGCGGAGCAGCACGCCCAGATGGAGCGTGACGTGGAGGAGCTCTTCGGGCCAAAAGAGCGATAGAGGATTCGTTTTAGTTTTTCGTGGAAACGAAGCCGGTCCTCCGAGGGGGTCTCGTTAGGCAACGGACGCTGGAGTTTGTCTACTCTTATGGTGAGAGAATAGGGTATAGCGTGAGGTATGGGGAAGGGCAGGATGGCAGAGTAGTGACCCTGGGCCATGCCTAGAAGCCTACTTGGGGGAATGAGATGACCCGATACCAAGCAAACGGAAGTCCCACGACAACTCCCACCCGCACTGAGCATGTTTGGCCTGGCTAAGCTATTCCAGCAAGGGTAGGGACTTCACCAACCTCATCGTTTCCAGGCTGACGGTAATCACCTTGGCGATTACACGCACAATGTACTCAGGATCGTCTGAGTGGTTAGGGTCGTTGACGATGCCGCTCCGCTTGTCGGTCTTGACCTGATACTGGTCAACGATCCATTCAAACGCTGATCGGTTGCCCAAGCGGTACTCGAAAGACTCAGGTGGTATGCCACCCAGCGTCAAGAAATCGTTGTAGACTAGTTGCGTCTTATCTTTCGAGAGCCTCATCCTCTCTGCACGCCAGTTCAGCCGAGCATCTTTGTTCTCTAGCCTGTGAAGCGGTAATTCAGGCTGTTTTTCATAGTTGACGTGCAGGTCTGCCAGCTTGGCTCCGGCTCCGGCGAATCCGCGAAAGTCAGGGGCAAAAGGGATGCGCGGCAGCTCCCGCCTCAGATTGGCGGCATACTTCTCACGGTATTGCGGATGATGCAGAAGGGCGTAAACGTAGTGGAAGATGTCCCATTTTGAGATGCGCTCGTCGTGGTAATACGTCCGAAACTGCTCCAATGCCCAGTCGGTGATGTTCTCCCGCCGGTTGCTGCCGTCCTCATCATAGACGTAGAAGGGAAAACACTGGTTGGCATCTACGGAAGTCAGGGTCAAGTTAGGAATAAGGCCTACGCACAGACACCAGAACGGGGTGCGCCCTCCGACGCTTGGCACGCAGATAACCTGATTTTCGGCTTCGGCTGTGGCATTGGGAAGAAATCTCTGGTTTGTGCCCGACTCATCAACCGCAATATCCGTAAAGTATAGATACTGCTTGGTAAAAGGTCGATACAAACTCAACCGAACATTGCTCTTGTCAAAAACGAGTTCGTCACCATTCCTGAAGTGGCGTTTTAAGTTTCTGCTCCACTTTATCCCGTCATAGTTCACAAAGCCATCAACATCCTGTGGGCTGCCGCGCTGTATGTAACGAGAGACTTCAGCATTGTAGTCTCTGGAAAATCGTTTGATACGGCCCTCAAGAGTCTGCCGGTTAAAATCATAAACAATGCTGTCACGGTTCGTGGAAACTGAGGTGGTACCCAAAAACTAGACAACTGGCTAAGAGAGAGTCCAGCTCCTAAAATAACCGGCAACTAACCGACGTGGAGGAGCAGGACATGAAGCAGACGAGGAATAAGCACAGTCCGGCGTTCAAGGCCAAGGTGGCCCTGGCCGCCCTTGCGGGGGAAGAGACCATCGCCCAGCTGGCCAGCCGATTTGAGGTCCATCCCAGTCAGATTCACGCCTGGAAAAGGGCCCTGGTGGAAGGAGCCCCGGAGCTATTTGCCACCAATCAGAAATCCCAGGAGAAAGCCAAGGAAGCTCAGATTAACCACCTCTACCGGCACATCGGCCAGCTGAAGGTGGAACGCGATTTTTTGTCGGAAAGGTCCGGTCTATGAGTCGCAGCATACGGCGAGCCATGATAGACCGAGACCACCAGCAGCTGTCTTTGGTGCGTCAATGTATCCTGCTGGACGTCAGCCGGGCCTCGGTGTACTACCGGCCGGTACCGACCAGGGCAGAAGACCTGGAGTTGATGGCCCTGATGGACCGTCAGTATTTGAAGACCCCCTTCTACGGCTCCAGGAAGATGAAGGCCTGGCTGCTGCAACAGGGCTATCTGGTGAGCCGAAAAAGGGTTCGAAGGCTGATGCGGTTGATGGGTCTGGAAGCGATCTACCGGCGTCCCAACACCAGCAAACCAGCGCCGGGACACCGGATCTTTCCCTATCTGCTGAAGGGAGTGGAGGTTAATCGGGTCGACCAGGTCTGGGCCGCGGACATCACCTACATCCCCATGGCGAAGGGCTTCCTGTACCTGGTGGCCATCATGGACTGGCACAGCCGGCACGTGCTGGCCTGGAAGCTCTCCAACACCATGGACACCAGCTTCTGCGTGGCGGCGTTGGAGGAAGCCCTGGGTAAGGGACGACCGGAGATATTCAACACCGACCAAGGGAGTCAGTTCACCAGTGAGGCCTTTACCCAGACGTTGCAGGAGCAGAGGGTCCAGGTCAGCATGGATGGTAAGGGTAGGTACCTGGACAACATCTTCGTGGAGCGGCTGTGGCGGAGCATCAAGTACGAGGAGGTGTATCTGAAAGCTTACCAGACCGTCGCCGAGGCCCGAACTGGGATCAATGCCTACCTGGAGTTCTACAACCGGCAGAGGCCTCACCAGGCTTTGGGCTACCGGACCCCAGCAGAGGTGTACCAACATGGCCAGGAAGAAAGGGGAGCAGCAGCTGAAGAAGCAGGGCTGCCATCGGGCTTGGTGAAACCTAGCGCAGGGGTGGGAGACTCTCTTAATTTAGCCCTCGTGCTGTCTTAATAATGGGGTCCACCTTAATCCATTATGTGCAGGTCCAAAACCAAGTCCTTTTGGAGCTCCCCGTCCGTGCGAGTTTTTAGCTTTGTTTGGGAACCCCGCCTTTTTGGAGCATGATCTCCTAGCAGCCCGTCCGAGGATTATCTAGCGGTGCTTGCGGGTCAGCGCCAATGGATCGCGACAACTAATTTTGCCGGTTGCCCCAGCCGGCCCCCAGATAGCTTTGCGAATAGCGCCGTGCTCACTACCTCGGCAAAGTTCCTGATGCGTTGGGCTGGCCCATCGGCCCGTGCTTTCCTGTGCAGATTGACCCCAAAGCGGAACAGTTTGAGCAGGTTGTGGCCGGTGCAGATCAGCGACCATTCGCCGTTCACCTTCTCCAGTCCCCGCAGCAGGAACTGCCGGAATCCCCGGCCCTGCTTGATCTGGCCGAATACCGGCTCCACAGTTTGCATCCGCAAAGCGTAGCGCTGCCGACCCCGCTTGGTCTGTAACTTCCGTCGCATCCGGTCCCTGGGAGACAGATGGCTGGGTATGCGACCTCGGGGCGCGGGTGGCACAACCCGGCCGTGGCGGGTCTGCTCCGGCGCGACGAACGGGTCCACGCCCAGAGCATAGAGCTCGTCGACTGCCTTTGCCGAGTAATAGCCAGCATCGGCGGATACTTCCCTGGGGACTGCACCGACGTTGTCGATGGTCTCCTCCATCATCGCCGCAGCTTGTTGCTTATCCGAAGTCTGGTTGGTGGCCCGCGCCGCCACGATCACCTGGTGAGCGCTGTCCACCACCGCCTGACAGTTGTACGCTTGCAGGAAGTCCTTTCCTCCAGGTGCGGGGATGATGCGCGACTCGGTATCGGTGAAGTTACGCTGGGCCTTGTCGTCGGGCACCCCCGGGTGATTACCACCTTCGGCCTCGGCCTGTTCGGCAGCCGCCTGCGCCTCGGCTTCCAGCGCCGCCATGGCTTCCCGTATCTTCTCCAACCGACGCTCTCGAAAGGCCAACTCCTGCGGCAACTCATCTCCACGCTTGTCTTCGCCGTACCGCCGGTCTTCCTCATCATCCGCTGCCTGGGCCTGTCGCAACAACTCCGCCACCTCCGCCGCCAACTGCGCTGCCTTCTCCTTCATCCGTTGGTAACTCATCGCCTTATGCTTCGATGCGTTGGCCTTGACCTTCGTGCCGTCCAGCGCCACGTGCCCCAGCTTCACCAGCCCCGCCTGCTGACACAACGCCAGTACCTGTACGAACAGGCCCGACAGCGCATCCACATTATCCTTGCGAAAGTCGGAGATGGTCCGGAAGTCCGGTGTGTTGTTCGCCGCCAACACCCTGAAGGCGATGTCCTCGTGGAGACGCTGGGCGATGCGGCGTGAGGACGCCACCCCCACGCAGTAGCCGTAGAGCAACACCTTGACCATCATCCGTGGATGATACGGCGGCCCGCCACGCCGTTCCCGCTCGTAGCGAGCGGTGACCTCCGACATGTCCAACTGGTCCACCACGTCGGATATGAAGTAGGCCAGATGGTCGTCAGGCAGCCACTCCTGCAACGCCGCTGGCAACAGCAACTGCTGGTCGGGTTCGTAGGGAAGGTAGGTCTTGCTCATCAACGACTCCCCGCTACTGGGCTGGGCCCATCATACCCCCAAATACTCGCCAACCGTGTTTCTCGGACGGGCTCCTAGGGCCCGCCAAGAACGATCGACTGGCCGTAGGAAAGTTCCAATCCGAATGCTGAGCCAAGGCCACTGGAAGCATGGCTCATTCCTGAAAAGGTAGGACAACGGGCGAGTGCGGGGTCCGGACTTTCCGAAATGGAACTTTGTGCAAACCGTCTATTCGTCGCTTCAACGGATACCGTTCATTGGAAGTTCCGTAGTAGCACCGATATGATGCCCTCCGTTTGAAGGCTGGATAACCTCTCTGCCCACCCACCCTCGAAATGTAAATTTCTGGGGGCACATCCCCCAGACCTCCTGCCAGGAGGGGCTTCGCCCTCCCTGGACTCTCTCAAGTTTTAGCATAAGTTAAGGCGGAGGGTATAAAATAGAGGCAGGATTCTGCACCTCAAACGAGATTTACATCACCAAAAGAGATAGGGTAGGCGTGGAAGGCAGGGGCTAAGGAGGGCGATTTGGAGATCCTGGAGTACATGGAGCGGTACGAGTACGAGCAGCTCAGCGTATACACGGACAAGGACGCCGGGCTCAGGGCCTTCATCGCTATTCACGACACGACTCTGGGACCAGCCCTGGGAGGGGTCCGCATATGGCCCCATCACACGGAGGAGGAGGCCATCACCGACGTGCTGCGTCTGGCTCGGGGCATGACCTACAAGCAGGCGGCGGCGGGCCTCAACCTGGGTGGCGGCAAGGCCCTAATCATGGCTAACCCTTCCACCGACAAGACGGAGGCCATGATGCGGGCCTTCGGTAGGTTCGTGGAGACCCTGGGAGGCCGGTACGTCACCACCGAGGACGTGGGATGCGTGCCCCAGGACCTGGAGTGGGTTGCCCTGGAGACGACCCACGTCACAGGCCTGCCCGTCAGCCGTGGCGGCAGCGGAGACCCCTCGGAGATGACGGGCTTCGGCATTTACCAGGGTATGAAGGCCTGCGCCAAGGAGATGTGGGACACCGCCTCTCTGGAGGGCAAGGTCATCGCAATGCAGGGGTTCGGCAAGGTAGCGGGCTACCTGTCGCGACACCTGCTGGAGGAAGGCGCGAAGCTGACGGTAACCGATATCAATCCCACGGCCCTTGAGCGCGCCCAAGAGCAGGGCATCGCCATCCTGGAGGACCCCGAGAGCATCTACGACGTTGAGTGCGACGTGTTCTCGCCATGCGCCCTGGGCGGCACACTTAACAACGACACCATCCCCCGGCTCCGCTGCAAGGCTGTGGTCGGAGCCGCCAACAACCAGCTTCTGGAGCTACAACATGCGGAGTCGATGCAGAAGCGGGGCATTCTGTACGCCCCCGACTACATCGTCAACGCCGGGGGCGTAATCAACATCTCTTCGGAGATAGGGCAGCCCTACGACCAACGGGCCGCCATGGAGAAGACCTCCCGCATTTACGAGACCATGGAGCGGGTCATCTCCACCTCCAAGAAGGAGGGTATCACGACTGCCCTGGCGGCGGACCGCATAGCCGAGGAGAGGATCCAGCGGGTCCGAGGAGTCAGGCGCATTTATCTGTGAACGGGCTATGTGCGGACGCTATACGCTGACTGCGGATTTGGACCAGTTACAACTGCGCTTCGGCTTTGAGGAGAAACTCCCTTCCTATATTGCCAGGTACAATATCGCACCTACCCAGGAAGTCCTGGCCGTGACAAATCATGGCCCCGGGAACCATGCTCAGCTCATGCGATGGGGCCTGATCCCATTCTGGGCGAAGGATACCAAAATCGGCAGCCGCATGATAAATGCTAGGGCCGAGACCGTTATGGAAAGTCCCAGCTTCCGGCAGGCGTTCCAAAGACGACGATGCCTGGTGCTTGCCGATAGTTTCTACGAGTGGAAGAAGGCAGCGGGAGCCAGGACACCCATGCGGATTATGCTGAAGAGCGGCGAACCTTTCGGCTTCGCGGGGCTCTGGGAGACCTGGAGAGGCCCAGACGGTGGGGAAGTCAGGTCCTGCACGATTATCACCACGGCTCCAAACTCGCTGATGGAGCCCATCCATAATCGCATGCCCGTTATCCTGCCGAGGGAAGCGGAGGCCCAATGGCTGCGCGGTAACGGTGTCGACGTTAGCGCATTAAGGGAACTGCTTATACCCTACTCGGCTACTGAGATGGAAGCCTATGAGGTCTCCACTGCGGTGAACTCGGCCAGATATGACGCCCCCGACTGCGTGATTCCCATAGGATAGATGGCGCCGCCGCAAGGTTGTTTGACCCAAGGAGATGTCTGCGACTAATGCTTTGTCCGTTAAATAGCGGCGCGTTCTTCCCCTTTCCTCCGGCCTTGCACAAAAAAACCAACGCTTCTTTCCCACCCACCCAGAGGTTTTTATCCTAAGGGGGACACCCCCTTCGGCTTCGCTCAGGACAGGCTCTTGAACCCCCGACTGGGAACCCAGGTTCCCTGTACTCTCCTAGGGTTTTGTGCAAAGCTCCCTTCCCTCCAGACCCCTGCAAAGGGGCGGAGCCCCTCACAGACATTCCACGGGTGGGTAGGCGGGAAGTGTCAGCATTTGCCGGAAGGAAGCACTAGCCTCTGCCTAGCTCCTCCAGCCTCTGGTCGTCGATGCCGAAATGGTGGGCTATCTCGTGGAGCACCGTGTCCCTGATCTCCTGGACCAGGGTTTCCCTGTCGGAAGAGATGGCCTCGATGGGCCCCTGGAAGATGTTGACTCGATCTGGCAGCGCCATATTATAAGAGTCCCGCTCGGTGAGGGGGATGCCCTCATAAAGGCCCAGGAGCTCGTGAGGGCCGTCCAAGCCTGTTGAGTCCAACTGCTCCTCGCTGGGCCAGGCTTGGACCACCACGTCCACGTTGTCCATATGAAGAGCGATCTCCTCCGGGAGCTGCTCCAGAGCCTCCAGGACCAGCTTCTCAAAATCACGGCGTTTCATGGTGGGGGACTCACCCCCTCTCTGACTCTCCCCGACCTTATACAAAAAGTCCAACAGCAGACGTTTTCTTCCCCACCCACCCGCCCGACATGTCTAATTCCTGAGGGGGCACCCCTCAGACTCCCTGGCAGAGAACCCAGGTTCTCTGCACTCTCCTGGGTTTTGTGCAAAGCTGACTCTCCCCCGTCAAGGGGAGAGAAGTACTAGGGCTGGAGGCCGAGCTTCTCTCTTATGGCCTTCAGGCGGTCCACGTTTTCCTTATCTGGGCCCTTGCCCTCGGAGCCCGGCACCTCCAGGAGAAAGGGGACCTCCCGGAAGGCTGGATGGGCCATGATGACTTCGAAGCCCTCAAGGCCTATGTACCCCTCGCCGATGTTCTCGTGGCGGTCCACCCCTGAACCGAAGGGCACCTTGGCGTCGTTGGCGTGCACCGCCACCAGGTTGCTGAGGCCGATCTCCCGATCGAACTCGTCCATGGCCGCCTCAATCGCATCCTTATCGGTGATCTTGTACCCGGCGGCAAAGCAGTGTTCGGTGTCCAGGCACACCTTCACCTGGGGAGAGGCCAGTGCCTTCATTATGCGGCCTATCTCCCCAAAGGAGGCGCCTATCTGATTCCCCATACCAGCGCAGTTCTCTATGATGAGCGATACATCGGGGGAGCTGTCCTCGAGCACCTCATGGAGAGCCTTCACCGACTGGTCGAGCACACCCTCGAATCCAACGCCCTTGTGGCTCCCCGAGTGGAAGATGACTCCGGCGGCGCCTATCTGATGGGAGACGTGCATGTAGTGCTTCAGGGAGGCGATGCCTTTCTCCAGGTTCTCCTGGCTCTGGGAGCCGACGTTCACCAAGTAGACGCCGTGCAGGAATGCAGGGCCGATGCCCGTCTCCTGCGATTTCTGTCGGAAGCCCAGGACCTCCTTCTCTGGAATAGGGTTAAAGGCCCACCCCTGCGGCGAGGATACGAAGACCTGGATGGTCTCGGCGCCGATGGCCTGGGCCCTGTCAATGGCCTTGGAGACTCCCCCCGATGCGGATACGTGGGCGCCTATCTTCATGGTGTCTCCCTCCTCAAAGAGCTGAGTCCACTACCGGCCTTGCACAAAAAGTCCATCAGCGACGTTTTCTTCCCTACCCACCCACCCGATATGTCTAATTCCTGAGGGGGCATCCCTCAGACTCCCTGGCAGAGAACCCAGGTTCTCTGCACTCTCCTGGGTTTTTATGCAAAGCTTTCACTGCTCTGGGCTGGCGTTAATTATACGACAATCAGGCATACTCTCGATAGAAATTGAGAAGTCTCAAGCAAAGGGCTACCATATCCTTAACCATGAATGAGCTACGAGTACTAGTGGTGGCCGACGACCCCCTGGCCCGGGCCGGGCTGGTCGGCCAGCAGCGCGGCCAGCCCGGCTGCACTGTAGTGGGCCAGGTCCCGGTGGATGCCCAGCTTTCATCGCTTATGGAGGTCTACGGCCCCGAGGTTGTTATGTGGGACCTGGGCTGGGACCCGACGTCATCCCTGGAGAGCCTGTCAGAGCTGTCGGACGCCGGTACTCCCATAATCGCTCTGCTGCCGGAGGAGAGTCATGCTTCCGAGGTGTGGGCCTCTGGCGCACGGGGCCTCCTGCCGCGGAACGCGGAGACGGAAAGCCTAATGGCAGCCCTGATTGCCGTGGCGCAGGGGCTGATAATCCTGGATCCTCGGCTGGCCCCCTCGGTGCCGCCACCCGCAGGTCCCAGGCCGGCGCCTCCCGTTGGAGAGCTGACGCCTCGCGAGCTGGAGGTGTTGCGCCTTCTGGCTGAAGGGCTGCCCAACAAGTCCATCGGCCAGCGACTGGGCATCAGCGAGCACACCGTCAAGTTCCACGTCAACTCCATCCTGGGCAAGCTGGGGGCCCAGAGTCGCACCGAGGCCGTAACACTGGCCTCCCGACTCGGGCTGATCCTCCTGTAACCTAGTTTTGCACAAAAAGTCCAATAGCAGACGTTTTCTTCCCTACCCACCCACCCGATATGTCTAATTCCTGAGGGGTGCCCCCTCAGACTCCCTTGCAGAGAACCTAGGTTCTCTGCACTCTCCTGGGTTTTTATGCAAAGCCCCTGTAACCTAGACCTTTTTCTAGGTCTCGCCCTAGTCAAATGGGTCATGTGCCGTGCAGTCTCCACTGGTAAGGTGTTGTTAGACCCATAGACCGCAGAGTCAGCAATAAAATTAAACTAGGTTGTGAGTCGAGGAGTTAATCATGGCAGAAGTTTTGAAGAATCTATCCGAGGACCTGGCGGCGACTGTCGCGGAGGCCGGACCAGCCGTGGTGCGAGTCGAGGGGCGGAGGCGCCTATCGGCCAGCGGTATCGTATGGTCGGCGGAGGCGCCTATCGGCCAGCGGTATCGTATGGTCGGCGGAGGGGGTCATCGTCACGGCTCATCACGTGTTGGAGAGCGACGAGAACATCTCGGTGGGTCTGCCCGACGGCAAAAGCGTTCCGGCAACGCTGGTGGGTCGCGACCCTACCACCGACCTGGCCGTGCTGCGGGCCGGTACCGGGGGGCTTGGGACCCCAGCGTGGGCGGAGCTTGACGGCCTGCAAGTAGGCCATCTGGTGCTGGGGCTAGGAAGGCCCCGGCAGACTGTAATGGCGACGCTGGGTATCGTTGGCGCCCTCGGCGAGGGCTGGCGCACGCCGGCAGGGGGACGCGTAGACCGGTACCTGCAGACCGACGTCACAATGTACCCAGGGTTCTCCGGAGACCCCCCTGGTGGACGCCTCTGGGCGAGTTCTCGGAGTCAACACCTCGGCCCTGCTGAGGGGCATCACCATCACGGTGCCAACGTCCACGGTGCGCCGGGTGGTCGATACGCTGCTGGCCGAAGGACGTATCCGCCGAGGCTACCTGGGGGTAGGTGCTCAACCGGTGCGGCTGCCCAGCGCCCTATCAAGCCAGGTCGGTCAGGAGACGGTGCTACTACTGGCCTCCATCGAGTCCAGTAGCCCCGCGGAAAAGGGTGGCCTGCTGATAGGAGACAGTATCGTCGCCCTGGATGGCCAGCCCGTACGCCACCTGGACGATCTACTGGCCCTCCTGAGCGGCGAACGCATAGGTAAGTCCGTGCCTGTACGCATCCTCCGGGGCGGGCAGGTACAGGAGTTGAAGGTTGTCGTAGGCGAACGAGGATAAGAGAGGTCAAATTGGTTACCGCATTACAAGAATTGAATAGCGAGATTGCATCGGAGCTGGCGCAGGTGAGGCGCAGCCTGGTGCAAGTCGCCAGCGGCAGACGAGGCGCCGGCGCTGGGATCATCTGCCACCGTAACGGCCTCATCGTCACCAACGCCCACGTGGTCGGCCGCGACCCCCTGCGGGTCACCCTATACGACGGGACCACCTTGCCGGCCAAGCTCCTGGCCCACGATCCAGATCTGGACCTGGCGGCCCTGACCGTGGACGTCACTGATCTGCCGGCTATCGAGCTGGGCGACTCCAGGAATCTGAAGCCCGGTGAGTGGGTGCTGGCTATGGGGCATCCCTGGGGCGTACAGGGGGCCGCCACGGGCGGTGTGGTCATCGGCGTGGGATCGGGCTGGCCCTTCCCGGAGGGGAAGGGTTGGCCGGAGATACCTCGCTCTCACAGGGAGTGGATCATGGTCAGCCTGCCTCTAAGGCCGGGCAACTCCGGCGGCCCGCTCATAGACGCAGAAGGCAGGCTAGTGGGCATCAACACCATGATGAGCGGCCCAGAGATTGGAATGGCCGTACCCGTGAACACGGTCAAGGGTTTCCTTCGCCGCGTGCTGGGGTGATTGATGGGCTCAGATCAAGGGCTTCTTTGCGGCATTACCTGGTTATTTCCACCCGCCCACCCAGTTTTGCACAAAAAGTCCAACAGCAGACGTTTTCTTTCCCATCCACCCACCCGATATGTCTAATTCCTGAGGGGACACCCCTCAGACTCCCTGGCAGAGAACCCAGGTTCTCTGCACTCTCCTGCTGTTCTCTCAAATTCAAAACGTATTGAGGGCGGAGGGAGGAGAGCAAAAGCTACGTTTTGCTAGTGCCCGTGGGTGGGTATCTCCAAAGGGTATCCCGCCTCCCGCCAGTCGTTCACTCCGCCCAGGGTGACACTGACATCAGAGAAGCCCTCTCGCTGGAGGAGGCTGGCGGCGGTGGACCCCCGGACGCCGGCGGCGCAGGTGGTGGCCAGCGCCGCGTCGCGAGGCAGTCCATCCATGTGCTCCGGCAGGTCCCCCAACTCCACGTGGAGGGCGCCTGGGATGTGCCCCTCCCCCCACTCGTGGTTGAAGCGAACGTCAACAAGCATCGGCGCCTGGCCGGCTTCATGCTGGCGGTGCAGCTCCGGGATGCTCAAGGTTTTCAGTGAAGAGTAGGGAAGCTTGGCCCTGGACCAGGCCTCCATTCCGCCCTCAAGGTAGCCCACTAGGTTGTCGTAGCCGATACGGATGAGCTGGCGCACCAGCTCCTCGCGTACGTCATCCGCTTCCGTGACAAATAGGAGGGGCCTACCCTCCGGGACCAGCCATCCCACCCAGGTGCCTACGCTGGAGCCGTAGGGCACGCTGTAGGCCCCAGGAGGGTGGGCCTCGGCGAAGTCCACCGGCGCCCGGGCATCGATGGCCTCGGCGTCACCCTGTATCCAGCCCCAGCATTCTCTCGGCGACAGAGGTGGCAGCGCAGGCAGGTTCATAAGCACCCTGGGGCCGCGACGGTTGATGCCGGCCATGCGCTTGTAGTAGGAAGGGTATGATGGCATATCACCCAGTGCCAGCTCCAGGAACTCATCCTCCTCTTTAGCCCGAATCCACCGAAGGACACCGATGGACGGCGTGAGGGCAGCGGAAGGGGGTGGGTGAGGGAGCTACAGGGGAGATGGCCTGGGGTCTTGGGGTAGATGGGAGGCCGGCGGACGGTCTTCAGTCGCCGCACAGGGCCCCTAAGGCCCTATGCGGGAGTTGCGATGCGCGGGATGGCGAGAGGATACGCAGCAGGGGACTCTCGCGACCGGGGTGGCGCGAGATTGCGGGGACGTTGGGTCAGTTGCAGGCTGGCCGTCAGGCCGGGAACGGAATGGCTTGCAGCCGGGCCAAGGCGCGACTGAACTGGATTTCCCAAGGCCAGCGCCGGGGGAGATGCAAAGTGAGGCGGCGCGCCGAGCGGGTGATCCGTCCCACCAGAGCGAAGACCCGCCGCCTGAGGGTCTTGGTGATCACGGTCCGCTCGCCCAGACCAATCCGCGCCGTCCAGCGGGCCAGGTTATGCGCCATCACCTGGACCGCCAGCCAGGCGCCGTTGGCGGCGAAGCGCGCCGACGGCATGTGGTTCAGCCCGACGCCGTACTTGAGGTCGCGTATGGCGTTCTCGACCTCGGCGTGGCGGCGATGATCGGCCTCCAGTTCCGGCGTCTCCCCATCGCGGTCGGTGATGAAGGCGTGATAGCTGTATCTGGCGAAGAGGGCGAGCTGGGAACCGGGCGTCGGCTTCACCCGCCGGACAATGAGCCGCACCGGCGCGGCGTCCGGCTTGGTCTGGAACGGGGTGTAAGTCGTCTCGGCGACATCGGCGGCGCCGTCCGTCCAGTAGGGAATGGGAGTCCAGTCCTCCTCTGGTATCGCCTCGATCAGGTCCCGCAGGCTGGCGCGCTGGCGGATGGTGATAGAGAAGCGGACATCCATTTCCCGGCAGGCGGCAACGACAGTGTGGGCGTAGAAGCCGCTGTCGGCCCGCACCGTGAGTTGTCCCCTGGCCCCGCCGTAGCGCACCCGCCCCACCGTCTCACGCAGGAAGTGGGCGGCGCCACGGGCGGTGTTGGCCCGGCCCTCGCGCAGCCGGGACATCAGCACTTCGCCGGTGCCGGCGGCAATGGGCCAGCAGTGGGTGATAGCCGCGGGCGCCGGTATAGCCGTGGTGGCGCGCTCCCTCCTTGGCCAGTCCATAGGTCTCGCAGATGGTCGAGTCCAGGTCGATGGTTAGGGGCGAGTCGCCGGGTCCGGCCCCAGCGGCCCAGGCCCGGGCCAACAACTGGCGGCTCACGCGGTCGAGTTGACGGACATGCCCCCACCGGAAGCTGCGCAGGAAGGTCCCCAGGGTGGATGGCGCCTTGACCACGCAGCCTAGAACACCGACCGTCCCGCTAGCGCGCAGCGCATCGGCGTCGTCGATGCAGTCGCCGCCTGCCAGCGCGGAAGCGACCAGCGTCAGCATCTTGTCCCCAGTGTTCGCCCGTCCCGGCGCTCCGCCGAGGTCAAGGTGATGGTCGACGAGTTCCCGCAGGCCCAGGTGCCGGGCTAGGGTGGCCGGCAGGAGCAGGCCGGCATTGGCCACCAGGCGATGGTCGTCAAAGAGGATGCGGATACGGTCGGGTTTGTTCTGTGGCAGCATCTATTGGGTGCTCCTTGTTTCCGGGCGGGTTTCTGTTCCAAAACCATTATCCCAGATTCAGAGGAGCACCCTCTGCCTTCTTCAAGGGCTGTCCCCAAGGACGTCCTTCGGTGGATTCGGGTTTAGCCTGAAAGAAGGGGTTTGCTATTCGCTCCTGTCCAATGGTGGTAGCATCGCCTGCATTACTGGACGGCACCGCCAGGCAGAAGGAGCCTCCTCCGTGAGTGGGGTACACGGCCACATCGTCTGGAAGGGGCTGTAGCTTCTGGCGGATGGTCTTGAAGAACCACCTGGCCAGGAAGGGGGCAAGCTGCTTTCCCAGCAAGTCGCTGCGAGCGATGCCGCCGACCAGTAGGGCGCCTCCCGTAAACAGAGCGTGGGGGCCACGGCCCCTGTCGCGGTCCGTTACGGCAAAGGAGATATGCTCGGGGGTGTGTCCAGGAGTCTCCATCACCTTCACGCCCAGCTCTCCTATCTCTATGCTATCGCCCTCCTTTACAGGACGATGGTCGAACTGGAGGCCGCCGGCCGCGCTGGCGACGATGGTGGCTCCGGTGCGGGCCGCCAGCTCTCGACCGCCGGACACGAAGTCGTTGTGAACGTGGGTTTCCAGGACATGGGTAATGCTTACCCCCAGGTCCTGGGCTTCCTTCAGGTATATGTCCACGTCCCGCGCCGGGTCTACGACGGCGCAGGTGCCTTCTTCTTGGGAAGCCAGCAAATAGGAGGAGTTACCCAGGCTCTCGATGCGAAGCTGCTTGACCAACATGGCGCCCTCCCGAACTGGGTACGTACGAGGTTTATTCCGTGGTTCAGTGTACAATATACGCTGTCTGGGTGCACTGCTGAATCGCTTTTGTAGTGCAAGGCCGGTCTAGAGAGGGAGACTTGTTGATGAGAGCACTGGTACTGGAAGAGCCGGGGGAGGAGCCGAAGCTGGCCGTCCGGGAAGTGGAGACTCCACGCGTGGGGCCCCAAGATGTCCTGGTAAAGGTACGGCGGTGCGGCCTCTGCTTCCACGATGTCGTGGTCATGCAGGGAGTGCTTAGACGGGGGGTAAAACCCGACATCATCCTTGGCCACGAGATTTCGGGAGAGGTAGCGGAGGTAGGGGAGGGCGTGACCTCCCTCTCTCCGGGGGACCCCGTCGTCTCCCTCCTGACGGAGGCCTGCGGCCAGTGCATTCGCTGCCGGAGCGGCCGGGAGTATCGCTGCGTGAACGGGAAGGGGATAGGTCACGCCCTTGACGGCGGCTTCGCCGAGTACGTTCGACTACAGGAGAATAGCTTGGTGGCGCTGCCGTCGGGTTTGGACCTGGACCACGCCTGCATCCTGGCTTGTCCCATGGGCGTGGCCCTTCAGGCCGTAAGGGATGTGGCCGGAACGCAGCCGGGGGAGACGGTAGCGGTTGTGGGAGCCGGCGGAGGCCTGGGGCTGCACTCCCTTCAGGTGGCCAAGGCCCTGGGGGCCAGGGTACTGGCGGTGACCACCTCGCCTAAAAAGATGGAGGGAATTCAGGAAGCCGGAGCCGACGAGGTCATCCTGGCCGACGAGCTGGACTTCGCAGAGCTGATCCTGGCCTTCACCGAGGATGCTGGAGCCGACGTGGTGGTCAACCCTGTTGGCTCCCTGGTATTCGATTCATGTTTCAGGAGCCTCTCCCAGTTCGGGCGGATGGTCATCGTCGGCGAGATAACCGGCGGCGAGGTCGCCATCAATCCCGCGGAGGTCCTCTTCAAAGACGCCTCCATCATAGGGTCCTCAGGCACGGGGCTCAAACAAGTGAAGGATGTGGCGGAAATGGTTCTCAAGGGGCAGGTCAGGCCCATCATATCTCAGACTTTGCCCTTGGAGGAGGCCGCCGCCGCTTATAGGCTAATGAGGAAGAAGCAGACCTTCGGCAGGATTGCCCTGGCGCCTTAGAGCCACCAAGTGTCTTGCTGAGGAGTACTTTGCTGTGCTCCAGGATAAACCGCTGCAAAGGCCGTTGCGTGGGGAGAATGAGTCCGCTCATCCTTCGACGGGCTCAGGGCGAGCGAGGCCACTCCAGATTCTTCACTGCGTTCAGAATGACAGCACAACCTCTATTAACCCTCGACCCCCATCGGCTGAGAGCGCCGGCGAAGTCGGCCCAGGATACGGCCAATGTCTCCAGACTCCCACACCATCAACACCTGGCTGGCGATTCCGATGGAGCTGTAGGTGCCGGATACCACACCTATGATGAGCACTAGCAGGAAACTAAAGAGGGTGGGACCGCCAAACAGGATCAGCGCCAGAAGAGTGAACACCAGGGTCAGGCTTGTGTTAAGAGAGCGCCCGATGGTCTCCATTAGGCTTAAATTGATGACGGTGGACAGCTCCCTATGGAGGCCTCTTGAGACGTTCTCCCGGATGCGGTCGAAGACCACGATGGTGTCGTTGACACTGTAACCTATGACGGTAAGCAACCCCACGATGAACATGCGGTTGACTTCGATCTCGAAGACCTGGCCTAGGACGGCGAACACGCCCAGAATGACCATGACGTCGTGGATCAACGCTATCACGGCGGCCACTCCGTACCGGAAGGGCTTGGGCACGTTCCGGAAGGCCCAGGTGATAAAGAGCAGTATGCCGATGGAGGCTACAAACACGGCGATAATGGCGTTGCGCACCGTTTCTCCGGCCACCAAGGCCGACACAGAGGACCCCTCGATAGTGTCTATCTCAGCTAGGTTTTGGGCCAAGGCTTCCTCTATCTCACGCCTCTCTCCCTCCTGAAGGGTACGCAGACGAAGGAAGAAGCTGTCATCTCCGGTGCTCTGGATAGTGGCATCGGCGTGGTCCAGAGATGAGAGCTCAGCTCTCAACTCCTCCTGGTCCACCGGCCTTGTGAAGGTAATGTCCAGAGTGGAGCCTCCGGTAAAGTCTATCCCTAGATTCAGCGCGGGTGGAATGACGAGGAAGACGATGCCCGGGAAAATTATCAGGGCAGAGAGCAGAAAGAACCAGCCACGCTTTCCCACAAAGTCCACTTCAGCCCCTCCTTTCGCCCAACAGGGGCTGCCGGTGCTCTATCGCCTCATGCTCGACGAGAACATAACTCCTCAGGCTTCCACCAAAAGGAGAGGCCGCAACGATGTGAAGAAGGGTCTGGCTAACGAAAATGGCGGTGAACATGCTGGCCAGGACGCCGATAGCCAGGGTTATGGCAAAGCCCTGCACCAGGGGGGCCCCCAACTGATTCCCAAACCAGAAGAGAATGGCGCAGGTTATAAGGGTGGAGACGTTGCTGTCCCTGATAGAGGTCCAGGCCCTGCTGAAGCCCTCATTTATGGAGGAGGTAAGGCTACGCCCCGCCCTCAGCTCCTCCTTCATCCGCTCGAAGATGAGGATGTTGGCATCCACCGCCATACCTGTAGACAAGATGAAGGCGCCCAGCCCAGATAGTGTAAGAGTTATAGGCCAGAGCTTGAACACGGCCAGCACAATCACTGCATAGAACGTCAGGGCCAGGGCAGCCACCAGTCCTGGGGTACGATAGTAAAGAACCATAAATAGAAGCACCAGGCCGAGGCCCACCAGACCGGCAATGAGGCTTTTTTTGAGGGAATCCGAGCCCAGGCTGGCATCCACATCCTGTTCCTGGATCACCTCTATGGGAACGTCCAGGCGACCCGACTCCAGTTGAATGACGATAGTCCTCACTCTGTCCAGAGTAAAATCAGGCCCCGCAATGAAGGCGCGGCCTCCGGTAATGGCCCTTTGCGCCACGGGGGCGATAAGCACCTTGTCATCCAGGATGAAGGCCGTCCGGTTGTTGGTACCCGCGATGCGCGCCGTGTGGTCGGCGAAGATTCCAGAGCCTCTGCCTCTAAATTCGATGTTCACAACCGGCCGGGGGCTGGCGGGGTTGGGGTCGGGTCCGGCGTAGGCTCGTGCCAGGTCCTCCCCGGTAAGGCCTATGTCCCTATCAGTATGGTACTGGGGATCGTCGCAGCTTTGGGTGGGGTTCGAGGGGTCGTTGGTGCATATCCTCTCCTTCATCTCCAACTGGGCCGTGTCCCCGATAAGCCGCTTGGCCTCATCGATATCCTTTACTCCCGGTAGCTGTAGCAGGATGCGGTCGTTCCCCATCCTTTGGATCTCCGGCTCCGTGACGCCAAAGGCATCGATCCGGCGCTCGATCTTATTCAGCACCCCCTTCATCTGGTCCTCGGTAGGCTCGAAGACCGAGTAGGAGGTCAGAGTGCCCAGGCCTTCAAGGGCTTCCCGGATCTCCTGCTCCTGCCTAGATTTCAAGGCCGACACCCTTACAGTAATGGTCCCATCTTCGTTCGCGATGGCTCTGACTCCAGGCAGGTCCAGGGGGGCCAGGACATCCAAGATACGGTCAGCTTCATCGGCGAAGGCCACCAAGATTCCTACTTCACCCACGTCCTCCTCGGTGGGTACTGGGGCCTGAAAGGACTTCACTTCCCCTAGCCCTTCCAGAGCTCTTCGAAGGGCTTCCTCCTGGTCCAGGTTCAAGGAGGGCACTGATATCGAGAAGGTGTTGGCGCCTTCACGCTGGACACCGACGTCTTGCATACCCAGTTCGAGCAGGGCATCTGTGACCTGGCTCACCTCCACAGGGGAGGCCAGGGGAGGATCGAAATCCACGGTAATGTCTTTACGGGATTGATAGACCAGAAGGCTTCCTCCCTGAAGGTCCAGGCCCAGTCTAAGGCCCAGCACTGCATCGTCGGAGCCCCTCTCGAGACCTAGGATGTCAAAAGTTCGGGGGGCCAGGGAGGCTACGGCTATGCCCAAGATAATTCCAATCAGTATGAGGGACCGGGCCCGCCTACGAATCATGGGCCGCTCCCCGGAGATGTTCCTGTATCAAGGCCAGAGCCTGTTCCTGGGTCTCAATTTCGCCGGCCCCTTGGGCCTCCTGTACCAGCACCAGGAGTCTGCCGACAATGGGCCCCGGTGTCAGGTTGAAGGCCTCCATCACGGCGTGTCCGTCAACCAGCTTGACGGCGGCCTGAGGGCTCGCCACCTCAAGCCCCTCGCTGAGAACGTAGCCTATCATCTGGCAATGGCGGGCCCATTCCTGTAGCTCCAGGGTTGGCCCCCTGGCGGCTAGGTAGTCGGCCAGGTTCAGGTACAAGGTGTCCACGGCCACATCCTTCAGGTCTCGGAAGTAGCGGTAGATGGCACGCCTGGTTGGCAGCTCCCCGGGCTGGGTCATCTGGCCCGGGCGGAGATGGTGGCGCACCATTTCACGCACCATGGCGACGCCCCTGCTGCTGAACCTCAGCCGCTGAAGGGCTGCCTCCACCATATCGGCGCCCAGCTCCGAGTGGCCGAAAAACCTCATGCGACCGCTGGGCTCAACGGTCTTGGTGGCAGGCTTCCCAATATCGTGGAGCAGGCCCGCCAGCTTGAGGAACGTGAGCCTGTCGTGGCCGTCACTGGCGCCCTGGCTGAAGTAGCCCTCCAACTGCGGATGCCACGGGAGGTACCTCAAGGCCGGGGTCTCTTCGCTATCCACTCGCCGGACCACCTTCTCCACAGCCCAAGACGTCTCGATGGAGTGGTCGAGGACGTCCCAGTAGTGCTCCTTGGGCTGCGACACTCCCCTGGCCTCCTCCAGCTCTGGGAACAGGATGCACAGCAAACCGAGCCCATCCAGAAGACGTAGTGACGCAGAGGAGCGGGGCTCGGCGAGGAGCTTCAGGAGCTCGTCTCTTACGCGCTCGGCGGCAACACCAGACAGGAGGGACGCGTCCCTGGCGATGGCCTCTCGCGTTTCCTCCTCTATGGCGAAACCTAGCTGCACAGAGAGCCGCGCCCCTCTGAGAAGACGCAGCGGGTCCTCCTTAAAGGCGCCATCCGAAACCTTCCTTATGAGACCTCGACGCAGGTCGTTAGCGCCATCATAGGGGTCTGCTATCGAAAAGCCGCCATCCTCTGAAGCCACCTGCTCAAGGGGGATGGCCATAGCGTCTATCGTGAAATCCCGGCGCGCCAGGTCCATCTGGATGCCTTCGCTATAGGAGATCAGGTCCAGGTGGCGGACCACAGACTGAGGATGAAGGACTACCCTGGCCATACCGCGTTTTTCGTCCAGGGAGACGAAGGTGCCGCCGAAAGCGTCGGCCATCCCCTGGCCAATGGCGAAGACGTCCCCATCGACGGCCAGGTCCACGTCCTCGCTATCCCTGCCCAGAAGCAGGTCCCGAACGAATCCGCCCACCAGGTAGCCATTTACAGAGCGCGAAGCAAGGAACTCCCCCACAGCGGTCAGGAACCGTTGAAGGTCACCGGAAAGGGAGGGTTTACGGGTGGAGTTCAGGAGCGTATATCCAACGTTCACGGGGCTACCCGTCGCCTTTACGGGTTGCGGCCTCTTCAGGTTCCAGCTTCCAAAGCTTCTCGTGGCTCTCCAGATGGTCTATGTAGAGGATGCCGTTGAGGTGGTCTATCTCATGTTCCAGGACCTGGGCCAGGAGCTCCTCCGCTTTGAGGCGAAACTCCTTGCCTTTGCCATCCAGGCCCTTGGCCCTGACCCAGATGGAGCGATTGATCAGCCCTCTGTAGCCGGGAATGCTGAGGCAGCCCTCCTCTACCTCTCGCTCACCGAACCGTTCGATTATCTCCGGGTTAATGTAGACGCGAGGCTCCTCGTCTTCAGGTAGCTGGATGACGATGACCCTTCTCAACACGCCAATCTGGTTAGCGGCCAGCCCCAATCCCATAGCATCGTTCATTGTATCGATGAGGTCCTCCGCCAGACGTTGGATGGAGGCATCGATCTTACGCACCTTTTTGGCCTTCTGCCGTAGAACGGGGTCTGGAAGGGTTCTAATGGGCTGGACCGCCACTGCTCCTCCTGCATTGAATAGCTGTAAGAGTCACACATGTTTGCTGAAAGATTATACCTAGCCGCTCGCCGACGTGTAAAGGTAGGCCGTGGCACTTTTCACCCTCACCCCTTCGGCTCTGCTCAGGACCTGCCTGGCCCACTCCCCTGCGAGAGCTTTTCACAAAAAGTCCAACAGCAGACGTTTTCTTTCCCACCCACCCGATATCTCTAATTCCTGAGGGGACACCCCTCAGACTCCCTGGCAGAGAACCCAGGTTCTCTGCACTCTCCTGGGTTTTTGTGCAAAGCTGGGCCCGCAAAGAAGCGGCAAGAGGGTGATATAATGCGGGCACCTTTGAAGTAGAGGCAGAATCCATGGATGTCGCCAATCTCCGAGAGCAGATCACCACCTGCCAGCGAATGGCTTACATGAACACCGGCTGGTCCGGGCCTTCCCCGGCTTCCGTGCTGGATGCCATCAAGAGCCGCCTCGACTACGAGGTCCAGGAGGGGCCAGCCAACCAACACGTATATGAGAGCGGCAAGGTTATCGACGGCCAGGTCTGCGAGGCCGTGGCCGGACTGCTGGGGGTCTCCCCAGAGGAGATCGCCACCACCGAGAGCACCACCGAGGGGCTGAACATGGTCATCAACGGGCTGCCCTGGCATGAGGGCGACGAGGTGATCACGTGCGACCTGGAGCACCCTTCTGTGCTGATGCCCTGCTACTACCTCCAGCGTCGTCACGGCGTCGTGGCCCGAGTCCTCTCCCTGGCCCCGGACGAGGCCCAGGAGACCATTGTGGCCAAGGTGGAGGAGGCCATAACGCCCAGGACTCGCATGGTCTTCTTCAGCCACATCCAGTTCTCCACCGGCCTCCGCATGCCGGTGAAGCAGATCAGGGAGCTGACCAGACGCCAGGACATCCTGATGCTGCTGGACGGGGCCCAAACGGCGGGCCACATCTCCCTGAACCTTCGAGAGATGGACTGCGACTTCTACTCCATCCCAGGGCAGAAGTGGCTGCTGGGGCCAGACGGAGTGGGCGCCCTGTACATCCGCCGGGACCGTATCCCGGAGGTGGAGCCCGCCAAGGTGTCTGGGCGCTCCGCAACCTCTTACGACCGCCAGGGCAACCTGGAGCCCAAGACCTCGGACATGGAGAAGTTCCACATAACCACCACAAGCATCGCTCTGCGGGCGGGCTTGATGGAGGGCATCAGTTTTATCACAGGGGTAGGTGTGAATGAGATCGAATCCCGAAACCTGGCCTTGACAGCCAGGCTAAAGAAGGGGCTGATGGAGGTTCCGGGAGTGAAGGTGCTGTCGCCCATGGAGGGGCCCGGCGCTTGCGGCCTGGTCTCCTTCGTGGTAGAGGGAGTCGAGCCTGAACAGGCGGTATCCCGGCTCTGGAATGAGCGCCGGCTGGTGATCAGGCCTGTCGCCTTCCCCCCGTGTATCAGGGCCTCCCTGGACTTCTTCAACACCGAGGAGGAAGTGGACCTGCTCCTCGAGGGTATAAGGGAGCTGGCCTCCAGGTAAGCTAACCCGTCGTTGACTTACGTATGCTCCTACCATACAATACGGCCACATTCGCCAGGTAGCCACGCAAGCAAACGTAAACCCAAAAGGAGGATAGATGAAACTGGTATTCTTCGATGAATTCAAGCTGGGAGCCCTAAAGGGGGACAACGTAGTGGACATAGGACAGGCGGTAAGGGATATCGTCCACACGTCACCCCAGAACCTGATAAGTCTGCTTATCGCCGATTTCGGCAAGTATCGTGGCCCCATAGAGCAGCTAGTGGGCCAGTCTCAAGGGGTCCCAGTAGGCCAGGTCCGACTGCGAGCCCCTCTGCCCGAGCCTCCTCGTATAGTAGCCATGGCGGTGAACTATATGGAGCACGGCACCCGGGAGAAGGCCGCGGACATCGACGCCTTCCACAAGTCGCCCAGCTGTGTAATTGGCACCGGCGATACCGTTATTCTGCCGGACTGCGACGCCACCATATTTGAACAGGAGGCGGAGCTGGGTATAGTAATTGGGAAGAGGGCCAGCAAGGTGCGACGGGAGGAGGCCTACGACTATATCTTCGGCTACACCAACTTCTTCGACGTATCGGCGCGGGGCTTCCGCCCGGAGAACCGGGGCAGCTTCTTCTGGGGCAAGACCTGGGACACCTTCGGCCCTATGGGGCCCTCCATCGTCACCGCTGACGAGATCAGGGACCCGATGAACCTGCAAGTCCGCTCCTGGACCAACGGAGTGCTCTATCAGGATTACCCCACCAGCGACATGGCCAACGACATACCCAGAATCATGGAGTGGGCCACCTGGCTAACCACCATGCAACCAGGAGATATAATCGCCTGCGGCACCAACCACCAGGGCCTGAACGCCGTCCAGAACGGCGACATTGTTGAGATGGAGACGGATAATCTAGGAAGACTGAGCGTACACATAAAGGATGAGCTGGGCAGGGAGTGGGACCGCACCGCCAGAGGCAAGAAGACTCAGGAGCAGCTACAGGCAACGGCGGGCCCCTCCCCGTTAGGGAGGTTGAAGCCCAACTAGTAGCGCACTCAGCTTTCCTATAGGTAGCATCCATTCGAACACTGAGGAGTGTGGGGGGCCTAGCCCCTCACACTCCTTCATAGAGCAGGACCCTATAGAGCTAGTCATACGCAGTGCTTTAAGGCATGGAAATTGTAGATGGCAAAGGAAGCAGCCTAGACTATCTGGTCGTACATCCTGACGGGTACGATTCTCAAAAGGGCTACCCGCTGGTGGTTCTCATTCACGGCTTTGGCGCCAGCATGCGGGACCTAGCTCCCATCTCTCGCAGCATCGAAAGAAAAGGCTATCTCTACGCCTGCCCCAACGCCCCTATAGAGGTCCCCATCGCTCCTGGCTCCGTTGGATACGCCTGGTATCCACCCAGAGGCGGCGCTTCCGCGGAGGACATGCTGGCCGCCGAGGAGCAGTTCAAGGCCTTCATCCAGGAAGTCGTGGAGATACACCATACGCCACCGGGCCAGATTATCCTGGCCGGCTTTTCCCAAGGCGGGGCGATGGCTCTACGCCTCGGCCTCCCGAATCCCTCCGGAATTGCCGCCATAGTAGCCTTGAGCGGTGCCATATCAGACCCCCAGGAGATGAAGGGTACTCTACCCCCTGAACGGACTCAGCCAATCTTCATCGCCCATGGGACTCTCGATGCTATGGTACCTGTGGACCGGGCGCGCCAGACCAGGGCCTTCCTGGAAGAGGAGGGGTATGCGCCTCTCTATAAAGAGTACCCTATGGGGCATGAAATCAATCAACAACTGCTGGACGACCTGGCTCCGTGGATGCATGAAGTAATGCCACCCCTGGCCGACTAAGCGGCTGGCAATGTAACATGTATTAGACGGATAGCCCAGGAGTATCGCTAGAAAGGGCAACCCACATATGCAACGGCCTGCAAGGCCCCCGGAAGATGGGCAGAGCGTAACCAGCGAAGGGAGCTTTGACGTTAGAGGGATGGGGATGGGCCGGGGCGCCTTCCCTAGAACCTTCGAATCCTTCAAGCTCCCCGTCTTTCGCCTGTACTACGCCGCCATGTTCGGCCAGATGGCGGCCATGAACATGCAGATGATGGCCAGGTCGTGGTTCATCCTGGAGCTGACCGGCAGGCCCATCATGTTGGGCCTAATGGCCCTAGCCAACGCCCTCCCTATGCTCCTCTTCTCCCTATTCGGCGGCGCCATCGCTGACCAGGTGCGAAAGAAGTATGTGCTGCTGGCCGGTCAAAGTGCCTCAGCGATACTGGCCCTGGCCATCGCGGTATCCATCACCCTGGGTTCCGTAACCTGGGTCCACCTTATAGTGGCCTCTCTCATTCAGGGCACCATCATGGGGTTGATGATGCCTTCACGTCAGGCCATTATCTCGGAGATAGTGCGACCTGAGCAGTTGATGAACGCCGTGGCGTTGAACTCTACTGGAATGAACATGAACCGGCTAATGGCGCCGGCGGCGGCGGGATTCCTAATTGCGGTTTTCGGCATCGAGGCGGTCTACTATGTAATGGCGGGGCTTTACCTTGTGGCGGTGTTTTTCGTGTCCCTCATGCCACTAACGGGGGTCATGAGCCTCAGGGGAGGAGGCGCCCTGGCGAATATCCGAGACGGGCTAAAATATGTCCGCTCAAACACCCTTATCCTCACCCTGCTTGTCATTACCCTGCTGACAGTGGTGCTTTCAATGCCCTACATGTTCCTGCTGCCGGTATTCACAAAGGACATATTGGAGGTCGGCCCACGGGGGCTGGGCATCCTGATGAGCGTTACCGGGGTAGGCGCTCTGGTCGGTTCCCTAACTATCGCCTCCCTTCCAAACAAGAGGCGAGGCGCGCTGCTGTTGGGCAGCTCCGGGATTCTGGGCCTGGGGTTGCTATTCTTCTCCTTCTCCAGTTGGTGGTGGCTGTCCCTGGCCCTCATGATTCCAGTGGGATTAGGGCACGGTGGTCGGCAGGCCCTAAGTAATACTCTAGTCCAGTATTACGCGGCAGACGAGTATCGGGGCCGGGTGATGAGCATCTACTTCATGGAGTTCGGCTTGGCCAGCTTCGGGACCTTCTTCGCCAGCGTGATGGCCCAGTACTTTGATGTACGCTACGCAATAGGCGGAATGGCCGCCATGTTGGTGCTTTTTGTCATCATCGTCCTGGCCGCCATGCCCAGCATCCGCCGATTGGACTGAAGCGGTGACAGGCGGTATTTTCTCGCCGAAGTCAGCCCTCCTCCAAGGAGCTCCACCTTAGCCGCGCCTCCAAAACCATCGCTTCCTGATTGGAAGTTGCGGATCAGCCACGCTCTGCCTCCAGGCCTCGCAGGCCGGACATCCTCCTGGTAAGCAGCTCAAACGTGATAAAATATACTCATCTGCCATAGGAGGAGCGAGTCCTTGAGGAAGGGTTGGAAACTGGTGGCGCTGCTACTGGTCACAGTTGGCGCCTTTGGCATTGTCTCCTGGTGGGGCTGTAACCGAGGCAGCTCCAGCGAGAATAGCGCCTCTGCCCAGCTGGAAGTTATCTCGGAGATATGGGACAACCTGGCCAGCGACCACGTGGACAGCGCAGAGCTGGACCTATCGCTTCTTGGGCAGGCAGCCATTGAGGGGATGCTTGGTGTTTTAAACGACCCCTTCACAACCTACGTCACCCCCGAGAATTACTCGCAGAGGCAGTCCATCATTACCGGCGAGTTCGAGGGCATTGGAGCAGAGGTACAGCTCGACAGAGATGGGCGGCTCCTGATAGTCGCCGTTCTTCCAGGAACGCCTGCTGAAGAAGTCGGACTGAAACCGGGGGATGTTGTCCTGGAAGTGGATGGGGAGAGCATAGCGGGGTTGAGCCCCTTTGAGTCGGTGATAAAAATCAGAGGCCCCAAGGGGAGCACAGTGGAGCTTCTGGTTAAACATCCTCAAGTAGATGAGCCGGAGCTTGTAGCAATAGTGAGGGATACCATCAGCGTTATCAGCGTGCGCATGCAAATCATCGAGGATGACCTGGCCTACATCCGCATCAGCGCCTTCCAGGAGGACACCAACGAGGAGCTGGAACCCCTCCTGCAAGAGGCCAGTGAGGCAGGGGTATTAGGCATTATCCTGGACTTGAGGAATAACCCAGGCGGCCTTCTGGAGGAGACGGTGGACGTTACCAGCCAGTTCCTAGAGGAGGGCCTGGTGCTCTACGAGGTCGATGGTTCCGGCAAACGGAAAGACCGTAAGGTGCATTCTGGGGGTCTGGCGCTGGACCTGCCCCTGGTGGTGATGGTCAACGAGTTTAGCGCCAGCGGCAGCGAGGTGATGGCGGGCGCCCTGAGAGACCACGATAGGGCCCTCCTGGTCGGCACAACGACCTTCGGCAAGGGCAGTGTCAATGTGTTCCGGCGCCTCAGCAACGGAGGCGGCCTATTCCTGACCATCGCCCGATGGTACACCCCCTCCGGCGTTCTGATTGAGGGTAACGGCCTGGAGCCGGACTTTGAAGTGGCAGGCCCCGCAGACACTCGCTTGGGCGACCCCCAGCTCGCCAAGGCCCTGGAGCTGCTTAGGGCCGAGGTCGCGGCAGGCACAGGATAGATGGAGATGAAGGTCGTAACGGTTAACCGGAAGGCGTACCACGACTACCAGGTCTTGGAGTCGGCTGAAGCCGGGCTAGTGCTGAAGGGCACCGAGATCAAGGCTATCCGGGAGGGCCGCGTGAACATACGGGAGGCCTTTGCCCGCCCCGATAATGGAGAGCTGTGGCTGTTTAACCTGCACATCGCCCAGTACTCCAAGGGTGGCCCCCACAACCACGAGCCCACTCGGCCCAGGAAGCTGCTGCTGCACAGGGATGAGATAGACCATCTGGCGGAAGGTGTGTCCCAGAAGGGGCTCACCCTGGTGCCGCTGAGGCTGTACATCAAGAAGCACGTTGCAAAGGTGGAGCTGGGCCTGGTGCGTGGCCGCAGAGTTTACGATAAGCGACAGGTCATCTCCAAGCGAGAGGCCGAGCGGGAGATCCAGAGGACCGTCAAGATCGCCAGGTAGGGTTGAGCCTTTTACCGGTCTTGCACAAAAAGTCCAACGCTTCTTTCCCACCCACCCGCCCAGAGGTTTTATCCAAAGGGGGGACACCCCCCTTCGGCAAGCTCAGGACAGGCTCTTGAACCCCCGGCAGGGAACTTGGGCTCCCTGTACCCTCCTAGAGTTTTTGTGCAAAGCTACTTTAACCTAATCCTTTTGGTGATTTCTCTCCTGGGCCTAAGTGACGTCTGGGAAATCCGTCATGCCGCGGGCCCGACGGCCACAGGAGTGGTCTGATTATTTGTCGCTGAATCGTCACCGAGCCGGCCGGAGCCGTCCACACCCCAGCAGTACGCAGCGCCGCTGGTGGTGACGCCACAGGTGTGAAACTCGCCGGTGCTCACCGATGCGAATGCGAGCTCTCCCGGCCTAGGCCAGCGCCCCCCGCCGACCAGGCCCTTGAGTGAAACAATGTGGAAGCTTCTCGTGACTTAGCGGGCTCGAACCCGCAAAGTGCGGTGGACGGGGAGTTAGACCCTCCCCCGTCTCCACCAACTCCAAACTTTCAACCTCTCCGACTCATCCTCGGAGAGCAGCGTTGCGGCGGGGCTTTCTGCCCTGGCCATCGCTCCCTCCAGTAATCGGCGAAAAGCCGACGCTGGCACGATGGCCCCGATCATACTGCAATCCATGTCCACATAGACTCGCTCGATGAGCGGGCTGATTAGCTTCCTTCTTTCTTCCGGCGTCGCTTCCCTCCATAGTTTGGGTATATCCTCGAACAATTGTGCTGCTTCTTCCAGTGTAGGCAGACCCACACTCTCGGTCAATCTCAAACTGGCATCAATCTCAGCCAGCCTCGCATAATATTGGGGGTAGGTGAATCCTCCATTAGCAAAAGCCACCGAAAGCCTGCGCCTTTTGTCCTGTAGCTCCCTCGGGTCGGGCCCTTTAGAGTCCTCGACTGCAAGTTGGGACATTCGGCTCCGCCATTCCGGCATCAATTCCATTGCTGTCAGAATATCCTCGATCTGCTGGTCCACGGTTTTTGCCATTATGGAACGCCCGTTGGTGTCACACTCACGGGAGTGTCGTTCCCGGTACATGGGCCCGCCGAATCGGTGGCGGTCGGACTGGATTCCTTTGCCGCAGTTGCCGCAACATATAATCCCTTGGAGGAGCCCTTTCGGACCCTGGACGGTTCGCACTATTGTGCGGCGTTGCCGGCGCGCCTGAACTTGATGGTAGAGTTCTTCGTTGATGATCGGCTGGTGTTGGCCTGCGTATTCCTCACCGTTGTAGCAGACTTTGCCCACGTAAAACCGGCAATTAAGCATGTCCTTCACAGCATGGCTGGTGAAGATCCCACCTTTCCTAGTCTTGAATCCCAAGTCGTTTAGCCAGTTAGCAAGCGATCCCGTGGATTCTCCATCTTGCCTCCGTTGGTAAACTTGTAAGATCGCTTCCGCTTCACATTCGACGACCTGGGCCACCCCGCCCGGCTCTAGCGCCAGGTATCCGAAAGGTACTGGACCTATCTGGAATCCCGATTCGGCGCGAACACTCAAGGCCTTTCGCACGTGGAGACCAAGCTGGTCTGAGAAAAACTCGTTGACGCTACCCATGGTGTTTAACATCAACCGGCCAGATGGTGTTGTCATGTCGATATTTTCCATGACGCTCGCGAACCCAACCCCTACCTTGCCCAAAACCCCGAAAGCTTCGGATTGGACGCTGAGCTTTCTTGCCCATCGGTCGAGGGTATGAACCACGACAATGTCCGTCTCATTCTGACCTGCAGCGTCGAGCATGGACTTGAATACCGGACGCTTTTGGATTTCATCTACGTGGGCCGACCGTCCCTCCTCGGCAAAGATTCTTACGGAGTCGTATCCGTTTTGCTCGCACCACCGGCGGATTCCAGTTTCCTGTGCTTCCAACGAGTGCCCTAGGATCTGCTCACGGCTTGAGACCCGAATGTATCCGAAAGCCCTATTTCCCTTGGTTGGTTTCATGGCGCTGCCCTCCTGCGCATCAGAATTACACGCCCGACCTCTGCCCAGACATTGCAAAGATGATCAACCTCTTGCTGCGTGGGTTGAATTTCGGCGTCAACACCGTATTTACGCTCTAGTGGAGGCGACTTATCAAGTGAATAGGTCGGTTTCCCGTCTGGCCCGGACCGAGGCATCCCATTCTCCCAATCCAGAGATGCGAGCCCTTCCCAGGCCCGATGGGAGCCTCTCCGCTGCCCCAGGCGCGTCTATTCCATTGCTGAGTTCTAAAGCTTGAGTTCCAGGTCCACCTCTATCTGATCGTCTTTCTTATTGCGGCGCCAAACCAGTCGTCCGTAGTTCACCGAGCGTGATAGGACTTCCCGGTTGGCCTGCAATTTTTGGACAACGGAATTAATCAGATGATCTACCAACTCGTTGGTCTGGCCCATTGGGTTCTTCATAGTCCTCCCATCAACGTCGAGAACGCGGGTTGGAGATGAATTATTTTTCTCCCACCTTTCTGCTCAACGATGATCCGCCCTTCCAGATCCAGTTGTTTCACTAGGGCCGATCGATTGACGCCAATTTCCCATGCGGCTAGGTTCAGTAGCCGCCACATCTCTCCATTGTCCTTAGCCCGAATCCACCGAAGGACGTCCTTGGGGACAGCCCTTGAAGAAGGCAGAGGGTGCTCCTCTGAATCTGGGATAATGGTTTTGGAACAGAAACCCGCCCGGAAACAAGGAGCACCCAATAGATGCTGCCACAGAACAAACCCGACCGTATCCGCATCCTCTTTGACGACCATCGCCTGGTGGCCAATGCCGGCCTGCTCCTGCCGGCCACCCTAGCCCGGCACCTGGGCCTGCGGGAACTCGTCGACCATCACCTTGACCTCGGCGGAGCGCCGGGACGGGCGAACACTGGGGACAAGATGCTGACGCTGGTCGCTTCCGCGCTGGCAGGCGGCGACTGCATCGACGACGCCGATGCGCTGCGCGCTGGTGGGACGGTCGGTGTTCTAGGCTGCGTGGTCAAGGCGCCATCCACCCTGGGGACCTTCCTGCGCAGCTTCCGGTGGGGGCATGTCCGTCAACTCGACCGCGTGAGCCGCCAGTTGTTGGCCCGGGCCTGGGCCGCTGGGGCCGGACCCGGCGACTCGCCCCTGACCATCGACCTGGACTCGACCATCTGCGAGACCTATGGACTGGCCAAGGAGGGAGCGCGCCACCACGGCTATACCGGCGCCCGCGGCTATCACCCACTGCTGGCCATTGCCGCCGGCACCGGCGAAGTGCTGATGTCCCGGCTGCGCGAGGGCCGGGCCAACACCGCCCGTGGCGCCGCCCACTTCCTGCGTGAGACGGTGGGGCGGGTGCGCTACGGCGGGGCCAGGGGACAACTCACGGTGCGGGCCGACAGCGGCTTCTACGCCCACACTGTCGTTGCCGCCTGCCGGGAAATGGATGTCCGCTTCTCTATCACCATCCGCCAGCGCGCCAGCCTGCGGGACCTGATCGAGGCGATACCAGAGGAGGACTGGACTCCCATTCCCTACTGGATGGACGGTGCCGCCGATGTCGCCGAGACGACTTACACCCCGTTCCAGACCAAGCCGGACGCCGCGCCGGTGCGGCTCATTGTCCGGCGGGTGAAGCCGACGCCCGGTTCCCAGCTCGCCCTCTTCGCCAGATACAGCTATCACGCCTTCATCACCGACCGCGATGGGGAGACGCTGGAACTGGAGGCCGATCATCGCCGCCACGCCGAGGTCGAGAACGCCATACGCGACCTCAAGTACGGCGTCGGGCTGAACCACATGCCGTCGGCGCGCTTCGCCGCCAACGGCGCCTGGCTGGCGGTCCAGGTGATGGCGCATAACCTGGCCCGCTGGACGGCGCGGATTGGTCTGGGCGAGCGGACCGTGATCACCAAGACCCTCAGGCGGCGGGTCTTCGCTCTGGTGGGACGGATCACCCGCTCGGCGCGCCGCCTCACTTTGCATCTCCCCCGGCGCTGGCCTTGGGAAACCCAGTTCAGTCGCGCCTTGGCCCGGCTGCAAGCCATTCCGTTCCCGGCCTGACGGCCAGCCTGCAACTGACCCAACGTCCCCGCAATCTCGCGCCACCCCGGTCGCGAGAGTCCCCTGCTGCGTATCCTCTCGCCATCCCGCGCATCGCAACTCCCGCATAGGGCCTTAGGGGCCCTGTGCGGCGACTGAAGACCGTCCGCCGGCCTCCCATCTACCCCAAGACCCCAGGCCATCTCCCCTGTAGCTCCCTCACCCACCCCCTTCCGCTGTCCTCACGCCGTCCATCGGTGTCCTTCGGTGGATTCGGGCTTAGTGGTCCCCTTATCCCCCAGCCGACAAAACCCCTGGAAAGCTTCCGATCTGGACAAGGCTTGATAGGAAACGGCCGCGGCCCGCCCGGCTTCCTCGGCGAAGAATTCCCGCATCGACTCCGGAATATCGCCGCTGGAACTAAATCGCTCACCGGGACGACGCCAGTTGCGAAAGTCCCGGTGGCAAACTATCTTGGTTGGCGGCCCGAAATCTGGTAGGGTCAACTGGGGTCCTGATTTCAACTCGGATATGTCCCGCTCGACGTGGACGGCTTCGTGGAGCATGGCCACGTTCTGGATTCCTTCTACGTCCTTCACCCCAGGAATCTGACCCGTGAATGAGTTCACCGTCACCACCGGACGATCGTCCTTCCACTCGGTCTGGGCGTATATGTTGAGTGGCAGAGGGTCGAAGCGAAGATTAGCTCCCAGGAAGTCGGTCAACAGCTGATCGGCGATCTTTGCTGGAGGAGGTGGCACATCTTCGCCATACTCTTCCCGGTACTGGGTCAGCAGTTGATCTCGCAGCGATCGGCCGTAATCCCAAGCCTCTTGACGCAGTCGGTCTGTCATCTAGCTGTTGCTACCCTCTTGTGCCGATAGATCCGCAATCAATGTGAATATCGAGGCACGCTTGGTTCTTTCCAGGTTCATCAAACCGTCGATGGCCAACGCAAGAGCGCCCGCATCCATGTCCTCTAGGTTGTACATGTCCTTAAGCGGTGCCGACAAGGCGTGGTCGACGCCACGCATCGCTTCCTCGGCCGGATCGCCACCCGTTCCAGCGGTCCGCATCAGGGAATCGGCCGTGGACTCCTCTGGGGACCTGATTCGGTCGAGGATTACCCGGGGAAGGCAGTTGGACAGTTCCAACATAATCTTCACATCACCATCCAAGGCCTCGGACAACCGGACTACCGATTCGACTGAAGGGACGACTGAATCGTTCTCCAGGCGGGAGAGGTGAGGATAAGAGATATTGCAGTTCTCAGCGAGTTGAGTGAGACTCCACTTGCGGGACCGGCGCAGGCGTCGCATGTACTCGCCGAACGTCAATTGGGTCTGCATCAAATCTCCTCAGAAGTATTGCCGTGAAAGGCATATTTAAGAGTAATTAGACTATATTATAATGTGTGCCGCAAAATTTGTCTAGTAATTCTACGCAGGATTTCGGAAACGATTTCTAGGCGCAATTGGACCCACTTGTTAGACCTAGGTTCTCAGCAACCTGCTCCCAAGCGGTGTCCCGGTCGCCTTCTAGCTGCCGCAAGTACACCGTGGTCACCGCCAAGGAACTGTGATCCAGGAAGCGGCTTACCTGCTCCACTGACTCACCGGCCTCCCTCCGCAGTTTGGCTGCTGAGTGCCGGAAGATGTGCACACCCGCTGGCATTAGACCAGCAGCCTTGAAGTACCGGAGCAGATTGCCGTAGAAGGTGCCGCTGGTGATACCGCGCCCACTGTCGGCACTGGATGGCCACAGGGACTCTTCTGGCTTCATCGCGGCGAGATCTTTGCCGAAGGCTGCCAGGGCCTGCTGAATGGCCCTGAACGCGGGCCGTGGCAGTTCCCTTTTGCCGTGTTTCCCACCTTTGCCCCGGTAGCTGTAGTAGACCGCTTCTCCATCTTGAATTAAGTCGCTGACCTTGAGGTTGAGCACTTCAGCGCGCCGCCGGCCCGTGAGGATCAAGGTCAAAATGATGGCTCGATCCCTGAGTCCAACTGGATTATCAGGGATGAAGTCCAGTAGCTTCTTGATGTCGGCGGCGGTCAAGCCTCTGGGTAGTGCCGGTGTCGCCCGGGGCCTCTCTAACTGGTCGCATGGGTTGGCGCTCACCAGGCTCATGCGGATGAGGAAGCGGTAGAAGGAACTCAGGCAGGCGATGCGGGCGTTAATGGTGACAGATGAAGGCTCTTTACCTGAGAGGCCGATGCCATGGGCGTAGCCGAAGACCTCCGGTGACGTCACTTGGTCCGGCTGCTTACCCACGTTGCCGAAGAACCGGTAGAGCATTCCGGAGTATGCCCGTACAGTTCTCATGGAACCGGAGCGGCGCTCCTTCTCGGCTAAGAAGGCGTATATGGCCTGCTCCCAGCGACCGGCGTCGCTACCGTGCACCAGATTTTGCGTAGTCATGTTCTCCTCCTGTGGGTGATGGAGTCACGACTATTCACGCTCTGGTGTGTCTGGAAGTCAAGGAATTGGTGCTGACATTATGAACCCACTGGATGTCGTTGACCGCTTGGAATACCAAACATATACTTGCCATAAATTGCGACATCCATCGGGAGGAAGATAGCTGGTGCCGACACTTGCCTGCCCTTTTTGTTCTAAGCCCATGCGTACCGACAACGGGCTTAAGTGGCATATGGAGAATATCCATGGACAGGCTCACGATTCTTCCGAATCGAACGTACCCACAGTCGGATCCGACGCGCCTGACGAACGACATGCGCCAGCATCCGACCACTGCTTCCCCGCGTATAGGTCGAGAATGGCTGCCAAGGCGCGCAGCCCGCAAGTACCCTTGTATGTCCTCCATTGAAGAGTGACGCTACGAAATCTGATGTCAGTTCGGAGACATCGTACTCGTAGAAGTCCGCTTTGACGATTTCCTCGAAGGGGTGCTTGCACGCAGAGTCTATGTCGATCCCGCCGCAAATAGCTATGCCTGCCTGATGCATCCCATAGGACAGTCCCCCAGCGCCACAGAACAGGTCGACGGCGACGGGATGCAAGGTGCTGGTCTACGCCACCCATACCGGAACCCGGGACATCACCGAGCGGATGGAGCAGTTTCTCTCGCAGCACGGGTTCAAGGTGGCGGTGCTCAAGGCCGACACGGTGGCCCCGGACCGGCGGGAGTCCTGGGTGGATGAGCGGGTCAAGCAAGGGGTTGACGTGATGATCTGCCATCCCCGGTTGGTTCAGACCAGACTGGACCTGGTGGACTTCCCTACAATCTGCTGGTTCGAGACAGAGTTCTTCGTCTTTCAATCAACACAAAAAAGTACGGTTCTCATGGGCAGTCGATTTGGATGTAACTGGGGTTGAATAGGTGGCAACAGACTGCGGAGGATATATACCTCCATCTTTGCCGAATCGCAGAGCAGGTCTGCCGACCGCCCTACGGGTTCGAGCCTTCTCAGGTGGGCCTATTTTGACGATAGACAGAACCGTCTTCGAACTGTGGCTGCGTGCGCTGTAGGTTTGTTTCGGACGGTAGGCAGTACCCTCTTCGATATGTGGCTCCGCAGCCTGTAGGTCCATCCAGGCTGCGGAGGCTCATGCAGGTTCTCCCCCATCGGATCGAGACCGCCTTTTCAACACAGCGGAGAGTCCTGCCACGAAGCTGTCCACCTCCTCGGTGCTGTGGAACAAGCCCTCCAACCCTTGGGCCGAATCTCTCTCCTCCGGAGAACTGCCGCTCCAGCGCCTCACGTCGCACTCCATCGTGTTGCATGGCAGCCAGGACCGGAGATCGTCCATTGGCACATCCATGTACTGCTCAAACCGAGTGGCGTGAGCGACGAATTTGACGCCTCCAGCATCGTCGCCCGGAACCGCGTCGACCAACATCATGGTCCGCACTCCGCCATTCTCCAGCCGACGGACGTACGCCACCGTCTCCGAGTACCCCTGGGCGAAGAAGATCCCTCGGACTCCGTCCCTCAACCGCAGGTATTGCTCTCCGATGCCTTTCTCGTCGGCCAGGGCCTGAAGCTCGTTCACCGTACGGTACCCCGACCTCGCGGACGTGCGGCGGGCTCTGGGTTGGACCGACTCAGGCTCGATCAGATAGACCTGCGCCAACAACTCCCTGCCATTGGCGTCCTCGAAGTGCTGCACCGTAGCCACATTGATCGGCACTTTCATCTCTGCTAGGTACCGGACTATCCTGTCGGTGCTGGCGTCCACGGACTCGGCGACGATCAGAGAGCGATGGGCCTGGTTGAGCTGTTCGGGCAACTCCGTCCCGAACAGCTCTCGGAAGGCTGTCTCCAGGGTGCCTACAATACCCGGATAGGAATCAGCGATGCCGGTAATCTCATCGAACTCCAGGTCCTTGACCCAGGACGAATACTCCAGAGCCTGGGAGGTGACGTCCCGAGGAGTCTGGCCCTTCTTGAGCTCAACTACCACCAAATTCCCGTCCCCATCCATGCACAGCAGGTCTACCGCACCGCCGTAGCTTGTACGAACCTGCCTCCCGATGACCAGGAGGTTGGGGTCAAGCACTGATATGTCGTTGGCTAACCAGTCCTCTATCCATTGCTCCAGGATAGCGTACCTAGCCGGTATCTCCGACAGCTTCCTGTCGGCCGTGATTTCCCATAGTCGTACCTGCTGCATCGTTCCTCCCTGTAAAAGACCTGGGCATATCCAGATCGATGGGTGCCGGCATCGCGTCGGCGGGCAGGTTGTGGCGGATGCCCCCGAATGAGCGATGAGGGGCTGACCTTCACCATCTCTTTCGTGTCCGCTTTTGCACTTTACAGTAGCTTGCTGGACAAGCCCTTCACGGCGTTGCCTAAGAGCCTTGCCCCTCCTCCTCGTCCAGGAGGCCGTTTTTCACGGCCCAGACCACCATCTCCTGTTTCGTATCGACTCCCAGCTTGTTCTGAATACGGTAGATCGAGTTCCTAACGGTAACGACCTTGTTGCCATTGGCCTCGGCGATCTGGGCGTAGGACTTGCCGCCGGCAAACATCTGCAGGATCTCCCGCTCCCGGTCGGTCAGCGCTTTCAGGGCCCGACTCGCGGTGAGCCCCCGCTGGCCGCGGATCAACGCAAAGACCCGCCGTATGGACTTGTCCGGTATGCGCAGACGGCCCTGGGCCACCTCCCGAATCGCCTCTGCCAGCTCCTCAGGCCCCGAGTCCTTCTGTAGATAGCCCGTCGCGCCGGCGGCGATCGCCTCCACGACCGCATCCTCTGTGGTCGAGGCCGTCAGCATCAGCACCCGCGTGTCCGGCAGCAGCTCCATGATCTCCCGGCAGGCGTCGACGCCGTCCTTGTGCGGCATCATCACGTCCATGACGATGACCTCGGGCGCAACGCTCTGCGCCATGCTCACCGCCTCAACCCCGTCTGCCGCCACTCCGACCACCTCGAAGTCCCCCTCACCCTCCAGGGCGTCCCGCAGGCCGTCCCGCATGATGGGATGGTCGTCCGCCAGCATCACCTTGATCCGTGTCATAGACGACATCTCGGTCTCCTCTCAGCAACTACCTGTAGGGTGTCTCGCAGGTCACGGTCGTTCCCCCATTGCCTCCGCCCGTCTCCACTATGAGCCTGCCGCCCAGCCGCTCGGCGTCCGCCCGCATGCCCCTGAATCCCCGGCCGCGCTCGGCGTAGTCGTTGGGAAGGCCGACCCCGTCGTCCGAGACGGACAGCCGGATAGAGTCGGCCCCGAAGTCCAGCCGGACCTCGACCCGGCCGGCCTGGGCGTGCAGGAATGCGTTGGTGAGCGCGTTGTGGGCGATGGAGAAGAGGCGGGCCCGGGTCTCGACGGCAAGCGGGGGCTCGGTCCCGGACTGCAGCATCTCCGCAGGGACCGACGCGACCCTCGCGAATGTCTCGGTGTGCGACCAGAGCACCCGGCCCAACTCCCTCCCCTCGAAGAGATGCCCCTCGTCGATGGGACGCCGCAACTCCCAGATGGCCGCCTTCGACAGCGATGCGGTCGCGGCCAGCGTGGCGGTCAGTTCCTCGTTCGAGCCGCCGACCAGCCTCATGGCCTTGCGTATCCCCAGGCCGATCATGTACGCGGTCTGCGCAGCCGTGTCGTGGATGGACTGGGACAGCTCGATGCGCTCCCGAAGCAGCTCCCGTTCCCGTTCCGCGGACTCCTGTCGCCTGACCCGTTCGAACCGGGCGATGAGGCTGACGGATGCGACGACGGCATACATGGCCACCACCCTGAAGAGCAGGGCCTTCTCCTGACCCGCATCGAAATCGAGACTCGGGCCCACCGTCAGGCTGACCACGGCATAGATGGCCCCGGCTATCGTCGCCCAGGCGAGGCTGAGCCACAGGGACGCGAAGACGACCGCGAACAGCGCCAGGGCGGGATAGTAGGTCACGTAGCTGAAGAGGTGGAAGTCGCCGCCGATGATGACGGCGGCGGTGATCAGCGCGATATCCATGCCGCTGAGGAAGAACAGCCAGCGCCACGTCACCGCCCGGTCCCTCTGGAGCCGGTAGTGGACGAACCCGTTGAACGCCAACAGCGGCACGCCCAAGAACAGGTACTCCTTGTCGGTGGCGTACCAGAGCGCCGGTCGATAGGCCAATTCGAACACGCCGACGAGCCAGACGAGCCAGCGCGCCCAGACCGAGACCCTCGCGGCGTACAGCATCACGTCCGGGTCGGCGCGGACGGCCCGTAGGACCCGCCTGCGCAGTTCGGCGCCGAGCATGGCCGGGCCGCTAGCCCACCCCCGCAACCCGCGTTGCGATGCTGCGGGGATGGGACGCGCTCCGCCGAAACCGTCCTCTGGCATCAATATAGGTGGCCCCCTCTCACTTGCAGGGTGAGTTCCGTTGCATGCCGCACCCCAAACGTACCGCGACTGTGCGGCGTTGTCGAGACTGAAATGTACCCAATCATCTGTAGGCATTAGTACCTACGTAGAAAATGCCATACACCCTATGCAACACCACACCCTAATGACTATCTAAGCGCCTCCAAAAGATGGCGCATACAACTCACTGAATACACGCAGCAGCGCTCCATCTAGCTTACTAAACCGTTACATCCAAAAGCCTACCGGGAAACGTTGCAAACGAACCTTGTGCAGCCTCTTGTGGGGGCCATACGCTTAGATGTCCGAGTGCGCATAAGAGTTGAGAACGCTTGCTGTAACTGACGAGCCCCGTGCAACGCCGCCACCTGAGGGAAAGGTCATCCGGACTGCGGGTAGGAGGCGGCTGGGGCAGCAACAACTTTCGAGGAGAACAACACCAATTGACTAGACTGCTTCCCATACTAGCAATCATGGCCCTGCTCGTGGGCCTCGTGTCCCTGGCCCATGCGCAGGAGGCAACCACGGACACCTCGTCCGACCCCGGTCAGGCCGACGACCCGCCGGTGGCGCTGCAGCAGAACAGCCCTGTAAAGCTAGCAGACAACACCGACGAAGTTGACGATGAAGATGACGGCCTCGTCGCCGGATTCGTTGCAGGCGACCCCGGCGCCACCCCTCCGAGCGCCGCCAGCTACCGGTCCTACGCCGTCTCCTTTACCACCGGCAGCGACGCCGGCTGGTACCAGCTTGTCGAAGTGCTTATTGCCACCAAGGTCACCGGGACTCCCCTGGCACGGCTGTCCATCTATCGCGACCACGAAGGAAGTCCCCATGCCGAGGCCCTGTACGTCACACACTTCCGGGGTGCAAGCGAGGAAGACCCAGATCTCTACCTGGAGTTCCCGGACAACACGCCTCTGTATCCCAACCAGACCTACTGGGCGGTGTTCGAGGAGGTTTCTGGGCTCGGCGTCTATGAGATTTCGACCGCACCGAACGGCGATGAGGATCCACAAAGCTGGCCGATCTCCGACACCTCGCTCCAGCGCAACTTCTTCTCCCTTACCGGACGCACGTGGCAAGCCTCTGCGCTCAATCCGATCGCGATCGTAGTAGACGGTTACCTCGTTGAGGAGCGCGTGCTGGTCGGCGCCCACGGGCTGCGCGACACCGCCGCCGACGGCCCCTTCCTGCGCTTCGGTACCGAGCGCGTGACCAAAGTCTGGCTCAATCTGCCGAAGGGCAGAACGTATGACGGCGGAGCGACCAACCCAAGCATCAGACTTGACTGCGAACCGCGGTTCGTGGAGGGTCCCGATACCGAGACATCGTGGCGGCTGTGCAGCACGAATAGACACTACGACCACGAATGGGCCGGCGGGCGCGGGTTCACCACCGGCCCCAACCCGACCGGCTACACGATCTCCGGCCTCTGGGTGGACATAGACGCCCAGAGCGGGACGTTGGACCCGGTAGCGGACATTTACGCCGCCGAGGCGTTCAGCTCCCGCGAGGGCGCGCGCGACCCCCAGTCGTCCCTGGCCAGCTACCAGGCGACAGCGGGCATCGGCGGTTCGCCTGACCGGTTCGCTCCGAGGACCGCCGTCAGCGAAGAGCTCCATGTCGACCCGGAGCGGACCTACGTGGCCTACTTCCAAAACGCCGCCGCCGGCTACTACCAGACGCCCAACGCCAGCCGCGGCGAGGACCCCGGCGCCGCCGGCTGGACCCTCGGCGGACCCTACGGCAGCCGCTTCGTCCGTCCGCTCGGCTTCGGCGGAGACAGCTGGAACCTCGGCGAAGGGGACGCCAGGCAGATCCCGCTCAACGTCTACGGCTGGCCGAACCCGCTGCCGCCCGCCCCGAACCCGGCCCCCCCGCCGCCGGGCCCCGTGTTGGTCAGCGCCCTGGGTCAGCCGTCGACCCCAACCGGCCAACTTGTCGGCAAGAGAATCAACCTGGAACTGGCGTATGCGGCTTCATTCACCAACGGCAACGATGCGGTTCATACCCTTCATGGTGTACAAATTGAAGTGACGTTCATCCCATCGTCCCAGGTCCTCGGGGCAATCAGGGCCTCCATCTACTCAGACGACGGCGGGAAACCGGGGTTAGCGCTTCACGTACTGGGTCTGCGGGTCAATCCGCAGGTCGGTATCCTCACTTTCGAGGCCCCGGCCGACACCACGCTTGCCGCAAACACGACCTTCTGGCTGGTCATAGACATTGCGCATTCGCCTACTGAGGACTTCTTCCGGACAGCCGTCACATCCAGCACGGGGCAGGACGCCTGCGCCATCCGGAATTGGTCGATAGGCGACGTCGCCTATTTCCGGGAAGGACCCGGCGCGGCTTGGTCGCCGAACGCTGATTTGCTCAAGATGGCCATTCTCGGCGAGCGGGCGTCCGGCGCGTCGGCCGAGTTCAGCGAGCCCACCTGCGGCGACCTGCCCGGCGACACCACCACCACCGGGCGCCTCGTCGTCGACGGCGCCGGCGTGAAGGGCCAACACCACACCGCCACCGACGCCGACTGGTACGCCGTCAGCCTCGAAGCCGACGTCGACTACCAGTTCGACGCAGACCCGACAGACCCACAGCCGAGGCTGTACCTGCTGAAGATCCACGACGACCAGGGAACAGAGCTGCGCACCAGCGCCATCAAGCCCGCAGGAGGGCCTCCAAACTGGTACCAGCACCCAAATCGGGTCAACAGCCTGCCCTTCCGAACGGACCAGGCCGGCACCTATTACGTGTCCATAGCGTCCCCAAAAGGCGGCCACGCGCCCGATCGTGTGTACACGCTGTCGGGGCGGGCCGACGACTACCCCGCGGACACGACCACGACGGCCGTCGCCGAGGTGGGGGAGCTAACCAGGGTCTATCTGATGCGCACGAGCAGCGACCCAGACGATACAGCCACCAGCGACGTGGACTGGGTCCGGGCCAGCTTGCTCGCAAACGTGCGCTACCACATCAGCTTCGACGTGGGCAAGTGCCCACAGACCGCCGTGATCGAGGGCATCCACGATGCCGACGGCACGGCGATTTCCATGACCTCATCGTCCAAGGCGTGCAGCGCCAGCATGTACTTCACCCCGACGACCAAGGGCGACTACTACATCGCCGTCACCGGCAAGGGGTCCCAATTCGTAGATAAGGATGACGTCGATGATGATGGCCGTCTGAAGGGAACCTATCATGACCGCTACCCCTTCACCGGCGCGGACGCCGTCCTCGTGGTGTCGCTGGTGGTCAACTATTGCGCCGGTGAGAGCCTCGACACCCTGCGAGACGCCCTGACCCCGCTCTCGGAGCCGTCCGGCGGCGACCTGCCTGCGGGCACGAGCGCCAGGGGCCGGGCGCCCATCGGCAGCAGCGTGACCGGCAACATCGAGAGCGCCACGGACCGCGACTGGTTCCGCGTGCGCTTCAACGGCAGGATCGGCGAACGGGTCTACTGGCTGGAGTTGAAAGGCGCCGACACCGGTGACGGTACCCTGCCGGACCCGCTCATCGTCGGCATCTATGACCGCCAGGGCAACTCCATCCCCTACAGCCACGTCGCCGGCCAGTTCAAGACCTACGACAACGACAGCGGCTACGGCCGGAACGCGATCACGGACTTCACCGAGCCGTGCGCCGGGGACTACTTCGTGGCGGTGGCCGGATATGAGGGTTCTACCGGCGCCTATACGCTGGCGGTCACCGATATCACCGACACCAGCACGTCGATCCCGGCAGACGACTATGAAGGGAAAGGATTTGCTAACTGGCAGGGATTCGAAGGGGCATTTGATGGGACGAGCGTTGGCGATGAGCTCGTCGGCAACCTGGCGCCCGGGCTGCCCGCTACCGCTCCCGTCTACGAGACTGATTATGAACTGTTCCGCCTTGGCGTCCGACCGGACCGGAACTACCGGGTGGAGGTCAGGCTCCCTGAGACCACCGGCGGTGAGCCCGCAGATGTTGATGTGCGGCTGTTGCTTGGACTGCATCCCTATTCCGACTTAGGGGGGTCATCTCAGAACGAAATCGTTTTCCGACACGTCACAGACGAGCAGAATATCCCCGGCGATCCCAGCCTGGAGTTCACAGGGACGCGAACCTGGTATTTCAGCGGTCGAGGGTTCGTGGAAACCCTCGTACCGTCCAGATGGTTCGTTTCTGTGGATATCCCGGAAGACGATTTTGAGCCGGGGGACGTCTACACCATTGTGCTGACCGATATCACCGACTCGGGAGACGACTACCACGGCGCCGAGGAGACCACGGGAGCAGTGGCGGTGGGTGGCAGCGTGACAGGGAACCTCGAGGTGGACAACGACGTCGACTCGTTCAGGGTCCGGCTGGAAGCCGACAAGAGCTACCGGATACGCATGCGCGGCTCCGAGTCCGGGGGCGGAACCCTGGCCGACCCGTATGTGTCTATCGTCGCAACTTCTCCACTCACTCAGACTGAATTCGGCTTTGGCATCCCGATTACGTACAACAACGATAGGAGCGAGACGGAAAAGGACAGCGAACTGGTGGTCACTGTCTATTCCTCAAAAGACTACCTCATCTTGGCGGCAAGCCCAGGCACGGGCACGGGCACGGGCACCTACACCATCGAGGTGGAGGAGGTGCCAAGCATGCAGAACCAGAGGGCCAACAGCCCGGCGACGGGCGGGCCCGGCATCACCGGGACGGTGCAGGGCGGCGAGACGCTGACGGCGACCACGGACGGCATCGAGGACGAGGACGGTCTGACCGGCGCAGTGTTCGCCTACCAATGGGTCCGCTCCGGCGCCGACATCGAGGGGGCGGCAAGCTCCACCTACACCATGACCGGCGACGACGAGGGCAAGGCCATCCAGGTGCGGGTCACCTTCACCGACGATGCGGGCAACGCCGAGTCGCTGACCAGCTACGCGGTGCTGTCCGCCCCGCCCTTGATCATCCCCGACGAGGAGACGCCGCCGGAGTCGACGGACACGCGTGAAGCGCAGGAGGCTGCGGAGACGCCGCTGACTGCCGCCATCCACGACGCGCCTGAGTCGCACGACGGACAGGAGGACTTCACCTTCGAGCTGCGCTTCAGCGAGGAGCCCAAGGAAGGCTTCAGCTCCTTGACGCTGCGGGACCATGCGTTCACGGTGACGGGCGGCACGGTGGAAGGGGCCCGGCAGCTGGACGGGGGCAGCGCCACCCCCAACATCCGGTGGGAGATCAGCGTCACCCCGGACTCCAACGCGGACGTCACCGTCGAACTGCCCGCCACCGAGGACTGCGACACGCAGGGGGCCATCTGCACCGATGACGGCAGGGCGCTGTCCAGCCCGCTGAAATTCACCGTCATGGGGCCTCCGCTGACGGCAAATACCGTAAGCGTCCCGACATCCCACAACGGCAGCGGCGAATTCAGATTCAGGATCGCCTTCAGCGAGGAGTTTTCGCTCAGCTACAAGATGCTGCGGGACGACCATGTGTTCACGGTGGAGGGAGGCAAGGTAACCGGCGCGCGGCGGCTGGTCAAGGGCAGCAACATCGGCTGGGAGATCGTCGTCAAACCGGACTCCAACGGCGACGTGACGATCACTCTGCCCGCCACCACGGACTGCGACGCGCAGGGGGCCATCTGCGCCGACGGCGACAAGAAACTGTCCAACCGCCTGGAACTTACCGTCAGTGGGTCGAGCAGATAGATCAGGCAGCTAACATCAGAAATTGTGGAAATTGAAAATGCGCTGGTTGAGAAAAGGCGTAACTTCCAGAGACAAACGGAACGTCGATAGAGGAAAAACTAGAGTAGTACGCCGTGAAGGAAGTATAGCAGAGCGAGGAAGACACGCTTGAAGCAATGGTCAGACAAGGATGCTTTCAGCCGCCCTCGAAGAGGAGGTGAGCGCATTTCTGGTCAGGGACTGCTACGAGCGAGACGCTGAGTTTAGCGGATACAGAAACGGCCACCATCGCAGTCGTGAGCTGACGGAAGGAGTCCTAGATGAAGATGGCAACCATGCGTAACCGGGTTCGTGCAGGTGTTCTCTTGACACTGTCTATGGTCGTACCGCTCCTGCTCGTAATGACCAACGCCACCCCTGCGCTATCGCAGGCGACCGTGACCGTCAGGGTCAGCAACCTCGACGAGCCGTCGGACGGCTATATTGGCTTAAACTTCGATCAGGAGTACGCACAGTCATTCTGCACCGGCAGCGTCGCTGTTACCCTGAACAAGTTGCGTATGTACACGAGGTCCAACGGAGCCGACTCGGCGCCCGTCGTGACCATACGCTCCGATAGGTCGGGGGAACCTAGCTCGGTGCTGGATACCCTGACCAACCCGCTCATCGACGGTTCCGAGGCCACCGCCGAGGACTTCACGAGCAGCGGTTATGAACTGGACGCTGCCACCACCTACTGGGTGGTGGTCAACCGGCCAAGGCACACCGGCAGCTTTGCATTCGGCTTCACGTCATCGCCCGCTGAGGACTCCGAAACGGCTTCAGGCTGGACAATCGGAGACCAATATATCGCTCGCACAGACAATAGCTGGAGTGATTTCAGCCAACTCGACCGACGCTATGCCATGAGGATGGCCATCTATGCCAGCGGCGATTCCCCGAGTATATCGTCCCCGGCCTTTCCCGACTCCGACTGCAACGGAACGATAGACTCCTACGAGTTCTCAGTGAACGAAAACGCCACCGCGAACACAGTCGTGGGGTCAGTGACCGCCCGCGACCTCGACGGCGACTCCCTCACATACTCCGTCGGCGGAACCGACGCCGCGGGATTCAAAGAGGTGTTCGATCTGGACGCGAGCACCGGCGAGATCACCGTCAAGTCAGGTGCTTCCATCGACTATGAGTCGGACAGTTCATACTCGATCACCGTCAGCGCGACCGACGGGGAGGACGCCTCCGGCGCCGCGGAGTCCGAAGCAACGACCGACGCCACCGTCTCAGTGAGAATCAGAGTTACCAACCTCGACGAGCCGGGAACCGTCACGCTGTCACAGGCCACGTCCAGGGTGGGCAGCGCCTTGCTTGCCACCCTGGACGATCCCGACGGCTGGGTGCTGCTCTCCGCAGTTCAGTGGTCCAGGGCAGATACCGCAGATGGCCCGTTCACCGTCCTCAGCTTCAAATACATCAGCTCGCCCCGTAGGGTTTCCTACACTCCCGAGGCAGCGGACGAAGGAAAGTTTCTGAAGGTCACCCTGTTCTACATCGACCGCCATTGCCGCGTCGTGAACAGCTTCAACGACCAGTGCCGCAAAATGGCGGAGACAACGTCCGACAACGCCGTCGCGGCAGCGCAGTCGGACGGGGAGACCTCTATGCAACAGGCCTCGAACACGCCGGCAACGGGAGTGCCCGGCATCACCGAGACGGCTCTCGCCGGCGAGACGCTGACCGCGACCAAGGACAGGATCGAGGACGAAGACGGGCTGACGGGCGCGGTCTTCGCCTACCAGTGGCTGGTCGACGGCGCTGAAATCAACGGCGCTACGGACTCCAGCTACACCCTGGTTGCCGCAGACGAAGGCAAACCCATCGAGGTGAGGGTCACCTTCACCGACGACGCGGGCAACGAGGAGTCGTTGACGAGTAACGCAGTGCTGGCTGCCAGACTCAACAGCGCCGCGACCGGAGCGCCCGCGATCAGCGGTACGGTGCAGGTTGGACAGACGCTGACCGCATCCACATCGGGCATATCAGACAGCGATGGGCTGACCAACGCGACCTTCACCTACCAGTGGCTGTCCAGCGACGGCGCCAGCGACTCAGACATCTCTGGAGCGAGCAGTTCCACGTACACGCTAGTGGAATCAGACGAGAGCAAGACCATCAAGGTTCGGGTGTCTTTCACTGACGACAGAGGTCACCAGGAGACGCTGACGAGCACGCCTACCGTAGCGGCGGCTTCAGCGCCCTCCCCGCTGACGGGCACCATCCACGGCGCGCCGGGGTCGCACAAGGGGCAGGCCGTGTTCAAATTCGAACTGCGGTTCAGCGAGGACCCCAAGGAGGACTTCAGCTACAAGACGCTGCGGGACCATGCGTTCACGGTGACGGGCGGCACGGTAACCGGCGCGCGAAGGCTGGTCAGCGGCAAGAACCTCCGATGGGAGATAACCGTGCAGCCGTCCGGGAACGCCGATGTTACCGTGGAACTCCCGGCCACCACCAACTGCGCCGCGCAGGGAGCCATCTGCACGGAAGGCGGCAGTGTGCTGTCCAGCCCGCTCACGCTTACGGTCAACGCTCCCGAGGCCACGCCGCCGCCGGCTATCGTCGAGAGCGCTCTGACGGTGAGCGTCGAGAGCGCCCCGACGTCCCACAACGGCAGCGACTCGTTCCGCATCAGGATCGCCTTTAGCGAAGCGCCCAAATCGGGCTTCAGCTACACCACGATGCGCGACCACGCCTTCACGGTTACCGGAGGCTCGGTAACCGGCGCGCGGCGGCTGGTCAGCGGCAAGAACCTCCGATGGGAGATCGTCGTCAGCCCGGACTCCAACGGGGACGTGACGATCACTCTGCCCGCCACCACGGACTGCGACGCGCAGGGGGCCATCTGCGCCGACGTCGACAGGATGCTGTCCAACCGCCTGGAGCTCACCGTCAGCGGGCCAGGCGGATAGGCCGAGCCCCGCGAGCACAACGACATCGCATATGCGGTTGCGCGAGGGGGAGACCTTCGATTCAATTGAAGGTCTCCCCTGAATATAGAAACGCACGCTGTCGGAGGTGAATTTGACTTACCGAATGCACACAGTTGCGCTTCATTCTCTTGCTAAAACGTTGCGTCAGAAATACCCCTGAAAGTCGATGCATATGAACCTTGTGCACCTCTGTATGGACCTGTATATAAGTAGGGGGGTCAATTGTCAACAACCTGGTCAGCAACACAGGTCGGGCTGTCAAGGGCGGAGGGATATTAGGCCATGCGGTGTCGAAGCTCAGGGAAAATGTCCGCCTAAGTGTCAAGGGAAAATGTCATCTCGGTGGATTGCCATGCTAGCAGATTACGATACTTCCGACGTTGCGCGCGCCATGGGTGGTCTTTCAGCATTCATGTACTTCCTCACGGTTTCTCTATGTATGCCCAGTTCACGGGCGATCCCACGAATGGACAGCCCCTTGCGTTTCGCCTTCTGCACCGCCTTCCATCTCGCCGTCTGAAGTGGGGTGGGCTTTCTGGATCGCGGAGTCACAGTCTCGTGAACTTTTGCGGCGCCGTTGCGGTCAGCATGGTCGCGGAGTTTTTCCGCTTCGAGCATTGTGCCCATTAGCGCCACTTCGTCCTCCGACCTTCTGATTACACCGTTGGTGTAGCGGCTGGGAACAGTCGTGTGTACAGTCCTCGTGCCGAAGCTGCGCAGGATACTCGGACGGGGCGGCGCTTCCTGGGAGGCGACTATACGCCCTTCGTGTTGCACTGCCAGTCGGCCGTCCAGCCCTTCGAGTACATCCACCACCGATCCGGCATAGCTCGGTCGACCCTTGTCGGGAAGCAACTGTAGGGTGCGCCAGCGGTACTTCACTGTGTTGTCTCGGCCAACCCTGCGCCTGTACTTCAGGCATAGGACTGTGTCCAGGCACATCCCCGGATCCAGGACCCGATACGAGGTGTCTGCGTGCTCCGACGGCACACGAAAGCGTTCATTGAAGCGGGGAAGGAAGTCGTTGAGCACGCGGTTAGCGTCATCGATGGCGGTCGCGCCTGCGAGTCTCAGTTCCGTGACCAGCCTGTCCTGAAGTGTGCCCGCGGTGCGTTCCACCCGGCCTTTGGCTTGCGGTGACCGTGCGAATATCAGCTGTACGCCGATCTCACCCATCGCGCGCGAGAACTGGGTGGGAGCGGCGGCGGTCTCTGACGGCGGCGTGTGCTTGAAGACGGCATGACGGTCTGAATAGAGTGCGAGCGGTATACCGTAGCTCTGTATCAGATGCCGCATCAGCAGGAAGTAGCTGCGGGTGTTTTCCAACTCGCAGAACAGGGCATTGACGACACAGCCAGTAGCATCGTCCACCGCCAGCAGTAACGTGAACTGGGGTCCATCTTCTCCCAGCCATCTGTGGTAGCTGCCGTCTATCTGTATCAGCATTCCCTCGCGAGCCATCCGCTGCCGTCGAACACGATGCTTCGGCGGCCTGCGACGACGAGGACTGTTCACACCGACGTTGGTCAGTATCTTGCGCAACGTGTTACGACCGATGTCTATGCCCTCTCGCTCCCTCAGCAGCTCACCCAGGTGCGTGTGGTTGACTCCCGCGTATCGGGTCCGCGCCAGAAGCACCACATCGTTCGCCAACGAGTCCGGCGTAGCGTTGGCCGGCCTGCGACCTCGATTGCCGTGAGCGAGTGCGGCTGCTCCTCTCTGCTCGTACGCCGCCAGGATACGCCTGGTGTGGCGCGCGCTCACTCCCATCAATGTCGCTGCCTGCTCGATGGTCATATGGTCCGCCATCAAACTGCTGAATACCTGAAGCCTTGCTTGCTCTTTCTGCGTCAATCTCAATGTCTCCATCATGGGGACATTTTCGCTTGACAGTTAGCAAGGACAGAATCGCTGAGCAACAACACAACAACACATGCGGCGGAGTAAAAGTGTACCACCGGGACGTTGGTGTTCAGCATAAATGTCACCATGCGGCGGGCGTCAGGAGGATCCGTTAGCTGGAGTGAATGCGGCGGGTCTATGCGTCAGCAGGGTCGCTGGCAGCGCGCACGGGAGCGGCTTGCCTACTCTGCTTGAGGCGGTAGCTCTCCCCGTTCATCTCCAGGATGTGAACGCGGTGAGTGAGACGGTCCAGCAGGGCGCCGGTCAGCCTCTCAGAGCCGAAGACCTCGGTCCACTCGTCAAAGGGCAGGTTGGTGGTGACCAGAACCGAACCTCTCTCGTATCTCTGACTGAAGACCTCGAAGAGGAGCTCCGCGCCGGTCTTGGAGAGTGGGACGAAGCCAAGCTCGTCGATGATGAGCAGCTTGAGGCGGGCCAGCTTCTTCTGAAGGTTGAGTAGTCGTCGCTCGTCCCTGGCCTCGATCAGCTCGTGGACCAGCGAGGCGGCGGTGGTGAAGCCGACCGACAGCCCCCTCTGGCAGGCGGCGAGCCCCAGGCCGAGGGCGACATGGGTCTTGCCGGTGCCGCTGTTGCCGATAGCGATGACGTTCTCCCGCCGGTCTACGTACTCGCAGCGTGCAAGCTGCAAGACTACCACTAACTCCGCGCACAGACTGCCAGTTGCGGATAACTTGTTGGGCCAGCAGTTCAAGGTCAGTCAGCCCAACGCCGTGTGGGTGAGTGACATCACCTATATACCGACTGATGAAGGCTGGCTATACCTGGCGGGCCACAAGGACCTGTTCACCGGAGAGCTCGTGGGCTATGCCATGGGAGAGCGGATGACCAGGAATCTGGTTAGTCAGTCTCTATTCCGGGCGCTGAGAGCCAAACGCCCCGCGAGGGGACTGATGCATCACTCTGACCGGGGCTCTCAGTATTGCTCCCAGGAGTACAGAAATCTTATGGAGCGCTCTGGCCTGAGATCATCCATGAGCGGGAAAGGGAACTGTTTTGATAATGCGCCGATGGAGAGCTTCTGGGGAACACTCAAGCAGGAGCTAGTCCATCACCGTCATTATCGAAGTAGACAGGAAGCAATTCGAGATATTACAGAATATATCGAGATCTTCTATAACAGGCAGCGCCGCCAGGCCAGGCTGGGATTCCTGTCACCTGCGGCCTTTCAACAAAGATTCTATGCAGGATTACTCGCAGCTTGAAAGGTTTGGTGTCCACTATTGCCATCCGACCCCAGTCCTGAGTAGGCTGAGGAGCCGTACATGCGTGACGCCGATCGACGTAGCCAGGATCGAATCACCGCCTCGCATGATGTGGGCCAGAACCACCGGTTCCGGCTCCCACCAGAAGGCCAGTTCCACCTCACCTGGCGCTCCATCCACTCCGACATTCAACCTTCGACGCTCGGCGCTGCTGATGCGCGCCAGGTTCCAGTCGCGGTGGATGTTGCCTCTGCGCAGATACTCTCGCCTCAACTGCTCCGAGCCGTGAGACTTCACTAGGCTAAGGATGGCGTTTAATTCCCGAGAGACCCGACTCTCGGCGGATACTCCGGTGGTGTCGGCATGCTGGCTCAGCTCTATGGCCTGTGGAGTGCCCTTCGGCCCCCCTGCAACGTAGGTGAGTGTGACACGATCAACAGTGCGTCCATTCCCTTTACTACTCCGGTCTATGCCCTCTAAGGCGCAGTCCCAGGGGACTACCCTTGAGCCCATAGACCGAGAATGCAGCATCGGCCACCAGGCGGGGCAGATCGATGAAGCCCTCTTCGTTCTCGTAGCGTGATTTGCGTGTCAGGAAGGCTACGAAGAGACACTTCTTATTCAGCCAATACAGCAGCCGCTTGAGGATGTTGAAGGTGTCCTTGTGGGAGTACGTAACTGCTCTTCCTCCAACCGACTTCTCCCCACATGTGCGGCAGAACATGTCACCTTTGAACGCCACGTAGCCGAAGTGGCCTGCCGGGGAAGGGCCTTTCAACATCCGTCGTACCCGCAGCAGTAATCTCCTAAGCGGATGGACGTTATCGCGTCGCCACCGGCGCATTTGCTCCTGGAGCTTTTCGAGGACACGAGCTGGGTCACTTGCCATCTCATCCATGTGCCGCTGGAGGGATGCTTCGACTAGGTCAAGTATGTCCTGGGGTGGACACACTATCCGGTCCGTATCTCCCCTCATTTCCAGCAAACCGCCGCATCTGCGGCAACGGGTATTGCGTGCCTGAGCCTCCACAAAGCCATCTGGTTGATTATCAGCCATAACTATCGCTCAATCGACCATCGTCCCTTGGGAAAATGACCACTTGCCCAACTCCCAATGGCCGGGAAGCCTGCTAAGCAGACGTTTCGGGCATAGGACTTTCGACTTGCCGGATGAATCGTGCGGCACGACATCCTGCCTGACCCGCAAGCAGGGATGCGCCACATCCAAGGTACTCTACTTTCGTTTGGGAACCTCATACCACTCACACTCTCGGGTTCTGTGTCCCTCGGACGTGTCCAACCCTCGTTGACGGTCTACGGAGGCCATTAGTGCCCCCCTTTCGCGCGACTGCACGAAATATTGAGCGGAGGCTATGCCGCACTAAAGTGTCTCCAGAAGGTGCATGTACGCCTCCTGCTGGGCGTCATGCTACCGGGCCAGGGGGCTATCAGCCACGATCGGAACAAGCCGTTTCAACAGGCTGAGGGCCTCCTGCCCGTCCATGGCCGACAGTACGAAGTCCGAGGCCGTCGCAAAGCCGAGCAACCCGGCGGTCTCCCTGATGCCGTGGGAGGTCAGGTAGTACCTCTGTCTCGTCGGCAGGTGGGCGGTGCCGTGGCGAACGCGCCCAACGATGCCGTCCGCCAGCAGGTCGGCCAGGGATCGGTGAACCGTGGTGTGCGGCTCTCCCAGGATGCCCGCCAGCTCCGCCGAATCGACGAAGGGCGTCCTGCTGATGGAGTCGAGTAGCTGTCGGTCGGAGATTGCCATAGTTCGAGCGTAGCGATTGAGCGTCCCGGTGGACAACCATCATCTGGCAGTGCCGATGCACAGAAGGACACCTGAAGGGTTCGACAGTAATGCCGCGACTGGATTACAAGCTGTGCGAATCTTGGACGCTGCTAGCCGCCTGCCAGCAACTGGCCGACAGTGTTCTCCACTGCCATCCCCTCGTTCGACGTGCGCAGCCATGCCCGCAACTCGCGGCGCACGATGGTTATGGTTAGCTTGTCTCCTCTTTTCTCGCGGAGTGCCTTCAATTGCCTCTTTGCCTCAGCCGCCGCGGTCGCTCCGACCTCGGCGATGGCTACATGTAATGCCTGCGTCGGATCGAACTCCGGGATAGCCAGTTTCCACAGGTGCTTGTGAAGGTCCCGCGCCCCGAACTGGCCCTTGGTCATCAATGGTTTGACTGCTTCCCTCAGAGCTGCGCTGTTGATGATGGCCAGCAGGTAGTTGGCTTCTTCAATGCTCTTGCAGGGAACCCAGAACAGCACGTTCTCTACCAAGTCATTTCTTTCATGCGAGATAGCTGCCGTTGGCTCACCTGACTTGGTGTACACGACTCGAAACGCACTGTCTCCCGCGTCATGCTGCCATTCAAATTGGGAAGTTAACTTGCCCATGTAGTCCAGTTGACTGAGCAGGTTCAGGTCGTTGGCTAGTGACTTATTCTCATCCCACAGACGGCTGATCGTCTGCCAGCGCTCCCTCATCCGCCGTTCCAACCCACCTAACCGGACACCGCCCGTGCCGTTGTCATCGGCAGGTATGGTGGCGTCGCCCTGTTTAATCGGGAGCAGCGCCTTGAGAGGCTCCAGGGTGACGTATGGGGCGATGGTTTCCCCCAGATGTACATTGAACAGGTGCCGTTTCTCCACCGTCTGGCCGGTGATGGCGGTCAGGTCAAGGTCCTTCCAAGGCGCCTTGTCCAGGTTGCCCCGTCGGGGATTGACGGTAGTGGTCGGCGCTGCCTGCACGATGGCAGTGTTGGCCGTCTCATTGACGAAGAACAATACCCGGGGGAATATGGTGGCTCCGTTGCGGGACAGTGCTGCGTAGGGTGATTCGCCCGCCGCGCCAGTGTCGGTAATGCCTGCGGACTCCCGCCGCACGTCACTAGCCCCCGCCTCTCCCAGCCACCGCTCCACAGAGCCGGCCAAGGGCTTGCCGGATGCGTCCTGAGGGAGTTTGCGGGCGAAGACCACTGAGGCGGGTACCGGGAAGAAGTCGTTGGGTTTCAGCTGTTCCAAGTCCCAGGCCAGTTTGAGGGTGAAGTCCACCGAGACGCTCGGCCCTGACTTGCGCGCCCTCCACTGACCGCTGCGCCACTTGGAATACTGCCCGGCCTGAAGTGCGCTGTGGGGCAGCACGAACCCGATGACGCCCCCGTCCTTCAGGTACAAGGTCGGCACTGCGGACGAAGAACAACCCAGCCACGTTCTGGTGGGTAGCGTATCGCCCCCCAGCCCAGATGCCGTAAGTGTTCCGGCTCAGGTTCAGCAACTCGTCTCGCAGGATGTCGGCGGTCTGGTTGTAGTTGATCCAAGGCGGATTGCCGATCACCACGTCCACCTTGGAGCGTGACAACACCACGGGGCGCACCATATTCCGGGCGTAGTAGGCCCAGATATGGTTGCGCCCTTTGTCGTGGAGCCGCTTCATGGTTGCTATGGTGTTGCCTATGACTTGGCGCTCGGCAGAGTCGTCGATGTGGTTGTCGTCCAGGGCCAGGAACGGGTCGTCTCCCCGCTCGATGGAGGCCGAAACGTCCCCCATCAGGGCGTCGAAGGCCTCGGCCCGTTCCACCAGGCTCACGGGGAACACCAACTCGGTATTCTCCTCATCCTCTACCTGGACCATGATGTTGTGCTCGGCGAACATGTCTCCGGTGCGAAAGCGCAGTTGCAGGGCGTCGCCCAGATAAACGGGGATCGACAGGGATGCGTCGAACCCGGCGGCGCTGGCGTCATTGATGGCCGGACGAGCGGCCAGGGTCCAGGCGGCACGGGCGAGATGCACCGCCACGGGGTGGACGTCGATGCCGGTTACCGCCTCCCGCAGCCTGTTGAGGACATCCCCTGGCTTCAAGTTAGCTGCTGCGGCGGCGGCGATGAAGTGGGACACCGCCTCGGCCACGAAGGTTCCGGAGCCGCAGGCCGGGTCCAGCACGCGCTGGTTCAGCGGGTCGTCCACCAGCTCTCGCATCATAGCGCGGGCCAGCCATGCGGGGGTGTAGTATTCGCCCAGCTGTCGCCGTTCCTCCGCTGGGATGACCGACTCGTAGAGCGTGGCCGCAGTGTCCGGCGGGGCCTCGGTCCAGTCGAACCGGGCCACGCGGCGGGCTAGAGTTTGCAGCAGCGGCTTGCCGCCGACCTCGTTGGGCCATGCGAAGAAGTCCGACTCCAGCACCCCCTACAACCCGGTGGCGCGGTACAACTCCCGGCCCTGGAGCAGGTCGGCAGGGTCGGTCTCGGCCAGGCGGCGTATGTCGATGCCAAAGGAGGCCTGCACCACCATGCCGATGACGGCGCTCAGGTAGGTGTGCCGGACGAACAGATCGTCCATCTCCTCCGGGCCGACGCCGACCTTGGACAGTCGCGCTTGCGCCTCGGCGCTCATCCCCTCCGTGGTGTAGGCGATCTCGCCCAGGGCGGTGCGCAGGAGGTCGTACCACAACCGCCGCTTGATCCGGATGGTCTCCAGGTCGGCGTTCTCTTGGTAGAGGGTTTTGAGAGCGGCGATGTCGCGCTGGTAGGAGGGGCTTTCCGGGCCGAAATGCCCGACGATTCCCTCTCTATCGGGACTTTCTCCCTTCAGCGATACCAGGACCGAATCCCGCAGCCAATTGTGGAGGGCGATCCAGTGATCCGGCTCCTCCAGGGTGAAGGCGTAAGGGTGAGTCAAGCGGACCTCGCCTGCCCTGGGCCACCGCAGCAGCCACCTCTTGCCGTCGGTGAGCACGCTCATACGGACCCGGCCTCGTGACGCCGATTGGGTCAGGTAGTCGTCGAGTTGCTCGACGTACTGCGGGTTGGGTGCGCCACCGGAAGCCGTTCCGATGCGCCGCTTGAACTCGATGAAGGTGTCCAACGCGGTCAAGTCCACGGCCCGTCGCGACGCGTCCGAGGGCGGGTTCTCCTCGATCATCTCCTCGCTGCGGGCTAGGCCGGTGAGGATGAGAAAATCCCGCACCGCGCTGGTGATGTTGGCCTCGGGCTCGCCACGGTCGTGCCGCCGAAGTATCTCAGCAACGGCGTTGCGGTACTTGGGGTCGCCTATGTCGATGTGGATTGCCAAAGTCGTCCCCGGTTCGCTTTGATGTTCAAATGGCGAATAGCTAGGGCTACCCTTCCCCGACAGCGGGGATGGAACGTTCCCATTCCCCGACGCGGGCCGGGTCGAGCCTGTCAACGCCCTCCAATCGGTCGAAGTCGGTGTCCGCCGAGATGATGCGAACTACTCCCAACCGCTGCATCACCGCCGAGTGAACCAGGTCTCGGGCGCTGACGCCGGGATGGCTGTCCGCCAGCTCCGACGCCGAAAGCACGTCTTCGGCATGGACGGATTCGACACGGCCATTCATCGCCTCGGCGAAGGCCCGGAGAACCTCCCGGCCCAGCGCCCACCGCCCCGAAGCCAGGTAGCGGTGCATCAACTCTTGGAGGACCTCAGAGTCGGTTACGAACGGCTGCGGCTGCTCGGCCGCCATGCGGAGAATCCGAGCGCACGGCTCCTTGTAGGGATGGTCCCCGCCGGCGGCGTAGATTGGAACGTTGGCGTCAATGAAGACCGCCGGGCTCATGGGCCGCCTCCAACTCGCGGGAGAGGGTGTCGGGGTCTGGCGGATCCTCCACGTTCAACCCGATCAGCCGTTCAATCGCCTCCTTGCGCCGCGTGCGCAGGATGTCCTCATAGGCGCCGTCGATGAGGCGGCGCACAACATCGGAGAGCCCTTCTCCCTGCTCTTGGGCCAACTCCTCCAGTCGCCGCCGGTGTTCGACGTCCAGCCGTACATCCAAACGATTCGTCATACAGTCTCTCTGTGCGGTGCTGTTCGTACGGAAGCTATTATCCGTCACACCGGCTCCGAAGTCAATCGCAGCGGCTCTCACGTCGATTGAAACGTCGCGCCTACAGGTCCAGCTTGAACCTCAAGGTGAAAGTTCTTGATTTCGTCAAGTCTGGTGGGCCTAAGTGGATAGTAGGTGGAACCATCTTCGAGATGTGGCTGGGGGCGTTGTGATCCTTGGCACAGCGATCCTTGCGGGGAGTTCGAGTCTCTGACGGTGGGCTTATTTTGACGATAGACAGAACCATCTTCGAGATTTGGCTGGGCGGCCTGTGAGTTGGAGCCTTTGGCCCGACTATTGTGGCCTGCCGGAGCAGAAACGGCTACGCCTTACCTTTGACTGGGACTACTACCATGTAGGTGGAGTCCGGTGACGACTCCCCCGTCAGGTACATCGAAAGCGTGTTTCCCATAGTGTCCTCCGGCACGTATTTTCGGACATCTATTTTGCTGAGTGCTTCTTCTACTCTAGTTTTCAAGTTCCCTTCCGGCTGCCACCCAGCGATCACCCACAGCCTCTTGCCCGGCCTAAGTGGCAGGATGCCGATGGGACAGCTAGCGTACGATCCCTTCTTCTTCCTAATCGTGACGCCGTCATCCGCGATGACGAACGAAACCACTGTCATAAATTCATCATGACCATAGATAAGCAGGTCGTTCTTGTTCCACGCGGATTTAGCTGTTCTCCTTTGTTCCTCGCTCAAGCCAACGCCCCAAGCAGGAAATAGCAGTCTAAAAGTGGCTATAGTTTCTTGGGTGTAGTGTGGTTCACGCCACTAATTCATGAAGCGGTCCGAGGAGCCCATCTGGGAGACGAAACTTTCATCGAGTGAGATATGTTGCTTCCCTGATCTATGTAGGCTAATCTTTTGCCCTTTCAGGTTGTCCCGGCAGTAAACACAGGCGTCACCTGTGTTCTCTACATGAACGCCCCACGCGTTTGACGTAAGCCCGAATCCACCGAAGGACGTCCTTGGGGACAGCCCTTGAAGAAGGCAGAGGGTGCTCCTCTGAATCTGGGATAATGGTTTTGGAACAGAAACCCGCCCGGAAACAAGGAGCACCCAATAGATGCTGCCACAGAACAAACCCGACCGTATCCGCATCCTCTTTGACGACCATCGCCTGGTGGCCAATGCCGGCCTGCTCCTGCCGGCCACCCTAGCCCGGCACCTGGGCCTGCGGGAACTCGTCGACCATCACCTTGACCTCGGCGGAGCGCCGGGACGGGCGAACACTGGGGACAAGATGCTGACGCTGGTCGCTTCCGCGCTGGCAGGCGGCGACTGCATCGACGACGCCGATGCGCTGCGCGCTGGTGGGACGGTCGGTGTTCTAGGCTGCGTGGTCAAGGCGCCATCCACCCTGGGGACCTTCCTGCGCAGCTTCCGGTGGGGGCATGTCCGTCAACTCGACCGCGTGAGCCGCCAGTTGTTGGCCCGGGCCTGGGCCGCTGGGGCCGGACCCGGCGACTCGCCCCTGACCATCGACCTGGACTCGACCATCTGCGAGACCTATGGATTGGCCAAGGAGGGAGCGCGCCACCACGGCTATACCGGCGCCCGCGGCTATCACCCACTGCTGGCCATTGCCGCCGGCACCGGCGAAGTGCTGATGTCCCGGCTGCGCGAGGGCCGGGCCAACACCGCCCGTGGCGCCGCCCACTTCCTGCGTGAGACGGTGGGGCGGGTGCGCTACGGCGGGGCCAGGGGACAACTCACGGTGCGGGCCGACAGCGGCTTCTACGCCCACACTGTCGTTGCCGCCTGCCGGGAAATGGATGTCCGCTTCTCTATCACCATCCGCCAGCGCGCCAGCCTGCGGGACCTGATCGAGGCGATACCAGAGGAGGACTGGACTCCCATTCCCTACTGGATGGACGGTGCCGCCGATGTCGCCGAGACGACTTACACCCCGTTCCAGACCAAGCCGGACGCCGCGCCGGTGCGGCTCATTGTCCGGCGGGTGAAGCCGACGCCCGGTTCCCAGCTCGCCCTCTTCGCCAGATACAGCTATCACGCCTTCATCACCGACCGCGATGGGGAGACGCTGGAACTGGAGGCCGATCATCGCCGCCACGCCGAGGTCGAGAACGCCATACGCGACCTCAAGTACGGCGTCGGGCTGAACCACATGCCGTCGGCGCGCTTCGCCGCCAACGGCGCCTGGCTGGCGGTCCAGGTGATGGCGCATAACCTGGCCCGCTGGACGGCGCGGATTGGTCTGGGCGAGCGGACCGTGATCACCAAGACCCTCAGGCGGCGGGTCTTCGCTCTGGTGGGACGGATCACCCGCTCGGCGCGCCGCCTCACTTTGCATCTCCCCCGGCGCTGGCCTTGGGAAACCCAGTTCAGTCGCGCCTTGGCCCGGCTGCAAGCCATTCCGTTCCCGGCCTGACGGCCAGCCTGCAACTGACCCAACGTCCCCGCAATCTCGCGCCACCCCGGTCGCGAGAGTCCCCTGCTGCGTATCCTCTCGCCATCCCGCGCATCGCAACTCCCGCATAGGGCCTTAGGGGCCCTGTGCGGCGACTGAAGACCGTCCGCCGGCCTCCCATCTACCCCAAGACCCCAGGCCATCTCCCCTGTAGCTCCCTCACCCACCCCCTTCCGCTGTCCTCACGCCGTCCATCCGTGTCCTTCGGTGGATTCGGGGTAAGCCCATTTCCTTGCTGAACGGCGAAACGCATTGGGCTCTCCCTACTCGGAAGGGTTAAGCCATGTCTAGTCCAGAAGGTAATTTCTTCCTTATTCATAAACTATTCCCTAGGAGCCTGTCCGAGTAAGACGCTATTCGTCATGACTTTCACGAACACAGCGCGCATAGGAACGAAGCACAACGCTAATCGTATCACATACCCATATGCATAATGTACATCGTTGGCCTCAGAGATTACTCAGACACACTCCTAGGGAGTCTTCACAAAGGACAGGCGGGACTGGCAGGTGCCGCCGGCTCAGGCTCCGCAAGTTTCCGGGCCCTTCGCACAGAAAACTGCAACATCCTCTCCGGGCGACCACTCTGCTTATGGTCGGGGGCCGAAGGGACAATCCGATCCTCAATATCGCCGCTGAGTCCCGGTGAATCCAAGCCCGGAAAACGGCGGGTTCGCTGGGACCTTCACCAACGCGAGTCGTACACGTCGTCAAAGCGTCGGCTCCGACTGTTTGGGCCTGCCACCTTTACCCATGCTGTAACCGACGCGAGGTTCCAGAGTCAGTATGCACTACGGTACGCCTAAGCCGGAAGTGGTGGGCCTATTCTGACGATAGACAGAACCATCTTCGGGATGCGGCTAGGTGCCTTGTGAGCCTAGCATCTGGTTGCGGCGGTCGGAAGGTAGGAGTGCGTGGTGGCCCGTTCGTTCAACGCTCACACACAATACCATCCCCGTCCCCATCTCTGGCACTGGGGACCATTTCCTTCGGGAACCCTCTCCCCCCACCCACGCCCCCCTGCACCCTTGACTCCCCAGCTTCTACCGCTTCCTCGCAGGACCCATATACTGAGATGTTCTCTTGCGGTTCCGGTTCCGGTACTAAAGTCGGCGTTGCCGTTGCCTCTCCTTCAGTCGCCCGCCCCGACGTACCCGTTCCGGCGATACCCCCCGCTCTCTCGGCCTCAACCTCAATGAGCTCCCCGCATGTGTCCAGCATCTCGATGACCGCCTCCGTTTCCCTCTGAGTCATCGTGAGCCCCCACTCCATCTTCACCTCCGTCCAATCCTCGGCGTATTGGCACCAGTAGCCTTCGTCTGGGGGCCGCCACTCCTCCGGCCCCTTCGCTCCTTTTGACCGGTTGGCTCCCTTAGTGACCGCGATCAGGTGGTCCGGGTCCCCTAGGGAAGGTCTGAACAAAGTGCTGCCAGGCTGATTTTTTGATTGCCGGGTACAGAAGCAGACTTTCCCTCCTGGTTTTTTGCCTTGTTTGTTGATGGTACGGTTAATTTCGGCTCTTTGCCCTCTCCTTTTCGACCTCTTCGCGGCTTCAGTCCCGCTTTTGGGCCCACTACCCCCTGGTCAACCAACCAAGAGGCCCTTAGCCCGCTTCAAGTTGGATAGCCCTAGCAACAGCGCCAGCCGTTCTGTGTTCTTGGTCAAGCCCCGGTAGCGTACCTTGGCATAGCCCCATAGTCTCTTCACGTCCAGGAAGGGGTGTTCCACCTTAGCCCGGATAAAAGCCTTCACCTTTTCCCCTATTGCCGCCGGATCCCCAGGTTCCAGTCTCCGCCGCTGCCCAGGCTTCATTGCCACCTGCCACTGTACCGCCAACTCCAGATGCTCTTCCCGTTTCTGCACCCCGACGTAGCCAGCATCCCCCCACACTTGCTTCTCCCCGCCGTGCAATAACCGGTGGGCCTGGGTCACGTCATGCACGTTGGCCGATGTGGTAGCGAAGCTGTGCACCAAGCCCGTCTCCGAATCCACCCCGATGTGCAGCTTCATCCCGAAGTGGTATTGGCTCCCCTTCTTCACCTGGCGCATCTCCGGATCCCGCTGCCCGGTCCGGTTCTTGGTCGAGGGCGGCGCCTCTATGATGGTGGCGTCCACTATGGTCCCTTCCCTGAGCCGCAGACCTTGGGCCGCCAGATGCTCGTTGATCTCCGCAAACAGCCCTTGTCCCAGATGGCGCTCTTCCAGCAGGTGGCGAAAGTGCAGGATGGTGCTCTCATCAGGAATCGGCTCAGACAGCCGCAATCCCGCGAAGCGCCTCACTGACTCCGCCTCATATAGCAGGTCTTCCATCCCTGGATCACTCACGTTGTAGCAGAGCTGGACGATGTGGACCCGAAGCATCACCGACAGGGGGTAAGGCCGACGACCCCGCTCCGCATTAAAGTAGTGGGGCCGGATGCGCTCCTCCAACCTTTGCCAGGGAATAAGGGAGTCGATTCGCTTCAGAAACACCTCCCGGCGGGTCTGTCGCTTCTTGTGCTGGTACTCCAAGTCGGCAAAGGTTGGTTGCTCCGTCATGGTCGCTCCCCCTTGGTATTGGCTGGCCTCAGTATGCCACAATCACAGCATTATTCAGAGTTTCCCTAGATTGTTGGCGTACTCCTGCTTCCTATCAGAACTCCAAGTCCATCCGCCGGAGTCGTGGGCATTCTTTAGCCCGAATCCACCGAAGGACACGGATGGACGGCGTGAGGACAGCGGAAGGGGGTGGGTGAGGGAGCTACAGGGGAGATGGCCTGGGGTCTTGGGGTAGATGGGAGGCCGGCGGACGGTCTTCAGTCGCCGCACAGGGCCCCTAAGGCCCTATGCGGGAGTTGCGATGCGCGGGATGGCGAGAGGATACGCAGCAGGGGACTCTCGCGACCGGGGTGGCGCGAGATTGCGGGGACGTTGGGTCAGTTGCAGGCTGGCCGTCAGGCCGGGAACGGAATGGCTTGCAGCCGGGCCAAGGCGCGACTGAACTGGGTTTCCCAAGGCCAGCGCCGGGGAAGATGCAAAGTGAGGCGGCGCGCCGAGCGGGTGATCCGTCCCACCAGAGCGAAGACCCGCCGCCTGAGGGTCTTGGTGATCACGGTCCGCTCGCCCAGACCAATCCGCGCCGTCCAGCGGGCCAGGTTATGCGCCATCACCTGGACCGCCAGCCAGGCGCCGTTGGCGGCGAAGCGCGCCGACGGCATGTGGTTCAGCCCGACGCCGTACTTGAGGTCGCGTATGGCGTTCTCGACCTCGGCGTGGCGGCGATGATCGGCCTCCAGTTCCAGCGTCTCCCCATCGCGGTCGGTGATGAAGGCGTGATAGCTGTATCTGGCGAAGAGGGCGAGCTGGGAACCGGGCGTCGGCTTCACCCGCCGGACAATGAGCCGCACCGGCGCGGCGTCCGGCTTGGTCTGGAACGGGGTGTAAGTCGTCTCGGCGACATCGGCGGCGCCGTCCATCCAGTAGGGAATGGGAGTCCAGTCCTCCTCTGGTATCGCCTCGATCAGGTCCCGCAGGCTGGCGCGCTGGCGGATGGTGATAGAGAAGCGGACATCCATTTCCCGGCAGGCGGCAACGACAGTGTGGGCGTAGAAGCCGCTGTCGGCCCGCACCGTGAGTTGTCCCCTGGCCCCGCCGTAGCGCACCCGCCCCACCGTCTCACGCAGGAAGTGGGCGGCGCCACGGGCGGTGTTGGCCCGGCCCTCGCGCAGCCGGGACATCAGCACTTCGCCGGTGCCGGCGGCAATGGCCAGCAGTGGGTGATAGCCGCGGGCGCCGGTATAGCCGTGGTGGCGCGCTCCCTCCTTGGCCAGTCCATAGGTCTCGCAGATGGTCGAGTCCAGGTCGATGGTCAGGGGCGAGTCGCCGGGTCCGGCCCCAGCGGCCCAGGCCCGGGCCAACAACTGGCGGCTCACGCGGTCGAGTTGACGGACATGCCCCCACCGGAAGCTGCGCAGGAAGGTCCCCAGGGTGGATGGCGCCTTGACCACGCAGCCTAGAACACCGACCGTCCCACCAGCGCGCAGCGCATCGGCGTCGTCGATGCAGTCGCCGCCTGCCAGCGCGGAAGCGACCAGCGTCAGCATCTTGTCCCCAGTGTTCGCCCGTCCCGGCGCTCCGCCGAGGTCAAGGTGATGGTCGACGAGTTCCCGCAGGCCCAGGTGCCGGGCTAGGGTGGCCGGCAAGAGCAGGCCGGCATTGGCCACCAGGCGATGGTCGTCAAAGAGGATGCGAATACGGTCGGGTTTGTTCTGTGGCAGCATCTATTGGGTGCTCCTTGTTTCCGGGCGGGTTTCTGTTCCAAAACCATTATCCCAGATTCAGAGGAGCACCCTCTGCCTTCTTCAAGGGCTGTCCCCAAGGACGTCCTTCGGTGGATTCGGGTTTAGTGGTACAAGGTGATCGATGTCTAAGTCTCGTGGCGCCTCGACGTAGGTGCCAGTGAATGCACCGTACCACCGGCCCGTTGAGACCCGGCATTTCCTTTCGGACTCAAAGGTGACGTCAACTAGGCTCTCTGATATGAGGGCCTCCTGCCGGGCATCTTGACAATCTCCATCCTCGTCGATCCAGTGGTTCCATTGGGACCGGCTGTACTCCGGGACGTCCGCTGGGATTGGAGCGACGGAGATCGCCAGAGTAGTCGCCGGTCTCGCGGCGTGGGGCAGTGAATCAGTCCTACGCTCTTGGGTCGGTATCGGGATGGACGTTTCCATCGAGGTGGCCGGGGTCGGCGTTGCGATCGCCGTCGTGGACCCTGGCGTGCCCTGGGGTGGCGTCGTCGAGATGATGTCCGCCGACGATGCAGGTATGGAACCTGATTCCACCGTTGCCGCGACAGACGGTGGGGTCGCCGACGGAGTCGGTGTCTGGCCTGAGCAGGCCGCCAGAACCATGAGGAACGGTAGGAGTGCCCAACGTGGGAGTCTTGTCATTCGGGTTTTCTCTCCTTCTGACTGGGCTTCCGTTCAGTCCTGGGACACGCACGGTACAGTGCAAGAAATGGCACTTCTTGGTCAATCCCTCGGACGATGACGGGGCATCGCCCACGCAGGTTGATGGATCATGACTCACCGTTCTCGGCTAATCCTTCCAAGCTGATTAAACGGCGGTTCCGATATTGGACGATAGACATCAATGACCTCGTCGGCAAATTCAAACCGATCGGTCAGCACGTCTATTGTGGCTTGGGATATGAGAGAAGCACATGCCGACACCGCTGAGGGAGGAGCGTTGTTGACGGGCGCTGAGCAACCCAATTGGGCAGAGGCGAAATCCTCCCTATCGTTCCCGACGGGTATTACTGGATAGCGTGTCAGGTCGTCTCGTTGGTGAATGGGCGTATCTCCTTGTAACGCCTGTCGTCGCACGCGAGCGATGAAGCCGCCTCTATAGAGTGCTCCTGAAACCAGTCGCTTCTCCATGTCCTGGGCCACCATGGCCAGCGAGCCAACAAGAGCTTCGTTTCCTGTCGTGTCTACAACGATGTCGGCGCTACGTATGCGCTCTTCTATTTCTCTTCGGGTACGCGGCCCCTCCAGGAATCCTGAAACCTCAGTCCAGGGAGCGTGGTCTCCGATTACAGCATGGACCGCCTGCACCTTGGGTACGCCTACCATGGAGTGACCGGAGATGTGCCTCACAACGTTACCCGGCAGCAATACGTCGGGATCGACAAGATCCACAAACCCAACGCCGCTTTCAGCAAGTAACGTCGCGGTGTGCCCCCCTAGTGCTCCAGCACCAAATACGGTGGCTCTGCACGTACGCAGCACGGTCGCGTCGGGCCCCGCGCGCAGAATGAGACTCTGTTCGTCTCTCGGAGCTGCTTGGAGGGCGACTGCCTCAATTTCATCTGCCGTGCCGCTAAGGGCCATCACCAGTAGGTCGGTCTGCCCGTGGCGTTCCCAGCAGAATAGTATGATGTCCACTCCACCGCTGACAGCGAGCAATTCAGGCTTGCGCCTGTCAGCCATTGCTCGTTGCAACTGTCTACGCTGCGATCTTGGCAGGCAGGTAGAGACCTCGGAAAGTTTGCGAGGTGGTGGCACATTCAATGACCCAACATGAAACCAGATCCCCCGCGATTGGTCCGCCGACCGCTTGCGCCCCGGCAAAATGTCCACACGCGGTGGCCTCTGACCAAACACGCTGTGACATTCGCCCCAACTACCTCCCACAATGCCCAATGCCGGAAGATCGAAGGTAGCGGCAAGCCGGTCTTTCAACCGGAAGTTCATGAATGCGTCCTGATCCAGTCGATCATCCTCCCAACCGCGCTTCGCATCCTCACACCATTCTTCGACTCTGGAGAAAAGCCCGTCCAAGGTGGACCATTCGTGGCCGAAGTCCCCGTCGCGCCACATGCACACTAAGCCATCGAGGGTTGAATGGTTGGTGTTGAGACCCTGGACAAAGAGGGCTGGAGGTTGGAACGGCCATCCGGGAACGATAACAATGTCCATTGTTGTCGCGTCGGTCAGTGGCGCAAAGGCAGGGTGAATCTTCCCTGTCCATCGTTGGGGGCCGGATTCGGGAACTGGCTGGAATCCAGCATCCGCCAGTTCCCCGATGAATCCATTTAGCGAGTCCAGATCGAAGTGGTCGTCCATCATCATTTCTACCCGAACCCCTGGGCCTCATTGCGTGGTCGGGCTATCGGGATACCGGCTCCAGCGACCGCCCCTCGGGAGGGGGTGTTGCTAGTCCGTTGGCCCGGCGAACTGTTGCCGCTACCGCCCCGGTCGCCGTTCCCACCGGCCGACCCTCTGCCGAAGCTCTCGCCGAACAGTTCCTGCCAAACCTTGATAGCCCGTTCACCTTCCGGCTCCGCCTTGGCCTGCCTTGCCGTCAGTGCATGGGCGTGAACTCTATTCCTGAAGTTCGCATATTTCGCCTGGTCCCAGTGTCTGTTGAAGGTCTCCTCTGGCAGCACCGGATTCCTAATCTCCGGCATATAGGAGTTCTGCTGTAGATAGTCGTCCACCCTAGTCAGAACCGTCACCAAGGTGTCTGCCACGCTGCTGACGGCTTCAGTCCCTTCATCCGATGGCCTGATGGTGCTGCCAACCAAGGTGGTGAGCAGAATCGACTTTGCTGTGTAGTTCTTCTTGTGGTCTCGCAAGTACTTGAGGATCCTCACTACTCTCTTGAGATTGCCGCCCGTTATCCGATTCTTCTCGTTGAACCAATCTCGATATCCGGTTCCGTCTGTTGCCTCGAATTTGTTGTCAATTCGGTTGCAGACGTAGTGTCTGCCGCCCGAGGTCACTCTGGGAACTACGTCCAGGTGGAATTCGCCGGCGTAGTCGATGGTGACGCATCGAGTCTTGAGTCTGAGCTTATCGGCGTAATTTTGGTTTTGCTTTAGCGCCTTGTGAATTCCCTCGATGTAGTCTTTGGCCTCCCATTTGGAATTTGGGGTCATCACGATTTGGATATCGGCATCGTACTCGTCGTTGTCACGAACAGGCTTGATGAGCGTTCCCAGCGCATATGAACCTTGCCGTTCCATCTTCTGGTAGCCGGAAAGATGCTCCTTCAGGTAGCTGTCAACAGCCCCTGCGCTCGTTTGTAGCCGGTCAAGGCGGCTCTGATTGATATTGACTTCGTCCCTGAGAAAGTCTTGGAACTGCTGGTTGTTCTTGGTCATTGTCGACTCCTTTTGAAGTTATGCTACGCCGAGAACGGCGTTCGATCCGAGGCAGAACGTGTTGAGGCTCTAAGTTCGTCTTATCATTTCGCTCTCCTTAGGTTCTCCATGATTGCCCCATTGTGGAGGGCGAAATCTCTGGTCGCCAAAGTCTTGAGATTGCCCAAGTGCTTGACGTCGTCCAATTTCCAAGCCTCGATCTCAGGGTCGAGCCGCAGGTACCGGTCTGCGAGCAAGAGCTTGGCCATGTTCGCCGAGGCGTCAGATTGCAGCCTGAGGAAATATGAGACCAACTTCTCGCGGCCCCAACCGGTCATGAGACCCCAGAGTCTGTTTTGGGAATAGAGATTGATGGAATGGCCGGTACCGATTGACAGGATCCGTACCTGTTCCACCAACCGCCGAAACTTAGAAACGGCCTCCGTCAACGCTATGATCGACGGATTGTTGGCCCACAGGCCGCCGTCTGCCAGAAGGAAATCGCCGACCGGTACAGGGTCAAAGTAGGCGGGAGCCACACACGACGCGAGGATGGCATCGCTCAGAACGACATCGCCGTCCCGGACGTAGGGTTCTCCGAGGTCCTTCAGGTATCGAGACTTGAACACATGCACTCCGCCGGTGGATATGTCGGAGCCCGTAATCATCAGAGGCGTCGAGATTTCCCCCAGGGTCAGGTCGGACACGCAGCTTCGGATCACTTGCTCAAGAGACCGTCTCGAGTATTTGCTTCGCATATGGAACGAGCCCAGCCATCTTCTCCGAAAGATGCGTGGCGACTCCTTCTCGAAGAGCTTGACTACGCCGGACATGGGAATGCCCACAGCAGCGGCCCCTGCGATGATCGAGCCTGTGCTGGTACCAGCTATCAGATCGAAGTGCTCCCTTACAGGCGCACCGGTCTCTTGTTCGATGCAAGAAAGGACTTGAGCTGAGTAAACTCCCCTCGTCCCGCCTCCATCCAAGGCCAGGATGTTGAATGCGTTATCTTGAACCATGGAATCCTGCATCTGTGCCTTTCACCTGAGGGCATTCGAATTATGTGTGTTGTGTTTCAACTCAACTACAAATTGAGGAATCAGCCTCAATCTCCTAGGCGCATCTGCCCTTCATACTCCTGCCGCGACGGATACAACTCTCCGTCCTCTGTCACATACAAGAGGCCAAGTCTCTCCAGCCTGACCTTCAGGGCCGTTATGGTCACCTGGAACCTGTCGCGCAGCCCGTAGAGCGTGGGCCAACTGAGCAGGTCAACATCTCTGGTCGCGTCCATCAGCAGATTTGAAGGCATCAGAAGGAACCCCATGAACCTATGCGCCTGGACTTCCCGCAGGTCCTGACCGGGCCCGGAGCTCCGATAGAGGCAGCTGAAGTCCCGTCCCAGGTTAGGCAAGGGTCGCTGAGCTAGGTGCCCATGATCGACATGGACCTCCCAATGTCCTGCTTCGTGAGCTAGGACGGTGTAGTAGAGGCCCGACGTGTCTGTTAGGAGCATACGTCTGGATTCGTTGAAGACGACGGTCTTCGAACCAGGCTCAAGTGCAGCGAGAATGGACTGATGCGGAAGCTCTGATATGTCATCCCAAAGGATGCTGAGGTCTAGGACGTCTTCCAGAATGCGCTCGACCGGCACTGGAGGACTGGAGACCGCTCCATACAGGGAATCGTAGCGGAGCAGCAGACGGGTCGCCATGCCCTCAAGCTGGGGATCAGATAGGAACTTCGTAGTCATTCCTGCTCCTGCGACCTGCCGCGAATGAGTCTCTGCCACTCAGCAGGCGACCGAACGTTATCCCCGATGGATCGCAGAAACTGAACAGCCTGTGGATTCCGGGCCAACGTCTCGGCGAGGTCCGACGGAATCTTCCCGGCCAGGGTTATCAGTTCGTCGGCAAGCTCGGTTTCATCTTGGCCCAACACACCTGCCAACTCCTTCGCGATCTTCTTGAGAACGGTCTCACTGGGAGGCTCTACACGCCCGTTCTCAATCTTGCTGAGGTACGTGAAATCGACACCGACCCGCCCTGCTAGTTCGCGCTGGCTCAACCGAGCTTCCTTGCGCATTGAACGTAGATGCTCTGGGAAGTCCATACCGTCACCTCTCATAGAGGATACATGATTGTTGAGTTGAATGTCAACATCTAATCAGCAGCAACTGAGGAGATCCCCGCGTCCCTCTGTGCAATCGTCCCGCAGAGAGAGCCGCATGAGCCCCGGATTAGGACAGCCGACGTAGGTCGCTCGGTCTATCGGCGCTGATTAGCAGAAGCTGTCCTCAAACAGTTCCTGCCAGAGTTTGATGGCCTTCTCAGCCGAGGGCTCGGCTTTTGCCTGCTTCGCCACTATCAGGTTCTTGGTGCCGTCCCACCTGGATACCCGTCTGGCGACCTCATCCACCTGGCTCCCGAGCCCCTGCGCGGCTTGGCGAACAAGTCTCGCCAGACGACGACCTGGCAGTCGCCCGTCTCGCCCTCATCCTCCTGCTTATCCACATCGACCGTGGACTGCATGTTGGGATCGGGCCAGACCTGACGAATTTCTGAGATGGCCTTTGGGATACCATGCCGGTTCCATTTGCCCGGTGGGAACAGCAACCCGACAGTGGGAGGCTTGGTCCGCCGGCGACCCGCTTAGCCCAAATCCACCGAGGGGATGACTATGCAGCAGCGGAACTGGCGATAGGGGCAAGGGAGGGCGATGGTCCGGGCACGATTTGGGGTAGAGGGGGGCCGGTGTCTGTCTTCAGTTGCCGCGGGGAGACTTTGTGACCGTCTGCGAATGTTGGTCAGGGCGAGATAGCGGGGAGAGGGCGCAGCAAGAGGCACTCGCAGACCGGACTGGCGCGAGTTCGCGGGGACGTTCGGTTGGCCGGATGGCGGCCGGTTGCCGCGGCCGTCAGGCAGGGAGTGGCAGGGCGCGCAATCGGGCCAGGGCACGATCGAACTGGGCTTCCCAAGGCCAGCGCTGTGGCAGATGCAGTGTGAGGCGGCGCGCCGAGCGGGTGAGCCGTCCGGCCAGGGAGAAGAACCGCCGCCGGAGGGTCTTGGTGGTCACCACCTGCTCGCCCAGACCGATGCGCGCTGTCCAGCGGGCGAGGTTGTGGGCCATCACCTGTACCGCCAGCCAGGCGGCGTTGGCGGCGAAGCGGCCCGAGGGGAGATGGTTCAACCCCACACCGTGCTTGAGGTCTCGGATGGCATTCTCGATCTCGGCGTGGCGGCGATGGTCGGCCTCCAGTTCGAGCATCTCCCCGTCCCGGTCGGTGATGAAGCCGTGATAGCTGTAGGAGGCGAAGAGGGCCAGCTGGGAACCGGGCGTGGGCTTCACACGCCGGACGATGAGCCGCACCGGTGCGGCGTCAGGTTCACTCTGGAAGGGAGTGCAGGTGGTCTCGGCCACATCGGCGGCGCCGTCCATCCAGTAGGGAATGGGAGTCCAGGCATCCTCTGGTATCGCCTCGATGAGATTGCGCAGGCTCTTGTGCTGGCGGATGGTGATGGAGAAGCGGACATCCATCTTGCGGCAGACGGATACCACGCCATGAGTGTAGAACCCGCTGTCGGCCCGTAGCGTGAGTCGTCCGTTGGCCCCGGCGTAGCGCACCCGTCCCACCGTCTCCCGCAGGAAGTGGGCGGCGCCGCGGGCGGTGTTGGCCCGGCCCTCGCGCAGCCGGGACATCAGCACGTCGCCGGTGCCGGCGGCGATGGCCAGCAGCGGGTGGTAGCCCCGCTTGCCGGTATAGCCGTGGTGGCGGGCGCCCTCCTTGGCCAGTCCGTAGGTCTCGCAGATGGTGGAATCGAGGTCGATGGTGAACGGCGCGTCGCCGGGTCCGGCCCCAGCGGCCCAGGCCCGGGCCAGCAGCTCCCGGCTCACCCGGTCCAGCTGGCGGACGTGGCCCCACCGGAAGCTGCGCAGGAAGGTCCCCAGGGTGGATGGCGCCTTGACCGTGCCGCCCAGGGTGCAGGCCGTCCCCCCGGTGCGCAACACATCGGCGTCGTCGATGCAGTCGCCGCCGGCCATGGCTGAGGCCACCAGGGTCATCAGCTTGTCTCCGGTGTTGGCCCGCCCCGGCGCGCCGCCCAGGTCAAGGTGATGGTCAACGAGTTCCCGCAGGCCCAGATGCCGGGCGAGGGTGGCCGGCAGGAGCAGACCGGCATTGGCCACCAGGCGGTGATCGTCAAAGACGATACGGATACGGTCGGGGTGGTTGCGTGGTAGCATCTATTGGGTGCTCCTTCTCTGGGACTGTTTTGCTGTTACAAAACCATTATCCCAGATTCAGAGGAGCACCCTCTGGCCACTTCAGGATGCTAACCAAACGCCCTCCCTCGGTGGATTCGGGCTTAAGAGCACTCCAGCCGGACCTCGTGATCCTCGATGAGTTCCAGCGCTTCCGCGATCTGCTCGACGTGGGGACCGGCGGTGAGGCTGCGGAACTGGCTAACGATCTCTTCAAGCAACCTGACGCGCATGTGCTGTTGCTCTCGGCCACTCCGTACAAGCCGTTCACCTACGCGGAGGAGGCCGCGTCCGACGTCGGGCACTACGCGGACTTTCTGAAAACGCTGCAGTTCCTCGCCGGTTCCGAAATGCCCGTGGATTCCGTGCGAGCTGATCTCGATGAACTGCGGCAGGCGGCGCTCTCGGGCGAGCCGACGATCGAGATTCCCGATCGCGTTCAGGCCCAGTTGCGGAAGTGGATCGCTAGAACCGAGCGGCCCACAGGCACCCGGCGCACCAACACCGTCGATACCATCCCGGGTCCGTTTCATGTTCAGGCTGAGGACTTCGCAGGCTTCGTCTCCCTGCGACAGGTCGCGGACGCGGTCGGGGCACCGCTTACCGTCGAGTACTGGAAGTCTGCCCCCTACTTTTTCAACTTCCTGAACGGATATCGAGTTGGGGAGCACTTGCGCGCCGGCATGAAGGTCCCGGATCGCCGGGCTAAGTTGACACCGCTGTTCCGTGGCGCCTAGCGAATTGCGAAGTCCGACGTGGAGCAGTTCCAGCCTCTGGATTGGGCAAATGCTCGCATGCGCGCCCTCGCTGCAGAGACCCTCGATCAGGGTTGGTGGCGATTGCTATGGATGCCCCGTCCCTACCCTACCACTCGCTCGGCGGCCCTTATGAGTCGGTGGACTCAGCTGCGATCACCAAGCATCTGATCTTCTCCAGTTGGGTGGCTGCACCATCCGCCATCGCCTCACTCCTGAGCTACGAGGCGCAGCCGAGACATCAGCACGTCGCCGGTGCCGGCGGCGATGGCCAGCAGCGGGTGATAGCCCCGCTGGCCAGTGTAACCATGGTGACGCCCCCCCTCCTTGGCCAGTCCGTAGGTCTCGCACATGGTGGAGTCTAGGTCGATGGTCAACGGCCCTTCGCCGGGTCCCGCACCAGCGGCCCAGGCCCGGGACAGCAACTCCCGGCTCACCCGATCCAACTGTCGGACGTGGCCCCACCGGAAGCTGCGCAGGAAAGTTCCCAGGGTGGATGGCGCCTTGACTACGCAGCCGATGGCGCCAGCTGTCCCGCTGGTACGCAACACGTCGGCGTCGTCAATGAAGTCGCCCCCAGCCAGCGCCGAGGCCACCAGGGTCAGCAGCTTGTCTCCCGGGTTCGCCCGCCCCGGCGCGTCTCCCAGGTCGACGTGGTTGTCGACGACTTCACGCAGGCCCAGGTGCTGGGCTAGGGTCACCGGGAGCAGCAGCCCAGCATTGGCCACCAGGCGGTGGTCGTCAAACGCGATTTGGATGCGATCGGGATGGTTGCGTGGTAGCATCTATTGGGTGCTCCTTGTTCTGGGTCGGCTTTGCTGTTTCAAAACCATTATCCCAGATTCACAGGAGCACCCTCTTGCCGCCTCAGGACACTGACCCGACGCCCTCCTTCGGTGGATTCGAGCTTAGGCCCACCACCGCCCACGGTAGATACCACCATCTTCGAGATGTGGCTTGGCAGCCTGTCAATGCACCGAGGCCTCTCGATTCCTGCATTGTGATGCGGTGGGGCGGAGGAACGTAGGGAGCGTCACGCTACCCCGACCTACTATGCATCTGCCTCTTCCTGCGTCTCGCCCTTTGCCATCGCGACCTTAATGGGCTGTTCTAGTCTCGGGGGATGGGCCACGAAGGGAGAGTGGTGCGGATTGCCTGCGAGCGGGAGGAAGTTGGGGATGCCACTGGTACACCGCTTGAATTGGGCTGGACAGATCGAACTCTGTGCATGTCTTGCCCTGCTGCCTCTCTGTCAGCGGCTCGTGAAGACATGCCGCAGGTAGGCCTAGACTACAGACTGCAAGTGAACCAGCACTCGGTTGAACGTCCGCGCTGAATTGACGCTGGCGAAGCCTTCGGGCGTATGATAGGTGAACAGCCTTCCACAAACGACAAAGGAACCTAATTCTATGAATATACTCCAAGAGATGTTCGAGTCTTCATTGACAGAGATTCTATCGGATGAAGACACGATTGATAATCTAGACGATCTGAAGGCACTAATAATAGCTAGCGAGGTCCCTGATCTTGCCGACTCTATAGCTGAGTCCATGTTGACGACAGTCAAGAAAGACGCGCCCGCTGGACTGAGGGAGAATAGGGAATATCAACAGCAATTCGAAGAAAGACTGAAGAACCACTGGCAGAAGCCACTGGAACTTCTCGACTTGTTTATCTCGCTGGCCACGGAAGCTGGGGATGAGTTCAACAAGACCTTCAGGGACGATGCCGCCCGCTCGAATGACGCCATGTTCAAGGCGCTTACCCTATTGCATGCTCGGGCGTGTCAGGTAGCATCAGCGATTCTCCTGCTGCTGCGTTCCGGTTATGCAGACGATGCTCACGCTCGATGACGGGCTCTCCATGAAATTTCGGTCGTCGGCCATTTCATCAGTGAGAAGGGTCTGGATGTAGCTGAAAGATATCTGCTTCACGACACCATACAGCGATACAAGCTGGCCCTCAAGCATCGCAAGCACGCAGAGGCAATAAACGAAGAGCCTATTCCACAACAGGAATTTGAGGAGCTTAGAGCGGAGCGCGACAAGCTCCTGGCGCGATTCGACAAGTCCTTCAAAGAGAACTATGGCTGGGCTGCATCTGCGTTGGGGAAGAACAGTCCCTCGTTTGAGAACATCGAGGAGTCTGTTGAACTAGAGCACTGGAGGCCATACTACGGAATGGCGAGCGACAATGTGCACGCAAATGCGCACGGAGCCTACTACAGGTTAGGCTCAAGTGTTCAAACCGATGAAGTACTTCTTGCCGGTCCAAGCAATGTAGGGCTAGCTGATCCCGGACATTCAACAGCGATATCGCTTTGTCGGGTTACCACGGTGCTGCTCACGACTAAGCCCAACCTAGACGGCGTAGTCATCTCGAAGATTCTTCTGAAATTAGAGGAGGAGATCGGCGCAGCATTTCTTCAGGCGCATAAAGATTTGGAAGTATCAGAGGACGACATCAGGAAACCCGTCTGACCTTGTTATGGCGTGGTCGATAGTCGTCCAGCCGTATGCGAACGATACCTAACATCCGCAGTTCACAGTATACACAAAGAATTGCGGTACTCATGGCAAGTGAGGCAAAAGCCAGCGGTCCGTGAAGTGGCACGGCTTGCCCGTGTACCATGTCGGCATGTTGGCGGTCGAGCGGATTGGGTGGCTTCGGTCGAACACCACCGCTGGCTGGGGGACGATGGGCCCAGGTTTGCCCTGCTTCTGGCCGTGGATGACGCCACCGGCACTGTGCCCGCAGCTATCTTCTGCCAGGAGGAGGACACTCCGAGCTACTTCCTACTCATGAACAGGCTAATCAGGAGGCATGGAATACCCATCGCCATTTACAGCGACCGGCACACGGTCTTCAAATTTACCGGCGGCATAGACCGTTACCCCGCAGGCCCGACGCAGTTCGCCCGGGCCATGGAGGAGCTGGGAATCCGGATGATATTCGCCAGATCACCCCAAGCCAAGGGCAGGGCGGAGCGTGCCGCCGCCACATTCCAGGACCGGCTGGTAACCGAACTGCGGCTGGCTGGGGCCTCCACCCTCACCGAGGCCGATGAACTCCTGAATAGCTTTCTGCCACGATTCAACGAGAAGTTTGGCGTACAGGCCGAGCAGGATCATCGTGCCTACCGTCGCCTGGAGCAGCCGGTGCCCCTCGATCAGATCCTGTGCTTCACACACCGCCGCAAGGTGTCAAGGGACAACACCATCAGGTACAACCGCCGTACCCTGCAACTGTTGCCCGGCGGGACCCGTCCTACTTACGCCGGGGTGCAGGTGGAAGTCCAAGAGGACCTGGAGGGCCGGCTCCTGGTGCAATACCAAGGGCAGACCATCCCTACACAGGAGGCTCCGCCGCGCCCGGGTCCGCTGAGGGCAACCGCCGTCGCCCCTCTGGAAGGCTCCGGACCAAGCCATATCATCAACGGCGCGGGAGGCCAATGGGACGCTTGCTTGGCTAGATTGGAAACAGGTGAGGTGGACCGGGACTTGAGGCCTCGCAAATCCAAGGCGCAACAACACGGCGTACCCACAGCTCGACAGAAGGCTCTGTGGGAGAATGTTCAGCAGGCCAGGCTCAGGGGACTATCCCTTCGGGCGATCGCGCGTGAGTTGCGCATCCACAGAAACACCGCCCGCAAGTACGCCTTGGCCAAAAGCCCGCCGCTGAGGCGCACCAGCAGCGCACCGTCGACGGCGGAGTCAGATGTTATGGCATTGGCCTAAACGGACATTTTCGCAGTACAATTGGGCGGACATTATCGCTGGACATCAACACAGGTCAGACTGGCTGACCGCCCTGTGCATCGGATGATTAAGGAGTATTTCGTGACCACTCAACAATCCGGCTACGTCGTCAACCTAGTTTATAGCTATTCCCACCGGGACAGTCAGCACAGAGCATCCATGGAACGATCGCTCGCCTTGCTCAAGACGGATGGTCTGCTAGTGGATTGGTCGGACCAGTCAATCTTGCCCGGGAGCAGCATATCCGCCGCGATACGACGCAACATGGACAATGCTGACATTATCGTATTCCTACTTAGTCCAGATTTCATTGCCTCCGAGGAATGCATGAAAGAATGGAGGCGCGCAGAACAGCTTGCGGCTGAGAACCCGAAGCGATTCCACATCCCGATTATTGTACGTGACTGCGCATGGAAAGACTTGTTGACCAAAGACGACCCAAAGGCGCTACCGCAGGATGGCGTCCCGGTAGTCAATTTCGTTAGCCAGGACGCCGCCTGGCAGCAGGTATACGAAGGCATCAAGGCAGTTGTTAATGAGTTGAGAAACACCTTCACAGCCAAACCAACGTTTTTGGCAGAGATGGGGCGAACCGACTTTATCTCCCAACAGAATATCAACCTGAAGGATATTTTTGTATTCCTGCCATTGCTGTGCCGGAGCTCAAGGCAAAATGAACCAGATCGGCCTGCTGATGAAATCACAGAACCAGAGGAGCTTCTTCGCAAGAAGTACACTCTCATTCATGGAGCAGATAGGAGCGGGAAGACCGCTCTTAGCAGGCATATGCTGCTCATCTTAGCTGAGCAATCTAAGCCAGCACTGTACGTGGACCTGAATCAAGTGCCCCAGGACGCCGGACATGACTTCTTCCGTAAAACATACTATTCTCAGTTCCACGGTGACTACTCCCTTTGGATCCAGCAGCAGGACAAGACTCTCATCATGGACAATCTGTCTGGTCGTTCTGGGTTGATTGACCTTGTCGTGGCGGCCAAAGAGTTCTTCGACAGGATCATCATTACGCTGTCCTCGACCGTCTTCTACGCGTTCTTCCGCGATGAGTCTCGTCTCGCGGACTTCGAGGAACTAGAGATTGCCGCTCTAACGCAGACCCAACAAGAGACCCTCATCAGAAAAAGGCTCTCTTTGACCAGCGGCAACCCCAGCCTGACTGATGCTTATGTGGACAGGGTTGAGGACCGGGTCAATTCGATCATCATAGACAACAAGGTTGTACCTCGCTATCCCTTCTTTGTACTGTGCATTCTTCAGACATACGAGGCCTACATGCCTGCTGGCTTGGCCATCACTTCGTATGGGCATTGCTACTATGCTTTGATAGTTGCCAGCCTGGTGCGAGCGGGGATCTCTCGTCAGGACTCTGACATCAATGCCTGCTTCAACTTTGCCGAACATCTAGCCTTTGAGACGTACCAACGTACGAGCCGAAACGGGACTACTCCCCTCGACTTCGATGACTTCGTTGAACAGTACAGGCGTGAGTACGTCATATCGCATGCAGTCATCAACAGGCTCAAACATGAGGAATTCGGCCTCATCGACCCAGACGGGCAATTCCGGACGGCGTACATGCATCACTTCTTCCTGGGGAGATTTCTGTCCAAAGGCAGTCCCACCAACCGCGATATTATACAGCGCATGTGTGCCGCGACATATGTTCCTGCAAACTATTTGACACTGTTGTTCACAATTCACCACACCAATGACCTTGAAATTATCGACGACATACTGTTGAGAACTATGTGTACTCTGGACGATGTCCAAGCTGCAAAGTTGGATAGTGCAGAAAATCGTCGCTTTCAGGACATTGTCTCCAGTCTTCCCAAGAGCATCCTATCCGCTGAAAACGTTGAGTCAGAGAGAAAACGGGAGCGGGAAGCTCGCGACTATGCGGCTGGCAGAACAGGAGACAAGGAGGAATTCGACAATGATGACGGATCGGAGATCCAGGAGTCGGTCAACGGAATCTATCGCGTGTGGAAGAATAACGAGATCATGGGGCAGATCTTGCGAAACAAATATGGGAGTATAACGAAGCAGAAAATTGAAGAAATCATCGCCATTATGGCGGATGGAGGGCTGCGGCTGGTGAATCTCGTTCTCAAGGACGAAGATGAGATAGCTGACATGGCTCACTATGTGAAAGCCAAGAACCCCGACTATGATATTCAGGAAATCAAGAGAGACCTGGGATGGTTCTCATTTGTGTGGACGATCATAAATGTGGAACACATCGTCAAGTCTATCAATGTCCCGGAAGTCAGTGCTTCAATTCGCAACGTAGCTGAACGAACGGGAACCCCAGCGTATGGTATGATCGGTTACTTCACGTTACTTGATGCTGCACCGCAACTGACGGAGAAGGAAAGGACGGTCACGTCCCGTCAAGTGGTGTAAGAGTACGTCATCCTGTTGATCGCGGTCTATGCCACTGCCTTCGCTAGATCCGCCTCGGGTAGAGCTTCGTCGATGCTGTAGACCGCGGGTGTCGTGTATAGACGGCCGACGGCCCATTCGTCGTGCTGTTCAGCGAGGACGGCGCCAACCAGGCGACGCACGGCTGGTCGGTTAGGGAAGATGCCCACGACATCGGTGCGACGCCGTATCTCCTTGTTGAGGCGCTCCAGGGGGTTGTTGGACCAGATCTTCTTCCAGTGGGGGACAGGGAAGCTGGAGAAGGCCAGGACGTCCGCACCAGCCTCGTCCAGTAGAGAGGCCACCTGAGGGAACGGGTCCTGTAGCTGGGCGATCACCCGCTCGAGCTGTGCGTGGACCTCCTGAGGGGACGGCTGCTGGTAGATGGTGCGGACCATGTTGGCCACCCAGGGCTGAGCGCGCCTGGGGACCCGAGTGAGCAGGTTGGTCATGAAGTGGGTGCGGCACCGTTGCCAGCTGGCCCCACCGAAGACAGTCGCGATGGCATCCCTGAGTCCCTGATGCGCATCCGATACCACCAGATCCACCCCGCTCAGACCCCTGGCGGACAGTGAGCGCAGAAAGGCCAGCCAGAAGGCGCCGTCTTCGCTGGTACCCACGTCCATCCCAATGATCTCCCGCTTGCCCTCGCCATTGACCGCCGTTGCCACCACCACGCTGACGTTGACGATCCTGCCGTCCTCTCTGACCTTCTGGGTTAGTCCGTCCAGCCACAGGTAGGGATATGGTCCGCCGTCCAGCGGACGGCCCAGGAAGCCATCCACCACCACGTCCAGCTCCTGACAGATACGCGACACCTGGCTCTTGGAGATACCCTCGCACCCCAGGGCCTTGACCAGGTCGTCCACCCGCCTTGTCGATACACCTTCCACATAGGCCTGCTGGATCACCGCCAGCAGAGCTCGCTCGCTGCGACGCCGTGGCTCCAGCAGGCTCGGGAAGTAGCTCCCCTCTCGAAGCTTCGGGATGTGCAGCTCCATAGTCCCTACCCGGGTATCCCACGCCCGGGACCGATACCCGTTGCGCTGGGTCACCCGCTCAGGGCTGCGTTCTCCATACTCAGCACCGATCCTCGCAGACACCTCCGCATCCATGATCCCCTCTACCAGCACTCTCAGAGCCTCCCGTAGAAAGTCCACGTCACCGTCCATTCCCCCCTTGCGCAACAACTCCAGCAGGTCCATCCTTTCCTTGACCACCGTTGTCCTCCTTTCTCGAGCTTCTGTTTTGCCCGCTAAGGATGACGCGGTGGTCTCTCTTACTCCAGACCCCCTCCTCTTCTTACACCACTTCCTGGGACTCTACTGAAAGGACGGAGTTGGCCAGATTGTTGAAGAAGCATCCAGACCCATTCGTAAGAGGCGTGCTGTCGATAAGAACTCAGCACTACATGAATACGCATCGTAGTAAGGCAAACGTAGAACAGTCGATATGTTCGTTGTTGGGCATCAAGTATTTGCCGAGGCTGGTTCAGGGCAACAGGTAATTCCGCGCACTAGCAGGCACGGGTGGAGGGGGAAAGGCATGAACAGTCGCAAAACGACTTTCCTTGTTAGCAACCAGCAAAAGTGGGACACATTGGTAGGCGAGAGATCAGGGGCTGGCTGGAGGTCTGGTGAGCTCCCTGAGGGCCCTGTTGTAGCGTCGTCGCCGTTCGGTGGTTTGAGCCTTCACCTCCTTCCTGCGTTGTAGGATCTCTTGCCGTCTTCCCTTGAGCACGTCTGATGGTGTCACGTTGCCCAGAGCCTTGTGATAGCGCCGTTAGTTGTAGTAGCTGACGAAGGCCGCGATAGCAGCCTCAAGGTCGGCGGGCAACTCATAAGGCACCTGGTTGACGTCCCGTTTGATGGTCTGGTGGTAGCGCTCCAGCTTCCCGTTGGTCTGAGGGTGGAAAGGAGTTGCTAGGATGTGCTTGATGCCAACCATCCCCAGGTAGTCCCTGAATGCTCTTGAGACATAGCCTGGACCGTTGTCACTCAGCAGCCTGGTGCGGTCTGTGACTGGAACTTGGTCCATGCTGGTCGTGTCCACAGCATCCTGGACCACCTCGATGAAGGAGTCGGCCGTCATATCTTGCTGAAGCCTGTGAGCCAGGATGAAGCGGGAGTAGTCGTCCATAACGGTGACCAGGTAGTAGTAGCCCCAACCAACCACCCTGAAGTATGAGGCATCGGTGGCCCACATCTGGTGAGGCCCTGTGGTCTTGCGGTGGTACTCCTTACCCGCCGCCAACCGCATCTCAGGCCTCTTCACTAGGCCCTCCCTGCCCAGGATACGGTAGACGCTGGACTCTGAGACTGAGAAGCCCTGGTTGTCGGTGATCCACGCGGCCAGCTGACGGCAGCTCAGCTCTGGCATCTCTCTGGCTGATAACAGGACTGAGCGTTCTTCCTGAATAGTAAGACGGTTCCATGGTGGCTGATAGCCTCCTGGTCGGTCCTCAAGTCCTTGTTGGTTTTGGCGTCTGAGCCACCGGTAGTAGGTGCTCTTAGGGATGCCCAGCTCTCTGAGGACCTTTCGCTTGGGGAGGGGAGACGAGGATACTTTGGTAACTACCTCTGCCTTCTCCGGGGCGCTCATCCGCTGGTACCGGTGGCGTCCTGGGGCATGGGGATGGCCGTTTTTTTGAGACGGTACGCCTCCAGCGACAGATCGGCCACTAGCTCCTTGAGTTCCCCGTTCTCTCGCTTGAGCTGCCCTACCTCATGCTGAGTGGCGTCCCGAACCGAGTCACGGGTCAACCTCTCCTTGCCCGCCTCCATGAACTCTTTGGTCCACGAGTAGTAGGAGTGGGGCTTGATCCCCTCCCGCCGGCACAGGTCGTTGACTGTGACCTCGCGGCGGAAGCCCTCCAGAACAATTCGGATCTTCTCTTCGGGGGTGTACTTACGTCGGGCAGCCGCCTTCACTGTGCGGACGAAAGACCTGGTCTGCTCGCTTCGTTCTTCGGCGGCCTCTGCTTTGCTTACTTCTAATTGGGACACATCTGCTCCTTTCTGTGGGTAACTCTACCCTCATTTCAGGAGCTCACACCACCCTCCGACTCTCGGGTTTTCCTACCCTTATATGTGTCCCATTATCGCTGACGGTCTACACAGTCCACCAACGCATATCGCTCTCCAGATCCGGACCTGAACCTGGCAGGCATACTGTGCTTCAAGCATAGCCGCAAGGTGGCCAGAGACAACACAGTCAAGTACAACTGGCATACCCTCCAACTGCTTCCTTCGAGCGAACGGTCCACTTACGTTGGAGCGCACGTGGTGGTCCAGGAGCGATTGGACGGCAAGCTAGTAGTGTGCTATCAAAACCAAATCGTCCCTACCCAGGAAGCGCCACCGCGTCCTGGTGTCCTCCGGACTCTGAACGCCACTCGAGGTCTTGGCAGCGTCACCGTGGAGAACCTCGCTGCAGGCATGGACACCAACGGGATCGGTGGTCACGAGCGAGAAGGACTGGGAGCGATGACCGCGATCGGCCGGGGACTCGCCGCAGGGAGATTGACCACGGATCGCGAGAGTGAAGTCGTCCACCCTAAGGCTCAACCACCCAGACCGCCGACGCCTCGTCAGCGAGCCCGTTGGAAAGCAGTGCAGAGGGCCAAGCGTCGAGGCCTTTCTCTTCGGGCAATCGCCCGGGAATTGGGCATATCCCGCATCACCGTCCGAAAGTACGTTGAGGCTTCAAGTCCACCTGTCTATCCGGACAGGGAGCTCGCTGCTCACTCTTGATCATGTGGAACCGCCTTCGGTCCATAACAACCGGCCTGTGGGTAAGTGGGCAATCCCGCCAGGGTTGTCCATTTATCCGCGGGCTGCTCCGCTCGGATCGAGTCACCATCACTGCCACCCACGGTGTCACACGAAGCTGGAGGTGGGGGCTTTCTCAATCATCGAACTGGATAACTATTGGCTTGACACAGCAACCACTGACATAATCGCTGGTCCATTACCCTGACATAATCGCTGGACGTCGACACCCCGCTGGTACGTTTTCACACCGCCCTTGACAGTCTGCAAGCCTGCCTTCGTCTCGGTCGGCCTGCTTTACCCATCTATTGATGCTCTCCACAGTAGGCTCAAACTCCCGCGCCAACTCTCCAGGCCTGCGCCCCACCCGTACCAACTCTACAATACGCTGGCGGAACTCAAGCGGGTACGCCCTTCTACCTCGTGGCATTGTGGACACCTCCTTACTTAATCTTCGGGTGTCCACCAAACCGGGTCAACTCCAGAGCATCACAAAACGGGGTAGACGTCCTCGTTTCCGCCGTCCGGGAGGTGGCGTAGACAGCTAGCGTAGCTTGTCGGCGTGTGGCCAGACTTTGATGGCCACGCGGCAAAGTTCTCTAGCTCGATTCTCTATAGACGATTCGTCCCATACGGACGGAGCATCGTCTAGCATTTTGTTCAGGAACAGGACGGAATGACCCTTCAGCGTCTTACGCTTCTCGGACCAGGGAGCATTAGAGAGAGAAGCATTCAGCCGGACATTGACAAGGGTAAGGTTGCCAATGGAGTGCAACACCGTATCCCTGCGGTTGTCCGCCTTGTAAGATTCCTCCTTCTCGGAAGTCTTCAGATCTAGCGGCCAATGTTCACGCCAACTCCGAGGCAGTATATGCTCTATCGTTAGATTGCGAGGTGGCTTCGTCAATTCCGACATGCTTGTTCGCAGACCTTCTTCGATTCCCTCCAACACCATTCGCAAGCGTCCTCTAGTCAATAATCTGAACAATGCGAAGCTCGTGAACGCATTTTCCATATCCTCGTTGGTAGGCCATTGGCCAACATTGGAGGTCTGCCCAGCCAGAAAGTCGACTATGGTGTCACCAGCATTCTCTGGCCCTGCCTTTTCTAACACTTCCAGTAAGGTCACAAAGAGGCGATTGTTACCCATAGTGGAGATTCGGCAAAGCATACGACGCAGTTGATGGCTCTCTAGCGCCGTCAATCCCTTTCTGAGCTGATCAGATGGCACTGAAGAAGATAGCAGCCACAGTAAGACTGGAGTGAGCACTCCGGCTTGCATCACTTCCTTTCTGTACAGAAAGGTTTCAATGCGGGGATCCAGAGCCTTTTCCAAAGTCTCGTAGTGTCTGGATATGTCAGCGATATCGGAAGCTACCTCCCTAATGGTGCGTTTACCTCTACGGTGATAGTCACGGAAAGTTGAAAAGACGTCATTGGCCTTGACTTCATCTCTACTGCGCAGGACCAGCCAATAGTTCAAGAAGACATCGATCCGGGGACGAACAAGACGGCCTTGTGATACGTCTTGCCGCCACCAGCTGTCGGAAAAATTCCAGAGACTAGCAAGTTCTGTTGTCGAATTGGTGGGAGCGATTTGGCCGGCTTCGTAAAGGATCATGTTCTTCATCAAGTCAGATTGAAGTAAAGGAGTGCCACGTGCGTTGAGGGTTTCAAAAATGACATGAGGATCATCTGCGCTGCCCAGGTCTATGACTACTAGTTCCAGTAGTTGTGTTATCGTATACTCGAGTGTGGCGGCGGCGTCCTCCTGATCATGGGCTTGGGCATTCAACCATTGCTGTGCTTGGATCTTGAAGAACTTATGAGCCTCCACAATTAGAGAGTCCTCAAACTCCTCACTTGTCAAATGATTGTGCATGGTCGTCCTGAAAGACTCTTGGTCTGCCAGTGTGGGCCATACCTTAAACGCATGGTCGGGGTTGTGTCCACGGAATTCTTCCTGGTTTAGGACAAGCAACTGAAGTCGCTTGGCCGCGCTACTGTGTCCTCGTTCTTCAAATACCTCTTGAACAGCGTCAAGTAGTAGTTGAATAGTAGTTAGGCGCTGCTGCCCATCTACTACAAGCCGTGTCATCAACATAGGCACGGGTACGGGTTGCTGCTGAAGCACTACAGCTCCGAGAAAATGAGTCGGTGTATTTCTTGCGCTGGATTGGCCATTGATGAGTTGCTCCAAGTAAAGTTCTGCTGTGTTCTGTACGTCTTCCCATAGCGGTTCCCATTGGTTATCTTGGTTCCAAACATATTGACGCTGAAAGAGCGGAATCACATAACGGACTGGTTGGGCAAACAACCTCTGCAAGTTGACAATGTTGACATCCAAAGTTACCCCTCCCCCTGCAACGCTTTGCGTATCATTCAAGAAAGTGACTTGTGTTGATGACCTGCCCCCAATGTTGTACCTCCCGTTATGTTACACCGTCAAGCATGGGGACTGGGTCTGAGGGCAGGATAGCCTCTGGCGCTGGCAGCCTGTAGCCTAGGAGCGAGTCCGAGTATTGTCTAATCAGAGTTGTAGACGAGCCGGAATTGTCCCGCGACAACTATTCTTGCTGGCTGAAGATGCTTACGCCCCAAGAGTTTCGCGATCACCATGGTGCCTAGGACCACTGCTGGGTTCTCGACGCTCCCGATGAGCTGTTTGACTCGTGCTTTGGCGGACGCCTTGCCCCCAAATCGGAACAGCTTTAGCAGGTTGTGGCCTGCGCAGATGAGCAGCCACTCTTGGTTCACCCGTTCCAAGCCCCGCAGCCGGAACTGCCAGAACCCCAGAGCTTCCTTGATCTGCCCAAACACCGGCTCCACCCACAACGCATAGCACTGCCGCCCACGTTTCGTACGCAGCTTCCGGCGCATTCGGTCCCTGGGTAACAGACGGCCTGGTATACGCCCACAGGGCGCTGGCAGAACGACACTTCCGTGGCGGGCCTGGTCCGCCGGGGGTCCACTCCCCACCGTCTCTTTTTGTAGCGTTTGAATGACTGGATGTGTCCTCTCTGGTAGAATCACATAGGCGTTTCGCGTCTGACGAAGCATATTCAATTCAGAATCCCATACTATGATTAGAGCACAAAGGGCAACTAGGCACAACCACACCTTGTTCTCTCACCACATATGGTACAGAGGCTCTAGGATGAGCCATGAGCAGATTACCAGTACGGACCATCATCGAAACATGGAAGGCGTGCGATCAGAACGTCTCGGAAACGGCCCGGCGTTTGCACGTAGACCGCCGGACCGTCAAACGCTGGGTGGATCTAGGGCGGCAGCCCTGGGGTTACGTGCGCTGGCAGGGCGTGCGGCGCAAGTCTACTGCACCCAAACACCCCAAGCGTGCGCTGTGGGGGGAGGCTGCCGCCCAAGTGCGAAGGTGGAGGGAAGCGACTGGCTTCTGTCGGGAGAAGCTAGCGGTCTTGGCCCAGGCTCAAGGACTGGAGGTCTCGGCATCAACCATTCATCGGTATTTGCAACGCGTGGGCTTGGTTCGCCCCAGTACGAAGCGACGGCGGCCTCGCTTTCAGAACGGCCAAGTCATGCGGCCTCGTAACTGCCCGGGCTTAGGCTACCTTCAGATGGACGTGAAGTACGTCACCCCTGAGTTGTCTGGGTTGCCGTACACTTGCTACCTGTACGCGGCGATGGACATCTCCTCCCGCTACAAGGTTGGGCTAATCCTCCCCAAGCTGGATGAGGGGGGAACACTCTTGGCCCTGTACTATGCCACACAGCAGTTCCCCTTCCCGTTGCACTACGTCCAGACGGACAATGGATTGGAGTTTCAGAGACGCTTTCACGCCAAGTGCGCCGAGCTCGGCCTTGAACACTTCTACATCCACAAGAGTTCTCCCAATGAGAACGCGGTAATCGAGCGGAGTTTCCGCACGGACGAAGAGGAGTGCTTCTTCCGGTTAGAGGAAGCGCCCCAAGACCACCAGGAGCTGAACACTTGGTATCAGCGCTTCCTTGATGCCTACAACACTACCCGACCACACATGGGCATCAATATGCTTACTCCAAAGGAGGCTATCGCCCTGTACCAAAAGTCCTGAGAGATTAAGCCACACACGCGACACTTCAACAAGGTCGGAACGGCATCTGCGGGCTGGTGTGCTCATGGGACTGGTCTCAGGCTTCACTGGAATCACCTGCTGCGTTTCCCCCGTGGTACTGGCGCTGCTGGGGATTGCCGCAGCGTCGGAAGCTGTCTCCCTGGGCGATACGCTGTACTACACATACGGTTGGTATTTTCGCGGGGTGGGCATGATAGCAGCCACTATCGCAGTGGTCCTTTATCTTCGACGGCGCGGTGCATGCTCAATCGACGGTGCGTACCGGTATCGTTGGATGTTGTTCGTCCTGGGGTTCTCAGCAGTCTTGACCTACGCTGGCCTCTTCTGGTTCACAAAGTACCTCGGCATCTGGTTCGGCTAGCGCTCCAAGATACTGCTTTATGGGGTAAGGTCTAAGGTAACTCAAGGCTAGCTTTCCCCTGAGGTCGACAAGGGATGCTGGCCCTCATGTTCAAGTGGGGAGCCTACGCTGAGGGTGCTTCGGCAGGCCGGATGTCACGCACCGGCCCCAGCCACATCTCGAATATAGTTCTGTCTATCGTCAAAATAGGCCCACAGCGAGGGACTCGAACTCCCTCAGAGCGTCAGCTGAATCGACAGTTCCCAGGTTCTTCAACGTCGCAACACAATCGTAGCATTGAGTTGACATTGGCAGAGGTCATTGTCCAGGCAGACTCGATTACGACATACAGTCGGGTGGTGACAACCTTATCCCAAGAGAAACTTGGGCGCCACTTCCCAGCCGACAAAAAGCCAGGGGCCACACACACTATTCGCGCATAGTGTCTGAAGTTCAAACGTGACGCTCTACCAACTCGAACGCTTGACGGGTCTCGCCAAGTAGATCCAGCGCGTCGGCTTTTGCCATGTCCACCAAGTAGGCAACCTGCTCTTTAGCAGACCCTTGGACGGTCTCAACCAATCCAGCCAGGTCTATCGTGAGTGGAGATTGATTCTGCCCCTCTCCCGGCTCAATTAACAGCCTTTCCGAGCGTTCAATGTCCCCCGCCAAGGCCTCGTTGTAAATATTGACTAATTTCTCCACCAAGGCCAACAGCTGATCAAACCCATCAGACACTTCGGAGAACAGAGGGTCCTGCCCTTCAAAGTACTGTTGGCTGATTGAGTTAATTGCTCGGCTCAGAGTGTATATCTCCGGAAGAAAGCCTAGGGCCGATATCTTCCAGTGTTCAACCCGCTGACGGAATCGCTCATCATTACTGCTGTCTGGTTCCCAAACCTTTACAGATTCTAGCAACGACTCACGTCGGCTTACTTCTTCCGCCAACTCCCCGGCATCCTGACAGACGCGGTATCGATAGCCATCAAGGTAGCAACTGAGCTTTGCCACTTCCGTTCCGGCCAAGAATGCCGCACCTTCGCAGCCATGCTCCTCAACCCACTGGTTCCATGTGGACACCACCAGGCCCGTGCGCATGGCGGACTTCAAGTCTCCTTTGGCACGACGACCCCGCCACTTCAGATAGTCGGCGAAGCTCAGGTATTGCCGCTCGTCTATTACCCTAGTGCGGCCGGGAAATCCAGCCAAGTGTTTCCTGGTCTGTTGCCATAGTTTTATCGCTACCGCAGCGTCGACTTCGGACCCATCCTTCGGGTCGATAATCCCGTGCCAGGCCATAGGGTGGTTGTCTTCGGGTTCCTCCAGCAGGAATCCCCTCTCCCTTATTCTCGCGCCCCACTCGGCCAACTCCACCATGTAGCTGTCGATCCAGTCGCCGTCAACCAATGGCGCCTCTTGCAGGAATTGGTGGGGCACGCTTGGCATGTCCACTACGATTCCCTGCTTTGCTACGCCCTTAATGGCTTCCACTATTGCCTCATAGTGTTCGTCATACTCCGCGTCCGGCACATCCGCTAGGCCGTAAGAGTAGTCCTCGCCATCAAGGAACTTTTGAAAACTCTCTGCGTCCTCGAATAGTGGCCGCACCTCATCCTCGGTTGGCACCTTCGAATAGAGGTGTTTTGCTCCGCTCATCATCCCGTAAGCGCCATCAGGCAAGGCAGTATTGCCTTTGGCCAGAAAGCTCTCTAACAGCCATTGGCCCAGGTCGTCGCCTTCTTCCAGCAATTCCCAGGTCATAACGTAATGCTGCTTGGCCGCTTCCACCGCAGCCGCTGTCTCTGAGTCCAGGGGATACGGCGTCTCGATCCCTACCCGAATCTGGTTCCACCGCATTCGCCGGCCCAGAGCCTGTTCTCTCAGCAGCGATTTCAACTCCGTTATCAGGAACCTACCTTGGGTCCAGAAATACCGTTCCTCCGAGATCAGCTTGCGGTTAACCTGCTGGTGTAGAAAGAACAGGAACAGGAACAGGACGTCCTTGTAAGCCTGGCGCACTGCTTTGTCGATTTCCTCCCGAGGGTGTCCCTTAAGCGTTTGCTTAACAGCCTCGGCTACCTGGTCTGTTAACCTGGGTATCGGCGCGGCGCTGTCCGGCTGGCTCTTCAGGTGATGGATATATTCAAAAATGGTATTGAAGCCGTGTGCTTCTTGAAACCACAGCAGGATAGCCTGCTTGGGAGTTAGGCCAGCCTCCAGCTTCGCGACCCTTTGTATGTTCTTGCTCACGAGTCAACCTCGGCGCTGAAACCTGTGTCGACGGGTTCAGCGTCGAACACCGACTCCGGCAGGGTTTTCTGACCATGCGCCGCTTCCAGTGCAGCTAGGCGTTCCTCCAACTCCCCGGTCTCCAAGAGTTTACCCGCCACTCCGACCAGGTAGCCCAGGGTGCGGGCCCGGGCGATGGAGTTTTCCAGACCCAGGGTGTCCAGGGCGGCAATCACTAGCAACCGCCGCAGGTCGCCCACTGTTTCCAGCCCATTGACCTCGTAGGCCCCGGACACCGCCACTTCACGTCGCCGTCTCAGTCCTCCCAAGCGCCGTGCCTCGGCCACATCTTCGGCATACTCGGGGGAGTGCCAGAAGCAGTGATCCCCGTCCTTTACGGGAGACGCCTGGCACATCTGCCCATCCTCCTTCCGAAATGCGCACTGACGGCCCATTACCTGTGATTACCTCTGCTAGTTGACCAGTTGGTAGTCAGATGCAACAGAGCAAAAGGCAGGCTCCATTGAGAAACCTGCCTCAAGCAAATGAAATTATTCGAACCAGCGCTCAGGCTTCTGTGGTTGCCTCTTGCACCCCATTCCATGTGTGCCCTTCTGGACACTGCTCTGCAGGTGCGCCCACCGGCGCCGTGAAACTCTTCTGGCAAGCGTCGCAGTAGAGTCTCACTTCTCCTTCCTCGATGCCCTTTTGATTGGGAATTATAGTGAATTTTAGCCGAGGGCGATATGAGCTTCATAGACCCGTTCAGTATCGAGGGCCAGCCGGTATAAGGTCGTGTAAGCCAGCCTCTGTTAAGCAGGATTCCATATGTTTACGGTCCTCTAACGCCTCGTGGAGGGCGGCTAGCTTTTCGTGCAACGCCCGCAAGCCATTGATACAGGAAGCGTCACTGTGATAAGATGACTCAGAGGCCACAGTGGGACTTCGACCCGCATTTGGTGAAGGGGGGGTCTAATGGGCAGGCAGTTTGACGAAGGAAAGTTCCGCGAACTGGTACTGTATATCGCCGAGCGGTGTCAGGAGCATCCGTTTTTCGGTGCAACCAAACTCAATAAAATCCTTTTCTTCTCGGACTTTATTGCCTACGATCAACTAGGGGTTCCAATCACTGGCGCAGAATACGCTGCGCTGGAATATGGGCCGGGGCCGAGGCGGTGGCTTCCCATCCGGGATGACATGTTGATTGATAGCGAGATTAAGATTCTTCGCGATGGTTCCCAACAGCGAGTATTGGCCCAGCGTTCTCCCGACCTTGGGAGATTCTCACCGAGCGAGCGCGGGATAGTAGATGAGGTGATCGAAGCTCTAGAAAACGAAGACGCGGAGTCGGTAAGTAACTTGTCCCACCGATTCCTGGGATGGCGGGCCGCTAGAGCGGAATGCTTGGTCACCGGCGCAACTACTACAATTCCGTATGAAACCATCCATGTGTCCAATGAATCCCTTACCCAATCAGAGGTTACGGGGGGCCAAGCGCTAGCGGAAAGGCATGGCTGGTCTTTTGAGTAATGGCCGTGCTCAAGGTTATCGTGACCTTCGCCACCAGCCATCCTATGAGTCCTCGGCACGGCTAATTGAACCCGACATAGAAAACCTCGATGATCTGTTACTTGGCGTGACGTTTGCAATTGCAAGAATACCTGAGGAGTTCCCAGTCGTGTCACGAGACTCTCAAGGCCGGGAACTGCGCGCAGCCAAATATACGGGTAATCCGCCATTAATCGTCTGGTTCACGTACGATGATGAGACTGCTGACCTTTGGTTTCTGACGAGAAGCCAAGAACACCCAGCATAACTAGCGTAATCTGTCCTCGCGAGCATCGATCCACCTGTTGTACTCTTCCTCCGAAGATAGACGATAAGACCGGCTCCAATCCTGGCCTCCTGTTTTCAAAACCAGATACCGCCTCCTTCTATAGACTATTGACATGCCGCCGTCTATCGGCTAAAATAGTCTCATAAAGTAAGTGAGGCGCGACGAATGAGCATGAGCGGCCCCGGCAAGTCCTACCGCAAGGGAATCACCCTCATAGATGCGGTCCAGAAGTTCGACACAGAGGAAAAGGCGGAGGCCTGGTTTGTCGAGCAACGCTGGCTTGTTGGTGTAGCCTGCCCCTTCTGCGGAAGCCTGAATGTCGCCACGGTTGCCAGCCGTAAGCCCCAGCCATTCCGCTGCCGGGAGAAGGAATGCCGCAAGTCCTTCTCCGTAAAGACGGGAACACTACTGCACAGTTCCAACCTGCCCCTGAGCAAGTGGGCTATCGCCTTCTTCCTGTACGCGACGAATCTCAAGGGAGTATCGAGCATGAAACTACACCGAGACCTTGGCATAGCCCAAAGTTCGGCGTGGTACATGGCGCACCGGATACGGGGAATGTGGACTGCTGAGGCGGACAAGTTCGCTGGCCCGGTTGAGGTGGACGAGACGTACATCGGGGGCAAGGAACGCAACAAGCACGAGAGCAAGAAACTCCACGCCGGACGGGGCGCGGTTGGCAAAGCCGCCGTGGTGGGGATGAAGGACAGGGAGACGGGGCAGGTTGCCACTGCCGCCATAGCGTCCACCGATGCGTCCACACTTCAAGGTTTCGTGGAGTCCAGGACGGAAGCAACGGCCCAGGTCTACACCGACGAGGCGGCAGCCTATCGCGGACTGAATCGCCCACACGAGGCCGTCAAACATTCGGCCAGGGAGTACGTCCACGGGATGGCCCACACCAACGGCATAGAGAGTCATTGGGCCATGCTCAAGCGGGGCTACGTCGGCGTGTACCACCAGATGAGCGTGAAGCACCTGCCTCGATACGTAGCCGAGTTCGAGGGCCGTCACAACAGCCGCCCGCTGGACACCACCGAGCAGATGCGCATCATGGCGCAGGGCGCAGACGGGAAGCGTATGACCTACGCGGGGTTGATAGCCTGATGACCGCGCCGAATTTTACCGACAAGACGATATGGACGGGTGACAACCTCGATATCCTCCGGGGTTTGAATAGCGAGTCCATCGACCTGATTTACCTAGACCCGCCCTTCAACTCCAATCGTGATTATGAAGCTCCGATTGGCAGCAAGGCGGCGGGCGCGGCCTTCAAGGACACTTGGACCCTCTCCGACCTTGACGTGGCCTGGATGGGGCTCATAGCCGATGAGCAGCCTGCCATAGCGAACCTTCTGCACTCCGCCAGTCTCACACACGGCAAGGGGATGCAGTCGTACCTCACTATGATGGCCGTCCGCATGCTAGAGATGCGCCGCGTCCTCAAGGACACCGGCAGCATCTACCTCCACTGCGACCCAACGGCATCCCACTATCTCAAGCAACTCATGGACGCGGTGTTTGGTCAGGTGAACTTTAGGAATGAGATTGTTTGGTCGTACCGCCGCTGGCCGTCAAAGAGCTCATACTTTCAGACAATGCACGACGTACTCTTGTTCTATGCACGCGGAACTAATACGACCTTCAACGTGTCTTATGAACCGCCGAGCGCGAGCTACATCAAGCGATTCAAGGGTAAGACACAGGTACTGGACCCCGTTACCAAGACACGAAAAATCGTCGTGGATCAACCTACAAAAGGGCTGCCACAGCGGGACGTATGGGACATCTCGATAATTGCCGGTTTTGCTAAGGAGCGAGTCGGCTACCCGACGCAGAAGCCACTTGCACTCCTAGAGCGCATCATCAAGGCGTCTTCCAATGAAGGTGACATCGTACTTGACCCATTCTGTGGATGCGCCACTGCCTGTGTTGCTGCTGACAGACTCAGCCGTAGGTGGGTTGGCATAGACATATCACCCAAGGCTGTTGAACTGGTGAATATGAGACTCCAGCAGGCAATGGGTAGCCTCTTTCATCATGGCTATGTGACCGTCCGTACCGACATCCCCCGGCGCACGGACATTGAAGCCCCCAAGAACTACCGCCAGAATAAGCACGTGCTCTTTGGGCAGCAGGAGGGATTATGCAATGGTTGCAAGGTCATGTTCCCCTTTCGCAACTTCACCGTTGACCACTTTGTGCCTCAGAGCAGAGGCGGGACGGACCACTTGGACAACCTGCAGTTGCTCTGCGGGGCCTGCAACTCCGTCAAAGGTGACCGGCCTCAAGAGCATCTGATAGCGCGGCTCAAGGAGATGGCGATATGAGCGACTACATGGCCGAGAAGAAGGAACGGGGCCGCCCGATAGGAAAGGGATACCCTCCCAGGATCGACGCTACACCGGAAGAGATTGCCCGCGTTGTCCTGAATGGCGGACGACCGAAGGGAAGCGTCAAGGTCCTAGTCTATCGCTGCGCGGGGTGCGGGCGGACAGTCAACTACCCAGAAACGCTGTATCGGGATGGGAGGTGCGAAGGGTGCACGGAGACAGTGGCTCGGTGACGAGCACGGCTAAAATTCGCTATAATTCCCTTTTGATTTGGCACTCGCCGGAACCCAGCGGTGGGCATTTGCTCCCCAGTCTCCGTTTCTTCCGATGGCTCGCCCTCGGGCTCCTTCGCTTCGCTGGGGGCGCCGCCGGCCTCGACGCTCCAAAAGGCCCAACCGTTGCAAGCCTTGTTGGTGATGGCGGTGCCCGCCGATGAGGGACTCTTGAACTCTCTCCTGTCGGCCAGCCGGTACATGATCTTCCCGTCCTCTCCGGCTATCACCTCGGCTTTGTATTCCTCCTTCTTGTATTTGGCAATCAGCTGCGTACCCGGTTCCAGGTTGCGGTCCTCGATGGCCATTTGCCACCTCCTCACGTTTAGAAGATGGTATATACCTCACTCTGTCTTCGCCGGAAGTCAAGGGATATCGGCAAAGTGGAGGTAGCTGACCAATGTTCTCTTGGAGACGACGGTCACTACGTCGCCATAGTGTTCGCTCCGCTTGGGCTATCATTGGTTCTCCTTCACGGCCTGCTCTCCGGTGAATGACTCCCATCGCTTGACCGCCACATCAACGTACTGAGGCTCCCGTTCCATGGCATAACAGATCCGGCTTAACTTCTCGGCTGCGATCAGCTGGGTGCCGCTGCCAAGGAAGGGCTCATAGCAGAGATCCCCAACCTCGGTGTGGTACTCGATTGGCCGCAAGAAGAGTTCCAACGGTTTCTGGGTCGGGTGGATGTTCATGCTGGAACCCTGTTGGTCCAGTTGCCAGATGGTTCTTTCGTTGGCCGGCGGTTTTTAGAGGGTTGGTGCCCTTCGACCCAGCCGTAGAAACAAGGCTCGTGGGCCCATAAGTAATGGCTATGCGTCAGCACACCACGGGCCTTGGCCCATATGATTTGCTGATGCACCAAAAGGCCGGATTCCCGCCAAGCCTGTTCCACCAAGGCCTGCCGCCGAAATGCGTGCCACTGGTAAATGGCCGAGTTGGGATGGAGATGCTCTAGGCTCACTGCCAGAAACTTCCGGTAGAACTCCACCGAGACCTCTGGGTCCACAAATTCGTCCCATTGGTTGTCGCCGCTCTTTTTCGCTTTGCTGCCCTTAGGCGCCAGATGGTTGCCACCTGAGTAGTCCACAAAGTACGGCGGGTCCGTTGCCATCAGAGAAGCTTTCTCACCGTTCATCAAGCGCGCCACGTCGCCATTGTCGGTGGAATCGCCGCATAGAACCCTGTGGTCCCCTAGTAGCCAAACGTCGCCTGTGTGGGCAACAGGGGCCGCCTTAGCGGCTTCCAGGGCGGCGTCCAGGTCGAAGGACTCCAGACGCTCACGCCTCTCCCGAGACTCCAGGCTCTTAAGATGCTTCTGGAGTTCATCCTCGGAGAACCCGGTCAATGTGATGTCTATGTCTAGGACTTCCTTCAACTCAGCCAGCAGCCTAGCCAGGAGTTCCTGGTCCCAGGTACCGGAGATGCGGTTTAGAGCGAGGTTAAGCACGTGGGCCTGCTCTTCGGATATGTCCACTAGGACCACGGGCACTTGCTTCAACCCGAGTTTCCTGGCAGCGATCAGGCGCTGGTGGCCGCCGATGACCACTTTGTCCTCCCTGCGGGCGATGATGGGATCAATCAGCCCAAATTCTCTTATGGACCGGGTCAGCGATTCCAACTCCTCGTCGCTGATGCGCCGGGGGTTAGCCGGATCGGGGCGCAGGTCGCGGATGGGAAGGTTGGTTATCTCCAATGCCGTTGATTCAGGCATGACAGCCTCCTTGAGATGACGTACCAGGTCAGCGAGATCGTGCCGACACCTTTCGTGGCGGCAGAAGAAGGCCGACCCACCTGACTTCTTTTAGTGTGTGACTTCTCTGATGCGGGCAAGTCCGTCACCTTCCATAAGGAAGGCGACGCCCGAAGTGTTAAGCGGCTAAGCAGCCCAAGCTACTGTGTAAGCAGCCCAGGAGCGGGGTACACGATGGGGGATGATAACAGGAGACGTTTGGAGTTGAGGGATATGGAGCCTCCCCCGTCTCCACCAGAAACAGAGTCCTGGCGCCACGGGCGGCAAAAAGTCCTTTTGGTGCCCATGATTTTACACCCTTCGTCGCTAGGGCGCACCGGACTCCCGTTTTGGAGTGCACCAAGGACGCCCATTAGAGGTTCCCGAAGAGTAGTTTGAGGCGACTCTTACTGTAAGAAGTCCACTTTGATAGTGATCTCGGCAGGCGTCCCACTACCCACGCTGCTCAACTGCCCCGATATTTCCACCTCGGTGCGGACCCCTTCGGGCACATCGCAAGTGACATCGCCGTCACCTACGCCCTGGGTCCGATTACACACCACCTCTTCGGGCAGGCGCCTGACGTCGTTCACTTGAACCCGCCAGCTATATGGGACATCACTACCGGTGCGGATGGAGGCGGTGAACCTCCCTGGTCCAATAGCGTGCACGGAACAACGCTGGTGAGTCGCCGGCAGCACAACGGCGCTGCAGACCGCCGAGTGGGCCAAACGCTTAGGCTCAGGCGGAGCCGCGTACTGTAAGAAGTCCGCTTTGATAGTGATCTCGGTAGAATTCGCGCTACCATAATTGCTTAGCAAAGTCCCCGATATTTCCACCTCGGTATGGGTCCCTTCGGGCACCTCGCAAGTGACATCACCGTCGCCTACTCCCTGGGTCCGATTACACACCACCTCTTTGGGAAGGCGCCTAACCTCGTTCACTTGAACCCGCCACCGAAATCCGACATCCTTACCGGTGCGGATGGAAGCGGTGAACCTACCTGGGCCAATAGCCTGCACGGAACAACGCTGGTGAGTCCTCAGCGGCTTATCGGCGGTGCAGACCGCCGAGTGGGCCAGAGGCTTGGGCTCAGGCGGAGCCGCGTACTGTAAGAAGTCCACTTTGATAGTGATCTGGGCAGGCGTTACGGCACCCACCTTGCTTTTCAACTGCCCCCCTATTTCCACCTCGGTACGGATCCCTTCGGGCACCTCGCAGGTGACGTCGCCGTCGCCTACTCCTTGGGTCCGGTTGCACACCACCTCTTGGGGCAGGCGCCTAGTGGCGTTCACTTGAACCCGCCACCCAAATCCTTCATCCTTACCGGTGCGGATGGAGGCAGTGAACCTCCCCGGGCCAATGGCGTGCACGGAACATTCCTGGATGGCGTCGTCTGGCGGCACAACGGCGCTGCAGGTCTCCGAGAAGGCAACCAGCGCTGGTATAGGAGTTGATGGAAGAGTGGGTGGCGGACTCCCGGCAAGTGTTGGCGGCGCCGACGATGATGGCGTCGCCGTCGGGATAGGCGGTGAGGGGGGCTGCTGTACCAGCTTCGGAGGACGAGAGATTTCTCTCTCCGTCACGGTCAACGTGTAGCTGCCAGGGTCACGAGGGCCGTACATCTCGACGAAATAGGAACCGCTCCTGGTCGCCGTCCATACAATTCTGGAGGCGCGCCTATCGCGGCCAAGAACCCTATATTTCAGGGTACCCCCATCGGTGTTTTTAAGGGCCGCAACTGAATACTTTAGGGTGCCCAATCTAACGTCAATAAAATAGGTGATCCCCTCTTCTAACTGTACTTCGAAAACGTGAGTATTCGGGCTTGTTATGGAGAACGACGCTACTTCACCCAATTCTATGGCCAGAGCATTATCGCGGTGATATCCAGGCACGGAGATTCCCATCGGATTCGGACTGGGCGTGGGCACTGTCGCGAGGATACCAGTAGGCTCTATTGTGGGAGTAGGGGCGCGTGTAGGCTCAGGTGAAGGCTGGCCACAGGCCACAGTTAGCGACGCACCTAAGGCAAGCAGGAACGATAAAATGAAGGCTAGACGCATGCCGCTCATTTTAGTGGGAGCAGCATTCCAGCACAAGAAAACCGGTTGCGCAACTCTCCTGATTGCATCCGCTTCCCATCGCGCTGCCCCGCTCCTACCTGATGCCATAGAAATTCTAAAAATGGTACTTCACCACCCAATGCCTACCATCCTTGTGGACCAATTGGGCTTTTCCAAAAGGGAATCCTTTTGTATCCCGTTCACGCCCGCGTCGAAGGGAAGGAAGGGGGCCGCTTCTCCCTCAGGGCCTTGATACCCTCCTTGACGTCCTCTCCCATAAAGCCAAACATCTCCAGGGCCAGGGAGTAGTCGAAGGATGCTAGGGCCCCCAGACGGAGCCACTGGTTCAGCGCTTGTTTGGTCCAGCGGACGGCCTGGGTAGAGCCTTTGGCCAGTTTCTCCGCGATGGCCGTGGCCGTGGACATTAGCTGGTCGTGGGGGACAGCCATGCTCACCAGGCCGATGCGCTCCGCCTCCCGCCCGTCGATCCATTCGCCGGTGAGCAGGTAGTATTTGGCCTTGGCCATTCCCACCAGCAGGGGCCATATCACGGCTGAGTGGTCTCCCGCCGCCACGCCCAGGACCACGTGGCCATCCATGATGCGGGCCTCCTCAGAGGCGATGCTGATGTCGGACACCAGGGCCACGGCCAGGCCGGCGCCCACGGCGTAGCCGTTGATAGCGGAGATGACGGGCTTGTCCAGGTTGATTATGTTGTGGACGATGTCCCGGGCCTCCTTCATCAACCCAGCCACGGCTGCCTGGTCGCCCAAGACCTGCTGCATGTGCTCGTAGTCGCCGCCAACGGAGAAGGCCCGCCCGGCGCCGGTGATCAGCGCCACACGAACATCGTCGTCCTCTCCCAGGTCCAGCCAGATGTGGCTCAGCTCCCAGTGCAGCCGACCGTTGGTGGCGTTGAGCTTCTCCGGTCGGTTTATGGTCAAAAAGGCGATGCCATCTCTTACTTCGATCAGGATGTGTTGATAGCTTGAGTAGTCCATAGAGTCCTCCATTAGCCAAATCTACTGGAAGCGGCTTCGTTTCTCTGCACTCTCCTCATGGGTCGAGAAAGCCGCCAGAGAAGGTTATTCCAAGGAGAGCTGGATTGCAACGGCTCTGGTTTCCGTTAAATAAAACGGAGAGGCGAAGAACGCCACGAAAGGTCTGGTGTGGTGCGGCCAGACGTGTTATAATCTTATGTCAATGGGGACGCGTGGGCTCGACAGGGGGTAGCTCCGCGGGATTGCAGGCCGAGGTGCCATCAAACCTCGTAAAACAGGTGGCAAAAAAGTAACTGGCAACGAACCAGTAACACTGGCAGCCTAACAGGCCTGCCACGTCCACTCTCTCCTCTCCTCGAAGGCGAGAACTGGGCGCCACAAAGTCGAGGTGCGGCCCAACGTACGCCGATAGGGAAGGCCAAAGACACATCGGCTGGCCTCTAGGGTCCTGAGCTGGTAAAAGCCCATGAGGCGAGAAATAGCTGCCAGCTAAGCCTGTAGCACATCCTAGCGGGGAGCCTTCTGGACGGGGGGTTCGACACCCCCCCGTCTCCACCAACTCCAAACTTTCAACCTCTCCGACTCATCCTCGGAGAGCAGCGTTGCGGCGGGGCTTTCTGCCCTGGCCATCGCTCCCTCCAGTAATCGGCGAAAAGCCGACGCTGGCACGATGGCCCCGATCATACTGCAATCCATGTCCACATAGACTCGCTCGATGAGCGGGCTGATTAGCTTCCTTCTTTCTTCCGGCGTCGCTTCCCTCCATAGTTTGGGTATATCCTCGAACAATTGTGCTGCTTCTTCCAGTGTAGGCAGACCCACACTCTCGGTCAATCTCAAACTGGCATCAATCTCAGCCAGCCTCGCATAATATTGGGGGTAGGTGAATCCTCCATTAGCAAAAGCCACCGAAAGCCTGCGCCTTTTGTCCTGTAGCTCCCTCGGGTCGGGCCCTTTAGAGTCCTCGACTGCAAGTTGGGACATTCGGCTCCGCCATTCCGGCATCAATTCCATTGCTGTCAGAATATCCTCGATCTGCTGGTCCACGGTTTTTGCCATTATGGAACGCCCGTTGGTGTCACACTCACGGGAGTGTCGTTCCCGGTACATGGGCCCGCCGAATCGGTGGCGGTCGGACTGGATTCCTTTGCCGCAGTTGCCGCAACATATAATCCCTTGGAGGAGCCCTTTCGGACCCTGGACGGTTCGCACTATTGTGCGGCGTTGCCGGCGCGCCTGAACTTGATGGTAGAGTTCTTCGTTGATGATCGGCTGGTGTTGGCCTGCGTATTCCTCACCGTTGTAGCAGACTTTGCCCACGTAAAACCGGCAATTAAGCATGTCCTTCACAGCATGGCTGGTGAAGATCCCACCTTTCCTAGTCTTGAATCCCAAGTCGTTTAGCCAGTTAGCAAGCGATCCCGTGGATTCTCCATCTTGCCTCCGTTGGTAAACTTGTAAGATCGCTTCCGCTTCACATTCGACGACCTGGGCCACCCCGCCCGGCTCTAGCGCCAGGTATCCGAAAGGTACTGGACCTATCTGGAATCCCGATTCGGCGCGAACACTCAAGGCCTTTCGCACGTGGAGACCAAGCTGGTCTGAGAAAAACTCGTTGACGCTACCCATGGTGTTTAACATCAACCGGCCAGATGGTGTTGTCATGTCGATATTTTCCATGACGCTCGCGAACCCAACCCCTACCTTGCCCAAAACCCCGAAAGCTTCGGATTGGACGCTGAGCTTTCTTGCCCATCGGTCGAGGGTATGAACCACGACAATGTCCGTCTCATTCTGACCTGCAGCGTCGAGCATGGACTTGAATACCGGACGCTTTTGGATTTCATCTACGTGGGCCGACCGTCCCTCCTCGGCAAAGATTCTTACGGAGTCGTATCCGTTTTGCTCGCACCACCGGCGGATTCCAGTTTCCTGTGCTTCCAACGAGTGCCCTAGGATCTGCTCACGGCTTGAGACCCGAATGTATCCGAAAGCCCTATTTCCCTTGGTTGGTTTCATGGCGCTGCCCTCCTGCGCATCAGAATTACACGCCCGACCTCTGCCCAGACATTGCAAAGATGATCAACCTCTTGCTGCGTGGGTTGAATTTCGGCGTCAACACCGTATTTACGCTCTAGTGGAGGCGACTTATCAAGTGAATAGGTCGGTTTCCCGTCTGGCCCGGACCGAGGCATCCCATTCTCCCAATCCAGAGATGCGAGCCCTTCCCAGGCCCGATGGGAGCCTCTCCGCTGCCCCAGGCGCGTCTATTCCATTGCTGAGTTCTAAAGCTTGAGTTCCAGGTCCACCTCTATCTGATCGTCTTTCTTATTGCGGCGCCAAACCAGTCGTCCGTAGTTCACCGAGCGTGATAGGACTTCCCGGTTGGCCTGCAATTTTTGGACAACGGAATTAATCAGATGATCTACCAACTCGTTGGTCTGGCCCATTGGGTTCTTCATAGTCCTCCCATCAACGTCGAGAACGCGGGTTGGAGATGAATTATTTTTCTCCCACCTTTCTGCTCAACGATGATCCGCCCTTCCAGATCCAGTTGTTTCACTAGGGCCGATCGATTGACGCCAATTTCCCATGCGGCTAGGTTCAGTAGCCGCCACATCTCTCCATTGTCCTTAGTGGTCCCCTTATCCCCCAGCCGACAAAACCCCTGGAAAGCTTCCGATCTGGACAAGGCTTGATAGGAAACGGCCGCGGCCCGCCCGGCTTCCTCGGCGAAGAATTCCCGCATCGACTCCGGAATATCGCCGCTGGAACTAAATCGCTCACCGGGACGACGCCAGTTGCGAAAGTCCCGGTGGCAAACTATCTTGGTTGGCGGCCCGAAATCTGGTAGGGTCAACTGGGGTCCTGATTTCAACTCGGATATGTCCCGCTCGACGTGGACGGCTTCGTGGAGCATGGCCACGTTCTGGATTCCTTCTACGTCCTTCACCCCAGGAATCTGACCCGTGAATGAGTTCACCGTCACCACCGGACGATCGTCCTTCCACTCGGTCTGGGCGTATATGTTGAGTGGCAGAGGGTCGAAGCGAAGATTAGCTCCCAGGAAGTCGGTCAACAGCTGATCGGCGATCTTTGCTGGAGGAGGTGGCACATCTTCGCCATACTCTTCCCGGTACTGGGTCAGCAGTTGATCTCGCAGCGATCGGCCGTAATCCCAAGCCTCTTGACGCAGTCGGTCTGTCATCTAGCTGTTGCTACCCTCTTGTGCCGATAGATCCGCAATCAATGTGAATATCGAGGCACGCTTGGTTCTTTCCAGGTTCATCAAACCGTCGATGGCCAACGCAAGAGCGCCCGCATCCATGTCCTCTAGGTTGTACATGTCCTTAAGCGGTGCCGACAAGGCGTGGTCGACGCCACGCATCGCTTCCTCGGCCGGATCGCCACCCGTTCCAGCGGTCCGCATCAGGGAATCGGCCGTGGACTCCTCTGGGGACCTGATTCGGTCGAGGATTACCCGGGGAAGGCAGTTGGACAGTTCCAACATAATCTTCACATCACCATCCAAGGCCTCGGACAACCGGACTACCGATTCGACTGAAGGGACGACTGAATCGTTCTCCAGGCGGGAGAGGTGAGGATAAGAGATATTGCAGTTCTCAGCGAGTTGAGTGAGACTCCACTTGCGGGACCGGCGCAGGCGTCGCATGTACTCGCCGAACGTCAATTGGGTCTGCATCAAATCTCCTCAGAAGTATTGCCGTGAAAGGCATATTTAAGAGTAATTAGACTATATTATAATGTGTGCCGCAAAATTTGTCTAGTAATTCTACGCAGGATTTCGGAAACGATTTCTAGGCGCAATTGGACCCACTTGTTAGACCTAGGTTCTCAGCAACCTGCTCCCAAGCGGTGTCCCGGTCGCCTTCTAGCTGCCGCAAGTACACCGTGGTCACCGCCAAGGAACTGTGATCCAGGAAGCGGCTTACCTGCTCCACTGACTCACCGGCCTCCCTCCGCAGTTTGGCTGCTGAGTGCCGGAAGATGTGCACACCCGCTGGCATTAGACCAGCAGCCTTGAAGTACCGGAGCAGATTGCCGTAGAAGGTGCCGCTGGTGATACCGCGCCCACTGTCGGCACTGGATGGCCACAGGGACTCTTCTGGCTTCATCGCGGCGAGATCTTTGCCGAAGGCTGCCAGGGCCTGCTGAATGGCCCTGAACGCGGGCCGTGGCAGTTCCCTTTTGCCGTGTTTCCCACCTTTGCCCCGGTAGCTGTAGTAGACCGCTTCTCCATCTTGAATTAAGTCGCTGACCTTGAGGTTGAGCACTTCAGCGCGCCGCCGGCCCGTGAGGATCAAGGTCAAAATGATGGCTCGATCCCTGAGTCCAACTGGATTATCAGGGATGAAGTCCAGTAGCTTCTTGATGTCGGCGGCGGTCAAGCCTCTGGGTAGTGCCGGTGTCGCCCGGGGCCTCTCTAACTGGTCGCATGGGTTGGCGCTCACCAGGCTCATGCGGATGAGGAAGCGGTAGAAGGAACTCAGGCAGGCGATGCGGGCGTTAATGGTGACAGATGAAGGCTCTTTACCTGAGAGGCCGATGCCATGGGCGTAGCCGAAGACCTCCGGTGACGTCACTTGGTCCGGCTGCTTACCCACGTTGCCGAAGAACCGGTAGAGCATTCCGGAGTATGCCCGTACAGTTCTCATGGAACCGGAGCGGCGCTCCTTCTCGGCTAAGAAGGCGTATATGGCCTGCTCCCAGCGACCGGCGTCGCTACCGTGCACCAGATTTTGCGTAGTCATGTTCTCCTCCTGTGGGTGATGGAGTCACGACTATTCACGCTCTGGTGTGTCTGGAAGTCAAGGAATTGGTGCTGACATTATGAACCCACTGGATGTCGTTGACCGCTTGGAATACCAAACATATACTTGCCATAAATTGCGACATCCATCGGGAGGAAGATAGCTGGTGCCGACACTTGCCTGCCCTTTTTGTTCTAAGCCCATGCGTACCGACAACGGGCTTAAGTGGCATATGGAGAATATCCATGGACAGGCTCACGATTCTTCCGAATCGAACGTACCCACAGTCGGATCCGACGCGCCTGACGAACGACATGCGCCAGCATCCGACCACTGCTTCCCCGCGTATAGGTCGAGAATGGCTGCCAAGGCGCGCAGCCCGCAAGTACCCTTGTATGTCCTCCATTGAAGAGTGACGCTACGAAATCTGATGTCAGTTCGGAGACATCGTACTCGTAGAAGTCCGCTTTGACGATTTCCTCGAAGGGGTGCTTGCACGCAGAGTCTATGTCGATCCCGCCGCAAATAGCTATGCCTGCCTGATGCATCCCATAGGACAGTCCCCCAGCGCCACAGAACAGGTCGACGGCGACGGGATGCAAGGTGCTGGTCTACGCCACCCATACCGGAACCCGGGACATCACCGAGCGGATGGAGCAGTTTCTCTCGCAGCACGGGTTCAAGGTGGCGGTGCTCAAGGCCGACACGGTGGCCCCGGACCGGCGGGAGTCCTGGGTGGATGAGCGGGTCAAGCAAGGGGTTGACGTGATGATCTGCCATCCCCGGTTGGTTCAGACCAGACTGGACCTGGTGGACTTCCCTACAATCTGCTGGTTCGAGACAGAGTTCTTCGTCTTTCAATCAACACAAAAAAGTACGGTTCTCATGGGCAGTCGATTTGGATGTAACTGGGGTTGAATAGGTGGCAACAGACTGCGGAGGATATATACCTCCATCTTTGCCGAATCGCAGAGCAGGTCTGCCGACCGCCCTACGGGTTCGAGCCTTCTCAGGTGAACCGAGTGGGACCGAGCATAGGAAGCAGCAGCGGGTTGATCAGGCTACGGCACCCACGGCGGGACTGATTTCGGTGGCTACATAGGTATGGAAGTCCTGTACGCAGGTGAAGCACCTGTATCCGGCCTTGGCAGCGATTGCGAGGGTTTCTCCGCCCTCATCAAGGAGGACGGCGACCGGTTGGCTCAGCTCAGCCTGCACTCCATCGGGCCAAGCGAGGTCAAACACTGCGAGTTGCTCGCCGGTGTCGGGGTCCGTGTAGTCGAACGCCATCTGCCCACGCGGGAGCCCCTGCGCCTCAACCCACCCGTCTAGGGCGTCAAGCTCGGCTTCCTCATCGTCGCTTCTAATGCCGCCCGGCACCGCCACCGGCATGGGCTTCGCCTCCGGCTTCACCGCGCCCTCGAGCCAACGGGTGTCACCGTGGAGCAGATCCTCCATGCGTTGATTGGTCTCGGCTGCCAAGAGCCTGCGGCGCTCGGCGAGAAAGTCGAGGTAGTTCTCTATTCTCCACAACTCAGGGTCGGTTGGGATCCACTGCGAGGCCAGGACCCCGGGTGTGCCAGAATACGCCAAGCCGGCCGAGGTCGGGATGCGCCCGCTCCACGATATCGACCGGTCCTTCGGGAATGAAGGGCGAGGCAGCCTCCGATAGCCCTTGTGTCGGCAAGTTTTCGGCTGGAGCGCGCGGTTTGAGGGGCAGTTTGACGACTCGGTGTTTGAGGCGCTGCTCTGGGGGGTACTCCAACTTCAGCTCTTCCTGCCGTGCCACTGACGCAACGGCCCGGTTGACGCCCAGAACCTGGTGGTTGCGGGCGATCACCTTGCGCGTGGCGCCTGGCTTGCTGCCGATGAACTGGCGGAAGGCGGAGACCATCTCCTTGACGTTGGCGGGCGTCTCCGGGTTCAGGACGATCTCCTGCTCTAAGGTGCGCTCCGACTCCTGCGTCCACTCCCAGGTATCGGTGAAGGCCTTGATCTGAGCGGGCGACTCCTCGCCGGTCTTCTCCTTGAACAGCACGTTGTAGCTGGCGTTGGAGTTGAAGGGCGGGTCCAGGTACACTAGGTTCACCGACTCGTCGGCGACGTACCGGCGCAGCACCTCTAGGTTGTCGCCGTAGTACAGGGTGTTTCGCATGAGTGGACTGTGTCGACCTCTGCGCTTCGCTATGTGCCCACGGCGTGAGGCATTTCGTCCCACGTGCGGTCATCGAGAACGCGGCCGGTCCGTTTCTTGAACACGCCTCCCCACTGCTTGAAGAAGAACGGAACCTCACTTCTTACGCAACTGTCCCGAATCTCCCTTACCCAATCGGCATTCATGGGCCTAGCGCCCGGCCCAGATTCACCGCCCACGATGACCCAACCGATGCCATATAGGTCCAGGTCGGGCAATGGACCCAGCAGCGGCTCCAGGGAGAGGAACTTGGTGCGGGCGCCGGTGGCCTTCAGCTGGTCCAAGCGATGCAGCCACCTCTTGGATTCTATGCTCGTGCCCAGCCAAATGTTCGGCGTCCAGTCAAGCCTGGCATCGAGTTGGCTGACTCGGCCGGGGCGCTTGGTAAGAACCTGGAACGTGTGCTGTGGCGCTTGATTCATAACGTCGAAGACCGACTGGACGAACTCTGTGGGCACGGTCTTGTGGAACAGGTCGCTCATCGAGTTCACGAAGACGAGACTCGGTTTCTTCCACCTCAGAGGCTCCTGAAGGACCGATTCATGAACGATGACCTCGAACCCACGTCGATACTTGTCCATTCCCATTGCCTGGAGCCGTTTGGACATGCGTTCAGCGTAACAGTGCTTGCAACCATGGCTGATCTTGGTGCAGCCGGTAACCGGATTCCAGGTGGTTTCAGTCCATTCGATCTTAGAGAGTGTAGACACGGCCTCACCCGCTTGCCTTCAGAATATGCCGGGCTATCCTCTTGGCGAGGACTACTGCCTTCTCCTCACCATTACCGACACAAAATATAAACTCGAACAAGGGCGAATTCTTTGAATTCACGAAGGTCTTGGATGTTTCCATGAACCTCTGCCCGAACAGGGCCTTAAGCTTGCGTTTGTACAAGCTGCTTATTCCGGCGACGCCTGGGTCTCTTTGGTGCAGTTCATCCCCAAACAGCGACTGCTGAGGATTGACGTGATATAGCTCCCTCCAGCTTTCATCGCCGAAGATGCGGGTCAGCCGGTCAGCCCACGCCTGCGAAATATCGTCCGGATTCTTCGAGATGGGCAGAATTCTGGCGATTGCGGATATTGGAAAGAGGATCCAGGTGTCGAGGGCGTTCAACGCCGCTATCTTCTCGATGGTTGCCCACTCGACCTCGGTGTCGAACGGATCCAAGAAGAGCACCCCACGCCATGCCCGCCAATCCTCTTGCAAGTTGCTCAAGAAGGAGTTGGCGTCGTAGTTCTCAGTTCTGATGTCCCGCCCGGGATTTTCTTTGCGTAGGGTTACCAGTTGCTTGTATCGCTGAGCGTCCTTCTCAACGAAGATCAATCGGTCAAACGGCTTCTCACCGATGCCTATTGCCAGCTTTGCCGAGCCGTCTATGAAGGCTCGTGCATCATCATCCGCCAGGCGCAGGCTGATATCACCTGTACCGGCAAAGGCATCTACGTACATCAGCTTGAAGGGCTGGTTTTTCAATGCGGTAGTGTAAACGTCCAGGTAATTTTCCAGGATGTACAGCTTATCGACGGTCCATTGCCCGCCAAAGCTGCCGGACGCCGATTCAGGAGTTCCGGTCATAACCGCACCTTAGTGATAGACTCGCCATTGTTCAGGCCGCCGCCCAAACTTCCTTCGAAGTATAGGCCGTCTCTGATCTCTTTCCGGTTAAGGCGGCAAAGGCTCTAGCCCTGCGAATCCGCTGAAGCGGCACGCCGAGCATTCGGAAGGTGGCGACGAACGCGACTTCGACCAGTTGGAGGTATGAGAGGTGCCTCCGCTTTTGGTGTCCCGGCAATGCCGGACCAAGCCGACCGTCCCCATGATGCCAATGGGTAACTGTCTGGGCGGCAACACCGGAGTACCTCGCCGCATCCCTGATTCGGTATGCCGGCAGGTACAGCCGGCGGCGCCAGGGCTCCACGTCATGCTCCGCGATGATGGATGTCACGGCAGCCCCTCCGTCCGGCCTAGAATCGAGCTCCGCCTGACCTTACCCCGAAGTTAGCATCATTGGCTAGTAGAGTCCAGCCATAGAGCCAGCAAACTCTTTGGGCGTTTTACCCTTCAGGGAACTGTGGGGTGTTAGCAACCAGCAAAAGTGGGACACATTGGTAGGCGAGAGATCAGGGGCTGGCTGGAGGTCTGGTGAGCTCCCTGAGGGCCCTGTTGTAGCGTCGTCGCCGTTCGGTGGTTTGAGCCTTCACCTCCTTCCTGCGTTGTAGGATCTCTTGCCGTCTTCCCTTGAGCACGTCTGATGGTATCACGTTGCCCAGAGCCTTGTGATAGCGCCGTTAGTTGTAGTAGCTGACGAAGGCCGCGATAGCAGCCTCAAGGTCGGCGGGCAACTCATAAGGCACCTGGTTGACGTCCCGTTTGATGGTCTGGTGGTAGCGCTCCAGCTTCCCGTTGGTCTGAGGGTGGAAAGGAGTTGCTAGGATGTGCTTGATGCCAACCATCCCCAGGTAGTCCCTGAATGCTCTTGAGACATAGCCTGGACCGTTGTCACTCAGCAGCCTGGTGCGGTCTGTGACTGGAACTTGGTCCATGCTGGTCGTGTCCACAGCATCCTGGACCACCTCGATGAAGGAGTCGGCCGTCATATCTTGCTGAAGCCTGTGAGCCAGGATGAAGCGGGAGTAGTCGTCCATAACGGTGACCAGGTAGTAGTAGCCCCAACCAACCACCCTGAAGTATGAGGCATCGGTGGCCCACATCTGGTGAGGCCCTGTGGTCTTGCGGTGGTACTCCTTACCCGCCGCCAACCGCATCTCAGGCCTCTTCACTAGGCCCTCCCTGCCCAGGATACGGTAGACGCTGGACTCTGAGACTGAGAAGCCCTGGTTGTCGGTGATCCACGCGGCCAGCTGACGGCAGCTCAGCTCTGGCATCTCTCTGGCTGATAACAGGACTGAGCGTTCTTCCTGAATAGTAAGACGGTTCCATGGTGGCTGATAGCCTCCTGGTCGGTCCTCAAGTCCTTGTTGGTTTTGGCGTCTGAGCCACCGGTAGTAGGTGCTCTTAGGGATGCCCAGCTCTCTGAGGACCTTTCGCTTGGGGAGGGGAGACGAGGATACTTTGGTAACTACCTCTGCCTTCTCCGGGGCGCTCATCCGCTGGTACCGGTGGCGTCCTGGGGCATGGGGATGGCCGTTTTTTTGAGACGGTACGCCTCCAGCGACAGATCGGCCACTAGCTCCTTGAGTTCCCCGTTCTCTCGCTTGAGCTGCCCTACCTCATGCTGAGTGGCGTCCCGAACCGAGTCACGGGTCAACCTCTCCTTGCCCGCCTCCATGAACTCTTTGGTCCACGAGTAGTAGGAGTGGGGCTTGATCCCCTCCCGCCGGCACAGGTCGTTGACTGTGACCTCGCGGCGGAAGCCCTCCAGAACAATTCGGATCTTCTCTTCGGGGGTGTACTTACGTCGGGCAGCCGCCTTCACTGTGCGGACGAAAGACCTGGTCTGCTCGCTTCGTTCCTCGGCGGCCTCTGCTTTGCTTACTTCTAATTGGGACACATCTGCTCCTTTCTGTGGGTAACTCTACCCTCATTTCAGGAGCTCACACCACCCTCCGACTCTCGGGTTTTCCTACCCTTATATGTGTCCCATTATCGCTGACGGTCTACAGATCGCGACAATCGTTGGAGCAGGGGCGAGAGTAGGTGTCTCCAACGTTGGCGTAAGGACCGTTTGAGTCGGCGTCGCGGTAGGTCTTGAAGTGGCAGTAGGCTTAGGGGTTGGCATGGGTGAAGGCGTAGCTGTAGGTGATGGAGTGGGGGTAGGGATAGGGATAGGCGTAGGCATGGGCGTGGGCAGAGGGGTCTCGGTGGGGGATGGAGCCGGCGTGGGCGAGGGGGTAGAGGTGGATATTGGAGTCGCCGTGGGCACTGGCGTAGCCGTAGGTGACGGGATCGGGGTCTGAGTAGGAGGAATAGTTGCTACTGGAGTGGTCGTTGCTGTAGGCGTGAGGGTGGCCTGGACCGGAGCAACAACCGTAATGCGGCCACTGACTCCCGTAGAGCCTATTGGATTTCCGTTGGCATCTCTAAGTCCCGAGGGAGGACTCATATCTATTTCTAGAGAGGTCTCATCGCCAGGGCTCCCGGTGACCATTACCTTGAGCCGGGCTATAACCTGGTCGCCCTTGGGCCCAGGTATGGTGACACCCTGAATACCCACAATGCTGATTGGGTTAATGCCGAGATTAAACACCGGCCCGCCGTTAAAAGGGGGACTGCCTCCTAGGACGTCCACTGGCTTAACTACCGCGCCATCGAACCCTATACGTACAACGTAGGCTCCCAGGCCCTCAGGGTCGGTTATGTTCCTTACCACAATGTCCAGAGTGATTATATCACCCGTGGTGGCCTCCACCTGGGGTGGGTCAATCTCCACGGTGGTGCCAGGTGTCTCCTGGGCCACAACGGGAGCCAGGCATATAAGGGAAATCACGGCCAGAAGACCAAACAAAGACAAGAGCCAAAGGATTTTAGGTAGCTCCCATTCCTTCACTGCACTCATCTTGTCTCCAAGAGCTGCTTGTCTATCCAGTCTACTCATTGGTCCCGAAAGGAATCTAGGGGAACATCCTGTTGCCTTTCGTCGTTACCAGGCCCTCAAAAGTAAGGGGGCGAGGCCCCGCATTTCTACGGAGCCTCACCCCCTACGAGTCTCCTTATATATCCCCTACTACCGCCTTAGCGAAGGTGGATAGAGGTGCGCCAATCAGGAGGCGCTTTGTTCAGCAGGACTGATTATACTCCTGGCCTGCGCAGCATACCGAAGGTGTAGGACAGCGCGAGGGCCGCTCCCGCTGTGCCCACAACGCCCAGCACCAGGCCTACTATGCCTAGGCCACCACCACCGTCATCTCCCTTAGGACCGGCGGAGCCGGTAGCTCCAGTCGCTCCAGAAGCGCCGTCAGCTCCGGTGGCCCCATCAGCTCCGGCAGGGCCGGCAGAGCCAGAAGACCCTCGAGATCCGTTAGGCCCGGTTGCGCCATCAGCCCCGGCGGGGCCGGCGGGGCCGGCGGAGCCAGCAGGCCCAGCAGGTCCAGCGACTCCGGGAGGTCCCGGAGGGCCTGGAGGTCCGGCGCCTCCAGGCCCTCCGGGACCGGGAGGCCCAGCAGGCCCGGTCTCACCTTCATCGCCCTCGTCGCCTTCCTTGCCCTTAAGGCCCTTAAGGCCCTGAGGCCCTTGCAGGTCAGGTACGGTGAAGGTGTCCGAAAATGTATTAGTTCCGTCATTGACCGTCACAGTGAAAGCACCAGCCGTCTGATCGGGTGCGGTGATGATAGAGACAAAGGCTCCAGTACCGTCGGTAGCCGTGTCTCCAACTACTGCCCCAGCAGCCGTCAGGTCTATCGTACCAAATACGATGGTCAGGGCAGTGGTGGCATTGAACCCCGCGCCCGTAATGGTCGTGGCCAAGCCCTCGTCAGGCGTGAGGGTAAATCCAGGTAGAGGAGGAGCTTCCGCTTCCCGGTCCTGAGCGAGGATCAGACTTGAGCTCAAAGGAAATACAGCTAAAAGAGCCAGTAGTATTAATAATGCTATACCACGTTTTACGCCTTGATGGCGAAAATGGTACATATATGCCCCCTTACTATTATGTATGAAAGGCTTATGGCTTCCTTTAAGGAAAGCCGGCCATTTTTCACGCTGCAATTAAACTAAAATTCCTATGTCACAATATAGCAGTCATCCCTTAACGTAGCCAAAAGCTGGGCAATGAAAAGAGCGTCCGCTATGTTCATCACGTCTCCACTGGTATCCTGTTTTGGAGAAGCGCCATTTATTGGATGGGTCAAAGTAAACACCCCAGGTAGGTCCTCACCGGCGTTTCGCAGCCCAACCAGAAACTGCGCTATAAAAAGAACGTTGGAAACGTCTACCGTCCCATCAGCCCGGGCGTCCCCCCGGCGCAAAGACTTGGCGATAGTGTCGCCTGGAATAGGTGTGCTTGGTTCGTCCACCGAGCGCACGTCATTGATGCCAACGGATAATACTGCGAGGTCAGTGCTGCAACCTACTAGCTTTACCACCAGCTTAGCGAGGGTGATGGGCGATTGGGTGTTAAGAGCCACCGTGGTATCTGAAAAGGTAGTTGTTCCAGTAGGCGAGTTATCGATGTTAAAAGTAGGTACCGCGTCAAAAGGAACGTCACCGCCCCTCACCCCGGTGGTGGCAAGAATATTGATCAGGGTGCCGTCATAAGTAACCTCCACATCATATCTTAGAATGCCGCCCGGCGCTGTCGTCGCACCCAGGAACTCCAGAATCTCTGTTGTCTCCACTGCTACGTTATCTGTGTCCAATATGGCAAAGGAGTCCGTTGCCGCACCTGTTGGGATCGTCTGGGCATCACCTACATTGGATCCCTCCCAGCTTCCCAACTGAGCACCTAAGAGGAAAGGGACCAGAGAGAGGAGACCAAGGAGTGGAAGGAAAACCGATAGTACCTGTGTTTTTTTAATTCCCCTCGTTATATTGCTATGCATCAAAGCCCACTTAAATCCATCTTACGGGGGGGCGTTCCGATGACAAGCACATGTAAGGGCGCCCCCCTCTTTTGCATCTAGCCAAGCTAGACGGGCCAATTGTACCAAATATCTTTTAAACACACAAGCAACATGGGATAAGTAAATCGTCAAATATTTGGTTCTTGTCCCTAGCACGCGCTTTGCTTATGGTTACACTACCTCAAAACACTGGTCTCTCAAACCTACAAGCTGCTGGGCAATAAACAAAACGTCCGCGATATTTTTCTCGTCGCCTGCCGCTCCGTCATGCTTCACGGAGGCCATGTTTATCGGGTGTACCAGGTCCGGATCGCCCCCGTCCGGGTCTGTGTCTCTCAGGCCCACCAAGTACTGTGCGCCGAATAAAACGTCAGCGATGTCTACGATGCCATCGTTCTTTATATCACCACGCAGGAAGGTTTTGGCAGAAGGCGCCTGCTCGAGGATAAACTCTCCATCGCCATCGGTAATCTGAGTGAAGGCATCATCAAGGGTAACAGACTGATCTGTACAGCTGTTCAGGGTCAGTGCAACCCTGGCCACCAACTGGGGCGCCTGATTGAGCTGATCGATAGTCTGAACGGCGTTCAGGCTGGTGGTACCCAGGTCATTCTGGATATTTGACGTGGGAGAGCTATTAAAGGGGGCGTCACCTGGTCTGATCTCTTTGACCTCGATGAGGCTTGGGTCGACACCTGGGTCGGGTGAACCCGGATAGCTCAGCTCATTGACGTAGCCGCCGATCCCGTTGGTGGCCGGCACGGAGTTGCCAAGGACGTCGAAGGTGTCCAGGATCCACTTCTAGATCACCACTACTCCGTCCACTGGGTCCTGGACCATAAACATGCCGGTCAGCGCCAGGGTAGAGGCGATGAGGACGTCGGCGCAGTCTGTCACCATACCGGCCTTATACGTGCCGTCCACGCAGGCGTCGTCTAGGTAGTCACCCACAATAGGCCCGGCGGTGTACACACCAGTCACCGGGTCGATGGTGCCTCCGGCGACTGTCGACCATACCAATGACTCCATGGACGCATTGGGGATCACGTTGCCTAAGGAGTCCGCGAACACGGCGGTAAAGGGTAATGAGGCGTTGGGATTTATATTGACTGGGTTTGGCGAGACAGTTGCAGTGGATGCTGGCCCAGGTTCCACCACCACCAACTGGCAAACATTGTCAGTGCCGGCCGGATTGGTGGTTGTAAAGCATACAGTATAGGTAGCAGGTACGTTATAGGAGTAGGTGGGGTCCTGGAGAGGAGACGTGCCGCCGTCCCCGAAGTCCCAGAGCCAGGTGGCCTGCTGGGCCCCGGCACCTCCCAGCAGCGTCATGTTCTGGCTGGTGTCAGTAAAGCTGATCGTGTCTCCTGCATCGGCCGGATCTGGGGTCGAGGTAAAGCTGGCTATAGGTGCAACCCAACAAGTTACCTCGCCGTCTGTGACCTGCTGGTTGGGCAGAGGGTCTCCGTTGAGGTCGGTGAGTTGAACCGTGGTCAGGGCCAGGAGGGTCTGGCTGCTATTGGCGCAGGAAGTCGTGCCATCGAGCTGTATCATGGTCAAGTCGCCGCTCTCCCCGTCCAGGGCAAATAAAATGTCGGCTACGCTGATTGTGCCGACGCCGATGTCGCAGGCCAGGGTAAAGGGGTCGCCGAACGCCAGATTTAGAGTGGTAACTCCACAGGAAGGCGACCCGCCAGCATCGGGGAAGGTGACCGCGGGGGTGCTGTAGGTTACCCCGAAGTTAAAGGCGAACAGACCCGTCCCGGGCCCTCCCCCCACTACTCCATCCACGTGTATAAAGGTGGTGAATGGAGTGCCTGTCACAAAATCCACATCATCAATGTAGATGTCGACACCCCCATGAGTTAAGGGCTAGACCTGGCCATGGACCAGTCCAGCAGGCATAAGCCCGAGGAGCAGGCCTAGGGCGACCAGTATTCCCAGGTATGCTTTGCGTCTTCCCAAGACCTTATGCATTGACGGATACTCCTATCGACTGGTTATTCCCATATCGACGGTAGTTCAATCTAACGCCCCGCTGGAGCGGTCCCCTGCTGCACCAGCTGGAAGCATTCATTCCGCAAGCCAACCAAGTACTGCATTAATTGTAGCACGTCAGCCACGGTCAGAGAGTCATACAGATCATCATGTTTCACGCTGGCGGCATTCACTAGGTTGGTCTGATTAACTGGATCATCGCCGACCGACCTTGTACCCACCAGGGTCTGGACTGAGTAGAGGGCGTCTCCGATGTTTATGACGCCGTCGGCCTTGGCGTCGCCCCTGCGGAATACCCTCTCTTCAGGAGGCTGCTGCATAGCTATGTAGTTGCCGTTCACGTCGATGATCTCGATGAAGTTCAACGTCAGGACAGTTTCGTCGAGGACGCAGCCCACCAACCTCAGCTTCAGGAAGGCCAGCGGGTCAATAGGCCATCTGACGCCCAAAGGCGCGATGGCGTTGAAGGCAGTCACGCCGGCCGGGTTATCGATGCTGTAAGTTCCAGACTCGAAGGGTGGTTGGAGAGCTACTTCCAGCACATTCAGCAGATCACCGTTGTAGGTGGCCTCGGCCTGGTAGCCACCGAGTAGAATAGTGGGGTCCGGCGTGCCCGTCCCGAGGTCGTGCACGTCATAGATCGCGGCGGTAATGCCGGCGGCATGGTCCGCAAGCGGGTAGCCCGCATCGTGGGTAGAGGTGAAGTAGCCCGTGTCGGCCTCCTCAGTGGGCGCTTGCAGGCACAGCTCGCCGTCCTCGTCGATATTGGGAATCGTGTTGGCGTTGACGTCGAACAGGTCGACGACAAGGATATCCAAGTAGGTGCACGATTCAGATGGGCCCACCAGGTTCAACACGACGCTGGCCACATTGATGTCGCCCGTTGGGCCAGGTATGTTGGTTTGCAGGGCGGTGAAGCTCATCACTCCGTTGATATTGTCGATATTGAAGGTGGGCGGAGAATCGAAAGGCGCAGTGCCGCCCAGGACGGTGTCCGCCTGGGCCACGAACGGGTCGTACCAGAGCTCAAACAGGAATGCGCCCAGGCCCTCGGTGTTCGGGTCTCCCGGTATGTTTAGCACGTCCACCGGGATCGTTGCCTGGCCTTGACCCACGGTCAGCGGCGGCACCACCACACTGGCCACCTCTTCGACGGTTATGGTCACCGGGATCAGTACAGCGGGGTTCCATTGGAGATCCAGGTTGGTGATGATGACGTCACCAATCAAATGGCCCGTGGTGTTTACCTCGAAGGAGGCCCCGAAGTCCTCTCCCGGAAGCAGGGTGCCTAAGGTATCCAGTACAGTGATCTCTGGAACGACCGGGTTGTCCGCCAGTGTCCAGTTACAGTCCAGGTCGCCGGAGTTGAACAACTCCTCAAAGAAGACTGCCACAGAGTCAGGCGCCATGGATATGTTCCAACCTGTGAGCTCGTCGGGGAAGTACTCCAACTGGCAGACCGAGGTAACGTTAAGGTCAACTGGCACTATTACCACCGGGACGTTGGGAACGTTATGGTCGATTCTCACGTCGGCGTGCCAGCTAGTGCCCGCGGGCATGTCAACGGTATTCACCCCAATATCCACGGGCTGGACATTGGCGGGCACCAGGCCTACCTGAGGTCCTAACTCCAGCCAGTGTTTGAAGCTTACCGCCAAGCCGCCGTGTACGTAAGGGGTATTGTAGTTCACCTGGAGACCTATGGTACCGTCCGGGTTCTCGATGCCGATGGAGGCGCCGTCGGTGGGCCCTGCCATCTCCAGGTATTGGGTATGGATGCTGCCACCAGGCTTCAGGATGATCTGGAAAGTGTAGGCAGTAGTGGGATCGCCCGCCAAGGGCACGTCGGTCCACTGAATGATGTACCTGTTAGTGGGCGCATCGTAGTAGAAGTAGACCTCTCCACCCAGGCTGGGGTCCAGGTCATCCCAGAAGGCAAATATGCAGGCGTTGGGGTTGGTGGCCTTGGGTATGTTGACGTTGTCGGCAGTGTCGGTGCCTGCCTCTAGGAAGCATGCGTAGCCGTTGGAGCTTACGAATAGCGGATCTCCCGAATGCGCCAGCACGCCGTAGAAATGCATGGGGAAGGGCATGGGTATTTCGGCGTGAGTGTTGTCTCCCAGGGCCAGGGGTGCCCCGGCAGCGCTGATGTCGAACCAGTCAAAGGGCGACCCGCCCTGGTCCGAGTCTCGGTAGACGTAGCCAAAGGCATCGGGGCCACCAGCGTGCTGAGCCTCCACGCCAGCCGTCTGGAAGGAGTCCTCGCTGGAGATCTCGAACTTGAGCTCGCTGCCTACGTCCCCGGTATTGGTTATGTTCAGTATACTCACGTCGTCACTGTCGGGCGGCAGGTTGAAGGCGAAACTGGAGGGATCAACCCCTATGTTCGGGCACGGACATAGAGCGGGTGGCACCACGTGCATGACCACGTGGATTTCCACTGGCCCTTTATCGCGTACGTTGTGGTTGACGACCAGGAAGGCGTCGTATTCATCTACCGACAGGCCAAGGGTACCGGGCTGGCCCAGGACCACGGTGGTGTCGAAGTCGACGAGGATTTCCTCATATACCGCCGGATGGTATCGTGCCTATCGTCGGCGTCTCATTCAACCACGAGACGTCCGTTGGCGGCGCTGGCTCCCCGCCGCAGTCAGCGATGTGCCAGATGTGGTTGCCCAGAGCCTCAGGAGTCCCGAAGCCGGTGTTGAAGGCCCACTCCAGGGCCTGTGTGGTGGCCAGCACCTTGCCGGCGCCAAAGCCATAGTCAATGGTAGTCGGATGCTCAAAGGGGTCCACATGAAGCACGTCCACGGATATGTCGGGTTGGAAGGAGCCGTGGCTAACATAGTTCCAGCCGATGAAGTCAATATCACTGAGGCCCATGTTCACCCAGTGGAAGGGGTCGGTGATAAAGTTCTGGTCCTGATAGTCGACCACGTGGGGGATCCCGCCGGGCAGCAGGTTAGTCCACAGGCCTCCATTATGGGCGGCGTCCGCGGCGTGGGCATCCAGACAGCCGCCGTTGGTGACGTACGTCTCCAGGATAGGCAGATTAGCTGCCATGTTGTCGTAGAAGGTCTGAGGCTGGTCGGCGGCAATGATGATGGTGTTGTACGGGGTCAGGTCCAGGGTTGGGAAGGCCACGGAGTCCGCCACGGTATGGGTGATGCCCAGGGCGTTCATGGCCGTCACATTGGGGTCTGGCCCGGTAGTAGGCCACGGGTCGGCGTCCTTGAGGAGCAGTATGTTGCCAGGGTGCTCCGGAGGCGGCGGGAGCCCTCCCCCTTCGCACTCCATCAGTATGTGGTTAATGTCGTTGACCAGCACCTGATTGTTATATCCGTTGCCGTAGGCCCACTCCAGCGTCTCCGTATTGGCTATGACGTACCCGGTGCCATAGAGGTAATCAATGTAGGTGGGCTCCAGGGTTGTGTCTTTCAAAATGATGTTGGTCCCGCCGTACAGGTTGTAGAAGTTCCCGTGGCTGACGTAGTTCCAGTTGGCGAAGTCAGCATCGGTGAGACCCTCGGTTATCCAGGAGAGGGGGTCCACTATGGTATTGAACTGATCGTAGACGGGGCTGTTGTGGAGGACCCCACCGGGCAGCAGGCTACTCCACAGGCCTCCGTTCCACCCCTGGTCTGCGGCGTGGACGTCTAGGCAGCCACCGTTGAAGACGTAATCTTCCAACTGAGGCACATTAAGGGCCATGTTGTCATAGAAACCCTGGTCCTGGTCGCCGGCGATGATAACGACGGCGAAACTGGACAGGTCTAGAGCGGGTAGGTCAAAGGAGCTAGCCACAACGTATGGCACGCCAAAGGTATTAAGAATCGTCTCATTGGGGTCGGGATTCAGGGCCCAGGGCTGGACATTCTTTACCAGGAGGACACTGCCCGCCGGAGGCGGAGGAGGCGGAGGCGCTCCCTCGCCACAAATCTGCGCCGCGTCCACCACGGCGTTGTGGATAAGCAGGGGCATCTCGCCTACCCAGAAGCCGTCCAGCGGGAAGGCGTTAAGGCCCACCACGCAGCCTCCAACCGGAGGCGCCATATCGCCGGCCAGGGGCTCTAAGGAATTCCATTCGGCGGCGAAGAGGGCATCCAGGGCGAAGTCGGTGAAGAATACTATGCTGTTGGTCAGGCTGGTCACCCCGTCCATGATGGGATGCCCGGGGTTGAAATTGCCCAGGGTCCAGGTATCAAAGGAGTAGCTGGGGCTGGTCAGAATGGCGCCGTGATCAGGAGCTACCCAGGCGCCAGCCAATCCCCAGCCGTCATCGGTGTCGAAGGAGGCGGACATGTGGACAACATTGCCGCCGGCATCGTTATAGGCCGCCAAGACGTCGCCCATGGCGATACGGTCTGCCCAGAAGTAGTTAGACGCCACCACCACTACATCGTAGGCCTGAAGCTGGACCAGGGTGGGAGTGCCCAAGGTGCCGTCAATGAAGTCCACTACGGCCGTGTCCGGGAACGGGTCCAATATACCCTTTATGGGAGAGAAGCCAGCTCCTCCAGTTAGTGTGTCCACAACCAGAACGCTTACCGGCGGATCGGCCACCACGTTAGGAGTCACTACTACCTGGTCGGGGGTATTCAGCGGACCTGGTGCGCCTCCCGTGACGGAGGGCCCAGCATCGGGGTTGACACCGCCGTCTGGGATGATAATCACAACCTCTTGCTTGGCAGGAGCCGCGCCGGCCTCGCTGAAGACCGCGGGGGCCTCCTGCTCGGGGGCAGGACTGGTGCTGCTGCCCTCGACTTTGGCGTGGCCGCCCAGGCGGGCCGCCTGCTCAACGCCACCCTGGATACCCGGGAATTCCTCGATATCAAAGGTCAGGTTCGCGCCGCCGGGGTTCGCGATTAGCATAAGCTGGGTAAGGGTCTGACCCTGCTCCACGGTCACTTCAATGGATTGAGGAGTGATCAGTATGTCCGGGTCAGCAGGCGCCACGCAGGGCGATGGGCCGTCCAGCAGCCAGTTGACGATACGCCAGACCAGCTCCGGGCCGTTAATTGGGCTCCGGGTTGCCAAGAGGCACCGCCTCCAAGGGGAAGCCGAAGAAGGCGCTCTTGTAGGGCGCCTCTATTCCTTCATACATGACAGCCCTAGGAGCTCCATCGGCGGCGGTGAAGATGGGGTCCGCGCCAGGAAGGGGAAAGACCTGGTCGCTGAAGTCAACGAACTCGGGCGGGTAGGTGAGAGGGATCTGCATGCCACAGGAGATTGGGTTCTCGGGAATTCCCGTGACCTGGGTGGTGCCCACGTCCTGGAAGACGTCTCCCACCCAGAAGTACTGCTGAAGGAACGCGTCCAATCCCTCCACGTAGATGTAGTCCTGGGCGAGAAGGGCAACTCTGCCGCCCAGGTCCAAGTTGGAGCCTATCCAGGTCTTGCTCTCAGAGGTCAGGGTTGGGAATATCCACCAGTTGTAGCCCAGGTTCCATATGACCGGGTTGGGAATGCCTGGAGCAAATGGAATGGGCGGCACTACAACGATGTATGGATGGCCCGCAGCAATCAGGGCATCCTCAATGTATTGAGTCGTGTTGGGGTCTCCCTTATCGTCGTCCACTAGAATTACCGTGTCTGTGCCAAAGGTCACGACGTCGATGGGGACCTCAGCAGAGGAGGTATTGCCGTCGTTGTCCTGAGCGGTGAAGACGGCGATGTAGAGCCCATCGACCGCGTAGGTGTGCTGGGTATCGAATACGTGCTCTTCAGGGGAGCCGTCGCCGAAGTTCCACCACTCATCGACGATGGTGCCGTCGGAGTCGGTGGCGGTGGCAGAGAAAGTAACCAGCAGCGGTGAAGGGCCAAAGGTTGGGTCGGCCTCTGCAGTCACAGCGGGCGCAGCCACACAGTTAAGGGCGTTGTTCAGGTTCAGACGGCCACCAGTGATCATCTTTCCAGCAAGAGCCGGCTTCTGGTCAACGGTGAGCATCATCAGGTCTTTGACGTTGGTTACTCCACACTGAGGGAGCAGAGCTCCGTCTATCCGGTCCTCGGCACCGCCAGCGGGGGCCAGGGCGGGGTTGGCGCTGAGCAGGAGAGCGGCAGCGCCCGCCACATGAGGAGTGGCCATGGAGGTGCCGCTGAAGTGATCGTAGCTATCAAAAGGAACGGTGGAGAGGATGCTCTGGCCGGGGGCCGCCAGGTCTACCGTCGTGGCCCCAAAGCTGGAGAAGCCAGCCAGATTGTCGTTGTGGTCGGTGGCTGCCACGGAGACGATGTTGGGGATAGACAGGGAGGCTGGGTAGCTGGCCAGGCCTGGATGGTTGTCGTTGTCCCAGGACTCGTTACCGGCAGCGACCAAATGGAGCTGCACGATGGGAGTCAGATTAAAGAGCGCATCCTCAAAGAGGGGGCCGCCGCAGCCAAAGTAGTCACCAAAGCATCCCCAGGAGTTGTTGGAGATTATCTCCACCTGGTGTAGAAGGGCAAAATTGGCCATATAGGCAAAGGCATCCAGGGCGCCTTGGAGGGTTCCTCCACCAAACTGTAGGAACTTGAGAGGCATGATAATGGGTTGGTCCCAGTTAACGCCGGCCACACCTACTCCGTTGTTGGTCATGGCAGCTATGGTGCCCCCAACGTGGGTGGCGTGGGCATCTATGCCGTCGTTGACGTTGTTGTCATTATTGACGAAGTCCCACCCCTGCCAGTCATCGATAAAGCCGTTGCCGTCGTTGTCGATGCCGTCGATGGGGTCGAAGGGGTTCACAAAGAGATTGCCCACAAGATCAATGTGGTTGGTCTGCATACCGGTGTCAATGACGGCCACGATAGGGCTGGGACCACCTGTGTAGGCACCCCAGGCCTCAGGGGCGTCTATATCGGCGTCCGGAGTGCCGCCGGTCTGGCCGGTGTTGTTGAAGCCCCACTGATCTATAAACAAGGGGTCATTGGGGTAAAGAGGCCCCTGCGGTGGCGCCCCAGCCACTCCAGTCCACACCAGTGTGGAGTGGAGTGGCTGGGATATCGGGCGCAGGTGCCAGGAGGGTCAGAGTGTTGGTGGGAGCGTTGTATACCTCGAAGACGATGTCATCGTTGTACCCGTTGGAGTAGATGTTTCCCACGTCGTCCTCACCAGACGACGAGTGGCTGGACGTAGGTGCGACCAGAGTGTCTACCACCCCACAGGTGGCAACGTCGGTGGCCTGATACGTTCCCGAAGCATCTCGGCTGTAGAAGTTACCATTGTGGAAGGCTCCTACCCGGGAATTCTCAAGAACGCCTGAACCAAAGTCGCATATCTGGGGGAAGGTCAGTGTGGCTGGGTTGAAGGCGAAGAAGCCGAGCTCAGAATACGTCCGGATATAGATGTAGCCCGTGCTTCGGTCCACGGCCGCCCCAGAGGATATCGTCCTGGGCGTAGTTATGGAGTTCCAGACCCCCCCACTGGTGTAGTCGAGGGTGGTTGTGCCATCCTTTCCCCAGTAAAACTCACCGGCGTGGGCCTCGAACATCCTTATGGGGCTTCGCCCCACGGCTGCCGGGGGCCCCGCAATCACAAAGACCCAGCTATTGGTGCCAGGGTCATATCTATATACGTTCCCGTCTTCAGGCAGGGAGTATACTACGCCCAGCTCGTCAGAGGCCAACTGGGTCGTATTTGCAGCAGGAAGGGACGCCTTTGTGGTCCAGGTGTCCGTGGCCACGTCGTACTCATGGAAGGGCGCATTGGGGCCAAAGTTGTTGGAGTCTGTGTAATAGACCTTCCCCATGCCCAGCGTGTGAGGTCCCTGGCTCTCGCCAGGAGATGGCGGGGCCTGGTCTCCCAACGCCGGGTTATCTGATGAGGTATGTCCTTCGAAGGCGTGCATCATGGCGTTGCGGAACGCCATCTTTACTAGGGGATTCCTGCGGAGGTTCTGGAGGGTCTGTTCGTCGTCGCCGCCAACGGCTCTCAGGCGGTGAATATTGTAGCCGCCGGGGAAGGATGTGGTCCCAATGGACTCGGCGCCTACGGCTTGAGCCACGGCATCGGCCCCACCAGCCCCACCGTTAAGGACTACCAGGAACTCCCCAGGAACGAAATCCGGCCCCCCAACAGGAGGGGCCTGCCAGCCATCGGCCGGAGGACCTCCTTGGGCGGTGATAAGTCCAGGGAGTAACAGGGATAGAAGAGCCAGGGCAAAAATCGCTGGGAACAGCCGACTGAGACGCAACACGCTAACCTCCTAGGCGCTTAAGCAATCTCCCAGTAGGGATGCCCCCGCTTCCCTGGAGAACAAGCGACTACAGTGCTTGATTTCGTAGCAGTTTGAGCGTAAACCAATCTGAAGTTGTTGTCAAATATGATTCCCTGGCACTTTACGGTCATATTTACTGAAAAAGTAGTCACCCAAAAGGGTGATGGGGGTGCTTTTAGGATGAGACAGCCGTCCTTCCGCGGAAGGGCGGCTGTCTCGAGGCTCATAGCTAAGAGAGGAGCTCTACCTTACCGGTTCTTGAACACAGGCTGACGCTTCTCTCTAAAGGCCTTGGGGCCCTCTATCGAGTCCTCCATGCCTACCAGGTTGGCCTCCAGCCGTGCGGCAAAGGCACGTCCCTGCTCCGGCGTCATGTTATACGCTCGGTAGAGGATCTCCTTAAAATTGCGTACCGATCTGGGGGCTAGGCGGAGCATACGGTTGGCCCAGTCCAGGGCCTCCTCCATGAGGCGTTCTTGAGGGACCACCTTGTTGACCCACCCTATCTCATAGGCCCTCTGCGCTGTGATGCGTTTGTCTCCCCAGAGGGCGATCTCCAAAGCGTGGCCTAATTGTAGCTGTCGCGTAAGTGTGTTGAGCCAGGGCGCACCCATGTTCCAGCGCGCCTCGGTGATGCCCATCTCCGCACTCTCGGAGGCGATACGAATATCACACTGCTGGGCCAGAGACCAGCCTCCGGCCACGGCGAAGCCGTTGATCGCGGCGATGGTGGGTTTCCATAAATTAAACCTCTCAGATAGTTGGTCTGTAGCCCCGCGTTTTACCTGCTGGGTCGTGCCTGCTTCATTCTGCTCGGCGCGCTCCGTCAGGTCCAGGCCCGCGCAGAAGGCCCGGTCCCCGGCGCCCGTAAGGATTGCAACCCATGCCTCGTCGTCATCGGCGAAACGCTGCCATCCATCGGCCAGGGCGTTGGACAGCTCCACGCTCAACGCGTTAAGCTTTTCGGGCCTGTTTAAAGTCATAACGACAATACGGCCGTTTTCTTTAGTCTCGTACAAAAGCACCGGCTCAGCCATATGTGCACCTCCGTCTGACGATGCTTCATACTAACGCAGCCTTAATGGCTGCTGTCAAGTCAAAATATTGCAGCATCCACACCAGCCCTCTATAATGGCCCTCGCCTAAGAGGTCTCCCAATCGTACGGCCGCGGCACAATCCCCTCAGAGAGAATAATAATTAAATTAAGGGGAAATCAAAAGGGTCGTAGACGCCATACCGGTGCCGGTCACCGGACCCTATAGCTAGCTCTCTTCAGAGGGAGCCAAAGAGGCGGGCCTCTGCGAAATACGCTACCCATATGAGCTGGAGCACGCCGTGCATGCGGCAGGGTGGGACTACATGGTGGACATTCAGAAGCACGACATGGAGGCCATCAAAGAGTTCAATGAGAAGTATAAGGAGCACCCGTACATGAACGTGGGCAACGCCCCCAAGCACGGGGTTAACCGTTAGCAAGCGGGTGGCACTTAAGAACTAGAAGGTATGGGCACTAGCGACACACCAGCGGGGCGCCACAGCACATGGCGTCCCGTTGCATGTAGCGGACAGCTCCATGTCGGTGAGTTAAGAGGCAGGGCTGTTTCTCGCAGGGGCTTCTAGGAGGTGTCCATGGGGCTCTCGGAAGAGCTTCGAAAGAAAGCCAGCCATATATGGGAGGCGGAGAAGAAGCACCCCTTTGTCAGGGGCATCGGCGACGGTACTCTTCCATTAGACCGCTTTCGTTACTACATGAGACAGGACTACCTCTTTCTCATCGAGTACTGCCGGAGCCTGGCCCTGGCGGTGGCCAAGGCCGGCAGGCTCGATGACATGGTATGGTTCGCCAGGCTTCTCCACGAGACCCTACACACGGAGATGGCTCTACATCGCGATTTTGCCCAGGAGTTCGGCATAAGCACTCATGAGCTGGAGAGCACCACCCCCTCCCCCACCACCCATGCCTACACCCGCCACCTCCTGCAGACGGCCTACTCTGGAAGCCTGGGCCAGATCGCCGCCTCTCTACTGCCGTGCCAGTGGGGGTACTGTGAGCTAGGTCAGCATCTGGCATCTCAAGGGATGCCCACTGAGCAACCCCTCTATGTCAAGTGGATAGAGGCCTACAACTCTCCTGAGTTCGCGGAGCTGGCCCAGTGGCTGCGAGACCTGTTGGACCGTCTTGGCAAAGAGGCCAGCGCCGGTGAGAAGCAGCAGTTAGAAGAGACCTTCCTGACCAGCAGTCGCTACGAGTACCTTTTCTGGGACGCCGCATACCGGATGGAGGAGTGGCCCGTATAGCTCTTCGATGGCGCTACTGCGTTTCCAGACGACCGTAAAAACCGATGGGCTTACTCATGAGAACTCGACTCACTCTCCGCCGGCGTGCGACGCTGCGCCATGTGACCCCCCGTCAAGGCCCCAACACCGCCCAAGGCGCCCACGTAGAAGACGACCACGGCTCCTATCAACAGGTAGAGCGCCAGAGACCCTTCGGAGAGCACCTGAAACATGGCCTCGGCAATTCCCAGGCCAAGGGCCACCATGAGCCCGGCCAGGATGCCCATCAGTATGCCAACGCCAATAGCCTGAGCTGGCCTGGCTTTTATGGAGGAGCCTCCCATAAACCCACCGATAAAGGGCCCCGCAGGCCCTGAGACAAAATGAACCAGGGGTACGAGCAGAAGTCCCACAGATATGCCGAAGCCTATAAAGGCAGCCTTGATTATCGGCCACATTGGTCTACTCCACCATCGCTCCCCTAGCCGGGCCCATACTCCTCGATGGACACGATGGCCGCGCTCCAGGGGCAGTAAAACTTGACCGTACCAACCCAATAAGCCAGGTCCGCCTCGACGTGAGAGGGCAGACCGTCGCACACCTCCACTGTCAACTCCGCCATTCTGACCTTATCCGGGTCCAGGTGCCAGCTCCATGAGTTGCCAAAGGCCTCCCCTTTTACCAGGGGGCCTATAGGTATCCGGGCCCTGCTCTTCCCCCTGGATACGGCTACCGCCGTCTCTATTGTCTCTGGATTGCGTATCAACACTATCAGCTTCTCCCCCAGTACATCGAAGGTCACCAGAGCGCCGTTGGCGAAGGGTTCCGTCGTGGCGGGGGGCGTCGGGGAGGCAACGGGGGTAGTAACGGTAGCAGTAGGAGAGGGCGAAGCGATGGGAGTGGGGGTAAAGATGGGAGAGGGTGTAGCGATGAGAGCGGGTGTAGGAGGCGAGGGGATCTGGAGAGCGTGTCGCAGTAGGGGATGCCGCCACGGTGGGCGTGAGATTCCCAGGCGTCGCCTCTGAGTCGTCGCCGCAAGAAACCAGCAGAAGAATCGCGGAGAGGCCCACGGTCAGCCCAGGAAGGGTAATCAGACATGTTTTCAGGAAGACCACCCTGATTTACTTCACCCACATGGTAATGGTTTTGGGGCTTGTGCCCCCGCAACAAGTCAAGTCTAGGTTCCACAAGAGAGCTTGTCAAAAGAATAAACGGGAAGGGGAACCCCCCCTTGAGGGATTTGGGAATGAAGAGGAACCTGCTATGCTAATGCGCATAAGAAACGTCCAGCCTTATCCGTTATATCTGGACTAATCAACGGCTGACTGGAAGGCCTGAGTGAATATAAAAGAGCACCTAACATCAGATGAACAGGTAATATCCGAGGAGCCTCCCTTTTACCTGACTTCTCATAGGATGCTGAGGCTGGACCCTCGAGGGCCTGGTTTGGAGCCTATGCAGTTGCCGCTGGCTCGGATTACGGCCATAGAGTTAACGAAGGCTCCCAGCCACCCTGTGATGATAGCGGGTACGTTGATTGCCGTGGGAGGGGTTGTCATGGCCTCTCTGGGCCTATACATCAGCGCCATACTGATGGTGATAACAGGCATCGGCATTGTGATGTGGGGAGGAACGGGGACACCCCTGGTCTACCAGATACGGGCCTTGAACTTGGCCCAGCAGGAGGAGGTCTACTGGCGCCTTCGCTACCCCAGATGTCGCAGCCTCGTTGCCAGCCTTCAAAACATCATCGGGGAGCACCTCAGGTCAGAGGAGTAGAGTTCCCTTTAGTCCGGGGGCTCTAAAAAGCAGGCAAGTCTAGGGAGCCGTTCCACGCTTATTTTTTCTTGACAGGGCCCTGGGCCTATGCTATGTTCGGGCACAAGAGGCCGGAACAATTCAAAGGCTGGATACCATGATGAGCACCCTTCCTTCTCTACAGCCTCTTGCTCCCTTAAAGAGGGTGCCGCTTTCCCCTTGGAGCCCAGCAACCATTGCTGGATATTAGTCAGGGCACCTATGTGCCCTGGAGGGGAGCTGTGTAGACATGACAGCGCCTCCGACCAGCAGACGAATAGACAGGCTGCTGGAGATTTGCAATGAAATGTTCAGCCATCGGCGGCTGATCATCGCCAGCAACCGGGGCCCCGTGGAGTACAACGTGGAGGCGGAGGGCCGGCTCCAGGCCCGCAGAGGCAGCGGCGGAGTGGTCACGGCCCTGAGCTCTCTCACACAGTACGTGGACTTTACATGGATTTCCAGCGCCATGCGGGAAGGCGACCGACGGGCGGCCGAGCAGGCGCAGGGAGAAAGTATCAAGTCCCCCATACAGGGACAGCAAGTATCCCTTAGATACGTGGTGACGCCCAAGCGCGTCTATCACAAGTTCTACAACATCTTCTGTAATCCTCTTCTATGGTTCCTCCAGCACTACATGTGGAGCTCCCCCTACACTCCCAACATAGATTACTCCGTGCATGACGCCTGGGATAACGGGTACGTTCAGGTAAACAAGGCCTTCGCCGACGCGGTAATAGCGGAGGCCCAGGGGAGCTCCGCTCCTCCCTATATCATGCTGCATGACTATCACCTTTATCTGGCGCCGGGCTACATACGCAATGAGTTGCCCGGTGCGGTGATCGAACATTTCACCCACATCCCATGGCCCTCTGTGATGTACTGGCAGCTCCTTCCCAGTCACATGAGAGTCGCCATTTGCGAGAGCCTTTGCGCCAGCGATATCGTGGGCTTCCAAAGTATGAGGGATGTGCGAAGCTTCCTGGAGAGCTGCGAGACCTTTATTCCCGGCGCCCAGGTGGACTACTCCAACCACGTGGTAAACATCGGCGACCACCAGGTCATGGTAAGGGCTTATCCTATATCCATCGATGTGGAGGAGCTAAGGCGAATCGCAACTTCGCCCAGGGCCGCGGAGTACGAGAACCGGTTGAAGGCGCTCTGTGGGGAGACAACTATTGTCAGAATCGATCGGGCAGAGCCCAGCAAGAACATCGTCAGGGGCTTCAGGGCTTTTCACCTGCTGCTGGAGAGATACCCGGAGCTGCGCAGAAAGCTGAATCTCCTGGCCTTTATCGTGCCGTCCCGTACCCACATAGGGCAGTACCAGCGTTATACGACGGAGATCCAGCAGCAGATCAGCGACATTAACGCCAGGTTCGGGGATGACGACTGGCAGCCGGTGACTGTCTTCTATGAGAATAACTATACCCAGGCCATAGCAGCCATGCGGTTATATGACGTCCTTCTGGTCAACCCCGTAATCGACGGTATGAACCTGGTATCCAAGGAAGGCCCGGTGGTGAACACCAAGGCGGGGGTGCTGATACTCTCCGAAGCGGCGGGGGCCTTCCAGCAGTTGAAGGACGGGGTAATAGGCGTGGCTCCCGCGGACCTGGAAGGCACAATGCAAGCCCTGTACTACGCCATAAACATGTCGGCGGAAGAGCGGGAGCGTCGCTCGGCCCTCCTTGTAGAGGCTATTACGCAGGAAGATATCACCGACTGGTTGGAGCGACAACTGTTAGACATGAAGGCCCTGGTCTAAGAGAGGGTCTCCTGCAGCCAAGCCAAAAAGCGTTCCGCCTCCTCAATTCCCCACAAGATGAAATTGGCGGCCTCCAGCACCTCCCTGGGAGTATGGTCGTAGGCCACCCCTACGGACAGCCCCTGCAACAAGTTGCCAGTGCCCACGTCCACTACAGCCTTCATTGCGTCGATGTCTGTGTGGTCGTCTCCCATGAAAATCGCGCTGCGCAGCCCGTACTCCTCCACCAGGGCCTTGACCGCCGTGCCTTTGTTGAGGTCAACGGGGGCCTTGATCTCCACCGACAGCCTGTTGTCGGAGACCCTAAGGCCCCTGGCGTCGTCGCAGGAGGCGATGGCCCGCAGAATCTCGTCCCGCGCCTCATCCCGGTCCCGGGCCTGGCGATAGTGGGCAGAGGCCGTGGGGCCCTTATTCTGGGTAAAGACTCCTGGAATCACCAGTGTCGCCTCCAGGTAATCGCAGGTAGCCCTCACAGCATCCAGATAAGGGGCCACCGCCGGCGACATTTGCCAGCCATCTCCTAACGGGTACTCCATACCATGGTTGCCGACATATGCCACCTGGTCCAACTCCACAAGCTGCGCCAGGTCTCGGGCGGTACGGCCAGAGATAACGGCCACCAGAGGTATTTTCCTGGAGAGTGCCTCAAGGGCCTTTTTGCATATCGGAGAGATCCGGGCTTCTTCCGGCGTCAGCGCGAAGGGGGAAATGGTGCCATCGAAATCCGTCATAAGGCCCAGAGGGGGATGCTTGAGAAGCCCTTCTACAATATCTAGGTGGTCTAGAAGGCGAGGATTGGGTATCACGTAACGATTATATCCTAGAACCGGCTTTGCACCAAAAGTCCAACGCTTCTCTCCCACCCACCCTCCCAGAGGTTTTATCCAAAGGGGGACACCCCCTTAAACCCCCGACAGGGGGTTCCCTGTACTTTCCTAGGCTTTTTGTGCAAAGCTCCCAGAACCCACAACGATACAGTCGAGGCAGAAGCGGCCAAACAGTCCTGTTCAGCCAAGACCCCGTGATTTATAATGCATCCAGCATCACCTTAGGATTGAGCATGAGAGACCAAATCGAATCAGCTTTGAAGGGCCATGACGCAGATTACATAGAGGTGCGGCTGGAAGAGGCCGCATCCACCCACATCAGGTACAGGGGAAGGGAGCTGGAGGACATCGGCACCAGCACCGGCCGCGGCGGCAACGTCAGGGCTGCGGTGAAGGGAGGGTGGGGATTCGTCTGCTTCAATGACTTATCCAACCTGAAACAGAAGGTGGCCCAGGCAGTCCAGCAGGCGCGACACGCCGGGAGCGAGAAGACGCTGCTGGTGCCGGTGGAACCCGTAGTCTACATTGGAGAGGCGGAGGTTGGAAAAGACCCCACGACAATTTCTCTGGCGGATAAGAACGACATTCTGAACCAGTACACCGAGACCATCTGGAGCACGCCCGGCATTCAAAGCTCCTCCGTCGGCTACGGCGACGGACGCCGCCGCACCTATTTTGCCACCTCTGAGGGCACGTACATAGAGCAGGAGAAGGTGGACGTGTTCCTGCGTCTCTCGGCTATGGCCCGCGACGGAGGCGACATCCAGCAGGCGGGCCTTAGCCTGGGGTCCAAGGGCGACTTCTCCTTCGTCGAAGGTCTACACAAAGACGCCGAGGAGACTGCCCGAAAAGCGGTGCAACTGCTGAAGGCGCCGCATGTCCAGGGTGGCCAGTACGATGTGATCCTGGACCCCGTCCTGGCGGGGGTCTTCATCCACGAGGCTTTTGGCCACCTCTCTGAGGCGGACCACGTGTACGAAGATGAGCGAATGAAAGAGATCATGGGCATGGGGCGCACTTTCGGTGGGCCCCATTTGAACGTGGTGGACGGAGCGGCCATCCCCGGCCTGCGAGGCAGCTACCAGTACGATGATGAGGGGGTGCCAGCTTCTCGGACCTACCTCATCAGGGAGGGAGTGCTGGTGAACAGGCTTCACTCCCGGGAAACGGCCGCCAAAATGGGAGAGGGGCTCACAGGGAACGCCAGGGCCATCGGCTACGACTTCCCTCCCATCGTACGCATGACCAACACCATCATAGAGCCAGGCACCTCCTCCCTTGAGGATATACTGGCCGATGTCAAGGACGGCATATACGCGGGCAACTGGTACGGCGGCATGACCAGCATGGAGATGTTCACCTTCTCCTCGGGAGAAAGCTACAGAATCCGCAACGGAAAGGTGGAGGAGATGGTCCGGCCCATCATGCTCTCCGGCAACCTCTTCACCACTCTGGCAAATCTGGATGCCATCGCCAACGACCTTGATATCAACCAGGGTGGCGGCTGCGGTAAAAAGGGGCAGAGTCCTCTGCCAGTTACCAACGGCAGCCCTCACATCCGCATACGAAAATGCCTGGTGGGCGGGAGCTAGCACCTTGGAAGCATTGCTGGGAGAGCTACTGACAAAGGCAAAAAAGGCGTCCGAGGAGGCGGAGGTCTACTGGGTATCGCAGGAGGATACGCCCGTCTCCTTCGAGGCCAACCGCCTGAAGATGATCGAGTCCAGAGAGACTTCCGGCGTTGCCTTGCGCCTCATCAAGAACGGGCGCATTGGCTTCTCCTCCACCACCAACCTGGAGGACCTGGATGGCCTGGTAGAGCGGGCCCTGGATATGGCGCCCCTGGGGGCTACGGCACTCTTGGAGCTGCCATCGAAGACAGAATATACAGCCCCGGATGTATATGACAGCCACGTGGAGGAGGTCTCTTTAGACGACATGGTACACCTGGGCCAGTCCATGATCGATGAGGTGCGCTCCCAGTGGCCCGAGGTGCAGTGCGAGGCCAGAGTAAGCAAGTCTAGGGGCAGCTTGCGTCTCCTGAACTCGAGAGGGTGCGACGCCTTTTACACCAAGACCGTCTTTGGCATGAGCATCGAAGGCTCACTGATCCGCGGGACCGATATGCTATTTGTCTCCGACGGCAAGGCCTCCTGCCGCCTGGACACCGAAACAGGACCTCTAACGGCCACGGTAATTGAGCAACTTGAGTTGGCCCGGGAGACGGTCCCGTCTGTTTCAGGAGGCCTCCCCGTTGTGTTCACGCCTCGGGGTGTAGCCGCGACCCTGCTGTCCCCACTCCTGGCCGCCTTCAATGGCAAAAGCGTTGTCCAGGGTGTCTCTCCTCTAATGGACAAGCTGGGCAAGTCTATTGTCGATGAGCGGTTTTCCCTGTGGGATGACCCTACTGTGCCCTTTGCAACGGGCAGTCAGATGTGCGACGATGAAGGCGTGCCCGCCAGGAAGATTCCGCTCATACGTCAGGGGATAGCGACAGATTTCATCTACGACCTTCAGACAGCTGCTCAGGCCGGCACCCAGAGCACGGGCAGCGCCTCTCGCTCCCTGGGAACCCTACCAGCGCCCTCCGTCAGCGTTGTTCAGATAGATGAGGGCGATACGGCTTACGAGGATATGGTGAGGGATATAGAGGAGGGAATACTGGTGGAGAGCCTCCTGGGCGCTGGTCAGAGCAACATCATAGGAGGAGACTTCAAGGCCAACGTGCTACTGGGATACAGAATATCCGGCGGGAAAATTATCGGCCGGGTAAAGGACACAATGATATCTGGCAACGTATATACTGTGTTGAACAGCCTCAACGCCGTAGGCAACGAGGCCAAGTGGGTCAGAGGCTCCTTGAAGATACCCTATCTTTATTGTGGCAGCGTTTCGGTGGCTTCCCAAGGGTGAAACCCTAAGTGTAATTGGCGGAAAAACGAGGGCACCGTCCTTGTCGCTAAAGAATTACCTTGAAGAGCTGGCCAGCCCAGACGCCCCGGTGAAACATGCCGGGCTCCTGCAGCTATCCGGGCTATCGAAAGAGGAGATGGTTGTATTTGAGGAGGCCTGGCGGTCCTTCAGCCCTGATCGCAAGCTTCAGGTGCTGCCCAAGCTGATCGAGCTGTCGGAGGATACCGCGGAGCTGGACTTCATCGCCGTGTTTCATCTCTGCCTCAACGACAGTAATGACGAGATCCGAGAAAAGGCGGCTTCAGGCCTTTGGGAGTGTGATGATCGTTCACTGATTACTCCCTTGATATCTCTCCTTAGCTCAGATCCCTCCGAGAACGTTAGGGTCGCCGCAGCCATCGCCCTGGCTAAGTTCTGCTATCTAGCCGTAGAGAGAAAGCTGCTGGAGAGAGATTGTGAAAGGCTACGGGAAGCCCTGCACTGCATTTTGAACAATCCGGAAGAGCCTCTTGAAGTAAGATGGCGCTCCTTAGCCCGAATCCACCGAGGGAGGGCGTTTGGTTAGCATCCTGAAGTGGCCAGAGGGTGCTCCTCTGAATCTGGGATAATGGTTTTGTAACAGCAAAACAGTCCCAGAGAAGGAGCACCCAATAGATGCTACCACGCAACCACCCCGACCGTATCCGTATCGTCTTTGACGATCACCGCCTGGTGGCCAATGCCGGTCTGCTCCTGCCGGCCACCCTCGCCCGGCATCTGGGCCTGCGGGAACTCGTTGACCATCACCTTGACCTGGGCGGCGCGCCGGGGCGGGCCAACACCGGAGACAAGCTGATGACCCTGGTGGCCTCAGCCATGGCCGGCGGCGACTGCATCGACGACGCCGATGTGTTGCGCACCGGGGGGACGGCCTGCACCCTGGGCGGCACGGTCAAGGCGCCATCCACCCTGGGGACCTTCCTGCGCAGCTTCCGGTGGGGCCACGTCCGCCAGCTGGACCGGGTGAGCCGGGAGCTGCTGGCCCGGGCCTGGGCCGCTGGGGCCGGACCCGGCGACGCGCCGTTCACCATCGACCTCGATTCCACCATCTGCGAGACCTACGGACTGGCCAAGGAGGGCGCCCGCCACCACGGCTATACCGGCAAGCGGGGCTACCACCCGCTGCTGGCCATCGCCGCCGGCACCGGCGACGTGCTGATGTCCCGGCTGCGCGAGGGCCGGGCCAACACCGCCCGCGGCGCCGCCCACTTCCTGCGGGAGACGGTGGGACGGGTGCGCTACGCCGGGGCCAACGGACGACTCACGCTACGGGCCGACAGCGGGTTCTACACTCATGGCGTGGTATCCGTCTGCCGCAAGATGGATGTCCGCTTCTCCATCACCATCCGCCAGCACAAGAGCCTGCGCAATCTCATCGAGGCGATACCAGAGGATGCCTGGACTCCCATTCCCTACTGGATGGACGGCGCCGCCGATGTGGCCGAGACCACCTGCACTCCCTTCCAGAGTGAACCTGACGCCGCACCGGTGCGGCTCATCGTCCGGCGTGTGAAGCCCACGTCCGGTTCCCAGCTGGCCCTCTTCGCCTCCTACAGCTATCACGGCTTCATCACCGACCGGGACGGGGAGATGCTCGAACTGGAGGCCGACCATCGCCGCCACGCCGAGATCGAGAATGCCATCCGAGACCTCAAGCACGGTGTGGGGTTGAACCATCTCCCCTCGGGCCGCTTCGCCGCCAACGCCGCCTGGCTGGCGGTACAGGTGATGGCCCACAACCTCGCCCGCTGGACAGCGCGCATCGGTCTGGGCGAGCAGGTGGTGACCACCAAGACCCTCCGGCGGCGGTTCTTCTCCCTGGCCGGACGGCTCACCCGCTCGGCGCGCCGCCTCACACTGCATCTGCCACAGCGCTGGCCTTGGGAAGCCCAGTTCGATCGTGCCCTGGCCCGATTGCGCGCCCTGCCACTCCCTGCCTGACGGCCGCGGCAACCGGCCGCCATCCGGCCAACCGAACGTCCCCGCGAACTCGCGCCAGTCCGGTCTGCGAGTGCCTCTTGCTGCGCCCTCTCCCCGCTATCTCGCCCTGACCAACATTCGCAGACGGTCACAAAGTCTCCCCGCGGCAACTGAAGACAGACACCGGCCCCCCTCTACCCCAAATCGTGCCCGGACCATCGCCCTCCCTTGCCCCTATCGCCAGTTCCGCTGCTGCATAGTCATCCCCTCGGTGGATTTGGGCTTAGAGGCTATAGCTCCCTTCAATACCGCGGAAATTCAAGCGTTTATAAGGGAAGCCTACAACAGCGATGAACCGGTCTCAGAGACAGCGCCGTTTATGCCATGGGCAGGAGCATAGACACCGTATGGCTGCCTACTGTGATAAAAGAGCTGGAAAGTAGGGAGGAGGTCATGCGGTTTGAGGCGGTAAACGCCTGCGGGGCCCTGGGGGAGGAGGAGACCGTTCCTAATTTGATACCCCTCTTAGAGGACGACGACCCTCAAGTCCAACTATCTGTTGTGCAAGCTCTGGGGGCTATCGGGGGCTCACTGGCCAGGCGCGCCCTCCTTAAATGCGCTAAATCTGGTGATGACGCTTTAGAAAAGTCGGCCCGCCAGGTCCTTGAGCTTGTAAGTTTCAATGATGACCCCTCTTTCCCTGAAGATGGCTGGCACTAATCAACCCTATTTAGCGTGAGCGAAGACCCAGGCTGCGGCACCAAGTAGGGACACGTCATCGCCCAAGGCGCCCCGAACAACGATATCCCGTCCTCGTTGATGCGTCATAGCGTACTGGTCGAGGGTCCCACTTAGCGACGGAAAGAGCAGACTCCAGTTGCCTGTGGCCTGAGCTACCGCCCCTCCCAGTATCACCAACTCAGGATCAAAAATATTCAAGAGGGAAGCGATCCCCAGGCCCAGGCTGGCGCCCGCCCCCTCCATTATATTCTTGGCCAGACCATCCCCCTTTTTCGCGGCCTCCGATACCGTCTCGGCCCTGACTTTTTCGACTTCCCCTTTCACCATCTGCTGCAGCAGACTGGGCTCACCAGCCAGCATCCTCTCTCTGGCAATACGGGCTATGGCCGTACCTGAGGCCAGAGACTCCAGACATCCCCTGCTTCCACAGCCACATGAAGGGCCCTGAGGGTCGATGACAATATGGCCTATCTCGCCGGCAAACCCCCTGGAGCCGGAATAGGGCCAGCCGTCTATCAACACTCCTCCTCCTATCCCGGTGCTGACGGTGATGAAAATCAGGTTACGGTACCCCCTGCCTGCTCCAAACCTGTGTTCACCCAACGCAGCCAGAGTGGCGTCATTGCTGATGAACACCTGGAGCTTGAGGGCATCCTCGAGGACGGGCCGCGGCGAGAACATATCCCAGCCAGGAAGATTTGGAGGGTTGTACAGGGTCCCAGTTTCGGGGTCCACTGGGCTGGCCACGGAGACGCCCAGGCCGAGGATGGACTCGCTATCTACTTCGGAGGCCAGATCTTTCAGCTCCTGGATGAGGCGGCCGACTACCCGCTCTGGCCCCTGGTCGGCCCGGGTCTGCCGTCTACGGCTGCTTACAACCCTGCCCTGGCGGTCCACTAGGCCAAGGCGCAGACGAGTTCCCCCCAGGTCAACGGCCAATACATAGGTCTCTTCCATATCGCTGCGTACATGATACGTGCGCTAAGGGCATTTTGCCACTGCTATGACCCTTGCTCCCGCTAGGCAGCAAGGTTATACTTAAATCCGTTCCGAAAAGGGGCGTCTGAACAGTCCCACAGAGGAGACAAAGTTGAAGGTCGGCATCATAAACGTGACGGGCTACGCAGGAGTGGAGCTGGCAAGGATTCTCCACAGGCATCCCACAGCCCGCCTTACCTCCGTATCCGGACGCAGCGCCGCCGGCCAAAAGCTGGGAGATGTCTTTCCCCACCTCGCCGACACCGGCCTAGTCATTGAGCCAGAGGTGGAAGACAGCCTAGACCTTGTCTTTTCGGCCCTACCCCACAAAGCCAGCGCCGAGTCGGTGGCTCCACTTGTCAAGCAGGGCTGCAAGGTAGTGGACATCAGCGCCGACTTCCGGCTCAAGAGCCCATCGGAGTACGAGGAGTGGTACGGGGTGGCGCATCCCTGCCCGGAGCTCCTGGAAGAGGCTGTATACGGCCTTACGGAGCTGAACAGGGAGGAGGTCGCCTCGGCCCGGCTGGTGGGCAACCCGGGCTGTTACCCAACCAGCGTAATCCTGGCCCTGGCGCCCGCGGTTAAAGCCGGCATCATCGGTCCGGACATCATAGCGGACAGCAAATCCGGAGTGTCTGGAGCGGGGCGTGGCCTGAGCCTATTTACCCACTTCTCAGAGGTCAACGAAAACGTCCAGGCCTACTCGCTGGAAGGCCACCGACATCTCCCCGAAATCCTCCAGGAGCTTGGGAGGCTGGACTCAGCCCATGAGCCGAGGGTGACCTTCACTCCTCACCTGATTCCCATGACCAGAGGTATCCTCAGTGCTTGCTATGGATTCCTGGTGGATGGAGTCATCTCGTCTGACGAGAGGGGCAAGAGGGAGCTGCTGGAGCTATACAGGGATTTCTACCGTGACGAGCCCTTCGTCAAAGTGGTTGAGGCTCCACCAGCTACCAAGCACACCCTGGGCAACAACGACTGCCTGGTTTATCCCACCATCGATGTTCGCACAGGAAGGCTGGTGGTCATAAGCTGCCTGGACAACCTGGTAAAGGGAGCGGCAGGCCAGGCGGTCCACAACATGAATCTGATGTTCAGCCTGCCGGAGACCGAAGGCCTGGACTCTCTTGCGCTGTACCCCTAAAGGTTTGAAGCGCCCCGCTTCCATCGCTACAATAGAAAACTACGTAGTAGGCTTCCCTCTGTCACTCGTGCCCCCATCGTCTAGAGGCCTAGGACACCAGCCTTTCAAGCTGAAAACACGGATTCGAATTCCGTTGGGGGTACCAGGTTATCAACTGTGAATTGACAAGAAGTAAAGCCGTGTGTATTTTCTAAGGCTGTGTCGTGATGGCGCCAGCCAGAAGTGGCGCAGATATAAGGTGAGAATGGCCTTTAAAAGGAGTAGACGTGGCATTTAATCTACCTTCTGAAGCTCTGGCCCGCCGGTGCGCCCAGCGGCCCTGGATCACCATCGGCGTTTGGGTCCTTGTCTTCGGTATCGGCATCTTCCTTGTAAGCAGCCTGCTAGAAGACGGCCTGACTACTGAGTTCGTCTTTACCAACACCCCCGAGTCACAGCGGGGAGTGGACCTCCTAGAAGAGCGGCTGCGCGGCCCCACTAGCACCAACGAGGTCGTCGTTGTTCAGTCTGACACCTGGACAGTAGACGACCCTGCTTTTGAACAGTTCGTCCTTGGGCTCTTTGGGAAAATCGAGGCGCTGGGGCCCGAAGTCATCAGAGGAAACACCCTTGATAACTACTATAAGAGCAGGGGCGAATTTCTGGTCTCACAAGACCGTCGCACCACTATCATTCCCTTCGTCATGGCCGGAGACTTCGATGATGCCAGCGATAATATCGAAACCGTAGTCGATGTGGTCGATGCGGCTCAGAACCAGGATGAGTTTACGGTTCTGATAACCGGCCAGGCCACTGTGGGCTTGGACTTCAGGGAAATTTCCGACAAGGACCTTCAGACTGGCGAAGCCTTTGGTGTACCCGCTGCCCTCATCATCCTGATCCTGGTCTTCGGCGCTCTTGTGGCAGCCCTCGTCCCCATCATGCTGGCCGCCATATCCATTGTTGTTGCCCTGGGAGCTGTGGCCTTGGTGGGCCAAGCCTTCGCCCTCTCCTTTTTCGTCACAAACATAGTCCTCTTGATCGGCCTGCCCGTCGGCATCGACTACTCTCTCTTTATCGTGGCCCGCTACAGGGAAGAGCGAGCCCGTGGGCGCGAGAAGATGGAGGCCATAGCCCGAACGGGGGCGACGGCCTCACGGACCGTCTTCTTTAGCGGCATGACCGTGGTCTTCGCCCTCATCGGCCTACTGATGGTGCCCTTTAACATCTTCATTAGCCTGGCACAGGAGCGATTTTAGTGGTCATCGCCTCCGTCCTGGCCTCCATGACCTTACTGCCAGCGGTCCTCAGCCTGCTGGGGGATAACATAAACAGGCTCACTATACCGTTTATAGGTCGTGGCCAAGCCGGGTTCGACGAAACCAGTCCCGGCGGCTTCTGGGACCGGGTCTCTCGGGGCGTCATGCGTCGGCCCGTCTTAAGCCTGATTCTAGCCGGAGGCATACTCATCGCCGCAGCCATCCCCGCCTTCGACCTCAGGAACGGTTTCGCCGGCGTCTCCACCATGCCCGATGGAATTCGGTCCAAGGAGGCGTTCCTTATTCTCGATGAGAAGTTCTCGGCGGGAGAGGTTACGCCCGCGGAGATCGTCATCGACAGCGATATAGATTCTCCAGGCGTGCAGGCCGGGATCGAGCGTCTCAAGGCAGCCCTGGCCACGGACAGCGCCTTCAGCCCGCCGCGCCCCCTGGAGGTGAACCCCGCACGGGATCTGGCCCTTCTCTCCGTGCCGGTGGCCGGAGACACCGGTACCAAGGAGAACCAAGACGCCATTGAACGACTCCGGGACGATTACATCCCCAACGCCTTTGGAGAAGTCCCGGCCGAAGTGTTCGTGACGGGGGAGACGGCTTATAACATGGACTTCTTCTCCACGGCCAGGAGGGCCGCTTTTTTGGTTTTCCCCTTCGTACTGGGCGTAAGCTTCCTTCTGCTGATGATGGTCTTTCGCTCCATCATCATCCCTCTTAAAGCCATGGTCCTGAACCTCCTCTCCGTGGGTTCGGCCTACGGCGTTCTGGTCCTGGTATTCCAGAAAGGAGTGGGCAACGACCTCTTGGGCTTCCAGCAGTCAGACATAGTGGAGGCGTGGATCCCGCTGTTCCTCTTTTCCATCCTCTTTGGCCTCTCCATGGACTACCACGTTTTCCTCCTCAGCCGTATTCGGGAGCGTTTCGACCAGACCCAAGATAACACGGACTCCGTGGCTTTCGGCATCCGGTCCACAGGGCGCCTCATCACCGGCGCGGCCCTCATCATGGTGGCTGTCTTCTGGGGCTTTGCCGCCGGCGACCTGGTAGGCCTCCAGCAGATGGGATTTGGTCTGGGCATCGCCATACTCATTGATGCCACCATAGTCAGGATGGTTCTGGTGCCGGCCGGCATGAAGGTTCTAGGGCAATGGAACTGGTATCTGCCCGGAGTGCTGCGCTGGCTGCCGGACCTCCGGGTGGAGGCGGAGCGAGAGGAAATAGCTCCAGCGCCGGCCCCTGGTAACGATGACTGAAAGTTATCTTAGAAGGCCACAAGGAGAGCCATGGCTACATCTACAGCCGTTCGTTTGCCCACAGACGTCCGGCCTTTGAAGTACATCATAACTCTTAAACCCAACCTGGAAGAGTTCACCTTCAGCGGTGAGGAGACGGTAGAGGTACAGGTGGCCACTCCCACCTCGCGTATCCTAGTCAACGCCTCCGAGCTTCAGGTCTCCTCCGCCCAGGTGACTCTAAGGGACGGCAGCACCCTGGAGGCAAAGGACATCGCATTAGACGAAGCCTCGGAGACCGCCGCCTTCACATTCGACAGGGAGATCCCCCAGGGCGCCGCGTCTCTCAACCTCCATTTCACAGGGGTCCTCAACGACCAGCTACGCGGCTTCTACCGCAGCCATTACACGGACACCGACGGCAGGCAGCGCCCCCTGGCCACTACGCAGTTCGAGGCCACCGACGCCCGCCGGGCCTTCCCCTGCTGGGACGAGCCCTCCATCAAGGCCACTTTCCAGGTAACTCTGGTTATCCCATCGAATATGGAGGCCATCTCCAACATGACAGTGGAGAGGGAGAGCCCCGTGGAAGGTGGCGCAAAGGCTGTTAGCTTCGCGGAGAGCCCCAGGATGTCTACCTATCTACTGGCCTTTATAGTTGGAGACATGGCCTCGGTGGAGGCCACGGCTCCCGGCGGGACCCTGATCAGGGTTTGGACAACCCGTGGCAAGGAGCAGCAGGGGCAGTTCGCCCTGGAGAACGCCGTACGCCTGCTGGAGTACTTCAACGACTACTTCGGCATTCCCTATCCCCTGAAGAAGCTGGACCACATAGCCATCCCGGATTTCGCCGCTGGCGCCATGGAGAACTGGGGCGCCATCACCTACCGTGAGACGGCCCTGCTCTACGATCCCGAGAACTCGGCGGCCAACACCCGGCAGCGCATACTGGAGGTGGTTGCCCATGAGATGGCTCACATGTGGTTCGGAGACCTGGTCACCATGGAGTGGTGGGACGACCTATGGCTCAACGAGAGCTTCGCCTCCTGGATGGGCGATAAAGCCGTAGACCACTTGTACCCTGAATGGCAAATGTGGACCCAGTTTGTACTGCATGACACCACCGCCGGCCTGAGCCTGGACGGCCTGAGAAACTCTCATCCTATTGAGGCTGAGGTCAAGGACCCAGCCGAGATCCGGGAGCTCTTCGATGCCATCAGCTACAGCAAGGGGGCGGCCACCTTGCGGATGCTGGAGGAGTTCCTGGGAGCCGAGACCTTTCGCCGGGGACTCCACGCTTACCTGTCCGGCCACCAGTACGGCAACACCCGCACAGAGGACCTGTGGTCGGCCCTGGAGGAGGCCTCGGGGCAGCCCGTCACCTCCATCATGAACACGTGGGTCAAGCAGATGGGCTACCCTCTGCTCCAGGTGGAGACTCGTCGGAGCAATGGGGAGCTGCAACTAGACCTCTCTCAGCGCCGCTTCCTCTATGACGCCCTTTTGGGCGAAGGTGAGGAAGACCAGAGCCTTTGGCAGGTGCCCGTCGGAATAACCAGACAGGGATCGCCAGACCAGACCTCTCTCCTGATGAGCCAGCGACAGGCGACGGTATCCCTAAGCCCAAGCAGTGCCACATCCGCTGAGGGCTGGGTGAAGGTAAACGCCGGCCAGACGGGGTTTTACAGAGTCAGCTATTCGCCAGAAGAGTGGGCCAGGCTCCAGGCCGCCGTAGAGGGAATGCAGTTGCCCGCCACCGACCGCCTGGGCCTCCAGAACGACGCCTATGCCCTGGTCCGGGCGGGCCTTCTACCAGCCACTACCTTCCTCTCCTTGGCGGAGGCCTATAAGCAGGATGATGACGCCTCGGTATGGGGCGACCTTGCCATAAACCTCCGCTCTCTGGAGAGACTCCTCTCCGATGAGCCCTATCTCAACGAGTTCAGAGACTTCGCAGGGGGCCTCTTCCGACAGGTGGTCCAACATGCGGGATGGAACGCCAGGCCCGGCGAGGGACACCTGGACTCCCTCTTGCGTAGCACCGTTCTGGGGCAGACAGGACATTACGGCGACCCAGAGGTCTTAGAGGCCGCCAGAACTCGCTTCGCGCGCTATCAGGAGGACCCTGTTTCTCTGCATCCAGACCTGAGAAGCGTAGTCTTCGGCCTGGCGGCCCAGCAGGGGGACAGCTCTACCTATGAGACACTGTGGGGCCTGGAGAAGAAGGCTACCCTCCACGAAGAGAAGATGCGCTTCCTGATGGCCCTGTCCAGCTTCCGCCAGGAGGGGCTTATTCAAGAGACCCTGAATCTCTCCCTATCCATCGACGACGTTCGCTCGCAGGACGCGGTCCCAGTGGTGACGGCGGTGGCGAGCGGCAGGGCCGGACGAGACATGGCCTGGGAGTTTGTTAAAGAAAACTGGGAGGAGTTCGACCGCCGGTACGGCCGTGGAGGGTTCGCCATCGCCAGGCTGGTGGGGTCCACCGGGGCCTTTACTACTCTGGAGCGCGCCCAGGAGGTAGAGAAGTTCTTCCACGACCATCCTGTCCCCTCGGCTCAGAGGACTGTACACCAGTCCCTGGAGCGCATTCGGCTGAATGCCAGGTGGTTGGAGATCAACCGTCAAGGGCTGGCGGAGTGGTTCGCCAGCCGGCGCTGAGGTTGCGCCCTCACGGCTGTATGGTGGAGTGTCTTAGTTCGAAATATTTCTCCCAATACTCCCCCGCATAGTATTGATATGCGCCACTTATGACACGCTGACGTTCCTGGTCCTTATCGTAGTTCTCCATATCCTCCTGCGTGTCCCAGTAGCTTATGGACAGGCCTTCATCAGGGTTAGTCCTATTTCGAAGTAGCTGACGACCCTGGAATCCCTTAAATTGCTCGGACAACGGCACGACGCTTTCCAGGTAGTGGCGCTCATAGGCGTCCCAAGTGCCGGGGATAAGTTTTCCCCAGAAGATTCTGACGTACACGTTGCCTCCTTTATCCCACTGCAATAGAGATGTCTCCGATTTTCTTCCACCTACTCGAGATGTGCGCCTCTCATGAAACTACTTGAGCATAATTACAGTCCTCCCATGTGTCAAACCTCCCTAGCTCAGCCTTGCACATAAAGTCCAATGTTTCTTTCCCACCCACCCACCCAGAGGTTTTATCCAAAGGGGGGACGCCCCCTTGAACCCCCGACTGGGAACCTAGGTTCCCAGTACTCTCCTAGGGTCTTTGTGCAAAGCCCCCTAGCTCCTTCCAGTCCAGGTACAGCCTATCACCCGTTTACAGCATACCTATTAGCCCAGGCTTGACCATAAAGGGTGATTATCTCCATAATCTGCCATAACCCAAGTCTAATCCCGGAATCACCCACTTCCAGGATAGGCCGCTAAGGAAGTCTGGGATAGCATATTCATGAGGCTATGGCAGAGCATAGCGATGTTCCGAAATTCGGGAGTTATGTATTAGCCTGCCATGCCTTGAGTCTCCGCCTGAAAAGAGGTGTGGCGTGAAGGTGATGCTTGTGGACGACAAGCCCATTCTGCGCAGAGGTATGGCAAGCCTGCTGCGATCCTGGGGATATCAGGTGGTAGGGGAGGTGGGAAGCGACCTGGGGAGCAAGGTCAAAGTCTGCCAGTCTTCTCCTGACCTGGTTTTGTTGGATATCCAAATGGATGGAGTACACGGGCACGAAACGATCCGCTCCATCCAGAGCAGGTATCCGGCTGCCAAAATCGTCGTGCTTACCTCCTCTAAGGATGAGTATGAGCCTCTCGAGGCCATAAAAAGGGGCGCCCACGGATACATCTCTAAAGACCTGGAGTTGCCTGAGCTATTGGAGGCCCTTCGAGCTATCGAGCGAGGAGAGGCTATCCTACCGCCGGAAATGGTCGGCAAGCTACTGGAGGAGTTCAGGAGCCAGGCCATAAGGCTCGGAGAAGTCGACGTCAGAGAGACATTGCGGCTCAGGCAGCAGGAGGTGTTGGGCCTGGTAGTGCAGGGTCTTACCAATAAGGAGGTAGCCAGTAAGCTCTTCATCAGCGAGAACACGGTCAAAACCCACATGAGAACTATTCTATCTAGACTTCAGGTCCAGAACCGTAACCAGCTCGTAGCTCTTTCAAAACGACGCAGTCAGAATGGCCACAACGGCTATAGTGTCGTTATGGCTTGAGGCATTGGAAATGCACTTGAGATCGGGCGGGTTGCCGAGCTCAAGAGTTAGGACAACGCCGGTGCCCAGGATCAGGCCTTTATGATATAGTCTCCTTGCATCCATGCGGGGAGCAGCAAACATAGACCTTAGAGCCTTAATCAGGGACGTGCCGGACTTCCCCAGCCCTGGAGTCGTCTTCAAAGATATCACGCCTCTTCTTAGGGACCATGCGGCCTTCAAGCTCGTCATCGACATCATGACTAAGAAATACCGGGACCTGGCCATCGAGGTGGTGGTGGGTATCGAGGCTAGAGGCTTCATCTTCGGTGCCCCCCTGGCCTACAACCTGGGCGCCGCCTTTGTACCGGTGCGCAAGAAGGGCAAGCTGCCTGCCGAGTCCATATCCGCCGAGTACGCCCTGGAGTACGGCACCAGCGCGGTGGAGATACACCGGGACGGCGTTCTGCCCGGCAAGCGGGTGTTGCTTGTAGACGACCTCCTGGCCACAGGAGGCACCATGTCGGCCACGGTGGACCTGGTGGAAAGGCTCGGAGGAGAAGTGGAAGGCATAGCGGTGCTGGTGGAGCTGGACTTCCTGAAGGGCCGCACCAAGCTACCCGGCCGCCAGATTACATCTCTGATCCACTACTAGGGCTAAAGGCTGTGTAAAGCTGAAGACCCGCCTAGAGAAGCAACCCCAAGGGGGGGCACTATAAGACCAGCAGCCATACCAATAGCGGCAATATGCCTCTCTCTGGCCCTTGTGTCCTGCACTAACGCTTCCACGGCCACACCCACGAACGTACCGCCCCAGAAGCTCGTGGCAACAAGCGCCTCAACAGCTACCCCCAGCCCTACCTCCACCCCGAGGCCAACCCTCGTGCCGGCCCCATCACCCTTGGCCACGCTTGCGGCGACCCCGTCATCAACACCTACCATTACGCCAACTCCTGGAGTGCCTCCGGAACCCCGCACCACCATCATCAACGGGCACGCCTTCACTCTGGAGATCGCGGCAACGCCCGAGGAGCAGGCCTTGGGCCTGATGCATCGCGCCAGCCTGCCCAGGGACACGGCCATGCTCTTCGTCTCCGACAGGGAGGTGGCCCTCGCCTTCTGGATGAAGAACACCCTCATACCGCTGGATATACTCTTCCTGGACAGCGAAGGTGTGATAGTGGACATCCAGGCCATGCAGCCACAACCCGGAGTCCAAGATAGCCAACTTAAACGCTATATTTCGGCTGTGCCTGCTCGTTACGCCATAGAGATGAATGCAGAACTGGCGAAGGAGTATAGGCTGGAGACGGGGATGCGGGTTGAGTTCCGGTAAGAGAACCTGAGTACGGTACCTTTTAGCCTCCACCCACCGGGCGCACGATTTCCACCTCATCTCCTGCCTGGAGGGTTATGCCTGGGAACTCGTCCCGGCGGAGGACGGTGCCGTTGTGGGCAACGGCGATGATTTTCGGGTCGACGCCCAGGCTCTCCAGGTAGGCCGTGAGTTTGGTGGGGCCCTCCAGGTTCCTGGGCTTTCCATTGATGGTCAGGGTAATCACGCTCTACCTCTCATTGCTCAACCTGTTCTGCCCACCCACCCGCCCAGAGGTTTTATTCAAAGGGGGACACCCCTCAAACTCCCCGGCAAGGGCAAATCCCCCTGTATCCCTTACGGGTTACCCATGAGTTTTGGAATAGATAAGGCTTGAGCCATGCGCTCCGTCATAAGCCTGGCTGCCTCTTGTGGGTCGTTGCTGGCGATGATGGTGCTGATTACAGCGGCCCCCGAGGCCCCTGCCTTTATGACCTCCTCCACGTTGGCTTCGTTTACTCCTCCAATGGCCAGGCAGGGGACCGTTACCTTTGCTCGAATCCCCTCCAGGAGCTCCAAGCCTGCGAGTACAGCCTCGGAGTGGGAGCTGGTGGGGAACACGGTGCCCGCTATAAGCAGGTCGGCGCCCTCCGCCTCGGCTCTCGTGGCGCCCTCCACGTCGTGAACGGACCTGCCGATAAGCAGCCGGTCTCCGGCAACCCGCCGGGCCGACGCCACGGGAAGAGCGCTCTCGCCCAACTGTACGCCGTCGGCGTCACAGGCCAGGGCCACGTCCACCCGGTCGTTGATAAAGAGGAGGGCCCTGCCCTTGATTGCGTCTCGTAGGTTTTCGGCCAGCCTCAGAAGCTCTGAAGCCTCCAGGTCCTTCTCCCGGAGCTGCACCATGGTGACGCCTCCCTCCACCGCCAGGGCCACCACCTCCTCCAGGGGCCTGCCTTTGCACTGATGTCTGTCGGTCACCAGGCAGAGGCAGGGAAGATCCAGTCTCGCCACGAGACTAGCTCCTGGCGCCCGCGGGCCGCGCCACGCCCTCCGTGGGGCTGCTAGGCGCGCCGAGCTCCTTCCTGGGAATGCGGCCTGCCAGGTAGGCCTTCCTGCCCGCCTCGACGCCCTGGCGGAAGGCCTCGGCCATTTGGGCCGGGTTCTGGGCCTGGGCGATGGCCGTATTGACCAGCACAGCATCGGCGCCCATCTCCATGGACATGGAGGCCTCAGAGGGGACGCCCAAGCCGGCGTCCACCACCACGGGGACATTGGACTCCTGAACGATGATCTTGATCTCGTCGGCGGTCTGGATTCCCTGCCCGGAGCCAATGGCAGAGCCCAGGGGCATTACGGTGGCGCACCCCAGCTCCTCCAACATCTTTGCCAGGATGGGGTCGGCGTGGATGTAGGGCAGCACCGTGAAGCCGTCCTCCAGTAGCTGGCGGGCCGCCTCGTAGGTGCCCACGGGGTCCGGGAGGAGGTAGTTGGGGTTGGGGATCACCTCCAGCTTGATGAGGCTGGATTCCGTTATCTCCCGGGCCAGCTTCGCCGTAAAAAGGGCCTCCTCAGCAGTCTTGCAGCCCGCCGTGTTGGGCAGGATGACGTACTTGTTCCAGTCGATGTAGTCCAGCAGCGTCTTCTTGGAAGGGTCGTCCAGGTCGAGGCGGCGGATGGCCACGGTGATCATCTCGCAGCCGGAGGCCTCGACGGCGTCGACCATCTCCTCCATGGTGCGGTACTTGCCGGTGCCCAGGATGAGCCTGGACCTGTACTCTTTCCCCGCGATGACCAGGTTATCGCTCATGGTTGGTCTCCTTTTCGGCGTCCGATAGCAAAAAGCCGCTGGGTATGCCAGCGGCCCTGAGTTCATTCAAGTGTCCCTGCGCTGGCATTACCCAGATCAGGTTCAAGGGGTCGCCCCGAGTCGTCGGGGCCTCTCAGCCTGGCTATCCCAAGCTCCCCAAAGCTTGTATTCTTTGCAATAAAGAATAGGGAAGGTATGGAGAAAAGTCAACAGATAGTAAACCTTACTCTTCCCACCCACCCGCCCAAATAGGTTTTATTTCTGTGGGCACATCCCCCAGATCCTCTGCCAGAGGGGGATTCCCCCTCTGGACACCCCCTTCTTACCCCGGCAGGGAATCCGAGTACCCTGCACCCCACCTAAAAGTTTCCTCCTCACCGCGCTTTCTGGTAACATGTCGCCACCGTAAACGCTTAATCGAATCACCTTTTTTCTGAGGAGGAGACATTATGGCAGCAGAGGTAGGACAGCCGGCGCCGGAGCTCTCGGCGGTCAACAACGAACGGAAGCCTGTGGCCGTTGCCGATTTGAAGGGGAAGACCACGGTCCTGGCCTTCTTCCCAGGGGCCTTCACCGGCGGCTGCCAGCAGGAGGCCTGTGCCTTCAGGGACTCCATGGCCGAGTACAACAACATGGGGGCCCAGGTCTATGGAGTCAGCGTAGACTCCTTCTTTGCGCAGAACGCCTTCATCAAAGAGAACAACCTGAACTTTCCCTTCCTCAGCGACTACACTCGCAAAACCATAGAAGGCTACGGCATACCCGTACATGACTTCGCCGGGATGCCCGGTTATACCGCCAGCATGAGGGCCGTCTTTGTGCTGGACAAGGAGGGGGTGATACGCCATAAGGCGGTGGTGGCTCCTACGGAGCAGCCCAACTTCGATGAGATAAAGCAGGCTGTACAAAGTCTGGCGTAGCGTTCCTTGTTTTTCCTACCCGCTCGCCCGTGAAGTTTAATTTTTGGGGGCACATCCCTTTCGACTCTTTCGAGAGTCTCGATGAGTTCCAACGAAGGCGGGACATCATCGGAACAAGCCCCTGCCATCCCGATTTATCAGGATGGGCTCCCCGCGGCAACCATGAGATGAGATCAACATACTGAGGTGCAACATGAGAGGTGTAGACGCAATAGCTGAGATATTGAAGCGAGAGGGTGTGGAGTTCATCTGCTGCTACCCCGCCAACCCGCTGATAGAGGCCTGCGCTGTGGCGGGCATCAGGCCCATCGTGTGCAGGCAGGAGCGGGTGGGCATCTCCATGGCCGATGGCTTTACTCGGGTGTCTAACGGCAAGCGCACGGGGGTCTTCGTGTCCCAGTACGGGCCCGGCGCGGAGAACGCTTTTCCCGGGGTGGCCCAGGCCTATGCCGACTCGGTGCCCATTCTGCTGCTTCCAGGAGGCTATACCCAGGACCGGGACAGAGTGTCTCCCAACTTCAGCTCCCTGGAGAGCTACGCCTCGGTTACCAAGTGGGTGGGCCGGGTTAACTCGCCCCAGGGCATTCCGGAGATGATGCGACGTGCCTTCTCTCTGCTCAGGTCCGGCCGGCCCGGCCCGGTTATGCTGGAGGTGCCTCGCGACGTGGCCGTGGATGAGGTGGGCGACAGCGCCCTGGACTACGTACCCGTCAAGGCCACCAGGTCCGCGGGAGACCCTGGGGACATCGCCGAGGCGGCGCGACTGTTGCTGGCGGCCAGGAGGCCGGTGATCCACGCGGGCCAGGGCGTCCTGTACGCCGAGGCCACCGAAGAGCTTCTGGATCTGGCGGAGCTCCTCCAGGCCCCGGTAATGACCACTCTGCCCGGCAAGAGCGGATTCCCGGAAGACCACCCCCTCTCCCTTGGCACAGGCTCATCGTCAACCACCAAGGCAGTCCACCACTTCCTGCAAGAGGCGGACGTCGTCTTCGGCATCGGGTGCAGCCTCACAAGGACCAACTTCGGGGTCACCATTCCCTCCGGCAAGACCATCATCCACTCAACCACCAACGCTGCGGACATCAATAAGGACTACCGGGCCGACCAGGCCATTATCGGAGACGCCAAGCTGGTCCTGGTCAGCCTGTTGCAGGAGCTTAGGGCTCAGGCGGGGCCGTCCCGGCGTGCCGCCAACGGCAGCGTAGTCGAGGAGATCAAGTCGGTGAAGGAGGCTTGGCTCCAGGAGTGGATGCCGAAGCTCACCTCCAACGAGGTGCCGCTGAACCCGTACCGGGTCATCTGGGACATGATGCACACCATTGACCGCCGGAACGCCATCGTAACCCACGACTCTGGTAGCCCCCGAGACCAGATGGTCCCTTTCTTCGAGACCCTGGCGCCCAGGAGCTATACCGGTTGGGGGAAGTCAACTCAGCTAGGGTATGGCCTGGGCCTGGCCATGGGCGCCAAGCTGGCTGCCCCTGAGAAGCTGGCCATCAACGTTATGGGGGACGCCGCCTTCGGCATGGTGGGCCTGGACTTCGAGACCGCGGTCAGGTCAAAGATCCCCATCCTGACCATCGTACTCAACAACTCGGAGATGGGCATCGAGGCGCCCACCCTGCCAGTGGCCACGGAGCGCTACGGCACCCTATACCTATCGGGCAACTACTCGGAGGTGGCCAAGGCCCTGGGAGGCTACAGCGAGAGGATAGAGCAACCCGGCGACATCATCCCCGCCATACAGCGGGGCGTGAAGACGGTACAGGATGGTCAGGCGGCCCTCCTGGAGTTCATAACCTGCGAGGAGATCAGCTACTCCAAGTTCCCTGTCCCAACACGGTAGGAAGGCCCGAGAAAAGGCAGGTACACCCTGGTAGTCTGTCCGCTAAATAGCGACGCATTCTTTCCCGCCCACCCACCCGAAGGTTTCCTCTGGGGGACACCCCCAGAGCCCCCACCAAGGGGCAGAGCCCCTTGGAACCCCGGGGAGGGTTAGACACGCTCACCCTGAGCGAAGTCGAAGGGAGCCCCTCACCGACACTTCACGGGTGGGTGGGAAGTGTCAGTATTTGCGGAACTAAGCCCGAATCCACCGAAGGACGTCCTTGGGGACAGCCCTTGAAGAAGGCAGAGGGTGCTCCTCTGAATCTGGGATAATGGTTTTGGAACAGAAACCCGCCCGGAAACAAGGAGCACCTAATAGATGCTGCCACAGAACAAACCCGACCGTATCCGCATCCTCTTTGACGACCATCGCCTGGTGGCCAATGCCGGCCTGCTCCTGCCGGCCACCCTAGCCCGGCACCTGGGCCTGCGGGAACTCGTCGACCATCACCTTGACCTCGGCGGAGCGCCGGGACGGGCGAACACTGGGGACAAGATGCTGACGCTGGTCGCTTCCGCGCTGGCAGGCGGCGACTGCATCGACGACGCCGATGCGCTGCGCGCTGGTGGGACGGTCGGTGTTCTAGGCTGCGTGGTCAAGGCGCCATCCACCCTGGGGACCTTCCTGCGCAGCTTCCGGTGGGGGCATGTCCGTCAACTCGACCGCGTGAGCCGCCAGTTGTTGGCCCGGGCCTGGGCCGCTGGGGCCGGACCCGGCGACTCGCCCCTGACCATCGACCTGGACTCGACCATCTGCGAGACCTATGGACTGGCCAAGGAGGGAGCGCGCCACCACGGCTATACCGGCGCCCGCGGCTATCACCCACTGCTGGCCATTGCCGCCGGCACCGGCGAAGTGCTGATGTCCCGGCTGCGCGAGGGCCGGGCCAACACCGCCCGTGGCGCCGCCCACTTCCTGCGTGAGACGGTGGGGCGGGTGCGCTACGGCGGGGCCAGGGGACAACTCACGGTGCGGGCCGACAGCGGCTTCTACGCCCACACTGTCGTTGCCGCCTGCCGGGAAATGGATGTCCGCTTCTCTATCACCATCCGCCAGCGCGCCAGCCTGCGGGACCTGATCGAGGCGATACCAGAGGAGGACTGGACTCCCATTCCCTACTGGATGGACGGCGCCGCCGATGTCGCCGAGACGACTTACACCCCGTTCCAGACCAAGCCGGACGCCGCGCCGGTGCGGCTCATTGTCCGGCGGGTGAAGCCGACGCCCGGTTCCCAGCTCGCCCTCTTCGCCAGATACAGCTATCACGCCTTCATCACCGACCGCGATGGGGAGACGCTGGAACTGGAGGCCGATCATCGCCGCCACGCCGAGGTCGAGAACGCCATACGCGACCTCAAGTACGGCGTCGGGCTGAACCACATGCCGTCGGCGCGCTTCGCCGCCAACGGCGCCTGGCTGGCGGTCCAGGTGATGGCGCATAACCTGGCCCGCTGGACGGCGCGGATTGGTCTGGGCGAGCGGACCGTGATCACCAAGACCCTCAGGCGGCGGGTCTTCGCTCTGGTGGGACGGATCACCCGCTCGGCGCGCCGCCTCACTTTGCATCTTCCCCGGCGCTGGCCTTGGGAAACCCAGTTCAGTCGCGCCTTGGCCCGGCTGCAAGCCATTCCGTTCCCGGCCTGACGGCCAGCCTGCAACTGACCCAACGTCCCCGCAATCTCGCGCCACCCCGGTCGCGAGAGTCCCCTGCTGCGTATCCTCTCGCCATCCCGCGCATCGCAACTCCCGCATAGGGCCTTAGGGGCCCTGTGCGGCGACTGAAGACCGTCCGCCGGCCTCCCATCTACCCCAAGACCCCAGGCCATCTCCCCTGTAGCTCCCTCACCCACCCCCTTCCGCTGTCCTCACGCCGTCCATCCGTGTCCTTCGGTGGATTCGGGCTTAGCACTAGAATGTCGTGATGGCCCCCCGTCCCAGGTTGCCTCGCTCCAGGTCCTGGAAGGCCTCGTTGATGTCGTCCAGGCGGTACTGCTGGCCCACCAGTTCGTCGATATTCAGTTTACCCGAGAGGTACATGTCCACAATCACCGGCATGTCCACCGTGGGGCGCGTCGAGCCGTAGTAGGTCCCCTTCAGGGTCTTCTCATCTCGAACCAGGGAGACGGCATCTATGGACGCCTGGTCTCCAACGGGCGCCAGGCCGGCGACCACTACCGTACCGCCCCTACGAGCACTCTTGAAGGCCGTCTCCACCGTCTCCGCCGAGCCGTAGGCCTCAAAAGTGTAGTCGGCGCCCAGGCCATCGGTGAGCTCCTTGACGGCCGCCACAGGATCCTGGGTGACGCCGCTCACCTGATGGGTGGCGCCAAACTTCATGGAGAACTCCAGGCGGGCCTCGTTGATGTCTACGGCGATGATCTTGGAGGCGTTTACTAGCTTGGCTCCTTGTATTATGTTAAGTCCTACACCCCCGCAGCCGATGACGGCCACACTGCTTCCCGGCTTGACCCCGGCGGCGAAGACCACCGCGCCTACGCCGGTGCTGACGCAGCAGCCGATGAAGGCCGCCTGGGGAAAGGGTACGTGATCTGGGATGGGGATACATCCGCTCTCCGGCACCACAGCTTCCTGACTGAAGCAGGCCACCTTGCCCATGTGGGTGATGCGCTGGTCTCCCTTGTGCAAGCGGGTGGTGCCATCGAAGAGGGTCCCCCCCGTGGCCGCGTGAGCCGAGCAGAGGTTGCTCCTGCCAGTGAGGCAGAAGTGGCAACGGCCGCAGTTGGGCACAAAGGAGAGGATGACGTGGTCGCCGGGCTTGAGGGTGGTTACTCCTTCACCTATCTCCTCAACGACGGCGGAGCCCTCATGACCCAGCACCGCCGGCAGGTTGATGCGAGCATCTCCCTTCATGAAGTGGAGGTCGCTGCGACAGATCCCGGCGGCCCCGATTCGCACCTTCACCTCGTTGGCCTTGGGCGGGTCCAGTTCCACCTCTTCTATCACCAGGGGCTCATTGGGCTGATACAGAACAGCGGCCTTCATTGTTGCTCCCTTCTCGTTCTAGTTCTAGTTTGGAGCCGATTCATCGACAGGTTATCTTGGCATCGGCTTTGAGGACACTCCAATGCATGGATGTTAGCTGTGGTTCCATTCGGTGTCAACGGCATGAGTTCTGCGGCTCTACAAAGCAAACTCTGTTAGGGCGAGGCTATTACTAGACACCCGCCGGGAACTGCTTGCCCGCGACAAAATCTGTCAACGCCTGAGCCATGAGGTCGGGCCTCTCCATGTAGACGTTGTGCCCACCACCCTGGATCACCAGTAGCTGGGCTTGAGGGGTCGCAGCAACCAGGGCCTTTGCGGTCTCCCGCTGAGAAGACCCCTGGTCACCCAGGATGAAGAGCATAGGGATGTTTACCTGGGGTACCACGTCCCGAAGGTCGAAGAAGTCCGTCTCCCTTTCCTCGGCGTTGAAGGTCTCGGGGGACCACTTCATATCTATGGACCCGTCAGGCAGTTGGTAGGACTCTCCGTAGACCACATCCTCGATGACGTCATCGCGCCACCGTCCTGCCTGGGGATGCTGCCGCAGGTAGCTTAATAGGTCTTCTTTACTGGGCCACGTGCGGCGATTGGGGTTGGCCCGAGACGCCACCATCTTATTGAAGGACGCATCCTGGACCATCAGAGGTTCCACCATCGCCAGTCGCGAGACACGACCAGGGTCCTTCTGGGCGTACATGGCCAGGAGGGCTGCGCCCGTCGAGTGCCCCATGGCGACCACGTCCTGCAGCTTCAGGGCGTCGAAGAAGGCCGCCAGGTCAGCTACTCGCTCCTCGGTGCGATAACCCCGGGGCGTCCAGTCGCTATCGCCGTGGCCTCGAGCATCCAAGGATAATGTATGGAACCCATCGCCCAACTCCCTGGCGACGGCATCCCAGCTACGACTGGTGCGCTGATCGCCATGGAGAAGCAGCAGGGCAGGCCCGCCACCTCCCCAGTCTATGTAGTTGAGCCGTACTCCCCGGACCTGGACCTGCTTAGCCTGCGGCTCCAAACCGACCTCTCTTTTTCTGGCACCTTTCAGATATCAGGTGTCTACTCTACTCCCCCCAGAAGGCCAGGCCCAGAAGCCCGGGGCCTATGTGAGCGCCCATGACGGGCGTAAACTCGCTTATCAGGAGCTCAGAGCAGGTGAACTCTCGGGCGATGCGCTCCTTTAGCGCCAGGGCTTCCTCCAGGGCGTCAGCATGCATCACCGATACGTGGGCCGACGCAGGGCCAATGCGATCTCGCATCATGGCGATGAGCCGCTCCGTGGCCCTTTGCCGGGTCCGGGGCTTGTGGCGCAAACGCACTTGGCCCTGGGACATCTCCAAGAGCGGCTTCAACTGTAGCAGAGATGCTACCCATACACCAATGCGGGGCACCCTTCCACCCTTCCACAAAAAGTATAGGGTATCCAGGAAGGCCACCAGGTTGACCTTCTCAGCCACCTTTTGGGCGGCTTCCATCACCTCTACGAGACCGCCACCAGAGAGGGCGGTTCGCGCAGCCTGCAAGACCACCAGGGCCTCGCCCCCAGCCGCGGTGCCGGTATCCAATACATCAATGGACGTGTCAGGAAGAGACTCCTTGGCCATCTCCACCGCCATCTGGGCGTTGTTGAAGGTGGCACTAAAGCTGGAAGAAAGGGTCAGGCAGAGGACGCTATCGGCATCCTTCCCCGCCTTTTCGAAGGCCTCCAAGAAGCTGACCGGCGAAGGGGCCGAGGTCGTCGGCAGGTGGTTGGAAGCTCTGAGCATTCGGTAAAACTGAGAAGGCTCCAGATCCACGCCGTCGCTATAAGAATGGCCCTGAAAAATCAATTGGGTAGGCACAATACGAAGGTGGTACTGCTCCACAATTTCTTTAGGAAGAGAGCTGGCGCTATCAGTGACTATGGCTACCTTGGCCAGAGCTGTCATGGCCCCTCTTTACAGGTAGGTTTAGAGACTGCACTCCCCTAACATAGATCGAGGAGGATCGCACAAAAGGGCTTAACCAGGCCTAGCAAGGTCAGGGTGATTCTAATGGATACCTTTGGGAATGCAGCCCTCTGCGCCCTGGCCTACGCCGATTCCCCTTCACCCAGAAGCTCTGGACTCGACTCCTCGTGCAGCCTTCCCTCCAACAGCGCAGGGCTCAGCAGGAATATCACCGAAAAGAGGAAGAAGAACACCATGGCCAAGTACCCTGGGCCTCCCTGGTAGCTCACCCAGGCCAGAATGGCCAGAGCAGGAGCGGTAATCAATACCAGGGCTACCCTTAGTAACCTCTGGCCGATCCGCAAGAAGAGGGCGGTGACCACAGCCAAGATTACAAACACGAAGGCCGTGCTGGTGTCCACCTGCTGAAAGGTGGAACCCGCCGGTGAGAAGAAGTCCCCACGGCCCTTTATGTAGAGAAGCCAGTAGGTCAAGAATGGGAAGGGCCATGCCATGAGGGACGCCAGCAGCCAGTCTCTGCGGATAACGCTGGAGAGGAGCCACACCAGGACCCAGAGAGCTACGGGTAGATACACCAAAGATGCGATATAAACAGGTATGGCCAGGGGCAATGTACCCCTGCTTACCAGACTCCATGCTCCATACCCTATCGAAGCCAAGGCCATGAACCACACAAAGGCGGGGACTATCAGGCAATAGCCCAGCCAGGAATACGTCCAACTGGGGCGTCCCTTCTTCCAGCCACGAAAGGCCATCACAGCGGAGGCCGCAAGCAGGAAGCCCATCCAGGCTGCGATGGTCCACAAGTGAAAGGCAAAGAGAATAGCAAAGAGGATGTGGGGTGTAACCGCTATGGCCGTTTCCCACCATGTGGCCCGACTGTGGACCGAGTACATGGCCGATGCGATGCCCTTGGGCCTGCCAAGGGCCTGGAGGGCACCCTGGATGGCCGATTCTTGGGATGCACCATCATCCATGAGTTCCTGGGCCCGGTCTTCCAGGTGAGCCTGGAACTCGCTCACAACATCATGCTGCACTCCAGGGTCCAGGTGGAGCCGGCGGCTCACGTCATATAGATATCCACGGATTTGAGCTATCATTGGCGTCTTCGCTTTATGAGGTCCCAGCCAGAGCCACAGAGTTCACCGCGCGGGAGAAGAGGTTCCATTCCTTGATCATCAATTCAAAAGTTCTGCGGCCCTTCTCGGTCATAGAGTAGTAACGTCGTTGCTGTCCGCTGGGGGCCTCCGCCCATTGACCCAGCAACAGGCCATCCCGCTCCATACGATGCAAAGCGGGATAAAGAGTTCCCTCCTTGAAGCGGAAATAGCCTTCGCTCCTTCGGTCTATCTCCTTTACAATCTGATATCCGTACATGGCCTCCTGGACCAGGAGCGAAAGAAGAAGGGTATCAGTGCTACCCCTAAGCAGCTCTCTGCTATACATATACTTCTCCTCTGGATGGGTCTCTGGCCAATTATCTGGTAGCCTCCTATTGCCCGTCAACCCCTTTACGTTGAAGGAGGACCCACCTTATTGTAGAATTATTCATATCTATGGTATGGCAGGGGCAGACGAATTGGAAATGCGCAAGTTCTCACCCACCAGGGGAATGAGGGACCTCTCGCAGCGTGAATACAGGTCAATGAGTGCCCACCAGGAGAAGCTGCGACAGCTCCTTTTTCTACACGGGTACGACGCTATAGACGTTCCTCTGTTGGAGGAGACGGAGCTTTTTTTAAGAAAATCCGGGGGTGAGCTGGCCGCGCGCCTCTATAGCTTTACCGACCCATCGGGATGGCGGGTGAGCCTCAGGCCGGAGTTCACCTCATCGGTCATACGCCGCTACCTACAGGAAGCTGAGCAAGGCGCCCAATCCTTCCCACGACGCTTCCAATATGCGGGGCCGGTCTTAAGATTTGAGCCCGCCGATAAAGGAGGGGGCCGCCAGTTTACTCAGGTGGGTGCGGAGCTCATAGGAGTCGAGGCCCCTTGGGCCGATGCGGAGGTCCTTTCGCTAGCCTGGGAAGGCCTCAAAGGGCTCAAGCTGACGGGCCAGCGCATGGTCATAGGCCACATGGGTATTACCATGCGCCTGCTGGAGCAGTTGCAGGTTTCAGATAGGGCCAAGGTCTTCCTCGCAGCCAACCTTACTCGATTCAAGGGGGGTCTAGAAGACGAGATAACCATGGACGCGGAGCGCCTGGGTCTGCTTCGAGCCAGCGGAGGTGGCTCTTCGGCCAACTCCTCCGGAGTCATGGACCAGGACGCGGCTCAAGCTTTTCTCAACAATGCACTGTCCGTTTACATGGGCAGTCGCTCTCCGGAAGAGGTGGTCGGCAGGTTCATGCGAAAAAACCAGGGGTTGGACGATCCGGTACGCGTGAAACGGGGAATGGAGCTCCTGAGCCGCATCTCCAAAATCCATGGGACTCCAGAAGAAGCCATCGCCGGAGCCCGACAGGAGGCCAAGGGTCAGGGCCTCAACGATAAGCTCTTCGATGAGCTTGAGAACATCCTTAACCTGCTCAAGCTCCATGATGTGGACATGGCCCAGTTTGAAGTAGACTTTGGCCTGGCGCGTGGAATCGCCTATTACACCGGTATGGTCTTTGAGATCATCCATCCTGCTCTTCCTCTAGACCATTCTCTAGGCGGCGGAGGGAGGTACGACGGTCTGATAAAAGCCCTGGGGGGCTCGAAAGATGTGCCCGCCCTGGGATACGCCTACGACCTGGACAGGGTCCATCAGGTGTTAGACGCTACCGATACTCGGGCGGCTAACCAGCCAGTATTGAGCAACGGGGCACTGGTGATAGCGAATGGGAACGGCGCATACCAGCAGGCTGTTACACTGGCACGGAAGTTACGATCGAAGAACCGTGTGGTCTACCTGGAGGTATCGACGCTGCCCCTGGAGGAGCACCTGAAGTACGCCCGAGAGTGCGGCGTGGCGACGGTGTCGATGGTGGATGAGAAGGGACAGGCCATAGAATATACGGTAGAGGCAAAGGTCTGAGATGCTACGTTTGGCGATACCCAGCGATGGAGAACTGTACGAGGGAGCCCTGACCTTCCTTCGCAACTGCGGGATGCCGGTTGAACGGGCCAGCCTACGCCGTTATACCGCCGATATCCCGTCTTTGCCAGGAGTCGCCGTCCTATTTCAGAGGACGGCTGACATTACCGCCAAAGTGGAGGAGGGCAGCGCGGACATAGGAGTGGTGGGACTGGACCGATTCCTGGAGAACCGCCGGGAGTCTGAAGATACGGTGGTGCTCATGAAGGACCTGGGCTTTGGCCAGTGCGAACTGGTCGTTGCTGTTCCCGACGGATGGGTAGATGTCACATCTATGGAGGACCTGGCAGACCTGTCGGTGGAGTTCAGGGAGCGGGGCCGAGAGCTGCGAATCGCCACCAAGTACCCTCGACTGGTGCAGCGGTATCTCTACCAGAAGGGTTTAAACTATTTCTCGACAGTACAAGGAAGCGGCACCCTGGAGGCGGCGCCCATCATGGGCTACGCCGATATCATAGGAGACATCTCCTCCAGCGGCACCACCCTTCGGGAGAACCACCTGAAAAGCCTGGAAGACGGAGTAGTGCTGGCCTCCCAGGCCTGCCTGATAGGTAATGTAACCGAGGTATCGCACAGCGCCGAAAAGCTTCTGGAGGCCAAGCGCCTTCTGGAGTTGGTGGAAGGACATCTTAGAGCCATGGGATTCTACAGTGTCACGGCCAACATACGTGGCGAATCCGTGGAGGACGTGGGAGCCTACGTCACGCAGCAACCCAGTGCGTCGGGCCTCTTGGGGCCAACCATCTCTACGGTTTACACCTCTGACGAGGGCCAAAACTGGTATGCAGTTACCATCGTAGTGCCCCAGGAACGGCTCTTGGAGGGAATTGAGCATCTACGGCGCATGGGTGGGAGTGGCATTTCTGTGCTCAAGCCCAGCTACGTCTTTGAAGGCGAATGCCTGGCCTACTTGAACCTGCTCAAAGCGGCCGGAAAGGAGCCTCCTTGCCCAACTACAGCGCTCACATAGGTCTTGCCAGAGAGGTTGCCGCCCGCATTAAGCACCCTCTATTAGAGGCCCACATGGGGACTGTCCTGCTGGGTTCCACGGCCCCGGACATCCGGATTATAACTCGCGGCACTCGAGACGAATATCACTTCATGGACCTGGAAGCGGGAACCCTGGACGAGGGCGTCCAGGGACTCTTTCAGGCATACCCTGAACTGGCCAACGCCCCTCGACAGTCGAAGCCTACGCGGAGCTTCATCGCCGGCTATATCTGCCACCTGGTCATGGACCAGTCCTGGATAATGAACCTATACCGTCCCTTCTTCAGCAATCCAGAGGTGTTCGAGGATATGGCCACCGGCAAGGTTATGGACCGGGCCCTTCAGCTAGACCTGGACCGGGCCTCCCTAGACGGCGTCAATCCGCAGGAGGAGGTGATGCCCCTTCTGGCTGGATCTGAGCAGGGGGTAGAGGTGGATTTCATCCCGCCGGAGACCCTGGTGCAGTGGCGAGAGTGGGTGGAGTCGGCCGTCCGCCGCGGCTTTACCTGGGAGAGGCTGCGTTTTCTATCCCAGCGGCGCCAGGACCCGGAAAACCTTGACTACGCCCAGGATAAGGCGGAGCGGTTTTTGGAGTCTGTGTCCGAAGGGCTGGAAGGCATCTACAAGAAGGTACCCTACGAGAAAGTCCAGGCATTTAAGGAGCAGGCTATCCAGGAGTCGATACGCGTTATAGGCGGCTATCTGCAATGAAGGTCATTCGAGGCGTGGCCAACGCCAAGGAAGCCCTGTCCAGCCGAAGGATGGCGGACTTGGACAAGGCTTCCCCTCAAGTGCAGGCCAGAATTCGGGAGGTATTTGGTGAGGCCCTGGCTCCCTCGCAAGTTGCGCAGCGGATTCTCCAGGAGGTACGTGCGCGAGGGGATGAAGCCGTCAAGGATTACACGCAGCGCATAGACGGCATTGCACTTGACGGGCTGGAGGTGCCCAGGAGCGAGGTCGTCTCGGCCTGGGAGAATATCCCCGAGGAGCTTGGAAAGGCCCTCAAAGCTGCCCATCAGAGGATCGAAGCTTTCCACCGCGCCAGTATGCCCAAAAGCTGGATGAACCATGAGCAGGGCTACGGCGAGCGGGTCATCCCCATGGAGCGGGTTGGAGTATACGTCCCCGGAGGGACGGCCTCCTACCCTTCAACGGTCCTGATGACCGTTACTCCCGCCAGAGTGGCGGGGGTTGGAGAGGTCATTTTGGCCACGCCGCCAGCGAAGGATGGGGAGATAAATCCCGCCGTGCTGGTTGCCGCGGACATCTCTGGCGCGGACAGGGTGTTCAGAGTGGGAGGCGCCCAGGCCATCGGGGCCATGGCCTATGGCACCGCCGCCATTCCGCAAGTGGACATCATCTGTGGGCCTGGAAACGCTTTTGTGACCCTTGCCAAAAAGATGGTGTACGGTGAAGTGGGCATCGACGGCCTCTACGGGCCCACGGAGACGGTGATTATAGCCGACGACTCCGCCAACGCCGCCCTGTGCGCGGCAGACCTCCTGGCCCAGGCGGAGCACGACTGGCTGGCCTCCCCCATCCTGATAACGACGTCCGAGGAGATTGCCAGGGACACGCAGAAGGAGATCAAGGCGCAGGTGGCCAGCCTGGAACGAGGCGAAATCGCCTCCGCATCCCTTAGCCAGCAGGGGTGCATCGTAATTGTTGGTGCCCTGACAGAAGCCGTGGAAGTGGCAAACTATTTTGCTCCTGAGCATTTATGCATCGCCACCCAGGACCCCTGGGCCTTGGCCGAGGCCGTGAAGCACGCCGGAGGTCTCTTCTTGGGAGAGCAATCGCCCGAGGTAATGGGCGATTACGCAGCAGGGCCCAGCCATGTCATGCCTACCGGTGGGACCGCCCGCTTCAACTCACCCGTGGGGGTGCACACCTTCATCAAAAGAAGCGCTATTGTGGCCCTCCCCAGTAGCTCTTTCGATGACCTGGAGTGGATCGCCTCCTCCATAGCCAGGGCCGAGGGCCTTACAGGGCACGCCCGGGCAGCCGAGAGAAGGCGTAAACCATCCAGTGGTGCAGGTGAATGATGGATGCATCCCAGCTAATCAGGTCACACCTGGCATCCATAGAGACCTACGAGCCCGCGGACTCCTCAGAAGTGCTGGCACAGCAGGGAGATGTGCCGCTGGAGAAGGTTATCAGGCTGAATGCCAACGAGAACCCCTATGGCCCCTCACCCAGGGTCAGGGAGGCGCTGGCCAACTTGGACTCCCTTCATATCTACCCTGACCCTCAGCAGCGACAGATCAGGACCGCCCTCTCCAGCTATACAGGCGCGGACCCAGCGTATCTCCTGGCGGGCAACGGCGCCGATGAGCTCATCGACCTTCTGCTCAGGCTAACGCTGGAACCGGGCGAAGTAGTCCTTGATTGCGAGCCCACCTTCGGCATGTACGCCTTCTGCGCCAGGGTGTGTGGAGGCCACGTGCGATCCGTCCCCAGGGATGAGCGGTTCGAGGTAGACCCTGAGGAGGTGGTGAAGGCCGTTGACTCCAAGACCAAGGTGGTTTTCGTGGCCTCGCCCAACAACCCCACCGGGGACGTTACCTCCGAGAAGGGGATCAAGTCCCTCCTGAACCTGGGCATCCTGGTGGTCGTGGACGAGACTTACCACGAGTTCGCCAACCATACCGTGGCCCACCTGGTGCCTCGCCACGATAACCTGGTGGTCCTCCGTAGCCTCAGCAAGTGGGCCGGACTGGCCGGCCTCCGTATAGGCTATGGCATTATGAGCCCTAAGCTGGTCAACCACCTCATGGACATTAAGCCTCCCTACAACATCAACGTAGCCGCGGAGGCGGCCCTCCTGGCGTCCCTGGAGGACACAGAGTACCTGCTGCACAATGTCCACCTGATTATCGACGAGAAGGAACGCCTCTTCCGTCGACTGACAGAGATGGAGTCGGTGGTGCCCTGGCCCTCCCACGGCAACTTCATCCTGTGCCAGTTTCCTGAAGGCACGGCCCAGCAGGTCTATGAGAGGCTGGCGAGAAAAGGCATCTTCGTGCGTCACTTCAAAGACGCAAGACTTGTAGATTTTCAGCGCATATCGGTGGGCACACCCCAGGAAAACGACGTCCTTTTGGAAGCCCTGGGAGAGGTGCTGTAGCCCGTGGTAAGGAGCGATACTTGGAACCGCGAATAGCCACCTTGGAACGAAAAACCACAGAAACCGAGGTCTCGGTACGTCTGAATCTGGACGGGACGGGCCAGTACCAGATAGACACCGGCAACGGCATGCTGGACCACCTGCTGGCCCAGCTATCCCGCCACGGGTTGATAGACCTGACAATCACAGCTAAAGGAGACGTATCGACGGGGTGGCACCACACCGTGGAGGATGTGTCTATTGTGCTGGGAGAAGCGATACACAAAGCACTGGGAGAGCGTCGCGGCATAGTGCGGATGGCCCACTCCTACGTGCCCCTGGATGAGGCCCTGGTCCTGGTGGTGGTGGACTTGAGCGGGCGAGGTTATCCGGTGGTTGAAGCCTCCCTATCTGATATAGATCTCGGGGACCTACCTGCGGACCTGGTGCGGCACTGCCTGGAGACCCTGGCGCGAGAGGCCCGAATGAATATGCACGCCAAGGTGCTGGCCGGCATCAACAATCATCATAAGGCCGAGGCCCTTTTCAAGGCCCTGGCCCGGGCCCTACGACAGGCGATTCGCATAGACGAGCGCGCCCCCAGCGATATCCCCAGCACGAAAGGCACCATCGGCTAGCGCACTGTCTCGTAAATACAGACACTTCCCGCCCACCCACCCGTGAAATGTCTGTGAGGGGCTCCGCCCCTCACTCTCCCCGGGGTTCCAAGGGGCAGAGCCCCTTGGCGGGGGCTCTGGAGGTGCCCCCCAGAGGAAACCCTCTGGGCGGGTGGGTGGGAAAGAATGCGTCGCTATTTAGCGGACAGACCACTAGGCTTAGCTAGCCTCCTCAATGTCGAAGCGGAAATCCTCGATGACGGGGTTAGCCAGAAGTCTGCGGCACATCTCCTCCACCATCTCCCCTGCCTTTTGGCGGCTCTCCGCATCCAGCCGCATCTCCATGTACTTTCCAGCTCGAACGCTGCCCACGGTGCTGAAGCCGAGAGAGTGAAGGCCCCACATTATGGTCTGCCCCTCGGGGTCGTTAACGGTGGGCTTAAGGCTGACGAAAACCCTGGCAAGGAACATGCTCATGCAGCGATTCGCTACGAGACCCGCTCAGGACCCTTGTCTATGTGGTCCTCTATGAAGTCAACGATGCGGGCCTCGTCGAAATCTTCGAATTTGTCCAGGAAGCCCCAGACAGTCAGAGCGATGCGAGTATCCATGTTGAAGTAGGGAGACAGGATGATGTTATCGAACCTGTCACCTACAGAGACAAGCCGTTTCACCAGGTCTTCGCACCCCTCTGGGCAGCTGTAGTGAATGCCGATTCCGCCATGCTCCAGGTTGTGCACCAGCCTCTCGTCTGCCAGGGGCTCGCTGTACACCCTCCGGGGAGCAGTACTGGTGTAATGCGGCCCGGATGTCGCGGGGACCGAGCTATAGGGAGTGTGACTGGCGCCCACTGCTATGTGCTGCCTTCCCTGCAGGCGAACTCGTTCTCCCGCCGTGGGGCCACGAGTGAGAATGACGACCGCAATTATGGCTCCAAGGACCAGGGCCGCGGCTCCACCAATGGCCCAGATACGCTTCAGCCTTTGAGCGCGCCTCTGGGCACGCTGCAGTCTGCGCTGCTCCTCCCTGGTCGAGCCTCTTTCACTTCTGGATGATCTGGCCAAGTCGAAGCTGTTTTCGCCTGCGGTGCCTTCCTTGACGAACCAGATGAAGAGGACTATCTCCCCGATGATCGGAACAATGCCGATCAGTAGCCACCAGCCGGACCTGTCTATGTCATGGAGGCGCCTGACGGACACCGCCAACGACGGCAAAAAGGTCCCAAGCACGAATATGGGGTAAAGAAAATAGCCCGTAGTAGCCGCACCGATGATAAAAGCTATTACGTAGCCCAGAAATGTAAACAGTGACCAATACCAGTACTCTGAGCGAAGAGCCCTGCCACTAAAATCTACGTATTTTTGGAAGCATGAGGAGATCGCTTGAGTGAAGCCCATCTCATGACCTCCATGACCGAGATTTCTTATTTCGGCTTAGTAGAGCCGGAATGTGATGGCAGCAGTATACTAGCCGAGATTTCCCATATCCAATTGTGGTCACCCTAACAGAGTCAGCTACAATGAGGCCTCCGTCAGCCTGTGTAAGGCTTCCAGGTACCGTTCTCTGGTCTTTAGAACGACATCTGGCGGAAGCTCTGGGGCCGGTGGCTCCCGGTTCCAGCCCGCCTCCGTGAGCCAGTCTCGCACGTACTGCTTGTCGAAGCTGGCCTGGGACCGGCCCGGAGCGTAAAGCTTCCTGTCCCAGAATCGACTGGAGTCGGGGGTCAGCAGCTCATCGATGAGAATGACCTCTCCGTCCAGCAGTCCGAACTCCATCTTGGTGTCTGCAATGATTATGCCCTTGTCCAGGGCGTAGTCGTGGGCCCAGTCGTACACCTCCAGGCTCTTCTCCTTAAGCCTTTGGGCCACATCGACTCCCACCAGGTCTTCCACCTGCTTCATACTCATATTCTCGTCGTGGCCCACATCCGCCTTGGTGGTGGGCGTGAACAGCACCTCAGACAGCCTGTCTCCGTCTTTCAACCCAGAGGGCATCGCTTGACCTGAAACAGTCCCATGTTTGGAGTACTCCGCCCAGGCGGAGCCGGTTATATACCCCCTGACGACGCATTCGACGTCCAGGCGCTGCGCTCGCTTCACGACCATAGCCCTGCGAGCTATCTCCGGAGGCAGAGGGAGAAGTGAGCTATCGGTAGCTTCCGCATCCTGGGCCAGGGCCACCAGGTGATTGGTGACCAGATGGTCCGCCTTCTGGAACCAGAAGGCGGACATCAGGCAAAGTACAACGCCCTTCTCTGGGATAGGTGTGGGAAGCACCACATCGAAAGCCGATATGCGGTCCGTGGCCACCATAAGCAGGCGGCCATCCCCAAGGTCGTAGGTATCCCTTACCTTGCCACGGCTGAAGAGGTTAGGGAGGGATGTCTCTTGTATTGTTGTCATTGCGTCCCTTCTGTAACCCCCGCCTAGGTTTAGACCCTCCGATACGCTCTTGCCCCAATGGCTGTCGCTATCGTGCCTACACCAGCCCCACGCGCTCAAAGGTCTCGTCAATGAAGCGGAGGTAGTAGCCATAGTCGAAGAGGGCTTCAAGCTCCTCGGTGGAGAGGACGCTGGTGACCTCGAGGTCTTCCTTCAGTAGGACTCGGAAGTCCTCTCCTTCGTCCCAGGTCCGCGCGGCGTTTCGCTGCACCGTCTCGTATGCTTTTTCGCGGGCGACGCCCTTCTCCACCAGGGCCAGGAGGACCCGCTGGGAAAAGAGGAGGCCACGGGTAAGCTCCATGTTCTCCGCCATCCTCTTTGGGTACACCCGCAGGTTTCGCATGACCCCAATGAACAGGTCAAGGATGTAGTCCAGAGCCAGGCATGAGTCCGGGATGATCAGCCGTTCCGCCGAGGAGTGACTTATGTCGCGCTCTCCCCATAGGGCCACGTTCTCCAGGGCCGTTACAGCGTGGCCCCGGATGAGCCTGGCCAACCCGCACACCCGCTCCGTCAACTCAGGGTTGCGTTTGTGGGGCATGGCAGAGGAGCCGGTCTGACCTTCGCCGAAGGGTTCCTCCACTTCACGCAGTTCCGTCCGTTGGAGGCCCCGGATCTCCGTGGCGAACTTCTCCAGGGAGGCTGCGATGAGGGCCAATGTAGTCACGAATTCGGCGTGCCGGTCCCGCTGGATGATCTGGCTGGACACCGGGGCAGCCTCCAGACCCAGCCGTCTGCATACCTCATCCTCCACCGAGGGTGGCACTGTGGCGTGGGTCCCAACGACCCCGGATATCTTCCCAACCGCCACCGTCTTCCTGGCCTCCTCCAAGCGATGCTGGTTGCGACGCATTTCGTCCCACCAGAGGGCCAGCTTCAGGCCAAAGGTAATGGGCTCCGCGTGCACTCCGTGGGTGCGACCCATCATAGGCGTTTGCTTGTACTTGATAGCCTGAGCGCTAAGGACTGCCGCGAGCTCCGATACGCCCTGGGCAAGAAGGTCCGACGCCTCCACCATCTGAAGGGCCAGGGCCGTGTCCATGACATCGCTGGAGGTCAGTCCCAGATGAAGCCAGCGCCCCTCCTCCCCCAGCCCCTCAGTGATGGAGCCGAGGAAGGCGGTCATATCATGGCGGGTCCGCTCCAGGATCTCTGCCAAGCGTTTAGGGTTGTAGCGAGCGGCCCGCAGCTTTTTCATGTCCTCTAAGGGAATCACGCCCTGGCCGCACCAGGCCTCACAGGCGGCCAACTCCACCTGGAGCCACTTGTCGAACTTGCTCTCTTCAGACCAGACCCGCTTCATCTCGGGCCTGGAGTAGCGGTCTATCACTCCTGCATACCTACCTTAGCTTGGGCTTCTCAGCCCCTCGCGATGCTTCTCATAGGCCAGGCGTATCTCATCATGCTTGAGTCCCAGGATCTGGGCCGCCAGATATGCGGCGTTTCGCGCCCCCCAAGAGCCCACGGATACGCAGGCCACGGGTATTCCCGGCGGCATCTGAACGATGGAGTAGAGGGCGTCTATGCCCTTCAGGTCGCTGGTGGCCAGGGGCACCCCAATCACTGGAATCGTTGTCCACGACGCTATCACACCGGGCAGGGCGGCGGCCCCACCGGCGGCGGCAATGATTACCTCAAGCCCTTGGCCCCGGGCGCCTTTGGCGTACTCCATGACCTTCTCCGGCGTGCGATGAGCGGAGATAACCGAGACCTCATACTCAACGCCCAACTGCTCCAGGGTCTTCAGGGTATCCTGGATCAGAGGCTCGTCGGACTTGCTTCCCATCACTACGCCAACCAGGGCCATTTCTAGCGATTCCTCCTCAGTCTATTATAGACCCGTCGTTTCGCCGCTGAAGAGCTGCCTACTTGGTGTGGGCCGCGATATCTTTTCTGTACTGGCGCCCCTCGAAGTTTATCGCCTCAACGTTTCTATAGGCCTTACGTCGGGCCTCAGCCATGGTCTCGGCTTGGGCCACCACCGTTAGCACCCTGCCTCCGCTGGTTAACACCCTCCTGCTGGAGGCATCCCCCGACAGTTTAGTTCCGGCGTGGAAGACGGCTATATCCTGGTCCACTCGCTCCAGCCCCTCCACGGGGAGTCCCGTATCGTACTCGCCTGGGTATCCACCCGAGGCCATCACCACCCCAACGCAGACATCCTTGCTCCACTCCAGGTCCAGACGCCCTCCGTGGACCACCGATAGCATAACCTCCGCCAGGTCCGTCTTCAACCTGGGCAAAATCACCTGGGCCTCCGGGTCTCCCAGGCGGGCGTTGAACTCCAGGACATGGGGCCCCTCTTCGGTGATGATGAGGCCTCCGTACAGGACCCCCTTATAGGCAACTCCCTCATTGGCCATGGCGCCTACCGTCGCCTGCATGATGTCCCTGTAGATACGCCTCTCCAGAGCTTCGTCCCAGAAGTCAGGCGGACTGTAGCTGCCCATACCACCGGTGTTGGGGCCCTTATCGCCGTCGTAGGCGCGCTTATAATCGCAGGCGGCAACGAGGGGAGAGATAGTCTCGCCATCGGTGAAGCAGAAGACGCTGACCTCCTGGCCCTCCAGGTACTCTTCCACCAGCACCTGCCTTCCCGCGGCCCCGAAGGCCTTGTCCTCCATGCAGGTATACAGCGCCGCCAGGGCCTCGTCCGTTGTCAGGGCCACGGTTACGCCTTTGCCCAGCGCCAAACCATCCGCCTTGATCACTACCGGTGAGGGGTGCCTCTCTACGTATTCCTTTGCTTCCTGGTAGGAGGAGAAGGCCTCAGCCCTACCTGTTGGGATGCCGTGCCTGTGCATCAGCTCTTTCGCGTAGGTCTTACTCCACTCGATTTTGGCCGCGGCCCTTGTGGGCCCGAATATGGGAAGGCCTCTCTCCTGAAAGTAGTCTACGATGCCATCCGCAAGGGGGTTATCGGGACCCACTACCGTCAGGTCTATACGGTTTACCTTAGTCACTGAGGCCAGTCCCTCAATGTCTCCTACAGGCACATCCAGGTTACAGGCAATGTCCAACGTACCAGCGTTGCCCGGGGCTACGAACAGCTCTTCAACTTTAGGGCTCTGCCGCAGCTTCCAGGCTATGGCGTGCTCTCGGGCGCCGGAGCCTATCACGAGAACGTTCATCTACCGGACAACCTCCACGAAGACTAAGGGGTTGAAACCACCCCCAATGATCTTTTATCACTCTGGAAAGTTCAAGGCAATGGAGTGTAAGGCAATGGCCAGTTACCCGTGTCCTACATTGGATGAGAGTACGCTCATTGCCATCACAGCCCGTTACTATTTTCACATCAGCGCTGCTAGGCCATGTTCAGAAGAGGGCGAAGGATGCCCTGCTATTATTACGGATTGCCTAGTCGATGTCCCCTTTGGTGACACAGTAAAGGTGACCAAAGGTATCGTCTTGGTATATAATACATAACTAAGCCATAGCGACTTATGGAGCTAACGGGGAGCCTAATTTTAAAGTCTTCCATTGGAGGTTGGAGGAGTCGTTCTTATAATCTTTTTTTCTGAAGGGGGTAAAATTTGAATGTAAGCCTAGGTACTAGTGACCTGACATCACGGGACTCACAGCGTGCCGCCCTCGCCGAGTATATGGCCACGTTCCTATTCGTATTCATTGGGGCCGGCTCGGTGGTGACCACCGGAATTATTGCGGGTGGAGATATGACTGCTGCCCGTCTTACGGCCATCGCCGTGGCTCATGGCTTTGCAATAGCCGTGCTAGTGGCAGCAATTTCCCGATTCTCGGGTGGCCACATAAACCCCGCCGTTACTATCGCCGCCGCCGTTACCGGGAAGATCAGCATCACCAAAGGCGGCATGTATATCTTCATGCAGGTAGCCGGCGCAATCTCCGGAGCCCTTCTCCTAATGGCAGTGATCCCAGACGCACAGGAGGGAACGCTGGGCGCCCATGCCCTGGGGGCAGTGGACAATGAGGCCATGGGGTACCTGGTAGAGGTAATTCTTACCTTCTTCCTGGTCATCGTGTTCTTCGCCGTGTTCATTGACCCGAGAGGCCCTGGGCTGCCCATAGCGCCCTTCGCTGTTGGGCTGGTTATCATGCTGGATAATTACGTGGGGTACACTCTGACAGGAGCGTCCATGAATCCGGCCCGCGCCATTGGCCCCGCCTTGGCAAAAGGTGAGTGGGGAGCCCACTGGGTTTACTGGGCGGGCCCCATAACTGGAGGCCTGCTGGCGGCAGTAGTCTACCAAGTCATCTTCAAGAGATGGGCGGGAGAATCTGACTAGGACAGCCGATAGCTAAAGCACTCCTTAATCCAACCTCCAATGACTCACCTAAAAGTAGAGGCGCCCATCCAAGAATGGTAGGGCGCCTCTACTTTTGCCGCGTTCCAGAGCGGTATCTGGGGACTGATGCCTTTGCAGTCTGCAACTACCTCAACTTGACGGATGCACAGGAGACGACCGTTACGAGCACCTCGCTGAGATCAGGCAAGGTCGAAGCGATCGAGATTCATCACCTTGTCCCACGCAGCCACGAAGTCACGCACGAACGCCTGCTGCGAGTCGTCACATGCGTAGACTTCCGCGATCGTTCGAAGCTGGGAGTTCGAACCGAAGACCAGGTCTACCCTGGTGCCGGTCCACTTGAGATCACCGGTCCTGCGATCGCGTCCCTCGAACACGTCCTCGGATGTGGAGGACGCTTGCCACTCGGTGTTCATGTCGAGCAGGTTCACAAAGAAATCATTGGTCAAGGTCTCAGGTCGCTTGGTGAAGACACCGAGTTGAGACTGCCCGACGTTCGCATTCAGGACGCGCATGCCGCCGACGAGCACCGTCATCTCGGGAGCGGTCAGCGTGGTCATCTGGGCCCGCTCCACCAACAGCTCCTCTGCCGATTTTCCGTATTCACCCCGGAAGTAGTTGCGGAACCCGTCCACGGTGGGTTCGAGCACAGCAAACGACTCCACGTCGGTCCACTCCTGCGATGCATCCGTGCGCCCCGGCGTGAAGGGGACCTGCACGTTGTGCCCGGCGTTCTTCGCAGCCTGCTCGACGCCTGCGCAACCGCCCAGGACGATCAGGTCAGCGAGCGAGACTCTCTTCCCACCGGTCTGCGAGCTGTTGAACTCCGTTTGGATCTGCTCCAGCGTCTGCAGCACCTTCCCCAGCTCGGCCGGGTTGTTCACTTCCCAATCTTTCTGCGGCGCGAGGCGGATGCGCGCCCCGTTCGCCCCACCGCGTTTGTCGGTGCCACGGAACGATGCCGCCGCCGCCCAGGCGGTCGAGACCAGTTGGGAAACGGACAATCCCGATGCGAGGACCTTAGCCTTGAGGGCGGCGATATCCTGCGCCCCGATCAACTCATGATTGACGTCGGGGACGGGGTCTTGCCACAACAGCGGCTCCGCAGGAACCAACGGGCCGAGATACCGACTGCGGGGCCCCATGTCGCGGTGGATCAGCTTGTACCACGCCCTGGCGAAGGCGTCTGCAAACTCCTCCGGGTTCTCGTGGAAACGCTTCGCGATCGGCGCATAGATCGGGTCCACCCTCAGTGAGAGGTCCGTCGTGAACATCATGGGGGCGTGCTTCTTGGACGGATCGTGCGCATCCGGCACGGTGGCCACTGCAGATGCATCCTTGGGAGTGTACTGCGACGCACCGGCAGGACTCTTCGTCAGCTCCCACTCGTAGCCGTGCAAGTTCTCGAAGTAGTTGCTGTCCCACTTCACCGGGTTGGTGGTCCATGCACCCTCCAAGCCGCTGCTGATCGTATCGCCGCCTTTGCCGCTGCCATAGCTGCTCTTCCAGCCGAGGCCTTGCTGCTCCAGACTGGCACCCTCTGGTTCGGGACCGACGTACTGCGGCGGAGGGGCAGCACCATGAGCCTTGCCGAACGTATGTCCGCCGGCAATGAGCGCAACCGTCTCCTCGTCATTCATCGCCATGCGGCGGAACGTTTCGCGAATATACTTTGCTGCAGCGATCGGGTCCGGGTTACCGTTCGGCCCCTCCGGATTCACGTAAATCAGGCCCATATGGTCGGCGCCGACGGGTCCCTGGAGTTCCCCGTCGCCGCTGTGGCGCTCGTCTGCAAGCCACGTGCCCTCAGGCCCCCAGTACGTCTCGTCGGCCTCCCACACGTCCTCGCGCCCGCCGCCGAAACCGAAGGTCTTGAATCCCATCGACTCCAGGGCACGGTTGCCGGCGAAGATCATCAGGTCGGCCCACGAGATTTTCCGGCCGTACTTCTGCTTGATCGGCCAGAGCAACCGGCGCGCCTTGTCGAGGCTCACGTTATCAGGCCAGCTGTTGAGGGGCGCAAAGCGTTGGTAGCCGGAGCCTGCACCGCCGCGGCCGTCGCTGATGCGGTACGTGCCTGCGCTGTGCCACGCCATTCGAATGAAGAGCGGCCCATAGTGGCCATAGTCGGCCGGCCACCAGTCTTGCGACGTCGTCATCAACTCATCGATGTCCTTCTTCAGGGCATCCAGGTCAAGCGTCTTGAACTCCTCAGCGTACTTGAAATCCTTGCCCATAGGATCTGACAGGGGAGAGTTCTGATGGAGAACCTTCAGGTTCAACTGATTTGGCCACCAGTCTTGGTTCGACATAGACATTTCGCTTCTCCTTTCGGCTATTTGTTGCGTATAGCGCAACGCTATTCGGAACCGAGTTTGATTCAGAATGGCTATCGCCTAATTATGTGCTAAAGCACTCCATAATTCAACCTCCAGTGACTCACCTAAAAGTAAGGGCGCCCTGCCACTCCCGGCCCGGGCGCCCTTACTTTTGCCGCACTACTTTAACGAATTGGACTCTGTAACAGATCTGAGGTTCTCTAGCGTTTACGCCTCCTAGGAGCTGGCAGGGAGGCCACATACTTGTGGGCCTCCTGAATCCAGGGAAGGGCTCCGGTCACGTTGTCGGGGATGACTACCACAAACTGTATCCACTCGCCGAAGGGGGCGGGCCCACCTGGTCCATAGAAGGGGGAGACTCCGGCAAGGCCCAGGGCGGTACGCCGCAACTCTTCGGGCAGCTTCATAGCGACTACGCCTTCCGTGTGAACGGCGAACATCTTTCCCTGCACCATGTAGCACACCCCGCCAAACATGCTCCTGTTGGTAACGCCTTCCCAGGGCAGCAGCTTGGTGTCGAGCTCGTTTTTTATTTCAGGGTCTACTGGCATGATTGCTGCTCTGGTTCCATCCCTTGGGATAAAGTCGACGAAGCGTAGTCTACTCTATTCCCACTCGATGGTGCCCGGTGGCTTGCTGGTGATGTCGAAGACCACCCGGTTGACGTAGGGCACCTCGTTGACGATGCGATTGGAGATGCGTGCCAGCACGTCGTATGGTAGGCGAGCCCAGTCGGCGGTCATGGCGTCCTCGCTGGTGACGGCCCGCACGGCGATGACGTAACCGTAGGTGCGGTAGTCTCCCATGACGCCCACCGCGCGAGTGTCCGTGAGGACGGCGAAGCTCTGCCAGAGGTCCCGGTAAAGGTTGGCTGCCTTGATCTCGTCCATGACCACCCAGTCGGCGCTACGCAGCACCTCCAGCTTCTCTACGGTCACCTCGCCCATGATGCGGATGGCCAGGCCGGGGCCTGGGAAGGGCTGACGGTACACGCTCTCCTCGGGCAGACCCAGGGCCAGCCCAATCTCCCGTACCTCGTCCTTGAACAGGTAGCGCAGAGGCTCGATGAGGGTCAGTTTCATATGCTTGGGTAGGCCACCCACGTTATGGTGGGTCTTGATCTTGGCCGAGGTCCCGGTCTCGCTGGTCTTGCTCTCAATGACGTCGGGGTAGAGGGTCCCCTGAGCCAGGAAGTCCACCTTACCCAACCTGGAGGCCTCCTCTTCGAAGACGCGTATGAACTCGTCACCCACCGCCATGCGCTTCTCCTCAGGGTCCACCACCCCTTTCAGGCGGCCAAGAAAGCGCTCCGTGGCGTCCATGTAGGCCAGATTCAGGTTGAGGTTCCGCTTGAACGTTTCCAGGACTCGTTCAGCCTCCTCTCGGCGAAGCAGGCCGTTGTTGACGAAGATGCAGTTTAGCTGGTCCCCTACCGCCTGGTGGATAAGCGTGGCGGCCACCGCCGAATCCACTCCACCCGACAGAGCACATATAACCCGTCCAGAGCCCACCATCTCTCTAATCTGGGCTACGCTCCGGGTGATGAAGTTCTCCGGCGTCCAGAGCCCGTGGCAACCGCAAATGCGGTAAAGGAAGTTCTCCAGCATGGTCTTGCCCTGGGGAGTATGGGCCACCTCAGGGTGGAACTGGATCCCCACCAGGCCCGCGTCGTTGCCCATGGCTGCGATGGGCGAGTTCTCGGAGGAGGCGAAAGCCTTAAAGCCAGGTGGCGCCTCGGCGATCTGGTCTCCGTGGCTCATCCAGACTGGTATGGAGGGAGATAGGCCCTGGAAGAGGGCTATCTCCGGGCTGTTCTGGTGGATAACGGCGTGGCCATACTCCCGCTTAGCGCCGGAGACAACTTTGCCACCCAACTGGTAGGTCATCACCTGCATGCCGTAGCATATGCCCAGGACGGGAAGGTGGCTGTCGTACACCCAGCCCGGGGCCAGAGGCGCCTCTGGCTCGTAGACGCTGGCCGGGCCTCCCGAAAGTATGACGCCCTTGGGGTTAAGATGGGCTACCTCCTGCCAGGAGGCATCGAAGGGGACGATCTCGCAGTAGACCTGGGCCTCTCTCACCCTGCGAGCTATGAGCCGGCTGTACTGAGAACCGAAGTCGATCACCACCACCGCCTCCACTTCACCGTGAGGCGCTTCGTGGGTTAAAGGCTCATGGCCACCCTTCTCCTTGGCGATCTCCAGGTAGGCAGAGACCTCCAAGTCATCGCTGGTGGCGACTCGGCGGCTGCTGGCGACCCTAGACTTATTTGCCATTGGCTTCCTACGAAGGCAGATTAACAACTATGCTATACTTCGGTCAATGCGGGACTAGGGCAATAGTCGGGAATTATGGAGCAGCAGTTCCAGGAGGCGATAGCGGTATTAAGAAGGGGGGGCGTTGTCGCCTTCCCTACCGATACACTATATGGGCTGGGAGCAGATGCCCTCAACACAAGGGCTGTGGAGCGCCTCTTCTCCATCAAAGCCAGGCCCAGGGACATGGCGCTGCCGCTGCTGCTGGCGGATGTGGAAGACATCTCATCAGTGGCCATTGATATACCAGATGAAGCGTGGCTCCTGGCCAAGCGGTTCCTCCCAGGCCCCCTTACCCTCCTATTGTACAAGGCTCGCCATATCCCTGACATAGTTACCGCGGGCAGCCCCAAGGTCGCGGTGCGGGTCCCTGACCATCCGGTGCCTCGAGCCCTAGCAAAGGGATTGGGACGACCGATAACCGGCACCAGCGCCAACCTCAGCGGCTCTCCCGGCGCCACCATCGCCTCCCAGGTCCGGGAGCAGCTTGGAAGTGCAGTTGAGCTTATCATAGATGGAGGTCCCACGCCCGGCGATACGCCCTCCACAGTGGTGGACGTGACGGAAGAAGGGCTGCGCGTCGTCAGGGAGGGAGTCATCTCGGGCCATGACCTGGAGGAGGCCTGCGGCGTGAAGGTCCTTCTACAAGGGGCTCCGCAATGAGCGTGACCGAGATCTTCGATAGATACTCTCCTCTCATCGAAAGGGAGCTCCGTTCCGTCCTGGATGACCGCTCTATGCCCCTATACAAGATGATGGCCTATCACCTGGGATGGCTTGACGAACTGGGGGAACCGGCGCCTTACCATCCTCCTCAGCGTCTTCGGCCCACACTCTGCCTGATGGGCTGTGAAGCATCGGGCGGCAGTGCCGAGAAGGCCATCGCTCCCGCCGTGGCGGTGGAGCTGACCCACGGCTTCTCCCTCATCCACGAGGATGTCCAGGGAGGCAAACCAAAACGTCTAAAAAGAGATGCCGTGTGGTGGATCTGGGGTCCGGCCCAGGCCATAAATGCCGGCGACGGTATGCATGCCCTGGCCCGCCTCTCCCTGTTCCGCCTTCAAGAGTTGGACACGCCAGTTGAGGTTGTTGTGCGGGCTCTTCAGCTCCTAGACCAGGCTTCTCTCAAATTATGCGAGGGCCAGTACGAAGACCTGAGCTTTCAGGAGAAACTGAACGTGGGCGTAGACAACTACCTCAAGATGATCGAAGGCAAAGCCGGAGCCCTTATGGGATGTGCCTGCCAGCTTGGAGCCCTGATGGCCGGCGCCAGCGTCACCACTAACGAGGCCCTGGGGACCTTTGGAGCGAACCTAGGAATGATGCGCCAGGTAAAGGAAGACGTCCTTGCCTTATGGGGGCAGGATGGCGCCGACGACTCTCTTGACGCCGAGGTTCTGAACAAGAAGAAGTTGCTTCCCCTGGCCTACGCCTTCGAGAAGGCGGGCGTCAGGGAGAAGCGCCGGCTGGGGGAGGTGTACTTCAAACGAGTGCTGGAGCCCCAGGATCTGGAGCAGGTAGTCGCTATACTGGACGAGCTGGGCGCCAGGGACTATTGTGGGGAGGTGGCAGATAAGCTGCACAAGGATGCCCTGAAGGCCCTGGACTCGTCCGGATTGGATGAGAACAGCACTCGCGATCTCAGAGAGATGGCCCAGTATCTGGCTTCGGAGTGACGGCTCTAAGTCTTGCTTCTGTTCTCATAGCGGCACCGTCCTATCGCAAGTGGTACATATCTGAGATAGCTTCACCTACTTTCGACAGGCTGGCTAAGGATTCAAGCAGCATGGGTATAAGCCTTTGAACAAACAGACTGTTCGAGACATTGATGTGGCCCAGAAGAAGGTCCTGGTGAGGGTGGACTTTAACGTGCCCTTCCAGAAGGGCTCCATCGCCATATCCGACGACAGCCGAATCCGCGCCTGCCTTCCCACCATAAGCTACCTCAGAGAGAGGGGGGCCAAGGCGATTCTCTGCTCCCACCTGGGCAGGCCCGATGGTGAGGTGGTGGAGGAGCTGCGGATGACGCCTGGGGCCCAACGCTTATCGGAGCTGATCAGTTCTCCCGTGTTTTGCGCCCGGGACTGCATAGGACGTGAGGCTGAAGAGGCCGTCTCCAGGCTCAAGGCCGGCGATGTGCTGATGCTGGAGAACCTGCGCTTCCATCCGGAAGAGGAGAAGAACGACTCCTCCTTCTCCAAGGCCCTGGCCTCCCTGGCCGAGGTTTATGTCAACGACGCCTTTGGCACGGCCCATCGGGCTCATGCCTCCACCGTGGGGGTTACCCAGCACCTTCCAGCCGTGGCGGGCTTCCTGATGGAACGGGAGCTGGAGATGCTGGGCTCAGCTCTTCAAAATCCGACCAGGCCCTTCTGCGCTATTCTCGGCGGGGCCAAAGTCAGCGACAAGATAGGGGTCCTGGAGAACCTCTGCCAGAAGGCAGATATCGTCATCGTAGGCGGAGGTATGGCCGCCACTTTCCTAAAGGCTCAAGGTCTGGAAGTGGGCGGGTCTCTCGTGGAGGAGGATAGGCTGGAGCTGGCGCATAGCATGATTGAGGGGGCGAAAAGCCGCGGGGTCAGGTTTATGCTGCCTCTGGATGTGGTGGTGGCCGACGCCTTCGACGCCCATGCCCGCCATCAGAAGGTGGAGGCCTCCCAGATTCCCAGCGACTGGCTCCTCATGGACATCGGGCCCAGGTCCGCGGAGGCCTTTAGCTCCGCCATAGAGGAATGCAAGACCGTGGTCTGGAACGGCCCCATGGGGGTCTTCGAGTGGGACGCCTTTGCCCAGGGGACCGTCAAGATCGCTGAAGCCCTGGCCCGCCTTAAGGGGGCCACTACTGTTGTGGGGGGTGGGTCCACGGCCGAGGCAGTAGACCACCTGGGTCTTGCCGACAGGATGACTCACGTATCCACCGGAGGCGGCGCCTCGTTGGAGTTTCTGGAGGGCAGGGTCCTGCCGGGTGTGGCGGCCCTTATGGATAAGCGGGAGTAGAGCAATATGATCGACTTTCCTTACTTAGACGAGATATGCATCCAGACGCCATCCAAAATCCTGATGCTGGTTGTGGACGGTCTGGGAGGCCTGCCTCACCCCGAAACCCGTAAATCGGAGCTGGAAACCGCCCATATACCCAACCTGGACGCACTGGCTCGTGAGAGCGTCTGCGGATTGACCACACCCATAACGCCTGGTGTGACCCCAGGTAGCGGGCCGGGCCATCTGGCCCTCTTCGGCTACGATCCCGTGAAATACCTCATAGGTCGCGGCGTCCTGGAGGCTCTGGGCATAGGCATCCAGCTAGAGTCCAGTGACGTCGCCGTCAGGGGCAACTTCTGCACTGTTGACGGTCAGGGCCTGCTGGTAGACCGGAGAGCTGGGAGAATTCCTGCTAGCGAAAGCGCTCCCCTCTGCCAGCGACTGGACCAGATTCAGGTGCCCGGTGTAGAACTTTCCGTGTACCCGGTGCAGGACTATCGCTTCGTCCTGGTGCTGCGCCAGGAGGGGCTGGAGGCGGATGTAACAGAGACAGACCCCCAGAGAACCGGCGTCCCACCGCTGCCGGTCAAGGCGCTTTCGTCCTCCTCAGAGAAGACGGCGCAGGCTACAAACGCCTTCGTTGCTGCTGCCGCGGAGATCCTGGGCGACAGGGATATCGCCAACATGGTGCTGCTAAGGGGCTTTTCTCGATTGCCCTCTCTGCCCTCTATGGGGGAGGGCTACCGGCTCAATCCCGCCGCCATCGCCGCCTATCCCATGTATCGGGGCCTGGCCAACCTCCTGGGAATGAAGGTGATCCCTACCGGTAGGGCTTTCGATGACGAGCTGGAGACCTTGGCCCAGAATTTCGCGGACCACGATTTCGTGTTCCTGCATTACAAGCCCGCCGACGCTGCGGGCGAGGACGGCAACCTCGAGGCCAAGGTCGAAGCCCTAGAGGCCCTGGACTCCTTTATACCCCGCATCCTGGAGCATGAGCCCGATGTCCTGGTGGTGGCAGGGGACCACGCGACGCCCGCCCTCCTAGCCGCTCACTCATGGCACCCTGTACCCTTCCTGATACGCTCAAAGTGGACCCGGGGAGAAGGCGTGGAGGCCTTCTCGGAGCGAGCCTGCGCCCTGGGCTCCATGGGCCACATTCCTGCCGTCAACCTGATGCTTCTCGTCCTGGCCCAGGCCGACAAACTGACCAAGTTTGGGCCGTAGCTGTCTCTGATTCTTACGCCACAACCTGGAAGGGCCACCCCATCCAAGGTGTGGGGGGCCATAGCCGCGAATAATACGCTCAGTACCACACTGAAGGTCTACAAAGTGAGGTCAACCCCATGCCCATAACCATAATCGCTGGAAACTGGAAAATGAACACCTCGGCCGATGAGGCGGTACAGCTGGCCACCAGCATTAAGGCAAAGGTCGACGATGTTCAGGAGGTGGAGAAGGTGCTGTGTCCGCCCTTCGTGTGGCTCTCCGCTGTGGGACGAGCCATCGAAGGCACATCCCTGAAGCTGGGCGCCCAGAACCTCTACTACGAGGAGAAGGGAGCCTATACCGGGGAGATCTCTCCCGCCATGCTGGGGAGCCTCTGCCAATACGCGATCCTAGGCCACTCCGAGAGACGCCACATCTTCGGCGAAGAGGACGCCCTGATCAACAAGAAGGTAATCGCGGCCTTGAAGACCCACCTGAGGCCCATCCTGTGCGTGGGCGAGCGACTGGAGGAGCGAGAGGCAGGCCGCGCCGAGGTGGTGGTGGAGACACAGCTTCGGGCCGGCCTAAACGGCGTTACCTCGCCAACCAACCTATGCATCGCCTACGAGCCGGTGTGGGCCATCGGCACCGGGCAGGCAGCGACGGCGGAGATAGCTCAGGCAATCATGGCCCATGCTAGACGTGTCCTCTCCTCCGCGTACGGCGAGGCGCTGGCCAGGGAGATACCTCTCCTGTACGGCGGAAGTGTCACGCCGGACAACATAAGCGAGTTCATGGGACAGCCGGACGTAAACGGAGCGCTGGTGGGAGGCGCCAGCCTCAATGCCGATAGTTTTGCAGGCATCGTGACCCAGGCGGCCCAGGCAAGGAGGTAACCTTGATTCTCTCGTAAAAAGTCTGTGTAGGTCGAATTAGAACAAACGTACCCACGTCTGGGTACAATATACAGTCTCTGTTCCGTATACTACCCCAACATACGGTAGCGCTCAGATGTGCCAAATCGCTGGAACTTCCTCAAAACGGGTTTTTACGAGGGAATCAACCTTGCCTGTTGCCGCTAAGAAAGCCCCTCTCCTAGCCATTGTAGGCCCTACGGCGGCCGGCAAGAGCGACCTGGCCGTCCACCTGGCAGAAGTCTTCCAGGGCGAGATCGTCAACGCCGACAGTCGTCACTTCTATCGCTTCATGGACATAGGTACGGCCAAGCCCTCCCCGGTCCAGAGGGCCGCCATCCCTCACCATCTGATCGACATCATCGATCCCGACGCCGAGTTCAGCCTGGCCCTTTATCTACGCAAGGCCGAGGACGCCATCCGAGGCATCGAGTCCCAAAGTAAGCTCCCCATCCTGGTGGGCGGCAGCGGCCAGTACGTATGGGCCCTCCTGGAGGGGTGGAAGGTCCCACAGGTGCGCCCGGACCCTGAGCTTAGGAGCCGCCTGCTGCGAAGGGCCGCGGAGGATGGAGTGGAGCGTCTATACCAGGAGCTTACTCAGGTAGACCCGGAAGGTGCCGGAGCTCTTGATCCCCGGAACGTACGTCGCGTGGTGAGAGCTCTGGAGGTGTATTACACCCTGGGAACTCCCTTCTCCCGAAGCCGTGGCAAGAGCACCGATGGAGGCCCCAGGCATTGCCTCATCCTGGGCCTCACTATGGAGCGAAAGGCTCTGTACCTTCGGATAGACGCCAGGGTCGATTCCATGGTGCAGGAGGGGTGGGTAGAGGAGGTACAGCGGCTGCTTTCCATGGGATACGGGCCTCAGCTGCCATCTATGTCAGGGATAGGCTACCAGGAAATAGTGCAATACCTTGAGGGCAGCCTTGCCTTAGATGAGGCCCTTCAGAGGAGTAAGTACAGGACCCACAAGTTTGCCCGGCGCCAGTACGCCTGGTTCAGCCTCAAAGACCCGCGAATTCGCTGGCTTCAGGCGGGCCCAGACGTGCACCAGGAAGCGGAGGCCCTGGTCTCCCAGTTCCTGCGGGACTAGGGCATCTTGTTATGCTAATATTAGACGTGATTCCGACTTGCTTTATGCGCTTCTGATAGGACGTTTCCTCGAAGAGGGAAAGGGTGGAGGACGTGAAGTTCACCAAAATACAAGGCGCTGGCAACGATTACCTGTACATCGACGCCCGGGGCCACGAGGAGTCCCGAGACTGGCCCGCGTTATCCCGGGCCATGAGCGACCGCCACTTTGGGGTGGGCTCCGACGGCATAATCCTGGTTCTGGACTCAGACAAAGCAGCGGCCAGAATGCGTATGTTCAACGCCGACGGCTCCGAGGGCGAGATGTGCGGCAACGGCGTCCGGGGCTTCGCCAAGTACGTCATGGACCGCGGCATAGTCTCCACCGACAAGTCGCCTCTGCCCATCGAGACCCTGTCAGGAGTAGTTACGGTGACACCCATCTTTGACGGCGGGAAGGTATCGGCGGCGCGAGTGGTCATGGGCCCGCCCAGACTGACGCCCGAGGAGATCCCGGTCATCCTACCCGAACCCCAGCCCGCCCAGGCCGTCACGGCCCCATACGGCGATCCCAGAGGCGGCGCCACAAGGACTCTGGAGGAGACGGAAGCAATCATCGATTACCCCGTGGACATAGGCGGCTATAAGTTACAGCTTTCCTTCGTTTCCATTGGGAACCCCCATGCCGTGACCTTCCTTCGCAGCACGGTGGCCACCTTCCCACTGGAGTCAGTGGGGCCGAAGGTAGAGCATCACCCCATATTCCCCAACCGGGTAAACTTTGAGATCGTGAACGTAGTCGACCAGCACCACCTGGACGCAAGGGTGTGGGAGAGGGGCTCCGGCATTACCCTGGCCTGCGCCTCCGGTGCCTGCGCCGCCGTGGTGGCGGCGAGGCTCAAGGGCACCGTAGGCGATAGCGTAGAGGTGAGTCTCCCGGGAGGCATGATCACCGTGTACTGGCCCGGCCACGGCGATGTCATCATGGAGGGCCCCACGGCGGAGGTCTTTGAGGGCGAATGGCCTGAGTAGATCTGCTACAGGGCCTCAAGTACCTTGTCGGTGTGGCCATCCACCTTCACGTTGTTGAATATCTTGGCGATGCGCCCCTGCTCGTCGATTACCACGGTGGTGCGCTCCGTTCCCATGTACTTCCGACCGTAGTTGGTTTTCTCTTTCCACACACCGTAGGACTGCACCAGCTCCTTATCCGGGTCGCTGATCAACGGGAAGGGCAGATCGTACTTCTCCTTGAACTTCTGATGAGACTTCACGCTGTCCACGCTGACGCCCACCACCACCGCGTTCTTCTCCTGGACCCGGCCGATGTTGTCCCGAAAGCTACAGGCCTCCCTGGTGCATCCTGGCGTGTCGTCCTTGGGGTAGAAGTAGAGGACTACCTTCTTTCCCGTGAAGTCTTTCAGGGAAACTTCCTCTCCTGAATCCGTAGTCCCCTTAAACTCAGGGGCCTTATCACCGACGTTCAGCATTGTGGACCTCCTGCAAATGGAGTGTGGGCTCCAATAGGTGCGGTTTCCCTCTATCCTATTCAAGCCTAGTTTATCATATAGGGTCGCCTTTACGAAGCTAGGAAACGCCTTTTGCTATGCCCTATTGCCTCCACGAAAATGGAGCGGTACCATACCCACATCTCCCACGACTTCGCCCTTCCGAGGTTCTGGCATGAGAATCCGAACCGACAGCTCAAGCGCTCAGAGGCTTCGGGCCCACGGCGTGACGAACGATGAGATCGAAAAGGCTCGCATCTTCGTCTTTAACCAGCAGTTTGGCGCCGCCATCACCCTGCCCATCCCCCTGCTTGGGCCCACCATCTTCATCAAGAAGAAGTACCTGGTGTTCGAACCGCCTGTGGATGGAGGTGAGTCCCAGCTTGAAGACGGGCCTTCTATCGCCCTGTTGCGCCACGAGTTCTGCCATGTCAGGCAGATACTGGAATGGGGGTCGCTGAAGTACATGCCCAGACAGCTATGGGCCCGGGTCAGATCGCGGAACCTCTACGCCAAAGAGACCCCAGAAGAGGCACCCTGCTATCAGGCGGAGATAGAGGCAAGGGAACACTACCAGCGCTAGAGGCGAAGGAGTGGGTTGCAGCGTCGCGTAATTGGGGTATAATCTGACTCCAGGCCATTATCGACATCGGTAAAAACTCGGCGGAGGTGAAACATGACTAGCGGTCAGACCAACGTTCAACCCCTGACAATGGAGGAGGTTGAGAAGATGCTGGAGGTGGCCCACGCAAAGGCGACAGAGATAGGCGCAGCCTGCTCCCTGTCCGTGGTGGATGCCAGAGGCGACCTGCTGGGGATGGTCCGCATGGACGGGGCCCGGTGGAACACCATAGACGTGTCCCGGGGCAAGGCCTGGGCTGCGGCCACCTTCCAGAAAAAGAGCGCCGAGATATCAAAGGAAGAGAACCCTGCCCTGGTGCGCAGTCTCGTTGTGCTACAGGGAGGACGCATAATCACCAGCCAAGGTGGCGTTCCAGTATTCCGCAACGGCGTACTCATCGGAGGCGCAGGTGGCAGCGGCGGCAGAGCTTTTGAGGACGAGGGGTCCAGCCAAGCTGGCGTGGAAGCCATTGGCTGCTCCATCACCCCCTAAGCCAATTCTTATAAACCATTATATGAGCCCACAACGGAGGTAACATCATGGACCCATTGAATACCGACGTACCTCTTATGAAACTGGCAGACGCCCAGCGAATCCTCCAAGCGGCCAAAAAGAAGGCCCAGGACCTGGGCATAGCATGCTCCATATGCGTGGTTGATCAGCGAGGCGACCCGATGACCGTCCTGCGGATGAACGGTTCTCGATGGGAGGCGGGGGATCTAGCCCGAGGGAAGGCTTTCGCCGCCGCGGTACAGCATGAGACCAGCGCTGAGCTTCAGGCGGGAGAGGACAGACCCCTACTGCGCGGCCTAATGCTGCAGGAGGGCGGCCAGATGACCTTCAGCCCCGGTGGAGTGCCCATCTGGCGCGACGAGGAGGTCATTGGCGGAGTGGGCTGCCACGGCGGTGGAGAGGAAAAAGACGAGGAGGCCGCGAAGGCGGGCGCCGACTCCCTCTAGAGTTTCGAACGTTGCGCTAATCCCTGGGCTCACCGTCGTGAAGGGGCCGGAAGATACCGAAGGAGCTGGTGTAGCCGTGGAGGAAGGTGCTGCCTCCCACGGGGCCGATCTCCCCGTTGCAAAAGAAGCCTGCCAGGGGTAACTGCCCAACGATGTCCAGAAAGAGGCCAGTGTCGTGGTCCGGGCGGCCGAAGAGGGACTCTCCTCTACCCAAACAGGAGAAGAGCAGGGCCCCCCATCCTGGGGCGGGCTCTATCTGTGAGGCGTACCGGCTAAGCAGCGTATCCAGGTCCTCCGCCGAGGTTTGGGCGTCCCGCAGATGGAACTGGACCGTCTGTCCCTCTCGCAGCCGCTCTCCAATGGCCAGGGCTCCGCTCCTGGGGTCCATCCCAACGATGTTGCGAATCAGGAAGTCACCCTGCTGCACGTCCTCCTTCAATGGGTCCATGACCACGCCCAGAAGCAGGGAGTGGCGGGCCAGCTCCTGGTCCCTCTCGTTCAGACCTGCAATCATACTCTGCAACAACTCCACGGGTGGCTCATCGTCTAGAGCCAGTAGCAGATTCTCGCGGCAACTGGTCACTTGGAGGGGGGTCCCGATGGGCCTGCACCCCTGCGCTACAACGGTGTCTACGACGATGTTTCCATGCATGGCGACTCCCACCGCTCCTGACCAGTAGGCTCGCCCCTCCAGGTAGAGGACGTTGCCACCTGGCCCCTGGGCGCCGCTGGCCAGCCCGCCTATTTTCACGCTTCCGCCAAAGGCGAAGTCCAGCCCCATTAGCAGGTCGTCTGCTCTAGTGGAGAAGGGGTCCGCCAGCAGAAGGAAGTGAGGGTGCTCGTCGGCGGAGACCCGGACCAGCTCCTCCCACTTATCGGGCCCGGAATCCAAGTCCGGCAGGGCGTCGCTATCAATGTGAAAGGGGTTCAGGCTGACCCCCGGCAGGTAAGCCGCCGTCAGAGACACCCCCGGCCTGTGCTCCACCTCGCGCCCGTTGCCGATGACTCCTCCCGCCGAGCAGCCCACCAACACCTTGGGGCTCAAATGCCCTTCCAATAATGCTGGGACCTCGGCATACCTGGACGCATGATGCTCCGAGACGAAGACTATGGCTATGTCAGGCCTTCCCTCGTCTAGCTCATGACGGATGCTTGAGACACACTCGTCGATGGCCTGGTCCAGGGACGGAAGATCGGAGACTGCGGATGCCCACTTCATGATTCACCTACTTGGTCCAGATGGTATTCGATTACCCGGTCGGCTTTTACTGACAGAGTATACACGCTAGTGAGATATGAAGGCACCCCTAAACGCCTCAACTTAGGAAGATGATGCAAAAGCCGCAATATGAGGCTATCATTGCGTGTGGGGGTATCACCTTAGCCTCATAACCTTCCCAGCATTGGAGGACAGGATATGCTCACTAGCCTCGCCCACGTCTCCCTAGTCGTTAGGGACTATGATGAGGCGCTTAACTGGTTCACGGAAAAGCTGGGCCTGGAGCTACGCATGGACGGAAGCATGGGCGACGACTACCGCTTTCTTACGGTAGGCGTCAAAGGCCAAAAGGACGTCGACATCGTGCTCCACAAGCCCTTCGAAGGGTACTCAGAGGCGCGCAGCAACATCCACGGCTTCGTCTTCTTCTCCGACGACTGCCGTAAGGATGTCGATACCTTCAAGGAGCGCGGCGTGAACATTACGCAGGGCCCAGAGGAGGTTCCCTGGGGCATCCAGGCCGTCTTCGAGGACCTGTACGGCAATACCCATGTGCTCCTGGAGCCCAGCGCCTTAGCTCTTCAATAGCCCTCGGACGTGGCAGAAGCGTATTAGGCTAAACCTCGGATAAAAGGGAGTGACGAAATGGCCATAGGATGGGCCCTGCTGGGCCCTGGCAGACACGCCGATCGAGATGTGGTCCCGGAGATGAAGGAGGCCGCCGACACCAGGCTGGTGGCCGTCCTGAGCCGCGACCGCCAGAGGGGAGAGGCCTACGCGGAGAAGCACGGCTTCCTGAGAGCCTACGACTCTCTGGAGGAGCTGCTGAAAGACCCTGAAGTTGACGCCCTCTACGACTCCACCCCCGATGGGCTCCATATAAGCAACACCCTCCAGGCGGCCGCGGCAGGGAAGCACGTGCTGGTGGAGAAGCCCCTGGCCATCTCCGTTGAGGAGTGCCGTCAATCCATCGAGGCGTGCCAGCGCAATGGCGTGAAGCTGGGAGCAGTGTTCCAGGAGAGGCATCAGCCGGCCCACCAGGAAGTGAGGCGCATGGTGCAGTCCGGGGAGATCGGGGAGGTAATGCTTACTCGTGTGCAGCTGGCCTGGCCGTTTCAGGGTGGAGGGACCCAGGAGCAGAGGGACTCCAGCTGGAGGGGGGACCCCCTCATGAGGCCCGGCGGCTCCATGATGGGTTCCGGGGACCACTGCTACGATACATTGCGGTACTTCACGGCCCAGGAGGTCGTAGAGGTGGTGGCCTTTACGGACAGCACCCGGGAGATTTCCCCCAACGAGAGGATGGCGCTGGCAATGATGAAGCTGGAAGGCGGCGGCTACGCCTACATCTTCGCTAGTCGCCGCACCCCCTTCGCCCAGGAGGATATTGTCGTGCACGGCACCAGAGGGACCCTGGTGTGCGCCAACACCTTTCGCACCGCAAATCAGGGCCTTACGGGCGAGTCACGGCTAGAGAGCATCAGCCCCGACGGCAGGACAACCCGCATATTTGAAAAGGTGCAAACATACAAGGAGGAGATCGAGCAGTTCAATCGCTGTATCCAGGGTGACGGTGAGCCCATGACCTCAGGGCAGGAGGGGCTGATCAACATTGCCATCACTGAGGCCATCTACGAGTCCGCCCGAACGGGTAGGGTGGTGCCGGTTGCGGAGAAACTGCGGGGCTAAAAATAATGGGTCGTCTGATCTTCTACTTTGTGGCTAGCAGCGCTATCGCTATAGTAGCTCAGTTGCTGGGGGCGGGATTTGGTCTAACCCTCTTCCTCTCCCTAATCGGCCCGCCGATCGTACTACTCATCGTAGGGATCTATCGCTACAGGCAGACCTAGGAGGAAGGTCGGGGGCGCTACGTCTCCAAGCGGATGATGTAATGCACGCTTTATAAAGGGTTTGGAGTTTCTAGCGTCCCGAAGTCAGCCCCGCGCCCTTAGCACAGCCTCAGCCAGCGCCCTGCGAGCGAAGACCCTGGTCAAGTGCTCCCGGTACTCTGCCGACCCATGCAGGTCCGCCAGGAATTCGATACCCCGGGCGGCTCGGCTGGCCGCCTGCTCCATGTTGCCCTCTGAGGGCTCTCTGCCCTCCAGGTATCGCTCGGCGACCTTGGCCCGCTTTGCCACCGGCCCCGCACCCGTTACGCCGATGCGCACCCTCTGACAGAGGCCCTGGCGGTCCAGGGTGACGAAGGCGGCCACTCCCACTACGGCAAAGTGGGAGGCCTTGTTGGCGAACTTCTGGTAGGAGCTGCCAGTGCCTGGAGGTAGCGCAGGGATGCGTATCTCCGTGATGACCTCCGTCTCCTTGAGGGCAGTGGTGAAGGCATCCACGAAGAAGCGGTCGGCGGCGATATTTCTTGCCCTTCCGCCGCCGGCGGTCTGGATGCGAGCCTCCACCGCCACGACCACGGCCGGCAGGTCTCCGGCGGGGTCTGCGTGAGCAATAGAGCCGCCTATTGTGCCCTTGTTCCGCACCTGGACGTCGGCAACTTGAGCCGCAGCCTCCGCCAGCGTGGGAAGACGCCTCTGCACAAGGGGAGAGGTCATCAGGGTGTAGTAGCTGGTCATGGGGCCGATGGCCAGGCCACCGTCCTGCTCTTTAACGTAGGCTAAATCCGAGATTCGCCTCAGGTCCACCACGTGGGCCGGCTGGGCCAGCCGCAGCTTCATCATGGGTACCAGGCTGTGGCCCCCGGCCAGCACTTTGGCCTCGTCCGGGTAGCGACGCAGCAGGGCAAGCACCTCCTTCAAGCTGGTAGGCGCGTGATATTCGAAAGCGGCTGGTATCATCTCGTCACTCCCTTCTCCTTGAGAATGCGCCACACCCTCTCCGAAGATGCACGTCGTCGGTGTACTTGCCCTCGCCGGTGATGAGGCGAGGGTCCTCCTTCCGCTTGACGCCAGCCCCAATCATCTTAGATACCTGGCCAGTGACCATGACTACCCCTCTCCCCTCAACTTGCGGGCGGCGTACTGGGCAGCCTTGACGATGTTCTGGTAGCCGGTGCAGCGGCAGATGTTGCCGGCCAAGCCGTGGCGTATCTCCTCTTCAGTGGGATTGGGGTTCCGCTCCAGCACCTGGTGCAGAGTCATGATCATTCCGGGAGTGCAGTACCCGCATTGCAGGCCGTGCTCCTCCCAGAACCCTTCCTGCAACGGGTGAAGGTTGCCATCCTTGGCCAGGCCCTCGATGGTGAGGATGTCAGAGCCGTTGGCCTGCACGGCGAAGAGGGTACAGGACTTTACCGCCAGGCCGTCCACCAGAATAGTGCAGGCCCCACACTGGCTGGTGTCGCAACCTATGTGAGTGCCGGTGAGCCCCGCTACATCGCGAATGTAGTGGACCAACAGCAGGCGAGACTCCACATCGTGGGTGTAGCGAGCGCCGTTAATGGTGACCTCAATAGCATGTCCCATGGCTACATCTCCTTGGTAAAGGGTGGACCACCGGCCCAATCTCGTCATCCAACCCCAGGGCCCCATCTAGAGCAGGGCCTCTTCGCCTTGAACGTCAGAACAGGCGGGCTTCTCATGAGGCGGATCCCGTGTCAGGAGCTTCTGACAGCGCTTAGGTTACCCCCAGGCTACTGACTCCGTCAACCATCATCGGTCCAGTGTGAGCTCCTCCAATTCTTAAGTATTGCCTAGAGCCAAAGGGGCCGTTCCGACATGGACTCATGGTGCGATTAATCCACTAGTCGCCTGTATGAGTGCCCCCAGTTCACCTTTAAGGGTGATGTCGTGGACGTTCCGTCCGTTTATCCTTCTCTTATCAGACCTCACGCAAGACGCAAAGGAGTACTGCATCTCTATGCTAATCCAGAAGGGGAGTGCCACAAACGTAGCGGTATCAGGGATTCGCCGTATACTTCCCAGGGCAGAGCCAATGACAGAGGAGGTCCTTCAACGCCACAAGTCCCTAGAACGCCATGTATGGACGCTATCAAGGGCCATCTGGCCATATCATCTTGGCTGGCTGTTACCTCTCGTCTGCCTTCTCGGAGCGTTAGACCATATCAGCACCTTCGTCCTCCTGGAGATCAGCGGAAAGGCGGAGGTGTATGAAAGCGGCCCCCTGGCAAGCTGGGCGTTAAAGAGAGGCGGTTGGAACGGACTGTACATTATGGACGTGGTGGCCGTGGGTCTCCTGTGCGTGATAGCCGGTGCCACCCGCCTATTCTACGACAGGGTTGGCCTCACAGCCTTCGCTCGGGCGGCCTACGTCGCCGTGCTGGTGCCATATGCTTTAACGGCTTTCGCCGCCGTGGTCAATAATTTCACCTTGACCCTGATTTGACAGCGCGCTGGCATCCCTCTAGTAAGCCTATCAGACGCTGCCCTCTTCCCTGTTCCCTCCTGCCCCGCTTTCGTCAAGACACCGTGGTGTGCTAAATGCTGGCTAGACAAGAGCCAGGCTACGGCTCAAATCTGCCCCTGGCCTTGACGAATCTAGAAAATGCACCATAATGTTATGTTGTGGAAAGCTCTAAGGCATGGTGTAGCCCAATGGACTGGGGGTGGGGATGAAGAATGGAGTGAACAGCCGAAGGTCCAGCATGGAGGTTATCGCCGACATCCTGCGCTTGGGCGAGGCCGGGAAAACGGAGATAATGTACAGCGCCAACTTGAGCTTCCGCCAGCTCCAGAAGTACCTGAGCTATCTGGTTCAAGAGGGTTTTCTGGAGGCGAAAATAGTGCCCAATCCAGGCGTAAAATACCTGGTCACTCCGCGAGGGGCACAGCTACTCAATAGCATAGACGCCGTGCTATCGGCTTTGGGTGCGTCTCAGTAAAGGTGTGCCTTAAAAAGTTAGTCCGCCAATGGACCTCCCCGCCATGGCTGGCTAAGGAGTGTTGACTGTGGCCGATAAAAGAATGCTCATTATCCCCGGCAACCTGCTGCAAAAGATCGACGAGAACCGTGGGGACCTTAGCATAGCGGAATTCATAGAGTTTCTTATTGATAGTCGCCTGGAGCAGAAAACCGCCGATGAGCGATACGCCACCCAGGAGGCCCTGACCGAGGTGGAAGAGGACATCAAGGGCCTCCTGAGAAGTGTCCTGGACTTTGTCGTCAGCTATGGTCTGGAGCTGGGGCCCCGCAGGGGCAACAACGATTTAGCAAGCCTTACGAAAAAGCTGGATGAGCTGGGCGTCGCCAAGGAATCCTCTCGACAGCTCAAGAAGACGCCTGCGAAGTAACTCCCCAGCTCGAAAACAGGTCTTCTCGTTAGTTTAAAGAAGGGGCTCCTTTTTGGAGCCCCTTCTAATTTAGCTATCGCCCTGCGCTGATAGAACTTTGTTCTAGAACTAAGTCACTTCCCGCTTAGTGCTGGTCAGGCCATACTGCCTGTACTATGCCCTAATAGGCATCCTGGGGTTCATAGCGGGGTACGCTTTCGAGCTGCCTTTCGTAAAGAGGTTCCCAGGAGCCAAGACGATGATGTGGATATTGGCGGGCGGTCTTCTGCTCTACGCCACGACAATGGTCTGCCTTACGTCGGAGCGGTTCTGGCTGCCAGGCTGGCTTCAGGGAGTGGGATGGATCCTACTGCCTGGATCGGCCCTGTTGCTTTTCTACTCCCTGTTTGTAGAGCTCCCCTTTTCAGCGACCTATCGAAACTCCCACGACACACCGCACCTGGTGACCACGGGGACTTACGCCCTGGTAAGACACCCCACAGTTGCCTGGTACGCCCTCTTCATAGTCTCTCTTCTTCTGGCCTTCCAGGCCAAGCCTCTGCTACTTGCGCTACCCCTTTGGATCGCCTTGGACGTCCTGTGGGTAGTCCTGCAGGAGAGACTTGTGCTGGGCAAGGTTCTGCCGGGATATGAGCAGTATCGGCAGGCCACCCCTATGCTGATTCCCAATCGGCGAAGCGTGGCTGTCTTCCTAAAAGGCCTCCACTTGCCGAGAGCCCTGGAGCGGAGTCTCCAAGAGAGGTAAGCGATATGACTATTAAACTAGAAGAGCTGTTGGAGCGCCGCTCCGATGTTGTGGAGAGAACCACCGGAAAAGACCTTCTCAGAGAGCATCGGTATAAGGAGCTATGGAGAAAGTACTGCGGCTTTCTGGACCTCAGCCTACCGAGGTTTATGAACATTCAGCGGCACCTGCTCTTGGAACAACTGGAGCTTCTGGCCAATTGCGAGATGGGGCGAAAAGTCATGGCAGGCGCCCAGCCCAAGACTTTAGCAGAATTCAGGGAACAGGTGCCCCTGACCACCTATAGCGATTATGCTCCCTACCTGCAGGAGCAACGGGAGGAGGCCCTTCCAGCCAAGCCTCTGCTGTGGCAGCGTACCTCCGGCATTTGGGGAGAGCACGAATGCAAGTGGGCCCCTATGTCGGAGCGCATGTACCAGGAGATGGGCTCGGCCCTCTTCGCGGCACTGATTCTGGCCACCTGCAAACGCAAGTACGACATCAGCCTGGGCGATGAGGAGAAGATCCTCTACGCCCTCGCGCCTCCGCCCTATGCCACCGGTTGCTGGGCACGACGCGCCAATGAGGAGCTGCCACTGCGGTTTCTGCCTCCCCTGGAGGATGCCGAGGAGATGTCCTTCGAAGAGCGTATTCAGCGGGGCTTACAGCAGGCCCTTACCGATGGGCTGGACTTTGTCTTCGGACTGCCCAGTGTGTTGGTGGCCCTGGGAGAGCAGTTAAGCCAGGGAGGCAAGGGGCTCAGCTTGCTCTCGATGCTGGGCCAGCCTCGACTCTTTATGCGTCTGGCCAAGGGGCTGCTGAAGAGCAAGCTGGCCCGGCGTTCTCTGCTGCCCAAGGACCTGTGGAACCTGCGAGGCGTGGCCATAGGTGGCGCAGAATCCTCCATCTACCGTCAGAAGATCAAGGAGATGTGGGGTAAGGACCCTCTGGATGGGTATGGCTCCACCGAAGGATTACTGATCGCAGTGCAAACTTGGGACCGAGAAGGGATGACCTTCCTACCGAACCTGAACTTCCTGGAGTTTATCCCGGAGGAGGAGCGCTTGAAAGCCTCCCTCAGTCCCGGCTATCAACCCAAGACCTGCCTACTGAACGAGGTGACCCCCGGCCAGAGCTACGAGGTGGTGATCACAAATCTGCTGGGGGGCGCCTTTGTACGGTACCGCATGGGAGACCTGGTCAGGTTCACCGCTGTGCGGAACGAGAAGCTGGACATAGACCTCCCCCAGATGGTCTTCCACTCCCGGTCCGATGGCTTTCTTGACCTGGCTGGCTTTACACGTCTAACTGAGAGGGTCATAGGCGAGGCCATTCAGCGCTCGGGAGTGGCCTGTCAGGAATGGGTCCCCAGGAAAGAGGGTCAGGATAACCCCGTACTGCACCTGTATCTGGAGCTAAAAGAGAATGGGTCGACTCCAGATGACAAGGGTCCCAAGGCAGCCAGGGAGGCAATTCACTATCATCTCAAGCGCCTGGACGCCCCCTATGCCGACCTGGAGGAGATGCTGCACCTGGAACCCTTGAGGGTTACCATCCTGCCCTGTGGCGCTTTCCATAGATACGCTGGGGAACAACGGGCGAACGGGGCTGAGCTCTCGCGCCTGGCGCCCCGCCGCATCAACCCCTCCGACCAGGAGGTCCGTCTCCTGATGAATGGAAACTACCCCCACGTCAATGGAAACGGCTTCCACATGAATGGCAGTTTACCCACTAAAGCCGAGTAATCCATCGCCTGTCGCTTCTTTGCAAGCCTTATCAATGCTGGGCCGGCTTCGGCACGCAAGGGTCAACTTGACAGCTTTGACATAACCGCGCCATACTGACCAAGGTCTATCTGGCAACAAGTTGACTCAAACTTCGGCTGAGGCTGTCTTGAGTGTCTTAGCGCTAATCCCCCTACTAGGCTTTTTCGCCTACGGCACGCTGATAGTCCTGGCTCAGCGTCATCCTCGGATGCTGGAGCGCAGGGCTTTCATACTATACCTGGTGGCTGCGGGCCTCTGGAGCTTCTTCTCCTTCCTCATTCGCTTGGAGACCTCCTTCCTTCAAGAGAACACCCTGGCCATTAATCGCCTCATAATTCTGGCCACTATATGGATGGCAATCACCTACTACCACTTTGTGCGCGTCTTTGTCCGCAAGCCTTCGGGTGTAGGAGTATATCTGGGATCCGCCTTCCTGTTGGTAATGGCCATACTGGCCGCCCTGGGCCACGTACCCCAGAACTCTCGTGTATAGGACGGCTTCCTCTACGTAGAATTCGGCTTCTCCCTCTATCTCATGGTGCCCTTTGGCTTAGCCCTGGTGGGAGCCATCGCCTTTTCGCTGGTGCAGTATCGAAAGGAGGTGACCACTCCCCTGGCCAGCTCCAGGATCACTTACCTGCTGATTGGCCTCTTAATAGTGACCCCTTACCTCCTGACCAACATCAGTCAAGACCTGTCCAAATACCCCATTGACCACCTGGGCAACCTGTTCAACGCCCTAATAATTAGGGAATTATATACCAAATTACCCCGGAGGCAGTATAATATGGACATGGACTCCAAGGTTACAATTGTTGCAATCGCAGGCCCCCTCATAGCCTCCGCTATCATCACCCTTGCGGTGACGGCTATGGTGGTGTTTGCTTGAGCACCTACATTGTTCTGGTGCTGACGGTCTTAGTTGTAGGTGTGCAAGCTTTGCTGGCATTTCTGGCGTTGCGCACGGGATTATCACTGTCGAAGGACAAGACTACGCAGGAAGCACTACCTTTGATCGCCCTGGTCGTTGCCCCAGCACTGACCATCGGCACGTCGTTAACGCCCGTTGTCGTGATATTGGTGCGCGCCCTAGAAACAGGCAACGGAGGTCCTTGACAACCGCAGCCGCTTGGGGTAAACTTCTCTTATAAAGCAAGAGGGGTTTAGACAGATGGCTAGCAACGCACCAGGGAAGCACTACCGCAAGGGAATCAGCCTCATAGAGGCTGTGGAGATGTTCTCAGACCCCGACTTCACCGAGGCGTGGTTTGTAGAGCAACGCTGGCCCGATGGCGTAGAGTGCCCGGCTTGCAACTCCCAAGACATCCAGCACCGCACCACCCGCAAGCCCCAGCCCTTCCGGTGCAACGGCTGCCGCAAGGACTTCAGCATCAAGTCCGACTCCATCATGCGCGCCTCGAAGCTGCCGTTGAAGGCGTGGGGCATGGCCCTCTATCTCCTGGTTACGAACCTTAAGGGAGTGTCGAGCATGAAGCTACACCGCGACCTTGGCGTCACCCAAAAGACGGCCTGGCACTTGGGTCACCGCATCCGCCAAGCGTGGGCACACGATAACGCTCCGTTCGCAGGCCCGGTCGAAGTAGACGAGACGTACATCGGCGGGAAGGAGCGCAACAAGCACGAGGCCAAGCGGCTCCATGCCGGTCGAGGGCCTGTGGGCAAGACGGCGGTTGTGGGCGCAAAGGACCGGGAGACCGGCCAAGTCACTGCCCAGGTCGCTCACTCAACTGATGCTCCCACGTTGCAGGGCTTTGTCTACCAGCACACCGAGAAGGACGCTCAGGTCTACACCGATGACGCATTAGCCTATGGCGGGCTTAGGCGGCCACACGAGACGGTCAAGCACTCCGCCCGCGAATACGTGCACGGGATGGCCCATACCAACGGGATAGAGAGCCATTGGGCGATGCTGAAACGTGGATACGTCGGGGTATACCACCACATGAGCGTCAAGCACCTGGGCCGGTACGTAACGGAGTTTTCTGGACGCCACAACGACCGCCCGATGGACACTGAGGCACAGATGGCGGCTATGGCTCAGAACATGGGTGGGAAGCGTTTGCGGTACGCGGATTTGGTAAGAACATAGGGGGTTTGGATACAAGGAGGCAGCATGGATTTTATTGACGAAGTTCGCAGCCGGTCTAGTCGCTTCGCCAAGCGGATCGCTCAAATGGACAATTCGGAGTCCACGGAGGAGGCAACAAAGACTTCGCTGGTTTTACCGTTCATTCAGATGCTGGGCTATGACATATTCGATCCGGTTGAAGTAGTTCCCGAATTTACCGCCGACATCGGTTCCAAGAAAGGCGAGAAGGTAGATTACGCACTAATCCAGTCAGGGATGCCCGCGATTCTTGTCGAGTGCAAAAAATTAGGAACTAAACTCGATGACCATGTCGTGTCACAGTTGCTCCGGTATTTTGGCGTTACCGCATCACGCGTCGGTATATTGACGGACGGCATCCGTTATCTTTTCTTTTCCGACCTCGATCAGTCGAATGTCATGGACCCCCGGCCATTTTTCACATTCGACATGCTCAACTTTACGGAGCAGGAGGTACAGGAGTTAAAGAGGTTTACCAAGGAGGCGTTCGACCAAACGACGATCATAGACGCGGCAAGGGAATTAAGATACACGGCGGAGATCAAACGTCTGCTCGCCAGAGAGTTAGCAAAACCTTCTGATGACTTTGTGCGATTTGTCACTCGCCAAGTTTATGAAGGAACAAATTCCATCGGGGCGCGTCGAATGTTCCAAGGCTTGACCTATTCTGCATTCAACCAGTTCATCAGTGGCAAAATACAAGACCGCTTGACGAATGCGCTAAAACAGGAGGGCGATGCACCATCATCACACGTCGCTGAAGAACAAGCGGAAAAAGACGAGCCTCCGTTCGTCGCGACGGAGATCGAAGCCCTAAACGTAATAAAGGCGATACTGGGCGGTCTGGTGGACGTACGCCGTCTCGATTTGCGACAAACCAAACGCTACTGCTCGGTGGTGTTGTATGACAGTCCCGAAAGAGAAGATTATGGGGGTGTCCTGTTCCAGTTGTACGCGAGGCGGCCCGAATCTGTCCGTTTGGTAGCGACCGGCATGACGCCCATACACGTCGAGCAGATATACGATCTTTACGCCCACACGGATGCCTTGCGACAGTTCGTCTCAGGGAATTGCATCAACGCCAGACCTGAGTCGCCGGATGCTGCTGCATCCAGTAGATAATGGAGAAACAGCAGTAGTAGCACTGCGCATGACCTAGGACTCGGAGAAAAAGGAGGATAGGTATGTCAGACAAAGCTAATCCCAAGCGGGGCCGTCCTGTGGAGCGCAAGCCGCCGGAGCCAATCCCAGACACGGCTGAGAATGCCATCAAGTCGCTGCTAAAGACTCGCCCCAAGCCAGAACGGGATACGCTGCGCAAGCGGGCAGACCAAGCCGCCTCATAATGGGGCCTGGGGTAAACTGGTATATAATTCCCAATAATTAGCTACGCCATCCTCAAGTACAATCTGATGGATATACGCGTGGTGATCCAGCGGAGCTTGCCCTACTCCGCCCTGACAGTGGTGCTGACCGCTGCATTCCTCATGGTCCTCTATGGGCTCCAAAACATCTTCCCTGTATCCAGCGGGTATTCCGGACCGGTAGTCGCCGCCGCCCTGGCGCTGATGATGGCGATAACGTTTACCCCCCTGCGAAACCTTACTCAGGAACGCATGGACAGGCTCTTCTTCCGCAGCACCTATGAGTTCCGCCAGAGACTGGCCGACTTCCGTGCCAGCTTAAGCAATGCCCTGGACCTGGAGCGGCTTTCCCGGGATATGCTGGATGTCCTACTGCAAGGGCTCCACGCCCAATGGGCAACGCTCCTCATACTCGACGGGACGACGGGCGAGTTCCAAGCGCGCTTCTCGGCCGGGGAAATTTGGGGCGAAACCTCCTTAGACCTGATGCTGCACCGCGACAGCCCCCTGGTTACGCTAATGGTGGAGGAGAAGCAGGCGCTGCGGGTGCAATACCTGGACACCTTTCCGGAAGGAGCGGGGCTCTGGGAGTCGGAGATGAATTCCCTTAGAGCTCTAGGGGTGAATCTTCTCTGTCCCATGCTGAGCCGGGGCACTTTCACCGGAATCCTGGCCCTGGGAGAGAAGCGCCGGGGAACAGATTACACCGAGGAGGAGGTGGACCTCCTTCTAACTATGGCCAGTGGCGCCGCCCTGGCCGTAGACAATGCCCGCATGCTGGATAGTCTGCGTCAGCAGCAGCAGCGAGCCGAGCAGTTGCTGGCTCAGGTAGTACAGGCCCAGGAGCAGGAGCGAGAGCGGATGACAGTGGAGCTCCACGACAGCGTGGCCCAGTGGCTGGTGAGGGCTTCCTACCAGGCTCAAATCTGCAACGCCCTGCTAGCCCAGAGGAACTATGCCAATCTCCGCGAAGACCTGGAGGCCCTGGAAGACGCCGTTGATGAAAGCCTGCGAGAGCTCAGAATGGTCATGGCTGGACTTCGGCCTCCGTCTCTTGATGAGCTGGGGCTGAACCACGCCCTCTCTAAAGCCGCAGAGACCTTGGAAAAAGAGAACATCGAATGCTTCTTTGAAACCGAGGGCTCCCAAATACGCCTGGACCCCTCCATGGAGATCACTGTCTTTCGCATAGTCCAGGAAGCCCTTAATAATGTACGCAGGCACGCCAAGGCAACTAGGGTAGATCTACGACTGCATTATCAGGAGAGCGATCTGTTCATCGAAGTGACCGATAATGGTAAGGGGTTCAATGCGTCTCAAACCATGGCCAGTGCCGTCTCGGTTGGCCACATGGGGTTAATGAGTATGCAGCAGCGGGCTGAATGGCTGGGAGGCTCCCTTCAGCTAGATACGCGAGAGGGAGAGGGAACCAGCCTAAAGATACGCGTGCCCATTCCATCCGAACAACTCTAGGGTGAGAGCGCCATGGACACCATTCGCATCTTTCTAGTAGAGGACCACCAGATCGTCAGGGCCGGGCTCCGGCGAATGCTGGAGCTGGAACCCGATCTGCGAGTAGTGGGCGAGGCCTCCAATGGACAGGAGGCCCTTGAACAGCTAGAGGAGTTGACTCCTGATATAGTCATTACCGACATTCAGATGCCGACAATGGATGGCATCGAGTTTACCCGCCGGGTGAAGCAGGAGCAGCCCGGATGCGAGGTCCTGGTACTGACTATGTACGATGAGTATTTTGCGCCCGCCCTCCAGGCAGGAGCCGTGGGCTATCTCCTTAAAGACATCCGGCGAGAGGAGCTGGTAAGCGCCATTCACTCAATCCGCGAGGGGCGCTCTCCATTACACCTCTCGATGCAGCGAGACCGTCTGGAGTCTTTGGCATCGGGCGGCGCTTCCTCCCTTTCCGAGCGAGAACAGGACACCCTGCGCCTGGTAGCCAAAGGGGTCACCACCCATGAGATCGCCCGACAGCTCTCCTTCAGCGAAACCACGGTTAAGAGGACCATTCGAGACGTCCTGGAGAAGATGGGCGTGCACAATCGCTCTGAAGCGGTGGCAGAAGCCATCCGAAGAAACCTGATCTAGCCAGGTCCAGCCGCTCCATCCTCCTGTGGGAATTGCCCCTTAAGGCCACATCCTGGTCTCTTTGTGCCTCTGTATTGGCCTCTTTACCAGTTTAAGCAATTGCCCAAAATCTGTATGGTAGGTCGCAAACGGTATGGTTAACCGGGGTCCTTATCAGGAGAAGTTAGCCACTACCAGTTCATCATAAGAGGGTAAGGGAATGCCACGAGCAATCCGAGTGTTTTTGGTGGATGATCATGAAATGGCTCGCCATGGCCTTCGGCGCATGTTGGAGCTGGACCCAGGCCTGGAGGTGGTTGGCGAGGCCTCCGACGCTGAGGAGGCCCTCGCCCAGGTGCCTCAGTTCTCCCCAGACATCATCCTGATGGATATCAAGATGCCCAACATCAACGGGCTGGAGGCCACTCGCCGGCTAAAAGAGCGCCAGATCCCAGGCGAGGTCATAATGCTTAGCCTGTATGAGGAGTATATGGGCCAGGCCCTGGAGATGGGGGCATCCGGTTACTTGATCAAGGATGTGAAGCAGCCTGAACTGGTGAGCGCCATACGACGAGTCTTCCAGGGCGAAACGGTGGTGGGCGGCGGGTTGCTGCAAACCCCCTACGTTGTCGAACAGGCCCTGGCCCAGCTCAGGAAAATGATAAGAGTCACACCCTCGGAGAACCCAGAGCCCTCCGATGAGCCGAAGGCCTCCACTGGCGAACCAGCAGAGAATACCCAGCCCCGAGCCACTCAGGATGAACCAGACCTCTCCACCACCCCTATCGTGGGGGAGGTTGGAATGCTGGAGGCAGAATCCCTGGAACCTCCGGGTCCTTTGCCAACTCCTCCCGTTACACCCCAGGCGTCGGTGAATATCATCGAACAGCGGGGGAATATTCAGCCCAACGGCTATACACCCCGCACAGGGCATTCCGCTATAGGGGCCAACGGCGTCTACCCGCTGCCTGGCCAGCCGCCAGATATTACCCCCGGCTCTACCCCAGCACTTGATGAAGCCCCTGGGCAGTCAAACCAGGACTACCAAGAGCAGGAGGGAAGGCCAGAGATATTGGTCCAAAGTCAGTCGTGGCCTGCCGCATCCGGCTCGCTGCCGGCTGCGGACATCGAAACCTGGAGCGCTCAGCCACAAGAGCTTGAGGTAGGTGAGGTGATGCCCCAGGAGGAGACGCAAGCTGTTCCCCTGGACGACTCCCTCATGGGCCTACCACAGGAATCGGGAGCCCTTGGCGGCGCGGCAGACCTAAGCGAGCGGACAGAGCTAGAGCTATTCATTGCCCCTCCCGTGGAGGCCGGCCGATTGATAGCTTTTTACCGACGGCTGGAGCAAGTTGTCGGGGGGGAGGTCACTCAGAGCATTGGCTCCTGGGAAGAGGGAGCGTCTATATCACTGGCCTTGCGCAGACCTTTCCCCATGATTGAGATCCTGGAGGAGATTCCCGAGGTCGCTGAGGCTAGGCTGGAGAAGCGTGACGATCCCTCCAAAGATGAAGCCTCGTACCGGATATATGTGTCCCTGAAGGAAGCCTCGGAACCCAAACAGCTATCAATGGGCATGGATGATGACGCTTCCTAAGGGCCTCCCGTTAGTTACCAGTTCCAAGGGCCCTGTCCAGGTTAAAGGCGGCGCTGATCAGCGCCAGGTGGGTTAGCGCTAGAGGGAAGTTGCCCAGGGCTTCGCCGCTGTGGCCCGTCTGCTCCGCGTACAAACCCAGGTGGTTGGCGTAGCCCAGCATCTGCTCAAAGATGAGCCTGGCCTCATCCAGGCGCTCCCGATGGACCCGGCCAGCCCGGGTCATCGCCTCCACCAGCCAGAAGGTACAGATGTTAAAGGTGCCCTCGCTTCCCTCCAGGCCGTCCTCATACTCTCGCAGGTTATAGCGGTATACCAGGCTGTTGGAGAGCAGGCCTCCATCTTTGGGAGACTGCATGATGGCATCCAGGGTCTTGAGCATACGTGGATCCGTGGGCGAAAGGAAGAACACCAGGGGCATAATCAGGCTAGAGGCATCCAGAGTATCGCTACCGAAGGCCTGAACGAAGGCCTGTCGCGTGGAATTCCACCCCTGTGCCATTATCTCTTCGTATATCTGGTCGCGGACCTTAAGCCACTTATCGCGGTCGGCTGGGAAGGACCGCTTCTCGGCCAGTCGAAGGGCGCGGTCTACCGCGACCCAACACATGACTTTTGAGTACACAAACTGTTGCGGTCCGCCGCGGATCTCCCAGATTCCGTGGTCCTTCTGTCGCCAATTTTCGCAGACCCAGTCAACCAGCCTTCGCAGGTGGGTCCAGAGCTCGTAAGAGATGGGCGTGCCGTACTTGTTGTAGAGGTACACTGAGTCCATCAGCTCGCCGTAGATGTCAAGCTGCATCTGGTCGGCGGCGCCATTGCCGATGCGAACGGGGCGGGAGCCCCTATAGCCCTCCAGATGTTCCAGGACAGTCTCAGTGAGGTCATGTCGGCCGTCTATACCGTACATTATCTGAAGGGACCCGTCGGGCCGGGGCTCGTGGCTGCGAGCCTCAATCCAGTTCATGAAGTGGGCCGCCTCGTCAGTGAAGCCGATTCGCAGAAGGGCGTACAGAGTGAAGGCGGCGTCCCGGATCCAGGTGTGCCGGTAGTCCCAGTTGCGCTGGCCTCCCATGTGCTCCGGCAGGCTACAGGTCGGAGACGCCACAATGGCGCCCGTCGGCTCATACGTGAGAAGCTTCAGCACCAGGGCCGAGCGCTGGACCATCTCTCGCCACCTACCCCGGTAGGTACACTTGGAGAGCCAGCGACGCCAGAAGTCCACGGTCTTCTCAAAGAGGTCCCTGGCCTCCTTCTCGGAAGGGGGCACACCGCAGGCGGCGCCTCGCTCGATTTCTCCCACCACGAAGACTGCGGCTTGCCCTTCGTTCAGGGTGAACTCCGCGACGGCTCCGTTGTCGGAGGGCTCCAGCGGGATGCTCGACTCCAGCCCCAGACTCAGGTCCTTGGAATAGAAGCACGCCCCATTGGGGGTGATATTCGTCTCATGGGGGTCCTGGGCGTAGTTGAAGGCTGGATGACACTCCATGCGAAAGGCCATGGCCCCCCGGACCACGTTCACTCGACGGAGGAGCTGATGATATCCATGCCCCCCTGCAGGAGCGCCCACGGGCATAAAGTCCGTGACCTCCCCCACACCATCCGGTGAGAGGAAACGAGTGACCAGGACGTTGGTCTCGGGCCAGTAGAGCTGCTTGTGATTGATCCCACTTCCGACGGGAGCGATCTTAAAGTGGCCACCTTTATTCTCGTCCAGAATGGCCCCAAATACGCTGGGAGAGTTAAAGTGGGGGAAGCACAGCCAGTCGATGGAGCCGTTCTTTCCCACCAGGGCCGCCGTGTGCATATCTCCTATGATTCCGTAGTCTTCTATAGGTTGATATCCCACGTATCCTCCAAACTTCGTACGCTAGCTAGATGCGCAAGGATTAGCGACCTAGCCAGTCATAGCGGGGTTATACGCTTTCAATTATACTCTTGTGCCGTAGACGCGTTCCGGCACTACCGTGACCGCAGAGCGGCGATCGTCCCGCATGGCCTGGTCGTACTCCTCCCAGTCAGGGTGCTCTCCGCCGCCGGCGGCCTTATATACGTCGCGAAGGGCCAGCCGTAGCTCCTCGGCATCCGTGCTCTCAGGGGACATCAACCGCGCGGAGCCCTCCAGTACCACGTAGCCCCACCAGTCCGGCTGGGACACCAGCAACGTACAGCGCGGGTCCCTCTTCAGATTCATCAGCTTAGCCCTGTTGCCTGGAGTGGTGAAAGCGACGCCATCCCCGTGCAGGCCACAGCTAACGACGCTCATCTGACCGGCGCCGTTCTTGCGAAAGGTGGTTAGCACCCCTCGATGGTTTTCCTTAAGGAACGATTGGACTTCCCCTGAAAGCATCTCCTATCCTCTCCTTCGCACGGTGACCTGAGTTACCAGTCTATTTTACAGATTTGATATATACATATGATAGGGGGTACAGCAGCCTTGTGCTAGAATTGGCGGGCATCGCGTTTCCCGGAGATAGACTGAGGTAGGAGAATAATAAAGCATGCCCCTTAAGGTGGACATCCGAGTGCCCGTGGGCCTGCCGGTGCCCGAGACGGCGGCCTTCATTCAGCGATGCGAGGAGGCGGGTTTCTCCGGCGTGGGCGTCCACGACCATCAACATAGCGGCCGGGACGTGTACGTCACTCTGGCGCTGGCGGCAGAGCGGACCTCCCGCCTGGAGCTTTACCCAGTCACTACCAATCCCGTGACCAGACACCCCATGGTATTGGCCTCTCTGGCACATACCCTGGAGGAGATCGCCCCCGGACGAATACGCATCTCCGTGGGTCCAGGATTCCTCTCGGTGGGCAACATCGGTCGCCCCAGGGCCACAGTCGAGGCCATGCGAGAGGCCATCACCACGATCCGGCGGCTGCTGGCAGGCGAAAGCCTTACCTTTGACCGCATCGAGTCGCGCTTGCACAATCTTACAAACCCTCCCACTCCGGTGTTCATAACCGCCGCCGGGCCTCGGATGATTGAGCTGGCGGGGGAGGTTGCCGACGGCGCCATGCTGCTGGTTGGGCTGGACGCCAAGGCTGTGGCCGCAGCCCGCCAGCGACTTGAGGTTGGAGCTCGCCGAGCCGGACGTGACCTGAGGGATTTCCCCGTTATCTTCATCACCCCCCTGGGCCTTAACGATGAGGGCGAAGAGGCCTGGCGATGGCCCCAGCGATGGCTGGGGCCGGGCCTCCCCTTCCTCACCTACCCCAGCAACTCCAACCTCATCTGGCTGCGGGAGGCCGGGATAGACCTGCCGGACGATGTCCTTCCAGAGCAGGTCTCGGACACCCTGGCCAGGCAAATCTGTGACGCCTTTGGCCTCTTCGGCTCCCCTGAGGAGTGTGCGGAGCGCCTGCAGAGAGCAGCAGAGGAGGCGGGGGTAGACCACGTCTTCATCTTCCCCTCTCACACGATAGCGGGAGGATACCAGATGCCGGAGCGGGAGATAGATGCCTTTCGGCGAGTTGTTTTCCCCCGGTTGGGGGTCTAGTATTTCCTTGCGAAAAAGCGTGGCATGAAAAGCCGCTCGTGGTTCGAGCCTGCTCGAACCACGAGCGGCCCTTCCTGTACAGGAAGGGCTAACCTTGTCCGAGCGAACTTACGCAACTGAGTAGTAGTCCTGGAAGCAGAGGCGGACTATGGCTAAACCCGAATCCACCGAAGGACACCGATGGACGGCGTGAGGACAGCGGAAGGGGGTGGGTGAGGGAGCTACAGGGGAGATGGCCTGGGGTCTTGGGGTAGATGGGAGGCCGGCGGACGGTCTTCAGTCGCCGCACAGGGCCCCTAAGGCCCTATGCGGGAGTTGCGATGCGCGGGATGGCGAGAGGATACGCAGCAGGGGACTCTCGCGACCGGGGTGGCGCGAGATTGCGGGGACGTTGGGTCAGTTGCAGGCTGGCCGTCAGGCCGGGAACGGAATGGCTTGCAGCCGGGCCAAGGCGCGACTGAACTGGGTTTCCCAAGGCCAGCGCCGGGGGAGATGCAAAGTGAGGCGGCGCGCCGAGCGGGTGATCCGTCCCACCAGAGCGAAGACCCGCCGCCTGAGGGTCTTGGTGATCACGGTCCGCTCGCCCAGACCAATCCGCGCCGTCCAGCGGGCCAGGTTATGCGCCATCACCTGGACCGCCAGCCAGGCGCCGTTGGCGGCGAAGCGCGCCGACGGCATGTGGTTCAGCCCGACGCCGTACTTGAGGTCGCGTATGGCGTTCTCGACCTCGGTGTGGCGGCGATGATCGGCCTCCAGTTCCAGCGTCTCCCCATCGCGGTCGGTGATGAAGGCGTGATAGCTGTATCTGGCGAAGAGGGCGAGCTGGGAACCGGGCGTCGGCTTCACCCGCCGGACAATGAGCCGCACCGGCGCGGCGTCCGGCTTGGTCTGGAACGGGGTGTAAGTCGTCTCGGCGACATCGGCGGCACCGTCCATCCAGTAGGGAATGGGAGTCCAGTCCTCCTCTGGTATCGCCTCGATCAGGTCCCGCAGGCTGGCGCGCTGGCGGATGGTGATAGAGAAGCGGACATCCATTTCCCGGCAGGCGGCAACGACAGTGTGGGCGTAGAAGCCGCTGTCGGCCCGCACCGTGAGTTGTCCCCTGGCCCCGCCGTAGCGCACCCGCCCCACCGTCTCACGCAGGAAGTGGGCGGCGCCACGGGCGGTGTTGGCCCGGCCCTCGCGCAGCCGGGACATCAGCACTTCGCCGGTGCCGGCGGCAATGGCCAGCAGTGGGTGATAGCCGCGGGCGCCGGTATAGCCGTGGTGGCGCGCTCCCTCCTTGGCCAGTCCATAGGTCTCGCAGATGGTCGAGTCCAGGTCGATGGTCAGGGGCGAGTCGCCGGGTCCGGCCCCAGCGGCCCAGGCCCGGGCCAACAACTGGCGGCTCACGCGGTCGAGTTGACGGACATGCCCCCACCGGAAGCTGCGCAGGAAGGTCCCCAGGGTGGATGGCGCCTTGACCACGCAGCCTAGAACACCGACCGTCCCACCAGCGCGCAGCGCATCGGCGTCGTCGATGCAGTCGCCGCCTGCCAGCGCGGAAGCGACCAGCGTCAGCATCTTGTCCCCAGTGTTCGCCCGTCCCGGCGCTCCGCCGAGGTCAAGGTGATGGTCGACGAGTTCCCGCAGGCCCAGGTGCCGGGCTAGGGTGGCCGGCAGGAGCAGGCCGGCATTGGCCACCAGGCGATGGTCGTCAAAGAGGATGCGGATACGGTCGGGTTTGTTCTGTGGCAGCATCTATTGGGTGCTCCTTGTTTCCGGGCGGGTTTCTGTTCCAAAACCATTATCCCAGATTCAGAGGAGCACCCTCTGCCTTCTTCAAGGGCTGTCCCCAAGGACGTCCTTCGGTGGATTCGGGCTAAAGTAGATCTGACGGTGGCCCTGGAGGCGAGCATCAAGGTCTAGTTATCGTACTTGGCGGTAACGAAGGAGCTCACCCTTCCCGTCTCAGGGTCAAACCGGCACCGCTCCAGGCCCAACAGGTCTCTGCCGTAGACGTGAATCTCCACCGTGGGGCGGTCCGTCAAGTTGTCCATCTGGTGTATCTCGTCCACATCCGGGATAAGCAACGTAACTTCTCCCGGCCTGTTGTCCATCACCCTGTCCTTCTCCAGACGGGCGTACTCCGGGTTGGAGCGGTCGTCCAGGCGACGGAACCGCGTCTCGGCCAGGGAGTTCTCCAGCACACCGATCATGCCCCAGGTGTGATGGTCGTGGGGCGCCGCGTGGTCGCCGGGCCCCCAGACCACGGCGGTCACCGATAGGCCATCCTCGCCGCGATGCAGAAGGTAGGTGCCGTGGTATCTGCCACCGCCTCTATCGATAGGCTTCAGGTACTGGGGTGGAATGCAGTCGGGATTCCGGACCAGCCGCTCCAGGTACGACGACCCCCGGTCGAAGAGCTCCTGCTGGTCGGGCACCCGCTCCAGCAAGGCCGTCATGTCCTGGACAAAATCTTCGATTCGGTAGCTCCTGGCAGTCATGACCCTCCTCTTAGAACTGGTTGGAGGCCTTGAGGGGCTCCTATAGATTATACCCCCATTATCCCTACAAATATCCCTACATAGGTCAGCTCTCTTCTTACCGCCTAGGCGTCAATGGCGTGCCGGGAGAGGTCACAGGTAGCGTCGATCTGGGCCGACAGGGCACGCCACCACCCTTACCCTCCCACATTGAAGGGGGAGGGGGGTTCCCCTCTCCCCCTTGCTGGGGAGAGTCAGCTTTGCACAAAAACCCAGGAGAGTGCAGAGAACCCAGGTTCTCTGCCAGGGAGTCTGAGGGGTGTCCCCTCAGGAATTAGACATATCGGGTGGGTGGGCGGGAAAGAAAACGTCTGCTGTTGGACTTTTTGTGCAAGGCCTGGGAGAGTCGGGGAGGGGGCCTGGCAGTATGTCTACCTCCTCGAAGCGCTACTCAGGCGCAGACCGATAAACAGGCCCGCCAGAATCACCCCTCCCAGCAGCACCCAGGTGATGGACTGCACGAAGCCCAAGGACTCGTTGCTTGCGGGTAATGACGGCCTCCTCTAGTTATGTACAGTCGGTTGGAGGCCGATTATACGTGCATGGATTTCAAGGCGCAAAACTGCACGATAGGGCGATAAGCAGGCGAACCCCAGTTGCTCAACTAGGGGGTTGTGAGTTACGTTGTCTCCCACAGCTACAGCGAGGGAGGAGCTTGACAGAGGAAACAGCGACAGGCCGCCAGAAGCATCTCTACTATGGCTGGGTCATAGTAGGGGTCATGGCGGCGGCAGGCGCCCTTAGCATGGCCTTGGGCACCCTTAACTTTGGCCTGTTTATCAAGCCCATGGAGAATCAGTTGGGCATAGGCCGGGCCAATTTTGGGTGGGCCTTGACTGCGCGGTTCGTGACCAGCGCCGTAACAAGCCCGCTGGTCGGCAGCTGGATAGACCGCTTTGGGTCCAGGGTCCTTCTGGCGTTGGCCGCTGCGATAACCGGCGCCGCCCTTGTCGGCGTGGCCCACGTGTCCCAGGCCTGGCAACTAGTGGGCCTCTTTGCCCTAATGGGTGTCATAGCCATTGGAGGCCCCGCTACCCTCCTAACGACGGTCCCTGTTGCCAAATGGTTTGTCCGCCGGCGTGGGAGGGCCCTGGCCTTTGTGGTTATGGGAAACTCCTTGGGCGGCCTGATTTTCCTGCCCCTGACACAGGTACTGATAGATACCAACGGGTGGAGAAACGCGTGGATGATCCTGGCAGGCATAGGGGCAGGCATCATCATCCCCCTCTCCCTGGTGCTGGTCCGAAGGCAGCCAGAGGATATGGGGCTGGCCCCCGATGGCGCCTCCCAAGCTGATACCGCTTCTACTACGACCACGCCTGAGACCCGTAGAGCAGAGGTGTCGCCTGGTATGTTGGAGATCTCATGGACTCTAGAAGAGGCCATCCGGTCTTCCGCCTTCTGGCGGCTGGTGCTCGCTTTCACCATAGTAATGCTGGTGATGACAAGCACGGGGCTGCATCGCATTCCCCATTTCATAGATCAGGGGCTTGACGCCCGGCTAGTGGCCTTTGCTGTAGGTGTGGAGTCGGCAGTCGCTGCTGCCAGCGCCTTCGCCATGGGCCTCCTTATAGAGAGGGTCCAAGTGCGTTTTGTTGGAGCCGCCTCCTACCTGCTGGCCGCTGTAGCAGTCCTCCTTACCATCAACGCGGACACGCCTCTAATGCTGTTTCTGGCGATGGCCACCTTCGGTACGGCCATTGGAGGGCTGATCCTGCTCCAGAGCTTTCTTTGGGCCGACTACTTTGGTCGCCAGTATCTTGGCAGCATCCGAGGTATCGTGATGCCGTTGACCCTGATTGTTGGCGCCTTAGGGGCTCCGTTAGCGGGATACGTTCAAGACGCCACCGGCAGCTATACCTCCATCTGGTCGGTAGGTATAGCGCTGCTGATTTTAGGAGCAGTGATTTTTGCGGTAACTCCCAAGCCCCAAAAGGAGCCGGCTCCACCTTAGACTCTTACGTTATGCGTGGGCCGCTCAGAGATATGGGAGACTGGAAGGCTCGTATTCCCAAATCACCTGCACTATGGTAGTGTGATGCCACGCTGCAGATTCGAAGGAGGCCGCCTATGGTTCAGACGCAGAGGGCAGGGAGGGAGAGGCGGGAGGTCGACTTCAGGCCAATTGACGGCGACGGCCATATCGTTGAACCCAAGGCCAAGCTCCTTGAGTACCTTGAGATGCCCTACCAGGAGCATTACAATACCGGCTCCGGTCTGGGCGGCCTGGCCCCTCACGACGGTTGGAACCGCAGCCGCTTCGATCGCCCGCGACACGGGAGCCGCGGCGACAAGATTGAGGACTGGCTGGAGGCCCTGGAGTGGGGCGACTTGGAGATGGCAGTGCTTTACCCAACGGGAGGGCTGTTCGCCGGCTTCATCAAGGACCCTGACTACGCCGCAGCCTACAGCAGGGCATACAACAACTGGCTGGCTCTAGAGGTGTGCAAGCCCAGCGGCGGCCGTATCTTAGGAGCAGCCCTGCTGCCGATACAGGACCCGGAGGAGGCCACCAAGGAGCTACGCCGCGCCAAGACGGAGATGGGCTTTTCTGCGGCCATGTTGTGCGCAGACGGCTCCCACCTACTGGGCCACAAGAGCTACGACCCCGTGTTCAGGGCAGCGGCGGAGCTAGACGTCGCCATAGGCATACATGCCTCCGGCTCCCACATGGGCGGCGCCGGCATAGAGATGTTCCCCAAGTTTATCCAGGCCCACACCACCTCTCATCCCTTCGGCATACTGCGCCAGTTCACCAGCATGATGTTCGAAGGGATGTTCGAGAAGTTCCCCACCGTCCGCTTTGGGTTCCTGGAGGCCGGCGCCACCTGGGTGCCCTGGTACCTGGACCGAATGGATGAAGAGTACGAGCATCGGGGCAAAGTAGAGGCGCCTCTGCTGAGCAAAAGGCCCAGCGAGTACGTCCACCAAGGGGGCAACCTCTTCTTCGGCTGCGAGGCCGAGGAGCGTATGCTAAGCCAGACCATGAGCCTCATAGGCGACGACTTAATCATGTACGCCACTGACTGGCCCCATTGGGACGGCGACTACCCCGAATCCCTTCACGAGATGCAGAGCCGCACTGACCTGTCCGATCAGCAGAAGTACAATATCCTACGAGGCGCCGCGGTTCGGTTCTATAACCTGAAGTGACTCACTCCCAACTTCTTAGTTCTGACACTTTGGGACGCAGAAGCGCGCTTATGGACCTCAACCCCAGTGACAGCTAGGAGGAAGCCATGGCCATCCGAGTTAGCTCACCAGTGGAGACGGCGCAACCCTCGCCTGGGCTTGTCACAATATCCGTCCAAGACGGCGCCGAGGGCCTTGTCGAAATGCTCAATAGCAATGAAGTGGAGTACCTTTTCCTGAACTCGGGCACCGATACCTTCCCCATCCTGGAAGCAATGTCTCGGATGATGGAGCAGGGCCGGAAGACCCCCAAGGCCATCCTCTGCATAGACGAGGCCACCGGCATATTCGCGGCCCACGGCTTCTACCAGCTAACCGGACGCCCCCAGGTGGTCCTAGTCCACGTAGATGCCGGCACGGCCCAGCTTGGTGGAGCGTACCACAACGTCCAGCGCGACCATTCCGCGGTGGTGGTCTGCGCGGGCCGCGCTCCCATGACTATCGGCGGCGCCCTCCCCGGCGCCAAGGACAGGTCTATCCACTGGATTCAGGAGCAGCCCGACCAGAACGGCATCGTCCGCACCTTTACCAAGTGGGACTATGAGCTGCGACGCAACGAGAGTCTGAACTGGGTGGTGCAGAAGGCCTTCCAAGTGGCTACATCAGAACCCGCCGGCCTAGTCTACCTGACCTTGCCCAGGGAGAACCTGCTGGCCAACCTGCTGGAGAAGATAGACCGCCTGGAGGTGCCGCCCGTCAGCCGCCACTCCCCACCCATCGCCCCCGCAGCCGACGCCGAGGCTTTACGCACTCTGGCAGACTGGCTGATCGGGGCCAGGTATCCCCTAATTATAGCTGGGACGCCAGGCCGACATCCTGAAACGGTGCCCCACCTGGCGGCTCTGGCGGAGGCCGTGGGCGCTCGAGTCCTCGGTGGCCTGAGCACCCGCCTCAACCTGCCAACCGACCACCCGATGAACGCTGGGGGGGCCGATGCCGCTATGATCAAAGAGGCAGATGTCATCCTGGTCATCGACCATGACGTTCCGTGGGTGCCGGACGAGGATACTCTGGAGCCCAAAGCGAAAATCGCCTGGATAGATATTGACCCCACCAAGGACACCATTCCCTTGTGGACCTTCCCGGCAGACCTCCTGATTCACGCCGCCTCACAGCAGGCCCTACCTGCTCTGGTCGAAGCGGTGAGGGAGCGCAGCGAGACAGTAAAAGCATCGAGGAGCGGGCCGCCCAGATCGCAGAAGAATCGGAGGCGAGACGGCAACGAGCCGTGGCAGCGGCTGAAGCCACCGCTAAGGAGAAGCCCATAAGTCCCGCATGGGTCGCCCACTGTCTGTCTCAGGTTTTGCCTGAGGATGCCATAGTTATGAACGAGACGGTGACCAACGCAGAAGCAGTAACGTCGCTGCTGAGGCGGACCCTGCCCAACACCTTCTTCGGCAGCGGCGGCGCCAGCCTGGGCTGGGCCCTGGGTGCGGCCTTCGGGGCCAAGCTGGCCAACCCCGCCAGAGACGCGGTCGCCCTGCAGGGCGATGGCGCCTTCGTCTTTGGGCGGCCAACCTCGGTGTTCTGGGCCGCAGAGAAGTACGATGCGCCGGTCCTGACCGTCATCTTCAACAACTCCCAGCACCGGGCCACGGTGAATAACTGGAATAACAACATCCCGGACAGCGCCGCCAAGCGCACAGGCAACTACGTTGGGGTGGACATAGACCCCTCCCCCGACTATCACCTCCTCGTCCAAGTATGTAGAGGGTACGGGGAGAAGGTGGAAGACCCCGGGGAGGTCATGCCCGCCATCAGGCGAGGGTTGGAGCGAGTACGGGCGGGCCAGTCCGTGGTTTTGGACATGCGCATCTCTCGCTAAAGGGCCTGGCCTAGCGCCATCCCAGGAGGAGGGTAATGAGCAGCCAGGAGCTTACGTACATGAGCGTCGCCCAGCAAGGGCGTCTCATTGCCAGGCGAGAGCTGTCCCCGGTGGAGCTGGTGCGGGCATACCTGGAGCGCATCGAGCGCTGGAATCCCGCTCTGAACGCCTACATCACCGTGTGCGCCGAGCACTCCGTGGCCCAGGCCGTAAGCCTGTACATCCCGGAGCCGGACATCAACGACGTGGTGAACCGCCTCTCGGCTCTCCTCAGCGCCATAGAGGAGATCGATCAGGAGCTGGGCCCCCAGCTGGAAACGCTCGACCCGGTGCCGCCGGTCTTCCCCAGGGAGGACTTTTAACCGCGTTGGCCTGAAATGGGAAAATACATCGCCGCCAGTGAGGTACGACATGACAACGCCGCAAAATAAAGTCTTTATCTTTGCTCCCGCCGACAGGGAAGGAGAGACTCACCGCATTCTTGAGAATGCCGGCTGCGAGCTGGTTCTTGGCAATGCGTCGTGGGCAACCCCCCAAGGGAACAATGAAGAAGAGATGTGCGCCTTGGCCAAGGACTGTGATGCCCTGACTGGAACATCCATCAGAAGCTCGCCAATCAGCAGGAAGATCATGGAGAGCTCGGACAGGCTGCGTATCATCGCCAAGTACACCATTGGCGTCGATGATGTGGACGTGGAGGCCGCTACGGAGCTTGGAATCCTGGTGACCCACTCACCGACAGAGTCGAACTGGGGCGGAGTGGCAGAAGGCTGCATGGCATCGATGCTCTCTCTACTGAAGAAGCTGCGAGAAAGGGATGCCCACGTCAAAGAGGGCGGCTGGAGGGACGACAGCCTCCAGGGCACCTATGTTGGCGCCAGGGCCGACGGTTACCAGGGTATCACCATTGGAATTGTGGGCCTGGGGAGAGTCGGTGGCCGTTTCGCCGACCTGTTGAGGCCGTGGCGGGTCAAGGTTCTGGCCTGTGACCCGTACATCCCGTCTTCCCAGTTTGATGAGCACGGAGCCGAGTCCGTGGACTTTCACACCCTCCTCCGAGACTCGGACGTGGTGAGCCTTCACGTGGTCCTGAACAGAGAGACACGCCACATGCTGGGAGAGGCCGAGCTGTCGATGATGAAGCCTTCGGCCATTCTGCTAAACACATCGAGAGGCCCCGTGGTGGACGAGAAGACCCTGGCCTCGGCCCTCAAAGAGGGGGCCATCGCCAGCGCAGCCCTGGACGTCTTTGAAGATGAGCCACTGCTCCAGGAAAGCCCTCTGAGACAGCTTGGAAGTAAGGTGTTGCTCTCGCCTCACATGGTGTCCAGCAACGTGGGAAGCGGGCTGGGCCCAGGCATCAGATGGGCAACCGAGTCTGTGCTCAAGGCTCTCAGGGGCGAGGTGCCCGACAACGTCTTCAATAAGGAAGCCATACCGATCTGGGTGGAACGCTTCCCCAGGAATTTGTGACTTAACTATTTAGATATAGCGGTAGTCCTCTACCTGACGACATAGGGGTGCCGGAGGCATCGCCCCCTGCCAAGGAGCTTGAAGGGATACATAGCTTTGCACAAAAACCCTAGGAGGGTACAGGGAACTTGGGTTCCCTGTCGGGGGTTCAAGGGGGTGACCCCCTTGGATAAAGCCTCTGGGCGGGTGGGTGGGAAAGAAGCGTTGGACTTTTTGTGCAAGACCGGGGACACTCCTCAAACATAAACGCCAGGGGCGGGAAAGAAGCGGTTGGCTAAAAATACAGGAGGATTCAGTATGAGCCAGACAAGAGTAATAGACGCCGACGGCCACATTACCGAGAGCGACGCCCAGATACGAGAGTACATGGAGGCCCCCTACCGCAACCGCCAGGTAGATATTTACGTCAGCGATGCGTGGGACCGTTCGTTGTACGGGACCCTTGGGACCAAGGGGCCAGATGCCGAGAGCTGGTTGAACACCATGGATGCCGGTGGTCTGGAGAAGGCCATCCTGTATCCCACCAGCGGCCTGGCTCATGGCTGGATCCGGGAGCCCGACTTTGCCGTAGCGACGGCACAGGCTTACAATAACTTCCTGTCGGAGAAGTTCCTCAAGGCCAGCCCACGCCTCAACGGCGTCGCCCTGGTGCCCCTCCAGGACGTCCCGGAGGCGGTCAAGGAGCTGCGCCGCGCCGTCACCGAGCTCAAGCTCGTGGGCGCCATGCTTCCGGCGGTGGGGTTGCGGAAGCCTCTGGGCCATCCTGACTACTGGCCCGTGTACGAGGAGGCGGAGCGCCTGGGCACCGTGCTAGCGGTCCACGCTACGGTCCGGGGCCCCCACTATTTCGCCGCAGACCTGTTCGACCACTTCATCGACGTCCACACCCTCTCCCACTCCTTTGCCCAGATGATGCAGATAACCAACATCATCTTCCGTGGGGTATTGGACAGGTTCCCCAAACTGAAGATCGCCTTTATGGAGGCGGGTTGTACCTGGGTACCCTACTGGGTAGGTCGCATGGACGAAGAGTGGGAGCACCGCGGCCCGGTGGAGGCCCCCCTATGCAAGCAGAAGCCCAGCGACCACGTAAAGAGCGGACGTGTATTCATCAGCGTCGAGACCGAGGAGGAGCTGCTGCCACAGGCAGCGGCCTTTCTGGGTGAGGATGTTCTGTTGTACGCCTCCGACTGGCCCCACTGGGACCATGCGTATCCCGACAACATACGCACGCTGGAGGCTCGGGAAGACGTGTCTCCTGAGTTGAAGCAGAAGATCCTCTTCGAGAACGCCAAGCGGCTCTACGGCGATCTTAGCTGAGGAGCGAACCATAGTGGTAGGAGAAGTTTCGCCATGAAGGACGCCGTCCTAGCCGCCGTAGACCGAGACCACCTGGTACAGTGGGCCGTGGATCTGGCCAACATCGTCAGCATGACCGGCGAGGAGCAGCCCCTGGCCGAGTACCTGGGCCGTCAGCTTGAGGCCCTGGGGATGAGGGTCAGGTATCAGGAGGTGGAGGAGGGTCGGCCCAACGTCATCGGGGAGCTGAGGGGATCGGGCAAAGGCGCCACCCTCATGTTCTGCGGCCACCTGGACCACTTTGATACGCCGGAGCCCACCCAGGTAGTCGGCGACCGCATCTACGGACGGGGACTGGTCAACATGAAGGCGGCCTTCCCGGTATATCTTGGAGCCGTTGAGGCCCTGCAGAAGGCCCAGGTACCTCTGGAGGGCACCATCATTATTTCGGGCGTTGTTGGGGAGATAGAGAAGGCCCAGGTGAGCGGCTACCATGGTAAGACCTACCGCGGAGGCGGCGTGGGCGCCGCATACATGATGGACCATGGTGTCACCGCCGACATGTGCATCATCGGGGAGCCTACGGGCCTACAGCTCCAGGTTGGCAATGCGGGCTACGTCCTGGCCCAGATTACCGTAAGCGCCAGCAGCACGAACTGGGTGGAGAAGACCTTCCAGACGGCGAAGGCCATCGCCGACTACGAGCCCCGCTACCAGGAGCGCTACCCACACCATCTGATGCTTCCCCTGCTCCGTATAGGGGCCCTGGAAGGGGGCTATCCCTTCAAGCCCGGCATCTGGCCCGTGGGAAAGCTGTTTGTGGTCGCTCGGACCATTCCTGATACACCCCCTCTGGAGATCAGGCGCATGCTGGAATCGGTCTGCGCCCAGGTGCGTGGGGAGGACCCCACCTTCTCCTACGAGGTGGAGCTGTATATGTCCACCCCGGGCTATGAGATAAGCAAAGAGGAATACGTGGTTCAGACCATGGCTAAGGCCCACCAGGAGGTCACCGGGCAGGATGTGCCCTGGCCAGCGCCGATCCGCTACAGCATCACCAGCGATGGCGCGCGCATCGCCCCTTATGGCGTGCCCACCATCACCTATGGCCCAGGTTTCGGCACCCACCTCACGGACCCAACGGAGCCAAAGAAGGAGGTGGCAGAGGCCTGGGACACCGCCGGAGGAACGCGGCGAGGCGTGGGCATCCAGAACCTGCTAACCTGTACCAAGGTGTACGCCCTGGCCGCCCTGGACATCTGCACCAAGAGCCGGGAGGAGCTGCACCGTCTGGGAGCACTGAAAGCTAAAGAGTAGAATTCTTAAAACCATCGCTGGTCAAGGAGGAGGGTTATGGCCGTCGCACGAGAAGCGGTAGCCCGCACCACCAAGGCGGAATACGGCTCCGATGTCATTGTCGATATGCTCAGGGCCCTGGGTATTGAGTACGTCTCCCTCAATCCGGGAGCCACCTTTCGGGGCCTTCACGACTCTCTGGTCAACTACGGCGAAAACAGTGGCCCAGAGACCATCCTCTGTCCTCACGAAGAGGTGGCCGTGGCATTGGCCGATGGTTACGGCAGAGCCGCCGGTAAGCCCATGGCCGCCGCCGTCCACAACATCGTCGGGCTTCTTCACAGCTCCATGGCCATTTTCAACGCCTGGGCGGACCGGTCCGGCCCGCTGATTCTTGGCGGCACGGGCCCCATGGCCGTAGAGCAGCGGCGGCCCTGGATCGACTGGATTCACACGGCCCTGGTCCAGGGAGAAGTGGTACGTGACTTCGTCAAGTGGGACGACCAGCCAGCAAGCATCCAGGGCTTCGTGGACTCCCTCCTGCGGGCCTATCAGATCGCGACGTCAGAGCCCCAGGGCCCAGTGTACGTCTGCTTCGACGCCGCCCTGCAGGAGCAAAAGCTGGATGAACCCGTGTCCCTGCCGGACATGTCTCGTTATAACAAGCCCAGCCGCGTTCAGGCCGACCCCGAAGCCTTGATCCACGCCGCAGAGTTGCTTCTGGATGCCGAGCGCCCAGTCGTTCTGGCCTCCTACCTGGGCAAGGCCCCTCTGGCCGTCGATGGGCTGGTCCGCCTGGCGGAGACCCTGGCTCTGCCGGTAATCGACATGGGAGACCTGTTCAACTTCCCCAGCCGACATCCATTGAACCTGACAGAAGCCGCCGGCGAGCTCCTGGACGAGGCGGATGTAATCCTGGCCCTGGACGTCTACGACCTCCAACAGGCCATCACCACCGTGGACCGGGTGACCCGGCGAGCCATAGAGCGTATTCCAGATGAGGCCCGGATCATCGACGTATCCCTGCGTCAGTACTCCGTGAGGAGCTGGGTAAGCGACTTTGGAAGACTGCAACCCGTAGACCTCCCCATCGCCGCCGATACCGCCCTAGCAGTGCCGGCCCTGGCCGACCTCTGCCAGCGCAGGCTGGCGGGGCGGCCTGATGCAGCGTCTAAAATTCAGCAGAGAGCGGACCGTCTAAGAGGCCGACATGATGCCCTGTCCCAGGCGTCAAAGGAGAAAGCCTATGGAGCGGCCACCGAGAGTCCCGTCGCCCTTTCATTCCTAGCCCAGCAGGTCTGGGAGGTTGTCCAGGGCCATGACTGGGTGCTGTCCAGCGACGTCAGGGGATGGGCCCGGCGTCTCTGGGACATTAAGCAGCCCTACCAGTACCTGGCCAGTCGCGGTGGGGGCGGCCTCGGCAGAGCCTTCGGCCGCTCCATGGGGATAGCTCTGGCCAACCGCGCCAGAGGCCGCCTCTCCGTCGCTTTCCAGGCCGACGGCGACCTTCTATTCACTCCCAGTGCTCTGTGGACGGCGGCGCACCACCAGATCCCCTTCCTGGCGGTCATGTACAACAATCGCTCCTACTACAACGACGAGGAGCACCAGGCAGACGTAGCAGCCCATAGGGGGCGCTCCGTAGAGAACAGGGTGGTGGGCATTCGCATCGAGAACCCGGAGGTGGACTTCGCTTCCATGGCCCGCTCCTTCGGCGTCCATGGCGAAGGCCCCGTTGAGCACCCTGAGGAGCTACGGCCTGCCCTGGAGCGGGCCCTTCGGGTGGTAGTTGAGGATAAGCGTTGCGCCCTGGTGGACGTGGTCACCCAGAACTCATAAGCCAGCCTTGTCCTCGAAGTTGTTTGTGGAGAAACCCCAGGCAAACGATGGATATTAAGAGCGATATTCTTCTGAATAGCCCACCAGAGCAGGTGTGGCTTGCGCTTAATGACCCCAGTGTGTTGGCCAAGTGCGCCCCGGGCTGCCGTCTCTTCGAGCCCATTGGGGAGTCGGAGTACCGGGTGATCCTGGAAATGGACATCGCCGCCGTAAAAGGACGGTACGAGGGGAAAGTCGCGTTATACGACAAGGTGCCCAACACCTCATATAGGATGAGGTTTACGGGCGATGGCTTGACCGGCTTCGTTCAGGCGGAAGGCCTTGTATCCCTTCAGCCCGTGGAAGAGAAAACGCGTTTGTCCTACAGCATTGATGCTCAAATAGGCGGAAAGATCGCCGGCATAGGCCAGAGAGTCATAGGAGGGATCACCAAGTTGCTATTGAAGAGGTTCTTCGATGCAATAGAGCGAGAGGCCAACTCCCTCCAGGGTGAAAGCCTCAAGGGTGAGGCCCGGTGAAGCCCGCGAACTTCGACTACTATGCCCCATCCAGCCTGGAAGAAGCCCTAAACCTGCTCCAGCAGTACGGGGACGATGCCAAGATCCTGGCTGGCGGCCAGAGCCTGATGCCCCTTATGAACATGCGGCTCGCCCGTCCCTCCGTGGTCATCGATATCAACCGCGTCTCGGAGCTTGAGCACATCTCACTATCCGACGATGGTGGCCTGAGCATCGGGGCCCTCACCCGCGAGCGTGCTGTGGAACTGTCGGATCTGGTCCAGGAGCGGACTCCCTTACTGAGCGCCGCCATGCCCTTCATTGGGCACTTCCAGATTCGCAATCGAGGCACCATCGGGGGCAGCATTGCTCACGCAGACCCGGCGGCGGAGCTGCCTGCCCTGAGCCTGGCACTTCAGGCGGAACTTGTCCTAAAGAGCAGTCAATCGCAGAGGCTGGTGCAGGCCGAAGATTTCTTCATGACCTACTTCACTACGGCCATAGAGCCAACAGAGGTCCTCACAGAGGTCAGGTTGCCAGCCTGGCCAGAGGGTTGGGAGTGGGGATTTGAGGAGGTGTGCCGACGCGATGGAGATTTCGCCCTTGTGGGCGCCATCACAATGCTGCATCTGGACGAAAACCAGGCTTGCGATGGGTCCCGTATCGTCCTCTTTGGCGTGGATGGGGCTCCCGTCCGTATGACCGCCGTCGAAGAGATGCTGATGGGTAGAAGAATGGACCAGGAAGCCCTGGAAGAGGTCGGCAAACTGGTAGCGGAAGAAATAGACCCTCCGTCCGACCTACACGCCTCCGACGAGTATCGAAAGGAGGTAGCCGGGGTGCTGGCTCGGAGGACCCTGGAGGCAGCTTCTGCCAAAGCCCGAGAGGGGAGCCGGCCATGAGCGCCAAGCGGGACATTAGCTTGACGGTGAACGGTGTAAAACAGGAGCGCTCCGTTGAGGTGAGGATGACTCTGGCCGACTTCCTTCGGAACGAGTTGGACCTCACCGGCACCCACCTGGGATGCGAGCACGGCGTTTGTGGAGCGTGCACAATCATTTTCAACGGTGCCGCCGTGCGCTCCTGCCTGATGCTGGCCGTTCAGGCCGATGGCGGCAGTCTAATGACCGTAGAGGGAATCGCTCCGGACACAGGTGTGACAGGCGATAGCCTGCACCCTCTGCAGCGGGCGTTCAATGAGAAGCACGCCCTTCAGTGCGGGTTCTGCACGCCAGGATTCCTCATAACTGCTTACTCTTTCCTGAAAGAGACCCCCAACCCTTCGGAAGAGCAGGTGCGAAAGGCCATCTCTGGGAACATATGCCGGTGCACCGGATACTTGCCCATCATTGAAGCCATCATGGAGGCGGCGCAAAAGCTAAGGGAGAGCTAGGGTTTAGGCCCAGGGTGGAGAGAAAGATGCAACAAGCTAATGTAGGTGCGCCCATCAGACGAACGGAGGACCAGCGACTCCTCACGGGGACTGGGACCTTCGTGGACGATATCAAACCCCAAGGGCTGCTACATGCGGCCATCTTGCGCAGTCCCCACGCTCATGCTCGCATCACGTCTATAGATATCGCCGGAGCGCTGGAGATTCCCGGCGTCGTGGCGGTATACACATTTGAGGACATCGCTTCCAACGCCAAGCCCATCCCCATGAGGATGCACCGGCTGCCCGGTCTGGAGCGCTTCCTTCAGTACCCCCTGGCCAGGGATAAGGTGCGCTATGTGGGAGAGCCCATCGCGATAGCCATAGCTGAGAGCCGGTATCTTGCGGAGGATGCCCTGGACGCTATCCAGGTGACGTATGAACCCTTGCAGGCTGTAGTTGATACCAGGGAGGCAATGCGGGACGAAGTGATTATCCACGAGGATGCCGGCACAAACCTGGCCGCCAATCAGGGCGTATCCATCGGGGACGTGGAGGAGGCCTTTCGCAGCGCCGAGTACACGCGCAAGGAGGAGCTCAAGATCCATCGTCACACGGGCAACCCCCTGGAGACCCGTGGCATAGTGGCCTCCTATGACGCCGATACGGAGGAGCTCACCGTCTGGGGCGCTACCAAGATCCCCCACGTCAATCGCGGCCTGACAGCTTCCCTCCTGGATTTGCCCGAGGAGAAGATACACTTCATCGAGCCCGACGTCGGCGGCGGCTTCGGGATACGCGGCGAGTTCTACCCGGAGGACTATCTACTGCCCTTTGCTGCCATCAAGCTGGGGCGACCGGTAAAGTGGATCGAAGACCGCCGCGAGCACCTCATGGCGGCCAATCACTCCCGAGAGATCCTGTGGGAGGTAGAGGTTGCCGCCAAGCGAGACGGGACGCTGCTGGGCGTTAAAGCGCAAGTCTACGGCAACATGGGAGCCTATATCCGCACCCACGGCGGCATCGTTCCCGTGAACGCAGCGAAGGCCCTACTGGGCCCCTATCGTATACCCAACTACCAGTGCCAGATACGTTGCGTGATCACCAACAAGACCGGCATGGGGACCTTCCGGGCGCCAGGGGCCTATGAGGCAACCTTCGCCTGGGAGAGGCTCCTCGACATGATCGCCTTGGACCTGGGTCTGAGTCCGGTGGAGATACGCTTGAAGAACCTCGTCCAGCCCTGGGAAATGCCCTATGATGTGGGCAAGGCCCTGGCTGGGAGCCCACCCACGGTCTACGATAGCGGCGACTATCCGTCGGCACTGAGCCAGGCCCTGGAGAAGATAGACTACGAAAACCTGAAATCTCTCCAGGGCAAGTACCAGGACGGCAGGTATCACGGCATCGGTCTGGCATGCTTCATCAAGCACACCGGCTTCGGCCCCGGCGAGTTCCCCACCGAGGGAGCCAGGGTGACGATTACCGCCGGCAACAGAGTCTCCGTCTACGTAGGTATCGCCTCCCTGGGGCAGGGTCACGAGACCATTCTGGCCCAGATCTGCGCCGACGCCCTGGGAGTGCCCATGGAGAGCATACGGGTGTTACACGGCAGCACCGACCTGATGCCTACCGGTGGCGGCACCTACGCCAGCCGGGGCACCGTAATGGGGGGCAATGCCGTCCATCTGACCTCCCAAAACCTCAAAAGGAAGGTCCTCTCTATAGCTGGAGCGCACCTGGGGATCGCGGAGGCGGACCTGGAGATGCAGAATGGGCGGATTTACCGAAAGGGCGCTATGGAGCAGCCGCTGCTAGACCTCAGCGACCTTGTGGAGCTGGCACAAGAGGGCGACCGTGGAACCGGAGAGCCGAGCATCGAAGAGACCGCCTACTTTGAGTGCGACGACTATGTTTACCCCTACGGCACCCACGTAGCTCACGTGGCGGTGGACCCGGAGACGGGCAAGGTGGATATTATCCGCTATGTCGCAGCCGTTGACGTGGGGCGATGCATTAATCCGCTACTGGTGAAGGGGCAGACCATAGGAGCCGTCGCCCAGGGGATCGGCGGGACCATCCTGGAAGACCTGGCCTACGATGAGAACGGGCAGCTACTGGCGACTACACTTATGGACTATCTTCTTCCCACCAGCACGGATATCCCTCCCATAGATAGCATAATCCTGGAGGAGGCCCCATCGCCTCGCAACCCGCTGGGGGTCAAAGGAGCGGGCGAGGTGGGTATAGTGGCGACGGGCGCGGTCCTAGCCAATGCGGTTTCCAATGCCCTGAGCTCCCTGGGAGTCGAGGTCAGGGAGCTGCCCCTGAGCCCCAACCGGGTGAGGGATCTGGTGAGGCGAGGGTCCCGGCAGCGGTAGGTCATACAGGTGGCAAAAGCTATCCTCTCAGCCTCCAGTAGGCTTCAGATGGGCGTCACGTTGCTGCTGTAGGGAGGCATCCGCATAGGTCATCAGGTCAGGAGCCGCCTTCCCCAGCATCACCTGAAGGTAACACGGCTCCAGGCCGTCGTTATGAAATCCGTGGACCACGTCGGGAGGAGCAAGGGCGCAGTCCCAGGGCCCCAACCGGGTTTCGTGGTGTTGACCCTCGGCGTCATCCCAGAATACCCGGAGGTGTCCCCGGAGGACGAAAAACACCTCCTCGACTTCGTGGGAGTGGGGAGCGTTCCCCTGGCCTACAGGCACGTACATGATGCTCAGAGTGAAGTTGCCTGGGGGAATGGCCATGGGGTCCCCTTTGCCCGAGGCGCCGGAGCCGATGAACCGGTGCTGCGCCCGCCGGAAGCCTTCGGTCTGAGCATCGGCGAAGGCGTGCCAGTCAGGTGTCCGATCGCGGTACAGGGCTATGTATCCCCTGTGCTCCCAGGTCTTTACCGGCTCTGTTTTCTCTTGCGTGCTCATGGAAGTCCTCCCGCAAACTGATTAAGTTATTTCGAAAAGTTTTTGTGCACTCCTATGCTGGAAGCCAGAGCGCTCCTCGAGTGAGCCGTCGTGGTTACGGAAGAAGAGCAGGCGGTCGGCGACGTCAACTTAGATATCGTCCCACCCAGGCGGCAGCTCCGGAATGGGCCATGCAGGATCTGGCCGCCACCTTTCCCAGCCATCGCTGAATGGAGAAGCACGAGCGGCCATTTGTCGAACGACACTTTCCCCTTCCGCCCGAATCTCCCGTTCCATGGCCGACGTGACCAGGCCGAGGGATATTGCCTCCTTCAATTCATCTTCGTCCTTCCACTTCCAAGAAGACAGATCAGGACTCGCCACTATGTCTAGAAAGTGGTCGGTGAAGTCAATACCCAAGGGGGTCCGTGTAAAGGGCGTCTGAAGGTTAACGTACCAACGATCAAAGGCCCGATCGGGGCCTTCCCAGAACAATAGTAGCGAGTGGGCCTCACCCGGGACCATGAGTATTAACAAGTCTGCGTTCCATGTCTCGTCTATCAAAGACCAGGATCCCAGTGGCAGTCGCCTTTTCGTCATCTTGAATCGGGTGCCTCCCGAGAGATACATGGCTAAGAGTTGTTCAGAATCACTTACCACAATGTCCGGCCACGCGCCTCGGATCCTCCGGTCCCACACCGAGCGAACTACGATCTGTTCTCCGGGTTGCCAATAGGTAATCATTTGATCGGTATCACCCCTGCCATTCATCGCGAAGGACACCGTAGTAGAACGTATCCCTTCGTTCCCCGTGTAGGACTCGGCCTCAGGCGATCACGGTTAACATATTAGCATCTCATCGAACTTTCCAAATGGGCTCGTTAGGCAAAATCGGCGGGGGGTGGTGATAGAGAATGAACCGCCCCTGCGCCTGTCAAACTCGCCGCAGCTACGACGACATACCTAGCCCAGGGGGCTGAGAACCGGGGCTAACGCCGGTCCAGGATAACCTGGCCGTCCTTCATAACCAGCTTAACGCTTTTCCCATACTCCAGGATGCCTATATCCCTCAATGGGTCTCCGTCCACCAGTAAAAGGTCGGCCTTCTTCCCGGGCGTTATGGTCCCAATGTCGGCCTCAAGGCCCAGGCATTCCGCGGCGTGGCCCGTGGCCGCCTGTATGGCCTGCATGGCGGTCATGCCGTTATCGACCAGGCAGCTGAGCTCCTGAGCGTTATTGCCGTGGACCCATCCGCCGGCATCGGTGCCAGCCACCACCTTTACGCCCGCCTGCAGCGCCAGCCGCAAACTCTCGGTATGGTGCGGCTTGAGGTCGGCCGCGCGAGCCCTGCCATGAGGGGTCCCTCTTTCGGCGTGATAGACATATACGCTAAAGGTGGGTACGTAGTAGATGTTCCTCTCCGCCATTAGCTGGATGAGGTCCGGGGCTTCGTCCACATAGGTCCCGTGCTCGATGGAGTCGACCCCCGCCTCGACGCCTGCTCGCAGCCCTGGCCCTCCCAGGGCGTGACACATGACACGTTTACCAAGACTGTGGGCCTCGTCAACCAGCGCCTCTACCTCTTCACGGGTGATGAGCATGTCCTTGGTGCCGAGCCCCGGCCTGGAGCTGGCTCCTCCCGTGGTAGCAAACTTAACGAAGTCCGCACCAGCTAGCACCATTTCCCTCACCTTGGCCCTCATCGCCTCGGGGCCATTGGCCACACTGCTAGGGAGGCTGGGGTCTGGGGGCGCCGGGTGGCCGTAGCCCGAGGGGCTGGTACGCTCTCCAATGCCACCAGTAGGCGTGATTATGCCCAAGGACACCAGGAGCCGAGGTCCGGGGATCAGCCCCTCCTCCACTGCCTGTCTGAACCCGGCATCCAGTCCTCCAGCATCACGAACCGTTGTATAACCCGACTCCAGGGTCTGCTTGAGAACGGCAGCTATCCGCATATGGCGCAGGCTCCTTGGCTCGTTCAACCCCCAGCGACTGGCGAGGTCATAACCGAAGGAGGCCAGGTGGTCGTGGCAATCAATCAGGCCCGGAAGCAGGGTCATGCCGGAGACATCAACCACCTCCGCATCTGAAGGTAGTGAAACCGTCTGGTTAGTTCCCACGGCCTGAATGCGATCGTCGCTAACCAGGACGGTTGCGTTTTCGATTGGGGTTGCGCCCGTGCCGTCTATGAGGGTCGCTCCGATAAACGCTTGCATGTCCTACCTCCTCATCGTGCACGGAATGGAGACATGGGGATATTAACATGGCTTGGTTTCAACTAACCAGTTGTGGTAGGGAGATAGCCAAATCCAGGGTGTTGCTTGACTTTATAAGAGGCGAGTGCAATTCTTTGGGGCGTAAAGAAATCCATGCGTCCAACAGTAGGTGGCTCAACGGTTGGCCCCGGGAAATTAACTAGGGGGTAAATCATGCGGATGTTTGTAGGTGGCGAGTGGGTGGACAAAGCCGAAAAGATCCCTGTGCTGAACCCTTACGATGGTTCCACGTTGGACACGGTGCCCAAGGCCAACGCCGAAGATGTGGAGATGGCACTTGCCACGGCTGTGCGCGGCGCCAAGGTCATGGGTGCGATGCCGGCCCATAAACGTTACACCCTCCTTCGCAAGGCCGCCGATCTGTTGGAGGCCCAGGCCGAGGACTTCGCCCGCACCATTACCCAGGAGGAGGGCAAGCCCATCACTGAAGGGCGAGCTGAGGTGATGCGGGCCGTCGAAACGCTGACCCTCTCGGCTGAAGAGGCCAAGCGCATCTACGGCGAGACGGTGCCCCTGGACGCGGCTCCAGGCACGACTCGGCAGTTTGGATTTACCATAAAAGTGCCCTGCGGCGTTGTCGTGGCCATTAGCCCCTTCAACTTCCCGCTAAACCTGGTCATGCACAAGGTAGGCCCCGCACTTGCGGCGGGCAACGCCGTGATCATCAAGCCCGCTACCGACACGCCCCTCTCGGCCCTAAAGCTGACGGGGCTCTTGCTGGAGGCCGGTGTACCGCCTGAGGGCGTACAGTGCATCACGGGACCCGGCAGCGCGGTGGGCAACGCCCTCTGCTCGGACCCGCGCGTGCGTAAGATCACCTTCACCGGAAGCCGTGACGTTGGCGAGCACATCACCAAGGTCGCCGGACTGAAGAAAGTGACAATGGAGCTGGGCTCCAACGCCCCCCTCATCGTCATGCCAGATGCCGACCTGGAGAAAGTGGTGGCCGCCACAGTAGCAAGCGGCTACTCCAACGCGGGCCAAACCTGTATCTCCGCCCAGCGGGTCCTGACGTCGAACAAGGTCTACGGAGACTTTTTGGAGGTCCTCAAACCCAAGGTGGAGGCGATTGTCTCTGGCAACCCCTTGCAGGATGGCATAGCCATGGGTCCAATGGTCCGTGAGGCAGATGCGGTTCGCGTGGGTGAGTGGATACAGGAGGCAGTGGCCGGCGGCGCCCGGATCGTCACGGGCGGCGATCGTAACGGTGCGATGTACGCTACAACCATCGTGGCCGACGTGGACCCCGATATGCGTATCTCCCGCGACGAGCTGTTTGGACCAGCCGTCGCTGTAACCCGCTTCGACTCCATCGACGAGGCCATTGCCTTGGCAATGACTCCAATTACGGCCTCAGCGCCGGCATCTTCACCGAGAACATCGACTGGGCCATGCGGGTTCGCTCGAGAGGTACACTCGGGCAATTTGATGATCAACTGGGGCCCCCAGTGGCGCGCCGACATGATGCCCTACGGAGGGCTGAAGGAGAGCGGCATGGGGAAGGAGGGGCCTCGCTATGCCGTCCAGGAAATGCTAGACACGAAGATGGTGGTCTTCCACCTGTAGGAGACAGAAAGGGAAACGGCCTGAGATGACGTCCGTTACTCCTCAAGAGGAGCACATTACTATTCAAGGGGTGCCGCTCCAGGTGTTTCGTGGGGGCCAAGGCCCAACCCTACTGGTGCTCCATGATTACGAGGTGGTAACCGAATGGCTACCGTACCACGCAGCCTTAGCACAAAGATTCTCGGTGATAGCCCCCTCTCATCCTGGATTTGGTGCCTCTGAGCGTCCCGAGAACATCGAAAACATCGATGACCTGGCCTACCTCTACCTGGACTACCTGGAGGGACTGGGGGCAGAGCCCGTCGATATACTCGGTATGGGCATGGGCGGATGGATTGCCGCCGAGGTGGCAATTCGCTCTAGCCACTCAATCCGGCGACTGGTCCTGGCTGACGCAGTAGGCATTAAAATCTCCGGTCCCACGGAAGTAGATATCCTGGACACCTTCATTCTAACCGGCAAGCAGCTATTAGAGGCCAGCTGGCATGACCAAGCCCTGGGCGCCCAACGCATGAAGCTTGCCTACACGCCCGACCTGACCTATGAAGAGGTGGTCCCGATGGCCCGAAATCGGGAATCGGCGATACGCTTTGGCTGGAAGCCCTTTATGCACAATCCCAAGCTACGGCAGTGGCTACACCGCATCACCGTCCCAACTCTTGTGCTCTGGGGAGAAAACGACCGTATTGTGCGTCCCGACTACGGGCGCGCCTTTCAGCAGGCTATCCCAGGAGCCAAATTCCAGGCCATCCCAGAAGCAGGCCACTACCCGTACCTGGAGCGGCCCGAGGAGTTCGTCGACGCCGTAACCGCTTTTTTGAGCTAACACCAGAGGAGGAGGGAATAGATGCGCGCTTACTTCTTCACGGAGATGCCCTACCCCTATTATCCGCCGGAGGTGGCTGAACAGCTCGGTTCCCAGCGAGTCATTGTGCCCAGCGCCCACTGCGATCCCCAGGTCGCAGGCGATCTGTACAACCGGTATCTGGACGACCATGAATACGCCGCTGACCTCGGCCTGGACCTAATGCTGAACGAGCATCACCAGACCGTTACCTGCATAGACTCCGTGATGCCCCTGACCGCAGCGACCCTGGCCCGGCGCACTAAAGAGGCCAAGCTCCTGATGTTGGGCTCCCCTCTGGCGCACCGGGACAACCCGATCCGGGTGTCTGAGGAGTTGGCCTTCCTGGACTGCCTGTCTCACGGACGGATCATCAGCGGGTTTGTGCGGGGCGTGCCGACCGAGATCCACCCGGCCAACACCAACCCTGCTCTGACCCGCGAGCGCTTTGAGGAGTCCCATGACCTCATAATGAAGGCATGGTCGACTCATGAGCCCTTCAACTGGGAGGGAAAGTTTTGGCACTACCGTTATGTCAACCCCTGGCCCAGGCCCTACCAGCAGCCGCACCCGCCCATCTGGATCACAGGGACCAGCAACTTCAACCTCAATTGGATTGCGGACCATCAGTATGTACACGCAAACTTCCTCCAGTCCTACGAGAGCCAGGAGAAGCAGCACCAGATCTATCGGGATCGCTGCGCCGAGAAGGGCCTCCCAGAGCCGGGATCAGACAAATTCGCCTTCCTCTGTCTGTTGTATGTGGCCGAGACGGACGAGCAGGCCGAGGAAGAAGGCCGAGCCTTGATGTGGTACCTGGAATCGGTGCGACATCCAGGCTTCATGAATCCGCCGGGCTACAATCCACCAGAAGTGGCTGCCCGCATTAATATGAGCGGGACCATACGGCCGGCCCTGGGGAACTGGGAGGAGCTAAACGAGACTGGCATCGCTATCTGGGGCAGCCCCGACACCGTAATCAAGAAGATCCGCTATCTGCACGAGCGTTGCCAGGTCGGCCATCTAATGATGATGATGCAGGCGGGCTTCATGCCCCCTGAGCACACCCGCAAGAGTTTGAAGCTGTTTGCAGAGGAGGTCTATCCGGCCATCCGTGAGCTGGGGGAGGAGAAGCCCGTCAAGCCAGCGGTATGACCAGGGCCACCCTTGCTTCGCTGCCCACGACCAGTGTGGTATGCCCCTGGCCCGTCAGTCTTCAGACAGCATCACATCTCCAGGGCTGAAGCGCATTATCGTACCATCTCCGGTGCTTATGTCTAACTTGCCGCCCAGCGTGACCAGGTACTCCCGGCACGGCGCGTTGTGCCAGTCGAGATGGAAGCCCGGCTCAGCACGACGGAGGGCAACAGTCGCGCCGGGCAACTGGTCTACCGGCCCCATGGACGGCTCAAGGTCCTCGAAGTGGGACTGTCCATCCTCTCCAGTGTAAAGCCTCGCAAACATCGATACCCCTCCTGGTCCCGCGTTTCCCGTGACAAGTGCATTAGCACAAACTAAGGCTACCTAAAACTGTAAGGGACTCTTCTCTAGCAACGATATTGGAGGAGCGAAAAATGCTTGTGACCGTGGCTTATCCTACGATGACCTTTTTACCCTTGTATGCGGCAGAAGAGGAGGGTTTCTTCGAGAAGGAAGGGGTCAAAGTCCACTGTATTCATGCAACTGACGGCAAGGAGAGGATGTTCCGGCTGGCCCAGGACGGCGATGTGACCTTCTTCACGGCGGCCTACCTGGCTGTGGAAGCCGCGGTAAGAGGTTGGGGAAAGGCCAAGGCCCTATGTGGCTCTGTTGCGGCAGTTCACGGTGGTATCGCCCGGCCTCATATTCGGTCGGTGGCCGACCTGAAGGGTGGGAAGGTGATGGTGGGAGGAGGACGCTCCAAGGATGAGATGATGTACATTTGCCGGCAGAATAGCTGGCAGCCAGGGGTGGATGTCGAGGTGGTGCAGGGCGACGCCGAGGACCGCATCAAAGCTTTCAGGGACCCATCCATCACTGCCGTCTTCGCCAGGGCCCAGTTCATGGCATGGGGACAGCAGGAAGGCTTCAAGCCGTTGCCCTATCCCAAGGGCATAGCCTTTTACAGTGGCGGTATATGCGCTACCGACGACTACATCGGCAGGAACCCCGACGTGGCGCAGAGGGTGGTCAACGCAATAGTGAAGGCCATGGAGTTCGTCAAGACGGACCGAGAGGCAGCCATCCGCATCGGCCAGAAGTGGATACCCTACATAGACAGGGACGGTATCCAGTCTGAGTACGACGCCATGAGGGAGCAGCTTACTTGCGAGATAGAACCTCCCGGGGCCAGGTACATGGCGGAGGTGCTGGGGGCGGGGACGGGAAGCCTCAGGATGCCAGCCTTTGAGGAAATGGTGGACCTGACATTTCTTAAGAAGGCATTGAGGTGGTACCCAAAAACTAGACAACTGGCTAAGAGAGAGTCCAGCTCCTAAAATAACCGGCAACTAACCGACGTGGAGGAGCAGGACATGAAGCAGACGAGGAATAAGCACAGTCCGGCGTTCAAGGCCAAGGTGGCCCTGGCCGCCCTTGCGGGGGAAGAGACCATCGCCCAGCTGGCCAGCCGATTTGAGGTCCATCCCAGTCAGATTCACGCCTGGAAAAGGGCCCTGGTGGAAGGAGCCCCGGAGCTATTTGCCACCAATCAGAAATCCCAGGAGAAAGCCAAGGAAGCTCAGATTAACCACCTCTACCGGCACATCGGCCAGCTGAAGGTGGAACGCGATTTTTTGTCGGAAAGGTCCGGTCTATGAGTCGCAGCATACGGCGAGCCATGATAGACCGAGACCACCAGCAGCTGTCTTTGGTGCGTCAATGTATCCTGCTGGACGTCAGCCGGGCCTCGGTGTACTACCGGCCGGTACCGACCAGGGCAGAAGACCTGGAGTTGATGGCCCTGATGGACCGTCAGTATTTGAAGACCCCCTTCTACGGCTCCAGGAAGATGAAGGCCTGGCTGCTGCAACAGGGCTATCTGGTGAGCCGAAAAAGGGTTCGAAGGCTGATGCGGTTGATGGGTCTGGAAGCGATCTACCGGCGTCCCAACACCAGCAAACCAGCGCCGGGACACCGGATCTTTCCCTATCTGCTGAAGGGAGTGGAGGTTAATCGGGTCGACCAGGTCTGGGCCGCGGACATCACCTACATCCCCATGGCGAAGGGCTTCCTGTACCTGGTGGCCATCATGGACTGGCACAGCCGGCACGTGCTGGCCTGGAAGCTCTCCAACACCATGGACACCAGCTTCTGCGTGGCGGCGTTGGAGGAAGCCCTGGGTAAGGGACGACCGGAGATATTCAACACCGACCAAGGGAGTCAGTTCACCAGTGAGGCCTTTACCCAGACGTTGCAGGAGCAGAGGGTCCAGGTCAGCATGGATGGTAAGGGTAGGTACCTGGACAACATCTTCGTGGAGCGGCTGTGGCGGAGCATCAAGTACGAGGAGGTGTATCTGAAAGCTTACCAGACCGTCGCCGAGGCCCGAACTGGGATCAATGCCTACCTGGAGTTCTACAACCGGCAGAGGCCTCACCAGGCTTTGGGCTACCGGACCCCAGCAGAGGTGTACCAACATGGCCAGGAAGAAAGGGGAGCAGCAGCTGAAGAAGCAGGGCTGCCATCGGGCTTGGTGAAACCTAGCGCAGGGGTGGGAGACTCTCTTAATTTAGCCCTCGTGCTGTCTTAATAATGGGGTCCACCTTAAGGGGCGGCACCTGCACGATCACGTCCCCGCTCCTGGGGTCGAAGACCGTCTCCCCCCTGGTGCAGCCGTCAGGGTAGGCCAACAGGGTTTGCAGGTAGGTCGCCAGCAGCCGCTTCGAGCCAGCCTTGAGAGCCTCAGCCAGCTTCAGCCGCAGCTCCTCGTACACGGTGTTGTAGGCGCTGCGCTGGGAGTAGCCCGTCGCATCCTCCTCCGAGTCCATCGAGGAGAGCATCACCTGCTCCTCGTAGGGGGGCAGGCCCGAGGCCACGTCGGCGAGGCGCAGGAAGACGGTGTTGCCGATGATGTGGAAGAGGGCGCTGGGCACCAGTCCCGGCCGCTCCCTGACCACCTTGCGGTACTTGCGCCGTCTGCTGTTGCGCCCGTCCTCCACCGCCTCGTCGTCCGTCTTGCCGACGGTGTGCTCCTCGAAGCCGTATCGCTGAATCCAGCGGTGCTCGTCGGAGCGCCCGAACTCCGTCCTGATCTCAGGCGAGAACCGGTAGAGCAGGTGGAAGAGCGTCGAGCTATACCCTCCCATGAGGGTTCCACTCAGGCTGAGGGACTTGCCGCAGACGTCGGCTAGGACTCCGGCGGCGATGCCCTGGGCCGAGCCTCTTCCCTTGTACTCGTGCACCTCGTCCCCGACCAGCAGGTCGAAGAACCCCTTCATGTGGTGCTTCACGTAGTCGGCCAGAGGGTAGCGGGCGGGGCCGGACTTGTCGGCCTGCCAGAGGGGGGAGCCGCAGTTGGCGCAAGTGTGCTTCCTGCGGTTCAGGTCCTCGTCGGTGAGGGGAACGCCGTCCTTGTCCACGATCTGAGCCGTGCAGTCGGGGCATCAGGGAACCCGGAACGGCTCGCCCGTCTCCTCGTCCCGCAACAAACTGCCCTTGGACACAGCCCACCGCTGTATCACGGCGGGCATCCAGCGGTAGGACAGCTTGGCCTTCTCACGGCTCATCACCGCGAAGAGGGGGCCGGAGCCGGCGGAGATGCGCAGCCGCTCCAGGTCGGTGATGGACTTGACGATGACGGCGCGGGCGCCGGGCACCGTCATCTCCACCTCCCGCTTCCACTTGGGCACCAGGTGGGGCGGGCAGAGGACCAGGACCCGCTTGAAGCCCGCCATGTGCGGCGGCGGCGGCGATGAAGGTCTTGCCGGTGCCCATCTCGCCGACGACGGTGGTGCCCCGGTGGGCTTCGAGGGAGAGGGCCGCGCCCCGTATGGCGTCGGCCTGCGCCCCCAGGGGCTTGCGGAGCAGGCGGGGGAGCCTGTGGCCGTTCTCCGAGGGCCTGTAGAGGGGCGGGTAGGACGCCACCACCCGCTGGGCGATGGCGTCCTTGAATGTGTCGATGAACTGTCCGAGGTTCATGTCTTTCTCCTTCCTTTATGAGAGTGCTTGGGGTTGGGCGATAAGCGAGTCCCGCCAGTCGATGGGACCGACGGGGCCTCGTGAGCGGCTCGTGTGAGCCGTCTATGCTGCGTTCGGAAGGGACTCCCGCCGGTGCACGTCGTTGTAGCAGCGGCCCTTCAGGTGGTAGGACTTCACCGGGGAGGAGACCGCCCTTCCGCCGATGATGTCCACTGAGGCGGTCTGCATGGCGGGTTCGCCGGGGGCGATGGGCTGCCCGCACCGGGCGCAGGCTTCCAGCGTCATGGTTATCTGCATCTTCACGACCTTCCTTTATAATGGTGTTGCGTCCAGACGAAGCGAGGCCCCGCCGTTTCCCGGTAGAGGGATGGCGGGGCCTTGTGGCGCGGCTCTTGGGGCGAGCCGTCTATGCTGCGATGTCGGTGATCTCTCCGCCGTTGAGGTCCAGGGCGACCACCGTGGTCTTGAGCTTCTCCCGGTGGACCTCCTTCTCGGGGCTGTCCTCCACCATGACCATCTCCTTGCTGGTGCGGCCCTTGACCAGGATGCGCCGCCCCTCCGCCTCCAGGCAGAGGTTGTCGAGGAAGCCCGCCGCCACCAGCATCGCCATGTGTCCCCTTCGCAGGGGCATCAGCGGGCGGGTGCGGGTGTCCCTGGCGGGCCAGAGGGTGTCGGTTATCTCCGTGCTCGTCCACAGCCCCGACCGCCGCGCCTCAGCAGCAGCCGCGACGGGATCGACGGTGCGGGTGGTGAACAGGATGTCGCCGCTCGGCGTGGTCTTCGGGGTGAACGGCGGGTACTGTTCGGGGCGCATCGGCTCCGGCTCACCCACCGCCCACTCCAGCACCATGCTCTCGCCGTGGGCGTCGGGAACGGGGTCGGCCTTCCGGTAGCCCATCAACACCACCTGGTCGAAGACCTCGCGCTCCGGGTGCGGGAAGGTAAGGTAGGCCGCCGGCGAGTTACCCCGTGTTACCGGAGCACTTTTCCGTCGGCCCCCTTCCGAACCGGACGTGCGGCTTTCACCGCATCCGGCTCTCTAGTGTCGTAAGTGGTGGATAGTGTCTAGGGCCTATGGAAGTATGCCGTACCTAGGACAACACCCTTCAGCGTCAAACCAAGCGCACCGGCGCCGACGCCTCCGGCGAGGGTGACAAGACTGGCAACAAGGCAGGCGTAAAACGATATGTAGGCGACCACCAGCATGTATCTGACACCGCTGTCGCTTACGTGGTCACGTCCACCTACCGCCCAGAGCACACCACCGGACAGGCCACACAGCAGCGCCATTGTGACACCGATGGCCACAAGGATGATGCCGATCTTGACCAGTTTCCGGCTTATACGATGCATGTCTTGCCTGTCATCCCTAGTGTAACACTGTTGAGACACTACCGACCTTTGCAACGTGGATACTTAGGCTGCCTGTGCAATCTGCTTCAGCGGTCGTCCGGCATGGATGTCCGCATGGCATGGCGCACAGACCACGAGCGTCTTTCGACGCCGCTGTGCCATCATCTCCACCCAAGCGGGCCGTTCGGCCCGCCCTTTCTTTCGCAGGTCTTTCATTGCTCGTATGTGGTGCACCTGTACCTTGACCGTTGAGCCGCAAAGCTCGCAGGTGTCGGCCAGCAGGCGCTGCACGAGTTCCGTCCGACCGTTGAGTATCGGGGGGTGTTTGTCGATCAGGGTTGCCGTGTTGTCCCGCGCAAGCGAAACGCCGCCCCAGTACGTCACCAGCGGCTTTTTGCCCGGCTCGTCCACCTTCACCATCAAGACCTTGCGAGGCCCGTTGTCCGTCTGAATCGTGGTCTTGTACCGCTTGAACACCTGCGAGACGCTGATCTTCAGCTTGCTTGCAAGCGTCTTGGCGAGAGACATTTCCATGACCCAGCGTAGATGGTTCAGTGCGCTCAGGTTGGTTGCACGCCGGTAGTAGTTGACGACGCCCCGGAACTCCGCCTGGTATTGCTCCACGATGCTGTATGGCGAGTCGTGAAGCCGTTCCCCGCGTTGCTGCGGTTTGCCGTCTCGCATGTATGCGGCGCTCTTGGCGCGTACTACGTCTTGTGGAACGCGCAGCCCGATGATGCCGTTGACCGACCGACGGCCACTGGCGTCGAGCTTGGTGTCGTTCCCTTGAACGACGACCTCATAGCCGAGGAACCGTGCTGCTTGGGTTCGGCCGTGGGTGACCAGGGTTTTGGCGTCGGATAGCTCCAGCTTGAGATTATCTCGCAGGAACATACCTATCCTAGCCTTGATCTCATCGGCCTCATCCTTTGGCCCCGCAAAGCCGAGCAGGAAGTCGTCGGGGTACCGTATGTACCGCAGGCGGCGGTAGGCAGGGTCGTGGGTGTCGTTGGCAGGCAACGACCGCATGAGGGGGCGGAGAGCCGCCGCCTCTTTGCCACGTCCAGCACTCAGAAAGTATCTGGCCCTGCTTTCCAACCTTTGGTACTCTTGGTTGCGCTTCCGCTTCATGCCACGGTTGTAATCGGGCAAAAGCACTCCCTCCACGAACCTGTCCAACCGGTCTAGGTAGACGTTGGCGAGTATGGGACTCACCACACCCCCCTGCGGGGTGCCACTGTAGGTGGCGTTGAGCTTCCAGTCCTCAAGGTAGCCAGCCCGGAGGAGATTGGAGACGAGCCGCAGGAAGCGGTTGTCCTGGATGTTCTCACCAAGTATTTCCATCAACACCTTATGGTCGATGTTGTCGAAGCAACCGGCGATATCTCCTTCGATGAACCATGTTGTGCCCGTCCAGGTGCGGGTTATCTCCGTGAAGGCCGTGTGGCATCCACGGTTGGGCCGGAAGCCGTGCGACCGGTCGCTGAACTGCGGTTCGTAGTACGCCTCCAATAGGAGACGCATCACTTCTTGCAGCAGCTTGTCCGACCACGCGGGGAGTCCGAGTGGCCGCCGCTTCCCGTTGGCTTTCGGGATGTATACGCGGCGGGCCGGAGTCCATCGGTGGCGCTCGAAGCGGAGGGCCTCGATGATCGCGTGGATGTCGTCCATCTTCGTCCCGTCTGCGGTTTCCGGTGTTGCGCCTGGGGTGAGCGCGCCGTCGTTCTTGGCGATGCGCCCGTAGGCCATCAGGTACGGGTTCGGGTTCCAGAGTTGGCGGTAAAGGTCGTTCACGGGCAGTCCCCGTGTACCTCTGTTGCGAATGATTCCCAGTATGGTTTCGGCGTTGCGCATCTCGCGCACCTCCTTTTCTGAGTCTCGATTGACACCTGCCACCCTTCGCCATGTGGACGGCTTTCCCGTCCTCGGACTACTACGGTGGCTCCGTTCCCATAGGGGTCGCCCCCATTAGGGAATCCCGCATTCCGTCGGTATAGAACGTGATAGCGCTACTTAGGTGCCTCGTTCGTACCCTTAACTGGCCTCATTGGCCAACGCCCACTCATCGGAGTTACAGCAAGGCTGGACCCAACTTGAGGTAATGAGTGGCTCTGGGTTTCAAGCGTTATACCAGAGGGAGGCGCTAATCTCCGATCGGATACTGAGGTTCAGGCAGTGTAGCTTTCACCATATAGCGCGGGTCTTGCGGAACCGGTCTTACAACGCTTTCAGACCGTAGCCGCTTTACCAACATGCTGTTTTCCCCCTTGGCTTTCGCCTTGAGGTAGGTTGGTTGACCCAGAAACGTACTCCGAGTTTCTCCCGATTGAGTCGGGGATTCTATACCGCGTTAAGCGGCGCACGCCCAGCAGCGCATCCGCCCGTAGTGGGTGGAGAGGTAGCGGGCCGAGACCGCGAGGCGCTGTCTGGGGACGATGAACACCAGCAGCCCGCCCTCGGCCAGGTAGCGCGTGGTCTGGGTCAGGAAGGCGTGCTCCGTCCGCTTGTCTTCCGAGTCATGGTCATACGGCGGATTCAAAAGGAGCAGCCCGAAGGCCCCGTTCGCTACGGACGTGGCGAACAGGTCCGAGGCCAGGGCGCGCCCGAGCCGCTTCTCCGCCTCCTCCGCCCGGTCCCGGTGCAGCTCGACGCCGTAGGTCTCGATGGGGATGGCGTTGGGCGCGTCCATGCGCTCGGCCAGCTGCGCCAGCGCCTCCCCAGCCCCGCAGCAGGGGTCGAGGATGCGCAGCGTCTCCCGGTCCCTGTGGTAGTAGCCGGTGGGGGTGTGAATCAGCTCCGCGAGCAGGTCGACGACCCGCTCCGGCGTGGGGTAAAACCCGCCTTTTGCCTGTGCTGCAAGTCTCATGTCGTCTCTCCTTTCTCTGTGTCGTCTATTGTGTCCGTTGACGGCCCGAACCGGCAGGGTTCGGGGTTGCAGAAGTGGCAGTCCCTTCTCGCCCTGGGGGGCGGCACGTAGTCCTCGACGGTCACCGCCTGGAAGACCACCTGGATGCCGCACGAGCCGCAGTGGTAGGTCTCCCCGGTGTGGATGTCCCTGTCAGGCTCCTCGACCTGCGCGAACCGCTCGTCGCAGTGGGGGCAGGTGAAGAACAGCGTCTGTTCCGTTGGCATGGTCTCCTCTCCTTTCCTGTGTCTTGCGCCGCGTCAGGCGGCGATTGCCATGTCCCTGTGGCCGGTCTGCACCCCGACCACCTCTCCGACGCCCACGTTGCGCTGGTAGCAGAGGACTTGGTGAGTCCCGATGCTCTCCGCGCAGGCGGTGCAGAAGGCGGTGACGAGCTCGGCGTGGTTGGCGACGACCATCCGCCGCACCAGCACGGAGCCGCCCTGGGCCAGGGTGTGGCGGTAGAACATGACCGAGGGGTCGCGCTTCTCCGCTTCCGTGGCGGGCCGGTAGAAGTGGGGTTGGCCTGAGCTTGTCAGGTGCGTGGTGTGGTCGTGCTTGCAGTAGCGGCAGGTCGTCCCGTCCGGGGAGAAGCGCCGCCAGGCGCTCCCGTTCCGGTTCTGCCTGCGCTTGTTCTTGCGCTTGGCCGTCTTCAGCGTCCTATCCATCGGAAACCTCCTCAGTGGGCAGGGTGAGCCAGCCCGACGCCACGGCGTCGGAGAGGTCTTCCCGGAGCTTGTCGGCCTTGGGGGAGCACCTGTAGGCGGAGACGCCGACGGACTGGAGGGGGACTATCTCCCCGTTGTCCAGGCCCCGCCGCCAGAGCCAGTCCGCCCAGGAGCCGTGCAGGGGGAGCGGGCTGCGCTTGTCCAGGAAGCGGTGGTGCAGCGCGGGGGCCTCATCCTCGGCCTGCGCCAGCAGGAGGAAGCTGCCCTTTTCGAATCCGTACTCGGCGGTTTTGGTGTACACGAGGGCGTGCCAGCCTCCCGACACCGGCAGGCGGGCGATCTTGGTCGTCCACGTCCCGATGGTCTCGTAGGGAATCTGGCACCGCTGGTAGCCGCCCGAGAGCGCCATGCCGTCCGCGCCACGGATGATGTGGGCGGTGTCGGGGGGCTGCTTGAGGAGCGAGGCCCAGATCGCCTTGAGCGCCGTCTGGGAGCCGACCATCGAGACGAACCAGAGGCCGTCGGTGTTGTCGTCGCGGGCGAAGGCGTCGGCGGTGGCGCTGAAGCCGCCTGACGTGATGGTGTAGAGGTCTTCGGGGTCGATGGTGTGAGTTGCGAGCATGTCATGTCTCCTTTCGGTGTATGTGTCGAGGAGATGCGCAGGGACGGTTGCCCCTGCGTGAGAGCCGGACGGCGAGGGCCGTCAGGACTTGTGGAGCATCAGGCCATGAGGCCCCGCTCCTTGAGGCTGACGAACTTCTCCCCGCCGATGACGACGTGATCGAGCAGCTCGATGCCCAGCAGCTTGGCCGCCTGCGTCAGCTCCCTCGTGATGGCCACGTCCTCCGGGCTGGGCGTCGGGTCGCCGCTGGGGTGGTTGTGGCTGATGATGATGCTGGGGACGGCTTCGATGACGGCGGGGCGCAGCACCTCGGCGGGCCTGACGATGGCCGACGATACGTTCCCTTGGTAGACCACCCTCTGGCCCACGACGTTGTTCTTGGTGTCCAATAGCAGCACCCGAAGCTGCTCTTGGGCCAGTTGCGCCATCTCCGGCCCCAGCAGCCTGCACACGTCGTCGGGGCAGTTGATGGAGGGCGGATCCTCCGGGCGTTTCGGCTGGGTCTCGACCTCGTAGCGCATGGCTATCTCGCCCAGCAGGTGCAGGTTGCTGCGCAGCGCCTCAAGCAGCGCGGCGTCCTTGGTGAGGGTCTTCTTCCTGGTCATGTCGGCCTCCTTCGTTTTCGGTTAGAAACAGGAGCGGGGCCGCCCCCTGTAGGTTGGGAGCGGCCCCGTGGTGCGCCTTCAGTGAGGCGTCGCTATGCGGTTGTGGACTGAGCGGGCTAGAAGGGAGAAGCGGCGACCGTCTGCTCGACGTCCGAGGCGTCGCCGTCGTTGACCTGCCCGCCGTTCCCGTTGCCGTTGCGAGAGTCGAGGAAGACGACCTCGGAGGCGTGAATCTCGGTGCGGTAGCGCCGCTGCCCGTCGTCGCCCTCCCAGGTGTTGTTCACCAGGCGTCCGGCGACGTAGATGCGGTCGCCCTTGCCGATGTATTCGTTGACGGCTTCGGCGGTCTTGCTCCAGATCACGACGTTGTGCCAGTCGGCCTCGACCTCCCCGTCCTGGCTGCGGCGGTCCGTCGCCAGCCGCAGCTTGGTGACGGCTGTGCCGTTCGGGGTGTACTGCATCTCCGGCTCGGTACCGACCCGTCCCAAGAGCTCTACCTTGTTGATGGTGCGTGCCATTTCGATTCCTCCTGAATGGTGTGGCGCGGACGTTGCCGCGCCCGGTTGAATGAGAGCGGGGCCGCGAATCCCTGTAGAGGGAAGCGGCCCCGTCCGGCGCTCCCGCTTCGGAGCGTCTAGCTGAACTCGATGTGCTGCGGCTCAGGCCCCGGCTCGTCGTCGTCGAAGAGCCGGTCGGGGTCGAAGGCTTCGACCGAGCGCCTGAGCCTTGCCAGGGCGTCCACGGCTTCGCCCGCGTGGGCCTTCGGGTTGTCCACCGCCCTGAAGTAGCCCAGGGCGGCGTCCACCACCTCGGCGTGCGCGGCGTTGCTACAGAACACCCGCTCCGACGCCCTCGCCATCATCTCCGTGCTTACCAGCCCCCCGATGCGGTTGCCCAGGCGGGTCTGCACTGAGGCCAGCTCGTTGGCCAGCCGCGCGATCTCGCGGGCGGCGGGCGGCATCCTCCGCAGCGTCTTCGGCGCGAATCTGCTCATCTGTCCTCCTTTTTTCCTCTCTGATTGCGTTTGTGACCGCCGAGTACCAGGGCGCTATCCTCCCCTCCTGATCTCGCCGATGGTCATCGGCTTCCAGTACAGGTCGCGCTCCACGGCGGGGACGCTGCCGAACACGGTCGCCTCCGCCAGCTCGTCGAGGGAGAAGTAGCCAAGCTCCGTCTCGAACCCCTCGACGAGGCCGAAGCACACCCCGGTCTCGGCGTCCCACTCGGTGACGTACCAGGTCCAGTTGCTGTAGGGGCTGAAAAGTTTGGCTGGAGCGAGAACGTCGTCGTAGTCCTCGACGTTCTCGTTGGCTCCGAGCGCGGGGATGGTGTCCCCCAGCTCCTTGGTCATGAGCTTGTGCCTGCGCAGTCCGCTGTGGTTGTCCTGCCAGGTCGTCGTGGTCCCTGTTGCGTTGGGCATGGTGTCTCCTTTCATGCTCGGTTGATGGGACTCGGCGGGGCCGTACCGGTAGATGAGGAACAGGCCCCGTTGTGCGCTCCGCCAGGAGCGTCTAGCTGACCCGGACGTACTCCGACTCGCTCTCCGTTACGATCTCGGCCCGGACTTCCGGGTCGAGGACGGCGTTGAGCTTGCGGTAGTTGACCGAGTACCTCGTGGACTGCACTAGGCTGACCGTCTTTCCGTTCACGGTCGCCTTGGAGTCCCCCTGGCGGCGCATCCACGCCTTGAGTGTGTCCAGCGCAGTGCGCTTGACCTTTTCAGGCTCCTTGATTGACTCCTGGGCTTCCGCGTAGGCCGCCACCGCGTCCCGCGCCTCCTGGTCGCTAACCTCCTCTCCCTCCATCTCCGTCTCGTCGTCCGCTTCCGCCGCACCCGGCAGGCAGACCGCCAGGAAGGGGCAGGACCGGCATTGCCAGCTACCTGCGGAAAAATCCCGGTCGGGCAGCGCGTCGGGGTCAGGCCCGTTCTGGACATGGTGGGCGGCAAGCTCGCCCAGCCATTTGCAGGCGTCGTCCAAGGCCCGTTCCAGCCGGTCGGCGGGGATGATTTCGTAGTCCCACGTTCTGCCGCCCGTGTCCATCGTGGCAATCACCGCATCGCGGGGCCATCCTCCGAACTTCCCATAGGTGTAGAAGGCGGCTTGGGCAACCGACGCCGGGTGGCTGCGCTCCGCTCCTAGGGTGCGCCAGCGTTTGAACGCCTCCGGCCCCCTGGTCTTGACCTCGACGACCATCTCGTCGCCGTAGCGGGGAGCCTGCGGCCCGTCCCCGAACAGGAACGTCTGGACCTCGGAGACCGCTTCGTCTCCGTCCAGAGCCTGCCCCGTACTTGATACGGGGGGCATCCGCCCGGTAGCGTCGGGGTGTCCCGTCACGACCAGGGAGGGGCGGAGCCGCATGGACACCGATTCGGGGTTACGGGGGTCGGCGGGATCGACCCGCCAGCCCGCCCGCTCCATCGCCCGCAGGACGACGGGTTCGAGGGCGTTGCCCGCCTCCATCGCCGTCAGCGAGTCCTCGCTGGGGGGATTCGTCGATTCGTATCCGGTAGCCGCGTACCACAGGGCGCGGCGGCAGCCCAGGGCCGACGAGGCCCGTATCTCAAGCTGCCCGTCCTCGTCGAACCGCGCAGCGGGGCGGGAGAAGACCTCCGCCCGGTCAATGTCTGTCGTCATGTCGATTCCTCCTTTGTCCTGTAATGGGAAGCGGGGCGGCCCCTGTTGGAGACGGCCCCGCCTGGATTCCAAGCTCTCGATTGTTCAGACCGCTCATGCAGCGGCCTTCGCTTCCACCGCTTCCGCCGTCTCCGCCGCCTCCCTCTCCTCCCCGGCCTTCACGTGGGCCTTGAGGATGTGGGCTATCCCGTCGCCGAGTCCCAGGACGGCCACGCTCCTGCCGTCGGGCATGGTGTTGAAGAACGGCTGCATCTCCTGGATGCCCTGGCACTGGTCAATCACTTCTTCGAGAGGCGTACCCCGCCGCATGTGCAGCGAGATGAGGCGGCAAGCCAGCTCGGTTACCCCGTGCTGGAATGAGCCGCCCTTGCCCAGCCAGCCGAAGACCTCGAACGGCTCTCCGTCCTCGTCCGTAGAGACGGTGACGTAGAGGTTCCCGTACTCCGTCTGGAGCTTGGTGGTGGTGCTGGGAAGGCTGCGGGGTCTAGGCCGCGTGGTCGTGCTCATGCTCATGGCCCACCCCCTTTCCCTGGAGATAGGGCAGCGCGGGAGCGTACCGCTCGAAGTATTCCGCCACCCTGACCGCCATCTCCCTCTCCCGGTCGTCGCCCAGGCCCAGCAGCGTACTCACGATGGGTTCCTCGCAGTCCTCTTCGGCGAACGTCGGTGTGAACATGGTCCGCCGGACGGCGGCGGGGATTTCGGCCCACCGCTCCCGGCTGAGCTTCAGCCCGCCGTGGCTGGCGGTGGACACCCGCAGGACGCCCTCGGCCAGCTCCTCGATGTCCTGGGGAGGCCCCCAGGGTGTGTGCATCGTCGTCATCGGTCGTGTCCTCCTTTTCCTGTAGATGAGAAGCGGGGCCGCCCTCGAAGAGACGACCCCGCTCGATTGCGTGTCCCGATGGGCAGGACGGGCTAGGCCGCCTGCGCCTGCCGCATCTGCTGGAGCTTCTCGGTCGCCCCCTCGATGAGGGGCGTCAGCTCCGCCGCCGTCAGGTCGTCCAGGCTCTTGCCCAGCCGGTCCACCACGGCGGTCCGCACCTGGTCCTCGTCGAAGCCCTGCTCGGCGGCCAGCTCGACGAGCCGCTTGCGCAGCGTCGCCACGTTCGCCGGGGCGGACACCGCCCTGGGCTGGACGGGCGCCCGGTCCGGTCGGGGCGGGCCGCTGGCCGGGGCATGGTCTCCATAGAATCCGTTGCCAAACTGAACACCGAAGCTCCTGAAGGCCCGCTTCATGCCGTCCGTCACCGCGCCCTTGATGGCCGTGTCGTGGCCGTCCAGGGTGTCTTCAGCCACCGGGTGAACGCCGGTGTCGGTGCGGGGCAGAGCGCCCGCAACGGTGACTCGCACCGGCGCGCTGTAGGCGCAGGTCGTCTTGATCTCGCCGGTCTGGGGATCGACGGTCTCGATCTGGCGCAGCGTCACGTCCCCAACCAACTCATAGCCCCACCCGCCGTAGCCGAAGATGCGGTTTGCCTGGTCAATGACGGCGTGGCCTTCGAGGTAGTCGAAGACCCTGCCTCCGCGCCCCTTGCGCTGGGAGACCAGCGCGGGGTCGATGGGCTGCCCCAGGGCGTTGGTGACTGCGGGCGGCAGCCCGTCCCAGAGCAGCTCGTGCCCGTCGATGATGGCGGGGTCGTTGTGCGCCCCGTTGCCGTTCCTGGCGACTATGGCGGTGTCCTTGTGGACGCCGTTGTTGCTTCCGTTCCTGTTCACCATGTCTGTCTCCTTCTTGTGGTGTCGTTCCTGTAGCGAATGGCCGGTGCGGACTCCCCTACGGGAGGCCGTGCGCGGGCAAGGCCCGTCGTGAATTGGGCATAGGTCCTCCTGGGCGGTGAGAGTGGGGATGGGGTGGAGCGGGAGGGAGTCCCGCAAGCAAGGCCAGAGCGGGTCAAGCTCCGGTAGAGGGGAAGTGGTCCGGGGGAGTGGGAAGCTGGGAAGAAGCCGCTAGCGGGCGGAGCGTGCCGCCTGAGCCAGCAGGCGGAGGAAGACGGCGCGGCCGTGGGGAAGGGCCGCAAGGTCGGCCACGTCGCCGACGCCCTGGGGAAGGGTGACGGCGGCGGCCCTGCGTCCAAGCAAGCCCGCAAGCCGCTCCGTGGCCTCAAGTCCAGCGTCGTCCGAGTCGAAGGCGAGGAAGACCCGGGGGCAGCCCCGCAAGCCCTCCGCCACCTTCTCGACCCCCTGGGTGCCCAGGGCAGCGACGCCGGGGACGCCCCACTGCGCAAGGGCAAGCCAGTCGAAGACGCCCTCGGCCACGACCGCGAAGGGCGGCGCGGGGCCGAGACGCCCAAGCCCAAGCACCGGCTTGGAGCCGGGAAGCGCCTGGAACCGGGGCGTCCGGTCGGGGTCTATGGCCCGCCCGACAAGCCAGCGGACAAGACCGCCGGAGGCGTCGGGAATGACCACCATCCCTGCGAACCGCTCACCGCGCTCGGTGAACAGCCCGCAGTCCCTGAGCCGTCCGGCATTGAAGCCGTCCGACACAAGGGCCTCCCGCAGCCCGCTCCCCGGCGAGTAGCCGAGGCCGAGATGCAAGGAGGCGTCAAGAGCGACGCCCCGCGAGGCCAGGTACTCCCTTGCCGCCGGGCTGCGCCGGAGCTGCCCGGCGTAGAACCGGACCGCCGCCGTCAGCAGGGCCGGGTCCCGTGGGGGCAACGGGCTTGCCCCGGGACGCCTGGCCGAAACCGGACGAGGGGCGGCCCCGGCAGCAAGCCCTGGGCCGCCGTCCAGCCGCTTGATCGCATCGGGCAGGCTCAGGTTCTCGACCCGCCGGATGAAGTCCAGCACGTCGCCGCCCAAGCCGCAGCCGAAGCAGTACCAGCGTTCAGAATCGGCGTACACCGTGAAGCTGCCCTCAATCTCGTCGTGGAAGGGACAGCCGCCCTGGCGGACCCTGCCCCTTCCCCTGAGCCGCACCCCCGACGCCTCAACCGTGTCCCCCAGGGGGTGACGGGCCTTCAGCGCCGGGATGTCAACGGAGGCGTTGGCTACGACCATCACGCACCCCCGCTCAGGGGCCGCAGACCCCGCAGGCTTCGCCGCGAGACGGCCTTGCCCGGCTCCCAGCGCATCCCCAGCGCCGCCGCGACCTCAAGCGTCCCGTCGCCCCTGGGAACCAGGGCGGCGGCCCGTCCCGCGCCCTGGCTGTAGACCAGCGCGTCCCGGTCGCCGAAGCGCCTCCGCGCCAGGTCCGTCCACTCGGCGTAGGCCCACCGAGCCTCCCTGGTCTCCGCCCTTGCCGTGTCCACGCCGGCGAAGACCGCCAGCGCCCCGTCGAGGTCTCCCGCCTGCCGCAGCCGCCGCGCCTCGTGGACGCTGCGGGCCACGCTGGGGGTTTCCGTCTTCGGCGCCGTCTCCGGCTCAGCCCTGAACAGCGCCGCCATCAGCCGGTCGACCAGCTCTTCGAGGCTTGGCCGTGGCCTTGTCCCAGTCCCACCAATCGTCGTTGCTTGCGTCGTCATCGTGTCCTCCTTCGTGTTGTGTTGCCTTTGCCTTCGGTTGCCGTTGTGCCTGTTGCGTCCGTCCCGTTCGCCGCCTGCCTCCGGGCTTGATGAACCGCCTGAGCAGCAGCGCACCGAGGCCGAGGCCGACCGCGTTCAGGAAGACCAGCTCGCCGTCAGTCGTCACGAGCGGCCCGAGCAGCAGCGCCGCGACCACGACCGCTATCGTCAACCGCTTGCGCCGCCGCATGAATCCGCCCGCCTTGACCGCGAGTCCCTTGACCTTTGGAACCAGTTCCTTGACGTGCATTGACGCCTCCTTTCCGTTGTTGACCCATGCCGGCCTCCAGGTCGCTGGGCGTGGACCAGTCGGGGGATACCCGGATGCCCACGTCGAACTCTCTTACCCGCGATGAATCGGGCTTCAGGCGGGTCGGGTCGCTCGCGGATTGCTTCGCGTCCAATGTGTGCAGCTGCCCGCATCTCTTGCAGTACCAGCCGTCCGAGCCTCTGTAGCCCACCCCCGCCCGCGCGAAGGAATACCCGCAGCCGCAGACCTCGAGAGACAACCTGAACGTGTCGAAGACGTTGCCCTCGGCGTCTCGCAGGGAGCAGAGGCGGGTCCGTGGGTTGAGGACCACGCGGTCGCCGATCACCTGCCGTTCGCCCTTCTGATACCGACCAACTTGCCTGTCCATGTGTGCTACCTCCTTGCTGAATCTCATGCCGTTGCCGTTGAATCCGTGTTGCCGTGCCGACGACGCCAGCAGTCCGACAGTGAGCCGAACGAGGGAGACGCCGTGTTGAAAGAAGACGCAGCTCGGCCCAGAGTCAACTCAGAGGAACGGACTCAGGGGGAGCTGCTATGAAGTGGGGGAGAACCGACCGGCCTGCGGATCAACCACAGAACGGCCCGGTGAGAGACGCAGCGAGACCCGGGAGCTACGTCGGTAACGTCCTGGGATGCTGCGCGAGGGAAGCGGCCAGCCAGCTTGCAATGGCAGACCGGCGCGTGGTGAAGCTGCGACCAGTTCCACAGGAACCATGCCGCAGACGCGAGGAACCGGCCAGTGTGCAGGGCGCACTCCGACCAGGGTGTCCGAGGGGCCGAAGCGAGAGACGCTCCAACCGCTGCGAATGTGTCCTCCGGGGCGGCCTTCGGGAGAGCGAGGCTCAATCCTTCCGGTTTGACCCCTGGGTGGCTGTTCGGAGAGCAAGGCTCGATCCTATGCAGCCGGTCCCGGATTCGGGGGACGGGAATCCTCCAGGTTTCTAGGCAGGAAACACTGGAAAAAGCCAGAAACTGCGTCAATTATCGCCCGAACAACCGAGCGAATGGAAGGCCCAAAACCCTGTTTCGGCCCAACGCAACCTAAATTGCTCGCACCGATTTAGCGCCCACTTCGCTCCGATGTAGCAACCGCCGAAAACCGGCCCCGGAGACGGCTCCGGGGCCTACTTCCGCCACAGCCACAGGGTGAGGACCGTCCGCACCCAGCGCAGCAGCTTCCGCTTCCTCAGCGCCACCCGAGTGTCGGCCAGCGCCTTCCAGCGATGGTTGATCTGACCCTTGCGTCCGAAGCCCCGCAGGGCCTGGGTCTCCGGGGGCAGGGTCAGCCCGTGCTCCTCCAGCATAGCCAGCTCCAGCACGAGCAGACGCTCCAGCGCATCGCCCATGCGCCCCGTGATCTCACCCGACTCCTCGGCCCGCGTCAGGGTCTTGTGGTTGACCCCCAGCAGCTCGGCGGCCTCCATCTTGCCCTCCTGCCGAACCAGGTCCCGCAGGAACTCGCTCAGCCTGAGCCGCCGAAGCCTCTCCGCGTCCACGCTCCCGTTGCCGTCCACATCCCGCTCATTCATGGTCGCACCTCCTCGCAGTCATGTCCTGTAGGGGGCTGTCCTGTAGGGGGGTTCGACCCCCGATTCCAACCTCCCCGTCCAATTGCTCGCTCCGATGTCACGCCACCCCCGACTTCCCTTTTGGGCCGCTGTCGGAACCACCCCTTTCACCAAAGTGCTCGCAGGCTCGGCCTCACTTCCCTTCCTTCACGCCCGTTTCACGTTGCCCACAGCCCAAAACTTCCCTTCTGGGCACCGAAGCAAATCCCTGTACACGGGTATGACACCACATCCGGCCCATTCCTTCCCATGCCCTAAAAGGGAGGACGCGCGAGTCCTCCCATATAAGGCATGGTGTCCGGCCCCGCGACTTCCCAGACTCGATGGCAGAACAGACGGCCCCATCAGCGAAGAGGAGGCGAATCGTGGGAGCGCAATCGACGGTCCGAAGGTCCCTTGGCAGAGCCAGGAGGCTGATGCCCCTGGCCGCCGCGCTGCTGCTGGCAGCGCTTCTGGCAATCCCCGCAAGCAACATCGCCCAAGCCCAAGCCCCGCCCGGTAACGAGCTAACCCTCGTCAACGCCGACCGGGAGTTCGTGGAGCGCAAGGGCGGCGGCGAGTTCGTCGCCCGCCCCGCCTTCGACCGGGAGATCGCAAACCTCTTCTACGCCGTCCGCGACGCCGACACCGGCGACTGGATAACCGCCATGTACCGGGTCAAGGGCGGCGAGAAGGACCGAAGCGACGGCTGGGAGTACTCCTGGGAGTACCCGGCCCTGGACGAGCACCCCGAGCTCGACCGGGACCGGGCCTACCTGCTGGTCATGCTGGCCGAGGCCGGGGACGGCAGGAGGGGCGACTTCTACGCCGTCGTCCCCATCCACCAGCCGGGCCGCATCTGGGACAAGATTCTGTCCGCCCTCAGCCCGGCGCGCTGGGCCAAAGCCTTCGCCGGTTGGGTGATCGAGGGCGTCCACGGCACCCTCTGCGGAGTTGTCGAGCGGGCCAGCGGCGAGGACGCCGACAACTGCCGGGGAGGATAGGCGTGGCGGACATCATCACCGGCACCCCTCCCGACCTGACCTACGGCCACTGGCTGGTGCAGGACGCGTGGATGGCCGTCTGGGCCATCACCTCCGCCGCCCTGGTGGTCATCCTCGGCTGGATGGGGCTGAGCTTCATCATGGCCGAGCACCTGGGCCGCCAGCACGCCGGGTGGCGCGAGATGGTCCCCCGCCTGGTGCTGGGCCTCGTGGCCGCCGCATCGTCGCTCTGGTGGTGCGCCCTGGTCCTGGACGTGGCCGACGCCGTGTCCGGCTTCATCGCCTTCTCCCTGAACGTCACCCCCGGAGACATGCTGCGCTCGACCCTGAGCACGCTGATGACGGCGGTGCAGGCCGGGAGCGTGGGCATGGCGCTGCTCTTGGCGGCGCTCTACCTGGTCTACGGCTTCTTCGTCCTCTACGTCATCGTGCAGATGATCTTGCGCCTGGCCCTCATCGACATCCTGCTGGCCCTGGCCCCCATCGCGCTTGGGCTGTGGATTCTGCCCCACACGGCGGGCTGAGGCCGCCAGTGGCTGCGGCTCTTTATGACGACCGTGTTCCAGCAGGCCGTCCAGCTCATCGCCCTGGCACTTGGCTTCGGCTTCCTCAAGGAGTTCGCGGCCATCGCCGCCTTCGAGCCGGTGCAGGACCTGATCTGGAAGCTCTTGATGTCCCTGGCTTTCATCTACATGGCGACCAAGGTGCCGTCGATGCTCGGCAATCACGGCACCTTCGGCTCATGGCTGAGCACCCTCTACTTCGGCATGAACCTGCCCTCGTCGCTGATGCGTTCGGCCCGCACCATCGGGCTGGTCGCGGGCGGAGCCGCAGGCGGACCGGGAGGCATGGCCGTCGGAGCGATGGCGGCCAGCGCGGGCCTGTCGGCAGCCGCGAGCGGCCTCAGCTCGGCGGCTTCGTTGGCCACCCCATCGGGCGGCGGGGGAGACGGAGGCGAAGCCCCCCGGAGCAGCGGCGAGTAGCCCCGCAACAACGACAACCAAACGGCGCGGCTCCGTCCGCGCCCATCAACCAAGCAAAGGAGGTGGGGAGATGTGCCAGTAGGTGAGTGGCCGCAACCGAACCGATAGCGACGAGCAGAACACTCTGGAACAGAGAGCAACTGTCTTGAAAGTCAAGAGGAATGGCCGGCGACTGTCGGAGTCAGGTCGCACCAGGGGGAGCGATGCTTGAGCATGGAGTTGAGGATAACGAGCAGCTTGCGCATGCAGGCTGTGAGGGCCAACTTCTTCGGCTTACCAGCGGCCAGCAGCCGCTGGTAGAAGTCCCGTATGAGGGGGTTGAAGCGGCTGGCTACCAACGCTCCCATGTACAGGGCGGCTCGGACCCGGGCGCGTCCACCCCAGACGGTACGTTTGCCCCGCAGCGTGCCGCTGTCCCGGTTGAAGGGAGCCACACCCACCAGGGCGGCGATCTCCCGGCGGTCCAACGTGCCCAGCTCCGGCAGGTGGGCCAGGAGGGTGAGGGAGAGCTGTTCTCCCACGCCGGGGACGGTGCGCAGGAGGTCATCCTTCTCCCGCCATACGGGACTCTGACGGAGAGTCTGACGCAAGCCCTCGTCCAGATCGTCCAGCTCCTGCTCGAGCCATGCAATGTGAGCCTCGATGCGGGGACGGACGGCAATGGTGGCGGAGCTCAGGCGGTTCTTCTCCGAGACCAGCATGGTCATCACCTGGTGCCTGCGGGCAGCCAGGGAGTTGAGGGCCTGAGTCTCGGTGTCTCGAAGAGGGCGCACGGGCGGGCGGACTGCTTCGGCGAAGTGAGCCAGGACCGCCGCGTCCAGAGCGTCGGTCTTGGCCAGCTTCCCGGTGGCCCTGGCGAAGTCCCGCACCTGGCGGGGGTTGACGACGACCACAGGCACCGCCTCGGCTGCCAAGGCAGTCACCAGCGGCAGTTCCAAGCCGCCCGAAGCCTCCAGCAACACCATGACCGGTTCAAGGGCCTTCAGCTGGGAGACCAGCTGCCGGACTCCTGTCTCGTCATGGGAAACCTCCCAGCTGTCGTCCGTGGGACGGACTGCGACGTCCACCTGGGCCTTGGCTACATCAATGCCTACGTAGATCGGTTCTTGCTCCATGAGCACCTCCTGCGAATTACTGGCCCGTCCTTGCACGATGCGGGCTCCGTTGGCCCAGGCAACTGTTCGGGCTCTATTCGGAATGGGTGCGGCGACCCTCGCTTTCTGACGGTCTTCCATGACCAAGGAGAAACCGGTCTGCCGCACCCAGATCCACCTAAGTGAAGTGATTGTCCCATACCAAAATCAAGATACAAGGAGAAAGGACTTATGGCAGACCTGACACAGACCATATCGAACCTGGTGGGAATCCTATTGGGGATCGTCGGCGCGGTGGGCGTAGGATTCTTCATCTACGGCGCGTATCTGTACCTCACGGCGTCGGGAGCGCCCCGCCAGATGGAGCGCGGCAAGAGCGCCATGATGACCGCCCTGGCGGGCATCGTCCTGGCGATGGTCGCCTACGGCGTCGTCGAGCTGGTGATGAACGCGGTCGTGGGTTCCCCGGTGGACCCCAACGTGCCCGACCCCACCGCCCCGACTCCCCCGCCGCCCCCCGACGGTGGATAGGCGAACGAACGGAAGGAGAGAGAACATGAGAGAACACGAGGTTCCGACCCACGTGCAGGCCGAGGACAAGGTGCTGCTGGGGTTCACCTTCCCGCAGGTCGTGGCGATGATGGCGGTGTGCGCCCTGTCCTACGGCGCATACCGTTACGCCCCCGTCGGGCCGTCGGAGGTGAGGATGGCGATTGCCGTCCTCCTGGGCCTGGCGGGGTTCGCCGCGGTCGTCGGGCAGATAGGCGGTCGGCGGCTGCCGTTGGTGGCCGCCGACCTGCTGAAGTACCGGCTTGGGGCGAGGCTCTACGCAGGGCCGCCGTCCGAGCTGGTGCGGAGCGAGCCGCCCGCGCCGGCGCAGCCGGTGAAGAGCGGCCCCGGCCCTCTGCGGCTGATGGCGAGGCGGGCGGGTAAGACCCTGCGCCGCCTTCGCCGCAAGCGCGGGAGCCGGGAGCGGACGGGCGGGCGGGCGGATGCCCTTCCGCCCCCACCGCTGGTTCGGCAAGCCCAGGCGGACGGACAAGGACAACATCAACGGAAACGGCAACGGGGACGGGAGCCGGAAGTCCCGGCAAAGCAAGCCCCCGAAGAGCTTCCTGGCAATCGCGGCCGTCGTCGCTCTGGCGGCGGCGGTCGCCGTCCCCCAGGCGGCCCTTGCCGACGACCACTGGCGGGATGAGATCGACTTCGAGGTCGAGGAGCCGGTCGAAGGGCGGCGGCTCTTCGTCGAGGGACTCACCGTCTCCGGCGACCGGGCCGCCGTCACCCTGCGGGCCGCCACCGCCCTTGACATCCGCGTCCGCGCCTTCGGCGGGCCGGAGGGCACGTGGCTGCGGTTCTGGGGTTCGGCCTCCCTGGACGAGGGGGAACGCATCGACTACTCCCTCCCCCTGCACGGCCCCAACCCGTCCTTCACCTTCTCGTGGGAGGACACGCTGGGGCAGGCCGGGGCCGTCACCGTCGAAGGCGGACAGATCCCATACCCCCTTCCGACCATCGACGGGGAGCTCTGCGACCTGCGGGTCGTCTCCCTGGGCTGGAGTCCGGGGGCCGTCGAGGGCGCGGTGGCATCCGAGTGCGAGAGCCGCATCGAGGAGGCCGTCGAGCTTCAGACGGTGGCCGGACACGCCAGCGTCACCGAGACGGCGTTGATGGACGCGGCAGTTACCGCCATCACGGGGACCGTCAACGTCGGCGTCGGCGGGTCGCACACGAGCATCCCGTTCGTCGCGGGCGGCGAGACCCGCTTCCGTGTGGTCGTCGGCGAGGGCGCCGCCGCTTACGAGGTGAACGTCGACGCGGACCTGGAGGCGGCCCTTCGTATTCCGCTGCCGCCCCTGGTGCAGTTGACCCACCACCCGGAGCGGACGGAGCAAGTCACCAGGACCGTGCACCTCCATCGCCCGGGGGACAGCGACTCCGACAGTGAGACGGCAACGGTCACCTGCGATGACGGCGCCACGTCGTCCGCCACCGCGACGGCGTACGCCTACGTCCCCAGCGCCACCATCGCCAAGCAGGTGACAGTTGACGTGCTGCACAAGGAGCACGTCAAGGCCGAGACGGTTGAGCGGTCGCCCATCGCCGGGAGCCGCGACGAGACCCTGGCCCTGGCGTCGAGCGTCGGGGCCGACGACCCCTTCGAGGTCCTGGTCCTGCCGGAGCCTGAGCCGGTAGACCCGCCCGCCGAGCAGGAGCCCGCAGACGGCGGCCTGAACGACTGGTTCGACCTTCTGGGATGGGAGTGGCCGTGGTGAGGCGTCTATTGACCGCAACCCTTCTTGCCGGGGCTGCGCTGGCGACCACCGGCGCGGTCCCGCCCGAGGAGCAGGCCATGCTGGACGCCTTCGACCGGGTGCTCACCGCTATGGCCTACGCCGCCTCCGGGCTCTGCCTCTTCGCCATCGTCTGGGCGGGATTCGTCCTGATGGCCGAGGGAGCCGAGGAGCGGGGCGGCGGCAAGGCCAAGAGCGCCGTCGTCATGGCCGTCGTCGGCCTGGTGCTGGTCCTTCTGGCCAAGGCGGTCGCCGCGCTGCTGCGCAGCGGCCTCATGGACTTCCCGACCCCCTAGAGCAAAGGAGAAGACCGAGTTGAAGAATCCGAACGACCGAATCAAGACACCCGGAGCGGAGGGGCCGCCGGATGGCGCAGCCGCTCCGCAGACCCAGGAACCCACAGAACCGCAGGCGCCGGCCCCCAAGCCGCCACCACCCCTGCCCCTGTTCTTCATGCTCTCCCACCTGGAGGAGGACGGCCCCGTGCGCCTGGACGGGGTGAAGCTCGGCGTGTGCGAGGTGATGGGCCTCGAAATAGACGAGCCGAAGCTGGGGGCCTTCGCCGGGGCGCTCAACGCCTGCGACTTCCCCGTGCAGCTGCTCATCAGGCAGCACCCGCCCGGCCTGGGAAGCCTGCGGGAGGAGCTCAGGGAGGCCCAGCCGCAGGACCTTCCCCCACAGACGAGGGCGGCGGCCGAGTCGCTTCGCAGGCTCTTGACCGACCTGGAGGCCCGCGACGGCATCCTCGACCGGCGCTTCTACGCCGTGTGCGAGTTCGGGCGGTTCGACGAGCTGCGCGGCCTGCTGGCGCGGGCCGGGCTGTCCGTCCACCCCTTCAGCGGCAGGCGTCTGCGGATGCTGATGCTGGCCTCGGCCCTGGGCGGCACCCCCGCCGAGATCGACGAGGAGACGCCGGTGGAGGTGGAGATGCGCCGCCGCGAGGTGCGCGTCGGAGACCGCCTGGTCCGCTCCCTCCACCTGGGCAAGTGGCCCCGGTCCCTGGCCCCCGGCTTCCTCCAGAGCCTCATGACCGCAGGCGCGCCGATGGACCTGTCCATCCACCTGGGGTCGATTCCAGCTGAGCAGGCGGCAAGGACGCTGGAGTGGCAGAAGGTCAGGTTCGAGTCGGCCCAGTCGCTGTCCTTCAAGCGGGGACGCACCATGTCGCCGGAGGCGGAGATCGCCCTGGAGGACGTGACCCGGCTCAGGGACGAGGTGCAGCGGGGCCGCGAGCGGCTATTCCACGCCTCCCTGTCTGTGACCCTTCACGCGAAGGACGAGGCGTCGCTCAAGGAGATGACCCAGCGGGCCAAGGCCCACTTCGCCGCCACGCTGGGCAAGCTCGATCCCCTGGCCTTCCGCCAGCGCGAGGGCATCCTGTCCACGCTGCCCCTCGCCCTCAACGCCGTCGCCGTGTGGAGGATGCTGGACACGTCCAGCATAGCCCGTCTCTTCCCCTTCTCGCCGCCCGACCTGGACACCCGGAGGGGAACCCTCTACGGCATCGACATGCGGGCCTGCGCCCCGGTGGTCTACGACCCCTGGGACGGCACGCACCTGAACGCCAACACCGCCGTCCTCGCAAGGTCGGGCAGCGGCAAGAGCTTCGCAACGAAGCTGGGAGTCCTGCGCGGCATCACTCGCGGCGTCACCGCCTACGTCATCGACCCCGAAGGCGAGTACGCGGACATGGCGAGGGCGGCAGGCGGGCGCGTCCTCTCTCCCGGCATTCCCGGCCAGGGCATGAACCCCTTCGTCATCGAGCGGGGGGACTCCGAGGAGCTGCTCCAGCGCATCGGCAGCCTGAGACGGCTCATCGAGGTGATGGTGGGCGAGCGGCTCTCCGCCGACCGCCGCGCCTCACTCGACCACGCCCTGGCGGGCTACTACGCCCAGCCCAGGGAGCGCACCGGCTTCCGGGACTTCTACGCCTACCTCGAAGGGGAGGCGAACGACCTCTCACGGCTGCTCCGGCCCTTCGCCACCGGCAGCCTGAGACATCTCTTCTCCGACGAGGGCGACGACCTGCTCGGCAACGAGGCCCTGGTGACGGTCTTCGATCTTCGCCTGCTCGAACCCGAGCTTCGGCCCGCCGCCGCGATGGTCTGCACCGAGACGGTGTGGGCCGCCGCAGCCCAGGACCCCAAGCCCCGCCTGCTGGTGGTGGACGAGGTGTGGAGCATCATGCAGCACCCGGAGGGCGCGGCCTTCATGGTCAGCATGGCGAAGCGGGCGCGCAAGCACCGCCTGGGTCTCCAGTTCATCACCCAGGACGTCCAGGACCTTCTCTCCGAGGACTCTTCACGAACGATCACCGGCCACTCAGGGCGGGCGCTTCTTCAGAACGCCGCCTTCAAGCTGCTCTTGCAGCAGGACGCGGCCGCCATCAGCACCGTGGGCGACGCCTTCGACCTGCCCGAAGACCTCCAACGCTGGCTGCTCTCGTGCCCGCGTGGGGACGGGCTGCTGCTGGCCAAGGGGCACCGCTTCCCCGTGCGCATCGAGGCCACCCCAGAGGAGACGGCAGTAATTGAGTGGAGGCCGGGTAGGCACTAGCGGAGCGAAAGGAGGACGAGACGGATGAATGACCGGCATCGACAGGACTGCGGACCTACCGACGATCCCAACACAGAAAGGAAGAGGCGCATGAAACCCAACCCCATCAACTGGCTATTGGCCGACGAGAAGAAGAAACCCGTGTTGCTCGCGATCACACCGCCTAGGACGGGCGAGCGCACCATGCTGGGAGTCGAGAACATGCTCGGCTCCATCGCCGTCCCCGAACCCTTCTCCCTGGAGCTGGCCGGGGACGCGGACGGCGTGACGCTGCTGGTCCGCTGCCTTGACGACCAGGTGGTGCGCAGCCAGATCGCCGCCCACTACCCCCAGGCCCGTATAGAGAAGGTGTCGGCGGAGGAAGACCCCCTGCGCCTGGACGAGGGCGAGCAGGCGTGGAGCATGACGCTCAGGGCCGTCGGCCCCGAGTACGCCCCGCTCAGGGTGTTCCGGGACGACGACCTGCTCGACCCCGGCTCAGACCCGATCATCGCCCTGCTGGGCGCGCTGTCGAATCTACGCCACCGGGAGCGCGTCACGGCCCGCCTGATGCTGCGCTCCCTCGGACCCGACTGGTCGCAGGCCCACATGGAGAAGGCCCACCAACCTGCCGTGGAGCAGAGGCGGGACCCATCCTACACCTATCAGACCAGACCCCTGCGCATGGACGGCGTGACGATGGCCGTCCTGGGCGTGGGCGTGGTCGCCGCCCTGCGGGCGTACCTGTGGGTCCAGGCGGGAGAGACCTGGAAGGCCGCGCTCATGGGCATCGGCGTCGGCGCAGCCTTGGCCGCAGGAGGCTGGCTCTGGCATCGCTTCAAGAGATCTCGCTCCCGCGTGTACGACCCGAACCTCATCAGGGAGAAGGTCTCCCGCATCGCTTTCGACGGCGAGGTGCAGGTCGTCGCCGTCCTGCCGGCGGACGCGGGACTCAAGCGCGCAGAGGAGCTGCTGGGGCAGGTGGCGGCCGCCTACCGCCACTACGAAAATCCGGCGGGGGCGCGGTTCAAGCTTGGCAAGGTCAAGCCCATCGTCCCCGACCCTGAGACGCTTCATCCCGAAGGCCCCGGACTGTTCGGCAGGCGCAGCGTCATAGGGGTGCGTGAGGCGGCGGCCCTGTGGCACCCGCCGGGAGCGCGTGACGAGTCTCCCCTGGTGGAGCGGTCGGGGTCGAGGGCGCTTACTCCTTCCGCCAGGGGCGTCAGGGGCGGCGCGCTGGTGGGAGAGACCACTGCGGGCAATCCCAGGGAGATCCGCTTCTCCGACGACCTGCTGAGACGCCACCACCTCTACGCCGCCCGCACCCGCATGGGCAAGTCCACCCTCATGCACCACATCGTGCGATACAAGATGGATGAGAAGGCGGCGGGCAGGGACGGCGACGCCATCGTCGTCGTCGATCCCCACGCAGACCTGGTTGAGGGACTGCTCAGGCACGTTCCCCCAGAGATTGCCGACACCGTTCGCCTCATCGACCTTGCCGACGAGCGGGGCGCGCCGGGCGTCAACCTGCTGGACACCCGCGTCTTCTCCGACCGGGACCGAACCGCCGACTCGGTGGTTCGGGTGTGCCGGGGCCTGTGGGACCAGTGGGGACCGAGGATGCAGTCCATTTTGGAGTTCACCGTCAAGACCCTCCACGAGGCCAACGAGCGGATGGACGCCGACGAGCAATACACCATCCTGGACGGCCTCAAGCTCCTCTCCGACGACAAGAGCTTCAAGGACACTGTACTGGCAAATGTGAGCGACCCCTACCTGTCTGAGTGGTGGGCGAGGGACTTCAAGAACTGGACCTACCAGTACCGGGCCGAGGCGCTGGCTCCGGTGCAGACGAGGCTCAACTACTACGCCTCCTCCAAGCGGGCAAGGGCCATCCTCGGCCAGCGCCGCTCCACCATCGACCTGCGAAAGACCATACAGGATGGCGGCATCCTGCTGGTCTCCACCGCCCAGGGAACGGCGGGAAGGGACGTGGCCGCCCTGGTGGGGGCGTCGATCCTCAACCTGGTGGACGCGGTGATACGGGAGCAGGGATGGCTGCCGTTGCACCAGCGCAGGGGCGCGCTGGTCGTCGTGGACGAGATGCAGTCGATGCCCGGCGTGGACTACGAGAGCATGTTGTCCGAGCTTGGCAAGTTCGGGGCGTCGTTCGTGCTAGCGACCCAGAGCCTCGCCAAGCTGGACGACCTCTCCCGCACCATGCGGGACACCATCCTCGCCAACGTGGGCTGCCTGGCCGTCTTCCAGGTGGCGGGCAACGACGCCCGTCAGCTGGTGTGGGAGCTGGGCAAGGAGCGGGTGACCGAGGACGACATCACCTCGCTGCCCGTGCACCACTGCTACGTCAGGGCCACGGTGGGCAAGGAGCGGATGGACGCCTTCTCGATGGCGGTCAGGGAGCCGGAGAGAGGTGACCCTGAACGGGCCGCTCGCATCCGCGCCGACGCCGCCTCCTATTTCACGGCTGCCAAGGACATAGCCGCCAGTGATGTGCAGTCGGGCAAGAAGGCGGGAGACTCCCGGGAGGGCATGAGTGACCCCAAGCCCAGGAACGAGGAGGCGAAACCGGAGGAGCAGGACGATCCCCAGCCGCCCAAGAAGCATAAGCCGCGCACCCGAAACCCCAAGCCGGACTCCGGCGAAGGAGAGTCCTCGTGAGCGCCGCGGAACCAGACCTGCCCATCTTGCGGCGACTGGCCTCCATGCCCTTTCTCGACCGGCTGGAGCTGGCCGCCGTCTCCGGCACGGCCGACCGCTCCGCCTACGCCGCCGTGTCCGCACTCGAACGCCGGGGGCTGGCTGCGTCCGTCATCCACGCCAGCGACCTGCTGAGGGCAACCCGGCGCTACTGGCTCACCGTCGCTGGGCTGAGAAGGCTGGCCGAAGCAGAGGGCATCGCTCCGGACGAGCTGCTCCGTGCGTACCCCGTCTCGGCCCAGCGGCGTCGCATCCTCATGGAGAGACTGGACGGGGTGGCCGTCATCTACCGGCTGGCCTCGTCCATCGCCGCAGAGTGCGGTCCCGTGGGGCTGCGCTGGTACAGGTCCGCACCCCTCGATGCCGTCATAACGCTTCCCGGCGGACGCATCGTGGGTGTGGTCAGGCAGGGACTGACGTCGGACAGGACGGGCTTTTAGAAGCGGCTCTGGCGGTTGAGAGAAGGACCGCTCCCCGGAGTCGTCTTCATGCTCATGACCGACCAGGTGCGGCTGAGGCACGCCCGCAGGCTTCTCGACGGCTCGCCGGTGTCCGCACTCCTAGCCCTGGAGAGGGACGCCGTACTGGCAGGCCCCGCGGAACCCGTCTGGCGTCTGCCCTCCGTCGCCGCCTCTCTAGACCTCCGCTACGTCCTCTCCTCCTACGTGGCGTCCAGGGGTGTCCTCCCCACGGAACCTGAACCGCTGAGGGCGAGCCTCCCGGAGGACATTGACATGGAAAGTCCGGTGACTCAGACCTCAGACTGGCTGCTGCCAGCCCTGCTGAAGCCCGCCGAGAAGCGCGTCCTCGACCTGCTCTACGACTGGCCGGGAATCGCGCCGGAGCATGTGCGCGGGCTGCTGGGCGTCTCGCGCGCCCGCTTCTACGAGATCATGGCCCCCCTGACCGAGGCTGGGCTGGTCCGGCGGGTCGTCATGAAGGGCCGCCGCCTGGCCCTCTCCAACCGGGGGCTGGCGCTCCTTGCCCGGAGGGACCGCGCCTCCGTGGGTGCGGCCAGGAAACGTTGGAGCGTCGAGCCAATACACCTTAACGGTCGCGAAGCTTGGCGCAACGTCCCCGGCGGGAGGAGCCGCCAGCTTCTCAGGAACGTCGAGCACACCGCAGCCGTCCACAGCTTCATATCTGCCTTGGCAAAACAGTCCCGATCCCTGGGCTGGGAGTTGAGTCAACTCGCGCCGCCCTTTCGGGCTTCCCGCTACTTCCGACACGCCGGAGGGCTGCGCTCGGTGAATCCCGACGCCTTCGGCGTCCTACGCCGAGGCTCCGCGACCTGGCCCTTCTTCCTGGAGTGGGAGCGCCGGGCAGTGCGCCCTTCGACGATGGCGGAACGGCTTGCGCCCTGCCTGCGCTACTACTCAACCCACCGCCCCACCGACGACCACGGCGCACAGCCCATCGTCCTGGTCGTCTTCCACGACGAGCTGGCCGCAACCCACTTTCTGCGAGTGGCGCAGGAGCAGATGGCGCGGTCCGATGTGGAGGTGCCACTGCTTGTCTCCCACCGGGGTCTGCTGGAGCGCGAAGGGCCGCTGGGACGGGCCTGGCTGGCCCCGGGCGGCCGCTGGGAGGCCGTCTACGCCCTCCAGCCCGCCTCTCGGGAACGAACTCGAGACGGAGGATGAACACCATGCGTCTGTACTACATCGACGAGTCCGAAGGACCCCGCCGCTACGTCCGAACCGCCCTGGGCGTCGACGCCGAGCGGTGGAACGACCTGTTCGGCGACATCTACAAGTGGAGAAGGGAGCTTCAGGAGCGCTACGCCATCCCTCCGGACCGGGAGCTTCACGCCTGCGACCTGCTGGCGGGAAGAGGGATGCTGGCCCGCAACGGAGGCTCCAACGAGCGGCTCTCGCCCCGGCAGGGGGCGGAGGTCTTCCTGGACGGGCTGCGCCGCATTGAGGACGCCGCCATCCGCATCGGCGGCGTAGAGGTCATCAACGTCTGCATCCGCAAGTCCGCCGTGAAGGCGTACGAGAAGGTCAGCCTCGACCGGCTCCTCAACCGCATCAACAGCTCGGTCAAGGCGGCGGGCCGACACGCCTTCCTCATCTTCGACAAAGGCAAAGAGAAGATGATCACCCGGGCCTACCGCAGGCTGAGGATATTCAACCCCGTGCCCAGCCGATATGAGGCGTGGGAGGAGGGCGAGAGGACCAGGAACATCCCTGTAGAGAACCTCATCGGAGGCCCCGCGTTCCGCAGCTCCGACGGCGACTATCTCCTCCAGATGGCCGACCTCATCGCCCATGCCCTCCTCAAGCAGGAGGAGGAACCCATCCCCAGGGTCGAGACCCACGGCATCCACGAAGCCTTCTCCATACTGGACCATGCCCTCAACAGGAAGGCGACCCGACGAGACCCACAGGGAATCGTCAGGCGGTGAGGGCCAGGACGAAGAAGACCCTCAAGGCGTCGTCGCATAATCAGGCCCATCCCAGTGTGTCCGCACCCACGTCATCGTCGTGAGCAGCAGGTGGTTGTAGCAACGCGAAGTGGCCTCCGTCGTGTACGCCTCTATCTCCTCGTCGCCGACCCCACCTTCCCTGAGCGCGCTGCGCACCCGCTCCAGTATGCCGGCAGCGTCGGGGTTCTCGACGCTGTAGAACTCGTCGTCCTCCCCGTCGTAGCCCCAGGGGTACTCCTCCGTGATCCGGACCTCCACATTCGGGTATCGCACTTCCAGCATTGCTCCCTCCTGCTTGTCCTTCCGGTCTAACCGCATAGGGCCGGACGCCGCGTCGACGTCGGAGAACGAGCTCACTCCATCCTCATGGGCGCCTGAAGAACGACCTCCTCCTCCGGCACCCCGAAGTGCTCCGCCACCTCCCACAGCTCGCTCAGGCCCTCTTCCATAGCCTCGTCCACGTCCATCAGCAGGGCGCGGGCGAAGTCCTCGGCCTCCCGCTCGTACAGGCTGCCGAGGCTCGTGTGATCGCGTATCCACAGGTGGTTGCCGCTGTGCAGGAGCCGGTGCCCTATGGCGTGGGCTATCACCCAGCGCCGCCAGCGAGGGTCCAGGCGCTCGGCCACGCCGATGAATCGGCCCATCTGCATCTCCTGCTGGACCTCCATCGGCCACGGCACCACCTCCAACCCCAGGATGTCGGCCACCGCCTCGGCGTCCACCCGGCCGGACAGCCCCAGCTTCCGCCGCAGTTGCTCCGCCTTCCGCTGCGCCCGCTTCATCTCTCAGCCCGGTCCCTCCTCCGTCGCTGCCCCCGCACGAAGCGGATGAACTCCATGATCGACTCCAGGTCCTCCATCGGCAAGCCCTCGATGGCATTGCGGAAGGAGACGTCCGCCTCCTTCAGTATCTCCGCCTCCACCACGTCCCGTCCCAGCAGCCAGTCGGTGCTCGTCTCGCACTGGTAGGCCAGCTCCAGCAGATGCTCCGGGGTGGGCTTCATCTTGCCCGCCTCCCAGGACCAGACGGCGTGGGGGCTGACCCCCGCCAGCTCGCTCACCCGCTTCTGGGTAAGTCCGGCCTTGAGCCTCGCCTCCTTGATGCGGGCGCCGATGCTCTTCCACCTATAGCCCCGGTCTTCGGTCATGGATTTGGACGCTCCTGTTCAGCGCTCATGCGATGGGATAATCACAGCTTAGAGAATAGCACATTAGTTCTTGACATGCCATCTGCTCTGTGATTACACTATACTATAAGTAACACTTAGAGTACAGGAGGACTCCAACGACCGCCATGAGACGCACCGTCGTACTGCTCAAGACCAGAGCCCTTTGGGATCGGCTGGGACTGCTCGGCCGCTCCCAGAACTGGCTGGCCCGCGAGACGGGCATCAGCCGAGGCTACCTGTCCACGCTCATCAACGAGGGGCGCGCCCCCTCGGGACGCATCCAACGGCGGATGCAAACGGTCCTGGGGATCGATGATTTCGATGAACTGTTCGAGCTGCGCCATGACGACGACGCCTAGCTCCCCTCGCCTGTCCATCTATGCGGGGGACCCCGTCATAGACGGCCGTCTTGTGCCCAAAGGAGACGGCGAGCTTCCCCGCGACTTCGGGAAACGGCTCGTCCGCTTCAAGGAGGCCGCCGACGTCACCTGGGACGAGTTGGCCGATCTGCTGGGGGTGGAGCCCAAGCAGCTCATCCGGTGGGCGAACGGGACCGAGCCGTCCGGAGGGGCCTACCACTCCCTGGTGCGTCTCGCGCCCTGGGTACCGGGCGGTCTCGACATCCTCATGGGAGACGACTTCCTGGACCCCCTCAAGGAGGACTGACCACATGCCCCGCAAGCGCGTCAGACGCACCAAGAGAACCACCTATGTTCTGACCGGCGACTTCGCCAAGGCCCTTGAAAGGTTCCAAGAGGCTTCCGGGCTGACCTGGGCCGAAATAGCCCGCCGCCTCGGCACCAGCGTCGTCAACCTGTGGCGGTGGCGGCAGGGCGTCCAGCCCAACATGCACCACCTGATCGCCCTCCAGGACCTCGCCGACGGCATGGGCCTGGGACACCTGCTCCCCAGGGTGAGGGTGCGCGGCCGCTAGGACGACGCTCCCGCCGTCTTCTCCCTTCTTCCTGGCCGCTGCCTGACGCGCCCTCGTCGCCGCCCGGCGTCGGCCCCAGACCCTCAAGGGGATTACATGGATGAAGTCCCTCCCAGGGGACTACACGCACGTAATCCCTTCCAAGGGATAACGCTCCGCTCCCCCAGCTACCACACTGGTTGCAGCACCAGCGTTCGCTTTGCGTGTCCGACCGGCCTCTGCCGGGTCGAGAGCAGGCGAATGCGACGAGAGCATCGTCTTGAAAGAATCCATGAGCCGGGCACAATCGAAGATCGGCGACAGAGCCCCCGGCGAGCTGCGCGTTGTGGCGATCAACTGCAAACCCGCTCCCGACTCCCAGGACCGCCTGCGTCGCCTCTTTACCATCCTGCTTGAACACGCCGCGGAGGAGCGACTGGCCGCTTCGGAGAAGGGCTCGCTCTCCGACGCCCCGCCCATTGAAGACGATGCCGGGGAGGAAGCCTGATGCGGCCCGAACCGTCCCTGACCGTCATCAGTTTGGGAGGAGGCGTCCACTATCTACACCCACCTGGAATGGCTGGCTGGGCAGCTCGGGTTTCCCCTGCACGTCGTGGACAACGGGCGAAGCCTCAGGGAGGACGTGAAGGCCCTCACCAACCACTCAGGCTCCCAAAACTACGTCGACATCCCCGTCTACCTCAAGGGACGCGACGGAGAGGGAGACGGCATCGGCAGGCGCCAGTGCACCGACAACTACAAGATAAGACCCATCCGCAAGAAGATACGCGACTTGCTCGGACTCAAACCGAGGCAGCGAGTCCCGTCAGGCGTGACCGTCGAGCTTTGGCTCGGCATCTCCACCGACGAGGCCATACGCATGAAGACATCACGCGACAGGTGGATAACCAACCGCTACCCGCTCATCGAGGCGGCGATGTCCAGGCAGGACTGTATCGACTGGTGGGCCGCACGCTACGACAGGCCCCTGGAACGCTCCACCTGCGTCGCCTGCCCCTTCCAGTCACGCCAGCGTTGGGTGGAGACGAAGCGCAGGTGGCCGGACCTGTTCGCCGAGGCGGTGCAGATCGACGCCAACCTGCGGGACTCCAATCGGGGTCTGGCCCTGGACAAGACGCCCTATCTCACATGCTGCGGATGCCCCTAGCCGAGGCGGTCAGTCTCGACGAGGCGGAGATGGGACCGGACGGGCAGAGAGACGGCTTCGGCAATGAGTGCGAGGGACACTGTGGCGTCTGAGGAGCCCGGAAGAACGACGGCGGGAGCGTCACCACCCGGCGGGCTTGCCGATGACGCCTACCCCGTCCATCAGCGTGTCGGGAAGCTGGCTCCGTCTCAGGTGGCTCTTCCACAGACGCTTGACGTAGGTCGCGGCGTCGGTCAATTCCCTGGGACTGCTGTTCCTGGGGTCCGGGTTGACCAGCGTGACGCGAAGCCCAAGGTCGTCTCGCACGTACCGCATCGCACCGGCGAAGTCCGCGTCGTTCGACACGACGACCGCCTGCTCGTACTCCCCGTTGAACCCGTCCACCAACAGACGGGTGGCGAGGTTCACGTCAGACCCCTTCTCCTCCAAGTCCCTGACCAGGACGTGTGTCGGCAGCCCCCGCCACCGGCTCGGCCAGCGGGCGCCGCTTGACGCCGGAGCGGAAGACCCCGTAGTAGGCGTCGAAGCCCGGCACGGTCGCCAGGGCTCTCAGATATATGAGCTGCCGCTGAGCCTGCCCCGGGTTGCCGGGACGCGCGTCGAGCCGGGCCGTGAAGTAGCTGACCCTGTTGACGGCGTCTTCAGGGAAGAGCGTCTCGGCCAGCCTCCGCAGGTCGAGCCACCTGAACGGGGTGTCCTTCAGGGCGCGGTAGGAGAGATTGAAGCCGTCGATGTAAACGTTGGTGATCAATCCCTACTCCCTTACAAAGACAGAGACCGCCACAGTGGGCGGTCTCGACCCTACCGTCGAATCGATAGGGGTGGTGTCAGAGCGCTACCACGAAGCGGCGGAGGCTGTCAACAAGACCTTTGACGCGGACCGGCCAATAGGGGTATCATGGGGACAGAAAGTTGGCCCGGCGATGCAGCAAACACCCCGGGCCGTGGCGCCACCTGAAAGAGACAGGTGATGCAGTGGTATTGTACTACTCGCAGACCCGCTCCCGACAGGAGGCGGGTCTTCTTAGTTTCAGAGGGTTAGACGGAGAGGAGGCAATCATGGCGAGAACCAGGGCAAGGGAGCGAGTAACCGGCAAGAGGGCGGCCATCTACGCCCGCGTTTCGGACAAGAGCCAGGCCGAGGACGACAAGACCTCCATATCCGAGCAGACAGGCGAGATGGAAGCCTACTGCGAGCGCAAGGGCTTGACCATCACGGCCCGATACCAGGAGGTGGGCCGGGGCTGGTCCAAGAAGCGCCCGGAGTTCCAGAGGATGCTGGCCGATGCCAAGCGGGAACGCTTCGACACCATCGTCTGCTGGAAGTCCGACCGCCTCAGCAGGGGCATGTACCCCGCCGCCGCCCTCATGGAGGTCGTCGAGGCTCATCAGATACAGCTGGAAGCCGTCATGGACGCCATCGACATGAAGACCTTCGGCCTCATGGCCGCCATCGGCAAGATAGAGCTGGACAACTTCCGGGAGCGGTCCACCATGGGCAAGCGCGGCTCGGCCAAGCAGGGCCGGATGCCCGCCGGAGCGCCCCCCTACGGGTATCGGACCGGAGACGACGGCAAGCCGGAGATATGCGAGCCGGAGGCCGAGGTCGTTCGGCGCATCTTCCACATGTACGTTCACGAGGGTTTGGCCGGGACGCCAATCTGCGAACGGATGACCAGCGACGACGCCCCATTGAGAAATCCCGGGTCCCGGTGGCACAAGGCATACATCAGCGCCATTCTCGGCAGGGAGGTCTACAAGGGCGCCTGGCACTACGGCAAGGCCCGCTGGGTCGTGATGGAGGCCGGAGAGAGAATCTACCCGCAGCCGGAAGATAAGTGGATAGAGGTGCCGTTTCCGCCCCTGGTGGAGGAGGAGACCTGGGACCGCGCGCAGGCCATCAAGAAACAGCGGACGGTACGGTCCAAGCGCAACACCAAGATATTCTATCTGCTCCAGCACCTCGTCAGCTGCGCCGAGTGCGGGTTGATGTTCGCCTGCCGCTCCTCCACGCACACCTACTTCAGACGGAAGGGCAAGGTCCGCAAGCAGGCCAGGGTCACCCCTCAGCGGCACTACCACTGCTACGGGATGCTCAGGGAGCACATGGATTGCCGGATGCCCGCGATGATCAGGGCCGAACAGCTGGAAGAGCTGGTGTGGAACCAGGTCAAGGAGATGGTCCAGAACCCCGAGCTCATAGTGGCTGGCATCGAGTCCCTCGACGCCCACGATGACAGCGGTCTGGCCGACCGGATCGCCAGCGCGGAGCGCGACCTCCAAAAGGTCCAGGTAGAGGAGGAGAGGGCCATCCGACTGTACGTGTCGGGTAAGATCACCGAGGACCAGCTCGACCAGCAGCGGCGGTTCATCACCGAGCGACTGGAGGCCGCGCGCGCCGCGCTGAACGACCTCCGCGCCAGGGAGTCGATGGCGTCTGAGAAGCGCCTGCTCATGGAGAACCTGATTGAATGGGCCGGGAGGTTCGGCCACGGTCTGGACGACCTGCCCCAAGAGAAGCGCCGGGATGTCCTGCGGTTGCTCGTCGATCAGGTCCTCATTGACCGCGACAACAACGTCAGCATCACCCTTGGCATCCCTACTGAAAACCTCACGTCGTTTGAGAAAGAGGAATCACCGTCCCCATGCCCGACGACAGCTTGATTCCGGGAAAAGAGCCCAAGAGATACCGCTGAACGGCTCGGTGGTATCTTCCGTAAAAGTTAGCCCACCTGAGAAGAATCGAACCGTTCATCGGGCCTGCTGATACGTGCGGGTACGCGGGAACGACGTGACACACCCATTTGCGAGTCCGCTTTACCGACCTGGCTTGAATGGACCCAAATCGACCGCCCTTGACATTCAACTGATCGAGGACTTTTCCCGCTCGTACCCGAAGTTCATTGTGACATTCCATTCAATTCTCCTTGGTGGGCCTTAGCCGTAACATCATGGATGGACCCCCATGGCGTCGTAAGAGATACCGCATAGTGTTGAGACGCTTCTTCAAAAGGCAAGATTCGCGTCTATCTTGAAGCCCGCGTCCTTCATTTCTCTGACAAGGGCTATTTTCCAACTGCCGAGGTCATCTAGCGGGATGTAGAGAACGCCAGAGTAGTCAGAGAGTATCTCAGGGTTTCCTTTCACCAAGGCGCGAACCCTGTCTCGGCCGAACTTTCCGATAAAGTATCCGAACTCGAAGATTACATTCTGCCTTGCACGGGGTTGTAGGTCATCATCACTAGGTCCGCCTATGTCGTCCGGCGTAAATAAGGCTACTGCGAAATCACCTTGAGCGCACTGCTCAAACTTCTCGATTACTGTGCGGCCTTGATCAGGCTGCTCCTGCAGTATCACCGCTTCGAGGCCCAAATTCTCAAGGAATCTAGTGACTGTATCCCTGGTTCCATGATCGCTGCCGTGAATAACGAATACCTGGTTCGTGTTGATCCGATGGGGTCTTTCTGGACCCTTAGAACACTTCGGCTCCTGACTATCATCCTCCCAGTACTCTTCAATCTCATCAATCATGGACTGTAGGATGGCAGCAGCAGAGTTCAAACCTCTGACGTACGCTTCTTGAAATTCAGACTCAGGTGTTCTATCCACAACAAACGCCGACAGATGATACCTGATGTCTTCAAAATCTTTAGCCTTGGAAGGCGATTCCTCAAAAGTGTTGGCAATCGCCACTTTAGTGTCTCTGTGCCACTTATCGAACTCTGGTGATCCTCTCTGTAGCTGTTTCAGATCAGCTATCGCATCCAGAACTCTTTGAAGGCGCTCTCTAGCACGGGTTTTAGTAGGTCTGGGCATAATGCTCACTCCCATGTGAAGGTTTTCAGCTAGTGCCAGGTGTCCTGACCAGAGCGTAGCTGGTGCTTCGCCCCCCTTCCGGATTCCGCACGAGTATCCCACGCCCCATGAGGTCCGTGATGTCGCGAAGGGCGGTATCCTGAGAGCATTTCGTCATCCTCGCCCATCTAGACGTCGTGAGTTTGCCTTCAAGGCCATCCAGAAGGTGGTTGATGACGACACGCTGGCGCTCGTTGATCGGAAGACTCGCAATTTCTTCCCAGAAGCGCGCCTTTTCGAGCACCGCCATGAGAGTAGTCTCGGCGCCCTCTATGGCACGGCCCAAGCAGGATACGAACCAGCCCATCCACTCGGAGACATCCGTTGTCCCCTTCTGAGTCCGCTCCAGGATGGTGTAGTAGTCAGCCATCTCGCGCCGGATCTGAGACGACATGCTGTAGAAGCGTCGAGGGCTACCCTCGGAGCGGGCCAAGGCCATGTCCGCGATGGCCCTGGCAATGCGGCCGTTACCGTCTTCGAATGGGTGGACGGTAACAAACCAGAGGTGAGCCAGCCCAGCCTTGAGCACCTCGTCGGTATCGGCAGGTGCGTTGAACCACTCCAGGAAGGTTTGTACCTCTTGGTCGAGCCTCGTTGCTGCCGGAGCCTCGAAATGCACCCGCTCCCGGCCAATGGGGCCTGAGACGACCTGCATGGGGCCGGAGCTGTCTTCGCGCCAGCCACCCACCGTGATTCGTCTCAAGTCGCTCCTTCCTGTAGGGAACAGGGCAGTGTGCCAAGCGAATAGGCGCTCCTGAGTAAGGGGCTGGGCGTAATGCTCCGTTGCGTCCAACATCAACTCGACGATGCCATCTACACCGCGGTCGACGTAACTCAGTCCAGCGATATCCATGCCAAGACGACGGGCGATCGAGGAGCGGACTTGAGCCGTGTCGAGTATCTCGCCTTCGATCGCGCTGCTCGTAACCACGTCCTCGGTCAGAGTATCGAGGACAGCCTCCTGGCGAAGGTCGAAGCCAAGAGCCTCCATGCGGCCCAGGAGCCGGCCTTGCCGGTGCCTGACCGTAGCGAGTTGGTCCACCATTCCCCTCTGTTGCCAACGAAGATGGGGCCATCCGGGTTGCTCGTGGATGTATATGCTCCGCATAATACGCGGATATTATAACCCTTAACCACCGCAAGGTGCAAGGTTTCACCGCAATCCGTACGGGGAATAGCACCAATATTTGCCGCATGCGTTCACTCCATCCTCATTAGAAGGGCGCGGGCGAAGTCCTCGGCCTCCCGCTCGAACAGGCCGCCGAGGCTCGTGTGATCGCGTATCCACAGGTGGTTGCCGGGGTGCAGCAGCCTGTGCCCTATGGCGTGGGCTATCACCCAGCGCCGGCAGCGGGGGTCGAGCCGCTCGGCCACGCTGATGAAGTGGCCCATCTGCATCTCTTCCTGGACCTTCAGCGGCCACGGCTGCACGACCAGCCCCAGTAGGTTGACTTGTCGTAGATATCCGCTACCCAGCCCTTAAAGGCCAATTGGACAGCCTCTCCACTCGGTCCCAACATTTCCAGTCCCGTTGTTGAAACAGCGGGGAACGTCTTCAGGAAGGTCAGATGTGGACCCTCCACGGTCAGTTGTGGCCTACTTTTCTCTTCTGGGCCTGATACGTACACGTGAGAGGCAATCTCCATGCCCTCTAGCAAGTAGAACAGAGCCACTGTCGTCTTAGTGGCGTCGTAAAGAAAGTCGGCCTCAATATGATCAATGGCTCTACTGGTCTCGATAGACATCCGTTCCCAACGGCCCCACCCTCTCCAGCAGGCCGTTGTTGGGCACGCTACTGTGTAACAATCTGACCTGGCTTGAATGGACCCAAACCGAGCGCCCACGAGTACTTAAGCTTTCCGTGTCTATTGAGTCCGCCGAATGAATGCTCTTGATTTTGTCAAGTCTGGTGGGCCAGAGTGTACCGTACTGCGAACTTTTCGCTGGGAGATTTCGATTTAGGGTTCAGCCAGGCAATGCCACGCAGGCGCTGAGAGCCTCCGGTCCTGAGGTCGGAGGCTCTTTCAACCATGGGCGTCAACTTCGTCGATACAGCAAGGGAGTACCAGAGCAGCGAGTACCTGATCGGTCGGGTCGTGCGAACGGGTGAGCGTGCCGTCATCGAACCCTCGTCACTCGAACTGCGAAGTTGCGGACGTCCGGCGCGATGGCGCGCGCTCTGTCGATGACGATTGCGAGAACCCACCCCACGGCGCTCGCTGTCCACTCCGGCAGCGTAACCCGCACACCAAGGCCCGAGCGCGCGGGAGAGAAGGAGTGGATCCGCTCATCGATCGACGTTTGTATCGCGTGCTGCTCAGGCCCGGCTGCTACCGGCCCGAACTCGAACGAGCCGGTGTTCCGCCGCCGGAGGCTGGCAACCAACTCCGCTTCTGTATGTCCCCCGAGCAACTCCTGGTCGAAGGCGATGAACGCATCCGCTCTCCCCTCCGGGGTAAGGTTGAACCAGTTGAGCCCGGAGACGAGATGGTCGGCAGGGGACCGTGCGCCGAGGTCCAGGCCGTATGCCGTCACCTGGAGCCCGGACAACTCGATTGTCCCAAAGCGGAGGAGCGCGTCATGGAAGCACTGGACCAACGCCGGCAGCACCATAGCCGGTTCGAGGGGGCGCTGACGTACCCCAAGCGTGGCGTAGTGGAAACCTGGACTCGGCGGGGGCGGGACCTCGATTCGCTCAAGTTCACCTACCTGCAGCCCGACCTGCACAAATCCGATCCGTGACGCATCGCTCCCGGCGGTCAGCTCCGCCTCGTTCATCCCCCATAGCAACTGGCGGCCAGCAGACGTGGTGGTCCATCCCATCAATTCAGCACGCGCTCTGAAAACGCTGTAGAGGTCCTCCTCCTCTGAATCAATCAGGTTCGGGCCCGGGGACAGCTGTCCGAAAGCCTCAAGGAAGAGCGTCGACACTATGACAACTCCTTTCCGTACTGTCTATCTTCAGGTATCTTGGGCCCGGGGTTGCCTCACATCGAACTCTCTTTGAGATGGTCGTTCCCTGGGCCTAAGTTGACGGTAGACAGAACCATCTTCGAGTTGCTTCTTGCCCTCTGAATCGTATCCCGATGGGAAGAATGCCACAATCAGTTCAAACAGGGCAGGTTGACAAGGACATGGTCGACTCTAGCTTGACGGTAGGCAGCGCCGGTTTCGAATCGGCGTTCAAATTGCGGAGGTACGCAGTCGAAGAAACGCCTGTGATCACCCGGAGCGAAATTGCTAATGCCGCCGGGAGTCCCCGTAGATGGGCCGCCCTACACGTCCTGACCACATCGATACTATCACCATACCCAGAATAGCTATGGCAACCGCACCTATGCTCATCGCGGCCTCGGAATTAGTGATGATGCCGCTGATGCATGTTGACCGTTCGCCACCCGTTAGGGGTCCAACGCTAATCGTCCCTTGTTCTCCAACATTGGGGCGTGACTCCCACGTGGAGTGTCCGTCGGGGCCTTGAGTCAGCACCCAACAGCGAACCTCCGAGTCCTGGCTCTGCATCCACAACAGGGAGAAGAAGCCGAATCCCATAATCGCAGCGATCAACAGCCCTGCAACAGTGGCAGGTGCCACAGTCGCCAACGGGTGCCTCGCGACAGTCAGACTTCTGACAGCGGCGAACCAAATAGCGAATGTCGCAGGCAGAAAAATGAAAGCGATCAATGAGAAAGTCGAGAAGCTCCCGACTAACGATAGTAGACCCACACCAAGAAGCAGTCCACCGCGTACACCAGGTTCTCGCACCCTAGAGGCAACGAGCGCCAGCACATACGGCGAGAGCAGAAGTAGAGCCCACGCTACATATCCCACACGTTGAGCGGCGACATTGGGTTCCTGTGACAAGAACCAGTAGAAGGCTAGCGAGATAGCGGGAATGAGGCCGGCTGCGCTACCAATCACCGCCGCTCGAGTCCCGCGCTTCTGATTCTTCAATTCACTCATCTACAAGCCAGTCGGTCCGTCACTTTGACCTGTCCCCAATAGTCGTACCATAGGTTATGAGGCATTGATAGCCCTTGGGCAGAAGAAGCGGCCAGGACGGCATCTGGAGCAGGAGGCCGATAGTCCTGGGCACTATGTGGAAAAATTGAGTGTTGAACCAAGCCCCGTAACCACGAGAGGGTCAAACGCTCTCACGAGGTGGGTTACGGGGCGAGTCCTGTGCTCATTCGTCGGCATGTCCTTCGATTACTCTGACCGATAGTCCCACATTCGGAATGGGCCTCCCGTTCGTTGAAAGCGATAAGGGAAGTGGAATCCTGCCATAGATTGCTCGGCAGGTTCCCCACCATAACTTAGGGTAGACATACGTCGCCGCTGATGCTCCTGCCGCCGCGGTCCTCAAGGCTCGTGGCGATTCGATAGCAGTACTCTCGGCTGCCCTCAGAGTCAATGAACTCGAAGGTTCCATAACGACGGTCATGGTCATAGGACTTGAAGGTCGCAAAAGGCAGCTCACTAATGACAGTGTACTTGCCCGAGGTTGATTCTCGTCGCAGTACCTGGGATTGAGGTTGACCGTATTCGCGAAGGTCCTGAACTGCCCAGGTGAACCTGACCCCCTCTTCCATCGCTTCAGCGACAACGTCGAACGGAGATCCTGGCCATAAGGGAGGGGGATGGGGCTCCCCGGCATACATCCCGTCACAGACCTCATCCGACCATTCAGATTTCGCGTCGCCGAGAACTGCACGCCCTCGGTAGCAATAGGTAGCGGTGTTCCATTCAACGAGATAGGGCGAGCCATGATAGACAGTCGCCTCCGGGGAGGTGGTGGAGAGGGGTACCCAATGGGGTACGTCGCCAAATCTCCACTCCAGCTCGAACGATACGGAGCCGTGGTTCGAACTGTGCCACTCCAGACGGGAGTGAGTTCCACTTCCGTACTCACCAATACTCAGTCTCTCTGGAGGACTCAAGCTCTGGCCTGAGCAGGCTGCGATGCAGATCAATAGAGCCGCTAACCACAGGCCAGAAATATTTAGTCGTAACCCACGTTTCAAATGCCACCTCGTCTTGCCTTACCCTGTCACTAGTATCAGAGGCTAGTCCCTCCGGTTCAATCGCACGTCGGGAGGTCCAGGCCCAAGGACGTTGGCTATAGATCGTGTCACCGCGTCTACTCCAAGACCAGCGGATCGGCAATCGGCCCCGCACTCAGCAGCCCCCATCGGTCCGAGAGGTTGGCCAGATGTACCTTCGCAAAGTAGCGTCCTGGAGTTGCCCGACCGCCCCCGAAGTGCACCTGGTCCCAGGTCATGGTGAAGGAGGCGGTCTCGCGGGGTTGCAGGACGCGGTGCCCGTAGCCGTAAGGCAAGACAGCCACATATCGGCTATCCTGATCGCTGCGGATGGTCACTCTCGGCGGCACGTAGTCCAGGGTGACCGGCCAATTGCTGGTGTTGGTGACCGTGAAGGTCAGGACCACCAGTTCGTCCTCGACGTATACTGATTTGTTGGTCTTCAGTTCCCACTCGTAGGGGTACTGGTAGTTATCGACGGAGTAGCCATACTCCGGCGCGAGGAGAGGCGCAGCGGCTACCATCGAGTGCGGCGAACTGGAGGGCACTCCCTCCATGAGCGCCTCGAACGAGTCCAGGCCATGGGTGGCAAAGGCGGCTCCCAGGTGATTCCCGTCTTCCGTGCCGCAGAGGACAAGGTCAGGCGAACCGCCCTCCCTGTCCCACCAGAGCGCGATGTACCGCGCACTGCCCAGCAGTTCCCCGTTCGGCCCGCGCAGTTCCTGGGGCGTGGCGTAGAGCAACTCCAGTATCGTGCCCAACTCGGGCGGGCGCAGGGAGCTCGGCAGCCTGCTAAGATTTTCCAGTGGAACCGATTCTCCCAGGTCCGTAAGCGCCTGTTGCACCGGGTCCGCCAAGAGCTCGCGGGTCACCGGTCCGTCCACGTTCCTGGTTACGTCCGGCCCGTAGTAGGCGACTGCGGCGGGGGTGATGTCGGCATCTGACGGGACGCGTTCCAGAAGCCGGATCGCGGAGTCCAGTAGCACTGCTGGCAGGTACTCAATGCTAGGCCCGCCAAGAACGATCGACGGGCCGTAAAATGTCCGCGTGTGGCTTGCAAGACCGACGGGTATGCCATCGCCTGCCACCACCACGGTGCCCCATTGGAGGGAGGGTGTGTAGTCCCCGTGCAGTGCGACGAGATGGTCCGGCGCGTTGAGACTCGGGCTGGCGTAGGTCTCTTTTACTACGAGCTCGCCGCCGTCCCCGTCACGGCTCAGGAGCAATACTGGCTCCCCAGGCGCTACGGTCCGGCGCCCCCCAGGTGCCAGGGCGAGGCCTTCCGCACCCACGCTAAGCAGCGCCGCGCCGGTGCGGACGTCGAAGCGCTCAAGCTCAGCGGTGAAGACGCCACGACCGGATACCGTCACCGACAACGAAGCGATTTCCTCCATGGGGTCAAGCACGGTGAGCACAGCGCCATCGGAAACGACTAGCCCCTGCTGGACCCGAGGGCGGCCGCTCGCCCGCTCGACGCTCACGCGCACCACGGCGTCCCGCCAGGCCTCGACGGACGCTGGCAGTGCGGGTGGCGGCAGATCGGGGTAGGCCACAACTTCCGCCGAAGGGATTTCTGTTGGGTAGGGGATGGGAGTAGTGTTTGAGAACGGTGTGGCCGTCGGCGTCGTCAGGTCCGTGGTAGGAGTAGGGGTCGGGGTTGGCTCCGGTGCGTGGTAGATGCAGGCGTTCACGGGGGCACTGAGTAATGATGGCGGAGTCCGCTGTGGACCTAGTGGACCTGAGATGACCGTCGAGGTCGGCGCGACCGTTGGCGTGGCCTCTTCCGAAGGCGGCGGTGCATCAGGAGCCGATGGCGTCCCATTGGAGCAGGCAGCCACGAGGAACAGGAGAATGGCCAGCGGCCCAATGAGGACGATGCATCTCACTGGACCACCTCCACCTTCTGGACCTCGGTTACGAGCTTCTCCGGCGATTCCAAATTCAACACGGCACGAGCCTGCTATGGAGAGTCGACCATCCTCAGTAGCGCTAGGGAGACGCGGCGGCTGCGTTGCGTCGAGGCCAGGGCTTCCACTCCAGCGTCACGTGCCGTTCGCCCCCCGTCATCTCGAGGGCGCGGGAGCGCGGGACGCGGCCTCGAGAGCGTCTGGGACCGCCGTGGCCATCGTTAGGCCGGAACTCTGTTTCCTGCCAACCATCCCCCAGCAGCGGAGGCACTCGCATTGCCTCGCGGAACCCGCCGGAGACGACGGCTTCCACCATTCTGATCATTTTCTCAATCGACCCGTCGGCCGTTTCGTCGCAGGCGTCGCAGCCACAATCGGGGAATGGTTCAGTGTGCCAGGAGCCGAACCTCAAATGCAGCCCTGGAAAATCAGTGTACGCCACCACGATTGGCGCGGCTTGCGGATCATGCGGGACGAGTTTTATGGGAGGACGCGCAAGTCTTATCCTGCCCAGTTCGTCGTCAGCATCGTGTCCCTCTAATCGCTCGACCCCGAACTCTCGCTCCAGCCGGTCGAGCAACTCCGTCGCTGCGGCGTGCAGAGGCTGGAAGCGTTCCGGGTTGGTTACGCGGGAGTACGCTTCTTCGGGCGGCCCTTCGATTCCCCACCTGTCTCCGCGCATGTCATTGCCCTCCGGCAAGCGTATCGACGCAGCCCTTCGTGACGGGCTCCATCTTCATGGCTATCGTCGTCTTATTGTGTAGCCCTAGTCTGCTATGAGGGATATGTCCCACCTCAGTGCGGCGTATAGCGTAGTTTGGTGGGCCTAATTGGACCGTAGGCAGTACCATCTTCGAGATGTGGCTGGGACTGTGAGTCATCCAGACGCAACCACCTATTGCCAGTAGCGAAGAGTTCGCTTTCTTCAGCAGGGGGCGGTCAATTTCACTCTTTCCTTTATGGGCGGTACCAAGCCAGGCATGAAGTCGGGCACGGTCGCTTCAACCACATTTGAGTAGCCAGTTCTACCTTCATCAGTGCACGCAAAAAGTCGGTAATAGTAGTGGTGGCCGGGAGGTAGCTTGGAGTCCCAGACTCTCGCATACTTGAGAGGATCATCTTCAGGCAGCAGCTCGCTAGGCGTTCTAATTGTTACCACTTCCCACGGCCCGTCTGCATCGGTAGATCGCTCCACAATCCAATGAGAAACCTCTATGTCAATACCTTCCCACCATAGAGCAATGCCGTTGTTGTCCCAATGGCTATCAATAGCTACCAACTCCACTCCAAGAGACGTAGCCTGGTCTCTGGGTATGGCGGTAACTGATTCCATAGCTGCATCTTCCGGTTCGTTGCCTGCTGGGTAAGCCAATGTCCCTTCTTCGACAAGCTCTTCACACGTATCTGGGTTGGAGGCCAGCGTCCTTCGAATCTTGGGTGGATCGTTGGGACCCCTAAACATCCTGTATGTGTAAACACACACGCCGTCCACACGAGTCCCCTGAATGATATTACGAACACCATTGATGAGGGGAGCGTGATCCCAATCGTGTCTGATAACACCCGGCCCTTCGAGCGTTACTTCATCAGGGTCCTTAGTGGAGCCTGATTGGCCGAGACTGCGAATGCTCCTGAATATGGCGAAGGCCGTCTGCTGTTGCTCTGGCGTCAGGTCTTGCCCCAAAAGATTGAACGACTGGCCTCCCAAGTTCTCGAAATAGATGCCGGTGTACCCGCCGGAGTCGCCCGTGGGGATGACCAGCTTCGCTTCAACGCCTCCGATGCCCTCATAGGCCACTGCATACACGCGCTCCGGATCCTCGGCCGGGTCCAAGGTCCACGAGTGGGCGCCGTAGTCAAACTCGAGTCGTACGTTGTCGCCAACCACCTCCCCCACGTAGGAGTCGATGCCTTGAAGCTCGTTCAGCTCCCAGCCAAGCGGCAGGCGCAGCGAGAAGCCAGGCACATAGGCCCAGCCCGGCGCCTCCACCAACGTCCAATCTGGGGACGGCTGGGCACTTGGAAACAACTGAAGGGTCCCGCTCGGCAATACTGTCCCCGTCCCATCTCCCCATCCCACCTCGCTTGGAGCAGTTGGCGTAGCCAATGGCGCGGCGGTGGAGCAGGCGGCCAGTACAAGCACCGCTAACCCAAGGATGCTGGGGATCAGGGGTGACATGATCCTATTTCCACGATGCACTAGAAGCATGGCCTCCATTCGACATCCAATGGCCATGGTTTGAACTCGATAATTCGGCCGCTTTCGGCCGTGAATACCGCCAGGTCATCTCTCACTAGCTTCATTTTGCCGCGACTATCGGCAGCAGCCCAATCCAGCGGCGGATTGCCGCTACCGTCGCTCAGCATGGGATCGGCCATCCAGAGTCGCCCATCGAAACGAGCGTCGCGAATACCGCAGTGGACGTATAACGTGTATGGGTAGCCTGTCCCAATTTCCACGCCCGGTCCCTGTGGTGGTTCCTCATGGCGATCCCGCTCCCGCGTGGGCATTGGCGCGGGTGTTGGCGTTGATGTAAGTGTAATGAGTGGGGCGTCCGTTCCCAATAGTGACGTGTTCCCGTGGCTCCCGCCATAGTCCGCCCCTGTGTCGGCATCAAACACCACCAGCCCGACGGATAGGTCCTGCCTCGCTTCCTCGGGTGTGATGCCACCGGTGCGCCACGAACCCTGGGCTTCGACCACCCAGACCAATGGGTCTGAGGGCATCGCTGGCGCCGACCCTCTCATGGCCTCGAACTCGCTCCTGCGCATCAGCCGGACAACCGGCGAGTGGGGCTTGCCGGTAACATCGATCTCGGGGACGGCGAAGCTCAGGTATGCCAGGCCCAACCGAGCGGCCAACCGTTCGGAGATTCTCGGCCCGCCGTTGGTCGCTAATGGCCGGTTGTCCTCGCCCAGTGCGCGCCATACAGAGAGGGTCGCGGCAGGGTCTGTCATGATTCCCCGCGAGATCTCACCCGACTCCAGCCAGAAGGCCCGCACGACGGACGTGCCGTCGGCGAGCCTAAAGTAGAGAAAATAGCGCGGCCCCTCATGGTCGCGACGCCCCTGGTCTATCGGCGACTCAAGCACTAATTCGACGAAGCGCTTGACGGCGCGTTCTTCCTCTATCTTGCCGAGGACCACATCTTCCCCATTTTCCACTTTCGTGCCGAGCACCTTAATCGAGTTCTTGGTGCTGAGGACGTCGATGGACGTGACCTTGCCTCGAATGTCCAGCAAGGCCTCGCCACTCTCCGCCTCGGGATGTGTGTCGGCCTCGAACAACCTAGGCGTACCGTCCTCCAATGCAGCGAGTCGGAACTCCGGCGAGTAGCCCTTGACGGCGTGGATTGGTGTTCCAGGGTTCAGGTAGGTGGCATCGCCGTCCTGATGAGAGTAGCCGCTGTAACCTTCGATCCTGAAGGCGACCCGGTATATCTCAGAGCCCAGGTCTTCAATAGTTAGGGCACGCTCTCCCTCGGTGATGATGGGTCCACCCAAACTGCCTTTGGCCAGGTAGGTGATGCCGCCGAACTGGACGGAGTTCGCCCACTCGGCGAGCGTCTCGCGGGGCCGCAGGTCATCATCGCCCTGGAGACCCTCCACGATTCGATCCACGGTGGCCTGATCCGCCAGCACGGCGTCCAGGCGGTCGGGTCCGTCGTCTCTCCCATCGTGTCGGTCGATGATTTCCCCCTCGGGGTCCAACACCAACTGGGACCCGGTGGGAACGTGGGTCACGTAGGCGACCTTGCCTGAGAACTTCGGCGACAATCCCTCCACGAAGGCCACCACTACGCCACCGCCCAGGTCCAGCCTGAAGCTCTCGGAGGCTGGCGCCGGTGTGATCGAGCCCGGGAACTTTGGAGATGGAGTGGCCGTAGGTGGGGGCACCTGCTGGACCTGGGCGCCGGGACCTGGCAAATCCTGAGTCGTTGTAGCGGTGGGGGTCGATTCCACGCCTCTGCAGGCGGCTACAAAGAGCAGACCAATGACCAGCGCTCCGATAAGAGCGGCGTATCTCACTTGAGCACTTCCACCTTCTCGGCCGTCGTAATAACCACGCCAGGCGGCCCCGCGTTGGGCGGATCCAAATTCAATCCACCACGCACCAAGTAGACCCCAGGTGGGACGGGTTCTCCCCGGTTGTCCACCTGCTCCCATTCGCCAACGAACTCCAGCTCCTCACCGGGTTCCAGAGTTTTGCCATCCAGCGGTTGGTCGATAATCTTGCCGCACTCCCAATTCCATACCTGCTCTCCGTCAGGCGTCGAGACCTCGAAGTCATAGGGAGGTCTGCCACCGAGCACTAAGTTCACCGTCCCATCACTGACGTTCCGCAACGTCAGCTTCATTCGCACCGTCTCTCCGTAAGGGGCCTGGGGCACAACCTCCAGCGAATAGTCGACGGCTCTGAGGAACGCCTCGTCCGGAGGTTCCCCGAGATCAAGAGGCCATGGGTGTATGCCCTCACATCCAACCTCGATGACAATGGCTTCTCGTGGGACATCCAGTGTCGCCAGGGCAGCCTCCCATTCCTCACGAGCCCCGCGCAGTGGGTATATGCCTATTTCAATGCGGTTCCTAGCTTCGTTTAGGTCGGTCCACGCAATGCCTGGGACCCTCCAGGTGACATCTACTAAGCGCTCATACCATCTAGCCAGATCGGCCGCGCTGTATTCCGCCTGTGCCGGCGTGGGTGATGGAGTCGTGGCACCCGCGGCAGTCGATCCTGTGACGGTGGTTGACACGGTCAAGCCCCCCACCTCTTCCGCGCCCTCGAAGACCCGCATGGAAACGATGGCGTAGCCAGTGGGGGCCGTCTTCGGGAACTCCCCGTTCCAACGGAAGGCGCCATGGTCCAGCGGCACCTCGCCGAGAGGCAGCTTACTCTGATCTATGAACTCAATGCTCAGTTCGACTCTATCGCCTTCGTGATAGCCCGCCCCGGAGATGGCGAACGGCTCACCCAGGCGTATCTGGTCGGGCACGCCGTAGTGTTCGACACTGGGCATGTATTCTTCGACGCGCTCGAACCACTCCGTCAGCGCCGTCGACACGACCACCCCGTTGCGGTGGAGCAGCTCCCAATGGTCCGGCACAGCCAGGCAATTGGTAACTCGTCCTTCTGATATGACATCGCATCCTATCACTGGCCGGACAGACCAGATCGTCCTGTCCCGAAACGCGATGTTAATTGCCATGCTGCGGTCCGAAAGCCAGGTTCTTCCATCAAATGCCTCAATTTCTACCTCTTCCCCTCCCCATCCCGTTTTTATCGTCACTATTTCGCGCTTCGACGCTCCGGTGCCTGCCTTGAGGTCCACAGGCGTGCCCATCACTATAGAGTTGAGCAACTCTTCGATTATCGGTACATCGGCGTCCAGGTCTCCCCATAGGGGGTCGTAGTCCCCCGGGAACAGAAATGGGGATTGGCGCTCACGGGACGCGTAGACGACCTCTACGTCCGTAGCGTCGACAGGCATCGGCGACGGAGGTGCAGTAAGTGAAGGCGAAGGAGTCGCGACTTGTGCTGATGTGGGAACGCGGGGCACTCCCGTAGATTTAGGCTCAGCGTCGGCACATCCTGCCACGGCCACCATTAGGAGAACTACCAGTCCTCCTATGATCGTGCGGGTGGATCAAAGAAGGCAAGTACGCGTCCAGACTCGGAGCCCCCGTTTCATTCCTGTTCCCTGCCTTGAAGCCTCATCGAATAATCATCCTATTCCTCTGAGAAAATTGAGTCGCAGCAGGAAAGTCCTCTGCCCTGACGCACCGCTCACCCATTGCGTGGGAGTGGTCCTACATTGAATAGGACGTATCGGCTCAAGCAAAAGTTCCCCGATAGCAACGAAGCCCGCGCGATGCCAACGATCCTGGATTGTTCGCTTGAGCCCATACTTGATAGTACGCTTCAAATCAATAAAGCGTTCCCTCACGGAAGTGATCTGGTGGTGTCGGCTCAGGTGATGACCGGACTTAGCTGGCAACCTTCCTGGGGAACAGAGCATACATATCGGTCCTTCCGGCTTGACGGGATCCGCTGCCTCGCCGAACACGTGACGCACACCACCGTACTTCATCCTGACCTCCCAGATTCCTGCGATCAGGAATAACGCGGCAGGCGGGATCATTGCGAGAAGCCACAGTAATACTGTCATCGACTACGAATCACCCAACGCTGCTCTTTCGTCGCCTTGCCTCCATCTGAGAACGTTCCATACCGCAAGCCCTACAAGGACCAGCGCGACAGGCCCATACCAGTGCGCAGTTGTCAGGAATACCGGCGGAGCAAGGGATGCCCCCAGGTACAGCAAGGACAGTCCCAGCCCCAGAAAACCCCAACGCCCCCTGTTACGGTCGCTCCAGATGATCGCAGACCCCGCAGCGACCCCTATCAATCCAATCGGCGCCAGGTTGGCGGACCAGTACGGGGCGTGTGGTGGAGGCGATGAACCAAGCGGTATGGCGATGAAGAGCGCACTTGGGCTATCGAGCAGCAAGCAGCCACAACGACGCAACGGCAAGGTGGCTCACGGGTAACCTGTGTCCTCGTAACCGGCGGAGGTACTGCCTCGCTATCCAGCCCACACAGAATGCCAAGGATGCCGCTCCGCCATAGATCAGGGTGAGGGCGAAGACGAACGCGACGGGGTGGGAATCTAGAGAGAGGTTCCCATAGATGGCCGTCGCGATGGAGAGGCTCGCCAGTACGCCGACCGGGAAGAACCAGGCATGCTTTAGCTCTGGCGACAACCAACCTGCAACGAAGGGGGACGACACTGCTAGCGGGATTGCCGTGGCAAGGATGAGAAGCCAGGTGCTCGTGATGCTATCAAGCACCGTGAAGCCCAATTCGACACCCGCGCCTGTGATAGCGGCCAGTCCAGCCGTCACCACGGGGTGGCCTTTGGTGAGAGCCAACGTCACGAAATCTCCCTCATAACGGTATCATCAGAGCAGGGCCGTCGCACGGCCTGACCTGCCCTACAGGAACGACCATTTCTGGTCCGTTGTTGGCGGGGCTGTTGACCAGGGAGGAGACTTCGTATGCCTCCATCTCGTCGGTGATGTAAGGTGTCAGGATTCCACCAAGGGCGGCGTAGTCCCGGATATCATGGTCCAGCCACAGGGACTCCAACTCCCTTGGCAGGATGACCGGCATCCGGTCGTGGATGGGACTGAGCAGCTCGTTGGCCGACGTGGTGATGATGGTACAGGAGCGGAGAACCTCGCCCTTCGGATCCCGCCACGCGTCCCACAGCCCAGCGAAGGCGAAGGGCTCGCCCGACGCCATCACGATCCGCATGGGTCTCTTGCCGGAGCCTTTCCCCTTCCACTCGTAGAACCCATCGGCGAGGACCAGGCACCGTCGTCTCTGCAACGCAGTTCGGAAGCTGGGTCTCTCGGCGACCATCTCAGCGCGGGCGTTTATCATCCGGCTGCCCACCGATGCGCTCTTGGCCCAGGAAGGTATCAGGCCCCAGCGCATGTAGGAGCCGCGCCTTTCGCTGCCGTTGGTCACGGCGAGTGCCATCTGCGTGGGGGCGATGTTGTAGCGGGGAGCGTGGGTCAGTTCAGCCCACATTTCCCATATGGCTGAATATCCCTCTGAGTAAATCGTCGGCATTCTTTAAACCATTGTCCATTTGTGAGACGTTGGCCGTCGGTATGGCTATAATTACCCCATAGCTTGGCGAGTTTTATATAGGTAGCGTAAGCCTCCTGGAGGCACCCCATGGGTGACGGCGAAAAGGCCTCTCTCCGGCTCCAGTTCAACCCCAAAGTCCGCCTGGCATTTCACGGTGCCACCATCACCACCGACGCCGGTCTTCTTGCTTTTCGAGAGTTTGATGATGCCTTGGGCCTTACCGAAATCGCTGGGGACTACCTCCAGGAAAGCCGTACCGGACGCAATATCCTCCACCACCTGGTTCCGCTGCTAAGACAGTCGATCTACAGCCGCCTAGCTGGCTACGACGATACCAATGACGCAGTGCGCCTTTCCCAAGACCCAGCCATGCGAGTGATCGTGGGATGGCAAGGCTCGGAGCGGAAGGGAGTCAGCACCAGCGAGATGGGCCGGTTCGAGACGGAGTTCCTGACCCAAGAGGACAACCGGCAGGCGCTGGCACGAATGAATACCCGTTGGGTGGAACGGGCGATGGCCCACACCCTACACCAGCGAGTTATCCTGGATATGGATAGTTCGGAGAGTCCAGTACACGGTCAGCAGGAGGGCGCAGCCTATAACGGCCACTTCGAATGCGTCTGCTATCATCCTCTCTTTCTGTTCAACCAGTTCGGGGATTGTGAAGGAGCGAAGCTACGGTCAGGCAACGTCCACAGTGCCGATGATTGGCAAGAAGTCCTCGATCCGGTGGTGGAGCGTTATTTTACAGCAGCAGTCAGGCTGCTGTTTCGCGCTGATGCCGCCTTCGCCAAGCCGGAGATATACGAGTATCTGGAGACCAGACAGATCGACTACGCCATCAGGCTGCCAGCAAACGAAGTGCTACAGAGGAAGATAGCGCACCTGCTGACACGGCCTACTGAGGGGCCTTCCCCAAAGCCCATCGTCTCGTATCACGGTTTCACTTACCAGGCCCAGAGCTGGAATGTATCCCGAAGGGTGGTGGCCAAGGTGGAGTGGCACCAGGGAGAACTGTTTCCCAGAGTGGGCTTCATAGTTGCCAACCTCAGTTATCCAACTATAGGGATAGTCCGCTTCTACAACGGCCGAGGCACGGCGGAGCAATGGATAAAAGAGGGAAAGTACGCCCTGAACTGGACGAGGTTGTCCTGCCACAAGTTCGTGGCCAATCAGGTCAGGCTGGGGCTGTTCATCATGGCCTATAACTTGGGTAACTTCTTGAGAAGGCTGGTGTTGCCGGAGTCGATGAAGCACTGGTCGCTGACCAGTCTTCAGACCAGGATGATCAAGACCGTAGGACGGTTGGTGCGCCATGCCAGAAGGCTGGTGTTTCAGCTTGCTGAAGTGCTAGTGAGCCGGGAAATGCTATGTGGGATACTGGAACGAATTGGCCGGCTTCGGCTGGCTCCTGGCTAGTGCCACCTCAGGAGCATCGGGATTGGTTACGGTTACGGGGTCGCAAAAGAGGTTCCCAAGGGGGAGACTTGGGCGTAGACCAGCGGTTTGGGGATTTTAGCCCGAATCCACCGAGGGAGGGCGTTTGGTTAGCATCCTGAAGTGGCCAGAGGGTGCTCCTCTGAATCTGGGATAATGGTTTTGTAACAGCAAAACAGTCCCAGAGAAGGAGCACCCAATAGATGCTACCACGCAACCACCCCGACCGTATCCGTATCGTCTTTGACGATCACCGCCTGGTGGCCAATGCCGGTCTGCTCCTGCCGGCCACCCTCGCCCGGCATCTGGGCCTGCGGGAACTCGTTGACCATCACCTTGACCTGGGCGGCGCGCCGGGGCGGGCCAACACCGGAGACAAGCTGATGACCCTGGTGGCCTCAGCCATGGCCGGCGGCGACTGCATCGACGACGCCGATGTGTTGCGCACCGGGGGGATGGCCTGCACCCTGGGCGGCACGGTCAAGGCGCCATCCACCCTGGGGACCTTCCTGCGCAGCTTCCGGTGGGGCCACGTCCGCCAGCTGGACCGGGTGAGCCGGGAGCTGCTGGCCCGGGCCTGGGCCGCTGGGGCCGGACCCGGCGACGCGCCGTTCACCATCGACCTCGATTCCACCATCTGCGAGACCTACGGACTGGCCAAGGAGGGCGCCCGCCACCACGGCTATACCGGCAAGCGGGGCTACCACCCGCTGCTGGCCATCGCCGCCGGCACCGGCGACGTGCTGATGTCCCGGCTGCGCGAGGGCCGGGCCAACACCGCCCGCGGCGCCGCCCACTTCCTGCGGGAGACGGTGGGACGGGTGCGCTACGCCGGGGCCAACGGACGACTCACGCTACGGGCCGACAGCGGGTTCTACACTCATGGCGTGGTATCCGTCTGCCGCAAGATGGATGTCCGCTTCTCCATCACCATCCGCCAGCACAAGAGCCTGCGCAATCTCATCGAGGCGATACCAGAGGATGCCTGGACTCCCATTCCCTACTGGATGGACGGCGCCGCCGATGTGGCCGAGACCACCTGCACTCCCTTCCAGAGTGAACCTGACGCCGCACCGGTGCGGCTCATCGTCCGGCGTGTGAAGCCCACGCCCGGTTCCCAGCTGGCCCTCTTCGCCTCCTACAGCTATCACGGCTTCATCACCGACCGGGACGGGGAGATGCTCGAACTGGAGGCCGACCATCGCCGCCACGCCGAGATCGAGAATGCCATCCGAGACCTCAAGCACGGTGTGGGGTTGAACCATCTCCCCTCGGGCCGCTTCGCCGCCAACGCCGCCTGGCTGGCGGTACAGGTGATGGCCCACAACCTCGCCCGCTGGACAGCGCGCATCGGTCTGGGCGAGCAGGTGGTGACCACCAAGACCCTCCGGCGGCGGTTCTTCTCCCTGGCCGGACGGCTCACCCGCTCGGCGCGCCGCCTCACACTGCATCTGCCACAGCGCTGGCCTTGGGAAGCCCAGTTCGATCGTGCCCTGGCCCGATTGCGCGCCCTGCCACTCCCTGCCTGACGGCCGCGGCAACCGGCCGCCATCCGGCCAACCGAACGTCCCCGCGAACTCGCGCCAGTCCGGTCTGCGAGTGCCTCTTGCTGCGCCCTCTCCCCGCTATCTCGCCCTGACCAACATTCGCAGACGGTCACAAAGTCTCCCCGCGGCAACTGAAGACAGACACCGGCCCCCCTCTACCCCAAATCGTGCCCGGACCATCGCCCTCCCTTGCCCCTATCGCCAGTTCCGCTGCTGCATAGTCATCCCCTCGGTGGATTTGGGTTAAGGCTTGGCAGGACGGTGGTTGCTATATGAAAACGGGGAATTTGAGCGAATCAGGCCGCATTTGATGCCCTTGGAATGCGGGATTATATTTGACGGTATCCCAGAAGGAGCTATACCCAGGAAAGTTGGTTTGATCTGGGGAATCCCGGTCAACACGGTGCCGCTAGCCATCGGGAGGTTGCTATGACCCACGGAGCGATTCTAGGCGGGCTCATCGGCTTGGTGTTGGGCGGGGTTGTTGGGATCATGCTACATTTCTCGATAGCCGTTCCCATCGGCCTCATCCTGGGCATGGCTTGTGGCGGCTCCTTCGGTGCCAACTGGGGCAACAGACACAAGGGCAAGGGGCCGTTCGTCAGTTGGAAGCCCCGACACTGGATGCTTGCTGTGGCGGCGTTCTTGCTCATTACGCATCTCGCCCCTCTGGTGTTGCGCACTATAGTTTCGCCGGGCATCTTCGTCGACGAGCACAGCGAACACCCCGTATGGTGGCAATGGCTCGGCCTCCTGTTTACTGGAACCCCACTGGTGGGGTTTCTGCTCCTGGCGCTCGCGGTGGTCCTCATCATCATGAACCGCAGAAAAGGCAACTGGGCGGAAGATCACGGTCCGGAACAGGAAAAGTAAACGGCTTTGCACAAAAATTGTTTTTAATTGCCATAAATTCCTCGTTCTAGCGCCTACGGCTGGCCCTTTTGAACCAGTTTATCCGCTCTGGAACAAGAAAAGATGACGTACGCCATCCGGCTTCCCGCCAATCAGGTGATTCAAGAGCAGATCCAGCCTTTGCTGGAGCGTCCTCATGAATGGCCGTCCCGGGAGCCTATCGTCTCCTATCACGACTTTGCCTACCAGGCCCAGAGTTGGCACTTACCCAGGCGAGTGGTGGCCAAGGTGGAGTGGCACCAGGGGGAGCTGTTCCCCAGGGTTGGTTTCATCGTGACCAACCTGAGATATCCACCCAAAGGCATAGTCCGCTTCTACAATGGCCGTGGCACGGCGGAGCAGTGGATCAAGGAAGGCAAGTGCGCCCTGAACTGGACCCGGCTTTCCTGCCATAAGTTCGTGGCCAACCAGGTGAGGCTATGGCTGTTCGTCCTGGCTTACAACCTGGGCAACTTCCTGGGAAGGCTGGTGTTGCCGGAGGATATGATGCACTGGTCGCTGACCAGTCTTCAGACCAGGCTGATCAAAACCGGAGGACGGTTGGTACGTCATGCCAGGAGGCTAGTGTTTCAACTTGCCGAGGTGTTGGTAACCAGGGAAATGCTGACCGGGATACTAGAACGGATCAGCCGGCTTCGGCTGGCACCTGGCTAGCCTGCTTTGAGCCCGTAACACCGAGATGCTGGGCGAACTCCCACCAAGACAGACCGTTCTTCTCCTTCGGTCGCTCCAGCCGCTGGGGAAAGTCCTCCGCCCTTGGCACCATGACACCGGCAAAGATGGTGTACTGTGCCCTCTTATTGTGATCTTGCACGGTATCTCTCACAAGAACCTTGGCATGATGTCCCTGTCGAGCATGGCGAAAACTGAGTGAGGAATCATTATTCGATAGCTTGCGGTCTGAATGTGTTGCATGGAGCCATCCCAAGTACGAGATGCTATTCCTAGCAATATCGGAGACCGACCGTCGGCGTGTTCCCTCTCTGCTAACCTCGGGGTGCCACCTGAAGAGGCTCGAACTACCAGGGGATCACGGTACCAGGGATCATAGGGCCCCCAGCCACAATTCGAAAACGGTTCTGTCTACCGTATACGTTGGTGGGCCTATTTTGACGGTAGACAGAACCGTTTTCGAAGTGTGGCTGGGGGCTCTGTGAGGGCAAGGGTCGCCGATGAGAACAGCCGGACTTGGACACTGAAGCCTACTAGTCCTTGGGCGGCTCCCATGGTTTGAATAGACCTAGCCCGGTCTTTGTTAGCTCGATTTCTAGTGAGTCGGGAAGGCTCTCCCATTGTGGACTCTGCAGGTTCCATGCGAGTCTGTACTCTTCCTGATCTCCGTATTTCCTTCTCTTCCGGAACCATCTTGTGATTTGCGCTATTTCGCGTATCGCGTCGCTTGGCGGGGCTGTATCGTATGAGTATGCCACCCAACCTCTCTTCTGCTCAAGCCTGTGCTCCGTTATCTCGTTCAGCCCCATCCATCGCTTGATGCCGCACTCGATCTCAAAGTTCAGACTGGCCACGTCTTCCGTTACGGTCCAGGTGTCGTATCTCTCCAGCAGCGCAGCTCGCAGTCTTTCCCAGTCGCTTCTCGTTGCAGGCTCCCTCGATAAACAGAAAAGGAAAGGGCTACCGAGTACGGAATCTTCCACTGTGAGGTTTGAGGTGGTACCCAAAAACTAGACAACTGGCTAAGAGAGAGTCCAGCTCCTAAAATAACCGGCAACTAACCGACGTGGAGGAGCAGGACATGAAGCAGACGAGGAATAAGCACAGTCCGGCGTTCAAGGCCAAGGTGGCCCTGGCCGCCCTTGCGGGGGAAGAGACCATCGCCCAGCTGGCCAGCCGATTTGAGGTCCATCCCAGTCAGATTCACGCCTGGAAAAGGGCCCTGGTGGAAGGAGCCCCGGAGCTATTTGCCACCAATCAGAAATCCCAGGAGAAAGCCAAGGAAGCTCAGATTAACCACCTCTACCGGCACATCGGCCAGCTGAAGGTGGAACGCGATTTTTTGTCGGAAAGGTCCGGTCTATGAGTCGCAGCATACGGCGAGCCATGATAGACCGAGACCACCAGCAGCTGTCTTTGGTGCGTCAATGTATCCTGCTGGACGTCAGCCGGGCCTCGGTGTACTACCGGCCGGTACCGACCAGGGCAGAAGACCTGGAGTTGATGGCCCTGATGGACCGTCAGTATTTGAAGACCCCCTTCTACGGCTCCAGGAAGATGAAGGCCTGGCTGCTGCAACAGGGCTATCTGGTGAGCCGAAAAAGGGTTCGAAGGCTGATGCGGTTGATGGGTCTGGAAGCGATCTACCGGCGTCCCAACACCAGCAAACCAGCGCCGGGACACCGGATCTTTCCCTATCTGCTGAAGGGAGTGGAGGTTAATCGGGTCGACCAGGTCTGGGCCGCGGACATCACCTACATCCCCATGGCGAAGGGCTTCCTGTACCTGGTGGCCATCATGGACTGGCACAGCCGGCACGTGCTGGCCTGGAAGCTCTCCAACACCATGGACACCAGCTTCTGCGTGGCGGCGTTGGAGGAAGCCCTGGGTAAGGGACGACCGGAGATATTCAACACCGACCAAGGGAGTCAGTTCACCAGTGAGGCCTTTACCCAGACGTTGCAGGAGCAGAGGGTCCAGGTCAGCATGGATGGTAAGGGTAGGTACCTGGACAACATCTTCGTGGAGCGGCTGTGGCGGAGCATCAAGTACGAGGAGGTGTATCTGAAAGCTTACCAGACCGTCGCCGAGGCCCGAACTGGGATCAATGCCTACCTGGAGTTCTACAACCGGCAGAGGCCTCACCAGGCTTTGGGCTACCGGACCCCAGCAGAGGTGTACCAACATGGCCAGGAAGAAAGGGGAGCAGCAGCTGAAGAAGCAGGGCTGCCATCGGGCTTGGTGAAACCTAGCGCAGGGGTGGGAGACTCTCTTAATTTAGCCCTCGTGCTGTCTTAATAATGGGGTCCACCTTAGTTCCTACATGCGTGTAAGCGCGTTGGTTCTGGTGTTGCTCGTAGGGGCTCTCTTTGTGGGTATCCCTGGCGCCCAGGGAGCGCACGTTGACCCGACAGTAGTAGCCACGATCCCCACAGGCAGCGGGGCCAGAGGCGTTGGAGTCAACGCTTCGACCGGCCTGGTATATGTGGCGAACCTTGGAGGCGGCACCGTCTCGGTGGTTGATGCCACCACAGACACTCTCGTCACCAACATACCATCGGGAGGCGTACCGGTTGGGGTTGATGTCGACCCGACGCCAAACCGGATATACGTAGCCGATTTCTCTGGCGATAGCGTCTTTGTCATCGATGGAGGGTCTAACACCGTCCTTTCTACGATCCCTGTCGGGGACGGGACCTTCGACGTTGGCGTAAACCCTGGCGCCGATCGCGTCTATGCAGCAAATTTCTTAAGCGATAACGTCTCTGTAATCAACGCGATCTCCGGTGCCGTTGTCGCCACGATCCCTGTAGGCCTCGGGCCGAGCGACGTTGCAGCGAACGCGTCTACAGGGCGGGTCTACGTAGCGAACAACTCCAGCGACACGGTCTCAGTCATTGACGGGTTGAGCAACACCGTGATTGCGACCGTGCCAGTTGGGACCGGGCCAGCCGGAGTAGCTGTGAATCCTGGCGTCGGGCGCGTCTATGTCTCCAACTTTACAAGCGACAATGTCTCTGTAATCGATGCAGTCGCCAACAGCGTCATCGCGACCGTGCCGGTGGGGAATGGGCCAGTTGGCGTTGCTGTGAACACCTCCACAGGTTTTGTGTACGTAGCAAACAATAGCAGCAGCAGCGTCTCGATCATCGACGGTGGGACTGATACCGTGGTTGCCGAGGTTCCCTTGGCTCCATCTACTGGGGCGATTGACGTCGGAGTGAACCCCGACACCGATCGCGTTTACGTCGCAAATATAGGTACCGGCGTCCTCTCAGTTATCGGTAGCATCAGCACAGACAGCGATGGCGACGGGATCAAAGATGGCGTGGATGGCCTATTTGTAAACGCCAGTTTTGTGGACCAGAGCGCGGTTTTCTCCAATAACTTCACGGACCAGCACCTGGGTGGGACCAGCTTCGGATCCATAGTCTCTATAGACGATCTGCTTGTGTCTGTAGAGGATGCAACTAATCCCGACGGCCTGCTGCTCGAAGCAGCCGGTGGGGGATCAGGCACCGCAGCTTTCGACGCTTGTAACCTTCCAGTTCTACTCACTGATGGTGATTCGGTGGTGGTGACCTGCGGGTCGTTGACGGTGGAGGTGCTCGTGGGCCCCGTCGAGGTCCCTGTCAGCGATCAGGTAAGTGTTACGGTGCCCAGTGGGGGGACTGCCAAGGTAACGGAAACCGAGGACGGCCAGTTCATTATTGAGAACATTGGCAAAACTGCGATCGTCGTCGAAATCGGGGACATTGCAGTCCAGTTAGAACCAGGAGAGGAAATAGAGGCTAGCCCACGAGAACTCAAGGCACGAGTACAGAGTCTAATCGAACCGTACGAAGCCGAGTCCAAGAGCATAGAAAAAGCTATCAACAGACTTCAAAAGGCCCGTGAGCCCGAACTGTGGATTGACGGCTTCCATCCAGACCCCGATCGTGGCGACAAGGTCTTTAAGGAGGAAGCCAAAGCTATCAAAGAGCTTTTAAAAGCGATTAAGAAAGCCGGCCAGGACGAGGAAGAAACTCTCAGCGCCGAGGGGCTGGCAGCCGCCCAGGAGGCTATCGATCTGCTAGTGGATATCGACGAGTTGTTGGCGCTTATCGCCATAGAGGATGCTGAGGCAGCCGGAGCGTTAAGCCCTAAAATACGGAACAAGGTGGAGAAGGAGATCGCCAAGGCCGAGGAGGCGAGGGGGGCTGGGAAACCAAAGAAGCAACTGTGTTTAAAGTCAATAGGAATGACTCACAGCTGCCGGAGTTATGCCTCGCCAGGGAGAGCGATGTTTGAGCATGGAGTTGAGGATGACGAGCAGTTTGCGCATACACGCGACGAGGGACACCTTCTTCGGTTTGCCAGCCGCCAGCAGCCTCTGGTAGAAGTCGCAGATGACGGGGTTGTAGCGGGTTGCGGACAGCGTCCCCATGTAAAGGGCGCCCCCCACTCGGGAGCGCCCGCCCCAGACAGCGCGTTTGCCTCGCAGGATGCCACTGTCCCGGTTGAAGGGAGCCACGCCCACCAGGGCGGCGACCTGCCTGCGGTCCAAGGTGCCCAACTCCGGCAGGTAGGCCATCAGAGTGAGGGAGAGTTGCTCTCCCACGCCGGGAACGGTGCGCAGGAGATCATCCCTCTCCCGCCACACGGGACTCTGGCGGAGAGTCTGGCGCAGCCCCTCGTCCAGGTCGTCCAGCTCCTGCTCCAACCAGGCGATATGAGCCTCAATGCGGGGGCGGACGGCGCTGATGGCGGTACCCAGCCGGTTCTTCTCCGAGACCAGCATGGTCATCACCTGGTGTCTGCGGGCAGTCAGAGAGTTGAGAACCTGGGCCTCGGCGTCCCTCAGAGGGCGCACGGAGGGACGAATGACGTCGGCGAAGTGGGCCAGGACCGCCGCGTCCAGAGTGTCGGTCTTGGCCAGCGTCCCGGTGGCCCTGGCGAAGTCTCGAACCTGACGGGGGTTGACGACGACTACGGGCAGCGCCGCAGCTGCCAGGGCTGCCACCAAGGGCAGTTCCAGACCACCCGAAGCCTCCAGCAGGACCAGGGCGGGACTCAGATCCACCAACTGGAAGACCAGTTCCCCGATCCCGGTCTCGTCGTAGGAGACGACCCATCTCTGGCCCGTAGGCCGGACGCCGACATCCACCTTCGCCTTTGAGACATCAATGCCTACGAATCTCGCTTCCTGTTCCATCCATACCTCCTGTGTGAAGCTTTGGCCCTTCCTTGCACGATACGGGCTCGATTGGCCCAGGCAACTGTTCGGGCTCTAACCTGTGGGGGGTGCGGCGACCCTCGCTTTTTTGCGGTCTACCACGACCAGGGCCGCATCGGTCTGCCGCACCCCGATCCACCTAAGTGAAGTGATTGTCACACACCAGAACCAACATACAAGGCCGTTGATCATTACAAGAAAGCGTGGGAACTCGCCATCAAAGCAATTGAAGACCAACAGAAGGAGGACTAGGAGCTAAGCAGTCGTCGGTTCAAGCACTTTACCCCTCATCGCCATTGACCTGCGGGAGGCCTTGCTAAGGCTCGTGCCATCTCTGGTCCTCCGCGCTGTCGTGGTATAGCGTGCGCGTCATAAGCTTCATCGGGTTGCCGTAGCTGTAGTGCTGATTTTCTCCTAGTCACCCGCTGGGCGCCCGTATCTTTTCTGTCCCCTCTGCGATATAAAAGATATGAGGCATCATCCTGTGACGACACCTAGTGCATTCTTGTAATGTCGGCGAGCAACCTGTGAACAGAAAATCGGCACTATTCCTTGGTCTTCAACTCTTGCTTGGGATAAGTATCCTGCTATCGGCGTGTGGAGAGGGAGGAGAACCTACCGCAACATCCGCGCCCGAGGCTACCAAAGCACCGGTCATCAGCCCTACGGCTACTTCGGCACCCACACTCGCACCAACGGCAACGCCCGACCCCACCGGCGCCTTCTTCCTGTATATCGAGGCCCCCGAGGAAGTGGTGCCTTACTACTCCAACCCTACCATTGATGTGGTGGGGAGAACTCGACTTGACGCTGCTGTCAGTGTCGGCGACGCCTTTGTAGAGGTAGATGAGGACGGCAGGTTTCGGGCTACCATCCAGATGCAGGTGGGAACTAACATTATCGAAGTCCTGGCAAGCACTGAGACAGGCGAAGAGAAATTCGCGATCCTAACAGTCATCTACGAGCCATAGGGAGGACAGGGGTATGGTTGGTAAAAACATTTTAAGAATACTGGTCCCGCTTTCCCTCTTTTTACTCACGACAACGGGATCCCTCGTACTCGCTCAGGACCCGCCCGAGACCGATGAGCCGCCCACCGTCTCTATCGTGAGCCCCACAGAAGGCAGCATAGTATCAGGCACGGTGACGGTGGAGGTGGACGCCACCGATAACGAGGACGCGGCGGGGACCCTGACAGTGGAGATGTCTATCGACGATGCCGCCTTCGCCACCCCCATAGCCATGACCTACAACGAAACCAGCGGTCTATACGAGACCTCTTGGGACACCACTCAAGTGGATGACGGCCCCCACACCGTGGATGCGCGGGCCACCGACAGCGCTCTAAACACCACCAACGCCACCCAGGTATCGGTGACAGTGGACAACGTGGACGAGCCGCCCACCGTCTCTATCGTGAGCCCCACAGAGGGCAGCATAGTATCAGGCACGGTAACGGTGGAGGTGGACGCCACCGATGACGAGGACGCTGCGGGGACCCTGACAGTGGAGATGTCCATCGACGATGCCGCCTTCGCCACCCCCATAGCCATGACCTACAACGAAACCAGCGGTCTATACGAGACCTCTTGGGACACCACTCAAGTGGATGACGGCCCCCACACCGTGGATGCGCGGGCCACCGACAGCGCTCTAAACACCACCAACGCCACCCAGGTATCGGTGACAGTGGACGAGCCACCGCGGGATGGCCTTCCACCGGGACAACTCGTCAGAAGGGGCATCTCCGGATCAGTAGTCTACGTTGGTGACGGCGAAATGGAAGTGTCGACCAAATTCGGGAACGTTACCGTCTACTATGGCCCGGAGACTCGCATAGACGCTCCCCCGGAAAAGGACGTCGGCCCGGAGGCCATTGAAGTCGGTGGCAGGGTTGCCGTGAGTCTGGAGAAGCCCGAGAGTGAAGAGCCACCTGAGAACGGTGAGCCCCCTGAGAATGGCGCGCCCCTTGAGAACGGCGAGCCGCCCGATCCCGCCTTCCGGACGGCTACGGCCCGCCGCATCGTAGTTATTCCAGGGCAACCGCAGTGCAATCAGCTACTGGGGGTGGTACAGGCCAAGGGGAAGAGCAAAGTCAAGCTCCTGGAGGAGAACGGCAACATTCAGGACCTGGACGTTGAAGAGCCACCTCCTGAAGGCGAGCCGCCTCCCGTGGAGGGAGATGACGTCACACTGCTAATCTGCAATGGCAAGGTTCTAGATACCCTGCGCACTCAAAAGATTGCAGAGCGTTTGGCACGCCTCCAGGCTGCGGCGGTAGAGCGAGACGCCAAACGCGCCGATAGGGTGGCGGAGCTTCAGCAGAAGCGTGAGGATAGGCTGCTGGCAAGGCTAGAGAATACGGTCAACAATGCGCCTCCAGAGGCCCGCGGCAACGCAGAGAAAGCGCGGGGCAAGGCTAACGAGGACAAAGGTAAAGGGCCACCCAAGGACAAAGATACGGGCCCGCCTGATAATGATACGGGCCCGCCTGATAAGGATAAGGAACCGCCGGGCAAGGATAAGGAACCTCCGGGCAGGGGCAAAAAATAATTGGCGTAGCCTGGGAAGCTGCCCAGTCTATAAGAAGGCTAGAGAGCTAGCTACATTCGATGCCGTGAGGGGGAAACCTTCTGTGTAAGGAGGTTTCCCCCATTTCTTTGCCATAGGGATTATAGACCGCCCGAAGATGGAGTATGCTATCATCGAAATAGGCGCTTTACCTGGGGGCACACCTTGAAACTCTCCAACGAGGAGATACGGCTGCTGGCGAAAATGGCGGGCCTTGAGATAGAGGAGGACCGCCTGGAGCGGGTCGCCGCCAGGGTCCAGGCCATAAGGGAGGATCTGGACTCGCTGGATGATCTGGCCCTCGCGGGGTACGAGCCCGCCATCACCTTCCACCCTCAGTCGGAGAGGTCCGATGCCCATTAAGTTCGCGAGACCCTTCGTCACAATTAATTAGGAGGCTGCATCTTGGCCGGGATGACGATACGAGAGGCCATTACTATGGGTTTAAGGGAGGCCCTGGACAATGACCCCCGGGTGTTCATCATGGGGGAGGACATAGGGGCCTATGGCGGGGCATACGCCGTAACCAAGGGCTTCCTGGGGCATTATGGCCCCGAACGCATCAAGGACACGCCCATATCGGAATCGGTGTTCGTCGGAGCTGGAGCCGGCGCGGCCATGGGCGGGCTGAAGCCGGTGGTGGAGCTGATGACCATCAACTTCAGCCTCCTGGCCATGGACCAGATCGTGAATCACATTGCCAAGGTGCACTACATGTCGGGAGGCCAGATCAACGTACCCCTCATCATCCGCACAGTCACAGGAGGGGGAGCCCAGCTGGCGGCCACCCACTCCCAGAGCCTGGAGGGGTGGTACGCCTCTGTGCCGGGGCTGAAGGTGGCTGTGCCCGCAACCCCCTATGATGCCCTGGGCCTCCTGCGGAGCGCCTTTGAAGACAACAACCCCATCATATACGCGGAACACGCTCTCCTGTACGGACTCAGAGGCGAGGTGCCCGACGAGTGGTACACCATTCCCTTCGGACAGGCCGACGTGAAGAGGGAGGGCGCCGACGTTACCATCGTAGCCTACGGCCGAATGGTCCACGTGGCCCTCAAGGCCGCCCAGGAGCTGGAGGATTCAGGTATCGACGCCGAGGTGATTGACCTTCGAACGCTGCGACCCTTCGATATAGACACCTTGGTACAGTCTGTGGCCAAGACCAGTCGGTGCCTGGTGGTAGAGGAGGCCTGGAGGACGGGAGGTTTCGGGGCCGAGATAGCCAGCTCCATTCAGGAGAGGAGCTTCGATCGCCTGGACGCCCCCGTAGCGCGGGTAGGCGGCGAGGATGTCCCCATGCCCTACGCCAGCAATCTGGAGAGGAGCGCCATCCCCGACGAGCAGAAGATTATACGGGCCCTGAAAGAGGTAGTTGGCCTTTAGGACTTGCTAGGAGGTACGCCCTGGCTATCGAAGTGGTTATGCCCCAGATGGGCTACGACATGCGAGAGGGCACCGTGGTGAGGTGGTTGAGGCAGGAGGGAGACGAGGTCAAGCGGGGCGAGAACATCGCGGAGATCGAGACGGACAAGGCCGTGGTGGAAATGGAGGCCCTCGGCTCGGGGATCCTCCGTAAGATCCTGGTAGCCGAAGGGAACACCGTGCCCGTTGGAACGGTCATAGGCCTTATCGCCGGCGCCGACGAGCCACTCCCAGAGGTCATGGCGGAAAAGCCCGCTCCAGTGGCCACCGAGGCCCCCACGGCAGCTCCCGCCACCCCGCCTGTGGCCGCGCCACCAGAGAGGGCCCAGCCCGAGCCGGCCAGGGCAGCCGCCCCAGCTTCTCCCGTGGCCCGGCGCCTGGCCCAGGAGAAGGGCATAGACCTTAGCCTGTTGCAGGGTACCGGCCCCGGTGGAAGGATAACCAAGGAGGACGTGCTGGCCTTTGAGGTGCCGCCCGTCGCTGCGGCGCCGGCCCAGGCACCCGCCGCAGAGCAGGTCGCCGAAACGGTCCCACTCACACGCATGCGCCAGGCCATCGCTAGGCTCACCTCCCACGCCAAACGGGAGATCCCCCACTTCTACGTCGCCGCCGACGTCGACATGACTCAAGCCATGTCCATCAGGCAGGGGCTAAACCAGACCCTGGAGGAGCAGGGCGTCCGCGTCACGGTCAACGATTTCATCATTAAGGCGTGCACCATAGCCCTTCAGAAGCACCCCGCCTTCAACTCCTTCTTCCAGGAGGACAGCCTGAAGGTCAATTCTGCCATCAACATAGGCATCGCCATAGCCATGGAGGAGGGACTCATGGTGCCCGCCATCCTGGACTGCGGGAGCAAGTCCCTGGCTGAAATCGCCCAGGCCAGCCGGGACCTGGCGGAGCGGGCCCAGCGGGGCGTCCTTCGTCCCGATGAGTACACTGCGGCTACTTTCAGCATCAGCAACCTGGGGTCCTTTGACGTGGACAGCTTCGTGGCCATCATCCACCCGCCTCAGAGCGCGGTCCTGGCCACCGGCACCGTCAAGAAGCAGCCCGTGGTCCGGGACGATCAGGTAGTGGTGGCCCAGATGATGACGGCGACCCTATCAGTGGACCACCGCGTCGCCGACGGCGCCCAGGGGGCCCAGTTCCTACGGGAGATCAAACAGCTTCTGGAGAACCCAGTAGGCCTGCTGCTGTAGTCCAACCCTCCATGCAACAACCAGACTTGCTGAAATAGTGAACGCCTTAATCGCGGCCCCCTCATTTAGAGCCATCCGGGTATGGCAGCGCAACCGGGACGCCTTTACCCACCAGTGGGCCACCGAGCTGAGCGGCATCATTGTTGAGCCGGTGCTCATCCTTACGGTGGTCGGCTACGGCCTGGGCACCTACGTGGACATCGTGGGCGACCTCAGTTACGCGGAGTTCGTGGCCCCGGGCATCATCGCCAGCTACGCCATGTTCCACGCCGCCTTCGAATGCACCTACGGCGCCTATCTGCGTATGCAGACCCACAGGATCTATGACAGCATCATCGTCACTCCCCTCAGCGTGGGGGACGTGACCCTGGGCGAGATCATCTGGGGGGCCAGCCGCTCGGTCCTGACCGCCAGTGCGGTCCTCACAGTAGCCGCCGCCTTCGGGCTGGTGGCTTCGCCCCTGGCGGTCCTGGTCCTGCCAGCGGCCTTTCTGGTTGGACTGATGTTCGCCTCCATCGCCATGACAATGACCGCCGTGGCGCCCTCCATGGGCTTCCTGAACAACTACTTCACCGTGTTCGCCGCGCCCATGTTCTTCTTCTGCGGGACCTTCTTCCCCCTGGACGAGCTTCCAGATGCCGTGCAGCGCGCCGCCTGGGTCCTGCCCCTCACCCCCGCGGCCCACCTTATGCGTGGCCTGGTGCAAGGAGATGTGCGCTTGGCCCTGCTGGGGGACGTTGCGCTGCTGGCGGCCATGGCCACGCCCTTCATCCTCGCCTCGATGTTTCTCATGCGAAGGCGTCTGATAGGGTAATGGACAGTCGTACCCCTTTCCGATATTATTTCCAAAAGCGGGGTTTCTCCAGGAGATAGGACATGAGGACAAGAGGAATAGGAAGAGATAGGGGCCTAACCTTTCGCATGGGCTTTACAATGCTCCTGCTGGCCCTAGTGTACGTGGCCTTTTTCGGGCTGCTGTTTTCGGCAGGGATTAACTTCATCGTCATTTTGGTTATGGGCTTCATAATGGGGATCTTCCAATTCTTCATGTCGCACCGCCTGGTCCTCATGACCACCGGCGCAAAGATTGTGACGCCCCAGGAGGAGCCCAAGATTCACGCCATGATTGAGCGCCTGTCAGCCGCGGCGGACCTTCCCAAGCCAAAGGTAGCGATGATGGAGACCCACGTTCCCAACGCCTTTGCCACGGGCCGCAATCAGAAGAACTCCGTGGTGGCTGTCACCAGGGGCCTCATGTCACGCCTGGACGACCGGGAGCTGGAGGCGGTGCTGGCCCACGAGCTTTCCCACATCAAGCACCGGGATGTTATGGTGATCACCTTGGCCAGCCTTATCGTCATTGCTTCAGGCTACCTGATGCAGATGATGTTCTGGATGAGCCTCTTCGGCGGCTTCGGTGGAGGCTACGGCGGACGCCGTCATGGAGGCGGACAGGCCATGGCCGTGATGATGCTGGTGTATGTGGGCACGATAGTAGTCTACTTCGTCAGCCAGCTACTCATCATGGCCCTGACCCGCTATCGGGAGCTGGCTGCGGACCGTGGATCAGCCACTCTTACCGGCGCCCCCTCCCAGTTGGCCTCCGCCCTGATGAAGATCAACGGCGAGGTTGGGCGCATCCCGGAGAAGGATCTCCGGCGGGTGGAGCACGCCAACGCCTTCTTCATCGTTCCCGCCCTTAAGGGCAACAAAATGGCAAGCCTCTTCTCCTCCCATCCCTCTGTGGAGAAGCGCATCGAGCGGCTGCGGCAGATGCAACGCCAGATGGAAGGGGGACGCTAGTCAGTGGGCCTGCTGGATGCCCTCTTTGGCCGCGCAAAGGCCATCAAGTCCCATAGGGAAGGTCTCTTCTCCATAGTTACCGCCTATATCACCCTCAGCACTCGCTTCGGAGTTGAGTCTTCGGGAAAGGCCGGCCTCTCCTTCCGGCCCGTGGAGTCCTCCTTCTTCAGCAACCTGGACTCGGAGCTTAGGGAGCTAATGCGCATAAGCGCCAAGTCCACGGACACCGACTACCACATCCGAGACGATAACTACGGATACCGCTGGATTATCCTGGACGACCCCCAGTTCGAGGACCTGGTCTCACTGATTCACACCATGGGGGAGACCATAGTCGACCACGGTTTCGGCCCTCAGCTGCTGGCGGCCGTCTTCGAGTTCAAAGAGGGCGGCAAAGAGGTCTACTGGATCTATAACTACAAGCGGGGCAAGTTCTACCCCTTTGTACCGGAGTCAGGACAGCAGAGAGACTACGCCGCGGAGCTGCGCCTTCGTACCGCCATGGAGAAGGAGCTGCCCATAGAGCGGGAGCTGGAGCAGTGGTACGCTCTGTGGGGGATACCCTTCTAGCGGGCCTGAACCTCTTCGCCTAGCTGGAACCAGCCAGGACCCCAACCCACAGGAAGGGAGAGCGCGGCTCTTCGATGACGGGGTACGCCTTCTTGCTGACGTTGAAGCCGACCTCCCGGAGCAGCCGTTCCCACGTGTCCATCGGGAAGAGCCCGGTCACGTGACGGTCCAGCTCGACCTTGAACTCACCACCCTCATTGATAAAGTAGACGAAGATGGACTCGATGGTGGTGTCCGAAGGATCAGGGTCGTAGGCGTACTCAACGTAGGTCAGCTCGACCTCTTTATCTTTCGCAGTCTTGTGAAAGACGTATGGACCACGGAAGGTCTCAGAGTAAAAGTCGGGCGCCGTCACGATCACGCCACCCGGATTCAAGTGCTCCCTGGCCGTCAGAAACACCGCCCGCAAATCGGCCTCGGTAGTCATGTAGGCGATGGCGTCATGTATCAGCACGCCGCTGAACTTGCGGTCCAGGCGAACTGACCTCATATCGCCGAGGAGGTGCTCGACCGAGGGGTTCAGCCTCCTGGAGTTGGCGAGCATCTGCTGGGAGGTATCCACCGCGGTGGCATCAAATTCCCCCGTCAGGTGCGACAAGTTGTTGCCGCCACCCACGCCCAGCTCCAACACGTGGTGCCGTCCGGGGCCAAGGTTCTCTCGCAGGGCCTCACGCCAATACCGCGCTTCGTCGGCGTAATCCTCGGGAGCGCTCAGGAGCGGCCACAGGTGGGCGAACTCGTCGTACATCCGGTTCTGCTTCATGGACTGAGGGCCTTGGGGTTCTTTCGAGCTGGTTGCGTCATGGCTCCCACCTGGCTGGTTGATGCCAGGACCTGAGATGAACCGCTACGACTAACTGGTAAGTGGCTCCCCACGCAGGGTAATTGTGAACTTTAGTGACATTTACCACTCCGGCTAACGTAAGCGGGGCTCATCATAGGGCGGCCGCGCGTGTACCCTTGGTGAATTGCCTGGCAAGCCATTCATGCAAGACGGCAAAGAACTCGTCGTGGACGGCCTTTTCGAGCCACGGGTAGTGCCCACAGCGTTTCCACTCACGGTACTCCAGGTGAGGAAGATGTGGCTCTAGACTTACTCGGATCATACGGCCGGGATGGGAATCGTAGTCACCGTGCAACATGATCACGGGCTCATGGACCGCCGCGAAAGCAGCAGGATAAACCCCTTCTTCCTGTTGCCGCAACATGTCCTGCCAGGTCTCCTGGTTCGCCCGAGCATCGACCTCCTCGACCTCCTCGTCGGTGGGAATGAGCTCGCACGAATCCAGTTGCTGGATCAGCTTGCCTCGGATGCGCAACTGATCATTGATATCGGGAAACTCTTCTGGCAGGTGTTCAAAGCATCGCCGCAAGTTCTCATCAGTGCGCTCTTCTTGGATCGATTTCATTCGATCGCGTGCTGCTCGATCAAAAGTACCGCAGCCAATCAGGGCGGCCGCGATCAAACGTCCAGGGTGGGCCGCAGCGTAAGCGAGCGCAAGCATCGCACCCCAGGAGTGCCCCACCAAGGCTGGCCGTATGCCCTCACATTGTTCTTCCACCAACTTATGAAGGTCATCAACGTGCCGTGCAACGGTCAAGGGCTCACCTCCGCTGCCTCGTTGCATGGGTTCGAGGACCCGAAAAGTATCCGCAAGCGCCTGGGCCACAGGCGCCATGTACCCCGGAGCGCCTGGGCCGCCATGCAGGACGACCACGAAAGGCCCCGAGGTGCCGTATGTGCGGACTTGCATGACTATCGTTCCTACAAACTTTTAGCTGGTTAACTCTCGTCCACCCAAGGAGAAGATGTGATGAGTTGTTAACCACGAAATAGCAGCAACTTGGCTCCCCAGGCAGGCTTCGGACCAGCCTCCAGCGTGCGGCTTCCTATACATCATAGAACCCCGCATCTGGCGCTAGGCCCTCATGGATATCCCTTTTCCCCGCGGGGAAAGAGGATGAATTACCGACTACTGTGCTGCCGTCGCTTCTAGCTCCACCAGGAGCTCAGGGAAGGCTAGTCGGGCCACCCCCAAGAGCGTGGAAGCAAACCGACAATTAGCCTCGCCCAACCGGGGCATGAACTGTGATGCGGCCTCGATGAAGGCGTCTACGTCCGTAGTGTAGATGTTAATGCGCATTACGTCAGATAGCTTTAAGCCAGCCTGCCCTAGGACAGTTTCCAGGTTGTCCAGGGCTCTGTTCACCTGTCCCACCATGTCCCCTACGTTAATCGGGTTGCCATCGTCGTCGACGGATGTCTGGCCAGAACATAGCAATACCCGCTGCACACCCTTCAACTCGTTGGCCTGAACAAAGCCGAACTGGTCCTGCCACGTCCAGGGATTTATTACACGACGCTCCATTTAGTCCTCCCTCTTTGTAATGGCCTCTCGCGCAGGTTCCGAACCAGGGGTGATCCTACCCTGAGATAAGGCCCTCGCCGGTGAAGAGGGCCTGGGCCTCCTCGAAGGTGGTGTCCTCCGAGGGCAGTATCAGGTCCGACTCTACCAGCTCATCCACAAAGAGGGGGATGCTCTTCTTCCGCACCAGGTCCAGCATCTGGTCGAAGCTCTGCTTGTACCCCTGGACATCATCGTTTTCCACGGCCTCCACCACCTTGTTGTCCAGGTCGTTGAGCTCGTCCAGGAGGACGCCGCCGATGCGGAACTGGCCCTCGCCCATTATTCGCACTATCATGAGGAGCCTCCCGGTAGTGCCTTCTTCTCTCCACCGGAGGAAAGCTGGCCCTTCAGAGCTGCCAGCTCCCCCTCCACGTTCTGGGCCGCGGAGATCTTGGCCAACTCCTTACCGATGTCGTCCTCTCTACCCGTGAAGTCCTCCAGCACCCCGGCGGTGGCCAGCTCGTCTATGGCGCCGGCCTTGGCGCGCATCCGCTCCGTCTTACTCTCGGCCCGCTCGATGGCCATGCCGATGTCGCCCATCTCCTCGGATAATCCGGAGAGGGCCTCACCGATGCGCACCTGAGCCTGGGCCGCCGTGTACTGGGCCTTTATGACCTCCTTCTTGGTCCGGAAGGCCTCCACCTTGGACTGGAGGCGCTGCTCAGATATAGTCAGTTTCTCCTGTTCCCGCTCCAGGTCGGTGATCTGGGCGTCAAGGCCATCCATCTCTATCAAAGCGGTCTGCTTCCGCTGCAGGGCCAACCGGGCCAGGTCCTCTCGCCCCGCCTCCAGGGCATGGCGGGCCTGCTCCTCCAAAGTGGAGACGTTCTGCTTTATCTTCTCTCCTTGAATCTCCAGCCGGCGTCTGGAGGTTACCACCTCTATAACGCCCCGCTTCATATTTCGGAGCATCTCTATCTGCTTCTCATAGGAGTAGTCCAGAGTCTCTCTGGGGTCCTCCGCCGAGTCCAGCAGGCGGTTCATCTTGGACTTAACTATGGTAGACATCCGTGACAGGATTCCCACTGTTCCCCTCCCTATCAGCGTTTATTTGTGGCGTTGCGTATCTCAATCATAGCTGGACCTCCTGCCGCCCCCAGAGAACATATTGAATATAGCAAAGGCGGCTAGGACCCCACCGATTACCAGGGAGATGAAGCCAATTAATGTGGCTATAGGTGATAGAAGAAATATACCAAAAGCGATGATTCCAATGGCGACTATCAGGAGTTCGCCTCCTCCACGTCTTTTTCTCATACTCAGCGCTCCTTATCCAGCTCTTTCAGCGACTTCCGGCAGCTTCACGATAATAGCAGCGGACGATACTGTCAAGGAGAAGGGCCTTTGTCCTCCACTAGCTTTATGATACTATAGGCCCGCTGAGCAGCCCACCTCGAATTGAACCTAGATTCCCCCAGGCAGTGTGCACATTGAGCAGTAAGCCCATCATAGGCATTACCTCATCCGCCTCCTACGACCCAGAGGAGTACAGCGAGGCCGTGGCGAAGGCCGGAGGAAGCCCCTTGATGCTGCCTCCCGACGAGACACGTCCGACCGATGAGATCCTTAACGGCATTGATGGGTTGATGCTTCCGGGAGGGCCCGACATAGACCCGGCGGTCTACGGAGACGCCCCCAGACCCGACGCCAATCTGGAGATCAATCGCCAGCTAGATGACCTTGAGCTTTCCCTGATCAAGGCGGCCCTAAGCCGAGACCTGCCCGTGCTGGGAATCTGCCGGGGGATGCAGGCTCTAAACGTTGCCCTGGGAGGGAAGCTTATCCAGGACCTCTCAGGTCACAAAGGGGAGGAGAAGAACGGCCGGAATGAATCGGTGCGCCATCGCATCTACATCTCGCCGGGGAGCAAACTTGCCGCCATCCTGGGTTCGGGTGGTTTCGTGCAGGTCAACAGTCGCCACCACCAGGGGCTGCGGGAGCCCCAGAAGTCTCGGGCGCTGATGGCCTCGGCCTACTCCCTGGACGACGGCCTTATCGAGGGGTTGGAGAGCCCCGGCCACCGCTGGGTGATTGGCGTGCAGTGCCACCCGGAGATAGCGGACGAGGTGCCTAGACAGTTCCAGAACCTGTTCCTGGGCCTGGTGGAGCAGGCCGCAAGGGGTATGAGCAAGAAGGGCTGATGCACGCCGACGCTACAGTAGAGCAAGCCATGCCCCCGCAAGCCCTGTCCGGACTTAAGGTCCTGGACCTGAGCGGCGGCCTTACGGGGCCCAACTGCACCAAGCTCCTGTCCGACTACGGAACCGAGACCATCAAGGTGGAGCCTCTGGAGGGTGACGTCGCCCGCAGAGCGGGGCCCTTTCCAGGAGACCTGCCCCATCCAGAGAAGAGCGGCGTTTTTCTGCATCTCAACACCAACAAGCGGGGCGTAACCCTCAACCTCAATTCCCTAACAGGCCAGAGGATCATTAGGGACCTGGTCCCCTGGGCCGACCTGGTGGTGGAGGATTTCTCGCCGGGCACCATGGCCTCTCTGGGGCTCTCCTACGAGGCCCTGTCGGAGATAAACCCAATGGTGATAATGGTCTCGATAACCCCCTTCGGGCAGACGGGGCCCTACAAGGATATGAAGGGGGGCGAAATCATCGTCCACGGCATGGGGGGCGCCATGCACGCCCAGGGGAACCCTGAACGCGAGCCCACCAAGTACGCAGAAAAGGTGGCGCTCCGTCATGCAGGGGTGGTGGCGGCCACGGCCACAATGGTTGCCCTCTTCGCCCGGGAGGCCCGAGGCAGTGGAGAGCACGTGGACCTGTCGATGTATGAGACCCAGGCTGCCAGCCAGGACCGTCGCACGGCCATGACCCTGGCGCATCAGTACACCGGGGACGTCTTTGGCAGGCGCCCTCTGGGGTTTGCCATCGCCTCCGGCATCTTTCCATGCGCGGACGGGTACATTCAGCTCACGGGAGGGGGCAGATGGTTCCCGTCGGTCCCCCGGATGCTGGGCATGCCCGAGCTGTTGGAGGACCCACGCTTCTCCTCCCTGGTGGAGCGCTCCAAGGCAGAGAACATAGAGGCCTTCAACTATGAGATTCTGCTTCCCTGGCTCATGGACCGCACTATGAAAGAGGTCTGGACTCAGGCCCAGGGGGCGCGCCTGATGTCAGGCCCCGTCTTCACCTCCAGAGACCTTATGGAGGACGCCCACTTCGCCTCCCGCGGGATGTGGACGGAGATCGAGCACCCGGCGGCAGGCACCTTCACCTACCCGGGACGTCCCTTCATCATGTCGGAGACCCCCTGGCTTGTGCGGCGCCCAGCCCCACTGCTGGGCCAGCACAACGAGGAGGTCTACTGCGATATGCTGGGATATGAGCGAGACTACCTGGTGCGGCTCCGCCAGGGGGGTGTGGTCTGACAACGGTAGACGTTTATGGCCGGCGTGTGGAAAGGTAACAACATGAGCCCATTGCCTTTGGAAGGGATACGCATCCTGGAGCTGACGGTGATTTATGCCGGCCCCTACGCTTCGCTGATCCTGGGCGACTGGGGCGCCGAGGTCATACGCGTGGAGTCCATTCAGGTGATGCAGCCCAGCACCCGTGGGCAGATGGCGCATCCTTCTAAGGAGCTGGTCCTTCAGAATCGGGGGATGTATGTCCAGGCCTACCCAAACTGGGACCCAGGAGAACGCCCCTGGAATCGCTACGCCAACACCAACTGCGTCTGCCGCAACAAGCTGAGCATGACCGTCGACCTGCGCCGGCCCGAGGGAAAGGAGATTTTTGCCCGGCTGATACGCAACTCCGACGTGTTCATCGAGAACAACGTCCCCGAGACCATTGAAAAACTGGGCCTCACCTACGATAAGGTGAGGGAGATGAACCCACAGATAATCATGATCCGGATGCCGGCCTTCGGCCTGGATGGGCCCTACAAGAACTACCGCAGCCTTGGGCTGCATGTGGACGGGGTCACGGGCCACACCTGGCTCCGGGGCTACACCGACTCCGATCCATCGGAGCGGGGCGACACCGTGGCCCCTGACGCCACCGCCGGCGCGGGGGCAGCCTTCGCTGTTCTGGCGGCCATCTGGTATCGCAAGCGAACCGGCAAGGGGCAGCTTATCGAGCTGAACCTGGCAGAGAACTTCGTGCCCCTGCTGGCCGATTCCATTATGGACTACAACATCAACGGCCGTGCACAGGAGACCCTGGGGAACCGGGACCACGCCATGGCGCCCCACGGCTGCTACCCCTGTCGAGGCGAAGACAGGTGGCTTAATATTGCGGTGGCCAGCGACGAGGAGTGGCAGGGCCTATGCCAGGTCATGGGCCTTCCAGAGCTGGCCCAGGACTCCCGTTTCGCCGACTCCCTGTCCCGCTGGAAGCACCAGGACGAGATGGAATCTATTATCTCATCCTGGACCAGCGAGCAGGACCACCTCGAAGCCTTCCATCTCCTGCAAGCCCACGGCGTCGCCGCGGCGCCTCTACTGGACCAGAAGGAGCTGCTGGAGGACCCACACCTCAAAGCCAGGGACTTCTTCCAGCCCCTGGAGCACGCCGAAACGGGGACTCAGCTACATCACGGCCCTTTCTGGAAGATGTCCAAGACCCCCAACCGGCTCCGACTGCCGCCGTGTCGTCTGGGGGAGCACAACGAGTATGTCTACAAGGAGCTGCTGGGCCTACCGGAGGAGGAGTACGCAAGGCTGGAGGCGGAGGGGCACATCGGCATGGACTTTGTGGAAGGCGTGCCATAGGTGGCCCGATATCCGTAGGCTGACACCAATCAATGAATTGACCTTCACAAAAGCCCAACCGTATACTTCCTTAAACCACCTCTCAAACGTGGACGAAAAAGCAAGGAGACTCAGGCTATGCCTAAGAAGATAACCAGCGAGATCAGCACCATCGTTTTCAGCCTTCCCTGGCTGGTGGCCCGGGACGAAGGCCTCTTCGCCCAGGAGGGACTGGAGGTGGAGTTTGTGCGGGCCCAGGGAAGGGGTTCGCTGCCGGGCGAGGCTAATCAACCCCAGGCTATAGACGATCCCAATCAGGTGGACTCCTTCCTGGTGCACGGCGTCTTCGAGGAGAAGTTGGTGGACCTGTACCGGGCCTGCGAGTGGGGCCAGATACGGCGCGCCCAGGACAGCGGTGTTGGGGGCCAGATCATCGGCATGAGGCCGGCAATAGGGACCCAGGCCATTTTCGTGGGACCCGGGTCGGCCATCACACACCCTCAGGACCTCAGGAACCAGCCGGTGGGAGTCAATTTTCACGCCGGCTCCCACTACATTACCCTCCAGATGCTAGAGGGATTCCTGGAGCGGGATGAGATCAAGGTGGTGCATCTGGGAGACCCGCGTCTGCGGTACCAGGCCATGCTCAATGGAGAAGTAGCCGCCGCCTCTCTCATGGAGCCCTGGATAGCCCTGGCCGAGAAGAAGGGCTGTAGCCTGATTATGGAGGCCCACTACATAGGCTCTGACATCGCCGCCGAGAGCATAGATGCCGATACCTTCCAGGCCATTAACAGGGCTATAGCCCGGGCCGTCCAACTGATAAACGCCGACAAGAGGAAGTACCTGCACTATCTCATCGACGACATTCCGCCGGAGCTGGGCTCCCTGAGCCCGGATGACTTCAGGCTTTCACGGCTGCGTTATGTTGAGCCACAGCCATATCCAGCAGAGGAGTTCGAGAGGACCCTCCGCTGGATGCTGAGTTGGGGACTTATATCCCCAGATGCCAACTTCGAGGACCTGGTGGACAACCGCATCTCTCGCGTATCCTGAAACGAGGCGCAGGAGGGGCTACCCTATGCAGCCCCAATGGCCCTCTGGACGCCGTCTTCAAAAAGCCAGAACATGTCCAGGGAGTACTGGACGGCATTGCGCACCTTCTCCTGCAGGTCCTCGGTGGTGGCGTAGCGCTCCACGGCCAGGGGCCCTACCTTCATATGCTCCTCGTCCACGCTCATGTGTATGGTCCAGTATCGCAGGTCATGGGACTCTCTATCGTAGCCGTAGTGGTTCACCAGGCCGTTCACTATACGGGTCATCCGCTCGCCGGCCGTCCCCTCAAAGGCGTAGCCCTGGCAGGCGAAAAGCTCCAGCCAGCCCCGCTGATAGATGAGGAGCTCCCTCCAGTTGAGAAAGGCTTGGGTCTCCGGCAGAGGTTCCTCTTTGTCCATCTCCTCCCGGGAGAGGCCGAAGGTAGAGGCGAAGTGGAGGTAGAGGTCCTTATGGCCATCGGTCCCTGTGACCTGGCCGGTGGACTCCTCCATAACGTTCTCTATCCACATCCGCTCCAGGTCCGGGTCGTCCGGGCAGCGACCCAGCATAGCGGCGATGGGCTTGGGAAAGGGTTTGGGGAAGAGGAGGTAGAACTGGCGGACGAACTTCTTCAACTGATCCAAGTTCAACTCCCCACTCTCTATCTGGCCTATGAGGGGATGGTCCTTGCTGTGCTTGCGCTGAACCATCTGCCGTATCTCTTTCTCGAACTCGCGACTGTCCAACGACATGGAAACCTCCGAATGAGTCTCTCAAGGACTTTCCTTCTAATTAAGGCCTGCCCTGGATGAGCTTTATTGCATAGGGGAGAAGGCTGCGGGCACCATGATCTTGTTCTCCTGCTTCACCACCAGACCTGGCGTGACCTTGGGTGGCCAGTTGGGGTCTTTGAAAATCTCGGTACGTACCCGGGTTCGCTCCTCGAAGCTCTTGTAGGCCCATATATGGTAGAACTTGTTCAACCCACCCAGATCGGTATACCAGGAGGCTGCCAAGGGGGAGTACTTCTCGCGGTGGGGAATTCCCTCGGCCCACCTCTCCAGCATCTCAGGCATGCCGCCGGTCTGAACGGTGTAGACGCGCATCTCGTATACGGGGCCCAGTACCCTTTCGCCCAGAGGCGTCATAAAGGGGGAGGGAATCACGATCTCCGCTTCCTGAGAGAGGATAAGCTCCCTTCCCTTTGGGGGCCAATCGGGGTCCTTGAGGGCTGCAGCGCGGGCCTGGGTCCGCTCGTCCAGGCTATCCCAGGGCCACACGTGAATCACCTGATTAAGGGGACCGATCTCGGTGTGCCAGAAGGCTCCCAGGCTAGAGTGCTTCAGCCGGCTGGGGAGAGCCTCGGCGAAGTTGGCCTCCCATTTGCCAACAGATCCAGGCTTCATGTTGTAGGTACGTAGCTCGTAGAACATGTCTCTCTCCTTTATATACGGGGTATGTATTAAGGTCTGCTAGAGTCCCTTCGAGCGGTAATTTACCAGAACACCCTTCAGGACTACAAGACGTAAGGCCAATTTAGGTCAGTTTTGGGATTTCTCCGAATAGGGAATGCTTGGGGAGCGCCTTTGCCGGAGAGTTCGAGGTGTGCATCAGGCACCGGGATTGCTGACTACGGAGAAACAGGCGCTGCAGCCGCCGGTAATGCGAACGTTGGGGTTCCTATAGACAAACCCCTTCTCGTTCAGGCTCCTGGGGTCCATGGCATGCTTGCCCCGCCACCGGGCCGCACAGGAGGTATTGCCCAGGGGCAGCACGGAGATATCCAGGGTGGTGCCGTTGAGGTAGGATAAGCTTCTCTTGGTCACGAAGATGTTGAAGCCGTCATTCTCAACGATTATGTCTTTGGGGCGGGGCTTCGACTCCAGGGTTATGTCATAAAGGAGGCCAAAGCATCCGGCGGGCTTCACAGACATGCGGAGTCCGAACTCCTCCATGCCTATCTCTTGGGCGTACTGTATGATCTTGGATGCCGCCTTCTCGGTAACAGAGAGGACCTTCTCTGCCTGATCAACCGTCATCGCGCTCCTCAGTCTCCAGGGGAGTGCCGCCTCATCTGCCCGCACACCCCATCAGTCAAAAAACGAAGGGGGACTTCCCCCTTCCAAGCCATGAAATGTTCAGAATTTCACTTGCTGGTATATTATCCTATCTGACATAATCGGGTCAAGCTAATGCTCCAGGGAATTTATCTAGCATTATTAAAGGAGAGGCACCTGGATGGCTAAGTCCACGACGTCGCGTCGAGCCACCGCAAAGCAGCTTCAGGTGACTGCGGGGGATGTCCTCTCATTGCTGGGCAAGGAGTACGGGCCCATCCAGTGGGAGCCCCGGCTGGACCCCGCCTCGGAGCTGGTATCGACGGTCCTCTCTCAGCACACCTCCGACATCAACTCGGAGCGGGCCTTCCAGAACCTGATGGACACCTTCGGCTCCCTGGAGGCGGTGGCCGAGGCGGACGTGGAGCGCATCGCCGAGGCCGTCTGGATGGGTGGCTTGGCCAGGGTCAAGGCGCCTCGCATCAAGGCCGTCCTCCAGCAGGTCCTAAAGGAGCAGGGCTCCCTGGAGCTGGACTTTCTTAGAGAGATGCCCCTGGCGGAGGCCAAGGCCTGGCTGACCAGGCTGCCGGGCGTGGGGCCGAAGACGGCTGCGATAATCCTGTGCTTCGCCCTGGGCATGCCCGCCATGCCCGTGGACACTCACATCCACCGGGTGTCCAAGAGGCTGGGGCTTATCGGCCCCAAGGTCTCCGCCGACGCCGCCCACGACATTTTGGAGGCCATGGTGAAGCCGGGTGAGGTCTTCGCCTTCCACGTCTACCTTATCACTCACGGGAGGCGGGTGTGCAAGGCCCAACGCCCACAGTGCCAGAGCTGCGTCCTGGCGTGGGGATGCCCTTCGCGGGATGGGTTTATGAAGGCGGTAAGCGGGAAGAGGGTTCCCTCGCCCTAACCCTCTCCCATCAAGGGGGCCTTGCACTAAAAGTCCAACGCTTCTTTCCCACCCACCCGCCCAGAGGTTTTATCCAAAGGAGGACACCCCCTGAACCCCCGACAAGGGGTTCCCTGTACCCTCCTAGGGTTTTTGTGCAAAGCTCAATCGGACTAAACTAGCACGACTGGTACGAGTAACGGATACTTGGGGATTGGCCAACGGTCAACAGATTGCTCAAAGGAACCGTCAAGGGCACGAACTGAGAGGGGCTTCCTATGGGAAGCCCCTCTATTTCACTCTCATCCTGACCCTCTCCCTCGATGGGAGAGGGAAGTATCTTGCCGCAATCAGAACTCGCCCTGGGCGACGGCCTGAATAGCCCGCACGATCTTGTCGTAGCCGGTGCACCGGCACAGGTTTCCGGCGATGGCCAGGCGTATCTCGAACTCGCTGGGCTTGGGGTTGTGGTCCAGCAGGTACCTGGCCGACATGAGGAAGCCGGGAGTGCAGAAGCCGCACTGGAGGGCACCGTAACTGATGAAGGCCTGCTGGACCGGGTCCAGCTTGCTGTCGTGGGCCAGGCCCTCGACGGTTCTGACCTCGGCGCCGTCGGCCTCGGCGGCCAGCACCACGCAGGAGTCGGCCGTGCGACCGTTCAGGAGGACAGTGCAGGCGCCGCAGTTGCCGTTGCTGCAGCCCTCTTTGGTGCCCGTGAGGTTCAGCTCGTCTCTAAGGGCCGAGAGGAGGGTCTGCCAGGGCTGCACCAGAATCTCCTGGGAATCGCCGTTGACCGTGATGGTGATGGGTAGCTTTGGCACTGGCTTCAACCTCCAAATATGCTGATTCGTCTAGGTGGCTCTATTGGATATGAATATATTTTAGCGTTTCTGTTAGCTCGTAAAGCTATCAGATAAAGGCCACTACACCCTACAAAACCATCTACGCGCCAAGAGATTCCAGGCACATGGCCAGGGTGCGTCGCGTCAGGACCTTCACCAGCTCCTTGCGGTACTCAATAGAGCCCCGGACGTCGGTGATGGGGTTGGCGTGGTTCACCGCCTTCTCGCCGGCCTCCCGAATCAGTGCCTCGTTGAGCACCTGGCCATCTAACACAGCCTCGGCGTCGGTGGCCCTGACGGGGGTGGGCGCTACGGAGGCCAGCGCAATGCGGGCCTGCTGGCACCGTTTGGTGGAGGGGTCCAGTTGAAGGAAGCTGCCAACTCCCGCCACGGCGATATCCATCTCGTTGCGGGGGATAAAGCGGAGGTAGTGGCTGACGCTGTTGGCGGGGGGTTGGGGAATCACCAACTCCTGTAAGACCTCATCTCGCTCCAGGGCAGTCTGGCCAGGGCCGCGGAAAAACTCCAGCAGCGACATCTCCCGGCGGCCTCTGGGCCCGTTGATAACTGCCTTCGCATCGTGGATCAGAAGGGTCGGGATGGTGTCCGCCGAGGGCGCGGCGTTGCAGACGTTCCCACCGATGGCGGCCCTGTTCTGGATCTGGATGGATCCTATAAGACGGGCGGCTTCGTTCAGCGACTTGTAGTGCTCCTGGACGGGGCCGAAGTTGTAGACATCTGTGCAGGAGACCCCGGCGCCTATATGAAGGCCGTCGCTGGCGTACTCTAGCCGCTGCATCTCCGGGATGTCCTTGATGTTCATCACGATGGTTGGCTGCCTACGCCCCACTCTAACCTGGTCGATGAGGTCCGTACCCCCTGCCAGGGCCCTGACTTCGCCATCGGACGTGGAAAGCACGGATAGAGCCTCATCAAGGGTTTTGGGAGCTGAATATTCAAAACGAGGCACGCAGAACCTCCAGTACAAGAATCGGCAGCATTATAGCAGAGGCGACGCTCCTGGGCCAAGTGGGGCGCCGTCACCCCGAGCTCCGATGAATCGGGGCAATAGGCCTAAACGGCTCCAGCTAGGGCGTACCCAGCTTTGCACAATAAGTCCAACTGCGGACGTTTTCTTTCCCACCCACCCAATATGTCTAATTCCTGAGGGGGCACCCCTCAGACTCCCTGGCAGAGAACCTAGGTTCTCTACACTCTCCTGAGTTTTTGTGCAAAGCCGGCGTACCCTCATTTAAGTCAGGGACACCGGGTCCACGTCAACCTCCCAGCCGGGAGGCACTGGCAGTTTCCCCAGAAGGTAGGTGGGGTCACGGCCTCTGAGCACCAGGTGCCACCTGTACAGGCCTCGTACTCTGGGCGGAAAGGCCGGCGCCGGCCCGATGACCTCTACGTCGCTCAGGCCCCAAGCATCCCGCTCCTGACGCAGCCGTCCAGCGAAACCCTGGGCCTCCCGCCCACAGAGGGCGCTGTTGGTATGCCTGTACAGCAGGCGAACCAGCCGGCTGAAGGGGGGATTACCGTACTCTCGGCGGAGGTCAACCTCTTTGGCGTGAAAGGCCGCGTAGTCCTGGGCCGCGGCGGCCACCACTGCGTAATGATCGGGCTGAAAGGTCTGGATGATGGCCTTTCCCTCCGAAGGCCCGCGGCCCGCCCTTCCCGCCACCTGGCACAGCACCTGGAAGGCCCTCTCGCCGGAGCGAAAGTCGGGTATGTTGAGGCCCATGTCGGCGGAGACGGCGCCTACCAGGGTCACGCCTGGGATGTCCAGGCCCTTGGCTATCATCTGGGTACCCACCATTACCTGGGCCTCTCCCCCCTGGAAACCCTCCAGAAGCTGCTCGTGAGCCAAGGGAGTCCTGGCGGTATCCCGGTCCCATCGCAGAAGGCTAATTCCCGGGAAGAGCCGGGCAACCTCCTCCGCCACGGTCTGAGTGCCCGCGCCAAAGTACCGGAGGCGTCCACGACGGCACTGCGGGCACAGCTCAGGCAGGCGTCTTCTCTGATTGCAGTGGTGGCATATGAGGTAGCCCTCCACGCCGTGATAGGTGAAGGGCACGTCGCAGCGGCGGCATCGAAGGCTAAGGCCGCAGACCCGGCACTGGACGAAGGAGGCGGAGCCTCTGCGGTTCAGAAAGAGGATGGCCTGCTTCCCCGCATCCAGGGTAGAGGCCAAAGCTTTGTGCAGAGAGCGGCTCAGGATGCTCCTGTTGCCCTCCGTCAGCTCCCGGCGCATGTCCACGATCTCCACCGTGGCAAGGCCTCCTTTAGAGGGGGCCTCAACTGCTTCCTGCCGACCATCAACCGGCGAGCTGACATGGATGCGCTCCGGCAGTTCCAGCAGCCGGTAGGCGCCCGTCTTCGCCTTATGATAAGTGGCCACGTCCGGGGTAGCACTTCCCATGACCACGGTGGCCCCGGTAAGCTCCGCCAGCTTCAAAGCCACATCCCTGGCATGGTAGCGGGGCGACTGGTCCTGCTGCTTATAGGTCCACTCATGCTCCTCGTCGATGACGATGAGGCCCAGGTCCGGCTGTGGGGCGAAGATTGCGCTGCGGGAGCCCACCACCACATCGTAGTCGCCGTGGAAGATGCCCCACCACTGGTCGAACTGCTCCCCCAGAGGGAGGCGACTATGGAGGACGGCTACGCGCCCGGGAAACCTGGCGCCGAATCGCTGGATGGTCTGGGAGGTCAGGCTTATCTCCGGGACCAGAACAATGGCTCGCTTTCCGACATCAAGGCACCCCCTCACGGCATCCAGGTACACCTCCGTCTTGCCGCTGCCGGTGACTCCCTGCAAAAGGAATACCTTTGGCCCTGATGTAGCGCCTATGAAGGATGCCGCCACCTCCGTCGCGGCCCGCTGCTGGGCAGAAGTGAGGCGAGGAACGGGCCCCCCAGCAAAGACCTTTCCCGCCAGCGGGTCCCTGGTTACTCGCGCCATCTCAACCGCGACAAGACCTTTCTCCTGCAACGCCTTGACCACCGCTCCGCCAAACTCCCTTCTCAAATCAGGTAGCGGAAGAGCGGAGTCAGCCTCGGCCAGACGCCTCAGCAAGGCTGCTTGGCGGGGCGCTCTTAGGGAGAGGGCTTGTTCAGCTTCCTCCACCTTATAGAGGGTTGCCGCCAGGCGAAGGCATGCTTCGTATTTCGCCGCCACTCGGGGCTTATCCCACTCCCAGGTGCGGGCGATGAGGTTCCGATTGGTAAGCCCGGCAACGGCCGCCTTGGCCGGGGTCCCCAGGGCCTTTAGCAGTGTCTCCTCCCAGACCTTCCCCTTCTGGCCAAGATACCGGACCACCTGAGTTTGAGGGGGCGTAAGGCGTCCCACCTCTGGAGGCGTCTCCTCGATGAGGGACAGGTATGCTCTGGCACGGGTCCTCGCACCTGGAGGGAGGAGGGCAGCAGCGCATTCAAAGAGGGGCGCCATGTAATGGTCGCTCATCCACCTTGCTAGCTGAAGTTGAGTAGCACTGAGAGGAGGTTGGCCTTCCAGGATGCCCTCAACGTCGCGGGTATCGGACACCTGAGGCAGGGGAGTCAGCTCAAAGACAATACCCTGAAGGAGTCTGGGGCCAAAGGGCACTCGGACGGCCTGACCGGGAGATAGGCTCATGGAGGAGGGGATGGAGTAGCTGAAGGTACGGTTGTGCCCTGCCGGGGCATCCACGGCCACCTCGGCGAATCTCATGCCCCTCCCAGGCCTGCGGCGAAGTTACTTAGGGGGTCGCCTCTTCTCGCGAATTCGAGCAGCGCGCCCCGAGAGGCCCCGGAGGTAGTAGAGGCGAGCGCGGCGTACAGCGCCGCTGCGGACCACCTCCACTGATTCCACGCCGGGCGAGTACAGGGGAAAAGTACGCTCCACGCCTATGCCCGAGGCGACCCTACGCACCGTAAAGGTGGCGCCGGCGCCCTTTCCTCCACGCTTGCGTATAACTGTCCCCTGGAACATCTGGCTACGGACCCTGGCCCCTTCACGGACCACGACGTTAACCTTGACGGTGTCTCCAGGGCCGAAATCCTGTATTTTCGGGTTGGGTTCGGTGTGAATCAGGTGATGGGCATCCATGTCTTGCGCATTCCTATAGATTTATCTAATGGTCAGGGCGTAGCTATTCTACTACAGCTTTAGGGTTACCAACAAGAGGTGGCTTCTACGGTACATTCTTATTGTCACTCTGAACTCGATTCATTGAGGCGAAAGGGCTTACTGGCGCCCAGGCACAGATGCTGAGCCCCAACACGTCAGTCCTTAGCATGACAAAGGTTTCAAGGGCCTTTAGCGCAGCTTCTCCAGGAGACGGCGATCCTCAGCCGAGAGGCTGTCACCACCCAGGAGGTCCGGCCTGCGCTGCAGGGTCTTTTTCAGGGCCTGCTCTCTGCGCCATCGCTCCACCTGGGCGTGATTTCCCGACAGGAGCACCGGGGGCACGACCATATCCCTGAAATGCTCAGGCCTGGTGTACTGGTGGTACTGAAGGAGGCCCGAGGTAAAGGAGTCGCCCAGGGCCGCCTCGATGGAGCCCAGGACTCCGGGGACCAGGCGGGCCACGGCGTCTATAAGCACCATCGCCGGCAGCTCTCCACCCGTAAGAATGTAGTCGCCGATACTGATCTCGTCGGTGCAAAGGTGCTCCACCACCCGGTGGTCCACCCCTTCGTAGTGGCCGCAGATGAGGATGATTTCTCCTTTAATAGACAAGTCGGAGGCAATAGCCTGGGTGAAGCTCCTGCCCTGGGGCGAAAGAAGGATCACGGGAGGAGCCGCGGCCTCCTGGCCACTGCGTTCCTTTATCTTGCTGGTCACATCCTCAACGGCCTCGAAGATGGGCTCGGGCTTCATGACCATTCCGGGCCCACCGCCAAAGGGGTAGTCGTCGGTGGTGCGGTGACGGTCGTGAGCGTGCTCGCGGATATCGTACAGGTGGACCTCGATGATCCCCTGCTTCTGGGCCCGTTGGAGGATGCTCTCGGTCAAGGGGCCCTTGAACATACCAGGGAATAGGGTGAGGACGTGGAATCGCACTGCCGGTGGGTTCAAGGCGAGACTCCCGTAGGGTGGTCTCTGGCCTCGCCCCTTAGCAGCTCAAGGGCATGGGGAAGGACGGGTAGCACCACCTGCAAGCACTCCCGGACCCCCTTGGGGCTACCAGGCAGATTGATGATGAGGCAGCGTCCGCGAACCCCAGCCACAGAGCGGCTGAGCATGGCCATGGGAGTAAACTTCAGGGTCTCCATCCGGAGGGCTTCGGCGATACCTGGCACTGGGCGCTGGACGACGGAAGCCGTGGCCTCCGGGGTGACGTCGCGGTGTCCCAGGCCTGTGCCGCCAGTGGTCAGGATCAGGTCTACCTCCGCTGAGTCGCTCCAACGCTGAAGGGTCTCGGCGATGAGATCCTGTTCGTCAGGGACCACCTGCTGATGGACCACCTGAAAACCCTCGGCAGACATCATCTCTTGGATTGCTTGTCCGCTGGTATCCTCCCGATCTCCTCGGGCGCCCATATCGCTGATGGTAAGGACTGCCAGGTTGAAAATAGGGGCCTCCACCTGATTTTGCATCATGATATCACACAGGCGAGTTATCTCCTGATGTAAAACATTGGTTAGAGTGTTAAACATTTTTTGAAAATTCGACCAAAATTGCCCACCAAACCTCTTGCACTATATGGGAAACTGCTGTAGTTTTTGGGCCAGTTAGGAAAGAAAAGGAATAAACAGGTGTCATCGTGGAGGGTATAAGGATAGGATGCTGTTCTATGGCGAGTATGAACACCGGGTGGACGCTCAGGGCAGGATCTCCATGCCCGTCCGGTTTCGAGACAGTTTTAAGAGCGGCATCATCCTTAGCCGCGGCTACGATAAGTGCATAGTGGCGTACCCTACCCAGGAGTGGGAGAGGATGGCCCAGAACATCGCAAACATGCCGGTTACTCAGGACAAAAATAGACGCCTGAGAAGGATGAACTTCTCAGGGGCCTTTCCCTCAGACCTGGACCGCCAGGGTAGGTTCCTTCTCCCTGCCCCCCTTAGGCAGTACGCCCAGATAGGTGAAGAGGTGGTGATGGCCGGTGGGGGAAGCTACCTGGAAATCTGGGACAGAGACCTCTGGGCCCAGGAGCGGCAGATTATGGACCAGCAGGGGTGGCAGATAGCGGAGAACATGGAGGATAGAGGGTGAGGGTACTGGAAACCGTGAGAGTGCATCATCAGCCCGTAATGGTCAGGGAGGTCATTGAAGGTCTCCAGGTACGACCCGGCGGGAGGTACATCGACTGCACGGTGGGCGAAGGGGGCCACACCGTGTCCATTTTGGAGGCCAGCGCCCCCGGCGGACAGTGCCTGGGCCTGGACCTGGACAGCGAGGCCCTGGAAGTGGCCCAAGAGAGGCTCAGTGCCCACAAGGGGTCCTTCCGACTGCTGAATGCCAGCTACTCAGAGGTTGTCAGAGTGGCCTCCGAGCTGGACTTCAAGCCCGTCAACGGAATCCTCTTTGACCTGGGCCTCTCCTCTCTGCAAGTGGAGGAGGCCAGGAGAGGCTTCTCACTAAAGAGCAGCGGGCCCCTGGACATGCGATTTGACACCGGGCAGCGCGTTACCGCAGACGACATCGTCAACGGCTACTCCGAAGACGCCCTAGCAATGATCATCTCTCACTACGGTGAAGAGCCCAGGGCAAGGCGCATCGCCAGGGCCATCATTCGACGCCGACCCATAGGCGACACTCTGGAACTGGCGTCGGTGGTTCAAGAATCGGTGGGCCGCCACGGCGGTAGGATACATCCGGCCACCAGGACCTTCCAGGCGCTGCGGATGGCCGTGAACGAAGAGTTGAAGAACCTTGAGTTGGGCATCGGTCAGGCCCTGGGGCTCCTGGGCCACCAGGGGAGGCTGGTGATAATCAGCTATCACTCCCTGGAAGACCGGCTAGTCAAGAACCTGATCAGGCGAGAGGCCAAGGACTGTATCTGTCCTCCAGAGACGCCCCAGTGTATTTGCGACCATAAGGCTACCCTACGGGTAGTCACCAAGAGAGTAATAACTCCGTCGCCCCAGGAGGTACGTGAAAACCCCAGGGGCAGAAGCGCCAAAATGCGGGTGGCGGAGCATGTATAGGGGGATATATCGGCCCTCTATTCGATCCCAATCTAGGCTATCTGGGGTTGAGCGGTCAAAAAAGGCCCGAGCCGGGGATACTTCTCCAGCTTCCGATAGAGGGCTAAAAATTGAATATTCTTTGTCTGGTAGCTCAGGTCAAAACCCCAGACTGCCAGCCTTCAGATAGCCTAGGAAAACTTACTCTCAGCCGGAGCTCCGGCAAAAGGGGGACATATGGATAGTGAACGGATATTCACAGCCATAGACGTGGGTACCAGCAAGGTCTGCACTATTGTGGCCAAATTAAACGGCGGCAAGAAGGTAGACGTGCTAGGAGTGGGGATAACCCCATCCCAAGGCCTGCGAAAAGGTAATGTGGTGGACATAGAGAGCACCCAGTACGCGGTTCGCTCCTCTGTAGAGGAGGCGGCCGCCCAGGCTGGCATGAAGATATCGTCGGCATATGTAGGCGTTACCGGCAGCCACATCGAGTCTCAGAACCAGTGGGGAAGCGTGGAGGCTACCCGGAATAGCACCGTCATCACTTCAACGGACATAGAGCGGGTGACGCGATCGCTGCACCAGTCGGCCCGACGGCAGGACCGACAGGTCATCCACGTAATACCCAGATACTACTCTCTGGACGGCATGGTGGGCATCCGCAACCCGGTGGGAATGCATGCCCAGAACCTCCAGGTGGAGTCGCACCTTGTAACGGGGACAGACTCCATCGTCAAAAACCTTGTTCAGGCCGTTGAGAATGCAGACGTCAAGGTTATGGGCATGGTGATGGAGCCCCTGGCCAGCGGAGAGGCCGTCCTCTCTACAGAGGAGCGAGAGATGGGGGTGGTGCTGGTCGATATTGGAGGCGGCACCAGCGATTTGGCGGTATTCCAGGGCGGGACCATCCTCCACACGGCCGTCATACCTGTAGGGGGCTATCAGTTCACCAACGACCTGTCCATGAGCTTTAATACGCCCTACTTCGCTGCCGAGGAGGCCAAGATCAAGTACGGCCACGTGGTCGCCGAGTCCGTCGACGTCCATGAAGAGATCGAACTCCCTCTCTTCGGCAAAGGTGAGAGTATTACCGTGGCCAGAAGAGACATCTGCCTCCTGATCAAGGAACGGGCCCAGGAGCTTATGGAGATGGTGAAGATAAAGCTGGACCAGGCCAACCTGAACGGCCTTCGAGACTCCCGGCTGGTCCTTACCGGAGGGACGGCAAACCTGCCAGGGCTGGATGCCATGGCTAGAAGGTTCATATCGGGCCACGTCCGAATCGGCGTTCCCAAGGACATGCCTGGGCTACCCGATAGCCTCAAGAGCCCCTCCTACGCCACCAGCGTGGGGATCCTTCTCTGGTTCGCGGCAAACCCCGTAGGCCAGCCCTACTATTCCAACGGCAACGGGAACGGCAGGCACGGATATTTCCACCAGCGTCTTATGAACTGGGTATTCGAGCGAATCAGGTCCAGGCTTCCCGCCCGGGTAGGCTTGGCGAGATAGGGTCTCAACGGGTCCCACCTAGAAAAAGCCAAGATGCACCGTCTTAAAGGAGGACATGAGCAATGGCAAGCACAAATGGTATTCCAGAAGAGAATAATGACCACTACCGAGAAGCCGTGGACCCCAAGCCACCGGCCAAGATCAAGGTTATTGGCGTGGGAGGTGGCGGCTCCAACGCTGTCGCACGCATGTATCGTGAGAGGATTCCTGGGGTAGAGTACAGCACGATCAACACCGATGCTCAGGCGTTGATGCGGAGCGATGTCCCCGTCAAGATAAGAATTGGAGAAAACCTCACTAAAGGCCAGGGGGTTGGAGGCAACCCCGAAGCCGGTAAGAACGCGGCCGAGGAGAGTAGAGAGGACCTGAGGGAGTCCGTACAGGACGCGGACATGGTGTTCATCGCCGCAGGCATGGGGGGCGGGACCGGGACCGGAGCGGCCCCCGTAGTCGCGGAGCTGGCTAAGGAGACTGGCGCCCTCACCATAGGTGTCGTGACAAAACCCTTCACCTTCGAGGGGAACCATCGTGGGCGGGCGGCGGAGAAGGGTGTCGATTGGCTGAAAGACAAGGTGGACACCCTCATCGTCATCCCCAACGACCGCCTGCTGGCCATATGCGACCATGACGTGACCATGGAGAACGCTTTCAAGCTGGCCGATGAGGTCCTCAAGCAGGGAGTTCAGGCAATAGCGGAACTGATAACCACCCCCGGTGAGATCAATCTGGACTTCGCCGACGTAAAGACAATCATGGCCGGCGCTGGCCCCGCCTGGATGGCCATTGGCAGAGGTGTGGGTGAGAACCGAGCTGTGGATGCCGCCGAGCAGGCCATGGCCAGCCCTCTACTGGACGTGTCCATCGCTGGGGCCAGGGGCGTACTGTTCAACGTCACCGGCGACAGCGACCTGAGGCTCTCCGAGGTCCACGCCGCATCCCAGGTCATCAGCCGAGCCGTAGACCCGGAGGCCAACATCATCTTCGGCATGGTCACCGACCTGAAGATGGAGAACGAAGTCAAAATAACAGTCATCGCAACGGGATTCCCCAGCTCGGAGTCAATCGAGGCCCGTGACGATACTGTTACCCAACTCCTCCTGGAGGCCCTGGGCGACGAATCGGAATTAGACCTGCCTCCTTTCCTACGCCGTTTCCCCAAGAACCGTCGTCGCGCCGGGGCCGTGTCCTAGTCCCTCTCTCCTCGAGTAATGTTCCTGGGGTAACACCTGGGAACCGTCTTAAGGCCGTCTTTTTAGGCGGCCTTTTCTTTTGTCCACTAATGGCTTCCTCTTCCGTGATTGATTACATCAAAAAGTCCAACGCTTCTTTCCCGCCCACCCGCCCAGAAGTTTTATTCAAAAGGGGACACCCTCCTTCGGCAAGCTCAGGACAGGCCTTGAACTCCCAACAGGAAACTCAGGTTCCCTGTACCCTCCTAGGGTGTTTGTGCAAAGCTGGGGACACTCCTCAAACTCCCCGGCAGGGTGTGCCTCCAGCTTAAACCCCATGGGGGTCGAGAAGAACACATCAGTATCCCTGGTTACCCACTAAATATTGTGCCATGACTATTGACAGGCCCTATAAATAGTGGTATTAATAGGGGACTTGTCGATTAATTTAGTTGAGTCTAGCTCAGAGGAACCACCATGCGCTGTCCATATTGCGGCCATACCGAGTCCAGGGTCATCGACTCGAGAGACGCCGCCGAAGGCATCCGCCGCCGACGTGAGTGCGCCCTCTGCGGCCTGCGCTTCACCACCTACGAGCGCATCCAGACCATGGCCCTGATGGTGGCAAAGCAGGACGGCCGGCGCGAGGAGTTCGACCGGCAGAAGCTGACCATTAGCCTGCGCAAGGCCTGCGCCAAGCGACCCCTGCCCATGGGCGCCATCGAGAAGATAGTGGACGAGATGGAGGGCGACCTACAGGGACTGGGCAAGGCGGAGATACCTGTATCCCTCATAGGCAGGATGGTGATGGATCGGCTGAAGAACCTGGACCGTGTGGCCTACATCCGCTTTGCCAGCGTCTACCGGGACTTCCGGGATATCGAGACCTTCAAGGAGGAAGTGGAGGCACTACTGAACCCGCGGGAGGTGGAGCCCCAGGTGCCCAGCAACCAGCTCTCCTTCCTGGAGGAGGAGCCGCTGCCGGAGCGGCCGCCCGTGCGCCGTCGGGGCAGGAGGCCCAGGGACGCTCATGGTTCGACAGGCTCACCATGAGCGGAGAGAAACAAATGGCTAAGTCTGGAGAAATTCGAAAACATACCGAAAACTTACAGAGGATTTGAAGAGAGTCATGCGCTGGAATGAGTGGACGCAACTGAACGACTTCATAGGCGAGTTGGACCGCATCGCCGAGGCGATACGGACCCAGGAGGGAGCCGTCGACGAGCTGCGCCAGCGCATGGAGGACCCCTCCAACGGGGTAGCCTCATATCTTCAGGAAAACGCACCCCAGATGGCTAGCGGCATGGAGGAGCTCTTAACCAAAATAGAGGGCCTGAAGAGGCGCATGCAGAGCATGCTGACTCACACGCCCGTGCACTATTAGATGTAAACGAAACGAATACCCTGCTAGTCCCACCCACCCAAGAAGTTTTTCCGGGCTCGCATGCCTATAGCGTGCTCACCCTAAGGGGCCGTCGAGAGGGTAAGCGGGAGAGCAGGGGTTAGGTCCCAATATTGAGGAGGCACATACTATGACAGGAAATCACAACGACAATAACGGCTCCTCCAAGCAGGACAAGGCCGTGCTCAAGACTGCGGCCCCAATTACACCTGGGGAGCCGCAGATTTCCGAGAACGCCATGGTTGTCCTCAATAAGCGCTACCTCCTCAAGGACGCCCAGGGCAAGGTCATCGAGACGCCGGAGGGGATGTTCCGCCGGGTTGCCAAGGCCCTGGCAGCCGTAGACCGGATGTACGATCCCAAGGCGGACCTGAAGGCTACGGAGGATGAGTTCTACCGGTCCATGGCCTCCCTGGAGTTCGTGCCCAACTCGCCGACCCTGATGAACGCCGGCACCGAGGCGGGCACTCTTTCCGCCTGCTTTGTCATCGGGCTGGATGACAGCATGGAGGGCATCATGGATACGGCCAAGCAGGCCGCCATGGTGCAGAAGTACGGTGGCGGCACCGGTTTCGCCCTCTCGGGGATACGCCCCAAGGGATCTCCTATCGCCACCACCCACGGGCGGGCCTGCGGGCCCATCGCCGTCCTGCGGCACCTCTCCTCGGTCTCCAACCTGGTGACCCAGGGAGGCCGGCGCGACGGCGCCAACATGGCGGTCATGGACGTGCACCACCCGGACATCCTGGAGTTCATCGACTGCAAGCGGGTGGAGGGCCAGATCCACAACTTCAACGTATCGGTGGGGGTCGATGAGGAGTTCATGCGAGCCGTCGAAGAGGGCGGCGAGCTGGAGCTAAGGGACCCCTACACCGGTCAGGTGGCCCGTAATATCGACGCCAGAGAGGTCTTCGACAAGATCATAGCGGGGGCGTGGCTCAACGGCGAGCCGGGCCTTATCTTCCTTGATCAGGTGAACCGGGACAACCCCACGCTGAACATCGGACGTATGACGGCCACCAACCCCTGCGGCGAGCAGCCGCTGCTGCCCTACGAGTCCTGCAACCTGGGCTCCATAAACCTGGCCAGGTACATCACCTGGAAAGGAGACAAGGGAGAGGTGGACTATCCCAGGCTGGGGAAGATGGTGGCCACCAACGCGCACATGCTGGACAACGTCATCGATGCCAACAGGTACTCCATCCCGGAGATAGAGCGCATGACCAAGCTGACCCGCAAGATCGGCTTAGGGGTCATGGGCTTTGCCGACCTGCTGGTGCAGCTCCGGGTCCCCTACGACTCTGAGGAGGGGCTGGAGCTGGGCCGCGATATTATGCGTTTCATCCGCCAGGAAGCGGACGGGGCCTCGGAGGGGCTGGCCCAGGATCGAGACGTCTTCCCGGCCTTCCAGGGCAGCAAGTACGACGCCCCCGGCATGCCCAGGATGCGCAACGCCTGCCGGCTGACGGTGGCGCCCACGGGGACCATCTCCATGATCGCCGGTTGCTCCAGCGGCATCGAGCCCCTCTTCGCCCTCAGCTACCACAAGCACAACATCCTGGAAGGGCAGTCCCTGATTTATGTCAACGAGGACTTCGAGAGGGTAGCCCGTGACGAAGGGTTCTACAGCCAGGAGCTGATGGAGTACCTGGCCGACGGAGGCTCTCTCCAGGACCGGGCCGAGATCCCTGAATGGGTCAAGAGAGTCTTTGTGACCGCCTCGGACATAGCTCCGGAGTGGCATGTGAGAATGCAGGCCGCCTTCCAGGAGAGCGTGGACGCGGGCATCTCCAAGACCATCAACTTCCCCAACTCGGCCACGTTGGAGGATGTGCGCACCGCCTACGTGATGGCATGGGAACTGGGATGCAAGGGCATCACCGTCTACCGCGCCGGCAGCCGGGAGGCCGAGGTCCTCACCGCGGGAAGCGCCGAAGTCCAACGTGAAGCGCCCGAGGAGGAGACGCAGAGGCTGCTGGTCCCCAGGCAGCGGCCCGCGACAGTCAAGGGCGTCACCGAAAGAGTACGCACCGGACACGGCAACCTGTATATCACCATCAACTTCGATGAAGAGGACCGCCCCTTCGAGGTGTTCACCACCCTAGGCAAGGCCGGCAGCTGCGATTCAGGCCAACTGGAGGCCATCTCCCGCCTGATATCCATGGCGCTGCGGTCGGGGATAGACCCGATAACCATTGTAGATCAGCTACGGGGCATCACCTGCCACCCCGTCTGGGACAACGGAGTCCAGATACGCTCCAACCCCGACGCCGTGGCCCAGGCCCTGGCCCGCAACCTGCCAGAAAGCTCCCGCCGGACCCTGGTGACAGCGGGCCATGAAGAGCTCGCCCAGTCTCGGGAAGGGGCCCAGTTGGGGATGTTCACGCCGGCGGCCCAGAACGGGCACCAGAGTGCCTCCGGCGTACGCTGCCCCGACTGCGGAGGGTTCCTGATCCACCAGGAGGGGTGCCTGCGTTGCGCCGACTGCGGCTACAACCGCTGCGAGTAGCGCAATGCAGTCCCTAAACATGGAGGCAGTCAACGGATTCTTACGACAACATCCTCCTCTCCTCCTCCACCCGGCTGTGCTCCCCGATTTCACGGGGCGGTACGGCGAACCTTGGGCCCCGACGTACGTCGGGGCCCCTCGTTTTTTGACCTACAGCAGACGTGTAATTTGAGTGCCCTAGAACACCGCTGGCATTAAATTTCAAGGAAGGTACAAGGAGCTCAAGTTCCCTGCCGGGAGTTCGAGGGAGTCCCCCGAATACGTTACGAGGGTGGACGGGTGGGAAAAAGACGACTGAAACACGGAAGGGAGGAGGAAAAGGGTGAATAATAAGCCAACCATAGCCATCACCTTAGGAGACCCCTGCGGCATAGGGCCGGAGGTAGTCGTCAAGGCCCTGGCCCACCGGGAGGTCATAGACTGGTGCCGCCCCATCGTGGTGGGCAGCGTCGAGGCGGTGCGGGCCACCGTGTCGATGCTGGATAGCAACCTCACTCTTAACGTGGTAGAAGGACCCGAAAGCGCGGATGAAGCCCCCGATGTCATCAACATCATAGACCCTGAGAACCTGGAGTATGGGCACGTGTCCCTGGGCCAGCTCTCCGCTGAAGCCGGCAAGGCCTCCATGGAGTGGGTGCTTCGAGCGGCGGAGCTATGCTCCTCGGGCCAGGTCCAGGCCCTTGTAACCGCTCCCGTCAACAAGGAGGCGACGAGGCTGGGCGGCTTCCAGGACGTGGGCCATATGGAGGTCCTCCAGCGTTTTACAGAGGCCAGGGAGGTGGCCACAATGCTGATGACGGGGCGGCTGCGGGTGGTGCACCTCACAACCCACCGCTCTTTGCGGCGGGCCTGCGACTACGTCACCGCCGAGAACGTCCTGGCGAAACTGAAGCTGGCCCACACCTCTTTCCAGGAGTGGGGCTTCCCGCAGCCCCGCATAGGCGTTGCTGCCCTCAATCCCCACGCCAGCGACGGCGGCCTCATAGGGGACGAAGAGGCCAGGGAGATAGAGCCCGCCATTCGGGAGGCCCGTATGCTGGGAGTAGACGCCGAAGGGCCTGTGCCAGCGGACACCATCTTCCACCAAGCCATCGCAGGCAAGTACGATGTGGTGCTGGCCATGTACCACGACCAGGGGCATATCCCCGTGAAGGTCTACGGCCTGGAGAAGAGCGTCAGCCTTAATCTGGGCCTGCCCATGATCAGGACATCCGTGGACCACGGTACAGCCTTCGACATCGCCGGCAAAGGCGTTGCCAACGCGGAGAGCATGGTGGAGGCCACCAGGCTGGCTATCTTCTTGGCCCGCGATGGGAGGCTCCCTTAGCCTCGTTTCTGCATATTAGTGCTTTGTCCGCTATATAGCGACGCATTCTTTCCCACCCTCCCACCCAGAAGGTTTCCTCTGGGGGGGCACCCCCAGGGCCCCCGCCAAGGGGCTCTGCCCCTTGGAACCCCGGGGAGGGTGAGGGGCGGAGCCCCTCACAGACACTTCACGGGTGGGTGGGCGGGAAGTGTCAGAATTTGCAGGACTGAGCATTAGTTTGGGTGATATAATTAACCGCAGCACGGCTTGAGGTAGTTTTATGCGCTTGGCGTTCATAGGTGGCGGCGTGATGGCGGAGGCAATCATCGGGGGCATCCTGGAAAAGAAGCTCACCAGGCCCCAGGAGGTATCCGTCGGAGAGCTGGTGGAGTCGCGTCGCGCTTACCTGAAGGATAAGTACGGTGTTAATGTCTATCAGGGCAACGTAGAAGCAGCCCAGGACAGCGACATTCTGATCCTCTCCATCAAGCCCCAGAACCTGTCCGAGGCGTCAGGAGACCTAAAGGGAAGGCTGAGTGCTCGTCAGACGGTGCTTTCCATCGTGGCGGGCGCCCGAATGGAGACCCTGGTGAGGGGGCTGGGGCATACGTCGGTCATAAGGGTTATGCCCAACACGCCGGCGCAGATAAGCCAGGGAATGAGCGTGTGGACCGCTTCTCCAGACGTGGACTACGAGCACCGAGAGGCTGCCAGGAGCATTCTCCAAACCATGGGGGAGGAGATCTACGTATCAGATGAGAAGTATATCGATATGGCCACTGCCCTGAGCGCCAGCGGGCCAGCTTACGTATTCCTCTTCATCGAAGCGCTGATCGACGCCGGGGTGTACCTGGGGATGCCCAGAGACATGGCCAGGACGTTAGTCCTGCAAACGGTCCTGGGAAGCGCCAAGCTAACGAAACAGTCGGGCCGCCACCCCGCGGAGCTTAGGGATATGGTGACGTCTCCGGGAGGAACCACCGCCGAGGCCCTGCTAGCGCTGGAGGCGGGCGGCTTCAGGGCCACTCTTATGAACGCCGTGATAGCGGCCTACGAAAAGTCCCAGGCTCTTGGTAGCGAGCCTGATGATGAAAAATGATGGTGCATAGAAGACTGATTGGCGAGCAGGAGACGTAACGGCATGGGCGAATTAATAGTCTTACTAATCAATCTGCTGGCCTTCGCCATATTGGGAAGAGCCCTCGTCTCATGGTTCCAGCTTCCACCGGATAACCCCATCGTGGTGGTCCTCTACCAGATCACTGAGCCCATCCTGGCCCCCCTAAGGCGAGTCGTGCCCAGGTTAGGCATGTTCGACATCACTCCCATGATCGCCATGTTCGTACTGTTCACCCTAGCCCGTTTCATCAGTAGGGCCAACTTTTAGGGCAAGGTCAAAGGCCAACTCTGACTGAGCTCTCTAAGGCCGGGCCAGAAGGCCGCCATCGATGAAAGTGGTGTGGCCGGTGATGTTGTCGCTGGCCTCCGAGGCCAGAAAGACCAGCAGGCCGCAAAAGTCTGAAGGATGGCCTCGTCGTCGCAAGGGGATGTATCGAACAATGGGGTCCTTCATGGCCTCTTCTTGAGGGACCTCCTTCGTGCTCGTCCAGCCTGCGCCGATGGCGCTCACCCGGATGTTGCTGCTGGCCAACTCCAGAGCCAGGGCGCTGGTTAGCTGATGTACCGCTCCTTGAGTAGCACAGAAGACCGCCGCGTTAGAGAGGCCTCTAGCGGATAGGTCCGAGGTTATGTTAATTATGCGGCCCCAGCCCTGGCTCACCATATGGGGAACCACCGCCTGGCAACATAGGAATACGCTCTTAACGTTGACGTCCATGGCCCTCTGCCATTCGTTTTCCGCGACCTGAAGGAAGGGCTTCCCTGACGCCACCTGAGGGTTGTTGACCAGAATGTCCACTTTACCCATTTCATCCACCACTCTCTGAACCATCGAGTGGACCTGGTCGGGGCTGGTGAGGTCACAGGGTATGCCAACGCTCCTCCGCCCATAGGCACGAATGGCCTGAAGAGTTTCCTCGATATCGCTCTGACCCAGGGACGCTACGGCAACGTCGGCGCCGGCCTCGGCCAAGGCCGATGCGAAGGTGGGCGTCCACCCCATGCCATCGCCGGCGACGATAGCCACCTTACCCGCGAGGTCCCATTCCTTGGGGATAGGCATGGTCCCCTCCTTTTACTGCTCCAACACGCGCTCCAGCGTGTAGCCGGTGGGCGCCAGGCCTCCGACCAGACCGCCGCTATCGGTGGTGAAGAACTCGCCGTTCATGTAATCGGATGCCGCCGAAGCCAGGAACACGGCAACGGGCCCGATCTCTTCCGGTCGCCCCACTCGCCCGATGGGGACGAACTCCCCCTTGGGAAGGAAGTCCTGAATCTCCTCGGTGGCCTGGGTCTGAAAGAAACCAGGAATGATGCCATTGCAGGTGACGCCATAACGCGCCAGGCTGAAGGCCAGGGTGCGGGTAAGTTGCATAATGCCTCCCTTGGGGCAGGTGTAGAGATAGCCGTCCCTGGCAGCCCTAACGCCGAAGCCGGAGGAGACGTTGATGATCTTTCCCTGGCCTCTGTCCGCCATCTGCTTGGCCACCGCCCGGGAGCAGTAGAAGGCGCCGGATAGGGCCACACCGATGCCCGCCATCCACTCTTCGTCGGTGATCTCCCATATGGGCCTTGAGCGGACGTTGTCCACATGCCCGGCGTTGTTAAAGAGAACGTCAACCTTTCCAAATTCGGCCAGAGTGCGCTGGGCCAGGTTCTCCACCTGGCTGGAGTCGCTTACGTCGGTGGACACGGCCAGGGAGCGCTGTCCAAGCCTGCGTACCTCCTCTGCCACCTCTTCGATGGGACCCGTCCTCCTGCCAGCCAGAACCATGTTTGCGCCGGCCCTGGCACAAGCCAAGGCCATCTCCCGACCCAGCCCAGTGCCTCCGCCGGTAACGACAATGGTCTTGCCATCCAAGCTAAGTTTTTCCAGCATATGAGCTCTCCCAGCATTCACAGATGTTCTGTGAACGAAAGATGTCAGACCTGTAAGGTCACCTCGCCGGCGGTTACTTTCAGAATTGAGCCGTCCTCCAGTCGCAAAAGGAGGTTTCCTTCGCCGTCCAGACTCTGGGCTATCCCTTCGTAGACCTGGTCGCCCCACCTTACCTGTACCTGCTTTTCCAGGGTCTCTACTATCACGGACCACTCATCGACTATCGTCTCGCCTGACCTGACCTTCAGGTAAAGGCGCTCCATCTCCGCGAGAATAGCCTCAAGCACTGGGCCCCGTGGGAAGCTCCTGCCCGCTTCGGCAGACATGCTGGTGGCGATGGAGGCGATCTCCGAGGTCTGAGAGGGGTCGAAGTTTACGTTGACTCCGATGCCCACGATGGCGCTGAGCTTCTCACCCTCCACCGAACTCTCGATGAGGATTCCAGCCGCCTTCCGCCCGCTAAGCCTGACGTCGTTGGGCCACTTGATGGTCGGTTGCAGTCCGCTTACTTCCTCAATGGCACGCGCCACGGCCAGGGAGGAGGCCATGTTCATCTGGTTGAGCTGGGGCGGCGACGGGTAAAGGAGGATCGAGAAGAGGAGGTTCTGGCCCCTGGGCGAGACCCAGCTACGGTTGAAGCGACCTCTCCCAGCCCTCTGCTCCTCGGCTAGAATGACGGTGCCCTCTGGAGCGCCGGCCTCTACCGCCTTCCTAGCCTCGTCCATGGTGGAGTCCACCACCTCATGATAGAGAATCCGGTGTCCGATGAGTCCTTGGGCCCGAAGGGCGCAAAGAGAGTCGATATCCAGGTCGGATTGAAACAAGGCCTATGCCCTTGGGGTAAACTGGCCCCGGCGAAGAATCGCCTCGATGATACCTACCGCTGTAGAGGAGTGTCAAGCTGAGATAAGCCGTCCCAGGACGGTCAAGTCGATACCTACTATAGTCACGAGATAAAAAACAGGCAACAGTCGCATGCGGGGGCACATGCAACCGTCGCCTGTCGAACCCTCTTTATATAATCAATCCAGATAGACGACTTTCCCGCTACCGGTTCCGGTCTAGTTCCCTAGGGGGTGCTCCCCCTCAGGCTTCTCTTCATCGGCCACTCTTCGTGGCTCCTCATCGTGTGGTGGCTCCTCCCCTTCAGGAGGGTTCTCACATTCCGGCGGCTCATCTCCGTCCAGGGGGTCCTCGCATTCCGGCGGCTCCTCCCCTTCAGGAGGGTTCTCTCCATCCGGAGGCTCCCCTCCCTCTGTGGGACCCTCTACTCCTTTATCTTCACCCTGGACCAGCACCCTTACTTCGCCTTCTATCTTTTCAAGGTTGGGCAGAGGGTCCAAGAAAGGGTTAGTGAGGTCTGTTTTTGAAAACTCCAGAGAGGTTGAGGCAGCCTCCTCCGAAACTGCTGTGCCGTTGATCTTGACCAGGCTTATGCTCCCTGTAGGCCCCTCCAGATCAGTGATGACGTCCGCGAAGTTTACTTCGCCTGCAGTGTTATCGATGTTGACTGCCAGGGGTTCGCCGAAGTCGGCGTTCACGCCTACGACGCTATCGATCTGTATTACCGAGGGATTAAAGGTAATCCCTATGTCGTAGGCGGCAAGGCCGGGAGTGTCAACTCCCGTAACCTTTATGATCACGCTGAAAGAGTCCCCTGTGAAGACCTCAACTTCAGAGGGAGTCAGCAGAAGCTTTGTGACCCCGGGTTCTGGCGGCCCCCCTCCATCCGGAGGCTCCTCTCCCTCTTCAGCCTCCTCCACCTCTATCTTCTGCGCCAGCAGGTCCCCGTTGAGCAGCACTATGCCATCAGCATCAGCCTGTAGTCCCTCCTCCGGCGTCCCCTCTATCTCCGTCTGCCCATCCACCAACACCGTATGGCCACCTATCACCCACTGGGTATCGCCGAAGTAATCAATGGTCCCCTCCACCTCAAACTCCGTCGGTCCCTACTCTTCATCTTCCTCATCCTCCCTGCCATTCCCGTCTCCCCGATCATCGCGCTCATCGGGAAGTTCGACTTCCCGTGAGTCGTCTCGGTCCTCATCTCCTATCCTGATCTCGATGGCCAGCACGTCTCCACCAGGCAGGAGAACGCCTCTCGCCCTGGCTTTAAGGCCGACCTCTGGTTCGCCTATTATCTCCGTTCGCCTATTCACCAGCACCGTGTGCCCGCCGATGACCCACTGTGTAGTCGCGATAGACTTGATGATGCCTTCGACCTCCACTCGCTCCTCCCCATCATCGTCATCTTCCCTTGCCCTAATCTCGGTGGCCAGGAAGTCTCCATTGGACTGAGGGACAGCTTTAGCCCTGGCGATCTTTCCAACCTCTGGGCTACCTTTTATCTCTGTATGGCTATCCACCAGCACCGTATGTCCACCGATAACCCACCGAGTATCCCCAATGGATTCAACGATGCCCTGGATCACTACCTCGGCCTCTTCATCGTCATGCTCGTCCCTTGCCCTGATCTCGGTGGCCAGGCGGTCTCCATTGGACTTAACGATAGCCTTGGCCCTGGCCATCTTTCCCACCTCTGGGCTACCCTTTATCCCGAATCCACCGAAGGACGTCCTTGGGGACAGCCCTTGAAGAAGGCAGAGGGTGCTCCTCTGAATCTGGGATAATGGTTTTGGAACAGAAACCCGCCCGGAAACAAGGAGCACCCAATAGATGCTGCCACAGAACAAACCCGACCGTATCCGCATCCTCTTTGACGACCATCGCCTGGTGGCCAATGCCGGCCTGCTCCTGCCGGCCACCCTAGCCCGGCACCTGGGCCTGCGGGAACTCGTCGACCATCACCTTGACCTCGGCGGAGCGCCGGGACGGGCGAACACTGGGGACAAGATGCTGACGCTGGTCGCTTCCGCGCTGGCAGGCGGCGACTGCATCGACGACGCCGATGCGCTGCGCGCTGGTGGGACGGTCGGTGTTCTAGGCTGCGTGGTCAAGGCGCCATCCACCCTGGGGACCTTCCTGCGCAGCTTCCGGTGGGGGCATGTCCGTCAACTCGACCGCGTGAGCCGCCAGTTGTTGGCCCGGGCCTGGGCCGCTGGGGCCGGACCCGGCGACTCGCCCCTGACCATCGACCTGGACTCGACCATCTGCGAGACCTATGGACTGGCCAAGGAGGGAGCGCGCCACCACGGCTATACCGGCGCCCGCGGCTATCACCCACTGCTGGCCATTGCCGCCGGCACCGGCGAAGTGCTGATGTCCCGGCTGCGCGAGGGCCGGGCCAACACCGCCCGTGGCGCCGCCCACTTCCTGCGTGAGACGGTGGGGCGGGTGCGCTACGGCGGGGCCAGGGGACAACTCACGGTGCGGGCCGACAGCGGCTTCTACGCCCACACTGTCGTTGCCGCCTGCCGGGAAATGGATGTCCGCTTCTCTATCACCATCCGCCAGCGCGCCAGCCTGCGGGACCTGATCGAGGCGATACCAGAGGAGGACTGGACTCCCATTCCCTACTGGATGGACGGTGCCGCCGATGTCGCCGAGACGACTTACACCCCGTTCCAGACCAAGCCGGACGCCGCGCCGGTGCGGCTCATTGTCCGGCGGGTGAAGCCGACGCCCGGTTCCCAGCTCGCCCTCTTCGCCAGATACAGCTATCACGCCTTCATCACCGACCGCGATGGGGAGACGCTGGAACTGGAGGCCGATCATCGCCGCCACGCCGAGGTCGAGAACGCCATACGCGACCTCAAGTACGGCGTCGGGCTGAACCACATGCCGTCGGCGCGCTTCGCCGCCAACGGCGCCTGGCTGGCGGTCCAGGTGATGGCGCATAACCTGGCCCGCTGGACGGCGCGGATTGGTCTGGGCGAGCGGACCGTGATCACCAAGACCCTCAGGCGGCGGGTCTTCGCTCTGGTGGGACGGATCACCCGCTCGGCGCGCCGCCTCACTTTGCATCTCCCCCGGCGCTGGCCTTGGGAAACCCAGTTCAGTCGCGCCTTGGCCCGGCTGCAAGCCATTCCGTTCCCGGCCTGACGGCCAGCCTGCAACTGACCCAACGTCCCCGCAATCTCGCGCCACCCCGGTCGCGAGAGTCCCCTGCTGCGTATCCTCTCGCCATCCCGCGCATCGCAACTCCCGCATAGGGCCTTAGGGGCCCTGTGCGGCGACTGAAGACCGTCCGCCGGCCTCCCATCTACCCCAAGACCCCAGGCCATCTCCCCTGTAGCTCCCTCACCCACCCCCTTCCGCTGTCCTCACGCCGTCCATCGGTGTCCTTCGGTGGATTCGGGTTTATCTCCGTATGGCTATCCACCAGCACCGTATGTCCACCGATAACCCAGTGGGTCGACCCTATGGACTCAACGACGCCCACGATCTCCACTTCAACCTCATCATCATCCCTATCCCTGCCCCTTGCCGTGATCTTGGTGGCCAGCAGGTCCCCATTGGACTGCAGGATGGCCTCAGCTTTGGCCATCTTCCCAACCTCTGGGCTGCCCTCTATCTCCGTATGGCCGTCCACCAACACCGTCCGACCCGCTATTACCCATTGAGTCGTTCCAATAGACTCAACGATGCCCACGATCTCCACCTCAACCTCATCATCATCCCTATCCCTGCCCCTTGCCGTGATCTTGGTGGCCAGCAGGTCCCCATTGGACTGCAGGATGGCCTCAGCTTTGGCCATCTTCCCAACCTCTGGGCTGCCCTCTATCTCCGTATGGCTGTCCACCAACACCGTCCGACCCGCTATTACCCATTGAGTCGTTCCAATAGACTCAACGATGCCCACGATCTCCACCTCAACCTCATCATCATCCCTATCCCTGCCCCTTGCCGTGATCTTGGTGGCCAGCAGGTCCCCATTGGACTTCAGGATGGCCTTGGCTTTGGCCATCTTCCCAACCTCTGGGCTGCCCTCTATCTCCGTATGGCCGTCCACCAACACCGTCCGACCCGCTATTACCCATTGAGTCGTTCCAATAGACTCAACGATGCCCACGATCTCCACCTCAACCTCATCATCATCCCTATCCCTGCCCCTTGCCGTGATCTTGGTGGCCAGCAGGTCCCCATTGGACTTCAGGATGGCCTTGGCTTTGGCCATCTTCCCAACCTCTAGGCTGCCCTCTATCTCCGTATGGCCGTCCACCAACACCGTCCGACCCGCTATTATCCACTGGGCCGCCCCAATGGACTCAACGATGCCTAGAATCTCTACCTCTGGCCTCTCTTCACCCCGGTCCTCACCTCTCGCTGTGATCTCGGTGGCCAACAGGTCTCCGTTGGACTGCAGAATGGCCTCGGCTTTGGCCATCTTCCCAACCTCTGGGCTGCCCTCTATCTCCGTATGGTCGTCCACCAACACCGTCCGACCCGCTATTACCCACTGGGCGGCGCCAATGGACTCAACGATGCCCACAATCTCCACCTCAACCTCATCATCACCCCTGTCCTTGCCCCTCGCCGTGATCTCAGTGGCCAGCAGGTCTCCATTGGGCTGCAGAATGGCCTCGGCTTTGGCCATCCTCCCAACCTCTGGGCTGCCCTTTATCTCCGTCTGGCTGTCCACCTTTACCTCTTGCCCCGCGATGATCCACTGGGTAGCGCCAATGGCCCGGACGACTCCCACAATTTCCACCTCAATCTCATCATGCCCCCTGTCCTTACTCCTTACCCTGATCTCGGTGGCCAGCAGGTCCCCATTGGACAGAAGCACGGCCTCGGCTTTGGCCTCGAGCCCCACCTCCGGCGCGCCCTTTATCTCCGTTTGGCCGTCCACCAGCACCGTCTGACCCGCTATTACCCATTTATTCCTGTCGAAGGAGTCGATGGTGCCCTCAATTTTTACTTCTACTCTCTCTTCCTCTTCCTTTACTTTGATCTCGGTGGCCAGGATGTCCCCGTTGGGCTTAAGGATGGCTTCAACCCTGGCCTTAAGCCCAACTCCCGGTACGCCTTTCACTTCCGTATGGGCGTCCAGCAAGATGTCTAGGCCCAGGACTACCCACTTGTTCTCCCCAAAGTCATTTATGGGGCCCTCGATTTCTACCTTGATCCCCCTCTGCTCTAGGCCATCCCGTGAGCCAGGTCCAGGCTGCTCACCTTCCCTACCCAAGCCTTCTCCTTCCCGGCCGGGTGCTTCCGCAGAGCCTGGGGCCTCATCGCGGGCCTCCGGCTGCGCCCTATCCGGACCCCTTCCTCGCTTCCGCGCGATCTCTTCCCTGGCTTCCTGCGTAGCGGTGGGGACCAGGACTTTGACCACGGGCCGGAGCATGTATCGCCCGTCGCCTGTAACGTTGAGGGACTCCAGTCCATTGAAGTCTAGCAGCAGCAGGGTGGTCTCACCCTCCTTGACCTTGAAGGGTCTAACCAGCTTTAATCTGCCGCTGGGCAAGTCCACGTTATGGGTCTCATCCCCGACTACAACGGTGACACTATCGATGTCCAGACGGACCTGGGTATAAGTGCCCTCGTCCACCATTCGGGTCCCCAGGAATTTCTCTATCTCCTCTACCCTAAGAAGGTCGAATGTCAGGGGAGCAGCCGATATGGTGATCCATTGGCTATCGGCGCCGGCGGCTTTATGCACCTGGATGTTGCGTACCTGGATAAGCACCTGATCTACGTCCGGGGCCGGAGGGTCGGTGACCCGAACCTGGATGGTGCCCAACCTGGCCACCAGCAGGGGCTCCGACGGCGGGGCTGCCAGAGTATCGATGGCGGCACCGTATCCATCGCCCGCCTTGCTGAAGGCGCCCTCAACAACAGCTCGGGACTCTTCCGGGACCGTTTCCAGGACCACCTCCAGTACAGCAAGCTGGCTGATGGCGCTCTGCTCTATGCGAGCCGACAGGTCGGTTAAAGCCCCGGATGGCCCCTTCCCCTCAACGGCTAGCCGGGCCGACTCCAGGTGAGAGGCGATTTTCTCTGGCCAGGCGGCAACCAGCTCTGGCTCGCCCTTCAGGGCTGCCTCGGTAAGCTCCTCCACCCGGCGTTCGGCAAAGTCGAGGTGAAGTTCCGCCTTGGCGGTATCGGAAAAGGTCAAGGCCAGCCGTACGCTCTCGGTGGTGCGCTTTACGGGGTAGAGAAGGTCACCCGGCAGAGCGCCATCGGAGGCGATAACCACTCCACCGCCACCCAACACAATGACAAGCATCACCGCCAAGGCGGCGGCAAGTCTGGGCCATAGGGAAGTTGTGGGCTTGGGGCCAGGCCCAGGAGGCTCTGAAATCCCGTCCCTATCTGGCGATAGGCGAAGAACCCTGGCTACGGACCCGAATAATCTACCCAGAACAGAACCGCGTTCGGCTGCCTCGGTGCGTTTACGTTCCAGGGCCAGCAGAAGTGAGGTGGTACCCAAAAACTAGACAACTGGCTAAGAGAGAGTCCAGCTCCTAAAATAACCGGCAACTAACCGACGTGGAGGAGCAGGACATGAAGCAGACGAGGAATAAGCACAGTCCGGCGTTCAAGGCCAAGGTGGCCCTGGCCGCCCTTGCGGGGGAAGAGACCATCGCCCAGCTGGCCAGCCGATTTGAGGTCCATCCCAGTCAGATTCACGCCTGGAAAAGGGCCCTGGTGGAAGGAGCCCCGGAGCTATTTGCCACCAATCAGAAATCCCAGGAGAAAGCCAAGGAAGCTCAGATTAACCACCTCTACCGGCACATCGGCCAGCTGAAGGTGGAACGCGATTTTTTGTCGGAAAGGTCCGGTCTATGAGTCGCAGCATACGGCGAGCCATGATAGACCGAGACCACCAGCAGCTGTCTTTGGTGCGTCAATGTATCCTGCTGGACGTCAGCCGGGCCTCGGTGTACTACCGGCCGGTACCGACCAGGGCAGAAGACCTGGAGTTGATGGCCCTGATGGACCGTCAGTATTTGAAGACCCCCTTCTACGGCTCCAGGAAGATGAAGGCCTGGCTGCTGCAACAGGGCTATCTGGTGAGCCGAAAAAGGGTTCGAAGGCTGATGCGGTTGATGGGTCTGGAAGCGATCTACCGGCGTCCCAACACCAGCAAACCAGCGCCGGGACACCGGATCTTTCCCTATCTGCTGAAGGGAGTGGAGGTTAATCGGGTCGACCAGGTCTGGGCCGCGGACATCACCTACATCCCCATGGCGAAGGGCTTCCTGTACCTGGTGGCCATCATGGACTGGCACAGCCGGCACGTGCTGGCCTGGAAGCTCTCCAACACCATGGACACCAGCTTCTGCGTGGCGGCGTTGGAGGAAGCCCTGGGTAAGGGACGACCGGAGATATTCAACACCGACCAAGGGAGTCAGTTCACCAGTGAGGCCTTTACCCAGACGTTGCAGGAGCAGAGGGTCCAGGTCAGCATGGATGGTAAGGGTAGATACCTGGACAACATCTTCGTGGAGCGGCTGTGGCGGAGCATCAAGTACGAGGAGGTGTATCTGAAAGCTTACCAGACCGTCGCCGAGGCCCGAACTGGGATCAATGCCTACCTGGAGTTCTACAACCGGCAGAGGCCTCACCAGGCTTTGGGCTACCGGACCCCAGCAGAGGTGTACCAACATGGCCAGGAAGAAAGGGGAGCAGCAGCTGAAGAAGCAGGGCTGCCATCGGGCTTGGTGAAACCTAGCGCAGGGGTGGGAGACTCTCTTAATTTAGCCCTCGTGCTGTCTTAATAATGGGAACTATAGTGAATTTTAGCCGAGGGCGATATGAGCTTCATAGACCCGTTCAGTATCGAGGGCCAGCCGGTATAAGGTCGTGTAAGCCAGCCTCTGTTAAGCAGGATTCCATATGTTTACGGTCCTCTAACGCCTCGTGGAGGGCGGCTAGCTTTTCGTGCAACGCCCGCAAGCCATTGATACAGGAAGCGTCACTGTGATAAGATGACTCAGAGGCCACAGTGGGACTTCGACCCGCATTTGGTGAAGGGGGGGTCTAATGGGCAGGCAGTTTGACGAAGGAAAGTTCCGCGAACTGGTACTGTATATCGCCGAGCGGTGTCAGGAGCATCCGTTTTTCGGTGCAACCAAACTCAATAAAATCCTTTTCTTCTCGGACTTTATTGCCTACGATCAACTAGGGGTTCCAATCACTGGCGCAGAATACGCTGCGCTGGAATATGGGCCGGGGCCGAGGCGGTGGCTTCCCATCCGGGATGACATGTTGATTGATAGCGAGATTAAGATTCTTCGCGATGGTTCCCAACAGCGAGTATTGGCCCAGCGTTCTCCCGACCTTGGGAGATTCTCACCGAGCGAGCGCGGGATAGTAGATGAGGTGATCGAAGCTCTAGAAAACGAAGACGCGGAGTCGGTAAGTAACTTGTCCCACCGATTCCTGGGATGGCGGGCCGCTAGAGCGGAATGCTTGGTCACCGGCGCAACTACTACAATTCCGTATGAAACCATCCATGTGTCCAATGAATCCCTTACCCAATCAGAGGTTACGGGGGGCCAAGCGCTAGCGGAAAGGCATGGCTGGTCTTTTGAGTAATGGCCGTGCTCAAGGTTATCGTGACCTTCGCCACCAGCCATCCTATGAGTCCTCGGCACGGCTAATTGAACCCGACATAGAAAACCTCGATGATCTGTTACTTGGCGTGACGTTTGCAATTGCAAGAATACCTGAGGAGTTCCCAGTCGTGTCACGAGACTCTCAAGGCCGGGAACTGCGCGCAGCCAAATATACGGGTAATCCGCCATTAATCGTCTGGTTCACGTACGATGATGAGACTGCTGACCTTTGGTTTCTGACGAGAAGCCAAGAACACCCAGCATAACTAGCGTAATCTGTCCTCGCGAGCATCGATCCACCTGTTGTACTCTTCCTCCGAAGATAGACGATAAGACCGGCTCCAATCCTGGCCTCCTGTTTTCAAAACCAGATACCGCCTCCTTCTATAGACTATTGACATGCCGCCGTCTATCGGCTAAAATAGTCTCATAAAGTAAGTGAGGCGCGACGAATGAGCATGAGCGGCCCCGGCAAGTCCTACCGCAAGGGAATCACCCTCATAGATGCGGTCCAGAAGTTCGACACAGAGGAAAAGGCGGAGGCCTGGTTTGTCGAGCAACGCTGGCCTGTTGGTGTAGCCTGCCCCTTCTGCGGAAGCCTGAATGTCGCCACGGTTGCCAGCCGTAAGCCCCAGCCATTCCGCTGCCGGGAGAAGGAATGCCGCAAGTCCTTCTCCGTAAAGACGGGAACACTACTGCACAGTTCCAACCTGCCCCTGAGCAAGTGGGCTATCGCCTTCTTCCTGTACGCGACGAATCTCAAGGGAGTATCGAGCATGAAACTACACCGAGACCTTGGCATAGCCCAAAGTTCGGCGTGGTACATGGCGCACCGGATACGGGGAATGTGGACTGCTGAGGCGGACAAGTTCGCTGGCCCGGTTGAGGTGGACGAGACGTACATCGGGGGCAAGGAACGCAACAAGCACGAGAGCAAGAAACTCCACGCCGGACGGGGCGCGGTTGGCAAAGCCGCCGTGGTGGGGATGAAGGACAGGGAGACGGGGCAGGTTGCCACTGCCGCCATAGCGTCCACCGATGCGTCCACACTTCAAGGTTTCGTGGAGTCCAGGACGGAAGCAACGGCCCAGGTCTACACCGACGAGGCGGCAGCCTATCGCGGACTGAATCGCCCACACGAGGCCGTCAAACATTCGGCCAGGGAGTACGTCCACGGGATGGCCCACACCAACGGCATAGAGAGTCATTGGGCCATGCTCAAGCGGGGCTACGTCGGCGTGTACCACCAGATGAGCGTGAAGCACCTGCCTCGATACGTAGCCGAGTTCGAGGGCCGTCACAACAGCCGCCCGCTGGACACCACCGAGCAGATGCGCATCATGGCGCAGGGCGCAGACGGGAAGCGTATGACCTACGCGGGGTTGATAGCCTGATGACCGCGCCGAATTTTACCGACAAGACGATATGGACGGGTGACAACCTCGATATCCTCCGGGGTTTGAATAGCGAGTCCATCGACCTGATTTACCTAGACCCGCCCTTCAACTCCAATCGTGATTATGAAGCTCCGATTGGCAGCAAGGCGGCGGGCGCGGCCTTCAAGGACACTTGGACCCTCTCCGACCTTGACGTGGCCTGGATGGGGCTCATAGCCGATGAGCAGCCTGCCATAGCGAACCTTCTGCACTCCGCCAGTCTCACACACGGCAAGGGGATGCAGTCGTACCTCACTATGATGGCCGTCCGCATGCTAGAGATGCGCCGCGTCCTCAAGGACACCGGCAGCATCTACCTCCACTGCGACCCAACGGCATCCCACTATCTCAAGCAACTCATGGACGCGGTGTTTGGTCAGGTGAACTTTAGGAATGAGATTGTTTGGTCGTACCGCCGCTGGCCGTCAAAGAGCTCATACTTTCAGACAATGCACGACGTACTCTTGTTCTATGCACGCGGAACTAATACGACCTTCAACGTGTCTTATGAACCGCCGAGCGCGAGCTACATCAAGCGATTCAAGGGTAAGACACAGGTACTGGACCTCGTTACCAAGACACGAAAAATCGTCGTGGATCAACCTACAAAAGGGCTGCCACAGCGGGACGTATGGGACATCTCGATAATTGCCGGTTTTGCTAAGGAGCGAGTCGGCTACCCGACGCAGAAGCCACTTGCACTCCTAGAGCGCATCATCAAGGCGTCTTCCAATGAAGGTGACATCGTACTTGACCCATTCTGTGGATGCGCCACTGCCTGTGTTGCTGCTGACAGACTCAGCCGTAGGTGGGTTGGCATAGACATATCACCCAAGGCTGTTGAACTGGTGAATATGAGACTCCAGCAGGCAATGGGTAGCCTCTTTCATCATGGCTATGTGACCGTCCGTACCGACATCCCCCGGCGCACGGACATTGAAGCCCCCAAGAACTACCGCCAGAATAAGCACGTGCTCTTTGGGCAGCAGGAGGGATTATGCAATGGTTGCAAGGTCATGTTCCCCTTTCGCAACTTCACCGTTGACCACTTTGTGCCTCAGAGCAGAGGCGGGACGGACCACTTGGACAACCTGCAGTTGCTCTGCGGGGCCTGCAACTCCGTCAAAGGTGACCGGCCTCAAGAGCATCTGATAGCGCGGCTCAAGGAGATGGCGATATGAGCGACTACATGGCCGAGAAGAAGGAACGGGGCCGCCCGATAGGAAAGGGATACCCTCCCAGGATCGACGCTACACCGGAAGAGATTGCCCGCGTTGTCCTGAATGGCGGACGACCGAAGGGAAGCGTCAAGGTCCTAGTCTATCGCT
>CBDEGW010000003.1:0-874118 GCA_965237935.1 Dehalococcoidia bacterium | reverse complement strand
GCTTTGATCGAGAGCGGCATACCCCCAGCCAGGGCATCGGTGCGAGAGATCGAAAACCGCATCCGCATCGGACTGTTCGATGCGGATCAAATTGACGATGTTCTCCACATAATGGAAAGGCTCGGGATTCCCGAGGGGGCTGTAGTTGTTAAGGCTGAAGGAACATTGTACGGGAGTTCGCTGAGGACAGGCGTATGAGGCAGCCAACACGCTCTTGGCTTACTATTTCATTTGTCGGGACTTTCTTGCTGCTCATAGCCTCCGGCTGTTCGGAACCTCCGGTGCCAGCGTTGCTCTGGGAGTACCCGCTGCGCCAGGTGGAATACCCGGGCTCTTCGTACCTGGTGTCCATTGACAACGGCGTCGTTGTTGTGGGCATCCGGAGGAGCGAGTTACACGCGCTGGACGCCAAGACTGGCCAGGTTCTCTGGCGGCGGGCCAACGAGAGCGGCCAGGAGTGGCACTATCGCCTATCCGACGGCGTGGTGTACCTCTTGCAACCCAGAGAACTCGACCAGATTTTGACAAAGGACGTCAACGGTTACACCGTCAGATCCCCGGTCTATGGGACCGAGGTATTCGCCCTAGATGCCCGGAGCGGGAATGAGATCTGGCAGTACCGGCCGGAGCCTGACCGCTGGCCTAGAAGGAGTTTTTTCTCGGAGGGCGCACTGGTCGTTCAATCGGAGCCGTACTTCGCCTTGGACGCCGAGACGGGCCGACTGCTGTGGGAGGCCCATGTAACGGGGGTGACGAACCACGCATCGGACGGCGTCATCTATGAAGATGGCCCCGGGGTGACCGCCCTGGACATGACCACCGGGAAAGCGCTGTGGCGGCAGATGCACTCCAGCGTCGAAGTATTAGGGGCAGCGGATGATATCGTCTTAGTCAGACGCCCCCTCGATCACCTACACGGCTTGGACGCCAAGACCGGTAGGACGCTCTGGACTCACCATCAAATGGGCCGAAGTTTGTGGCCCAAGAGTGAGGGTGATGGCGTTGTCATCGTCCAATCCAAGCAGATACATTCCTGTTCCCCAGACCATGAAGGCATCTGTTATCCGGTGATCTATCCGATCGACGAGTTCTGCGTGGTGGATATGTCCAACGGCAAAACCCTCTGGTGTGAAGAGATGGAGGAATATGATTACGTGACCCGCTTGGGGGACTTGGTTTACCTGACATCCGGTAACACGGGAAGGGTTGTAAACGCTCGCACGGGAGAAGAGTTGTGGAGTCGCGAGGGGAAGGACGGCGTGGACGGAGCCGCGCCCCAGGTGAGGAAAGGCGGAGGAGTCCTCTACGTAAACGACTACGGCACGATCTCGGCGCTGCATCCGAAAACGCTGGCTGTTCGGTGGCAATACCAGTTGGAGTGGGATGACGATCCCTCGGACTGGCGTGATGGTCCCTCCATAAGAGCGGCAGACGACGAAGTGGTTGTCCTGTGGAACGGTGCGGGACTGACGGCGGTGGGCCTTCCGCCTCCCGGCGGCGTAGATTCGCCTCCCCCTTCCCCCGCGCCGGAGGAACTGTGCAGCAACGGCGTCGTTGTTCCCAATCCCGAGGTCAACCCGGGGCTCGTGGGCGATTGCGTGGTCCTCCTCTCCGTCCGTGGCATCTTGGTCGGCGACGATGGAACCCTGGCGGCCGAGTCCGTTCTGAACTGGAACGCCGACCTTCCCATCACCCAGTGGGATGGGGTTTCGACCGTCGAGCCGGGGCGTCGTGCGGTAGCCTACAGTGTTGGCGAAACTCCCCCCACGCCGCGGCCTGTGGGGCTGCCTGACCGGGTCCGCATATTGAAGCCTGGTTGGCAGGCTCTGAGCGGCCAAGTCCCGGCCGAGTTGGCGGGCCTCACTGGTCTGGACACGCTCGTCCTCGATTCTCCCTACTTGACGGGTGACATCCCCTCGGCGCTGGGACAGTTGGTGAATCTGGAGAGGCTGGTGCTTGGGAACGGACTGACAGGTCCAATCCCCCCGGAGTTGGGGCGGTTGGTGAATCTGGAGAGGCTGGTGCTTGGGAACGGACTGACAGGTCCAATCCTCCCGGAGTTGGGGCGGTTGGTGAATCTAAAGGAGCTACGGCTTGGGAACGGACTGACAGGGCCGATTCCCTCGGAGTTGGGCGAGCTTGACAAACTGCGCCTCGTGGACATCCGTGGTACCAGTTTCTCCGGTTGCCTACCGGGCTTGTGGAAGAAGGACTGGATCATCGATTCTTCGGGCGTAGAGCTTGACTCTTGCTAAGCCGTGAGTATGCTGAGCGAGCCCTCACATCAGGACCTCCCACCGAAAAGTTCGCAATTCAGTCTTATTAGGTCGGAAAAAGTTGGGCCTAATAAGACTGAATTCATAACTCAGCTTGAACGACAAATGCAAAGGCTCTATCGCGTGCGTCTATGGCGGCGGTGAATATCCCGAACTTGAACATCAGCAGTTCTGGATTGAGTCCCCGCCGAGGTTTCCAGGAGATGGCGACTACAAGCAGTGGACAAATGGTATAGCGGAAGTCAGAAGGAGTCCTGATGATTTCTACTATCTTCCGCAAGTGATCATGCACGAGTTTGGGCATACTGCCGGGTTGGGGCACACCCTAGTACTCAGTCAACCGTGAAATCAGAAGGGTAAAGGCGGTGGAGTTTGGTTCGGGCATCCTAGGTATTGAACCTCCAGTGGATGGTGGCTTGGGCGGCGTTGCGTTCCTTAACCAGAGCCATCCTGAAGTGGCCAGAAGGTGCTCCTCTGAATCTGGGATAATGGTTTTGTAACAGCAAAACAGTCCCAGGGAAGGAGCACCCCAATAGATGCTACCACGCAACCACCCCGACCGTATCCGTATCGTCTTTGACGATCACCGCCTGGACTTACCAATGCCGGAGCGCCTCCTCGCGGGCCACCCTAGTCGCTGCTTCAAACAGGAACGGGATAGTACGCTGAACTCGATTTCCGCCATGTTCAACCAACTTCCGTGCTTGGGGGTGTGGCCAAGGAGGGCGCCCGCCACCACGGCTATACCGGCAAGCGGGGCTACCACCCGCTGCTGGCCATCGCCGCCGGCACCGGCGACGTGCTGATGTCCCGGCTGCGCGAGGGCCGGGCCAACACCGCCCGCGGCGCCGCCCACTTCCTGCGGGAGACGGTGGGACGGGTGCGCTACGCCGGGGCCAACGGACGACTCACGCTACGGGCCGACAGCGGGTTCGCCGGGCCTCTGCCGCCGGGAACTCATCGTACCAGAGGATGCCTGGACTCCCATTCCCTACTGGATGGACGGCGCCGCCGATGTGGCCGAGACCACCTGCACTCCCTTCCAGAGTGAACCTGACGCCGCACCGGTGCGGCTCATCGTCCGGCGTGTGAAGCCCACGCCCGGGTTCCCAGCTGGCCCTCTTCGCCTCCTACAGCTATCACGGCTTCATCACCGACCGGGACGGGGAGATGCTCGAACTGGAGGCCGACCATCGCCGCCACGCCGAGATCGAGAATGCCATCCGAGACCTCAAGCACGGTGTGGGGTTGAACCATCTCCCCTCGGGCCGCTTCGCCGCCAACGCCGCCTGGCTGGCGGTACAGGTGATGGCCCACAACCTCGCCACAGCGCGCATCGGTCTGGGCGAGCAGGTGGTGACCACCAAGACCCTCCGGCGGCGGTTCTTCTCCCTGGCCGGACGGCTCACCCGCTCGGCGCGCCGCCTCACACTGCATCTGCCACAGCGCTGGCCTTGGGAAGCCAGTTCGATCGTGCCCTGGCCCGATTGCGCGCCCTGCCACTCCCTGCCTGACGGCCGCGGCAACCGGCCGCCATCCGGCCAACCGAACGTCCCCGCGAACTCGCGCCAGTCCGGTCTGCGAGTGCCTCTTGCTGCGCCCTCTCCCCGCTATCTCGCCCTGACCAACATTCGCAGACGGTCACAAAGTCTCCCCGCGGCAACTGAAGACAGACACCGGCCCCCCTCTACCCCAAATCGTGCCCGGACCATCGCCCTCCCTTGCCCCTATCGCCAGTTCCGCTGCTGCATAGTCATCCCCTCGGTGGATTTGGGCTTAACCAGAGCCTGGACTTACCGCCGGAGCGCCTCCTCGCGGGGTAGTCGCTGCTTCAAACAGGAACGGGATAGTACGCTGAACTCGATTTCCGCCATGTTCAACCAACTTCCGTGCTTGGGGGTGTAGTGGAACTCCAGCCGCTTGGCAATTCGCCGGGCCTCTGCCGCCGGGAACGTCTCGTACAGGGATGCCGGACGGTGCGTGTTCAGGTTGTCCATGACCACCCGCACCACCGGTGTATCCGGATAAGCTTCGTCCACCAGCCAACGCATCTGATGGGCGAAGGCTTCCATGGTGCGCCGCCGGGTCACCGCCACGTGACGCCAGCCCGCCAGCGGCTCACAGGTCAGGAACAGGTTGCGGACGCCCTCCCTCCGGTACTCGTAGTCCTGCCGCAGCGGAATTCCGGGCCGGGACGGCAGAGATGGCCGCGTATCAGCCAACAACTGGGTCGAGGTCTCGTCGAAGCAGACCACCGGCCGTCGGGGGTCATAGGGTTCGGCGTAGAGGTCCAGCAGGTCCTCCATGTTGGCCACGAACTCCGCGCTCACCTTGGGAATGCACCATTCCTTCTTCTGCCAGGGCTTGAGAGCGTTTTTTTGAGACGCTTGCGCACCCCTTCGTGGGACATGGAGTAGAGTCCCAGGAAGTGGTGTAAGAAGAGGAGGGGGTCTGGAGTAAGAGAGACCACCGCGTCATCCTTAGCGGGCAAAACAGAAGCTCGAGAAAGGAGGACAACGGTGGTCAAGGAAAGGATGGACCTGCTGGAGTTGTTGCGCAAGGGGGGAATGGACGGTGACGTGGACTTCCTACGGGAGGCTCTGAGAGTGCTGGTAGAGGGGATCATGGATGCGGAGGTGTCTGCGAGGATCGGTGCTGAGTATGGAGAACGCAGCCCTGAGCGGGTGACCCAGCGCAACGGGTATCGGTCCCGGGCGTGGGATACCCGGGTAGGGACTATGGAGCTGCACATCCCGAAGCTTCGAGAGGGGAGCTACTTCCCGAGCCTGCTGGAGCCACGGCGTCGCAGCGAGCGAGCTCTGCTGGCGGTGATCCAGCAGGCCTATGTGGAAGGTGTATCGACAAGGCGGGTGGACGACCTGGTCAAGGCCCTGGGGTGCGAGGGTATCTCCAAGAGCCAGGTGTCGCGTATCTGTCAGGAGCTGGACGTGGTGGTGGATGGCTTCCTGGGCCGTCCGCTGGACGGCGGACCATATCCCTACCTGTGGCTGGACGGACTAACCCAGAAGGTCAGAGAGGACGGCAGGATCGTCAACGTCAGCGTGGTGGTGGCAACGGCGGTCAATGGCGAGGGCAAGCGGGAGATCATTGGGATGGACGTGGGTACCAGCGAAGACGGCGCCTTCTGGCTGGCCTTTCTGCGCTCACTGTCCGCCAGGGGTCTGAGCGGGGTGGATCTGGTGGTATCGGATGCGCATCAGGGACTCAGGGATGCCATCGCGACTGTCTTCGGTGGGGCCAGCTGGCAACGGTGCCGCACCCACTTCATGACCAACCTGCTCACTCGGGTCCCCAGGCGCGCTCAGCCCTGGGTGGCCAACATGGTCCGCACCATCTACCAGCAGCCGTCCCCTCAGGAGGTCCACGCACAGCTCGAGCGGGTGATCGCCCAGCTACAGGACCCGTTCCCTCAGGTGGCCTCTCTACTGGACGAGGCTGGTGCGGACGTCCTGGCCTTCTCCAGCTTCCCTGTCCCCCACTGGAAGAAGATCTGGTCCAACAACCCCCTGGAGCGCCTCAACAAGGAGATACGGCGTCGCACCGATGTCGTGGGCATCTTCCCTAACCGACCAGCCGTGCGTCGCCTGGTTGGCGCCGTCCTCGCTGAACAGCACGACGAATGGGCCGTCGGCCGTCTATACACGACACCCGCGGTCTACAGCATCGACGAAGCTCTACCCGAGGCGGATCTAGCGAAGGCAGTGGCATAGACCGCGATCAACAGGATGACGTACTCTTACACCACTTGACGGGACGTGACCGGACATGGAGGATGCCAACTTCAACTCCACCACCTTGTCAGCCAGCAGGCGCAGGGTCCAGTGGTCATGCCCTGCCGGCGGCGGGCTGCAGGCCAGGGCGATCAGGTGGGCCTCGCCCCGGTCGTCCAGCTTCCGGCGCCGGTTGGCCTGGGGACGGTCCTTCAGAACCCCCGCCAACCCTTCTTCGGTAAAGCGCTGCTTGACCCGGTACACGGTGCCCAGGGCCACATCCAGGGCTTCAGCCACTTGGGGCGCCGGCCAACCGTCGTCGCTCTTGAGGAGAATCCGGGCCCTGGCGGTGACTCGGGCCGGGCGTTTCCCAACCCGAATCAGACGCTGGAGTTCTTCCCGTTGTTCCGGCGCCAACCGCACTGCGTACTTGTCCCGGACCATCATTGCCACCCCCGCCAACAACACTTCCCACCAGGCAGGATAACCAAATTGTCCGTTTTCTTAAACAATTGCTAAAACGAAGTTGACTGAGTACTAGTAGGTGATGTGATGCGTCCTATCAATCGTCGCGATCCGCTGAGTGGCCCCACATCTTATGACCTGAACGGCATAACGAACATATACCAGAATCACACGGAGCATCAGGAAGGCACGCAATGATGAGCAAGGCGCAGAAACTACTGTCGGGCCGAGCAATATCGGTATTGTTGGCGTTTTCAACCTGTCTGGTGCTCCTCGCTTCGGCCTGTGGTGAATCCGATAGCGACGCGTCTGGCGCTTCAGCAGTTGCAACGCAAGCTGTCGATGGCAGTGCCTATGGCGCTGGGACGTCGCCTCCGATGAGTGTCGAAAGCCCTGCTGTCAGTTCCATGTCTCGGTCAGATGCCGATATCCTCGATCAGGTTCAAGAGCCCTTGTCTTACGGCGCAGCCTCTCCTTCATTAGAGAAACGAATCCATGAATCCGACGTCATTGTAAGAGCATCTCTGTTGTCAACCTACCCCGGGGAGCTACGTTTTAGAGTCGCCGAGTACCTCAAGGGCACAGGCCAATCCGAAATCCTAGTCTTGGCTGAGACAGCGACACGAAACACGACCTGGGACGACCGTGAAGCAATTCTCTTTTTGACCCTGCCAGAAGGCCAGGGAGCCTCAGGAGCCCAAGGAGCTGGACCAACCCCGGTGTTCGTTTTCACCGACGCTCATTACAAGAGCCAAGGAGGGTACACGATAGATACGCTCGATCCCGCGTGGCTGCCGGCTGAAGCGACAGGCAACGGGGCGTCAGGCGCATCCGGCGACCCTGAGTTCATCACGGACTCGGAAGTCGCTGAGGGCGATTCCCAGCCGACTATTTCCCTAACCGACCTTCGCTCAAAGATTGCCTGGATGGAGGGAGGACAAGGGATAGCAGGCTACGACCGATGCATTGACGCCGTCATGAGCTATGAGCAGTTCTACCGGGACTGGGAGGCATACTATGGACGACAGTGGACTCTCCTACAACAAACGGAAGACTTGCCGTCAGGAGCGAAGAAGGGGACGGTGATACACACCTATGATAGATCCGGTGCGCCAGAATACGACAGGTCCTGGCTAACGGGCCAGGACGCTGGCCTTTTCACATCAGAGATCGTTGACGAAGACAAGAGCGCGCTTGACGGGTACAACAACGTAGTCGCGGTCGCTCGACCTCTGCCGAGCGGCATATATAGGTTTACCGACCATGTGCATGGTCACAAGTTCTTCCCCTGTGATTTCGTACCTGATAATAGGCTGCTATGGTCTATCACAGTCGTCGCTCCAACGGCTGCGATTCATGAAGCTTTCTTTGACGCCGTGACTATCGGCAATGCGGTAGGTGCGGATGCGGCTAGTGGCATGTTGAAGCCAAAGTCTTTTCCCGTTACCGAAGGCGTCAACACGCCCACTATCAAGAAGGTGACGTGGGAGGCAGGTCGGGCTGTCGTGGAGTTTGAGCCGTCCATTTCGCTGGCGGGGCATCATGTTGACTTCATCGCACTAGATGGTTCATTGTCGCTCCGACTAGATTTTGACGATGCATCGGAATCGATTGAAGGAATCAAGCGTATTCTTGCATGGGATGTGTGCGAGCAGCCGTGGGTGAACGGGGACCTGCTGATGCTTCGGATTAGTGAGAGCCAGGGAGAATTGACGAGAGTGACCAACGACGGTCCCTGCCCGGTGAGCTAGGAGAACCACATCGCTCCTTAATCTCGGGAAAGTGATGTATTCATGAACATATTTCGAATCAAATCTTGGTTGTTGATCGCTGTATGTGTGGCAGCGACGCTGGCGTGCACTCAGGTGTCACCAATTGAGACCGAGCCGGCCAATCCAGTTCCCATCGTGCGGTCGACCGGCACCGAGCATGGAGCCTCGGCGCCAACCGATGCCGCGCAGCGGAACCAAACCAATCTGGCTGTGCCTACTCCAACACCCGTCGTGCACTACAGCCAGTCACCTTACAGTTTTGTCGAGGCCCCACTGAACGGCCGAATCTACCACGCCGACGTCATAGCGTTGGTAAGCCTGCGGGAGGCGGTGGGGCAATCTGAGACTATTCACAGTGATGCAGGCGTAGCCCCCACGTACCGGCCCGCGCTCATGTTCCGATTCGACGTGATCGAGTATCTCAAGGGCGCTGGTGAAGACGAGATCGTCGTGCGGGACCCATCGTCCCACACCTTCCTGACATCCAAAGAGGCCTTGGAAGAGGCAGAGCACCACTTGGCGGTAAGGAGGAACTCCACTTGGGACGACCGGGCGGCAGTGGTGTTCCTGCATCAGATTCAGGTGGGGGACTCTGGCGATGGCACCACTGACGCCTCCCATGTCCGCCACGGGTTCACAACTATAAACTCTCTCTGGGGGGAACACACCATTGATGATCTTGGCAAAGCATGGCTTCCGGCAAATGCGCTCACCCCAGATGGACAGGATGTCGGAGATTTTATCAGGTCGGCTGGCAATGACTTGGAGCTTCTGACCGACTCGGACCCGGCTGGCGGCAGCGAGGACTTGCCCTTGATTTTCACCCTTGGCGAGTTGCGTTCCCGGATGGAGGCAATAGCCACGCTGCTTGAAGAAGGCAGGGATATCGAAGGGTATGAAGAGTGCATTGTGCAACGGTATATAACTGAACATTGGATAATGTCGTGGGAAGCGGGCAATGGGCCTTTTGATGAACGCCCAATCATATCAGAGCAGGTGTCCTCAGGGCAGCCCACGAGTACCGAATTCTATAACACTGCGCTCTCTGGAGGTGAGTTCAGCAGATACTGGCTAACGGGTGCGGACGGTGAGTTGTTCTCGGTGCAGATTGTGGATGAGAACGGCAACGTTATCGTTCCAGATGATCGATATCCCGTTTTGAGGTGGTACCCAAAAACTAGACAACTGGCTAAGAGAGAGTCCAGCTCCTAAAATAACCGGCAACTAACCGACGTGGAGGAGCAGGACATGAAGCAGACGAGGAATAAGCACAGTCCGGCGTTCAAGGCCAAGGTGGCCCTGGCCGCCCTTGCGGGGGAAGAGACCATCGCCCAGCTGGCCAGCCGATTTGAGGTCCATCCCAGTCAGATTCACGCCTGGAAAAGGGCCCTGGTGGAAGGAGCCCCGGAGCTATTTGCCACCAATCAGAAATCCCAGGAGAAAGCCAAGGAAGCTCAGATTAACCACCTCTACCGGCACATCGGCCAGCTGAAGGTGGAACGCGATTTTTTGTCGGAAAGGTCCGGTCTATGAGTCGCAGCATACGGCGAGCCATGATAGACCGAGACCACCAGCAGCTGTCTTTGGTGCGTCAATGTATCCTGCTGGACGTCAGCCGGGCCTCGGTGTACTACCGGCCGGTACCGACCAGGGCAGAAGACCTGGAGTTGATGGCCCTGATGGACCGTCAGTATTTGAAGACCCCCTTCTACGGCTCCAGGAAGATGAAGGCCTGGCTGCTGCAACAGGGCTATCTGGTGAGCCGAAAAAGGGTTCGAAGGCTGATGCGGTTGATGGGTCTGGAAGCGATCTACCGGCGTCCCAACACCAGCAAACCAGCGCCGGGACACCGGATCTTTCCCTATCTGCTGAAGGGAGTGGAGGTTAATCGGGTCGACCAGGTCTGGGCCGCGGACATCACCTACATCCCCATGGCGAAGGGCTTCCTGTACCTGGTGGCCATCATGGACTGGCACAGCCGGCACGTGCTGGCCTGGAAGCTCTCCAACACCATGGACACCAGCTTCTGCGTGGCGGCGTTGGAGGAAGCCCTGGGTAAGGGACGACCGGAGATATTCAACACCGACCAAGGGAGTCAGTTCACCAGTGAGGCCTTTACCCAGACGTTGCAGGAGCAGAGGGTCCAGGTCAGCATGGATGGTAAGGGTAGGTACCTGGACAACATCTTCGTGGAGCGGCTGTGGCGGAGCATCAAGTACGAGGAGGTGTATCTGAAAGCTTACCAGACCGTCGCCGAGGCCCGAACTGGGATCAATGCCTACCTGGAGTTCTACAACCGGCAGAGGCCTCACCAGGCTTTGGGCTACCGGACCCCAGCAGAGGTGTACCAACATGGCCAGGAAGAAAGGGGAGCAGCAGCTGAAGAAGCAGGGCTGCCATCGGGCTTGGTGAAACCTAGCGCAGGGGTGGGAGACTCTCTTAATTTAGCCCTCGTGCTGTCTTAATAATGGGGTCCACCTTACCTTGGACTACGTAGAAGGCGTTCATAGCCCCGTGCAGGGCCAGCCTGGCTGGTTTCATCTCATCGTTAGTCACCGTCCTTCCTGCTGGCGGCGTCTTCGACGGCGATTCCGCAAGCCCATGCCCAAGAATCGAATTCAGACGCGGCGACACCCTGCGGTGATTGTCACATCCGCGATGTTCTTGACTGGGGTGATGGGACGACGCAGAGCGTGACTTGTTAGAATGCTCGCACGTCGGCCGGTAATGAGAAGGCCGCTCTCGACCGAACATAAGATCGTGGGGCTTATCGAGTGTTTTGGCCCGACTGCTTATATTTGGACTTCCCAGCGAAAAGTTCGCAATTCGGTACGTGCAGGCCCACCAAACGGTACTAAATCAAGAACCGCTGACAGGTCACAATGACGATCAAGATGGACAAGAATGGTGATTTGAGACTGAAATCGTTGTTCTGTTGGAAATAGCTGGGATTGGCGTCGACCATCTTGGGGATAGCACTGACCGTCCAGCGCATTTTCCGAGTGTGTCTAATTGGTCTAATTCGCCATGTACCTGGGCGCTGTGGCCCAGGGTAGATTAGACCCACAGCTGGGGTAGAGGGCTCTCATGGACAGCTTTCGCATTGGCATAGACATCGGTGGCACCTTCACCGATGTCACGGGTATCGATGAGACCTCAGGGAACCTCTTCCACCTCAAGACCCTCACCACTTCCCCCGACCCAGCCAAGGGAGTGCTGCAGGCCCTGGATCAGGCGGGGCTGAGGCTAGAGAAGGTATCCTTTCTCTCCCATGGCACCACCATCGCCATCAACGCCGTGATGGAGGGCAAGGGGGCCCCCACCGGGATCCTTACAACTCGAGGCTTTCGTGACATTCTTGAGCTGCGCCGCGGTGCTCGTACCCACATGCTGGACCCCCTCATGGACAAGCCTCCCATGTTCGTGCCGCGGCGGTGGCGGGCAGAAGCGAAGGAGCGCATAGGATGGGATGGCACTATCCTTGAGCCCCTGGATGAGGAGGAGGTGCGCCAGGCCTTGACCCGCCTGGAGGAGCAGGGGGTGAAATCGGTGGCCGTATGTTTCCTGCACTCCTATGTCAACCCCAGCCATGAGGAGCGAGTAGGAGAGATCCTGCGCAGCCATTTCCCCGGGCTCCACTACACCCTCTCTGCCGAGCTAGTGCCTGAGATTAAGGAGTACGAGCGCACCAGCACCGCTGCCCTCAACGCATACGTCCAGCCGGTGGTGCAGCGTTACCTGTCCAATCTGGAGACGGAGCTGCGGGAGAGGGGCCTTGGGGTGGAGCTGCACATCATGCAATCCAATGGTGGCGTGATGAACGCCGAAGAGGCGGGAAGACGCCCAATCCACATGCTAGAGTCGGGGCCCGCCGCTGGCTCCATGGCCGCTGCCGCCGTCGGAAAGTTGGTGGGGGTGGACAACCTCATCACCTTTGATATGGGGGGGACCACCACCAAGGCTTCGGTCATCGAGGCTGGGCAGCCTCTTTCCACAGTGGAGTATGAGCTCTTCGAGGCTCCCAACAAGCCAGGGAGCGGTTGGCCCATTCGGGTGCCTATGATCGACATTATCGAGGTGGGGGCGGGAGGGGGGAGCATCGCCTGGCTGGACCACGGGGCAATCCTCCAGGTGGGGCCTCAGAGTGCGGGAGCCGATCCCGGACCCGTTTGCTACGACAGAGGGGGCACCGAGCCCACAATCACCGATGCCAACGCCGTCCTGGGCCGGTTCGCTGCCCTGCTGGATGGAGACCTGCCCCTGAATGGGGAGAAGGCCCGTAGAGCCATCGACGAGGGCATCGCCCGACCCCTGGGCCTTTCGGTGGAGGAGGCGGCTGCGGGGGTGCTGGAGATTGCCGACGCCAAAACCGCCAGCACCATCCGCGAAGTGACTATCGCCCGTGGCCGCGATCCCCGCGACTTCGCCCTAGTGGCCTTCGGGGGCGCTGGCCCCCTGCAGGCGGCCTACATTATCGGAGAGCTGGGCATACCTCAGGCCATCATTCCACCTGTTCCGGGCAACTTCTCCGCCCTGGGGCTCCTTTCCACAGACATCATCCACGATGCCGTACGCACTCACATAACTCTACTAGAAAAGGTGGATCTGACTCGGGTCAATGCCCTGTACCAGGAGATGGAGGAGGCCCTGACGCGCACCCTCCACCAGGAGGGGATCTCCGGGGACACTCTGCTCCTCATACGCAGCGTGGATATGCGGTACAAGGGGCAGTTCCACATCATCAACGTGCCCGTGACCTCAGGGGTGCTGACGGATGATGACCTGCGTCGGGTGGAGGAGGCCTACCATCAGGAGCACCAGAGATTGTACACTTATCACGGCCGCGGTGAGCCCACCGAGCTGGTGAACCTGCGAGTGCGAGGGGTGGGAGTGGTGCCGCGTCCTGGGCTGCGCCACCTGGAGCCCGGAGACGCCCAGGCTGCTAGCAAGGGGACTCGCTCAGTCTACTTCCGGGAGGCCAGGGGTCCCTTGGAGTGTCAGATATACGCCAGAGACCGCCTGGGCGCCGGTAGCACCATCCAGGGGCCTGCCATTATCGAGGAGCGTACCTCCACCACCCTGGTACCGCCGGGGCTAATCGCTACGATAGACGAGTACGCCAACATCATCTTGAAGGGGGCCTGAAATGTCCATGGCACGACCCGGTATAGACCCGGTCACCCTGGAGGTTATCCGCAACCGGTTGGAGTCAATCGTGCGGGAGATGGGAGACATCACCCTGCGCACCGCCCGGTCCGCCGTCGTGTACAGTGGACGCGACTTCTCTTGCGGTATCCTCAATCACCGTGCCGAGCTCCTGGCGGTGGGCACCAGCGTCCCCGTTCACATCTTACCCATCATATGGCAGGTGAAAAACACCCTGGCCCGCTTCGAGGGGGACGTTAACCCCGGTGATATCTTCATCGGCAACGACCCGTACGATGGAGGCACTCACCTGAACGACGTCCTTATCTTCCTGCCCATATTTCACCAGGAGCAGCTAGTGGCCTTTGCCTCCAACCGAGCCCACTGGTACGACGTGGGCGGTATGGTGCCGGGCAGCATTTCGGGCAGCGCCCGGGAGATTTACCAGGAGGGCTTGCGTATTCCACCCATCCGCCTAGGTCGGCAGGACATACTGGACCGGGACACCCTAGACATGATCCTGTACAACGTGCGGGTGCCCGAGGAGACCAGAGGCGACATCAACGCGCAGGTGGCCAGCTGCCGCGTTGCCGCGAGGCAGGTGCTCGGTCTCATCCAGCGCTACGGGAAGCAATCTGTGCTGGACCACTTTGATGAGGTCCTGGATTCTTCGGAGCGGCGCATGCGTTCCATCATAGCTGATCTCCCCCAGACCACCGTGGCCCACGAAGGATACATGGACAACGACGGCGTTCAGATCGACCGGCGACGCATATGCGTGAATGTCTCCGTTGAAGAGGATAGCCTTCATGTGGACTATACCGGCACCGCCCCTCAATCCCAGGGCCCCCTGAACGTGGGGCTGGCCCTGGCTCACTGCTTCGCCTTTATGGGGGTGAAGGCTGCCCTGGACCCTAAGGGCCCCATCAACTCCGGATGTTTTCGCCCCATCCGGGTCACCGCTCCCGAAGGGAGCATGCTCAACGCTAGGCCACCCGCACCCGCTGGGGGGATGGCGGAGATGGGGCAGGCTTCTATCTTTACCATGGCGGCCCTGAGCAAGCTGATGCCCGATAAGGTGAGTGCCGAGGAGGGGGCGGGCGCCAACCACCAGAACCTGTCGGGCACGGACCTGCGCTTCGACGACCCTCATCGCTACATCTACTACGACTACCCCAGCGGCGGCGGCGGCGGTCGGGCGGATAAGGATGGCCTGGACTTTGTCCGTAGCATTCGGTCGGGCAACGTAAATGCCCCCTCCATTGAGGTCCTGGAGAACCTGTTCCCCATACTCTACCACCAGCATGAGCTGCGCCAGGACTCGGGAGGGCCGGGGCGGTTCCGTGGTGGCATGGGGGTTGTCCGTGAGTATCTGATCCCCTCCGAAAGCGACCTCTCCATTCTGTCGGACCACGCCTTCGTGCCGCCAGCAGGGATCTTTGGCGGCTACCCCGCTGCCACGGCGCGATGGCAAGTGGTGCGAGAGGGGAAGACCATCTCCATCACCCCTCGGCTTGGCAGCAAGATCACGGCCTTTCCCCTTCAGACGGGGGATATTCTGCGTATCTCCACCCAAGGGGGCGGAGGCTACGGCGACCCCCTGGAGCGAGACCCTTCCCGCGTGCGTGAAGATGTGCTCAATGAAAAGGTCTCTCTGGAGCAGGCGGAGGCGGCCTACGGGGTGGTCCTGGACCCCCAGACCCTGGAGGTAGACATGAAGGCCACCCGCCTGCAACGGGCCCAGTTGGCGGCGCAGCGCGTCTATCTAACGGGCCAGCGGGGCGAGGAGCCTCTGATGGAGGGCGGGATGCGCGTGGCCTGGGCGAACCCAGGCCTGGGAGATAGAGGGGTCGTCGAGGGGGACATGGCGGAGGCCTTAACCGCCCAGCTCCCTACTCCAATACGCTTCCGCGTCCGCTTCCGATCCGACCTGCCTCCAGATAGCCTACTGCTGGACAGAGAGATTTGGGACCTGCTGGGCCTCACCGCCGATGAGCGCCTCTTGTGGAGGCCCCTAGGGCAAACTTAGAAAGCTCGGATGGCACTGGGGAATTTGGCAGGCTGGGCCGTTGTGCGTTGGGACCAGGTGAAGGAGCTTTCGGAGGTGGTCGCGGGCAACGCCAAGGGCCGGAACGGCGACAGAGACATTACCCTCTTCGAGTCCCTGGGCATCGCCCTGGAGGACATCGCCTCCGCCAAGTGGATTTACCAGCTGGCCAAAGAGCGCGGCGTTGGCGTGCAACTGCCGTTTTAAGACCAGCCCCTCCCGCTGATTATCCGACAGGCCCACGACTGAACTTGCCGTTTGGCCGGGAGCGGAAAGTTGCTAGGGGGACTCGAATCCTATGCGGCAACCAGGATTGGCAGCACCACTCAGAAAGCCGAAGTGATTCCTACTCCGTCAATCTAGCGTCAGTTTCCCTCAGGCGTCGGGCCAATACTTGAAGCATCGCAATGGCCACTTCAGGCTCTTTTCTAAGCTGAGCAAGGAAAAGCCATCTGTCAATGCCTACACACGTAGTGTTCTCCAATGTGCGGACACTTGCAGACCGCGGCCAATCGTCGAGCAGCGCCATCTCTCCGAACACTTCTCCTTGACCCAAGACCGCGAGACGCAGGGGATTTTCTGAATTCAAATCTTTCACCACTTCCACCTGCCCCGAGGTAATTGCGTACACGCCATTGCCCGTGCGGCCCTCTTCTATGATGACTTCCCCAGGACCGTAACTCTTGTTAAATGAGAAGACCGCCAGCTTATCCAAGCTCTCCCTGCTCATATCTGCGAACAGCCATATCTGACCTAGGATATCGGAATCGGACATGTGTTAACGTCCTTGACCTAAATGTTGTTGCTGCTCATTAATAGGTTGCTCTCGGACCGAAACCGGGCTCCCGGACCCCGAGCGAGATAATGTGGATTTTACCATGCAAACGGTATGGCAGATAGCGATCGTCCCAATCATAGCTGGCTGGTCGGCTCTTAGACATTGCAACTGTCCTACAGCATGGGCAGTGCACGGCATCGCCTGCTCAAGTTAAGGTATCGTTTTCTGGTCATCTGAGAAGCCGACGTCCTTATGGCTACCGTCGCAGAAGGGTTTGTTCTTGGAGGCCCCGCACCGGCACAGAGTCACTCGGTTGCGTACCTCAAGCGGTTGACCGTCGGATCGCTCTATGACAATGCCACCGGTTACCCATAGCGGTCCATTCTGAGTAACGTTGATTTGTTTAGGCAAGTCAGGCTCCACATCTTCGCCGTCAGGTTCAACTGAGTATGACAGCGCCCCCGAGGGGCACTGTTGGACCATAGCCATGACTTGGGCCCGGACCTGAGCGTCGTCTGTGCTTCCCATCATTTTCCAGACGTCCGTGATGCGATTCCCGCAGAATGCGACGTGGGTGCAAAGCATCCGATCGTCCTTCATCACGATCTTTTCTCCCTCATAAGCCACACGGCGTTCAGCGATAGGGCCGTGGTCGGCCGCTTCAGTACCATCGAACCCGACACGAGTATGACTCCCATCACAAAACGGCTTGTTCTTCGATTGTCCACAGCGGCACAGCAGATATCCCCTGCCCGATGAGATCTTAGGACCTTTTCTCCAGGTTAGTGGATCCCCGTGCTCAGACATGACGGGTGACTTACGAAATAACGGAATATCGCCCTGTATTTCGTAGGGCCCGTTCGGTTGGACTTTGATCAATGGCTCGGCTACCCGTGTTCCCCTCGAAATACCGACTTCCTCGGGCTTCTCGGCTGATTCTGAAAGTCTCGTCGTGAGCTGTTCAATGGCCTCTCTGATATCCCCCAACATCTCGGGAGCGCCCCTATCGGTCTCTAGAATTCCGCAGTAAGCAGCGAGCTCCCTTAAACGCTCGTGAAACAAGACCCAGGCAGCGCGCCTGTGGGGCAGCATATTGACATCCCGGAACAAACGGAAGCTGGGGCCAGCGGTGAGCCCTGGGTGGGACCGCCCTGCAGGTAGCGTGGTGACAAGGTTACCCAAGGGTCCGATTACACGTACCATCAACTCGGTGGTGGCGTTGGCCAGCGACCGGAGCTCGGACTCCGATTCGTCGGTATGCGCAAAGAACCGTGCAAGCATTTGGACGAGAACTTCGTAGCACCCTTCAAACAAGTTGCATACGGCAGCGCTAAAGGGATCATCGACTATATTGACCTCTTAAGCGGAAATCATGTCTCCGGGAAGGTGGGTGTAGGGATTAGGCTGAGGTGGTACCCAAAAACTAGACAACTGGCTAAGAGAGAGTCCAGCTCCTAAAATAACCGGCAACTAACCGACGTGGAGGAGCAGGACATGAAGCAGACGAGGAATAAGCACAGTCCGGCGTTCAAGGCCAAGGTGGCCCTGGCCGCCCTTGCGGGGGAAGAGACCATCGCCCAGCTGGCCAGCCGATTTGAGGTCCATCCCAGTCAGATTCACGCCTGGAAAAGGGCCCTGGTGGAAGGAGCCCCGGAGCTATTTGCCACCAATCAGAAATCCCAGGAGAAAGCCAAGGAAGCTCAGATTAACCACCTCTACCGGCACATCGGCCAGCTGAAGGTGGAACGCGATTTTTTGTCGGAAAGGTCCGGTCTATGAGTCGCAGCATACGGCGAGCCATGATAGACCGAGACCACCAGCAGCTGTCTTTGGTGCGTCAATGTATCCTGCTGGACGTCAGCCGGGCCTCGGTGTACTACCGGCCGGTACCGACCAGGGCAGAAGACCTGGAGTTGATGGCCCTGATGGACCGTCAGTATTTGAAGACCCCCTTCTACGGCTCCAGGAAGATGAAGGCCTGGCTGCTGCAACAGGGCTATCTGGTGAGCCGAAAAAGGGTTCGAAGGCTGATGCGGTTGATGGGTCTGGAAGCGATCTACCGGCGTCCCAACACCAGCAAACCAGCGCCGGGACACCGGATCTTTCCCTATCTGCTGAAGGGAGTGGAGGTTAATCGGGTCGACCAGGTCTGGGCCGCGGACATCACCTACATCCCCATGGCGAAGGGCTTCCTGTACCTGGTGGCCATCATGGACTGGCACAGCCGGCACGTGCTGGCCTGGAAGCTCTCCAACACCATGGACACCAGCTTCTGCGTGGCGGCGTTGGAGGAAGCCCTGGGTAAGGGACGACCGGAGATATTCAACACCGACCAAGGGAGTCAGTTCACCAGTGAGGCCTTTACCCAGACGTTGCAGGAGCAGAGGGTCCAGGTCAGCATGGATGGTAAGGGTAGGTACCTGGACAACATCTTCGTGGAGCGGCTGTGGCGGAGCATCAAGTACGAGGAGGTGTATCTGAAAGCTTACCAGACCGTCGCCGAGGCCCGAACTGGGATCAATGCCTACCTGGAGTTCTACAACCGGCAGAGGCCTCACCAGGCTTTGGGCTACCGGACCCCAGCAGAGGTGTACCAACATGGCCAGGAAGAAAGGGGAGCAGCAGCTGAAGAAGCAGGGCTGCCATCGGGCTTGGTGAAACCTAGCGCAGGGGTGGGAGACTCTCTTAATTTAGCCCTCATGCTGTCTTAATAATGGGGTCCACCTTAGTACTATACTTTTCTCATCCGTCCCCTCCTTCGTAACGCAGAACAAGATGGGTCGGTTGCGAGCCGTCTTTCTCCGGCATTGTACCCGGGTCAGATTCAAACTCGCCCCTTCGGGGCTTGGAGAAACGCCTTACGAGCTTCAAAGTGTACATTCTCGCCTACAACTCGGATTAATTCTAGTCTACGCTTTTAACCGGTGCCTCTATCGCAGTGTCGGCACTAATAAGAAACGACAGAGACGGGGGAACCCCCGTCTCCACCGCATTTATATGTGAACTTGCCGATAGGCCAGGCCCGGCAAATATGCGCTCATACTTCGTCACCCTGTTAGTGATAATGAATAAAGCTACTTGACACACGGTACAGGCATGAAATAATGAGGTACACAAGTGAGTCGTATTAAGAGGTGCCACTGAGATGGTAATGACCGAAGGGCAAAAGAAGTTCGTACAAGATCATAGGCTGGCCGTGCTTACTACTCTGCGGCGCTCCGGCTCTCCCCAATCTACTCCCGTCTATTACCTCTATGAGAATGGAAAGCTCCTTGTCTCCTCCACCCGCGACCGATTCAAGACCATCAACGTCCGGCGCGACCCCCGTGTAAACCTGTGTATCCTAGATGAGTCGCCTCCTTTCCGTTACGTTCAGATACAAGGAAAGGCCACCATGACTGATGAGGACTTGGTAGAAACCAGCAAACGTATATATATGACTTTCCGTGAGAGCCTGGCGGACGATTTTCCTGAGCAGCTCGCACGACAAGGGCGGATTATCCTTGAAGTGACGCCAGAAGTAGTGACTCCAGAGCGGTGAAGATGAGCGCCAGCTTCGATTTGGCCGGATCGGGAAATGCTTTCCATCGACATACCACCAAAGGTCTGATTGGGTAGCGCACCTCTGAAAATGCCAAAGGAGGTCCCACCATGAGAGGCATTATTCCCTGGCAGACGGATGCAGACTGGCCCCACGCCCTCCGCGAGCTGGAGATAGACCCTAGCCGTACCGGTCTCATCATAGTGGACGTACAGAACTACGCCAGGAACATTCGGAACATCGCTACGACCTGTGGCCAGCTTCGAGACTTCTTCCATGAGAACGACCTGGAGGTAATATACCTCCGGGTGGGCTCCCTCCTTCCCGACCGGCGGGACATGCATAGAAAGCGAGGGTTGTCCTGGATGCGACCCCCTGGCCAGCCGCCTCAGGATGTCTCCGTGGGCACCCATAATCACGACGTTCTGGATGAGCTGGCTCCTCTACCCGGAGAGCTGGTCATCAGCAAGAACTCCTCAGGAGCCTTCAACTCCTCCGCCCTGGGCCACTATCTTCATGCGCTGGGGTTGCAAAACCTGGTGTTTTGTGGCGGCACCACCTCCTACTGCGTGGACAACACCGCCCGGGGCGCCGCGGATTTAGGATACAACGTGATTCTAGCGGAGGACGCCTGCCTGGACTCCAGCACCAGAAACCACTGCACCACCATGCACACCTTTGCCCGAGCCTTCGGCGCAGTCAAGAGCACCGCCCAGGTCATTGCCGAGCTACGGGCTTTACTGGAGCCGGAGCTGGCTGCTACGACAGCCGGGAGCTAGAGTTCCATGAGAGTCAACATCCCGTGGGAGGAGCCCCGACCGGGGCGCTATAGCCTCACCGAGTGGGAGATCGACCCCACTCGTACCGCGCTCCTGGTGGTGGACATGCAGCGTGGATATGTGGACTCCGACTGCGGCGTCGGGCCCGACTTGAAGGCGCGTTTCCCTGACATCCACCAATACTACTATCCCCGTCTGGCCCAGACGGTCCTGCCAAACACACTCCGGCTGCGGGAGTTTTTCCGTAGCCACGGACTGGAGGTTATCTACACCCGCATGGGCCTTCAGTTGCCGGAAGGTCGCGATCTGCCCCCCTGGAGCTGGCGTGCGGCCCAGGTGGGTAACACCGAGAGCAGCCTCTACCCCAAGGGAAGCCTGGAATACGAGATAGTCCCTGAGCTAGCACCTCTGCCCCATGAGCTGGTCTTGGACAAGAACTCGGCGAGCCCCTTCGCTTCCACTCCCCTTGACCAAATTCTACGCAATATGGGCGTGGAGAACCTGGTGATCACTGGAGTCCTCACCAACGTTGCCATCGAGAGCACAGCCAGGGACGCCGGCGACCGGGGTTACAACCCCATAGTGGTAGAGGATGGCTGCACTGCCTACAGTTTGCAGGAGCATGAGGACACCTTGGCCAATGCCCACTGGTGGGTGGTCAGGAGCACTGACCAGGTTATCCAGACCTTTAACCCCGAATCCACCGAAGGACGTCCTTGGGGACAGCCCTTGAAGAAGGCAGAGGGTGCTCCTCTGAATCTGGGATAATGGTTTTGGAACAGAAACCCGCCCGGAAACAAGGAGCACCCAATAGATGCTGCCACAGAACAAACCCGACCGTATCCGCATCCTCTTTGACGACCATCGCCTGGTGGCCAATGCCGGCCTGCTCCTGCCGGCCACCCTAGCCCGGCACCTGGGCCTGCGGGAACTCGTCGACCATCACCTTGACCTCGGCGGAGCGCCGGGACGGGCGAACACTGGGGACAAGATGCTGACGCTGGTCGCTTCCGCGCTGGCAGGCGGCGACTGCATCGACGACGCCGATGCGCTGCGCGCTGGTGGGACGGTCGGTGTTCTAGGCTGCGTGGTCAAGGCGCCATCCACCCTGGGGACCTTCCTGCGCAGCTTCCGGTGGGGGCATGTCGTCAACTCGACCGCGTGAGCCGCCAGTTGTTGGCCCGGGCCTGGGCCGCTGGGGCCGGACCCGGCGACTCGCCCCTGACCATCGACCTGGACTCGACCATCTGCGAGACCTATGGATTGGCCAAGGAGGGAGCGCGCCACCACGGCTATACCGGCGCCCGCGGCTATCACCCACTGCTGGCCATTGCCGCCGGCACCGGCGAAGTGCTGATGTCCCGGCTGCGCGAGGGCCGGGCCAACACCGCCCGTGGCGCCGCCCACTTCCTGCGTGAGACGGTGGGGCGGGTGCGCTACGGCGGGGCCAGGGGACAACTCACGGTGCGGGCCGACAGCGGCTTCTACGCCCACACTGTCGTTGCCGCCTGCCGGGAAATGGATGTCCGCTTCTCTATCACCATCCGCCAGCGCGCCAGCCTGCGGGACCTGATCGAGGCGATACCAGAGGAGGACTGGACTCCCATTCCCTACTGGATGGACGGTGCCGCCGATGTCGCCGAGACGACTTACACCCCGTTCCAGACCAAGCCGGACGCCGCGCCGGTGCGGCTCATTGTCCGGCGGGTGAAGCCGACGCCCGGTTCCCAGCTCGCCCTCTTCGCCAGATACAGCTATCACGCCTTCATCACCGACCGCGATGGGGAGACGCTGGAACTGGAGGCCGATCATCGCCGCCACGCCGAGGTCGAGAACGCCATACGCGACCTCAAGTACGGCGTCGGGCTGAACCACATGCCGTCGGCGCGCTTCGCCGCCAACGGCGCCTGGCTGGCGGTCCAGGTGATGGCGCATAACCTGGCCCGCTGGACGGCGCGGATTGGTCTGGGCGAGCGGACCGTGATCACCAAGACCCTCAGGCGGCGGGTCTTCGCTCTGGTGGGACGGATCACCCGCTCGGCGCGCCGCCTCACTTTGCATCTCCCCCGGCGCTGGCCTTGGGAAACCCAGTTCAGTCGCGCCTTGGACCGGCTGCAAGCCATTCCGTTCCCGGCCTGACGGCCAGCCTGCAACTGACCCAACGTCCCCGCAATCTCGCGCCACCCCGGTCGCGAGAGTCCCCTGCTGCGTATCCTCTCGCCATCCCGCGCATCGCAACTCCCGCATAGGGCCTTAGGGGCCCTGTGCGGCGACTGAAGACCGTCCGCCGGCCTCCCATCTACCCCAAGACCCCAGGCCATCTCCCCTGTAGCTCCCTCACCCACCCCCTTCCGCTGTCCTCACGCCGTCCATCGGTGTCCTTCGGTGGATTCGGGCTAACCCTCTATTAGCTTCGGTCCCGTCTGAAGAGTGATTTTCCTCCCATACAATGGGCCCATACTTAGGGCGAGGATTGCTGGGCTGCTTATTTGGTCACTCTTCCCCAAAGGAGCCTTTTAAAGGCTGGTCAGACTTCCGATGGCAGTGTAATAGACCGCTCGTCACAGTAGATGGTGTTGGTTAATGAGGGCTGTTCAAACCACCATGTGTTTACATCGCTAAATATTTTTAGTAAGTGTTGACTAATTTAAAATTATGTATACACTAATATTTAATGTAAAGGTGGCTAACCACACTGCATCCTTGAGCCCAGATGAAACGCCAGCAAGAATGCGCTTATAGCTTGGCCATGAAGGCTTTTGTGCCTCCTGTGGGTGCGGCGCAGAGGACAACACCCACCATAGGCCCATGGGCGCAGTAACTGGCCCTGTGGCAAACCTGGCCGAACACGGGAAGGTTGCACAAGTGGCAAATTCACACTCAGTTTTCGGAGGACAACGATGAGCTTCCGTTGCTCAATGCGCCGAATAAACGTGGCGCCGGCCCTTATGGTGCTGGCGGCTGCCGTGGTGCTGAGCGCTTGCGGTGGCGGAGGTGAGTCGCTAACCGTGTACTCGGGACGCAGCGAGACGCTGGTTGAGCCTATAATAAAGCAGTTCGAAGAGGCCAGCGGTATAGATGTGAAGGTGAAGTACGCCGGAACGCCGGAGTTGGCCTCGACCCTTCTTGAGGAGGGCAAGAGAACACCGGCGGACGTCTTCTTCGCTCAGGACCCCGGCGGGCTGGGTGCCGTGGAGGAGATGTTGAGCCCTCTACCCCAGAGTATCCTGGACCTGGTGCCACAATGGGCTCGGGCAGACCAGGGTAAATGGGTTGGTATATCGGGGCGAGCCCGGGTGGTGGTCTACAACACCGAGAACTTGACCGAAACAGACCTACCCGACGACATCTGGGACTTCACCGATCCCAAGTGGAAAGGACGCATCGGCTGGCCTCCCACCAACGCCTCCTTCCAGACCATGATCACCGGCATGAGGGTGGTATGGGGAGAGGGGAGAACCAGGCAGTGGCTGGAGGGTATCAAGGCCAACAAACCCACAGAGTACCCCAAAAACACACCTACGGTAAAAGCGGCTGCCGATGGGGAAATAGATGTTGGGTTTGTGAACCATTACTACCTACACCGCTTCCTGGCTGAGGAGGGGGAGTCCTTCAAAGCCCGAAACTATCATCCCAGAGCGGGAGGACCCGGCGCGTTAATAATGGTGGCGGGGGCCGGCATTCTATCCACGTCCGACAATAAAGAGGCCGCCGAGGACTTCCTGAGTTTCATGCTCTCTAAAGTGGCACAGCAATATTTCGCCAGACAGACCTTCGAGTATCCTCTTGTCGAAGGAGTAAAGACAGACCGACTACTGACGTCCCTCGACGATATCAATAACCCAACTATTGATCTAAAGGACTTGGCGGACCTGGAGGGGACGGTGAAACTGCTCCGAGAGACTGGGGTGCTCCCTTGATTGGGCCGTGGCGACGATAGAGACAAGGCCAAAAGGCCTCTGTAGCCAGGCGCTACGGGCTACAAGACCTGGAGGAGACCCAACTCCAGCTCATCCACCGAGGCAAATCCTTCATATTTGGCGAAAATGCGGCCGTTCCGGTCCAAAATAAAGACCCATGACTCGTTGAGGTAATTCTCGATGCTGGTCAGGTTCCACGCCTCAGTCAGGGGGGCGTAACGCCCTCTGTCCAGGTCGCCCTGAATCAGGTCCGGGTTATCATAGACCTCCGAGTGAATGAAGCTGGCCTTGTCTTTGTAGCGCTCTTTAAGCTCCTGTACCGCCTCCACTTGTGGGCCGCACGTCGGGCTGGTGCAGAAGGCGGGGCTGGAGAAGACCAGAACCAGGGGCTGATTGCTGGCCAGCGCCTCGTCTATGGTCTTCTCGTATAGCTCTGGGTCGGGAGTGGACCAGCTTGTCATCTGCTTCAGACTGGTGACATCTCGGAGGGTCTTGTTCCTGGTTGAAGGCGGCCCAGAGCCAATAGCCGGCGTGATGCTGGTCTCCTTGACCTTTAATGGAATACGAGTGTTGCTGACGTCCCCGTGCTCATCCTGGACACTGACGTCCAGCTCCCAGTTGCCCGGCTTATCGAAGGTGAAGTGGGTCGCGTAGTTCCCCCGGGTGCCAAAGGGCCAGAGGTAGAAAGGAGCCGTGGCCCTCTCCTCGATTACCGGTGGGGAGCCATCGGAGGGAAGGTACCGGGAGGCCACCGACGCCTCAGGGACCTTGATGAGGGCATCCGGGCTGACCAGAAGGAAGGAGAGGCGGTTGGCACCCAAGCTGAGGTCAGTAGTGGCTAGAAGCCCCGATAGCCCTGTGGATGGCCTGGCCTGTACAGGGGTGGGAGAAGGCGCCGGCGTCTCAGTAGGCTCCGCGCCTCCACAAGCGGTTAACGCCACCGTCAGGGCGACAGTCACGCCCATAAAGCAGGCCAGTCCCGGTCTACGCATAGAAATCGTCCCTATCGTGCTTGCCTCCGCCGTTTATTAACTTCAGAAGCTGGAGCTCTTCGCTATGGCCCCTGTGCATAGGAGCCGAAGGTAAAGGCGAAGACACCAAACCGGTCCGAGGTGGAGGCGAGCCTCAGCTCATAGCCCCCATATTTTGGTAGCTCCACTACTCTGTACATGCGAGGATTGTCCACCAACAAAAAGGTCCTGCCATCACCGTCCACCTGAATATCGGCGCCGCGATGGGTTTCGGGGATGGGTGCTCCATCCAGGGTTGCCACCACCTGGAACGGGCCTCCTTCCTGGAAATCGAGCACCACGTTTAAGCTGGTACCGAAAAACTTCAGAACGATGTAGTCCTCCAGGCCCTGGGTGGCCCGGGCGTGTACCACACTCTCAGTCTCTTTGGCCCAGAGGCCATGAAGGTACAAAAGATGATTCCGGTGCTCTCCAGGGTCCTCATATAGCGTCGGGGTGCTCGCAGGCGCATCGTAGTAGTCCAAGTTGCCTATATAGGGGGTCTCAGAGCTGGATAGAGCGCCATAATTGCGGCGGTAGCCGGCGTACAACTCCCGGGTTTGCCCTGTGTCCTGGCTGGCGTATGCCTTGGGATCCGCTTCAGGCCCAGGATCTGAGCCTGCCTGGATTTGAGAGAGCGAAGTGCCAGTCTCTGCCAGTAGCTCTCGGATCTTCTGCTCTGTCTCGTCGTAGGCGCCCTCGCCGAAGTGGCTATACTGAATAACACCATTCTTGTCGATGAGATATTTGGCGGGCCAGTAGCGGTTATCGTAAGCATCCCATGTGGCGAAGTCGTTATCCTGGACTACGGGCCATTTGATCTCATACTTCGCCACCGCCGCCTCCACGTTCTCTCGCTTCTCCTCAAACTTGAACTCTGGGGAGTGGACACCAATAATAACCAGGCCCCGGTCAGCGTACTTATCGTACCAATCCTTCAAGTAGGGGATGGTGCGGATACAGTTCACACAGGTATAGGTCCAGATATCTACGAGGACTACCTGGCCCCTGAGGCTGGCCAGAGTAAAGGGCTCGGTGTTGATCCACCCCTGGATGCCGACAAGCTCCGGCGCCAGAGGGCCCTCCACCACAGTGGGCACACTGGTTTCCCTGGAGGCTACAGCCTCTGCTACCGTCGCTTCCAGGACGGGTGTTGAGTCGACCATGTCCTCGAGTGTCGGCGAGGGAGTTGGAGTGGCGGCAGGCCCTGGCGTGGCAGTGGATCCCTGGCCTCCACATGCGGCCACGGCGACCACTGTGATAGCCAGGAGCAGCAACTTGTACAACGGTAATGAGTACATTCGTTTAGCGGCGCCCATATACTATTATACTGCCAAAAGGCTTAGACCAGTTTTCCGGTCCTCAGTTGCGCTTCTTCGAGAGAAGGCAGCCACTCACTGCCCGGTCGCCCTCAAACACAAAACATAACGCTCATCCCAAAGGAATTCTGTTGCCGTGCTACAATAAATCTGTAGGTACCACTTATGACGGGAGGTACCACTTATGACGGGAGGTGTGAGGATGCCGCTGGAATCCATTACGGACAACACCCTAATTCAAAACTTTTTGGCCCTGGGGTTCTTTGGCCTCTTCCTGTTAACCGCAGTGGCCGTTTTCTTGGCACTCAAAATCGTTGCCGGGCGGCTACGTAGTCGCGCTCCCAGCGGACTTGCTCATCGTATCGTCAGCGGCTTGCGCAACCCCGCCTTCCTCTTCATCGGTCTGCTGGGACTCTACCTGGGGCTCAGGGCTCTGCCAGATTTGGAGGATTGGGAGAATGTAATAAACAGAACCTGGACCGTCCTGGTGGTGCTGCTCATTGGCCGTGCCGTGGCCAATGTGGTCATCGCGTTCCTCAATTGGTACATCCAGGTAATGGCACCCAGGACCAAAACCCAGATTGACGACAAGCTACTCCCCATATTCCGTCGATTCGCTCTGGTGGTCATCTACGGTTTAGTGGGGCTCATAGCTTTAGACACCATGGGAGCATCTATCACCCCCCTCCTAGGCGGCCTGGGCATCACCGGCCTAGCCATAGCCCTGGCGCTCCAGCCCACCTTGAGCAACTTCTTCGCGGGCACATACGTCGTCACCGACGGAGCCATTCAACCAGGGGACTACATTGAGCTGCAAGGAGGCCCGGCCGGATACGTAATAGAGGTTGGTTGGCGCAGCACCAAGATTCGTACCTGGCTGAACAACCTGGTGGTTGTTCCCAACTCCATCATGGCCGACACTATTGTTACCAACTACCAGGCCCCGGACCCCACAATGAACGTCCTGATTACCTGCGGCGTCAGCTACGACAGCGACCTGGCGAAGGTGGAACAGGTGGGCCTGGAGGTGGCCAACGAGGTTCGGGAGGAGATCTCTGAGGCGGTCAAGAGTATGGACCCCTGGTTTGGCTTCGACCAGTTCGGCGATTCCAACATCGGGTTCTGGATATTCCTGCAGGCCAAGGACAGAATAGGGAGCTTTGTAGTAACAAATGAGCTGATCAAACGCCTTCACGCCCGTTTTGCCAAAGAGGGAATCGAGATCAACTACCCCGTACGCAAGCTGGTGTTCCCGGATGGAGCCAATGCTGCAGCAGCCGATCCATCTCTCAGAAAGCAACCATAGTCTTTCGCCAACCAAACCGACGTATGTTATTATCAACACCGGTTGCCCTGCCGCGAGGAGCTACGGCAGGGCAGCTTGTGTGTACTGCCGTGATTAAACCCGCCCGCAGACGTTAAATAGAAGAGAAGGTTTCAATGTCATCTGAGCTGCTGGTTGCCCTGGGGCTGTTTTCCCTGGCAGCCGCCTTCGTGGTGGCTGGCGGCATCGGCCTGGCATTATCCGGCGATGTCATCGCCGCAAGAACGGGGTGGGGGCAGCTCTGGGTGGGGACGCTGCTTGTGGCGGGAGGCACCTCCCTCCCCGAGCTGGTGACCGTCGTAGCGGCGGTGCGCATCGATGCGCCATCCCTGGCTGCGGGGGACATCTTTGGGGCGAATATGCTCAACATGAGCAATCTGGTCCTGCTTCTGGCCATATTTGGGGGACGCAATGTTTTCCAACGAATATTGCCACAGCAGCGCCTGGTGGCCATCTTCGCCATCGCCCTGACCAGCGTCGCCTTCCTGTTTACCCTGCTAAGCAACGAGACCAAATGGTGGGCCATCAGCCCCGGCGCAATTGCGATCCTTGGGGTTTACCTGATAGGCACCAAGATCATCCAAGCGAAGAGTGGAGAATCTCAGGAAGATGAGGCCGAGGAGCCAACCCGCTCCTTTCGATGGGCGCTAACGCTCTTTTCCATCTCCGCGGTGGTGATCTTCATGGCGGCCCCCTTGCTGGCTAAAAATGCCGATAGCATCGCCGACCATTCAGGCATCGGCGAAAGCTTCATAGGGGCCGCGGCCTTAGCCTTTGTGACCACCCTCCCTGAGCTAACAACCACCGCCACGGCTCTGCGAATAGGCGCTCCCGACCTTGCCGTCTCCAACATGTACGGCAGTAACGCCTTCAACGCCGCCGCCCTGGGGGTCGCGGACTTCTTCATGCCCCACGAGTCCCTCTTTGGCCGCCTGGACAACAGCCACATCGTCGCGGGTGCATTCGCCATCCTTCTCATGACCTTGGGCTTGATTCAGCTCCTACGTCGCAGAACACTTCAGTTGCTCTCCGTTACCGAGCCCAGTGCTGGGATCATAGTCGCCTTATACGTCGTTGGGATTTTACTGGTGTTGCGTCTGGCGCCAACCACCTAATGGATACAGCATCATGACAGCGGGGGAGAGACGTCGATGAATAGCAACGCACTCTTCGACCTGACGGGCAGGGTGGCCATTGTCACCGGAGGCAACGGCGGTCTTGGCAAGGGCATCGCCCTGGGCCTGGCCACTGCCGGAGCCGACATCGTCATCGCCGCCAGGAACGAGCAGAAGAGCGCAGAGGCCTCCGCTGAGATAGCTGCCCTGGGGGTGAAGACGCTGCCAATAAAGACGGACGTCACGGTGGAGAAGGAAACCAAGGTCATGGTGCAGCGAACCGTCGACACCTTTGGCAGAGTAGACATCCTGGTGAACAACGCCGGCATCGCCATACGCCGGCCGCCGGAGGAGTACTCCTTGGAGGAGTGGGACCAGGTCCTCCAGACGAACCTGCGCAGTGCTTTCCTCTGTTCACGAGAGGTCTACCCCCACATGAAGGAGGCAGGGGGCGGCAAGATCATCAACGTCGGGTCCATGACCTCAATATTCGGCAGCGACTGGGTTGCCTCCTACTCCGCCAGCAAGGGTGGAGTCGTGCAGCCTGCTCGAAGTCTGGCCCTGGCCTGGGCCAAGGACAATATTCAGGTAAACTCCCTACTTCCTGGCTGGTTTACCACCGACCTTACCGCCGCAATTCCGCAGCGGGACCCCCAGCGATACGAACAAATCACAGAGCGCATACCGGCGGGACGCTGGGGTGACCCGCTGGACCTGAGAGGTGTGGCGATTTTTCTGGCCTCACCAGCCTCCGATTACATAACGGGCGCTGCCATTACAGTGGATGGTGGCTACAGCGTAAAGTAGGTAAGAGCCCCACAAGGCCTTGGTTTCATCCCTGGAATCACCTGTAGGGGTGATGCCCCTATGGACCCCTTACCCTACCATAGATTATGTGATGACTGTTTTTTGTAGGGTACTGGTGGTAAAAGACGCTCCCAGCGTCAACAAGCGGGTGGTCAAGTGGCTGAAGGAGCAGCAATACGTCTGCGTCTTCGTGGAAAACGATGATGAGGCCAGAGCCCGCTTGAATCGGGAGTCTTTCGACGCCGTAATGTACACCCACGAGTTCCTTTTCCCGCCCTGGTACATACCGCCCAAGCGAGTCCCCGGATAGAAAGGCGAAGAGGCGGGCTCGCTCAGCTTTCCGTCAGCTCAATAAAGATCTTCTCCCACCTCTCGAGCCCCGTCCTGCCGTACCCGCCCCGAAAGACGATGACCCCATCGCTGTTCGCCGCCACCTTGGTATCGCGGGACAAGATCCTATAGTCGGAAAACAGGTCGAACTCTCCCCAGGCTGGGTCCCAAGGATATTCACGCTGCGACATGAATCGGTTGATTCTGGACTCGCCTTCCCCAAGGTCGAAGGCCACGGGGACCACCTCCACCCGATCCTTGTACTTGGGATGCAGCTCGTTGAGCGACCGTAACTCGGCGCGACACTCGGGTCACCAGGTGGCGAAGAAGTAGAGAATGAAGGGCTTGCCTGCAGCCCTTAGCTGGCCCAGGGATACGCTGCTTCCAGAGAGGGTGGCCAGCTCAAAGTCCGGCGCCCGCTCTCCTATATGCCAGCCCACTGGATGGGCCTCGTCTGCGGCGATGGTTGGCGTGGGGGCGACAGCCTCGGCAGAGGGGACGGTAGTAGTGGGAGCAGCCGTCTCAGCAGTCGGGACGGCTGGGCGGGCCGTCGCTGGCGCGGAAGTAGGCCCACTGTAGCCGTTACCTCCCCCGCAAGCGACCAGAAGACCGGCCACCAGAGAGGCCATACCTACCAAGCCCAGTCCGTATCCACGCATTAAGTGAAGTCCTTCCGCCAGGCATTTCTATGCTGAGTTACGCCTGCAGGCCTACATTGGATTTGGTGACAAAGCAAAAAGGCCTGTTTCCTATTCCTTAGCCCGAATCCACCGAAGGACGTCCTTGGGGACAGCCCTTGAAGAAGGCAGAGGGTGCTCCTCTGAATCTGGGATAATGGTTTTGGAACAGAAACCCGCCCGGAAACAAGGAGCACCCAATAGATGCTGCCACAGAACAAACCCGACCGTATCCGCATCCTCTTTGACGACCATCGCCTGGTGGCCAATGCCGGCCTGCTCCTGCCGGCCACCCTAGCCCGGCACCTGGGCCTGCGGGAACTCGTCGACCATCACCTTGACCTCGGCGGAGCGCCGGGACGGGCGAACACTGGGGACAAGATGCTGACGCTGGTCGCTTCCGCGCTGGCAGGCGGCGACTGCATCGACGACGCCGATGCGCTGCGCGCTGGTGGGACGGTCGGTGTTCTAGGCTGCGTGGTCAAGGCGCCATCCACCCTGGGGACCTTCCTGCGCAGCTTCCGGTGGGGGCATGTCCGTCAACTCGACCGCGTGAGCCGCCAGTTGTTGGCCCGGGCCTGGGCCGCTGGGGCCGGACCCGGCGACTCGCCCCTGACCATCGACCTGGACTCGACCATCTGCGAGACCTATGGACTGGCCAAGGAGGGAGCGCGCCACCACGGCTATACCGGCGCCCGCGGCTATCACCCACTGCTGGCCATTGCCGCCGGCACCGGCGAAGTGCTGATGTCCCGGCTGCGCGAGGGCCGGGCCAACACCGCCCGTGGCGCCGCCCACTTCCTGCGTGAGACGGTGGGGCGGGTGCGCTACGGCGGGGCCAGGGGACAACTCACGGTGCGGGCCGACAGCGGCTTCTACGCCCACACTGTCGTTGCCGCCTGCCGGGAAATGGATGTCCGCTTCTCTATCACCATCCGCCAGCGCGCCAGCCTGCGGGACCTGATCGAGGCGATACCAGAGGAGGACTGGACTCCCATTCCCTACTGGATGGACGGTGCCGCCGATGTCGCCGAGACGACTTACACCCCGTTCCAGACCAAGCCGGACGCCGCGCCGGTGCGGCTCATTGTCCGGCGGGTGAAGCCGACGCCCGGTTCCCAGCTCGCCCTCTTCGCCAGATACAGCTATCACGCCTTCATCACCGACCGCGATGGGGAGACGCTGGAACTGGAGGCCGATCATCGCCGCCACGCCGAGGTCGAGAACGCCATACGCGACCTCAAGTACGGCGTCGGGCTGAACCACATGCCGTCGGCGCGCTTCGCCGCCAACGGCGCCTGGCTGGCGGTCCAGGTGATGGCGCATAACCTGGCCCGCTGGACGGCGCGGATCGGTCTGGGCGAGCGGACCGTGATCACCAAGACCCTCAGGCGGCGGGTCTTCGCTCTGGTGGGACGGATCACCCGCTCGGCGCGCCGCCTCACTTTGCATCTCCCCCGGCGCTGGCCTTGGGAAACCCAGTTCAGTCGCGCCTTGGCCCGGCTGCAAGCCATTCCGTTCCCGGCCTGACGGCCAGCCTGCAACTGACCCAACGTCCCCGCAATCTCGCGCCACCCCGGTCGCGAGAGTCCCCTGCTGCGTATCCTCTCGCCATCCCGCGCATCGCAACTCCCGCATAGGGCCTTAGGGGCCCTGTGCGGCGACTGAAGACCGTCCGCCGGCCTCCCATCTACCCCAAGACCCCAGGCCATCTCCCCTGTAGCTCCCTCACCCACCCCCTTCCGCTGTCCTCACGCCGTCCATCGGTGTCCTTCGGTGGATTCGGGCTTAGGCCCTAGGCTTCATCAGCCACTGCTGCTGAGCGGCTGGGCGGCTCTACGCCAAGTCCATCTGCCCGGCGATCCATGAAGTTGATAGACATGACTTTTATAACCGGAGGTACCCAAAGTCTTCTTCACGGATCCAGGACATTGCGCCACCTTTCCTTCGGCCAGCGAGCTAACGCCCTTGGCCTTATGGGCTGTAAGAGCGGCAGCATAGACCGTATGGCTCTGGGAGTCAATGGCGGCAGCCACTGTGGTATCCTGGTGCGAGAGCCAAGTAGGGAGGAGTGTCCTTGAAAGCAATACGATATCAGCAGCCCGGTCCCCCGGAAGTGCTGGTTTATGAAGAGGTGCCCAAGCCCACCATCGGCCCTGCTCAGGTGTTGATAAAAGTCAAGGCCGCCTCGGTGAACTTCGCCGACGTCGGTAGGAGAAGCGGGCTCTTTCCCACCCCACCTCTTCCCCATATCCCAGGCTTAGAAGCGGCGGGAATAATAGAAGAGCTGGGCTCAGAGGTTCAGGGTCTGGACGTGGGCCAGAGGGTTATCGCCCTACAGGGGGGCGCGACGTATGCGGAGTACGCCGTTTCTTCGCCGGAGACGGTCGTCCCGCTACCAGAGTCCCTCTCTATGGAGGAAGGCTCCTCTATAGGAGTCACCTTCCAAACGGCCTGGCATGCTCTAAAGACGCGGGCCAGGGTGCAGCCCGGAGAGACTGTGGTGGTCCAGTCAGCGGGGAGCGGCGTGAGCGTGGCAGCCATCCAGATAGCCAAACACATGGGCACCCGAGTCATCGCCACGGCCAGCACCGGGGAGAAGGTGGAGAAGGCCCTGTCCCTGGGCGCCGACGAAGCCTTCAACTACCAGGAGAAGGACTTCCTGGAAGAGGTCCAGCGCCTCACCGACGGCAAGGGAGCGGAGGTGATCCTGGAGCCCTTGACCGGCCCAGACTTCTACCAGAAGGTGCGGGCTCTCGCTAGCTGGACGGGGAGGATCGTGGTGCTGGGCCTGACGCTGGGGGACATAGCCAAGGAGATCAACATGCGGGAGATGATGTACCGCCACCTCTCCATCCTGGGAGGTCCCGGCCAGCAGACTCTGACGCCGGAGCAGCGAAACCAGTCCTTTCTGGACATCATGGACCTCATGCAGCAGGGTAAGCTGAAGCCATACATCCAGCAGGTCTACCCTCTTCAGGAGGCGGCTAAGACCCACCAGGCCATCGAGGAGCGCAACGTCTTTGGCAAGCTGGTGCTGCAGGTGTCCTAGGCCTTGCACAAGAAGTCCAACGCTTCTTTCCCACCCACCCGCCCAGAGGTTTTATCCAAAGGGGGACACCCCCTTTAGCCCCCGACAGGGGTTTCCCTGTACCCTCCCAGAGTTTTTGTGCAAAGCTGGTGTCTTAGGAGAGCGAAGGGGTGCGGAGCAGTCGCCAGCGACAGCATTCGAGGTACGCGCAGAAACGCAAGGCCCAACGGTCGATCTGCAACGACCGTTGGGCCTTATGCTGTCTACCTTAGCTAATCGCGCCGTGCTAGCTGGCTACGGGAGTGCCTACCAGGTTCTTCTTGAAGAAGTCCAGGGTCTTGGGCCAGGCGTCCTTGGCGGCGTGCTCTCTGTAGCTGGGGCCTCCCTTGGACATGAAGGCGTGGCCTGCGTCGGGATAGGAGTGGAACTCGTGGGTCTTCCCCAGCCTGGTCAGCTCCGCGTCGATCTTCTGCACGTCCTCCGGCGATGGGTTCTGGTCGTCCAGGCCGAAGAAGCCGATGATTGGGCAGTTGATGTTTGCCGTCTGCTCGAAGGGGGGCAGCCCTTCACCGCGAGCCACCATGATGTTGCCACCATAGAAGACGGCGGCTGCCTTGAGGTCCGGCCTGCTGGTGGCCGTCATGTAGCTGACCCGGCCTCCCAGGCAGAACCCCACGGTTCCGATGCGCTCGCCGTCTACGGACCCAAGCTGCCTCAGGTAATCGATGGCGGTGCTGACGTCTTTATCGATATTGACGTCCAGGAGGCGTCCGGCCTTGGCGCGACCGTCGTCATCAGCGGTGTCCCGGTGGAACATGAAGGGTGCGATGGCCACGAAGTCGTGGGCCGCCAGGTCCTTGATCAGCTCCCGCAGGGCGTCATCGATGCCGCCGGCGCCCATGATGACCACTATTCCCGGATGGCGTCCGGAGCTCTCGGGCTCCGCTACGAAGGCGTCGACGTTATTGCCGTCTATCTGCAAGGTCTCCCAATGGGTTGACATCTTCCCTACCTCCTGCTTTTGGTCTGGTTGTTGGGGGGATTCTAGCAGACCCCCAGGGCAGAGGCAAGGCACCCCCTCTCTGGCTCTCCCCGGCTTTGCTACAGAACCTCCGTGAAATCGGGGGTTCTGTAGCAGATGATTAGGTTGTGTAGCAGCTTAGCTGTCCGGTGTAAAGGTGGCGGCGATGCCGAGCTCGTAGAAGGCCCCTACCAGGACAACGATGTTGTGGCAGAGGAACTTGAGCAGGACCTCGTTGACCTGGGCGGCGGGAACCTTGGAGCGGACTGCGGGGCCGAACTTGCTCTTGACCATGCGGAAGGTGGTCTCCACGTTGCTGCGCTTGTGGTAGTGGGCGAGGAAGTCCGCGCGGTGGAAGTGGAAGTAGTGGAAGGCCCGCTCCCAAAGGGTGTCACGCTTGTGGTGGCCCTGGCGGGCCGTGCTGTTGACCTTGAAAGGGATGTAGGCGACGCCGCCGACGGCTTCCACTGCCCGGAGGTTGGCCTTACTGAGGTACGCCTTGTCCGCGCTGACCTCCGCGATGGCGAACCGCTCCGCCGTGCGCTCCACGAACGGGGCGAAGAAGGGCGAGTCGTGGGAGTCGGTGGCGGTGGCCGCTGCGGTGGTGATGACGTTGGTCTTGACGCCGACCATCGCGTGGGCCTTGACCCACTTGGACTCACGGATGGACCTGTTCCACTTGTGGGAGTGCCACTCGTTGTAGAGGGTGGTGCTGAAGCCCGTCCCGTCGGCGGCGAAGTCGTGCTCGACGGCCGTGAGGGGCGCTGCGCTGGCCTCGATGAGACCCAGCAGGATGGGTTCGAGGGCCGGGTCCTCCATGGTCCGCCAGATGGACGCGGTGGAGGGGGAGCAGTCGAGCAGCCCGGTGGCGTGGGCGTCGCGGATGTCGGTCATGGAGCGGCGGGTGCTGGTGGTGTTGTAGACCTTGACGCCGGCCGCGAACACCAGATCGCTCAGGGGGAGCCGGGGGCGACCGTTACCCTTACCCTCGGGCTGGGGGATGGTGTCGCAGAGGTCACGGAGCAGCCGGAGGAAGTACTCGCGCTCGTGCTCCTGGGCCGCGTTGTAGGCGGGCCAGTCCTGCTGGTAGGTGACGCGGGCGGTGTGGGTCTCGACGACGAGGCCGTTGGGCCGTTCCTCGCGCTGGATGATGAACTCGACGGCGACGATGTGCTTGCAGGCGCGCCCACGCTTCTCAAAGTCCGGGCAAGAGCAAAACGGCTCGTCGCCCACGTTGACGATGTAGGAGCCGTTGCCGGACTGCGAGGGGATGCGGTAGCCGACGGGCGTCTTGGAGACGGGCACGAGGGCGGCGATGGCGAGGCCGCGCTGCTGGCGACCCGCGTCGCCGTCGTCGGCGTCGTCCGGCCCCAGGGCCGTGATGGGGTTGAGGTCCATCGGGAGTTGTACTTTGCTGACCTTGCGCTTTGGCATGACTGCACCTCTCGCTGGTGTTCCTTGGTGCAACAACAATACCATACAATGTATGGTATTGTCAATAAGAAACGATAACTAAGCTCGTTGACATTGATATACACTGTCTGGTACTGTCTCGCCATGGATGAGGTGCAGCAGAAGATTACAGCCCTGCAGGCGAGAGGCTGGACGTTGGCCGCGATTGCCAGAGAGGTTGGCGTGACCGTGAACGCGGTAGAGAAGTGGAAGGCAGGGCAGCGGAAACCTAACAATCAACGGGCTGTAATCGCTTTACTGGACTCGATTGCGCAACGCAATCGAGTCCCCAAGAGAAGGCGAATTCAACGCCGAGGCGATATGGGACGGAGTCTAACGTGATGCCGTCCTTTCTTGAGGCCAAGAACCTTTTTGATGCCGAATATGGCGTAACCCTGTCGTTGCCCCGCTCCATTGTACCGGTCGACGGGAAACCGCTTCACGATATCTCGCTGAAGAATACCGCAGGCAAAAGGAACGAAGAGTACTTCAAATGGCAGTTCATGTACGCCCTCATCCACAGTGGGCTCTATTCCAAGGACTATCTTGGCGCAGAAGTGTACTTCCCTAAGGGGAACAAGAAGTCGGCACCGATCAAGATTGACGCTTGCATATTCGACGACAAACAATGGATCGATCACTACCTTGCATGGAGAGAAGCCAAAGACGACGATGCCATAGAATGGCTTCGCGCCCACCTCATTGGGACCATCGAATTCAAGAGGTCTGACGGGAAGGACATCAAGGCAGTCTTTACCCACCAGATTAAGCCCGAGATAAAGGAATCCGAGGCAACGTATTGCATTGGATTTTACTATGACACTGAGCGCCTCTACATATTCCATAAGAAAGAGGGAAGGGTTCTACGATACGATGAGTCGAAAAACCAAAAGGGCGACGGCAGTGGTGTAGTGCATCTCTCGCTTGACCTGACCGATAGCTACAGATACATACCGTCATTTGAAGCGCTCATGAAGCGGGTCAATGCTGCCGAGTCTTTGGATCGCAGCCGACGGACTGTCGATGACCTGGATGCCATTACCGGGGCGGCGAGCTCGCAGATTAGTCAGGCCATCTTCAAGATCTTACACACGCTTGACCAAGTGGGGCTCCGGAATACTAGAGGGTATGAAATCCTCGTAGAGATGTTGGCACTCAAGATATTCGACGAGAAACGAAGTGAACGCTTTCTAGACACAACCGACCCAAAGAGGTTTCTAGAGTTCTACCAGACCACCCCTGAGAAAGCCATACTGAGCTTCTTCATAACCGAATCGGAGAAAGCACACTTCGAACTTAGCGACGCCAATGTCCAGGCCTTCGTCAAGAGGATTCGTGCGCTCTACAACGACGCGTCTGAGAACTACCGCATCATCCTCCAGAGTGTCGATACAGCCACGATCAACTGGAAGGACCAGGGACACATTCGAGCAATCGGTTCGGTTGTTGAGAACCTGCAGGATTATAGTTTCATACGGTCGTCGGACACGGACCTCTACCAGCTCGTGTTCTACAGATTCGCCAACGAATTCACAAAGACTGAGAAGGCGCAGTTCATCACTCCGCTAAAGATCATTGACTTCCTAGTCAAAATCGTTAATCCGCGAAAGGGTGAACGTATCATTGATCCAACTGCTGGCATCGCTGACTTTCTGTCCATGAGCTACGTCCACGGGAATAAGAGCCTTGATGACCATGACATCTACGGAATCGATAATGACGAGCAGATGGTCAAGCTGGCACAACTGAACATGCTGCTCAATGGCGACGGCAACGCGACGCTGAAGCACAAGCCGGACAAGGGCTCTATAGTGTTCAAGTTCAACGTCAACAAGGAACTGGTCCCCCTGGACCCAACCCTTCATAAGCATGGCAACTGGGACAACTGGCTAGACGGAACAAGGCTCATGAAGTTCGATGTCGTGTTGACCAACCCTCCCTTCGGCGAAAACCGGAAGTTTGAGCCGAGGAATGAAGCCGACAAGGGTATAGCGGAACTTTATGAGTTGTGGCGAGTCGCTCGGGCTGGGAGGTGGATAGACCCAGGCCTACTCTTCCTAGAGAACGGTTATCGATTGCTGGCGCCCAGGGGTCGTATCGGCATTGTGCTTTCGAACTCAATTGCGTCCGTTGACCGATGGGAGCGTGCGCGAAGATGGCTAATTGACCACATGCGCTTGGTAGCGCTATTTGACCTTCCACCGAATATCTTCGCTGAAACGGGAGTCAACACCACTCTGATTGTCGCATATCGGCCGGCCGAGTCCGATCTGAAGTCGCTACAGGCAGACGGCTACGATGTATTTGTGAGAGACATTCAACGAATCGGGTATGAGGTGCGGACTTCGAACAGAGTGAAGTTCTTTAACCCCGTTTACCGAATCGATGAAGAGACATTCGAGCCCGTAATAAATGAGTTTGGCGAGACGGTCCTAGACGAAGAGTTTACAGACGTGGTTCAGGAATTCCGTGAGTGGTGTCTGACCCAAGAGGAGACACTCAGAACCCTCTTTCTCGGCGGGTCATGAAATGCCGCACTATGTTGAAACGCCAACCGCAGTGCGGATACAGGACATCCTGGAGACTAAGGCGTCTTTCTCGCCCCAACGGTATCAACGTACTCGAATTAGATCCAAGCGACGAGTGCCGGTTAGGGACTTTCTCAACGGGAAACCAATAAAGGGTGAAGAGGTTGGGTCGGGGGCCTACATCTATCGCTCGCCCAAGAACTTCATTAGAACAAAGGCCCTTCAAGCAGTCAGCTTCACACCCCAACTTACTGGCGATGCCGTTGTCCCCATCCTTCCGCGCAGCTTCAGAAACATGTCGCTGGAGCGTGGCGACCTGCTCATGTCGAAGGACTCAAACGTTGGCGCGGCGGCCTTGCTGGATCAGGACTATCCCGACCACATGCTGTCCGGGGGAATCCTGAAATTGCCTGTGAAGGATAACACCACCTACCTCTTCGCATTCCTAAAGCATGAGCTGTTCCACGCGCAGATGGCCCATATGGTCCCCAAGGGCGCTACCGTCCGTCACGCAAAGGACCTGTACCTCGACTGCGAAGTGCCGTTGCCGGATCCTGAAGTAGAAGAGGATGTGTTTCAGTACATTGACGTCCTAGTGCAAATGGTGGTCCGCCGGGAGCGGCAACTCCGCGAGAATGAAGCCGCAATCCATAGAATGATTGAGGCCGAACTAGCCAACAACCAAGGGCCAAGACGATTTCATTACTCGAATCCACGCATTGACGACATCTCGTCTTTAGGGCGGCTTGATGCAGGGGTCTATGGCATTGACCTTAAGGGCAAGCAGTTCACGATAGCCAACTACAAGAATGGGTCGGGGACAGTCGAAGAGTGGGGCTTTAAGCTCGGGCGGGGGCAGAATCTTCAAGTGTCGGTCATTGGGAAGAGCATCTACACAAGCGAACCAAGAGATGGCTACTACACCTTGATAAGGCCCACGAACCTCTCAGACTACGGCACCGTCGCACGATATGAGTACTTGGGGAATCCCCGTAGCCTCGCGAGCATCGCAGACGGTGCCATTGTTTTTTCGGCCGAAGGGTCAATTGGGAAATGCGCCATGTTCGTCAACGCATCGGAGAGACCAATTACCAACATTCACGGCATTGTCCTCTATAAGAAGAACCACGAATACGCTGAGAGCGCGTTCGTAAGCTGCTTCTTGCGTTACCTTCGCCACATCGGGCTCCTAGATCACATCTCTGTCGGTGGGCAGGGGGGTAGCCTAGGGGAAAAATATTGGTCCGAGGTACGCATACCGTATTTTCCTGCTGAAGTAAGGAACAACATCGCCAAGGTCTATTACCGACCCAGAAGTGGAAGTGTGGTCTCCGTGCGGTCATTGGACGAAGGGTGGGAACAGGACTCGGAAAGAGTGGCGAGAACTGACACACTACATTTGCAGACTCAAATTGCGGAATTGAAAGGGAAGATTGCGGGGGCCATAGACGATGTAGCTAACGGACAAACACCGTCGACCGACTTGAGATTTGTTTCTGAGTACTGAAGAGTGAGTATAGCTAGAAGGAGAGCACGAGTGGCAGGTAAGGGCACAACGGACCCTGGGTTTGTCAACCAAAACGGGCAGGTTAACCTGGGCCGCACAAGCCCACCTAGGCCCGGAAGCGACCACCTGCAAAAGGTCTACGTCATGCACTGTCCTGAGTGTGTGTGCAACTACGGAGCGAACGGCAGTGACATTCATCTGCGCAAGTGCCCGTACCATCAAGGGGGAAAGCCAGGGGAGCCACTTCATGGGGATGAGTGGGACTGGCGCCCGTAGGGAGAAAAGTGACGATGATGAAGCCTGAAACCTTGGCTGAGATTGATGCCGCGCTGGAGCGCTACCTCCAGGAGGTCGACGCTAAGCCGTTGGCATTCACCACCAAGGTGACCTACAAACTTCACGCATCTAATTTCGTCCGGTGGTTGCATGGCGACTTTGAGCCGGGTGTCAATGTCCGGCGGCGTCGTTAAGAACCCTTGCATGAATGCCGAACGAAACGTGAGGAAGGGTGCTGGATGAATCAAGAGACGCGAGTGTACGTGGTGCGTCATGGCCGGAACGGGGAAGACGAGGATCAGGCGTTGGAGCAAGGCATTGCGGTAATCGAGTGGCATGATGTCCCATCATTGGCGCATGAAACGAACGTGCAAGACATTCGCCAACGGGTCGAAGCAACGTACTTCGGCGCGTCGCCGCACAGAGTTAGTGCCTGGGCTAGGTCGCTCTTCCTGTTCGCAGTTGCGATGCAGGAAGGGGACATTATCGTCCTGCCCCGCAAGCGGACATCACAGATCGCTATCGGACGGGTTGTAGGCCCGTATGAATACCGAGCGCTGGGCGGCGTGGACCGCCACACGCGACGCGTTGAGTGGCTGCGCTCTGACCTGCCGCGCCCGACCTTCGGTCAAGACCTGCTCTACACGTTCGGCGCACTTGGAACCGTATTCCAAGCCTCGCGCAACAATGCCGTCGGGCGCGTCACAGCCGTCCTAGAAGGGCACCCGGATCCCGGGTTGTCTGTCGCACCCGTGTCCCCGTCGGGCTTAGACGGGCCGCAAGAAGAAATCACCGACCTAGCACAGGTCGCCCATGACCAGATCGTGCAGCATGTTCAGGCGCATTTTGTAGGGTATGCTCTGGAAGACCCCGTGGCCGCCATCTTGGACGCAGACGGTTGGGTAAGCGTGGTGACTCAACGAAGCCGTGACGGGGGAGTGGATATCTTGGCCGGCCGTGGTCCTCTGGGCCTCGATGCACCACGGTTGTGCGTTCAAGTGAAATCGCAGCGCAGCAAGGCAGACATCAATGTTTATCGGTCACTGGATAGCGCTAGGCACAGATTCCAAGCTCAGCAGGCCCTGCTGGTCTTTTGGGGCGGATTCAACGATGCAGTTCACCAAGAAGCGAAGACCGCGCACTTTACAATGCGCCTCTGGGACAGACTCGACCTAGTGAAGGCTATCTACCGGACTTACGACAGGCTCTCCGAAGAAATGCGAGCCCAACTACCCCTTCAGCAAGTGTGGATGCTCGTTCCCGACAACCCGGAAGGCTAGGGGAGTTTTGTAGCAAGAAGTCAAGTTCTGTAGCAACAAGAGGTTTTGTAGCAAAGCCGGCTCTCCCCCATGAGGGGGAGAGGACAGGCGCCCTCTCTGGGTCACCCCAGCCTTGCACAAAAAGTCCAGCAGCGGACGTTTCTTTTCCCACCCACCCGCCCAGTATGTCTAATTCCTGAAGGGACACCCCTCAGACTCCCCGGCAGAGAACCTAGGTTCTCTGCACTCTCCTAGGGTTTTTGCGCAAAGCTGACTCTGCGCCTTGGAGTGGGGATGTCATCCCCACTCTGACTCTCCCCCAGAGGGGGAGAGAGGTGACGGGCTCACCATGAGCGGGTAAGCTTGGAGAGCGGTCGGCATAAACACCGAGCCGTCCCGACTTATCGAGAAGTCTAGCCCTTGACCAGCTCCGCTACCGTTGCCGTGAAGGAGGGAAGCACCTTCTGCCAGTCGCCGGTGACGCCGTAGCGGGCCTCCTTGAAGATGTTGGCGTCCTTGTCCTTGTTGATCGCGACGATGACCTTGGCGCCAGAGCAGCCGGCCATGTGCTGGCTGGCCCCGGAGATGGCGACGGTGATGTAGAGGTTGGGGGTTATGGTCTTGCCGGTCAGGCCCACCTGGTAGCTGTGGTCCAGCCATCCGGCGTCGCACACAGCTCGGGAGGCGCCCACGGCGGCTCCCAGTAGCCCAGCCAGCTCCTCCAGGTCCTTGAAGGGCTCGGGGCCGCCAAGGCCACGCCCGCCGCTGATGACTATCTCGGCGTCCTCCAGCCGGACTCCCTCCGCCTCCTCCTTCACCGTCTCAATCACTCTTGCCTTCACAACGGAGTCGTCGATTCCAGCGGGGAAGTTGACGACCTCCGCCTGTCGAGAGGAGTCGGACTCCAGGGGCTCGAAGGCCTTGGCGCGGAGCACGGCCACCTGAGGGTCATCGCTTGGGAAAGCCACCACGGCTATGGCGTTGCCGCCGTACACGGGCCGATGGGCCACCAGCCGCTTGGTATTCGCATCGACGTTCAGGTCTGAGCAGTCCTGGGCGACGGTCACGCCCAATCGGAAGGCCAGACGCGGGCCGATGTCCCGGCCGGCAAGGCTCTTTCCGACCAGCACCACCGAGGGAGAGATTTCGTCGCATAGGCGCTTCAGGACCGCCAGGGAGGCATCGATCTGGGAGTCCTTGAGCAGAGGGTCATCCACCAGGTAGACCTTGTCGGCCCCCCGTGCCGTGACCTCCGAGGCCAGGTTGGCAATGCCCTCTCCCATCAGCACCACGGAGACGCCTTCTCCCAGGGTCTGGTCCAACGTTTTGCCTGCGGCAGTCAGCTCGTGAGTTACGGAGGCAACCCGCCCGTCGGTAACCTCTCCTACAGCTAGAATTCCTGCCATATACTCACCCTCATTTCGTTTCCAATCGATCTCTTTTTATGTTAGATAAGCTTGGCTTCACGCAGCTTCAGGGCCAGTTGCCGTCCCGAATCGGCATCGTCTTCGCCCTGGATGAACTCGCACTGCTTTTCGCTGACGGGGATGAAAAGGTCCTGGAGGGTAAGCTTCTTTTCGAGGTCCTGAGGCCCCAGACCTACTTCCGCAGGGGTCCAGGTAGTAGGGGTCTTCCTGGTGGCCGCCATGATGCCTCTGAGGCTGGGGTAACGAGGCTGGCCCGCTTCGTTGCTTACTGTCACGACAGCCGGTAGAGGGGCTTCCACCACCTGATAGCCATCGGGCAGGGCACGTTCCACCCTGATGGAGCCGTCCTTCACTTCCACGCTCTTGGCGATGCTTATACAGGGCAGTCCAAGAACCTCGGCTATCCCCAGGGGCACGTGGGCGTTGTCCCAGTCGGAGGCCTGTCGCCCGCAGAGAATGAGATCGAATTCACCTATCTTCTTGATGGCCGCCACCAGAACCTTCACGGTGGCGAAGGAGTCCAGGTCCTCCAGAGCGTCGTCCTGGACCAGGACTAGCTCATCGGAGCCCATAGAGAGGGGTTTCTTGATGACGTCCATCACGTAGCTCTTTCCAGCGGAGAGGACAGTGATTTTGCCGCCTTCGGCCTCTTTGATACGCAGCGCCACCTCTACTGCGTTCTCGTCGAACCCGTTGACCACGGGGGGAATACCCTGGGCTGGAACCACCTTCTTGGCATCCCTGTCCACCCTAAAGGCCGAAGCCGGGGTTTCAGGGTCCATCACCTGTTTAACGCAGACGATTATGTTAACGGGCACGCTGGGAACCTCCAGAGCAGGGATACCTGATTCGGCCAGTTTATACTGGGCCGAAATCCGCAGGGAATATAACACCCGCATACATCGGTGTCAACTGTATTTAACCTGCCAGCGGCATGGTGTATAATCTGCCAGATTCAGCTTTAGACGGTGTGCGCTCTTTGGATGTTCTGCTAGGGGGTTCGTCGAAGCTGGGGATAGCCCTGAGTCCCCGGCACCAGGAGCAGTTTCGCCGCTATTACCAGGAGCTGATCACCTGGAACCGGCGGATAAACCTTACCAGGATCGTTGAGTGGGAGGAGGTCCTACAGCGACATTTCTTGGACTCCTTGGTCTTCAGCAAGGTAATCGATCCAGAGACTCAGGCAGGAGGGAGTTTGCTGGACGTGGGCAGCGGCGCGGGATTCCCGGGGATACCGCTCAAGATAGCCTTCCCCGGCATAACCTTGGGTCTGCTGGACTCGGTGGCAAAGAAGACAGCCTTCCTGACCCACCTAGTCAAGACTCTGGAGTTGGATAGCGTGGAGGTGCACACCGGCCGAGCGGAGGACCTGGCGCATAAGGATGAGCTGAGGGAGGCCTTTGATGTGGTGGTGTCCCGGACGGTGGCGCCCCTCAGAGTGCTCTGGGAGTTGACTCTGCCCTTCGCCCGAGTAGGAGGCCTGGTAGTGACACCCAGGGGAGGCGATGTCCGACAGGAGGTAGAGGGAGCCGCCGGAGCGCTGGAGATACTGGGCGGCCAACTGAAGGAAATGGTGGCGTTGAACAAAGAGTCTACAAGTGGAAGGAGGGTGCTGCTGGTGGCGGAGAAGGTCCAGCAAACCGCCAGCAGGTATCCTCGCAGGGCAGGCATTCCGAAGAAGCGTCCGCTATAGCACCGGACGAAGACGCAGTGGCAATGAAAGCAACAGAGGCCAATGCTGTAGATGAGCGGCTCGTCGCAATCAGGCGGCGTCTCCTCTCTATTCCCACCCTGATCTCCTTTGCCCTGGCCCTCTCCTTTATTCTGTTCCTGATCACTCGTTTTGACCTGGACTGGGTGGGCATCTGGGATAACGTTAGCGACGGCAATATCTGGCTCTACCTTTCGGCCGTAGCCGCCTACTACTTGAGCTTCCTCTTCAGAGGCATCCGGTGGCGCATGATGGCCGAAAACGCCCAGGTGCACCGAGACCCAGGCGCTCGCCTTCCTTCGGTGCTGCAAAGCTCCAAGCTCATACTTCTAGGTTGGTTTGCCAACGCAGTGACCTGGTTCCGCCTTGGGGATGCCTACCGGGCCTACGCCTTCGCCCAGGACTCCAGGGGCAGCTTCCCCCGCATCATGGGTACAGTGGTGGCGGAGCGTATCCTAGACATGGCCTCGGTCTTCGGCCTGCTGTTAGTGGGAGCCTTCCTCCTTATCTCAGGGAAAGACATCAGCCCATCCCCCATCTGGCTGGGCGTAGCCCTGTTGATGGTGTTGGTTGCGGCGGGCTTTCTCATCTTGATGCGCTTGTACGGCCTGAGGCTGGCCAGGTTCCTGCCCATTCGGCTCCAAGAGGCCTACCACCGCTTCCAGGAAGGCACCCTAGACAGCTTCCGAAGTCGCCTACCGGTCCTGGCAGCACTGGGGCTAACCGGCTGGTTTCTTGAGGTGGCAAGGCTGGCCCTGGTATTTCAGGCCCTGGGTCTGGAGATGAACCTGCCCCTGATTATATTCGTCGCCCTGGCCCACGCCCTTCTGACCACCCTGTTCATCACTCCCGGAGGCCTGGGCCTGGCGGAGCCTGGCATGGTGGGAATTCTACTGCTAAGCCTGGATCTCTCCGATGCCATCTCAGTCGCCCTGGTGGACAGGTCCATAACCTATGTCAGTATCATCGTGTTTGGCGGCAGCCTCTTCCTGGCCCGGTACCTATTCCGGGTCACGTCCCGTCAAGTGGTGTAAGAGTACGTCATCCTGTTGATCGCGGTCTATGCCACTGCCTTCGCTAGATCCGCCTCGGGTAGAGCTTCGTCGATGCTGTAGACCGCGGGTGTCGTGTATAGACGGCCGACGGCCCATTCGTCGTGCTGTTCAGCGAGGACGGCGCCAACCAGGCGACGCACGGCTGGTCGGTTAGGGAAGATGCCCACGACATCGGTGCGATGCCGTATCTCCTTGTTGAGGCGCTCCAGGGGGTTGTTGGACCAGATCTTCTTCCAGTGGGGGACAGGGAAGCTGGAGAAGGCCAGGACGTCCGCACCAGCCTCGTCCAGTAGAGAGGCCACCTGAGGGAACGGGTCCTGTAGCTGGGCGATCACCCGCTCGAGCTGTGCGTGGACCTCCTGAGGGGATGGCTGCTGGTAGATGGTGCGGACCATGTTGGCCACCCAGGGCTGAGCGCGCCTGGGGACCCGAGTGAGCAGGTTGGTCATGAAGTGGGTGCGGCACCGTTGCCAGCTGGCCCCACCGAAGACAGTCGCGATGGCATCCCTGAGTCCCTGATGCGCATCCGATACCACCAGATCCACCCCGCTCAGACCCCTGGCGGACAGTGAGCGCAGAAAGGCCAGCCAGAAGGCGCCGTCTTCGCTGGTACCCACGTCCATCCCAATGATCTCCCGCTTGCCCTCGCCATTGACCGCCGTTGCCACCACCACGCTGACGTTGACGATCCTGCCGTCCTCTCTGACCTTCTGGGTTAGTCCGTCCAGCCACAGGTAGGGATATGGTCCGCCGTCCAGCGGACGGCCCAGGAAGCCATCCACCACCACGTCCAGCTCCTGACAGATACGCGACACCTGGCTCTTGGAGATACCCTCGCACCCCAGGGCCTTGACCAGGTCGTCCACCCGCCTTGTCGATACACCTTCCACATAGGCCTGCTGGATCACCGCCAGCAGAGCTCGCTCGCTGCGACGCCGTGGCTCCAGCAGGCTCGGGAAGTAGCTTCCCTCTCGAAGCTTCGAGATGTGCAGCTCCATAGTCCCTACCCGGGTATCCCACGCCCGGGACCGATACCCGTTGCGCTGGGTCACCCGCTCAGGGCTGCGTTCTCCATACTCAGCACCGATCCTCGCAGACACCTCCGCATCCATGATCCCCTCTACCAGCACTCTCAGAGCCTCCCGTAGGAAGTCCACGTCACCGTCCATTCCCCCCTTGCGCAACAACTCCAGCAGGTCCATCCTTTCCTTGACCACCGTTGTCCTCCTTTCTCGAGCTTCTGTTTTGCCCGCTAAGGATGACGCGGTGGTCTCTCTTACTCCAGACCCCCTCCTCTTCTTACACCACTTCCTGGGACTCTACTCTATTCCGCCCCAAGAGCTCGGACGTTGGTAGTGGCCTGTCCGCTAAATAGCGACGCATTCTTTCCCACCCTCCCGCGCCCTTGCACAAAAAGTCCAACGCTTCTTTCCCAACCACCCACCCAGAGGTTTTATACAAAGGGGGGACACCCCCTTGAACCCCCGACAGGAGGTTCCTTGTACCCTCCTGGGGTTTTGTGCAAAGCTCGTTGACCATAAGGGATGCGACGAATATACTCCAAGCAACTCTTGCATGCCCCAGCTGGAATGGCCTTGCACAAAAAGTCCAACGCTTCTTTCCCACCCTCCCGCCCAGAAAGTTTTTTCTGGGGGGCACCCCCAGGGCCCCCGCCAAGGGCAAAGCCCCTCGGAACCCCGAGGAAGGTGAGGGGCTCCGCCCCTCACCGACACTTCACGGGTGGGTGGACGAGAAGTGTCAGTATTTGCCGGACCGAGCACTATTAAGGCAGTTGGAATGTAAAAATGCCTGAAATTCTGGAAGACATCACAGTCCTGGATTTCTCCTGGGGGTGGGCCGGCTCCCTGGCCACCATGGTCATGTCGGACTTTGGGGCCGACGTGATAAAGGTGGAGCCCCCGGGTGGCGACCCTTTCCGGGCCTGGCCCCAGTCCCTAATGTGGAATCGGGGCAAGAGAAGCGTGGTGCTCGACCTCAAGACCCCCGGAGGTCGCAGCGAGGCACAACGCATGGCGGGCAGGGCGGACGTGGTAGTGGAGAGCTTCAGGCCATGGGTCGCCGACCGGATGGGCATTGGGTACGATGCCCTGCGAGCAGAGAGGCCCGACCTGGTTTACTGCTCCATCACCGGCTTCGGCCCCAAGGGGCCCTACGCTAACTACAAGGGCTATGAAGGAGTAGTGGCCGCCAAGTGCGGCAGGATGATGGCTCTGGCCGGGCTGCCCCAGCGAGAGGGGCCCGTCTTCGCCGCGGTAAACGTGGCCAATCACGCCGCCGGCATGGCGGCGGTACGAGGCATAGTCGCGGCCCTGTATGTAAGAGATAGGTCTGGGTTGGGCCAGAAGGTGGAGACCAGTCTCCTTCAGGGTATCTCCTACTACGACATGTACCAGTGGCTCATCTGGCAGATGATGGTCAAGGACCCGGAGCACTTTCCCGAGGACCCCGCCTCGGACCGCTTCCGCCCTCAAAACGTGGGCTACGTGCCCGTCCGGACCAGAGACGGACGCTGGCTGCAAATGGCCAACATCGTCGCCAGGCCATTCCGGGCCTCCATGGAGGCCATCGGCCTGGGCTGGATCTTCCAGGACCCCCGCTTCGAGACGGCGCCGATACTGGCGACCGAAAATCGAGAGCTCCTGCGGGACATGATCCTCCAGCGTATGCAGGAGAAGAGCCTGGAGGAGTGGATGGACCTCTTCGTCAACGAGGCGCGAGACGTGGCAGCGGAGCCCTTCATGACTTCCCAGGAGGGCATTGACCACCTTCAGATAAGACACAACGGCCACATCCAGGAGGTCCAGGACCCTAGAGTGGGGCCTATGCTACAGCTGGGCACCCTGGCCCGATTCAGCGAGACCCCCGGCAGCATAAAGGGCCCCGCTCCAGAGCCAGGCCAGCACAACAAAGAGGTCCTGAACCTCCAGCGCGACATCAATGGAACCAACACCCAGAATCGGGGCGGGCCAGCCCCGCAACAGCCTCTGGAAGGAACCCTCGTCCTGGACTTCTCCACCGTCATCGCCGGGCCGCTGACGGGCTCCATGCTGGCGGAGCTGGGGGCGAGAATTATACGCGTGGAGACGCTGGATGGCGACTACATGCGCATCAACTTCCACGGCCTCGCCATCAACCGGACCATGGCTGGCACTGAGAGCATCAGCATAGACCTGAAGACGCCTGAAGGGCAGAAGATCATCCAGGCCCTGGTGGCTAGAGTGGACCTGATCCTCCATAATATGCGACCCGGAGCGCCAGAACGGCTGGGCATAGGGTACCAGCAGGTGCGAAAGATCAACCCCAACATCCTTTATCTCTACGTGGGCGGATACGGAGACAACGGACCCTATTCGCACCGACCCGCCATGCACCCAATCGGCGGCGCCGTGTCCGGTGGGGCTCTGGCCCAAGCGGGAAGAGGGGCCCTCCCACCCACCGACGTTTCCATGACTCTGGAGGAGATACGAGAGCTGTCCCGCAGGCTGGGCCGAGCCAACGAGACGAACCCGGACCCCAACACCTCCATGGTAACCTGCACTGCGGCCGTCCTGGGCCTCTACGCCCGCCAGCGCTTTGGCGTGGGCCAGAGCCTGCAGACCACCATGATTGGGGCCAACGCCTACGCCAACGCCGACGACTTCTTCTCCTACCAGGGGAAGCCTCCTCGCCTAATCATGGATGCAGATGGGTACGGCCTCACCGCGCTATATCGCCTCTACCAAGCCCAGGATGGCTGGGTCTTCCTGGCCTGCCTCTTTGAGGAGGAGTGGCATAGCTTATGTAAAGTGATTGGCCGCCCCGACCTGCCGGAAGACCCGCGCTTCGCCGACGCCGAGGCCCGGCAGCGCAACGATGAGGTCCTGGTAAGGGAGCTCCAAAAGGCCTTCTCCTCCAAACCTGCCCTTGAGTGGGAGAAGCTGCTCACCGAAGCCGATGTCGCCTGCGTGAAGGCCGAAGACCGGGGCCTGTATCACTTCTTCTCCGAGGATCCCCACGTAGCCGAGAACGGACTGACGGTGGAGGTGGAGAGCCTGAAGATAGGCCGCTACTGGCGCCACGCACCCATCCTCAGCTTCTCTCTGACCCCGTGCAAGGTGGGCCCCGGCGTAATGAAGGGACAGCACACCAGGTCCGTCCTCCGGGAGCTGGGCTACAGCGACGAGAGGATCGATGAGCTGAGGGCGAGTGGCGTGGTGGACTGGGAGGAGGTGTCACAATGACAGAACCATATGACCTGACGGTTGCCCAGGCCTCGGAGCAGATACGTCAGGGGCAGCTCTCGGCCGTAGAGCTGGCCCAATCGTTGCTGGGGCGCATCGACGCCCTGGAGCCTCGCCTCAAGGCGTGGGTGACAATCGACAGGGAGCTGGTTCTGGACACCGCTCGCCAGCGAGACCGGGACCTGGCACAGAAAGGGCCCTCGGGACCTCTTCACGGCATTCCTGTGGGCCTCAAGGATATCTACTTCACTGAGGGCATAAAGACCACCGCCTGCTCCAAGATCTACGCGGACTTTGTGCCAGATTACGATGCCACCACTGCGGTAAAGCTGAAGGAGGCCGGCGCAATCATCCTGGGAAAGGCCGTCTGCACGGAGTTCGCTACATCAGATCCATCTCCCACGGTCAATCCCTGGGACCCGGCCTGCACTGCCGGAGGCTCCAGTAGCGGCTCCGCCGTGGCCGTGGCCGCCCGCATGTGCCCCGTCACTCTGGGCTCCCAGACGGGGGGGTCAATTTTGCGTCCGGCCACCTACAACGGCGTGGTAGGCCTCAAGCCCACCTACGGTCGGGTGAGTAGATACGGGGTTTTCCCCCTGGCATGGTCCCTGGACACTATGGGCCCATTGACCCGGACCGTGGAGGACGCTGCAATCCTGCTGGGCGTCCTGGCGGGCCACGACCCCCAGGACGCAGCCTCTTCCACCGAGCCTGTCCCTGATTATCGCCGGGCGCTGGACGATATGGAAGGTCCGCCCCGCATCGGCCTCATAAGAGGCCCCTTCTTCGAACGCGCCGAGGAGGAGGTGAGGTCCCACACGGAGGATGTGGCCCAGCGGCTGAGCAAGGCCGGCGCCAAAGTGGAGGAGGTTAAGCTACCCGAAAAGTTCTCTCTTTACGAGGCAGCGCAGATGGTTGTAAACCGCACCGAGTGCGCCGCCGTTCACCAGGAGAACTTCCAGCAGCGGGCCGACGACTATGGGCCCAAGATCCGAAGCATGATCGAGACGGGTATGATGCTGCCCGGAGTCTGGTATCTTCAAGCCCTGAGACTGAGGGGCCAGTTCCAGCAAGATATGCGGGAGCTGCTGTCGCAGGTGGACCTACTCCTGATGCCGACGGCAACGTCGACCGCCCCGCGAGACCTGACCACCACGGGAGACCCAGTCTTTCAGAGCCCGTGGACCTTCTGCGGCCTGCCCACCATCTCCATCCCCTCGGGCCTCAGCCGGTCCGGCCTGCCCCTCGGCACACAGCTAATAGGGAGGCCCTTCGAAGAGGCAGCGCTGCTGTCGGCTGCCCGCTGGTGCGAGGCAACCCTGGACGTGGAGCTGGCGCCGCCTGACCTGGCCTAAGTAGAAGCAATTGACATTGTTGGCGACTCCCCCTGCCTTGCCCAAGGCAGATGAACCGGAGAGGAAGGGGAATAGAAGATGGCTGATACAAAATTCGGAGTTCTGATTGGAGGCACGTGGCCCCAGGGGTTGCCTTCGGGAAGTGAGCTGCTGGAGATAGCTCGACTGGCTGAAGAGGCGGGCTACGACTCCATACACACCAGCGACCATATCGCCAGCCCACCCTCGGGACCGGCGCCGGTGGTGAACTGCTTCCCCTTCCTGGCAGCCGCTGCCGCCGTCACCCAGCGAGTCCAGCTAGGGCCCTTCCCTCTGTCGATGCCCATGCACAACCCCTCCATCGTGGCCAGCATTATGCTGGGCCTGCACCATATATCCCAGGGTCGCGCCATCTTCTGCACAGCCTCCGGCTTCTCCTATCCCGCCGAGTTGGAGGCCGTGGGCGTCGTCCTCTCCGAGAGGCCGCCTCGAAATAGCGAGGGGATGGACCTGGTCTCCAGGCTGTGGACGGAGGACAGTGTCACCTTTGAGGGGCAGTTCAACAAGGTCACGGACCTAAATATGGCCCTGAAAGATGCGCTGCCCAATGGCATACCCACCTGGGTCAACGGCCGCCACGATTCGGCCCTGCGCCGCGCTGTCAGCTCCGGCGACGCCTGGGCCATCCCTATGGTGACGCCTCAGGAGTTCCAGGAGAAGCGTGCCACTATACAGCAGTACGCCGTGGAAGAGTAAGGTGGACCCCATTATTAAGACAGCATGAGGGCTAAATTAAGAGAGTCTCCCACCCCTGCGCTAGGTTTCACCAAGCCCGATGGCAGCCCTGCTTCTTCAGCTGCTGCTCCCCTTTCTTCCTGGCCATGTTGGTACACCTCTGCTGGGGTCCGGTAGCCCAAAGCCTGGTGAGGCCTCTGCCGGTTGTAGAACTCCAGGTAGGCATTGATCCCAGTTCGGGCCTCGGCGACGGTCTGGTAAGCTTTCAGATACACCTCCTCGTACTTGATGCTCCGCCACAGCCGCTCCACGAAGATGTTGTCCAGGTACCTACCCTTACCATCCATGCTGACCTGGACCCTCTGCTCCTGCAACGTCTGGGTAAAGGCCTCACTGGTGAACTGACTCCCTTGGTCGGTGTTGAATATCTCCGGTCGTCCCTTACCCAGGGCTTCCTCCAACGCCGCCACGCAGAAGCTGGTGTCCATGGTGTTGGAGAGCTTCCAGGCCAGCACGTGCCGGCTGTGCCAGTCCATGATGGCCACCAGGTACAGGAAGCCCTTCGCCATGGGGATGTAGGTGATGTCCGCGGCCCAGACCTGGTCGACCCGATTAACCTCCACTCCCTTCAGCAGATAGGGAAAGATCCGGTGTCCCGGCGCTGGTTTGCTGGTGTTGGGACGCCGGTAGATCGCTTCCAGACCCATCAACCGCATCAGCCTTCGAACCCTTTTTCGGCTCACCAGATAGCCCTGTTGCAGCAGCCAGGCCTTCATCTTCCTGGAGCCGTAGAAGGGGGTCTTCAAATACTGACGGTCCATCAGGGCCATCAACTCCAGGTCTTCTGCCCTGGTCGGTACCGGCCGGTAGTACACCGAGGCCCGGCTGACGTCCAGCAGGATACATTGACGCACCAAAGACAGCTGCTGGTGGTCTCGGTCTATCATGGCTCGCCGTATGCTGCGACTCATAGACCGGACCTTTCCGACAAAAAATCGCGTTCCACCTTCAGCTGGCCGATGTGCCGGTAGAGGTGGTTAATCTGAGCTTCCTTGGCTTTCTCCTGGGATTTCTGATTGGTGGCAAATAGCTCCGGGGCTCCTTCCACCAGGGCCCTTTTCCAGGCGTGAATCTGACTGGGATGGACCTCAAATCGGCTGGCCAGCTGGGCGATGGTCTCTTCCCCCGCAAGGGCGGCCAGGGCCACCTTGGCCTTGAACGCCGGACTGTGCTTATTCCTCGTCTGCTTCATGTCCTGCTCCTCCACGTCGGTTAGTTGCCGGTTATTTTAGGAGCTGGACTCTCTCTTAGCCAGTTGTCTAGTTTTTGGGTACCACCTCAGAGGGCCGTGACCTGGGAGACGGCTTCCACTGGATCGCGGAGGTGGGGTTCAACATCAACCCCGACAAGGCGAAGGCCGGACAGGAGGCGGAGAGGGCCATCGAGGAGCGCCCCGACAAGCAGAGCACCACAGGCCAGCCTCCAACCGAGGAGCTTATGGGCCAGGCCGTCGCTATCGGCAGCCCGGAGGAGTGCGCCAGCCGCATCAGGGAGTTCGTGGACGCCGGGGCAACCTGGATTGTAGCGACGCCACTGTGCCCGCTATCGGGCTTCAAGGGGCAGATGCAGCAGTTCGCCAAAGAGGTGATGCCCAGGTTCAAGGCGGTGAAGGCCACAGCTTAGCTATAGCAGGCTGCTGAAAAACCTTTTCGACCATCCCCCTGACCAGTTATGCGCAAAAAGTCCAACAGCAGACGTTTTCTTTCCCGCCCACCCACCCAATATGTCTAATTCCTGAGAGGGCACCCCTCAGACTCCCCGGCAGAGAACCTAGGTTCTCTGCACTCTCCTGAGTTTTTGTGCAAAGCTCACTGCACCCCCATCCTAACCTTCCCCCATAGAGGGGGAAGAGACTTGTGTACGTGGAGTCGGCTTCGGCCGGCGTCACGCCAAGTTGTAGAGGCGGACGCAGTTGTCCCACAGGATCTTGCGCTTTAGCTGCTCCGAGAGGGCCTGATTCTCGATAAGCTCCTCGGTGGCGTGAGGGAACTCGCTATCGTAGTGGGGGAAGTCGGTGGAGTAGACCAAGTTCTCCTCGCCGACGTACTGGGCCACTATAGGAAGCATGGTCTCACCCGCCTCGCAGGAGACCCAGCAGTTGCGCTGGAAGTACTCCTTGGGCGTCAGAGACAAGTAGGGCGCCTCGAAAGAGCCATAGTCTTGAGTATCCCGCTCCATCCGCTCCAGCCAGAAGGGCAGCCAGCCGCAGTTGGCCTCAAAGTAGGCCACCCTCAGGCGGGGGTGAAACTCAAAGACGCCGCCAAGGATAAAAGCCAGGCAGGCCAGCATCTGCTCCATGGCGTGGCCGGCCACGTGACGCATCATCCTGGCTTCGCCAAACCTGGGCTCGATGCGGGAGTAGAAGGCCCCGGTCCCCTCGTGAAGGCATAAGGGCACGTTCAGGTCTTCCAGGAGGTCGTAGAACTGGTCCCAGTAGTTGGAGTGCCAGTAACGGCCCCCGACTTCGTTGGGCCTCATGTACACCCCCACGAAGCCCAGCTCCTTGATGGCGCGCTTGGTCTCCTGCATCGCGCGACCGACGTCGTGGAGGGGCGCCATGGCCACTCCCTTTAGCCGCGCCGGGTCCGCCTTACAAAAGTCGAAGAGCCAGTTATTGTAGGCCTGGCAGATGGCCAGTTCCAGGTCGAGATCGAGGTCGTCTCTGGCCAGGAAGTAGAGGCCCTCGGTGGGGAACATAGCCGCCACGTCGACGCCCTCCATATCCATAGCCTGAAGCTGAGCGACATTATCGTAGCCACGCTCCGCCGCGAAGGCGGTGGCGCTGTCGGCCCTATCGCTCACACCGCGGTTGGTGCCCAGGCTCGTCTTATCGTACTGGGCCACCACCAGCTCCTTGGCCGTGGGCTCTCCGTCTATAAGGAAGAGCACACGCCGGCCTCCGGGCTTCCTGCCCGCCGAGGTGATGCGATGGCGGAAGGCCGGGTCCAGGTACTTCTCGAAGAGGTCCGACGGCTCCTGCATGTGCATGTCGGAGTCCATTATCTTGAATCCGTTCTTCATCGCCTCACCTCCATGTCAAGCAGCATTCGCGGAGAATCGCTTTATTGCCTTGCAGGGTTCACCCTCACCCCAACCCGCTCCCACTCTAGCCCCCTCTTTGATTCTCCCCCGTAAAGGGGGAGAGGAAATTTCTTTCCCCCGGCCTTGCACAAAGAGTCTAGCAGCGGACGTTTCCTTTCCCACCCACCCGCCCGATTTGTCTAACTCCTGAGAGGACACCTCTCAGACTCCCCGGCAGGAAACCTGGGTTTCCTGCACCTTCCTAGGGTCTTTGTCAACGCTCCTTGACGAGGAAAGGTCAGGATGGGGATGCACCCACCGTGGCCAGGAAGTTACGCAGAACGTCCTTCCCCACCTGGGTCATGATGGACTCCGGGTGGAATTGGACGCCCTCCACCGGGTGCTCCTTGTGTCGCAGGCCCATTATAAGGCCTTTGTCCGTCCTGGCCGTCACCTCCAAGGAGTCGGGTAGCCCCTCCTGCTGGACCGCCAGGGAGTGATAGCGTATGCCTTCGAAGGGGTTGGGCAGGCCCTGGAAGACGCCCTTGCCGTCATGGTGGATGAGGGAGGTCTTGCCGTGCATGATCTCGCCGGCCCCCTCCACCCGGCCCCCGTAGGCGTAGCCGATGCACTGGTGGCCCAGGCAGACGCCCAGGATGGGCGTGGTGGCCCCGAATCGGCGCACCACGTCGTTGGAGATGCCGGCCTTCTCCGGTGTGCAGGGCCCCGGCGATATGACGATACCCTCCGGCGCCATGGCCTCGATCTCATCCAAGGTGATCTGGTCATTGCGGGCCACCTGGACATCGGCGCCCAGCTCGCACAGGTACTGGTAGAGGTTGTAGGTGAAGCTATCGTAGTTGTCTATTAGGAGGATCATCTTAACCTACACACGAACAATTGTGTCATCTGCTTTAATTACCACCCACCTGGACGCTCTAAGAGGAGCCAGATTCTTCCACACAGAAGGTGAATCAAATTTATAGAACGGACCAGGGATGGCTCCCTGGCGTGTTCTTTTCCTTTGATTTGGCCGTGAGAGGTGTGGAAAACTCAGCCCTCGGTTTAATAGGCCAGAATCTTTTATTGCTCCTTTAATGTCAAGAAACAATACCGCCGGAGACACAGCCAAAGTTATGTTTCCACCCTCATCTTTCCCTGGAACAAGGTGTATGTGAATAGGCCTGGACCCATTTACTTTCTTCAGAGTCCATCCATAATCTGCACCACTTATAGAAATTATGAAGTAATTCCCATCGTTTAGCTCAACTATTATTTGTTGATATTGATGAGCTTCACCGTTGCGAATGAGATCGTAAAGCGCCCCAAGCAACTCACGTTCCGGGGCACCACTGACTGAAGGAAGAGCAAGCTCGCTTGAACTGAAGCAAGGGCCCGGCAAGGTTACAAAATATAGAGGTTCAATTTTATGTAGGGCATTCGAGAATTCCTTTGACGCCCTTCCTGAACTATCACTGCTACACAGGCGCGCCGCAAATTCCAAGAAGATCATAGCCAGAAGCGCAAATCCGAAATTGCCTCGTCCGGTCACACCCCTTTTCTTACGTGAAGCTAGACAATTCCACAGACTCTCAAAATCATTGACTATAAAATCATATAGTGTTTGGGGCGGAAGGTTTGGATTCATACAACTCCTCTGCTGGAGTTTAAACGTTCCTAAAATGGCAACCTAGTTATGCCGGATCGTTCCGAATTACTCTCCATTCTCTACGTCCTCAATGGCCTGCAGGAGAGCCTGGGCCTTGTGCAGGGTCTCTTCGTACTCGGCCTCGGGATCGCTCTCGGCTTAATTATAGCTATCGCCTTTTTCCCAGCCACCCACCCTCGGATGTTAGTAACTTGAGGGGACACCCCTCAAACTCCCTGGCAAGAAACCAAGGTTTCCTGCACCTTCCTAAGAATCAGCTCCTTTTGCTCGGCCAATATCACGTTCGTGTTCCCGCCCTCCCACCCGGAAGGTTTTGTATATGGGGGCACATCCCCCATGCCCCCTGCCAGAGGGGGCCTACCCCCTCTGGACTCTCCAAGGACTCTTCAGCAAACCGCTACCCTCCGGCCTCCGCGTCCTCTATGGCCCGCAGGAGGGCCTGGGCCTTGTGCAGCGTCTCCTCATATTCGGCTTCGGGGTCGCTGTCGGCGACCACGCCGCCGCCGGCCTGAACGTAGGCGACGCCGTCCTTCAGGGCGATGGTGCGGATGGTGATGGCGGTGTCCATGTTGCCGGAGAGGCTGAAGTAGCCCACGGCCCCGGCGTAGGGGCCCCGCTTGTCGGGCTCCAACTCGGCTATGATCTCCATGGCCCTTATCTTGGGAGCACCGGATACGGTCCCGGCGGGGAAACAGGCTCGCAGGGCGTCGTAGGCGGTGCAGCCCGGCTTCAGCTTGCCTGTGACGTGGGAGACCAGGTGCATCACGTGGGAATACTTCTCCACGTCCATGAGCTGGGTCACCTCCACGGTGCCGGGCCGGCTGACCCGGCCGATGTCGTTGCGACCCAGGTCCACCAGCATGATGTGCTCGGCCCGCTCCTTCTCGCTGGTGCGCAGCTCCTCCTCCAGGGCCTCCTCATCTTGGGGAGTGGAGCCCCTGGGGCGGGTGCCCGCGATGGGGTGTGTGGAGACAACGCCATCCTCCACCCGCACTAGCATCTCCGGCGATGCGCCGACGATGTGGAAGTCGTCTAGCTCCAGGAAGTACATGTAGGGGGAAGGGTTGATGGCTCGTAGAGACCGGTAGATGTCGAAGGGCATGGCCGAGGTGGGCCTGGCCAGCCGCTGCGATGGGACCACCTGGATCACATCCCCGGCGTAGATGTACTCCTTCGACCGTTCCACTATCCGATGGTACCGCTCCCTGGAGATGTTGGAGCTCAAGGGCGGCCCCTCTTTGGCCGGGGACTTGGAGCCTTGCGGTTCAAAGCGCAGCGGCTCTTGGAGCCGCTGCACCAACCCGTCGATTCTGGCCGCGGCCAGGGCGTAGGCCCGCTCCACGTCGCCGTCAAGGTTGGCGTGGCTGACCACCTGAATCTTGTGCCGAAGGTGGTCGAAGACCAGGAGGGTCGTGGTCAGCATGAAGACCGACTCTGGCAGGCCCAGGGGGTCCGACTCCGGCGAGGGGAGCCGTTCGAAGTGGCCCACCGCCTCGTAGGCAAGGTAGCCTACTGCGCCGCCGTGAAACCTGGGGAGCCCGTCCACGGACACCACCTTGTAGCGGCTCATCTCCTCCTGGATGGGCAGGAGGGGATCGACATTGCCGTCCTTATGGCCGGGGCCCGTCTTGATGACGCCGTAGGGTTCGGTGCCCAGGAAGCTGTAGCGGGCAATACGCTCTCCTCCCTCCACGCTCTCAAGTAGGAAGGAGTAGGGAGGCCGGGCCACCTTGAGGTACGCCGACACCGGCGTCTCCAGGTCGGCGTTGATCTCCCGGTAGATGGGCACCAGGTTCCCCTGGCCCACCAGGCTTTTGACCTCGTCTAGGGTCGGATGGTACATGGGGGTCCGCCTCTCCCAAAGGGGCAATGCGACAATCTATGATAGCAGAAAGCAGTCGTCTGCTGCCCAATGCAGACCACTCATTCCCTCCTACCAGCCCTGGAGTGTTTTCTTGGGCTCCTTGGCGCAGGCCCAGCTTTTGCCTATAGCCGGCCTTGCACAAAAAGTCCAACAGCAGACGTTCTCTTCCCCACCCACCCACCCGATATGTCTAATTCCTGAGGGGACACCCCTCAGACTCCCTGGCAGAGAACCTAGGTTCTCTGCACTCTCCTCAGTTTTTATGCAAAGCCGCTATAGCCCTAACCAGTGCTTTGCCCGCTATATAGAGACGCATTCTTTTCCACCCTCCCGCCCAGAAGGTTTTCTCTTCAAGGGGGGCACCCCCTTGAGCCCCCGACAGGGAACCTTGGTTCCCTGTACCCTCCTAGTGTCTTTGTGCAAGGCCCCTACAGCCATAACTAGTAGATAATAGGCCGTTCTCTCTGGTATCTTATATAGCTATGCAGGTACCTTTATCCTGGCTAAAGCAATACGTTCAGGTAACGATGCCGGTGAAGGAGCTGGCCCACCGGCTGACCATGGCGGGCACCGAGGTGGGCGATGTGGCCGCCGTGGGAGGGCCCTGGGACAACGTCTACGTCGGTCTGGTCATCAGGGTCGAGCCCCACCCCAACGCCGACCGCCTGAGCCTGGCCACCGTGGACATCGGTCGCGAGACCATCACCGCGGTCTGCGGTGCTCCCAATGTGGCCCAGGGACAGAAGATAGCCTTCGCCAAGATTGGGGCTCGCCTTATGAACGCCCACACCGGAAAGGTGGAGACCCTCAAGGCGGCTCGCATAAGGGACGTGGTCTCCGAGGGAATGGTCTGCTCCGAGCTGGAGCTGGGCCTGGGCCAGGACCACCAGGGTATCCTGGTGCTGGACGAATCCGCTCCCCTAGGGACATCCCTCGCCGACTATATGGGCGATGCCGTCCTGGATCTGGAGATAACGCCCAACCGACCCGACTGCCTCTCCATTCTGGGGATAGCCCACGAGGTTGGGGCCATCGCTTCTCAGCCTGTACAGGAGCCACCGCTGGATTACCCAGAGGAGGGCGACCCCATAGAGGACCAGGTAGAAATCCGCATCCTGGACCCGGACCTGTGCTATCGGTATACCGCCAGCCTCATAAGGGGAGTTACCATAGGGCCATCGCCCCAGTGGATGCAGGAACGCCTAACGAAGGCAGGCCAGCGGCCCATCAACAACATAGTCGACATCACCAACTACGTTATGCTGGAGTACGGCCAACCCCTGCACGCATTCGACTACGATTTGTTAAAGGGCCGTACCATCCTGGTGCGACGGGCCAAAGGGAACGAGCGCCACACCACGCTGGACGGCGTGGATCGCACCCTAGACCCACCTATGCTTGTCATCGCCGACCTTGATCGCGCGGTGGGCCTGGCAGGCATTATGGGGGGCGCCAACACCGAAATGACGGAAAAGACCACCTCCGTGCTTCTGGAGTCCGCCAACTTCGATCCCATCAACACACGACGCACTGCGGAGTCCCTGAAGCTCCGCAGCGAGGCCTCCTACCGTTTCGAGAGGGGGCTGAGGCCCGAGTTGGCGGAGCTTGGCCTGCGTAGAGCGACGCGCCTCATCCTTGAGCTGGCGGGAGGCGCCGCTAGAGGCATCATCGACGTATATCCCGGGAAACGAGAGCTCCCTCCCATGAAGCTCACCATGGCCAGGGTCAAGAAGGTGCTGGGGGTCGAACTGCCACCGGAACGGGTCGAAGGGGCCTTGAATTCCATGGGCTTTGAGCGCGCCAGTGAGACCCCATCCTCCAACGATGAGCCTGCAATATGGGTGAAGATCCCCTATTGGCGCTCGGACATCTCCTTAGAGGACGACCTGGTGGAGGAGGTGGCCCGCAGCATCGGCTATGAGGAGATCCCCGTTACTCCGCTATCCTCGCCCATACCCCATCCCCAGCCTCAGCCGGTACGGGAGCTCAGGGAGAAGGTGCGAGATGTCCTGGCTTCCTGCGGCATGCAGGAGGTAATCTCCTACTCCCTCACAAGCCTCTCGGCCCTGGAGAAGGTGGAGGCGCTGTCCGACGGGAGAATGCCTCTGGCTGTGGCCGACCCCATGAGCAGCGAGCACCAGTATCTCCGCACTACCCTTACGTCCAGCCTCCTGGACACATATGCGGCCAACCACAGGTCCCAGGAAGCGGGACTAAGCCTGTTCGAGTTGGGCCGGGTCTACCTACCCAGGGACAAGACGTTACCCGAGGAGCGAGAAACCCTGGGAGGCATAGTAGGGGGCCTCAGAAGCCCCTCGTCCTGGCTGGCCCGCGATGAGGTGATGGACTTCTTCGAAGCAAAGGCTCTGCTGGACTCCCTCTTCCAGAGGCTGCGGATAGATGCGACGTATACCCCGACGGAGGACCCCATCCTGGTACGCGGCAGAAGCGCCTCCATCAGGAGCGGCGAGGCCACTCTGGGCGTCGTGGGAGAGGTGCGCCCCGAGGTTTTAAAGCGCTTTGACATCGACGATGCGGGCGTGACCCTTTTCCAGGTGGACCTGGAAAAGCTCTACCAGGCCCTTCCCTCTACTGAGAGGCAGTACAGGTCCGTTCCCAGATACCCCGAAGCCACCCGAGACATGGCCCTGGTGCTAAGCGAAGAGATACCCTCCAACACCGTGCTGGACATCATTCAGGCCCACGACCTGGTGGAGAGCGCCAGCGTATTCGATGTCTTTCGGGGCTCCGCCATAGGGCCGGGTAAGAAGTCCCTGGCATACCGCATCCTATTCCGGTCGCCTTCGGGCACCCTCACTGCGGAGCAGGTGGCAAAGGCCCAGGAGGAGATCCTGGCAACACTAGAGAAGCAACTGGGCGCCAGGCTCAGGTGACGGGGAAGAAGATGGCAACCCACATGCACGGGCATTATCAGGAAGATATGCTAAGCGTTGAAGAGGCCTTCGAGCGCATTCTGGGCTTCTTCCACGTGCTAGAAAACGAGGAGACGCCCTTGGTGGAGGCCCTGGGCCAGGTGCTTTCGGAGGACGCGATATCCCGGTTCGACGTGCCGCCTTTACCCAACTCGGCCATGGACGGATACGCCGTCCAGCACCAGAGCATAAGGGGCGCCTCCCCGGAGACGCCCAAGGTGCTACGGGTTGTTGGCCACGTGGCAGCGGGGCAGCTCCCCAAGGAAAAGGTGGCCCCCGGCACGACCGTGCGCATAATGACGGGAGCGCCGTTGCCCCAGGGCGCGGACACCATCGTCCCCTTCGAGGAGACGGACGAGGTGGAGCGCAGAGCCTCGGGAGGCGGCCTAGACGAGATCGGCATCAGGATCGAGGTCCCACATGGGTCCGACATTCGCGCGGCGGGCGAAGATATCACCCGCGGGGAGGTGGTCCTGACACGAGGAACCACCCTCCGCTCTGGAGAGATCGGGGTGCTGGCCTCCCTGGGCTACTCGAAGGCCCCGGTGATCCGGCGTCCGGTGGTCTCTATTCTGGCCACCGGGGATGAGCTGCTGGAGCCCGGAGAGCCCCTGCAGCCCGGAAAGATCTACGACAGCAACAGCTACAGCGTTGCCTCAGCCGTAACTCGCTACGGAGGCATACCCAGGATAATAGGCATTGCCAGGGACAACCTGGAATCAATGAACGCCATGCTGACGAAGGCGTTGGATGCAGACCTCCTCTTGACCTCGGCGGGGGTCTCTAAGGGCGACTACGACATGGTGAAGGACGTGCTGGCCCACCATGGCCAGATCGACTTCTGGTCGGTGCGCATACGCCCGGCCAGACCCCTGGCCTTCGGCGTCCTGGACGCCCCCAACGAACGCAAGGTCCCCCACGTGGGCCTGCCGGGCAATCCGGTGAGCGCCCTGGTGGCCTTCGAGGAGTTCGTACGGCCTGCGATCCTCAAGATGCTGGGGAAGACCAACTTCCAGAAACCGTACGTAGAGGCCGCGCTGGAGGAGCCCATTCACAACCCCGATGGCCGTCGGGTATACGCCAGAGCCATCGTTACAAGACGCGATGGCCGGTATTACGCCCGGCTGACCGGGCACCAGGGGTCGGGGGTACTCACGTCGATGGCCAAGGCCAACGGCCTGGCCATATGCCCTGAAGACGTGCCGGAGAAGAAGGCGGGGGAGATGGTGAGAGTGCAGATGTTGGACTGGCCGGAGGAGGCCTTCTGAGTCGGCCCTACTCCTCTTCCTCTTCGCCCTTCTCTCTGGTCTTCTTAGCCTTCCTAATTATCTCAACCGGCGGCTTAGCAGCGATGACAGAAGGGACCAGGAGACTCCTCTTCTCGCTCTTTTTGGGTTTCTTGGTCTCTCTGTGGCGATAGTCTCCTCTGGGCATGGGACACCTCCTGCTTGATTCAAGGGGTTCGGTCTCTACTAAAAGTTTAGAGCCTTCCGCCAGCGGTATAAAGGAACTGGGGGCCATTCATTTATGAATTCAAGGAGCTTTGCACAAATAGTCCACCAGCAGACGTTTTCTTTCCCACCCACCCACCCGATATGTCTTATTCCTGAGGGGACACCCCTCATCCTTCCAGGGGGAAGGACTGGCAGAGAACCTGGGTTCTCTGCACTTTCCTGGGGTTTTGTGGAAAGCAAATTCAAGGTAAGTTCCAAAAGGTTCCCTCCAACGAGGAACTCTTGAGGAGCTTTAAAATGAAATCCTTGCTTAGATGGAGTCTCCTTCTGGCCTCCACTGTCTTCGCCTTTGGGTTCACCTCTTATGGGTTCTCGGGTGTAGGAGGCGCAACGGAGTCGCTGCCGGCGGACAGCAGGTACTCCTCTACCGTGCTGTTCGCCTTCTTCTGGGTGGCGCTGGCCATCCTGGTGGCGGCCCAGGTAGGGCTGGTCTATGCACTATTCCACTTCCGCAGGCGGCAGAACGAAGACGAGATGGCGACCCAACGGGGTGTAAGACTGGACTTCATCCTGGCCATAGTCCCCACAATTCTTCTGGTGGCCCTCGTAGTCGTGACCTATCAGAGGCTCACGAACCTGGACTGACGTAGGTTCTATCCGTTTAGTAGCTTTGCACAAAAAGTCCAACAGCAGACGTTTTCTTCCTCACCCACCCACCCGATATGTCCAATTCCTGAGGGGACACCCCTCAGACTCCCTGGCAGAGAACCCTTCGTCTGGCTCAGGACAGGCCTAGGTTCTCTGCACTCTCCTGAGTTTTTGTGCAAAACCTCGCTTAGTCAGCCGGTCCATTCGCGCAGAAGGCGCTCCGCCCTGGCCTCCCCCTCCTCCCGGTTGTACCACTTGAAGAACACGGTGATGAGGACAGTCATGTAGACCATGGTGCCCAGGGTCTTCATCAATAAACCGGCCATCTGCTGGTCCAGCACCGGGGAGATGCCATAGACACGGGGCGCCTGATCATACCAGGGGTATATGACGCTGCCAGTGAAGGTGATGAGGGCGCCGACCACTGCCGGAAGGAAGGAGAGGAGGAAGAGGTAGAGCATCTGGAGTGGATAGCTGAGCCTGGGCAACTCTCGAAGAGGACTCAGGATGGGCCACCATACCAGCAAACCTGTGAAAATGAAGGAGAGGTGCTGCACTACGTGCACGCCATGATTATGAAGAGCCAGGTCATAGAGGGGAGGCAGATGCCATAAGGCCAGGTTCCCGTTGAAAATGGCGAAAGCCACCAAGGGTTTCCTGAGGAAGGTGCCACCTTTCATAACGATATCGCGGCTCAACAGCGGCCGGAGCAGCCAGTCTGGGATGCCCATAAGTAGCAGAGGGGCCGCCACCAGGACCATCAGCATATGCTGAGTCATGTGGGCGCTGAAAAGGTAGTCGTCTCCCAGATCGTGCAGGGGGGAGACCAGGGCAATGAAGAGGGTCAGAACGCCCAGGGTAAAGAGAACCAGGTGCTTGGCCTCAACCCTGTCGGCCCAGCCATAGCGCTGCCGCAGTGGGCCAACTCCATAGACGTAGACTGCTTCCAGGAGTAGCAGCCCAATAAAGATATCGGGATGCCACTCCCAGGTGGCCCAGGAAAATTCCCCCACCGTATTCACCGCAGCCTACTCCTAGTCGCCTGGCTTCGGTCTCGTCAAAATAGTGGCGCCAATCAGGATACCGACGGATATAAAAAGGGCCGCGAATACGGCATAGGGCTCTTTGATGCCTAGCAGCTGCTCCTTATGTACCACCAGGACCTGATCCCCAAACTGCACCTCGACCGCTCCCGATAAGAGCAGCAGAAGAACCCCTATGCCGCCTACAATGAAGATAGTTGTAAAGACAACCAGCAGCGGCACCAGCAGTGCAAGACGTATCTGGTCCACTCTTTTACTCCTCCTGTCTACTTAGACCCATGGACTAGCCCAGGGCCCCGAACAACGCTAGAAGCGCGATCATGACGGACGCCGCCAGTGTCAATCCGCCGGTAAAGAGGACGGAAAACAGGGGCGCATCAAACCTAAGGTGCATGAAAAACATAACTACCAGGGTGAACTTAAAGGCCGACAGGATGAACAACACCAGGTAAAGAGCCGCTCGAGCCATATCCGTGTAGATGATCCCCACCTCTACCGCGGTCACCACGGCAAGGACCAGGGCTATCACCAGGTAGACTCCGGCTGTGGGGTGAGGTCGTTGTCTGGGCTGAGCGGCTACGTTTGCTTCTGCCTGCTGTTGCTCCATGGTTCTCCCGGCTCGCCGCCTAAAGGTTAGGCGCCTCCATCAGATAAACTACGGTGAAGATGACGATCCAGACCACGTCGACAAAGTGCCAGTACAGGCCAGCCAGCTCCACATTCAGGCTCTTTTCCTGAGGCAGCTTGCCTCTCAAGGACTGAGCCACCATAGAGAACAAGATAATGATTCCCACGGTGACGTGAGCGCCGTGAAACCCTGTAAGGGTGAAGAAGGTAGAACCGAAGAGATTCCGGCTCAAGGTCAACCCGTGCTCATACCCTTCCGGGGGATGGATTATAAAGAAAGTAAACTCAAAGACCTGTCCCCCCACAAAGACACTGCCAAGAAGCGCCGTAGCCACCAGCCAAATCCGTAGGCCCCTCTGGTCTCCATGCTGTATGGCAGCCAGGGCGAGCACCATCGTCAGGCTGCTCATAAGAAGGACGAAGGCGCTAACCGAGGTGTAGGGTATGTTGAAGATCTCGTGGGGGAATGGCCCCACCAGGCTCTCTCCTCGGTACACCAGATAGGCGGAGATAAGAGACCCGAAGAAGAGGCACTCGGAGCCCAGAAAGGCCCACATGAGTAGCTTGCGGTGGTCTAGGCCGGTGGTAGTGGGCAACTCCGCGGTGTGGCCCGCAGTGGGTGCGTGGTTCAAGGTTGATGTTCCCATAAAGCCGGCCTTATTCCTCGCCAGCTGTGGCAGGCTCAAAGACCCAGCCGTAGGCGCCAAGTAGCAAAAGCACGATGCCAAAAAGGGAGACGGTCCAATGCGAGACAAATCCAGCCCCGACTAGGCCCAGACCCAAGCCTGCCACCACCGGGAAGTAGGAGGGGGAGGGCATATGGATACCGAGGTGCTCCGCTTCCTGGTGGCCGTAGCCACTTTCGGCAGCGTGGGCTTCTTCACCATGTCCATCCTGGGACCTCTCGTCCACTCCCGAGCCGCCCCCCACTGGAACGGTAACGTCGTGTCTGTACTTCTGATCCCAGAAGGCATCTATGCCACTAACCGTTGGTATCTCGACAAAGTTATACTCCGGAGGCGGCGATGGGATGGACCACTCCAGAGTCCGCGCGTCCCAGGGGTCCGCCCCCGCCAACTCACCTGAGCGAAGGCTGCGAATGGCGTTGTAGACGAACACTACGCCCGAAAGGGCGATGACAAAAGCTCCCACCGTGGAGAACATGTTCCAGAAGTCCCAACCCATGCCCTCAGGGTAGGTGAATATGCGCCGGGGCATCCCGTCCATGCCCACGAAGTGCATCGGGAAGAAGGTGGCGTTAAAGCCGATGAACATAAGCCAGAAGTTAAGCTTCCCCACACCATCGTCAAGCAGACGGCCCGTCATCTTGGGGAACCAGTAGTAGATCCCCGCCATGATCCCGAGGATGCTCCCGCCAAACAGCACATAATGGAAGTGGGCCACGACGAAGTAGGTATCCTGCTGTTGATAGTCGGAGGGGACGACAGTGTGCATAATGCCACTGATGCCCCCGATGATAAACATAGCGATGAACCCCAGGGCGAAGAGCATGGGCGTCTTGAAGCTGATGGAGCCCCCCCACAAGGTGGCTATCCAGTTGAAGATTTTAATGGCGGTGGGGATGGCGATGACCATTGTGGTTATTGCAAAAACGGTGTTGGCTGTGGAGCCCAGGCCCACGGTAAACATGTGATGGCTCCAAACCCCCCAGCTCATGAAGCCGATGATCACACCCGAGAGCACCACCAGGGGATAGCCGAAAAGTGGCTTTCGGGAAAAGGTAGGTATCACCTCCGAGACTATTCCCATGGCGGGCAGGATCAGTATGTAGACCTCCGGATGGCCGAAGACCCAGAAAAGGTGCTGCCAGAGGACTGGGTCGCCGCCGAAGGCTGGATTGAAGAAGGTGGCCCCAAAGGCACGGTCAAACAGAAGTGCCACCAGGCCAACAGTAAGGACGGGCATGGCCGTGACCAGGAGGAGGGAGGTGACAAGAGTCATCCAGGTAAAAACTGGCATCCGCATGAGGCTCATGCCCGGAGCCCGCATGTTTACTATGGTTATGATGAAGTTCAAAGCCGCGGCGATGGAGGAGACGCCCAGCACCAGGAGACCCAGGGTGAAGAAGTCCACCCCCTGGCCGGGGGAGTACGTCGTGGATGTCAGGTTAGCGTACCCGAACCATCCGGCGTCTGCGGCCTGGCCCTTCAGAAATCCGGCGTTGAGAAGAAGGCCACCGGAGAGGAATATCCAGTAGCTCAGGGCGTTGAGGCGAGGGAAGGCCACGTCTCGGGCCCCGATCTGCAGTGGAATGATCAGATTGAAGAAGGCGGCGCTGAGGGGCATGACCCCTAGAAAGATCATAGTCAGGGCATGCATCGTGAAGAGCTGGTTATAGGTGCCCGCATGGACCAGGTTGCTCTCAGGCGTCGCCAGTTGCAACCGGATGAAGAGAGCCTCTATCCCGCCGCCTACCGTAAATATGAGGGCGGTAACGAGGTACAGTACGCCGATCCTCTTATGGTCGACGGTTGTAACCCACCCCCACACGCCCGTTGGAGCCGTAGGGCGTCTTAACGCACCAGATATAGCCTCTGATAAGGTCGCCATCACACTACTCCCGCATCACTGTCGGCTTCCCGACGCCACCACATCTTGATTACGTTACTCTGCCTGATTCTATCGCCGTAGGGCCCTTATTTCAAGTTCTGTAGGTAGGCGACCAGAGCAGAAATCTCCTCCCCGGTCAGTTCAAGGTTGGGCATTATGCTGCCAGGTTTCACTCCCGGGGGATCCTCTAGCCAGGTGACCAGATTGGGCACGTTCCTATCAAAGACTCCAGCCGCTATGGTATCCCTGCTGGCCAGGTGGGTCAGGTCTGGGCCAATCTTGCCGGTAGCCACCGTTCCCCGGACGGTATGGCAGCTCATGCAGCCCTGTACAACCCCTTCTGAGGTCTCGCGGATGGGCACCATAAACATGCCTTCGCCCCTGGCAGCATCGCCTACGGGCTGGACGGCCGGCCTCTGCTGGTCCAACACCCAGGCGTCGAACTCATCCTGTGGTTGAGCGATGGTCCGAAAGCGCATCAGGGCATGGGAGAGTCCACAGAACTCCGCACACTGCCCGAAGTACGTGCCGGCCTCATCAGCCTTAAGCCACATGGTTCTTGTATTATTGGGAATGATGTCCTGCTTGCCCGCCAGCTTAGGGACCCAGAAGCTGTGTATTACGTCTGCGGATTTCAGATCGAGGCTCACGTTCTTTCCCACAGGTATATGCAGCTCGTTGGCGGTGACCAGGGCCTGCTCTTGTCCCCTTTCGTCGATGAACGTCAGCTCCGGGTACTCAAACTCCCACCACCACTGATGTCCTGTCACCCGCACTTGAAGGAGGTCCTCCCCGCTGGGTGGTTCGGCCAAATAGTAGATGCCGGTGATGGTGGGAACGGCAATCACGATGAGAACTATGGCAGGGGCAATAGTCCAAGCGATCTCCAGCTTAGTGTTCCCATGGGTCTGCTTCGGGATACCTTGCCCTGGCCTTTCCCGAAAGCGGATAATGGCGTAGAGCATGGCCCCGCCTACCAGAACAAATACCGCTATCCCCAGCCATAAGATAAACCAAAAGAGGTCCTCCTGCCTCTCTGCTACAGGACCGGCGGCGCCGAAGGTGGACTGCTTATGAGCAGGGTAACAGGCCACCATAAAGATGGAGAGGGACGCTAGTAGGGCGATAATGAGACGCCTCGAGAAATGGGCCATGGGCACCTGGCGAATCCCCCTCTCCGACTAGACCTCTGGAAGCCTACGACGTAAGAGTGTAAAATTTTTCACGTACTAGCGGCAGTGTAGCAAAGGGCCGACGGAGGAGTCAAGAATAATGGCCTTGCCAGAGCTAAAATTTTCAGGAGGTTTTGTTCATAGAGAGTGACGATCGTTGGAGCTCTCCTTTGTAGAACCTGCTTTGACGGCCAAAGGAGTTTTGCACAAAATGTCCAACAGAAGACGTTTTCTTTCCCACACACCCGCCCAATATGTCTAATTTCTGAGGGGACAACCCCTCAGACTCCCTGGCAGAGAACCTAGGTTCTCTGCACTCTCCTGAGTTTTTGTGCAAAGCCAACCAACAAGCTACAATTGCCAGTGAGCCAATCCATGACTAAATTGAGATTATAGGGGATAAAGTGATTGAAGGCGCCTCACTGAGGCGGATGCGATGGCTCCGGGCCCTGGCTCTGGGCGGCGTCCTCTCGACCTACGCCTTGATTGTGGTGGGAGCCATCGTGCGGGCCACGGATTCGGGTCTGGGATGCCCGGACTGGCCTCTGTGCCACGGCAAGATCATCCCTCCAATGGAGTTCCACGCCCTCATTGAGTACTCCCACCGCCTCACAGCTTCCGTGACGGGGGTCATGGTAGTGGCGCTGGGGACCTTGGCCCTTTTGCACTTCCGAAGGGATAGACTGGTGGTCTCCCTGGCCCTGGCCGCCGTGGGTCTGCTAGCCCTGCAAGTGGCTTTGGGGGGTGTCACCGTGCTAACTGAGCTATCACCCACCATTGTTACCATACACATGGGAACGGCGGCGGTCATGCTGGGCGTTCTAACGGCCACCTTCGTCATTACCTCGCCGAGCTGGCAACTACCGTCGCCGGTGGAGGGAGAAGCCGGAGACAACCTGAGGAGATTGGTTTTGCTGACCGCCGTCACCATGTACGCGCTCATGCTCTCCGGGGGGTACGTGAGGGCCACTGATGCGACGTACGCCTGCAGCACATGGCCCCTGTGCCATGGAGAGGTCCTCCCCAACTGGGAGTTGGGTATTGTGCAGATGGCCCACAGGTTTGCGGCGGTACTGGTAGGTCTTGCTGTAATATTGACCAGCGCCAAAGTATGGGCGGCTAGAGGAACGCATCCGTGGCTGGGAATGCTGTCCTTAGCCCTGGCCAGCCTCTTCATAGCCCAGATTCTCGCCGGCGCATGGCTAATGTGGGCCAACGTTTCCACTTTCACGAAGGCACTACACGTCTCTTTGGGCATGGCCACATGGGGAGTCGCCGTGGCCATGGGAACAGCTGCTTTCCAACGGGTGTCAGTAGGCGCTCGACACCAGGGGCTAGCGGCAGTAATGGCGGATAGAGGACCTAGATGAAATTAGCTATTGACTCTTCACGCCTCCAGGATTACCTGACGCTCACCAAGCCGCCTATCATACTGCTGCTCTGGTTGACGGCGCTGGGAGGAATGTTTATGGCGGCCCAAGGGGTGCCATCTGGGAAGCTGCTGATAGCTGTACTGCTGGGTGGCGGGATGACTGCGGGAGGCGCCAGCGCCATCAACCACTGGCTGGACCGGGACATCGATCTGATAATGCGTCGCACCCGCAACCGCCCTCTGCCGCGCAACAGCATTACACCCTCACAAGCCATATTTTTTGGCGTAGCCCTCAACGTCGGCGGCTTCGCCCTGCTGGCTATACTGGCCAACCCTCTCAGTGCCGCCCTGGCTATTGGAGCCTCCCTCTTCTATGTGCTGGTATACACCTGGTGGTTGAAGCGGTCCACCCCTCAGAACATAGTCATCGGGGGAGCAGCCGGGGCCATGCCCCCTGTGATAGGCATAGCGGCCGTCAGCGGCGGCATCGATTTATCGGCCTTCTACCTCTTCACCATCATCTTCCTGTGGACTCCCCCTCACTTCTGGGCGCTATCACTGATGCTGAAGGATGACTACCATAGCGCGGGAATCCCCATGCTTCCGGTAGTGCAGGGAGAGCGGGCCACCGGATGGAATATATTCCTGTACACCCTGGCACTGATAGCTACAACCCTCCTCCTTTTCCCCAGCGCCGACATGGGAATGGTATACCTGTCTGTCGCCCTGCTGATGGGGCTTCTGTTCCTCTATTTTTCGCTGAGGGTTCTATCAGACCCAGGAAGGGAGATGGCTCTTAGCCTGTACAAGTATTCCCTCCTATACTTAGGAGGACTATTCGCTGCCATCATGATAGACAGCCTGGTCTAATTAGTGGTCTGTTCGCTAAATAGCGACGCATTCTTTCCCACCCACCCGCCCAATATGTCTAATTCCTGAGGGGACACCCCTCGGACTCCCTGGCAGAGAACCTAGGTTCTCTGCACTCTCCTAAGTTTTAGTGCAAAGCCAAGGGGGGGAGCCGACAAAGTCGGCTCCCCCCCTTCAACTTGGCCTGAGAAGAGGCGCGCGTCTTAGGCCTGGGTGCCCCGGGTGGCTTGCGCAACGACGCTGCTGAATGCGTCGGGGTCTCGGACGGCCAGGTCCGCCAGAACTTTGCGGTCCAATAGAATACCCGCCTGTTTCAGGGCATTCATTAGCCTACTATATGAAAGGCCGTTGAGCCGAGCCGCCGCATTGATGCGCAGGATCCATAGCCGACGCATATCGCCTTTGCGCTCACGCCGATGGGCGTAGGAGTAGCTGAGGGCCTTTAGTACGGACTCGCGGGCACGGCGATATAGCCTATGGCGAGGACCGCGGTGGCCTTTGGCCAAGGCCAGGATTTGCTTGTGTCTTCGGCGTTTTGTGACGCCTCTTTTTACTCTTGGCAAGAAAAGACTCCAGTGATGAATCAGAAGTGGTAGGGGAGTACTCGATGGACGTTACGGAGGTCGGCGGCGTTTACTGGTAGCTTGCCATTGTACTGGCGCCGCACCTTGGCAAGTTTCCTGCGCCTGAAGTGGTTTCGAGCCGCCTTCATACGCATCAACTTACCGGTCCCCGTAACCCTGAACCTGGCTTGGGCGCCCTTATGGGTTTTCATCTTGGGCACTGCTCAACTCCTTGTCCTCTTTGCCAGCTTCAGGTGACTTGGTGGCCTTTCGTGCTTTGGCCGGGGTTGGCTTTTCAGCTCGGGCGCCGCTCAACTCTTTGTCCTCGCCCTCTTTAACCGCCTCAGGTGGTTTGGTGGCTTTTGTTACTTTGGCGGGAGTTGGTTTTTCAGCTTGGGCACCACTCAACCCCTCTTTGTCTTCGCCCTCTTTAACCGCCTCAGGTGGTTTGGTGGTCGTTCGTGCTTTGGCGGGGGTTGGTTTTTCAGCTTGGGCGCCGCTCAACTCCTTGTCCCCGCCCTCTTTAACCGCCTCAGGTGGTTTGGTGGCCGTTCGTACTTTGGCGGGAGTTGGCTTTTCAGCTTGGGCGCCGCTCAACTCCTTGCCCTCTTTGTCCTCGCCTTCTTCATCCGCCTCAGGTGGTTTGATGGCTTTTACCGCATTGGCGGGAGTAAGGATGATGCTGAGGGCTCGCCCTTCCATGGCGGGGGTCCTCTCCAGCTTAGCTACCTCTTTCAGGTCCTCAGCGATGCCCCGTAGGAGGGTGATGCCCAACTCTGGATGAGTCACCTCTCGGCCCCGGAATAGGACAGCGACTTTGACCTTGGCGCCACTATCTAGAAGCTTGCTAATGACTTTGGTCTTGGCTAAGCGGTCGTGCAGGCCGATGCGAGTACGCAGGCGCACCTCTCTTAGCTCCGTGAACTTCTGGGACTTCCGGGCTTCCCTCTCCTTTTTGGCCTGCACAAAGCGGAATTTCCCGTAGTCCAGGAGACGGCAGACGGGCGGGTCCGAGTTGGGGGCAACCTCCACCAGGTCCAGATCTCGTTCTTGGGCAAGTTTAATAGCGTCAGGTACGGCCAGAAGGCCTATCTGCTCACCCTTATCGTCTATGAGCCGTACCTCACGGACCCGAATCTGATTGTTTATTCGGTAATCCCTAGCTATTTACCACCTCTCGCTGAGCATATTGCTCGCCCGCATAAATATATCATCTCCGTAAGGAGGTAAGCAAGAGCCACCGGACAGGGAACCGAGGGGCCTTGCACAAACAGTCCAACAGCAGACGATTTCTTTCCCACCCGCCCAATATGTCTAATTCCTGAGGGGACACCCCTCAGACTCCCTGGCAGAGAACCTAGGTTCTCTGCACTCTCCTGAGTTTTTGTGCAAAGCCGGTGCGAGCGTGGAGGGTGGGGGCAGGGACCGGAGCTAGCCTCCGATCTGGTACATCTCCACTTTCTTGGAACGCTTCTCCGTTAAAAGGGCTCTCTCCTCCGAGTACCTATCGGTCCTGACGCTCCAGACGTTGGCTATTAGGGCCATGAGCTCATCATCGGAGGCGCCGTCTCTCAGGGGGCTCCTCAAGTCCGTCCCCTCGGTGGCGAATAGGCAGGTAATCAACTTACCGTCGGTGGATAGGCGCATCCGGGTGCAGTCGCCGCAGAAGGGTTGGCTGACCGAGGCAATGATCCCAATCTCGCCAGTCCCCTCCTGGTACTTGTAGCGCAGGGCCACTTCGCCCCGGTAGCTCCTATCCATAGCCTCCAGGGGCATCGCCTGGTTTATCCTCCCCACCATCTCCTCCGCCGAGACCACCTCGTCGAGCTTCCATCCATTGAGGTTCCCCACGTCCATATACTCGATGAACCGTACGATGTGCCCCAGGTCCTTGAAGAACCTGGCCAGGTCCACGATGGTGTGGTCGTTGACGCCCCTTTGCACCACGACGTTGATCTTTATGGGCTGGAGGCCAACCTCCGCGGCGCGCTGGATGCCTTCCAGGACCCGCTGTGTGCCGTAGCCCCGGCCGTTCATCCGCCCGAAGACGACATCATCCAGGGAATCCAGGCTTACCGTCACCCGCTGAAGCCCGGCCTCTTTCAGGGCCTGGGCCTTCTGGGACAGTAGGAAGCCGTTGGTGGTGAGGGTCAGGTCCTCGATCCCCTCGATTTTGGAGAGCATAGCCACCAGCTTCTCCATCTCGTTGCGAATCAGGGGCTCTCCACCGGTGAGGCGCACTTTAGTAACGCCCATGCCGACGAAAATCCTGGTAAGACGCTCGATCTCCTCGAAGGTCAGGAGCTCGGCCTTAGGCAGGAAGTGGTACCTGTCGCCGTATATCTCCGCGGGCATACAGTAGGGGCACCGGAAGTTGCACCGGTCCGTGACGGAGATGCGCAGGTCCTTCAGAGGCCTACCGAATACGTCTTTTATCTCTGTGGTCAAGTCTGGCTGGCTCCTTAGTTATCCTCGTCCTTCGACAGGCTCAGGACCAGGGGTTCCTGTTTTTCCGCTCATGGTGAGCTCGTCGAACCATGATGCAGCTTCAGGGACTCCAAGGCCTGGCGGGCCGCCCTACCTCGATGGCTGACCCGGTTTTTTTGCTCCGGCGACATCTCCGCCGTGGTCTTTCCGTACTCCGACATGAAGAAGACGGGGTCATACCCGAAGCCGCCGCTGCCCGCTGGCGCTTCCGCCACTATGCCCTCGCACCGGCCCTCGTGGAGCTCGGTTTCACCGGAGGGCCATACGATGGCTATCACAGAGCGGAACCGGGCCTGCCTTTTTCCTGTAGGTATATTCTGAAGGTTTTTCAGCAGCAAAGCAACCCTGTCCTCATCGTTGAGGCCCGGGCCGCCATACCTGGCAGATAGGGGTCCTGGCTCTCCGCCCAGGGCATCCACCTCAATGCCAGAGTCCTCGGCCAGGGTGGGCAGGTTGCTCAGGTCTGCGTAGGCGCGAGCCTTGAGCAGGGCATTCTCCTCAAAGGTGCGACCCGTCTCCTCCACATCTTGCGTGATACCCACATCGTCCAGGCCGACTAGCTCAAAGGGTGCGCCCTCCAGGAGCTTAGTCAGCTCCCGTACCTTGCCCTTGTTGCGCGTAGCGAGGAGGAGTTTGGGGGAGTTAGGATTCAACGACGTCACTCCTAGCGTAGAGGCGGGGGAGAGTCCCCCGCCTCTGTTTATGGGCCTGGGTTGAATAGAAGGGGGCCTCGCGTCCTGAATCGCTAATCCCTTGCAGAAATAGTATGAGGCAAAGGTCTCAATCCCACATGCCCACCCTTGGTGTCTTTTATTCTAGGGGACATCAGGCCTTGTACAAAAAGTCCAACCGCAGACGTTTTCTTTCCCACCCACCCGCCCGGTATGTCTAATTCCTGAGGGGACACCCCTCAGACTCCCTGGCAGAGAACCTAGGTTCTCTGCACACTCCTGAGTTATGTGCAAAGCTGGAGACACCCCCTTGAACCTCGGGCAAGGGGGTATGACCCCTTGTCAATCCCCTGAGACTTTTTCAACGAACTTCTGACTCAGTGGCCTAGCTCCCGCCGCCGTCGGCGAGGGCGTCCGACGATAGAGCCCGCGTCTGCCTTCAGAAGTGTACCAAACGCTCTAACTGGGGTGTCAAGACAGGTTTCAAGGCAAGGTATCCTCTCCGCTCCTCTTTTGATATAATCGCCTGCGTCATAGTCCAGGCGTTTACCTGCCGGCTCCGCCTCAGGTTTAGACCTCTGGGCGGCAGAAAGGCGCACAGCCTTAAAGCCAGGAAGCAGCCATGACCACGACAACGAAAAAGGCCAGCACGGTTTTGAGGGAGGCCTTCTTTCGCAAGGGGAGACCCATATTCGGGATCAGCGCGCCCACACCCTACGGCGCCAAGATTCTGGAGAAGGCGGGACTAAGCGACTACCTATTCATCGGGGGAGACGCCACCGTCGCCCCCATGTTGGACATCATCGGCACCGGCGAGATAGACATGAGTATGTCCATCTTTCTAGGACAGACTTTTGCCCGTGCCACCAGTCTCCCAATTGTCATGGATGTAGATGTAGGTTTTGGAGGCCCGACTCAGGTAATGAAGGTTGTCAGAGAGTATATAAGGGTCGGCGTGGCAGGCATACGTATTGAGGACGGCATTGTGCGATACCTCCGAGACAAGCCCCAGGGTGGGGTGAACGGCGAGGTGATCTCCACTGAGGAGATGGTGCTGAAGTTGGAAGCGGGCGCTGCAGTCCGCGATGAGTTCGACCCCGACTTCCTCATCATCGCCCGCAGCGACTGCCATTTCGCCCAGAGCTATCGTGGCATCGATGAGGTCATCGAGAGGGCCAAGGCGTACAACAAAGCCGGGGCCGACGTTTTGTTTACCACCAGCGCTCGGGACCCCAGTACCAGAAAGGAACACACCAGGAAGATCGTGGAGGCCGTGGCCCCCATGCCGGTGAGCGTTCCAGCAAACGGATGGACTATAGAGGAGGGAGCGGAGCTAGGCGTGGCGGAGATACGCTACCCCTACGAGCTACGCAACGCCATGCACGCCGCCGGCTGGGACCACCTAATGGCCATCAAGGAACACGGCATCCAGGCCATCAACGACTGGCGGGAGCGCAATAAGGACAATCCCTTCAGAACCATGTAGTTTCGCGGAGGCGGCAATAAAATGGCTACCGAGCAGAGAGGGTCTAAAGAGCAACTTCAGGAGTTCTTCGACACCCTGGACCAGCGCCATCTCTTTCCGGGCTGGACGTGGATGGGAATGACCCCGGAGCCCCAGTCAAGAATCGTGCCCTATTTATGGAAGTGGTCCGATGTGGAGCCCATGGTGCGAAAAGGGGCGGAGATAGTCCCCGTTGGAAGGGAGGGCGCCGAGCGGCGGATACTGCGATTCTCCAACCCGGGCTTCAAGCACGGCAGCACTCAAAACATCTCCGTCGCTATCCAGACCCTGCATCCCGGCGAGGCGGCGCCGGCCCATCGGCATACCCCCCTGGCTCTCAGATTCATGCTACGGGGCGAAGGGGCCTACACTACGGTGGAGGGAGACCGGTGTGAAATGCATAGAGGAGACCTGGTCCTGACACCTCCCTGGACGTGGCACAACCACGGCAACGAAGGCGATGGGCCGGTAATCTGGCTGGATGGACTGGACACCCCTCTGATGAGGTGGCTGGAGCCCATATTCTACGAGGATTTCCCCGAAGATGAGCAGCCGGTGACCAAGCCTGGAGGGGAGTCGGTGTCCCGCTACGGGGGATCTTCCCTGAAGCCAGCCTGGGAGACATGGGATAAGCCCTTCTCCCCCCTGATCCACTACCGGTGGGAGCAGACCCTCGAAGCGCTATCCCAACTGGCCAAGGTGGCTTCCAGCCCCTTCGACGACGTTGCCATGGAGTACACCAACCCCCTCACCGGAGGGCATATCGTCAAAACTCTGGCCTGCTGGATGCAGCTAATCCGTCCCGATGTGCGAACCAAGGCGCACCGTCATACCAGCAGCACCTTCTACCATGTTCTGGAAGGCCAGGGCTTCACTGTTATCAACGGCCAGCAGTTCGACTGGAACGAGGGAGACACCTTTGTAGTGCCTACCTGGGCATGGCATGAGCACGCCAACACCTCTAAGAAAAACGCCTTCCTCTACTCCATCCACGATATACCTGTAATGGAGGCCGTGGGACACTACCGGGAGGAGCCATACGTGCTCAATGGAGGGAATCAAGCAATTACCAGCCGCTTTGAGGGCACCTCTTGACCTGGAGTGTTGTAAAAATGCAGGGGGCCACGAAAGGCCAATAAGCTAGCGTAGATTCATACCCCAAGCAACAAAAGACGAAAAAGGCGCCACGGAGGTGGTCAATGGCCCGCGATGGCTACAGGGTTTTTGATTCGGACACCCACGTGTACGAACCAGCGGAGCTACTGGAACAGCACCTGTCGGCCCGATGGAGAAAAGCCCTGGAAACGTGCAACCCGCCGGTGCAGAGGGTTACCCTTCGCGGCGGACTTCATGGCCACCGGGTAGCGCCCCGCAAGAGCGGTCATCGCCACCTGGGCACTCAAGACATGGTAGAGCAGCCCCAGGGCAAGGGCGCCGTGGATGTCCCCTGGAAAGCGCAGTGGAAGGGGCCTCCCTTCCCTACGGAGCGTGTCAACGATGACCCTCACGCCCGCGTTGCGGACATGGACATCGAAGGTACTGATGTGCATCTGATCATTCCGACCGCAGGGGCTTCCAGCTTCGCCGCCGCCGATGACCCCGGCCTGGAGCTGGCCATGTATGAAGCCTACCACCGCTACATGTCGGACTACTGCGGCCCCTATCCCAACCGGCTGAAGGGTGTGGTCCTGGCGTCTACACGAGATGTGGAGGGAAGCGTGGCAGAAATCGACAGGTGCGCCAAAGAGGAGTGGCCGGTGGCCCTCTTCCCCATCGCTCTGCCGGATAAGCCTTTGGATGTCCCAGACCTAGAGCCCCTCTGGGCCAAGGCAGTGGAGTACGACCTGGCGGTCGTGGTGCATGTGTTTAATATGACGACTCCACTCCCACCCGGGATGGGCGATTTTTGGGACAACGTCTTTCTTCAAAGGGCTGCGTCGGGTAGTTGGGCGGGAATGCGGGGCATGGCCGCCTTAATCGGCTCGGGCCTGCTGGACCGCTTTCCGGAGCTTAGGATTGGCGTGCTGGAGACCGGGCATGGGTGGCTACCATCCTGGGCCTTTCACCTGGACGAGATCGCGGAGATGGCCAGCTATGCTATCGCGCCCCTCAAGCAGAAGCCCAGCGAATACGTCCGAGGCCCCCAGTATTTCCACAGCATCGAGATGCACGAAGGTGAAGGGGTGCTCAAAAGCGCTATAGGCCTGATTGGGCCCGATACCCTGATGTTCGCCACCGACTACCCCCATACCGAGTGCTGGTTCCCCAAATCCGTGGAAACGGTGTTGGGCTGGACCAGCCTGTCGGAGGAGGAGAAGCGCAAGCTGCTGTGGGATAACGCGGTCCATCTCTATGGACGTTGCAGCGGTTTGTAAGAAGCCTTAGCGATATCAGTAGCCGCTTAGCGGCAGCAGGGAGGCGGCAAATGGCTCGTGATGGTTACAAGGTCCTCGATTCGGACACTCATGTATACGAGCCCTCGGAGCTACTGGAAAAGTACCTCTCGGCCCGTTGGAAGGCGGAGATAGAGACGACTACGCCACCGGTTCAGAGGACGCCCATTCGTGGGGGGTCCCACACGTATCGCATCGATATACGCACGTCCGGCCAGCGCCGCCTGGGGACCAAGGGGAAGATGGGGCCGCCTCCCTCCGGCGCCACCAGCGTGCAGGGAGGTGGAGTACCCTGGGGCGTGCAGTGGAAGGGGCCTCCCTTCCCCACCGAGCGGGTCAACGAGGACCCCCACGCCCGCGTTGCGGATATGGACATAGAGGGCGTCGACGTCCACGTGATCTTCCCAACACGGGGAGTCTCTGGCTTCGCCAGCACCGGAAATACGGGCCTGGAGCTGGCAATGTACGATGCCTACCACCGTTATATAGCGGACTACTGCGCTCCCTACCCAAAGCGACTGAAGAGTGTGATCATGGCCTCTACAACGGACGTAGAGGGGGGAATTCTGGAGATCGAGCGGTGGGCCAAAGAGGAGTGGGCCGTGGGGCTTTTACCCATCACGCCAAAGGGCCAGCCCCTGGACGACCCGGACCTGGACCCCATTTGGGCCAAGGCGGTTGAGTACGACCTGGCGGTGCTGGTGCATCCCTTCAATCTGGCAAACCCCATCTCGCCTGTTGACGACCTGTGGGACAACCTATTCCTGGAACGGGCCGCCGGAGGTGTTTGGGCTGGCATGAGGGGCATGGCCGCCGTTATCGGCTCAGGCATTCTGGACCGATTCCCAGAGCTGAGGTTAGGTGTGTTAGAGACAGGTCACGGATGGCTGCCATCCTGGTCATTCCGCCTGGACGAGATAGCGGAGATGGTCAGCTACGCCATTGCGCCCCTCAAGCAGAAACCCAGCGAATACGTCCGGGGTCCCCAATACTTCCACAGCATAGAGATGAACGAGGGCGAAGGGGTAACCAGGAGCGCTATCGAGCTGCTGGGGCCGGACACCCTGATGTTCGCCACAGACTATCCCCACACCGAGTGCTGGTTCCCCAAGTCCGTTGATACGGTGTTGGGCTGGTCCAGCATCCCCGAGGATGCCAAGCGAAAGCTGTTTTGGGACAACGCGGTGAGTCTCTATAGGCGCTGCGCCGACCTATAAGCCTTCAGTTCCATAGGTCGGCAATCTATGTATCTCTGATTTAAGAAAATGCAAGCTAACAACAGTTTTTTACACTACCAGTTGCGCTTCGTAAGATTAATACGACCTGATGGGAGGATCGTCACCTATCCAGGATATGCTCGAATTAAAAGATCAGGGCCGCGTCCAACAATTCTTGACCAAGCAAATCTGAGAGGATTTACAACAATAGTGGCTACTGAGAAAGGACCCCTTCAACGGGCACGCGATTATTTGGGAAGACTTACTGAAAACAGGGGGCTAAGCCCGAATCCACCGAAGGACGTCCTTGGGGACAGCCCTTGAAGAAGGCAGAGGGTGCTCCTCTGAATCTGGGATAATGGTTTTGGAACAGAAACCCGCCCGGAAACAAGGAGCACCCAATAGATGCTGCCACAGAACAAACCCGACCGTATCCGCATCCTCTTTGACGACCATCGCCTGGTGGCCAATGCCGGCCTGCTCCTGCCGGCCACCCTAGCCCGGCACCTGGGCCTGCGGGAACTCGTCGACCATCACCTTGACCTCGGCGGAGCGCCGGGACGGGCGAACACTGGGGACAAGATGCTGACGCTGGTCGCTTCCGCGCTGGCAGGCGGCGACTGCATCGACGACGCCGATGCGCTGCGCGCTGGTGGGACGGTCGGTGTTCTAGGCTGCGTGGTCAAGGCGCCATCCACCCTGGGGACCTTCCTGCGCAGCTTCCGGTGGGGGCATGTCCGTCAACTCGACCGCGTGAGCCGCCAGTTGTTGGCCCGGGCCTGGGCCGCTGGGGCCGGACCCGGCGACTCGCCCCTGACCATCGACCTGGACTCGACCATCTGCGAGACCTATGGATTGGCCAAGGAGGGAGCGCGCCACCACGGCTATACCGGCGCCCGCGGCTATCACCCACTGCTGGCCATTGCCGCCGGCACCGGCGAAGTGCTGATGTCCCGGCTGCGCGAGGGCCGGGCCAACACCGCCCGTGGCGCCGCCCACTTCCTGCGTGAGACGGTGGGGCGGGTGCGCTACGGCGGGGCCAGGGGACAACTCACGGTGCGGGCCGACAGCGGCTTCTACGCCCACACTGTCGTTGCCGCCTGCCGGGAAATGGATGTCCGCTTCTCTATCACCATCCGCCAGCGCGCCAGCCTGCGGGACCTGATCGAGGCGATACCAGAGGAGGACTGGACTCCCATTCCCTACTGGATGGACGGTGCCGCCGATGTCGCCGAGACGACTTACACCCCGTTCCAGACCAAGCCGGACGCCGCGCCGGTGCGGCTCATTGTCCGGCGGGTGAAGCCGACGCCCGGTTCCCAGCTCGCCCTCTTCGCCAGATACAGCTATCACGCCTTCATCACCGACCGCGATGGGGAGACGCTGGAACTGGAGGCCGATCATCGCCGCCACGCCGAGGTCGAGAACGCCATACGCGACCTCAAGTACGGCGTCGGGCTGAACCACATGCCGTCGGCGCGCTTCGCCGCCAACGGCGCCTGGCTGGCGGTCCAGGTGATGGCGCATAACCTGGCCCGCTGGACGGCGCGGATTGGTCTGGGCGAGCGGACCGTGATCACCAAGACCCTCAGGCGGCGGGTCTTCGCTCTGGTGGGACGGATCACCCGCTCGGCGCGCCGCCTCACTTTGCATCTCCCCCGGCGCTGGCCTTGGGAAACCCAGTTCAGTCGCGCCTTGGCCCGGCTGCAAGCCATTCCGTTCCCGGCCTGACGGCCAGCCTGCAACTGACCCAACGTCCCCGCAATCTCGCGCCACCCCGGTCGCGAGAGTCCCCTGCTGCGTATCCTCTCGCCATCCCGCGCATCGCAACTCCCGCATAGGGCCTTAGGGGCCCTGTGCGGCGACTGAAGACCGTCCGCCGGCCTCCCATCTACCCCAAGACCCCAGGCCATCTCCCCTGTAGCTCCCTCACCCACCCCCTTCCGCTGTCCTCACGCCGTCCATCCGTGTCCTTCGGTGGATTCGGGCTAATGCCAAGCAGCCTACACTGGTGGACTACTGACAGGGATGAACGCTGTCTGCCTACCATGGCACGCCGCTGCTCCCGGCTCAGGCACCTAACTTGCCATTCAAGAAATCCCGCTCTAACTTAAGCTGACCTATGTGCTGGTAGAGCTGGGCGATAAGGGCTTCCTCAGCCTTCCTGTCTCCATCCTGGTCTGCGCCAAAGATTCCCCCAGCTCCTTCAATCAGTGCTCTCCTCCAGGTGCGGACCTGGCTTGGGTGGACCTCGAACCTGCCAGCTATCTCTGCTGTGGTCTCCTCACCTTTGAGTGCCTCAAGGGCTACCTTAGCCCGAATCCACCGAAGGACACGGATGGACGGCGTGAGGACAGCGGAAGGGGGTGGGTGAGGGAGCTACAGGGGAGATGGCCTGGGGTCTTGGGGTAGATGGGAGGCCGGCGGACGGTCTTCAGTCGCCGCACAGGGCCCCTAAGGCCCTATGCGGGAGTTGCGATGCGCGGGATGGCGAGAGGATACGCAGCAGGGGACTCTCGCGACCGGGGTGGCGCGAGATTGCGGGGACGTTGGGTCAGTTGCAGGCTGGCCGTCAGGCCGGGAACGGAATGGCTTGCAGCCGGGCCAAGGCGCGACTGAACTGGGTTTCCCAAGGCCAGCGCCGGGGGAGATGCAAAGTGAGGCGGCGCGCCGAGCGGGTGATCCGTCCCACCAGAGCGAAGACCCGCCGCCTGAGGGTCTTGGTGATCACGGTCCGCTCGCCCAGACCAATCCGCGCCGTCCAGCGGGCCAGGTTATGCGCCATCACCTGGACCGCCAGCCAGGCGCCGTTGGCGGCGAAGCGCGCCGACGGCATGTGGTTCAGCCCGACGCCGTACTTGAGGTCGCGTATGGCGTTCTCGACCTCGGCGTGGCGGCGATGATCGGCCTCCAGTTCCAGCGTCTCCCCATCGCGGTCGGTGATGAAGGCGTGATAGCTGTATCTGGCGAAGAGGGCGAGCTGGGAACCGGGCGTCGGCTTCACCCGCCGGACAATGAGCCGCACCGGCGCGGCGTCCGGCTTGGTCTGGAACGGGGTGTAAGTCGTCTCGGCGACATCGGCGGCACCGTCCATCCAGTAGGGAATGGGAGTCCAGTCCTCCTCTGGTATCGCCTCGATCAGGTCCCGCAGGCTGGCGCGCTGGCGGATGGTGATAGAGAAGCGGACATCCATTTCCCGGCAGGCGGCAACGACAGTGTGGGCGTAGAAGCCGCTGTCGGCCCGCACCGTGAGTTGTCCCCTGGCCCCGCCGTAGCGCACCCGCCCCACCGTCTCACGCAGGAAGTGGGCGGCGCCACGGGCGGTGTTGGCCCGGCCCTCGCGCAGCCGGGACATCAGCACTTCGCCGGTGCCGGCGGCAATGGCCAGCAGTGGGTGATAGCCGCGGGCGCCGGTATAGCCGTGGTGGCGCGCTCCCTCCTTGGCCAGTCCATAGGTCTCGCAGATGGTCGAGTCCAGGTCGATGGTCAGGGGCGAGTCGCCGGGTCCGGCCCCAGCGGCCCAGGCCCGGGCCAACAACTGGCGGCTCACGCGGTCGAGTTGACGGACATGCCCCCACCGGAAGCTGCGCAGGAAGGTCCCCAGGGTGGATGGCGCCTTGACCACGCAGCCTAGAACACCGACCGTCCCACCAGCGCGCAGCGCATCGGCGTCGTCGATGCAGTCGCCGCCTGCCAGCGCGGAAGCGACCAGCGTCAGCATCTTGTCCCCAGTGTTCGCCCGTCCCGGCGCTCCGCCGAGGTCAAGGTGATGGTCGACGAGTTCCCGCAGGCCCAGGTGCCGGGCTAGGGTGGCCGGCAGGAGCAGGCCGGCATTGGCCACCAGGCGATGGTCGTCAAAGAGGATGCGGATACGGTCGGGTTTGTTCTGTGGCAGCATCTATTGGGTGCTCCTTGTTTCCGGGCGGGTTTCTGTTCCAAAACCATTATCCCAGATTCAGAGGAGCACCCTCTGCCTTCCTCAAGGGCTGTCCCCAAGGACGTCCTTCGGTGGATTCGGGCTTAGCCTTAAAGGCGGGGCTGTGCTTCTTGCGACTCTGCTTCATCTCCTGCTCCTTCGTGCTTATTTTGTAATTCTAGGAGCAGGAACCGATCTTAGCTACCTGTCCGAAATCCTGGGTCCATCTCAGAGAGCCGACATAGACAAGATCGTCAAACACTACTCACGAACATGACTTGGCGTCGTCTCAAGCCCCACGCGCGGGTGTCCCAAGGACGCTCATTTTTGTCGTTGATGAGCGTGATGCGGTGGCTCTTGTCTTGCCAGGCCCTGATGTCTCTTACAGCACCTCCTGGGAGACAACTCAGGCGCTGACGGAGGCGAATCACCCAGCCGGCGGCCTGCCGCCTTACACCACTTCCTCGGACACTATTTACAAAGGCGCGAACAAGTTCGAAGCCCAACTCGCCGGAGAAGAGCGCGCGGTAGTATGCCACCCGCTCGTAGACAGAACACGGTGGTGCATAGTACCTTCTACAAATGCAAGACATGATAAACATCTCAAGGAAAAGGCGACGTGACCTTGTACTCGAAAGGGACGATTATAGCTGCGGAATTCACCTTGATGGCTGTAGCGAACGTCTTACTACCACCAAGAAAGGCTTGCCAAAGAGTGAGCTAATTACATTAGACCACATTGTACCGAAATCTTGGTGGAAAGATAGACAACCTGTGAGCCCGGAATACTATAATCAAGAGTGGAATCTGCAGCCAATGCATCGGCGATGTAATGATAATGATAAAAGAGGGCAGATATACGGATTCCCGGTATTCACTTGTCGATGTCATTGGTTGCGAATCGACAAAACAGAGAAAGGGCATATCCTGGTTCTTTTATACCGAAAAGGAAACACAGCTTTCGGCAATCAAATCTCCACCGAGCGAGACCTCCTCGTGATAAGTAAACAAGACCTCGAAAACTCCATAAATCTTGAGCCTGGAGAGAGCTTGGTTGAAATGCCATTTATGGTATTGTCATTGGCCAATCACAAACCCGGCGTAAAGGGAATTACTGGTCCGGGGTATGCAGGACATGGCCTACCAGCTTTATCACCGGAACAGGTGCTTGAATTCAACCAACTGGAGCTACAAAGAATAGCAGGCGCTCCAGTAGAGACGATTGCTAAATGGTCACGTCCCGTCAAGTGGTGTAAGAGTACGTCATCCTGTTGATCGCGGTCTATGCCACTGCCTTCGCTAGATCCGCCTCGGGTAGAGCTTCGTCGATGCTGTAGACCGCGGGTGTCGTGTATAGACGGCCGACGGCCCATTCGTCGTGCTGTTCAGCGAGGACGGCGCCAACCAGGCGACGCACGGCTGGTCGGTTAGGGAAGATGCCCACGACATCGGTGCGACGCCGTATCTCCTTGTTGAGGCGCTCCAGGGGGTTGTTGGACCAGATCTTCTTCCAGTGGGGGACAGGGAAGCTGGAGAAGGCCAGGACGTCCGCACCAGCCTCGTCCAGTAGAGAGGCCACCTGAGGGAACGGGTCCTGTAGCTGGGCGATCACCCGCTCGAGCTGTGCGTGGACCTCCTGAGGGGACGGCTGCTGGTAGATGGTGCGGACCATGTTGGCCACCCAGGGCTGAGCGCGCCTGGGGACCCGAGTGAGCAGGTTGGTCATGAAGTGGGTGCGGCACCGTTGCCAGCTGGCCCCACCGAAGACAGTCGCGATGGCATCCCTGAGTCCCTGATGCGCATCCGATACCACCAGATCCACCCCGCTCAGACCCCTGGCGGACAGTGAGCGCAGAAAGGCCAGCCAGAAGGCGCCGTCTTCGCTGGTACCCACGTCCATCCCAATGATCTCCCGCTTGCCCTCGCCATTGACCGCCGTTGCCACCACCACGCTGACGTTGACGATCCTGCCGTCCTCTCTGACCTTCTGGGTTAGTCCGTCCAGCCACAGGTAGGGATATGGTCCGCCGTCCAGCGGACGGCCCAGGAAGCCATCCACCACCACGTCCAGCTCCTGACAGATACGCGACACCTGGCTCTTGGAGATACCCTCGCACCCCAGGGCCTTGACCAGGTCGTCCACCCGCCTTGTCGATACACCTTCCACATAGGCCTGCTGGATCACCGCCAGCAGAGCTCGCTCGCTGCGACGCCGTGGCTCCAGCAGGCTCGGGAAGTAGCTCCCCTCTCGAAGCTTCGGGATGTGCAGCTCCATAGTCCCTACCCGGGTATCCCACGCCCGGGACCGATACCCGTTGCGCTGGGTCACCCGCTCAGGGCTGCGTTCTCCATACTCAGCACCGATCCTCGCAGACACCTCCGCATCCATGATCCCCTCTACCAGCACTCTCAGAGCCTCCCGTAGGAAGTCCACGTCACCGTCCATTCCCCCCTTGCGCAACAACTCCAGCAGGTCCATCCTTTCCTTGACCACCGTTGTCCTCCTTTCTCGAGCTTCTGTTTTGCCCGCTAAGGATGACGCGGTGGTCTCTCTTACTCCAGACCCCCTCCTCTTCTTACACCACTTCCTGGGACTCTACTTGCTAAATTCAATCCTCAACCTGATGATGAAGCCCAGATCAAGGCAATACACACAATATGAGTCAATCACAGTTGGCAGTAATGGCAGTGGCGGGCGGAGGATTGTACTTATGCCCTGAACCCGCCGCCTCAGATCTCAAACGCCCTAAACCTCCGTCAGCAAGCCTCAGTAAGCCGCCTCTGGGGCTCATACACGGGCTTTAGGGCGGCTAGGTAAGGGGGTTTTTGCCGCCTAGCGGTAATAGCACGCGTTCCGGGGCGCGACTCCGCCTCCTACGCGTTTCTCACAAGCGAGGACGCCGACACCGGTCGTTGCTATTGGCGAGGAACGGCTACGGCTGCGATGATTGCCGTCAGTCCCACTCCTGCAAATCCCCCTTTGGGATGCTGTAAAATTACAACATGGTAGTGTGACGCTGGACGCTCCCCGTCCGGATTGTTGTCGACGATGGGCTTCTCGGCTCCTCGCGCTCGGCGGCGATGCGGACGTCGGCGGAGAACCAACCTATATCGCACCCGGACAGGATTGCCATGCGGTCGTTGCCGGTACGGATTCTTGCCCTCGGCTCGCTGGCGGTCCTGACGCTGGCGTTGCCGGCTTGCGGCGGAGACAAGGAGCCTGCCGCGCCGACGCTAGCGCCGGCGGCCGCCCCTACAGAGGCGGCGCAATCGAAGCCGACCGCCATTCCCACGCGCTTGCCTCCTTTCGTGATCGGGGTGATGGAATCGGTCACCGGTACAGGTGGGACCTACGGCACGGTCGCTGTTCAGGCCAAGCAGATGGCCGCAGACGAGATCAACGCCGCGGGCGGAGTCAACGGGCGCAGACTGGAGCTCGTCGTCGAGGACTCCCAGTGCAGCGCCAAAGACGCGGTCGCCGCCTACAACAAGCTGACCAACGTGGACCGCGTGAGGATCATCCTCGGGACGTTGTGCAGCGGAGCCATGCTCGGCGTCGCTCCGCTGGCGGAGGCCGACGGCGTGATCCTGTTCTCCGGACTGGCGCGCAACCCCGACATCGCCAACGCCGGCGACTACATCTTCCGCACTCAGATCAACGACCTGCAGGTGGGCATCGATACCGGGAACGTCCTGTGGGCTGACGGGGTCCGCAAGCTGGCCACCATTACCGAGACCACCGACTACGCCGAGGGCGCTCGACGCACCTCGGTCGAGCAGTTCGAGTAACGCGGCGGCGCCGTCGTGGCTGCGGAGCGATACGGGTCCGACATCGCCGACTTCAGGAGCCAGCTTGCGAAGCTGCTGGGCGCCGACCCGGACGCGCTTCACGTAGCGCCCCAGTCCGAGTTCGCGGCGGGGACTGTTATCAAACAGGCGCGGGAGTTGGGTTACGAGGGCCCGGTCTACGCGGAAACGATATCGGTGGGCGCCACCGCCCTCGAAGTCGCAGGCGAGGCGGCGACCGGCATGAAGGCCATCACGGCTCACCTGAATCCCGACAACAAGAAGGGGCAGGAGGTCCTGGTCAACTTCAGAGAACGCTACGACTACGTCACGCTGCCATGGCATATGGGGTCAGCGTACGACGACGTGTACATCGCGGCCGAGTGCCTCAAGCAGACCAACGACGACCAGGACGCCGACGGCTTCCGCGACTGCATGTACGACATCACCTGGAGCGGCGCGATCGGCGACAACTACAGCTTCGACGCCAACGGCGAGGACGTGGGTCTCTCAAGAGTGGTCGTGGAGGTCCTGCCTGTAGCCGAGCGGACCGCGGAGAGGAAGTACAGGGTGCTCGGGCTGGCGCTAAGGCCGTAGGACCTTACGACCCCGACGGGACCCGCGGCCGGCCCATCCGAAGAGGCTCGAACTCCCCGTAAGAATCGCGGCGCCAGGAATCACAGTGTCCCTAGCCAGAGTTCAAAAACGGTTCTGTCTACCATGCACGTTGGTGGGCCTAAGTGGATGGTAGGTGGAATGGTCTTCGAGATGTGGCTGGGGGCTCTGTGAACCTTGCCACAGCGATCCTTACGGGGAGTTCGAGCCCCTCCGGGTGGGCCTAATTTGACGGTAGGCAGAACCATCTTCAAGATGTGGTTGGGCAGATGTAAGCCTTCTGCCCAAGTCCGACGCAGACGGCCATAGGAGTCTTGTGGGATGATCAGAGATTGGACAACTCGTCTAGCGTCGTAATCCCACTCCCTGCCAAATAGTCGCCTCCACCTCGCTATGAATCGTCCAGAGCGGTCAAGATGTCCTGGATTGTGGCGCGGTCACCTATATGCTCGCCAACGTAACGCCAGCCGATGCTCCCCTCCTGCTTGACTATGAAGGTCGCAGGTGTAGCGACGCCGTCGCCGAGAAGGTCAAACACTCCATAGCTGCGGGCGGTTGCGCCATCCGGGTCTGACAAGATTGGAAATCTGGCTCCCGCCAGCGCCGTCATCCGTAAAGCATCGGTCCGGGTATCGGTGCTGACCGCTACCAGATTGACATTGCGCCTGATGAGCTCTGGATACGCGCTCTGTCGTCTCCGAGGCCGGGAGAATACGATGTTGACACCGGCATCGTCTTTGGGGCCAAGAACGCTTTCGGGGTAAGCCAGGACTACATCGCCTGGTTCTCAGCCAAGGTGGACACTGACGGGGATTGCTACGACATCAACGTCTACGACATCCATCCCCTTGATGAGTGACACTGCACCAAAGCTAGGAGTTTTGCACTTCCCTCCTGGACATCGACACCGTTTACACAGTCACGCGAGGGGAGGTATAACTGCCGTTTGCATCCAGGGGAGCCTGGAGGAAGGAGAGAAGCAGATATGCAGAACCCGGCGAAATCCCTGGCGATACTGCTGTTGGTTATTGTTGCGGTGGCGCTGGCTGCCTGCAACAATAGCAGCGACGACGGCCGCATCACCGCTCTGGAGGAGGGCTTGAGCCGCGCCGAGGCCCAGGAGCGCAAGAGCCGGGAGGCTGCCGCAGACGAGCGAGAGGAAATCGCCGAACGGCTGTCCGCCTTGGAGCAGGCCTTGGAGCGGGCTAAAGCCGAGCGCAATACGAACGAGGAAATGAACGCGGAGACACGCTCCTTGGTGATGCCCCTGCTCACCGGGATGCCTGGCGGCAGCGGTGTGGGTGGTATGAGGCCCACCGACGAGCAAATGTTGCAGGAAGTGGGGATGGAACGAGAAAGGCTGCTGCAAAAGGTGCCGCGCTTCGTAATGGAGGGTGCCAGCCCCGACCAGAAGACAGTCATTGAAGCCGGAACCGACTGCCTGGCCTCACGGGACCAAGGGATGCCGGAGCAGCTGCAGGAACTAACTCTCGAAAACTACCGCCTCAACGCGGAGCGCACGGACAACGACGCCGAACTAGCGATGATGACCTATATGACCTGCAGCACGGCGCGAATGTAGCCAGGAGAAATCGGAACCCCCTCCGCCGAGCGGGCCGATGCGACAGCAATGCTGGTAGCCTGCTACGCGGAGCACGAAGATATTGCCGGAGACCAGCCGTCGGTGGAGATGGTGGAGCAGACCCTCAGCATTTTTGACGACGACGGGGCGGCTACCTCCATAGCCCGGTTGATTTGCCAGGGCTTGTCCCAGGAGGCGATGCGGCAATAGCTGTTAAAGGCGGCGATTCTTTCATTTGTGTCGTCCTCTCCTTCCATGTGCCATTGGTGTCTGGGGTGCTTGACCTCTCCAAGGACTAAGGTGCGGCGTCGGTTTTCCAGCCAGGCCCGGAGCGCCACATCGACCCCTGTCGCAGCTTCGTCGCTTACAAGCCGCCAGACTGTACAAAACAAGAACCTTCAGGTTGAGCTTCGTTCTGGAACTGTAGTCAGACCTACATCGCAACCCGTCAGGATTGGGCTTGCCTCAATCGAAGTATCAAGGCGAATCCTGCAAAGTGTAGCAGCGCGTACAGATTCCTCAATCTCAAAACGTCGCTCCCAATTACTCGAAGGTGGAATCACAGACCTGCGCCTTCTGCGAACGGCAGATGTTCCCCTTACTAGGAACTTCCAAAAGCTCTTCATTTGTAGATTGTCAGCAATAATGGGACACGCGAGGGCTACTCAACTTTTGCTGTGTATAGGCCGGGTGGACCGATGCCCCTAGGACCGGCTTAGGAGTTCTTCCAGGGCAATGCTTGCCTCGCGCCGTAGCCTGTCGGCGTTGTCACGCTCTCTTTCGGCAGCTATAAAGGCGTCAACTGTGAAGGCCTGCCAGGAGTTTTTCAGGGCCCGAATTGCACCCTCCTCCCTTTCTGCCGCCTCCACCAGGAGATTGTACATAGGCAGTAAGTAACCTGATTGAGGCAGGTCTCCCACCCTTCGGCTGATCTCCGTCATGCGTAAATTGAATTGACCCAAGGCTTGGAGCACCTCAGTCCGGTTGCATCCGCCCTCGGTTCTTCGCCAATTGTTGTATTGTTCGTGGAATGCGTCCCAGGCAGGCAGGACGATCTCAAACTTGTCACCAAACTCCTGGACGTCCTGCAAGTCTTCCTCCGCGCTCCCATCCAGGGCGTTATCTATGGTGACCTCGACTTCCTTCAGGGCTGCCCGCGAGTCTTTGATGGCCTGCTCAAGGGCCTCATGAAGCGGGGCAACTGTCTTCTCAGAATCTTCCGTTCCGGGAGCAGCAGGCTCATCACCGTTCTCGGGATCTGCCGTTACGGCCTGGATGACAGCGCTATGTGTATTTGCCAAGGCCGACTGCTCAGTTTCCGCCGCCTCCCGAAGAGCCTCAACCATTTCTTCCGTAGCATCCGTAGCGGGTAGTCCGTCAATCGACTCGAGTATGGAGTTGAGCTGTTCGATGAGCCCGTCCAGACGAGCCAGGACTGCCAAGTCGTCCAGGTTTGCGGTTTCTCGCAACAATTTGGTGTATTCGTCGTGTAACTCATCCCAGTCGTCGCCTACAGGATCAAGGGCTAGAGAGAACTCTTCTATCGCCTGCAATCTTTCGGGGTCGGTAGCCTCCTCAAGCTCTTCCTGCAAGTCTATGACGAGGTCCTGAACTTTTCTTTGGGCACGGGCCGCCTCGGTACGCTTTTGCTCTATCATCTCAAAGAGTGAAGGACTGTTCGGCTGCCAGCGTTCGTGCAGTTGCCTGAACGCCGCCTCTTCAGATTCGGCGGCTTCTATTAGTGTTTCTGCAAACTCCCGAGTGGCGGTAGCCCTGGGAAGATCCCTGGCCTGCTCCGTCACGGAGTTGAAGCTAACGACGAACTCTCGAAGGGCGTTCTGAAAGGCGTTTTCGTCGCATGACGTCAATGTCGCGCGCCATTCGTCCAAGTCTGTGTGGAGCTGGTCCCACTCTACTCCAGTGGCCTGCTCTTGTGTTACAAATCCATCCACCGCCATCAGTTCACTGGACGACAAGGCTCTCGGCTCCTGAGTGGGCGGGGCCGTTGGCAGAGTTATGGGAGTGCTCTGGGTATCGACAGTACTGGTACATGCCGTCACGAGAATCAGCGCCAAAAACAGCGAAGACAGATACAGGTATAGGCCAGTTCGTTTATTCATCGGCTTTACTCAACCCCAAGTAATCGTTTACTAGGTGGCTTCTGAATGTACCGCTGAACAAGCTGCCCAGGGCCTCGCTCAACACTGCGGGTTTATCCGCTAGGACTACAAGTACATACCGGTCTCGGTCCCTGTGTAGAAGGGTAATCGATGTGTCTTCACGGTCGAGTTCCGGGGCAAAGGGCAGGCTGAGGACATCGTCAGCGCTTATTCCGGCGGCTTGGAGGTATTGACTCACCGCGCGGGAGTCTTCGTACAGGCCCAGGAAGACCGTATTCCGGCTCAGGTCTTCCTCTCCTGAGATCCGGGAGGACAACCCATAGTCGGAAAGGCCCGTCCTCATCTCCAGACCGATATTCCAGAGGGACGGCTGTCCAAGCACTATGTCGATACTGTCTTCAAGGCTGGGTTCGTAGAAATAAGGAAAGTCGGCCAAGTCGAATTCCCGCTGGCCGTCCGTCAGGTAGTCCGTCACGTTGGACAACAACCGGTTATTGCTCAGCAGGGAATTATAAGGAGGTACTACAAACGTGAAGTCTGCTATGGCCAGGACATTACTTGTGCTGCCCAAAGCAATGGGATAAAAGCTTTCTGCGGTTTCCCCCAGCGAAGACTTGGTATTTGTATCAGAGACGGCTATCCCGGGACCGGAAGACCGGATTGACCCGGCGACATACAAGACAATGGAATCCAAGCCGCTTGTGAGGGGGGCGGGCTGGAAGTCCCTGACAAAGATGTGCCGGAAGTTCAGGTCATATTCCACGGTGTTGTACAGGTAATCTGGCTGGAACTCTACCCCGAATCTCTTGGCCAAGGCGTTAATCCTGTTGGGCCGGGTCGGGTCCGAGACCAGGAGCAGTTTCCCGCCTTTATCAACGAACTGCTGCACGAGGTTGATTTCCTCTTCGGAGTATGAAGTCCGGGGAAGCATGACCGCGAAGCTAGTAGCACGCCTAAGTCTCTGCTCCAGCATTTGCAGCATGGTCTGTCCATCCACGGTACTAGAACTTTCAATGACTTCGATGTCATAACCCCGGTTGGCCACCATAGAGATGAGGGTAGAGATTTCGCTTTCCGTAAATGAGTTGAGGTGTAGATCGTCCACCAATACCAACCCTTCCTGGACCTGGGTCACACTCGAAGCAGTGGCAGCAACCGGGGCCACTGCGGGGGAAGTTATTTGTTCAAAAGGAATATTAACTGAAGGCGGTGGGTCATAGCTTCCCTGGTAAAAGAAGAAATACCCAGCCGCGAAAGTAGCGACCGCGAAAATGGGCAGCAGGGCTAATGCAAGTAATTTAGGGGGCATATCCTGAGTATATGTAATAGATGTTCGGGCGATGTATGTCGAGGGGGAATCCCGGGAGGGGGTCCTCCTCATCAGTCCCGAGGCCCCAGTTGAGTATTGAAGCTCGCAGGGACTGTAGTCCTGTTATGCCGCTTTCGGACTCGCCCACTGAGGGCAGGATTTCCCCGTCGTCGTGGGGACTAGGGGGGAAGGACAGACGCTCCGCGAGGCCGATATTCCCACCTTCCGCAGACAGAATGAAATCGAGGCTCTGGACAAACTCTCGAAGTACTTCCAGGTTTACGTCTACAAGACCGTAGTTGGAGATTTTCGCCAAGCCTGCGGCTTTCCGGATGGCGTCCGTTTCGCTTCCCAGCTCGTCAGCTAGTCCCAGCCTCACTGCGACCATACCTGAATAAAGGCGTCCCTCTCTTATCTCATCCCCGGATATGCGCAGCTTGTCCCCTCGCTCGCTAACAACCATTTGGACAAAGGCTGAATTCAGCATATCCAGCTCCGCGTCCCACTCTCTCCTGCTGCCCCCATCCAGCTTATTGGGGCTGCTGAAGGCAACGGATTCGTCGGGCAGTGTCGGGATCAATGGGCCAGCGACGGAAATCACTCCCACGTTTCCCACGAGCGAAGATGTCTGAGCGTACGTATGTGAGGCTCCCATTGACATCATGTATCCGCCGCTGGCAACCAGGCCACCCATAACCAGTACAACCGGCTTTTCCTCACGGAGCCTGCGGGTCTCTATGTACAGACGCTCGCTGGCTGCGGCAGCTCCACCGGGACTGGTCAGCTTGATCACTACGGCTTTGATGGAGTCGTCACGGCGGGCGTAGTCCAAGAACTGGCTAATTGCATACGAGCTGTCATCGTTGATGACTGTAAATGGCACGTCGATAACGCCAATATTCGGCTTTCCGGGGGTCACATAGGCGAATACAAGGGCACCTACTGCTATACCAAGCCCCGCCATTGTTGGGACAAGAAAATACCAGCTTGTTAGAAAACTTCTCATACTAGAGAGGATATCTATTTCCCTCCTCTGGGATTCTATATAGGTGTGGAGGATTCTTCGCCAAGCGTTAGAATATCAGGTCTCCCGCAGCGAGCGACCGACCCGTTGAGGTCCCCCCTGCGTACCCTCAGCCGGTACATCTTACTCTAGCCACTTCATTGATGTCCACGAGATTACGCCTGTATTGTCAACGTGGATTACCAAGAGAATAGGTTCAATTGGCTGTTGGATTCCTGGCCGTGTGGAATGATTTACCCATCAGCCCTAGCATCGGAATCGCGAGCTTAGCCGACCGCGCTCAGGTTCCGGAATCACCCCACTTTGTCGGTGGTCAATAATGATTCTCTCGTAAAAAGTCTGTGCAGGTCGAATTAGAACAACCGTACCCTTGCCTGGGTACAATATACAGTCTCTGTTCCGTGTATTACCCCAACATACGGTAGCGCTCACATGTGCTAAAGCGCTGGAACTTCCTCAAAACGGGTTTTTACGAGGGAATCAATAATGGGTTCAAATTCAACGCGCCTGCTACCCTCTGCATGGCTTTAGCCCGAATCCACCGAAGGACGTCCTTGGGGACAGCCCTTGAAGAAGGCAGAGGGTGCTCCTCTGAATCTGGGATAATGGTTTTGGAACAGAAACCCGCCCGGAAACAAGGAGCACCCAATAGATGCTGCCACAGAACAAACCCGACCGTATTCGCATCCTCTTTGACGACCATCGCCTGGTGGCCAATGCCGGCCTGCTCTTGCCGGCCACCCTAGCCCGGCACCTGGGCCTGCGGGAACTCGTCGACCATCACCTTGACCTCGGCGGAGCGCCGGGACGGGCGAACACTGGGGACAAGATGCTGACGCTGGTCGCTTCCGCGCTGGCAGGCGGCGACTGCATCGACGACGCCGATGCGCTGCGCGCTGGTGGGACGGTCGGTGTTCTAGGCTGCGTGGTCAAGGCGCCATCCACCCTGGGGACCTTCCTGCGCAGCTTCCGGTGGGGGCATGTCCGTCAACTCGACCGCGTGAGCCGCCAGTTGTTGGCCCGGGCCTGGGCCGCTGGGGCCGGACCCGGCGACTCGCCCCTGACCATCGACCTGGACTCGACCATCTGCGAGACCTATGGACTGGCCAAGGAGGGAGCGCGCCACCACGGCTATACCGGCGCCCGCGGCTATCACCCACTGCTGGCCATTGCCGCCGGCACCGGCGAAGTGCTGATGTCCCGGCTGCGCGAGGGCCGGGCCAACACCGCCCGTGGCGCCGCCCACTTCCTGCGTGAGACGGTGGGGCGGGTGCGCTACGGCGGGGCCAGGGGACAACTCACGGTGCGGGCCGACAGCGGCTTCTACGCCCACACTGTCGTTGCCGCCTGCCGGGAAATGGATGTCCGCTTCTCTATCACCATCCGCCAGCGCGCCAGCCTGCGGGACCTGATCGAGGCGATACCAGAGGAGGACTGGACTCCCATTCCCTACTGGATGGACGGCGCCGCCGATGTCGCCGAGACGACTTACACCCCGTTCCAGACCAAGCCGGACGCCGCGCCGGTGCGGCTCATTGTCCGGCGGGTGAAGCCGACGCCCGGTTCCCAGCTCGCCCTCTTCGCCAGATACAGCTATCACGCCTTCATCACCGACCGCGATGGGGAGACGCTGGAACTGGAGGCCGATCATCGCCGCCACGCCGAGGTCGAGAACGCCATACGCGACCTCAAGTACGGCGTCGGGCTGAACCACATGCCGTCGGCGCGCTTCGCCGCCAACGGCGCCTGGCTGGCGGTCCAGGTGATGGCGCATAACCTGGCCCGCTGGACGGCGCGGATTGGTCTGGGCGAGCGGACCGTGATCACCAAGACCCTCAGGCGGCGGGTCTTCGCTCTGGTGGGACGGATCACCCGCTCGGCGCGCCGCCTCACTTTGCATCTTCCCCGGCGCTGGCCTTGGGAAACCCAGTTCAGTCGCGCCTTGGCCCGGCTGCAAGCCATTCCGTTCCCGGCCTGACGGCCAGCCTGCAACTGACCCAACGTCCCCGCAATCTCGCGCCACCCCGGTCGCGAGAGTCCCCTGCTGCGTATCCTCTCGCCATCCCGCGCATCGCAACTCCCGCATAGGGCCTTAGGGGCCCTGTGCGGCGACTGAAGACCGTCCGCCGGCCTCCCATCTACCCCAAGACCCCAGGCCATCTCCCCTGTAGCTCCCTCACCCACCCCCTTCCGCTGTCCTCACGCCGTCCATCCGTGTCCTTCGGTGGATTCGGGTTTAGGACAACAGTTCCATACGGCACTCAGCCACAGTACTGAATTCAGTCAGTTTATGCCCACCACCGCGTGCGGTAGATACCACCATCTTCGAGATGTGGCTGGGCAGGCTGTCGACGCACCGAGGCCTCTCGATTCCTGCATTGTGATGCGGTGGTGCGAAGGAACGTGGGGAGCGTTACGCTACCTAGACCTACTACGCATCCGCCTCTCCCTGCGTCTCTCCCTTCGGCATCCGGTAGCTGGCGCGAGTCTCGGCAAAGACGCAGGTCGGGTTCTCCGCGCCCTCCCAGACTTGCGGCGCAGTCTCACAAGATGGGTGCGGAGCGTCCGCATATCCCCTGACTCATCAGGACCTCCAGACCCACTACAGCAGATGGTCGTGGTTCACCACCCGCCCGGGGCTCGTCGACAGCTCGACGGGCATCTGGTATCAGGAGGAGTCTCCAGGCATCAGAAATACTTGCGGCGGAAACCACTCTGATTCAATATTCGCAGTTCACAAAAGACACGAAATTCTCAGGTACTCGTGGGCGGTGGACTTGAAGCCATCACGTAGTCAGACGACACCATTCGTGCGGGGCGCTATCGTCATTGAGGAGGATCCGTCGTCTCGCCCCTCGGCATCCGGTAGCCGACGCGAGGCCCGGTGAAGATGTATGTGGGGTCGTCCGCGTCGTCGCCCAGCTTGCGCCGCCATCACCCTGGGAAGGTCCCGCGGCAGGTCGATGTTGAGGTTGTCCCGGCCCCCTCCGCTCAGGAAGGTGTTCCTGGCCCGGTCCACCAGCACCGCCGCGTCGGTGGGCTCGGGGGAGACCGACAGCGCGCCCGCCTCGATGCGGGCCCCCACGCCTGAGAGTCCTAAACGAGACGGCGGCGGGCAGGACAACGAGGCCCACAGAAGGCCATAGAGCGAAGTTGCGAGCTGGGCGGGTATAGCAGTTACCCGTGTCCTCGGTGCGGCCGTCCCTGGTGAAGTGAGGGAACAGCCCGCAGCTCCGCACCAGCCTGAATTAAGCGCAGATCAACGACACAGAGCAAGTAGTCGTCAGGTTTCTTACTTGCTGTTTCCGCTTGCAGAGGTGTTAGGCGGGCTTGACCTGTAGTTGTAGCCTTAACCTCGTAGTTGTAGCCTTAACCTCGTAGTTGTAGCCTTAACCTCAAGGAGGTATGGACCAACCGTGAACCTTGTAGATCCGGAAAAGCCGCCAATCCCAAACAAACCGGAACGCTTCCCAGTTTCGAGGCGGGTTGCTACTACTCATACCAGCCCGATCCAAATAGCAGCCCGTCATGCCGCACAATCCAAGTGTGTTTCTGACGGTTCTCGCCCGATTCCGGGTTGAGCAACACATAGTCGACCCAATGACCCGCCTCAGTGGCGCTCAGCAAGTCGTCGCCATAGAAATACCCCGTGGCGTCCACACGGAGGCTGGGATCACGCCCTCGAAACTGCGGGTTATGGTGGGCTATCGTGTAGCCGTCTTGGTCGATGATGAAGACGTACCACTGGCCGTCAACACTCTCCTTGGCGTTGTAGTAGGCGACGGTCTCCTCCAGGCCGAGGGCGACGTAGAGGTTCATGGCCTGCCGCACGAAGGCCTTGGTGTATGCGGGGGCGTCGGACTTGTCGGGGCCGCGTTCGTACCAGCCGGAGCCGAAGGTGATGCCGTCGTGGATGATCACCCAGGAGTGCTTGGTCTGCACAACGCCAGAGGCGGGATTGGGGTAGGTGTAGCCGAACCAGGCGCCGTCCTGGTCGGCGGAGGCGGCGACGGCGGACCCCGTGGGATATGAGTTGGGTCCCAAAGCCTGGGAGATGTGCTTGCCCACCAGGTCGGGGTTGGGGGCATGAGCGATGGTGGTTTGGTTCTTATCGCTCATGAAGACATACCACTGGCCGTCGATGCTCTCCTTGGCGTTGTAGTAGGCGACGGCCTCCTCCAAGCCGAGGGCGACGTAGAGGTTCATGGCCTGCTGCACGAAGGCCTTGGTGTATGCGGGGGCGTCGGACTTGTCGGGGCCGCGTTCGTACCAGCCGGAGCCGAAGGTGATGCCGTCGTGGATGACCACCCAGGAGTGCTTGGTCTGCACAACGCCAGAGGCGGGATTCGCATACGTGTAGTCGAACCAGGCGCCGTCCTGGTCGGCGGAGGCGGCGACGGCGGACCCGGTGGGATAGGAGTTGGGTCCGAGAGCCTGGGAGACGTGCTTGCCCACGAGGTCGGGGTCGGGGGCATGAGCGATGATGGTCTGGTTCTCATCGATGATGAAGACGTACCACTGGCCGTCAACACTCTCCTTGGCGTTGTAGTAGGCGACGGTCTCCTCCAGGCCGAGGGCGACGTAGAGGTTCATGGCCTGCCGCACGAAGGCCTTGGTGTATGCGGGGGCGTCGGACTTGTCGGGGCCGCGTTCGTACCAGCCGGAGCCGAAGGTGATGCCGTCGTGGATGATCACCCAGGAGTGCTTGGTCTGCACAACGCCAGAGGCGGGATTGGGGTAGGTGTAGTCGAACCAGGCGCCGTCCTAGTCGGCGGAGGCGGCGACGGCGGACCCGGTGGGGTAGGAGTTGGGTCCGAGAGCCTGGGAGACGTGCTTGCCCACGAGGTCGGGGTCGGGGGCATGAGCGATGATGGTCTGGTTCTCATCGATGATGAAGACATACCACTGGTCGTCAACACTCTCCTTGGTGTTGTAGTAGGCGACGGTCTCCTCCAGGCCGAGGGCGACGTAGAGGTTCATGGCCTGCCGCACGAAGGCCTTGGTGTAGGCGGGGGCGTCGGACTTGTCGGGGCCGCGTTCGTACCAGCCGGAGCCGAAGGTGATGCCGTCGTGGATGATCACCCAGGAGTGCTTGGTCTGCACAACGCCAGAGGCGGGATTGGGGTAGGTGTAGTCGAACCAGGCGCCGTCCTGGTCGGCGGAGGCGGCGACGGCGGACCCGGTGGGGTAGGAGTTGGGTCCGAGAGCCTGGGAGACGTGCTTGCCCACGAGGTCGGGGTCGGGGGCATGAGCGATGATGGTCTGGTTCTCATCGATGATGAAGACATACCACTGGTCGTCGATGCTCTCCTTGGTGTTGTAGTAGGCGACGGTGGCATCGAGTCCTTCCGATTCGTATCTGCTGATGGCGTCCCCTACTAGGAACTTGGTGTAGTCCCCGGGCGTCGACTTGGGAGGTACGGCCGCCGTGGTATAACTCGTGTCCAACTGCTCCTGCATCTGCTCAATGAGAGACGCGACGGTGGCCTCATCCACGAGGGCGGGTGCGCCCGCGGGGCCCTGCGGCCCGGGAGGCCCCTGCTCCCCGGCAGGCCCAGCGTCGCCCTGGCAGGCAGCAATTGACAGGACAAGAGCGATGATCGAGGTTACTGTGATTAGTGCCCGCATTGTCAAACCCCCTGGTTGCGACGGACGACACCGGACCTCGCGAAAGCGGATACTACCGCTGCGCCAGAAGTGTCCGAGTCAAACTTCAGGACGCGGAAGCGCATGCGCCGCTGCCAAGTCGTACGGTATCGGCGGTTACCATTTGCCGGACCGTTCAGCGTGCGCGTGGTCAGGCAGCCGATACGATAACCCCGCGTCGTCGTAAGCCGACGCTGCGAGAAGGGTTGAGAACCGACATTTCCCATATCAGACTGCGGGTGTCCAAAGAACCCTCCATCCTTCACGACGGTGATGGTAGGGGCATCCACGAACGCCGTCAACTATCCCATCGGGCTCACAAAACCATCTCTCGGTGCCGTGAATTAGCGTCCGCCAGGCAACGGAGGCGGCTTTCAGCACGTTTGCACACGCTTCAACTCATCCAGGCGCACAGCTCCCCCTTGGCTACCTCCGTCACCTCCGATGATCCCAAGGATACTCGCTACCCTGGTGCTGGATGGAGCCCGGTTTGACCCTATAGGGGCGCTCATCTGAGCGTCCCTATAGGCCCACCAACGCATACGGTAGATACCACCATCTTCGAAATGTGGCTCGGCAACCTATCGACGCACCAAGGTCTCTCAATTCCTGTAGTGTGACGCGTCGGGACGCAGGGACGCTGATGCGTCGTGACCGGGTAGTAGGCCGACACGGGGTAGGTGGGGAAGTCTTCCAGATGTGGCTTGCGACCCTAAGTAGGCCCGAAGGATCGGTTCGATCCTTACCAAGTGGGCCTAAGTTGACGGTAGGCAGTACCCTCTTTGAACGTGGATGGGACTGTAGCAACTCGGAGAGGTCGGGCCATGTTTCCCGGGCGCGGAAACCTAGCAGGAAGGAAGGCTCAACTCGTCCAGGTCATTGCTGGGAACCTTCCACAGCGCCACGGGGGCTCCGCTAACAACTCAGTTCCCGACGTAATCCCAAGGGGTTCCAAGGAAAGATCGCTCAGCACATCCAGAGAGTATTCGTGCATTTGCTGGAGCCAGCGGGCCCATGAATGGATGCCCAATGACCGGCCATGCCAACAGCAGGTTGCTTCTTGCCATGTCACGAAGGTCTGTGAGGGCATATTGCTCAACTTGAGGCATGTCGTCTGGCACCCACCAATGACCACCTCGGATTCGAAACCTATAGCGAATGGTGGTAGCTTGTGACTATGTTAACTAGTCTTATATGGCTAAGATATATGTCCACTGACCGATAGGCAAGAAGAGTTAGGCTAGTCTTGACGGAACGGTTGCTTGGGGCCGGTTGGTAAGCCAGTGTGGCGGGGCTCGATCGGCCCCAGTGTAACAAGAAGTCTGCAAAGGCCATAGCAAACGTACGAAAAAAAGAGAGGGAGGCCAAGACAACGATGCGTTTCATCACCGCCACTGCCATCAGCAAGAGAACGGTCACCATGCTGGCTGTGGTCATCCTTCTGGCCGGCGGAGTGTATGTCTACAACTCCCTCAAGGTAGAGCTCTTCCCCGACATCGAGTTTCCCCTAGTGGCGGTCAACACCTCCTATCCCTCCGTCGACCCTGAAAGTGTGGTCGAAGACGTTACATCTCCCATTGAAAAGGCCATCTCCGGGATGGATGGGCTTGAATCGGTCCAGTCGACCAGCTTCGAGGGCAACTCTCTCGTGCTGGCGAACTTCAAGTTCGGCACCGACATGGCCAATTCGGAAAGCAATATCGAGGCTGCCGTAAGCGGTCTCTCCTTCCCCGTTGGGGTGGAGAGGCCCGACGTAGGACGGTTCAACCCCGACCAGGTCGCAGTGCTCCAGTTCAGCGTCATCGCCGAACCGGAGCCCGATGCCGATCCCTCCGGCTTCGTGCCCTCGGACCTCGCCGTCTCCACGGCGCGGACGCTGCTACTCCCTGAACTGGTTGCCATCGACGGCGTAATGGACGTGCAGGTAACCGGAGAGGTACAGCCTCAGGTGCTGGTGGCCGTTGACCCGGACCGGCTGGCGACCCAAGGAATCTCACTGCCCCAAGTCTCCGCAGCGCTGAGCGAAAACAACGTCACCTTCCCGACGGGCCTGCTCTTCGGCGCTGGTGAGGCGATGCCAGTGAAGACCATCCACCTGCTCGGCTCTATCGCAGACATTCGGAACCTCGTAGTGGGGTCGTCTCCCTCCGGTCCAGTCTTGCTGTCCGATGTGGCCAGTGTTGCCTCCGCGAACGAGGTGCCCACCAGCATCTCCCGCACCAACGGAAGACAGGCCATCAACGTCTCCATCATCAAGGAGCCTGAGGCCAACACCATCGAAGTGACCGAGGCAGTGCGAGAGGCGCTGGACGCCGCCGCTCTGCCAGCCGGAGTCGAGATCGTCATCGTTTGGGACGAGGGGCCAGAGATCCAGGAGCAGATCGATTCCCTGCTTCAAGAGGCTGGCTTTGGTTTCCTGTTCGCAGTGACTGTGGTCTTCATCTTCATGCTGACCATCCGACCCACGGTGATCCGGGGGTTGTTGACCACCCTTCGACCCACCATCGTCATAGGGCTCTCCATTCCTCTCAGCGTGCTCACTGGCGTGCTCCTCATGGGCTGGCAGGATATGTCTCTCAACTTCATGACCCTTGGGGGCCTGGCCATCTCCGTGGGACGGGTGATGGACGATGCCATCGTCGTACTGGAGAACGTCTACCGTCACATACAGTCGGGACGGGAGCGGTGGCGGGCGGCGCTGGACGCGACCGCTGAGGTGGGTCCGGCCATCTTCGCCTCGACCCTGACGACTATCGTCGTTTTCATACCCCTTGCATTCATCCAAGGCCTCGTAGGGGCCTTCTTCCTGCCCTTCGCCCTGACGATTAGCTTTGCACTGGTGGCGTCTCTGGTAGTAGCCCTGACCGCCGTTCCGGTTCTGGGAGCGTATCTTCTGCGCCCAGGCGACCTCCCCGAAGGGGCAGGAGACGACGACGACATCGCCTTCGTCCACGAGACCTGGATGCAAAGGGCCTACACTCCCGTGCTACGGTGGGTGCTGGGGCATAAGGCTGTTACTCTGGCAGGAGCGGCGCTCGTAACCGGGCTCAGCCTGGTTTTGCTGCTGTTCATCCCCATCACGCTCTTTCCCTCTGGCGGGACCCGCAGCGTCCAAATAGAAGTGAGCCTTCCTCCGGGAGCTCGCGCCGGGCAGACGCTCTCCGAGGTGGTGGAGATAGAAGACCGGGTCAGGGGCCTAGCGGAGATATACACTGCTACGGTCGGCGCGACCGATCTCGCCTTTTGGGGCGGCACAGGCGGATTCAACCAGGCCAGTATCCTGGTGGTGCTGCGCTCCAATGCGCCCGAAGACATCGCGAAGGTCTTGAGAGAGGACCTGGAGAAGCCGGGCCGCCTGGTAAGGGTCAACGAGGTGTCCGATGGACCGCCACAGGGTGGAGTCGATATCAGCATAACAGGACCGAACTACGCTGACATCAGGTCCATGGCCCAGGAGCTATCGACCTCCCTTTCCTCTGTGGAGGGAGTCGTCAACCTGGAGAGCGACGTTGCCCAGACACGGGACGAGGTCGCCATACGGGTCGACTCTGCCGCCGCCGCTAACATCGGACTCACCGCGCGTCAGGTGGGGTTCCAGCTAAGCGGATTCCTAGTGGGGAGGGCAGTGACAACCATCGACATCGATGGTCAGGCTACCGATGTGGTCCTATCAGGCCAGAGGGATGCTTTGGGAAGCATAGACCAGATCAAAGAGCTGCTGATCAAGGGACCGGGAGGCGTAGCGCCACTACACCAGCTAGCCCGGGTGGAGATTCAAGAAAGGCCGGTGACTATCACCCGCACCGATGGGCAGCGGTCCGCCAGGATCACTGGAGACACCATCGGTGCGGATACCCAAGCCGTGGGAGCAGAGATCGATGCGAAGATCGCGGCCCTATCTCCGCCAGCGGGAGTAAGCGTGACCAGCGGCGGGATATTCGCAGACATCGAAGAGGGGTTCCGGTCCATCTTCGTCTCGATGGCTGTGGGTATCATCTTGATGTACCTCGTCATGGTGGCAAGCCTGGGATCCCTTCGGAACCCCCTCATCATCGTCTCCAGCCTACCCCTAGGAGTCTGTCCGAGAAACAATGTTCTAAGCGATATGCGTCATTAGTGGAGTGTAAAGATGCTAATTACTCCACGACAAAGTCCAGATTACTGTAAGCAGGTTATTGCGTGGCGGTTTTCGTCTCCAGGAACGAATCCTCGGACAGACTCCTAGCGCTGATCGGAGTGCTGTTGTCTCTGGCCATCACAGGCCGGGCCTTGGGGCTGCCAGCCATGATGGGCATCCTGCTCCTCATCGGCATCGTGGTAACCAACGCCATCGTGCTCATCGCCTTCGTTGAGCAGTTGCGGGCTAGGGGCATGCCTGTCCGAGAGGCGCTCATCACCGGCGCTCGCGTGCGCCTGCGCCCCATCCTGATGACTGCCTTGACTACCAGCTTTGCGCTGCTGCCCCTAGCGGCCTTCTCCGGTGGTTCGGGGGGCATCATCAGCTCCGAGTTGGCCACGGTAGTAATTGGCGGGTTGATCACCTCCACCGCCTTGACGCTGATCGTAGTGCCCATTGTCTACTACCTCGTCAATGTCAGTATCCCCGGCCTGTTCCACAGGGGCGGTTCAGCTGAGCAGCCGCAATAGCTGGTGGGGCTACCCTAGGGCCTACTAGGCGGGCTGCCTCTATGGTGAGATCAAGGGGTGCTATATGGGCAAACAGCTCGAATCCTCAAGTGCGCATCCCTTACGGGCTCGGTCGGCGGTGACCCAAGCAGTTTCCCACACCATCGAATGCCCAGCATCAGCCAAGAACGCTACTCATCGTCACTGGCTGACATGGATCAAGAGACCCTAAATGATAAATGTGATGATTATCGACGACAATGAAGCTCTGAGGCTGGGGCTGAGGATTTTCGTCGAGGAAGAGTCAGATATGCGGGTGGTGGGTGAGTGTTGGCAACCAGCAAAATTGGGACACTTTGAGGCCCGAGAGATCAAGGGTCGGATTGAGGTCTCGTAAGCTCCCTGATGGCCCTATTGTGCTGTCTTCGCCGTTCGATTTGTCAAGGGCGGCGACGAGGTGTACCACCGCGGCGGAGGAATCGTGTACCACCGGCACGATGAGGAAGAACTGAATTGGGAGACGGGCGTGGTCAGGTCAGGAGCAGGGGTCCGCAATTCTCAAGTGGACCCCATCATCAGGACAGCGGTGAGGCTAAAATAAGAGAGTCTACCGCTGGGGTGTCTCGTAAACCTTCATCCGATGGTAAGGCTCGTGGATGTTCCAGTAAACACCTTTGGGGGCTCACTGCTTGGAACACCTGACCCGGTGACCGATAGCCCAGGGCTTGATGGGGCCGCTCTTGGTTGTAGAAGGCCAGATAAGCCCCAATCCCCTTGTATCTTGATTTTGGTATGGGACAATCACTTCACTTAGGTGGATCTGGGTGCGGCAGACCGGTTTCTCCTTGGTCATGGAAGACCGTCAGAAAGCGAGGGTCGCCGCACCCATTCCGAATAGAGCCCGAACAGTTGCCTGGGCCAACGGAGCCCGCATCGTGCAAGGACGGGCCAGTAATTCGCAGGAGGTGCTCATGGAGCAAGAACCGATCTACGTAGGCATTGATGTAGCCAAGGCCCAGGTGGACGTCGCAGTCCGTCCCACGGACGACAGCTGGGAGGTTTCCCATGACGAGACAGGAGTCCGGCAGCTGGTCTCCCAGCTGAAGGCCCTTGAACCGGTCATGGTGTTGCTGGAGGCTTCGGGCGGCTTGGAACTGCCGCTGGTGACTGCCTTGGCAGCCGAGGCGGTGCCTGTGGTCGTCGTCAACCCCCGCCAGGTGCGGGACTTCGCCAGGGCCACCGGGAAGCTGGCCAAGACCGACGCTCTGGACGCGGCGGTCCTGGCTCACTTCGCCGAAGCAGTCCGCCCGCCCGTGCGCCCTCTTCGAGACACCGAGACTCAGGCCCTCAACTCCCTGGCTGCCCGCAGGCACCAGGTGATGACCATGCTGGTCTCGGAGAAGAACCGCCTGAGCTCCGCCACCATTGCCGTCCGTCCCCGCATCGAGGCTCACATTGCATGGCTCGAGCAGGAGCTGGACGATCTGGACGAGGGCTTGCGTCAGACTCTCCGTCAGAGTCCCGTATGGCGGGAGAAGGATGACCTCCTGCGCACCGTCCCCGGCGTGGGAGAACAGCTCTCCCTCACCCTCCTGGCCCACCTGCCGGAGCTGGGCACGTTGGACCGCCGGGAGATCGCCGCCCTGGTGGGTGTGGCTCCCTTCAACCGGGACAGCGGCACGCTGCGGGGCAAACGTACCGTCTGGGGTGGACGCGCCCGGGTCCGAGCCGCCCTGTACATGGGAGCGTTGGTAGCCAGCCGCTTCAACCCCCTCATACGGGACTTCTACCAGCGGCTGCTGGCCGCTGGTAAGCCGAAGAAGTTGGCCCTCACAGCCTGCATGCGCAAGCTGCTCGTTATCCTCAACTCCATGCTCAAGCATCGCTCCCCCTGGTGCGACCTGACTCCGACAGTCGCCGGCCATTCCTCTTGACTTTCAAGACAGTTGCTTCCTGGCCTCAGTCCCATTTTGGTATGCCTTCAGGTACACCTCCTCGTACTTGATGCTGCGCCACAGCCGTTCCACGAAGACGTTGTCCATGCACCGGCCCCTGCCGTCCATGCTCACTTGAACGCCTTGCGCCAGTAGCATGCTGGTGAAGGCCTCGCTGGTGAACTGGCTGCCCTGGTCGGTGTTGAAGATCTGTGGCCGACCCTTGCTCAAGGCCTCTTCCAGAGCCGCAACACAGAAGTCTACCTCCAGGGTGTTGGACAGCCGCCAGGCCAGCACGTAGCGGCTGTGCCAGTCCATGATGGCCACCAAGTAGAGGAAACCCCGAGCCATGGGTATGTAGGTGATGTCGGTGGCCCACACCTGGTTGACCCGGTTGATCTCCAGCCCCCTGAGCAAGTACGGATAGACCTTATGCCCTGGGTTTGGCTTGCTGGTGTTGGGACGCCGGTAGATGGCCTCCAGGCCTATCAACTGCATCAGCCGGCGGACCCGCTTGCGGTTGACCTGGTGTCCGTGATTTCTGAGCCAGGCAGTCATCCTTCTGGATCCGTAGAAAGGTGTCTTCAGGTACTGTTGGTCTATGAGGGCCATCAACTCCAAGTCCTCGGCGCCGGCCTCGGTTGGCAGGTAGTACAACGCGGAGCGGCTGATACCCAGCAAGGCGCACTGGCGCACCAGAGACAGCTTAGGTTCTTCTCGGTCAATCATGGCCCGGCGTTGGGACCGGCTCACAACCCGAAGCTCCGTGACAAAAAATCCCGTTCCACCTTGAGCTGCCCGATCTGCTGGTAGAGCTGGGCAGTGAGGACCTCTTGGTCCTTCTCCTGGCGTCCAGCACCATTTTCAAAGAGGTGCGGCGCCCCCTGAATCAAAGCCTTCTTCCAGGCATGGATCTGGCTCGGGTGGACTTCAAACCGGCTGGCCAGCTCTGCAATGGTGTGCTCCCCCTGGAGCGCGGCCAAAGCCACTTGGGCCTTGAAGACTGGGCTGTGCTTCTTACGTGTTTGCTTCATGTCCTGCTCCTTGTTTCCGTCCTATTTTAGGAGCGGGACTCTCTCTTAGCCACCTGTCCGAATTTTGGGGTCCACCTCACCCCGTCTATCTCCACCTCAAGCTCCCCCCAGTCCTCCCGGTCCAAAGCGTCAACGAACTCGGCCACGAACCGCGCCGGATGGTCCAGCGGCAACAGTTCGTCAAGCGTCGGCGGCAACATCCACATCTGCTCTCGGCCCATCGGTCGAAGCGGCATATCAGCATCTCCCCAACTGGTGTCGCTTCGAATGTACACCCAACGACATACCCATTACCAGCCCAGACTTCTGAGACAGGCTCAATTGCGAACTTTTCGCTGGGAAGTCCTGATATGAGGAGTCGGTCAGGTTACCGGGCACCGGCCCCAAGAGCCTCTTGTTCACCAAACTGGACAGATCGAAAACCCTCACGCTGAGTTTCCGGCTGGATGTAATAATAGGAGGCGGCCTCGACGCTTCAAGCGACGGGTCCCCTCTGGCAATACAGCTGTCCACTGTTGCATTGTCAGTGTTGTGTGTCGGAGGTCAGACGTGGCGAATCTTCGCGCCCGCTGGCGTCCCGGGCGTCAAGCTGTGCCCATCCCTGCGTCGGAATGGCGCACTCCGGCTGTACAGTTCAGCACGGATACGTGTTGCTCACTTCAGACAGCACTATATGTTATAATTCAACCATGCAATCGGTCGCCGAGCTTGCCGACGTATATCAGGGCCTAGCCCGTGCTGGCCGTGGGGTTTGCTTGCGGCGCGGCGAGTGGATGCTGCGGGTCGTAGAAAGCAGCGACGTGCGCGACGACGGCTGGCTGGACGTTGAGGGCCTCAGGGAGGTTGGCCTCGTCCATGGCGTACGCGCCGAGCGGCATCTGCTCCGGCCCTTCGACCTGCTGGTGACGGCTCGCACCGGGTCCGTCCAGGTCGCACTGGTGCCGCCGGAGGTGTCCCGGACGGTGGCGGGCATAACGCTGCTGGTGGTGCGAGCGAAGCAACCGGAATCCGGCATGGGGCACTGGCTCTGGTACTGCCTCACTTCGTCCCATGGCCGGGCGCAGCTCGGCAAACTGATGACGGTGAGCGCCACCCTCAAGTCGCTGTCGGCTAGAAGCTTGGGTGAGGTTCAGGTTCCCGTGCCACCCCCGCGTGATCTCGATACGGTGGCCCGGCTCGTAGAGGCGGCGGAGGCGGCGTATGCATCGTCGGTCGAAGCCGCCCGGCTGCGCCGTGAGACGCTCCGCGACTCGGTGATAAGTGAGATTGGCCGCATGGCCGTACCGGCAACCTTGAGGAGAGGCCTATGACGTTGACCAGACAGGAGCTTGAGTCGAAGCTGTGGCAGGCCGCCGACATCCTGCGCGGACAGATCGACGCCGCCGACTACAAGAACTACATCTTCTCCATTCTCTTCCTTAAGCGGCTGTCCGACCGGTTCGATGAGGAGGTGGAGAGCGCCGTCGCGCTGGGCGTTGCCCGCGACGTGGCGCTCAAGGACAGGGACGAGCACGAGTTCTTCGTCCCGGAGTCTGCCCGCTGGGAGGCCATTTCCGCCGCCTCGATGAACCTGGGCGAAACCCTGAACGTCGTCAGCCACGCCATCGAGGACGCTAACACTCCAAGGCTTGACGGCGTGCTGGCGGGCACCAACTGGAACGACGAGTCCAAGCTGGGCAGCCCGGCCAACCGTGAACGCATCATCCGCAGCCTGCTCAACCACTTCGACGGTCTGGACTTGCGCGACGAGAACTTGCGGGAAGACGCGGCAGGCGGCGGCAACGTGCTGGGCGACTCCTACGAGTACCTGATAAACAGGTTCGCCGACGACGCTGGGAGGAAGGGCGGCGAGTTCTACACGCCTCGCCCCGTGGTGCGCCTCATCATCGAGCTGCTTCAACCACGCGAGGGGATGCGTATCTGCGACCCCACCGCTGGCTCCGGCGGGATGCTCATCTACGCCGCTCAATACGTGCAAGAACACGGCGGAGACCTCCGTGACCTGGCGCTGCACGGCCAGGAGCGCAACCTGGGAACCCTGGCCATCGGCAAGCTAAACCTGCTGCTTCACGGCCTGCGGGCCGCCCGTCTGGAACCCGGCGACGTCATCACGGAGCCGGGCCTAGTGGACAACTCGGGACGCCTCCTCTCCTACGACCGTGTCATCGCCAATCCGCCCTTCAGCTTGAAGAACTGGGGACACGAATTCGCGCCTAACGACCCGCACCACCGCTTCGACCGCTACGGCGCCATCCCGCCCAAGACGAAGGGTGACCTCGCCTTCCTACTGAACATGCTCGGCGTGATCAACTCTCAGGGCATGGTGGGGATCGTGATGCCCCACGGCATCCTGTTCCGGGGCGGGGCGGAGGGGAAGATACGCCAGGCCATCGTGGAGGCCGACCTGTTCGAGGCGGTCATCGGACTGGCGCCCAACCTCTTCTCCGGGGCCAGCATCCCCGTTGCTATCTGCGTACTGAACAAGGCCAAACCCGCCGAGCGGCGTGGCAAGGTGCTGTTCGTAGACGCGGCGCAGGAGGGCAGCTTCCGGCAAGGCAAAGCGCGGAACTATATCGACAAGGAACACACCGCCAGGATCGTCGAAACGTATACCGCCTTCGAGGACGTGGAACGCTTCGCCCACGTGGCAGACCTGGAGGAGATGCGGGCCAATGACTTCAACTTAAACATCAGCCGGTACGTGGACACTACCGAGCCGGTGGAGGTGATGAGCGTCGAGAAGGCCCTGGCACAGCTGCGGGACGCCGAGCGACGGCGCGACGAGGCGGTGGCAAAGATGGACGAGCTGCTCGCGGAGCTGGGATATGTCCGATAGGGTCGCAGGTGAGCAATGCCGACGATACTGAGAGAGGGGCCGTATCGCTTCTTCTTCTATGCAAGCGACCGGGAGGAGCCGCTACACGTGCATGTTGAGCGTGACGACCGGGTCGCCAAGTTCTGGCTGGACCCGGTGAGGCTTCAGAGGAGCGGCGGACTGAGGCGCTCAGAGATAGGCAGAATTGCGAGGATGATTGGGGAGAATCAAACGTTGCTCGTGGAGGCGTGGCATGAATATTTCGACGGTTAAGGTGAGGGTCCCGGATGCGGAAGACGTGACTGTCACCGAGGACACGTTGACCGCCGAGCTTTCCGATGGCCGGACCATCTCGGTCCCGTTGGCCTGGTACCCCAGGCTGGTGAATGCCACGGAGGAAGAGAAGGCCAACTGGCGGCTCATAGGCGGAGGCCAGGGCATCCACTGGCCCGACCTAGACGAGGACGTCAGCGTGGAGGGGCTGCTTGCGGGCAGGCCCTCCAGCGAGAGTCAGAAGTCCCTCCAGCGGTGGCTGGAAGCGAAGCAGGCAGGCCGAGGGGTGACACTTGATGCGCTGCGGCGTTCCGACGGCGGAGAGCAGCGGGGCAGCTAATGGTGGGCAAGATGCAAACGCCGGCTGGGTGGCAGGTGGTGCGCTTGGGAGATGTGGCCGAAGTTGTGATGGGGCAGTCGCCGCCCGGTGAGACGGTAATCGATTGGGACGGTGACTTCGGCCGCGACGACGGGTTGCCATTTATTCAGGGAAACGCTGAGTTTGGTGTCAAATCTCCTAGGCCCAATGGTGCGTTCAACCAGTGAAGGTAGCTTACCGAGACGACTTACTGATTAGCGTAAGGGCGCCAGTAGGCCAAACAAATCGGGCAAGTGGGGAGCTTAGTGTTGGTCGGGGCCTGGCTGCAATCCGATTCAGCGAACCCAGCCAGGCTTTCGGCTGGCACATCGTGAATCATACCAAGGGGGCACTAGAGCGAGTCACTCAGGGCAGTACCTTTCAGGCTATCGGTGGTGAAGCATTGCGTTCCCTCCCCATCCTCCTCCCACCCCTGTCCGAGCAACAGGCCATAGCCGCCGTGCTGGACTCCATCGACGAGGCCATTGAGCGCACAGAGGCGGTCATCACGGCCACCGAACGCGTGCGCGACGCCCTGCTGCACGAACTGCTCACCCGCGGCGTCCCTGGTTGGCACACCCAATGGAAGGATGTGCCGGGCATCGGGACGGTACCGGCGGCATGACTGCACGCCTTGGATTTGATGCGGCAATCAACCAAAACTTCGCGGCTGTATACGGAGCGGACGAAGACTTCAGCCTTGAATTCTTCTTTGCTTGGGCTAGGCACAACTATTCTGTCATTCGTGCTCTTGGGCAAGGATCGAACCAGGACGCGCTGAACTGTGCACTCATTGAGGGGATGCGCGTGCCAAAGCCCCTGTAGCCGAGCAGAGGGCCATCGCCGCCATGCTGGACGGAGTAGACGATGCCATCAAGCGGGCGAACGAGGAGCGGAGTGGGTTGCAATCGCTGAAGGCATCGGCATCGGACGCGCTGCTGTCGGGGCGCGTGCGGGTGGGGTGATAGCAAATGGCTAGGCCAAGGCGCGATATTGTGATGGCTCGTTGCGCTCGTGAAGCACTGCTTGCAGCCGTCGAACTTTATAACAAACCTCGAGCCGAATATAGGGAGCAGACTGTCGCTTTTCTTCTCGTCAATGCTTGGGAGATTCTAACCAAAGCGCGCATTATCCAGCAAAGCAAAGGGGAAATTAAGGCAATTTACCGGCGAAGGCGCGATTCACGCCGGTATGAACGCAATTCCGATGGGGAGATCTTAACAATTGAAATAAGAGGGGCAATGAACCAAAGCGGTCTGCCTGAAGAGGTGAAAAGCAATATCAATGGACTCATCAAGGTCAGGAATCAGGCGGCGCATTTAGGAGTGTTGGTTCCAGAACTGAAGCAGTCCATACTCGAATTCAGTACCGCAGGCGTTCAGAATTTTGCCAAAGCCTATGCGGATTGGTTCCAAGATTCAATTGACGCGCCGTATCTTCTACCTCTTGGGTTTGTCGGCACTGCACAAACCGTTGTTTCCAAGTACCCGGTACGTCAGAGACAGCTGTTGAAGGAACTCTCAGACCTTGTAAGCTCCAACGATTCGTCCGATTCTGGTTACGCGATAGTAATGCAAATACGGGTGGAGTTAAATCGCGGCTTATCTGGTGGGGGCAATATCGGCTTAACAAGTGACCCAAATGTTCCTAAAGTCTCGATAAGCGATGATGAGGCCCTGAAGACATTCCCCACTTCCTACAATGAATTAGTTGATAAATGCAGGAGCCGCTACCCCGATTTCAAGCAAACGAAGCAAACCGGAAAGCAACGGCTGGACTCAAACAGTTTCACTCAACAATGAAAAATGTCCATCAGGACCCGACGTGTACTTACGAACGGAAACTTGACCCAACGGCCGAGAAAAGCAGCAAAAAGAGATTCTACAATTTGAAACAAACTCTGGCTAAGCTTGACAATGAGTACGCTAATTCCAAATAGACTCAACGAGTTCAACCACGCCGAGGACCCAGCCCGCCAACTGCTAGAGCGGCTGGGGTGGACCTATGTGCCCCGCGAGGCGCTGGCGGCGGAGCGTTCCGATGAGCGGGAGGTCCTGCTGAAGGGACGGCTGCGGGCCGCGCTGATGCGGCTTAACGAATGGATGACGGAGGAGCAGGCGGAGCGAGCCATCTTTGAGCTGGAGCACGTCGACTCCACGGGCATGGCCCGCAACCAGGCGATCCACGAGTACCTGACCTACGGTATGCCCCTGGCCGTGGACGGGCCGAGGGGCAGGGACTCTCGCACCGTCCGCTTCTTCGACTTCGACCACCCGGAGGGCGGCCTCAACGAGTTCGTCGTCACAACGCAGTTCCGCGTACGGCGAGGCAACGAGCGAGGCGGCCCTGACGACGACGAGCGCATGGTCATCCCCGATCTTGTGCTGTTCGTCAACGGCGTCCCCCTAGTGGTGATGGAGGCCAAGTCTCCGTCACTGCTCGACGTATGGAGATCGCAGGCGGTACGCCAGCTTCGTCGCTACCAGCAGGCGGGACCGGAGTGGCACGGCAGCGGCGCACCGGAGCTGTTCCACTACAACTTGCTGTGCGTGGCCCACTGCGGGGCAGCCGCAGCCTACGCCACCCTCGGCGCTCCGGAGAACGCCTACTTCGAGTGGAAGTCGGTGCTGCCGTACACCGAGGATGAGGTTCAGGGGCGCTTCCGTGTCGAGCCGCAGGGGCAGGCGCAGCTCATCGTGGGCCTACTGTCCCCGGCGACCCTGCTGGACATTCTCCGCGACTACGTGGTCTACGAGCCGGAGCGGGGTCGGCTGGTGAAGAAGCTGCCCCGTTACCAGCAGTACCGAGCCGTCCGTGCGGCGCTGGACCGCCTCCTATCGGGCCGCAAGCCGGAGGAGCGGGGAGGCGTTGTCTGGCACACGCAGGGATCGGGCAAGTCGCTGACGATGCTGTGGCTGGCGACCAAGCTGCGCCGCGAGCCCCGCTTAGGCAATCCCACCATCGTCGTGGTCACCGACCGCAGGCAGCTGGACCGGCAGATCGCCGGCACCTTTGAGCGCTGCGGCTTCCCGGCCCCGGAGAGGATGGACCGGTCGCGCCCTGAGCCGCCCGAACGCCGGGCGCACCGCCGGAGGCAAAGGCCCGACCAACGCGACCCTCTCGACTTGCAGAGCGTCCTCAAGCAGGGTGGGAGCCGCACGGTGATGACGACCATCCAGAAGTTCGAGGAGGCGTTGACGGCCCCTGAGGGCGAGCTTGACGTGCTCAACATCTCGGAGAACGTCATCGTCATGGTGGACGAGGCCCACCGCACGCAGTACGGCATTCTTGGCGGGCGCATGTCCAAAGCCCTGCCCAACGCGGTGATGGTGGGCTTCACCGGCACGCCGATAGAAAAGGACTTCAAGCGCAGCACCATAGGGCGCTTCGGTCCCCTCATCGACGCCTACACCATCCCGCAGTCGGTAGCCGACGGTGCAACTGTGCCCATCTGGTACGAGGCGCGGCTGACCGAGCTCGCCGTCGAGGGGCCGGAGACCCTGGACAGGCTGTACGAGGCCATGTTTGGTGACGAGCCGCCCGCGGTCCAGGCCCAGATTCGCCGCCGCTACGCCAACAAGGAGACGGTCGCCGAGGCGGAGCGGCGCATCGAGATGATCGCCCTGGACATCGCCGAGCACTTCAAGGGGAAGGTGCGGCCCAACGGGTTCAAGGCGCAGATCGTCGCGCCGAGCCGGGCCGCCGCCCTGCGGTACGCGGAACGCCTGAACAGCTTCGGCCTGCGCGCCTATCCCGTCATCACCGCTGCCCCCAACGATGGTCCGGAGTTCAAGGTGGCCCGCGAGCTCGACCAGGAGCAGGTCGTCAACGCCTTCGTCGATCCGGAGGGGGAGCCGGAGGTGCTCGTCGTGGTAGACATGCTGCTTACTGGCTTCGACGCGCCGGTGGAGCAGGCGCTGTACCTGGACCGGGCGCTGCGGGAGCACGGGCTGCTCCAGGCCATCGCCAGGGTGAACCGGCGCTTCTCCCATGAGCAGGACGGGGTGGCCACCGAGAAGACGCACGGCCTCGTCGTCGACTACCACGGCGTCTCGCGGGACCTAGAGGATGCGCTCTCGACGTTCGACTGGCCGGACGTGCAGGACACGATGCGCGAGATGGACGAGGACCCGGCGCCGGTCATCGAGGCGGCCGCCGTCCAGGTGGAGTCCCACTTCAAGAGCCGCGACCTGAGCGACACTTGGGCGTGCGTCGGCATCTTCGCGCCGGACGCCTCGACCGAGGGCAACTTCAAGGCCGATCTGTTCGAGCGGTTCAACGCGGACTACCGCCGGTTCTCCCTCCTCATGGACCGCTTCCTGCCCGACCCCCGAGCACTGGACTACACGGATCGACTCGCGCGGCTCACGGAGATACGGGCCTACGTCCGGGCTCAGTTCCTTCGCGAGGACGCCGACGCGGACTGGACCGAGATCGGGGCGAAGGTGAAGAGGCTGGTGGACGAGCGCATCAGCGCCCAGGTGCGGGAGCTAATGATGCCGGTGTCGATACTCGACCAGGACTTCGAGCAGAAGATCGCCGCACTCCCCCACGACGAGGCACGGGCCTCGATCATGGAGCACGCTATCCGGGCTCAGATACATGACCGCTTGGCCGACAACCCCGTGTTCTTCGAGAAACTCTCGGCGCAGCTTGCACGCATCATCGAAGACCTTCGGAACCGGCTGATAGACTCGGCAGAAACATGCCGCCGCCTTGCTCTGCTACGGCATCATGCTCAGAGCGAAGCTGACATTGCCGCAGAACATGGCCTGTCTCCGGTGTCCTTCGCCATCTACGAACTGCTCGACGGCCGCTCAGATGAGCCAGCTACCGACTCGGCCATACGGGAAGAGCAGGCTCCGTATCGGGCGCACTTCGACGAAGAGACGAAGAACGTCGCACGGAGGGTCGAGTCCGTGGTCAACCACCACAACGCCGTCGTCGACTGGCAGTCGAACCTGGAGGTCCTGCGGGAGATGCGACGGGACATCAAACGGGACCTCAGGCCCACGGACGACTACACCGAAGAGCAGTTGGAGGAGGTGACAAACCGGATTGTCGATCTGGCCCGTCGTAGGAGTGGGCGGTGAACGAAAGGGGCCGTATCCGCTTCGGCAACACGACCATAGACTACGAGGTGCGTCGCAGCGAGAGGCGTAAGAAGACGGTCCAGATCACGACGGACGGCGGCGGCGTGCAGATTACCGCTCCCATGACGACGCCGGACAGCGAGCTGCGAGCCATCGTTCGCAAGCGGGCGTCCTGGATCCTCAGCCATGCGTCTGGGGAGATGCTGGAAGCCGCGCCGAAGCGCTTCGTCAGCGGCGAGACCCTGCCGTACCTGGGGCGCAACGTCCGCATGATCGTCGATACCGCGGACATACGTTCGCCTAAGGTTCGCTTCGACCACTGGCGCTTCCGGGTCACAGTGCCGCATGGCCTGGATGACAGTGAGCGCTATGAACGCATCCGCCGCTCCGTTGTCAAGTGGTACCGGGACCGCGCAGCCGCGCGGCTGTCGGATATTGTGGAACGCTGGTGGCTCCGGCTCGGTCGCGGAGAGAAGTCGCAGATACTCGTCCGCGACCAGCGCCAACGCTGGGGGAGCTGCGCACCCGACGGTACGCTGCGCTTCAACTGGCGCACCATGATGCTGGAGCAGGCCCTCATCGAATACGTCGTCGTCCACGAGTTGGCGCACCTGACTCATCGTAACCACTCGACGGACTTCTGGGGCCTGGTGGCCAAGGCGATGCCGGATGCGCAGCAGCGTCGTCGACACCTGCGGGAGACAGGGCGGACGCTTCCCCTGTGACCGCTTCGGGTCTTCTCTTCCAGCTCCTCAATGCGACCCTCCAGGGCATCGTTGCGCTCCCGCTGCCGAACCGCAGCCGAGCCTGCCCCCGACTGTAGCCCCCGCTCCAACGCCTCCCTCACCCGCCAGGACAGCCTTCCCGTCGTCGTGCACGAGGCCACCGTCCTGGGGTCTATGCCCAGCACCGACGCCGCTCCCCTGTTCCCCTTCTTCCGCACCAGATCGTGCAGCAGCGCCATGAGCCGCAGGTGGTGGACGTCCTCCACGCTCCCGCCCTCTTCGATTACCGGCTCCACATTTCTCATGCTTCCGCCTTTGCTGTGCAACTTGCACCGTCCGATAGGGGGCCTTTGCACTCGACCCACGCTCTTCCCCGGTACGCAACCTGCAATCTTCCAGCTACGGCCCTTGCATGCGCACCGTGGAGGGAACCCCGGAACCAGATTGCTCGCTTCGATTTAGCAGGCGTCCCGATTCCTTCGATTTCAACTATGCTCACGACCAGGATGCAACTTGCTCACTCACGACTTTCTCTGTACACGGGTATGACACCACAACCGGCCCACCATTTATCAGGCCTTGTGAGGGGAGTCAGCGCGTCGATGATGCGGCTACAGCCCGAGGGTGAAACTCGAAACCCCCTGTCTTCTGCGGTCGGCGCGGGACGCTGACCGGCTCTTTCTCGCGCTGCTGGTCCAGCGTCATCGCCCACTCGAACATCGAAGTGGTCGCGGGCTGCGGCTGGTGCTTGCGGGCCCTGGGTTTCACCGGCCCCTCGGCCACAAACTCAACCCAGGTGAGCGGTGACTGCTGCGGATCAACTTAGTTCGGTTCCGGCAGAGGGTGCTCAGCTTCTTGAGAGCGGGCATGGTTCTTGCGCGACACCTGCGCTGACCCAGGAATCCCAGGCTCGGAGAGCGCATCAACTTTCTCGTCACCACCGCCGGGCGGCGCCGACGTGTCCCACTCGACCACCCCGCTCGTCCGCTTCCCATCATCCACCAATCCGGGCAGCGTCGGGTCGGTGAGTTTCCCCGGGAACTCCGTGCCGGCTGCGACGCTTCTCGCCCCAGGACCGCCACTCCCATCATCTGTGGGTGATCCGGTCTCCGTACCCTCACCTTCCCCTTCCAAGACCAAGAGCCTCTGTTCGACCAGTCGACGCTGTACACCGTAGTACTTCCGCACTCCATCCAGCGACATCTTCAATCCCTTGAGGCCGGTTCTGTGATTCCCCTTCAGCTCCTTGATCTGGCCCTCCGTCTTATCGAGCCGGGCCCCCAGCTTGTTCAATACCTTGAGGTCGCTCCTGAGATTCTCCTTCAACTCCTTGAGTTGGTCCTCCATCTTGTCGAGCCGGGCCTCCAGCTTGTCGCTGCGCTCCCGCTGCCTGTCGGCTGCGGAGCCCACTCCGTGCTGAAGCGCCCTTTGCAGGCTCTCACGCACCCGGTGTGTCAGCTGGCCCGACTGCACGCTGGAGGTCACCGTCCTGGGGTCGATCTCCAGCACCCGCGCAGTACCCGTGTAACCCCATGTCCGCACCAGCTCCTGCAGCAGTGCCATGAGCCGCAGGTGGTGCATGTCTCGGACGCTATGTCTCCCTGCGATGAGTGGATCTTTCCGTTTCATTTGGTTCCTCCTCTTTGTGCAAACCGTCCGTAAGCACGATCTCTTGTCCAAGCATGACGCCACCGAACCGGCCAGACCACCCAGCACTCCGGCCCGGCTATTTCCACCAGAGTCCGAAGGTCAGCCTGTGCAGAAGCTCCCGCTTTCTCAGCGCTCTCCGCGTGTCGAAGAGCGCGGTCCTGCGCCAGTTGACCTGCCCGTTCCGGTCGAAGCCCCGCAGCGGAAACGTCGCCGGGGGGAGCGTCAGTCCGTGCCCCTCCAACAAGGTCAGCTCCAACGCCAGGAACCGCTCCTCGGTCAGTAGCCAGGACAGGATCTTCCCCTCGTTGGGGTGCGTCGCCTTCAACTCTCTCCACTCGACGATCAGGGGCCAGACCTCTCCGAACACGTCCTCGTCGTCCTCGGCGGGCTCCAACGTCACGAGGTCGGGGAACTCCCGCCGCAGCGTCGTCCTTCGCTTGGGCTGCGGGCCGGCGCCATTCGCCTTCGCCTCGCCATCGGAGCTGCCCTCCGTCTTCAGTTCCGCCGGAGTCCGCTCCAGCTTTCGATGCGCCTGCGCCACCTCCTCCCTCACGGCCCGGATTGAGTCCTCCAAGGCCCTGTGTCTGACCCGCATCTCCTTGCCCTGCTCCTCGACTAGGGCCTCCAGGGCGTCCAGGCGGTCCTCCAGCTTGTCGTTGCGGTCCCGCTGCTCGGCGGCTGCGGAGCCCACGCCTGCTTGAAGAGCTTTATCCAACGCTCCCCGCATGCGCCTCGACAGCACCCCCTCATCCAGGCTGATGTCCAGCGTCCTGCGGTCCACCCCCAGGAGCTCTGCCGCGTCCTTGCGACCGTGGGCCCGCTCCAGCTCTTGAAGCAGCGACATGAGCCGCAGGTGATGCATGTCGGCCACCTCCCCGCTGCCTTCGATGACTGGTCTTCTCTGTTTCATTCGGTTCGACCTCCCTCTGTGACCTATTCACAAGCTCGATTCTCCGTACTCAGGTTGGACCCACCGATCTACCCACGCCCTGCCACATCCTGTAGGGGGCTTTCCCGCCACAGCGGATTGCCCGATTACCGCACCTAGCGTCCCCGCCAGCCAAACCGCCGTCCGGCCTGCTCCCGCTCTGGGTCCGGCGCATCACCGGGCTCCTCTTGCTGTCCCTCGCTCTCCGTAACCTCGCTCACATGCCCCGGAGAATCGTCGTCAGGCTCTGCCCCCGGTTCCTTCGTCTGTGGCTGTGGCTGCGCATTCTCCAACGCCTCCACCCGCAGCGTCAGTCTGTCGACAAGCCCGTAGATTTCGTCCACGGACTCGACGAGACCACTGGCCTGCGACTCAATCCGGTCCAGAGGCATGACTTCCTGCGCCACGGGGTCATCCAGATTGGCTAGAAGCGTCTGGACTGCGTGGTTCATCCTGCCCGTCAGCCGCTGTCTCCGCAGGGCAAGGGCCACCGTCTTCCTATTCACGCCAAGGGTCTCCGCCGCCCGCCGCTGTCCCTGCTGCTTCACCAGCCACTCAACAGCCCACTTGAGGTCGGGCCGCCCAGCCTTCGCCTTGGACTCCGACCTGCCGTTGCTCTCCGTCGTCTTGCCCGCCATCTCAACACCTCCTGTAGGGGGTGGCCCTGTTTTGCAATCGGTGCCTCTTTCTCACCGAACTGGAGCCTTAGCCCGAATCCACCGAAGGACACCGATGGACGGCGTGAGGACAGCGGAAGGGGGTGGGTGAGGGAGCTACAGGGGAGATGGCCTGGGGTCTTGGGGTAGATGGGAGGCCGGCGGACGGTCTTCAGTCGCCGCACAGGGCCCCTAAGGCCCTATGCGGGAGTTGCGATGCGCGGGATGGCGAGAGGATACGCAGCAGGGGGCTCTCGCGACCGGGGTGGCGCGAGATTGCGGGGACGTTGGGTCAGTTGCAGGCTGGCCGTCAGGCCGGGAACGGAATGGCTTGCAGCCGGGCCAAGGCGCGACTGAACTGGGTTTCCCAAGGCCAGCGCCGGGGAAGATGCAAAGTGAGGCGGCGCGCCGAGCGGGTGATCCGTCCCACCAGAGCGAAGACCCGCCGCCTGAGGGTCTTGGTGATCACGGTCCGCTCGCCCAGACCAATCCGCGCCGTCCAGCGGGCCAGGTTATGCGCCATCACCTGGACCGCCAGCCAGGCGCCGTTGGCGGCGAAGCGCGCCGACGGCATGTGGTTCAGCCCGACGCCGTACTTGAGGTCGCGTATGGCGTTCTCGACCTCGGCGTGGCGGCGATGATCGGCCTCCAGTTCCAGCGTCTCCCCATCGCGGTCGGTGATGAAGGCGTGATAGCTGTATCTGGCGAAGAGGGCGAGCTGGGAACCGGGCGTCGGCTTCACCCGCCGGACAATGAGCCGCACCGGCGCGGCGTCCGGCTTGGTCTGGAACGGGGTGTAAGTCGTCTCGGCGACATCGGCGGCACCGTCCATCCAGTAGGGAATGGGAGTCCAGTCCTCCTCTGGTATCGCCTCGATCAGGTCCCGCAGGCTGGCGCGCTGGCGGATGGTGATAGAGAAGCGGACATCCATTTCCCGGCAGGCGGCAACGACAGTGTGGGCGTAGAAGCCGCTGTCGGCCCGCACCGTGAGTTGTCCCCTGGCCCCGCCGTAGCGCACCCGCCCCACCGTCTCACGCAGGAAGTGGGCGGCGCCACGGGCGGTGTTGGCCCGGCCCTCGCGCAGCCGGGACATCAGCACTTCGCCGGTGCCGGCGGCAATGGCCAGCAGTGGGTGATAGCCGCGGGCGCCGGTATAGCCGTGGTGGCGCGCTCCCTCCTTGGCCAGTCCATAGGTCTCGCAGATGGTCGAGTCCAGGTCGATGGTCAGGGGCGAGTCGCCGGGTCCGGCCCCAGCGGCCCAGGCCCGGGCCAACAACTGGCGGCTCACGCGGTCGAGTTGACGGACATGCCCCCACCGGAAGCTGCGCAGGAAGGTCCCCAGGGTGGATGGCGCCTTGACCACGCAGCCTAGAACACCGACCGTCCCACCAGCGCGCAGCGCATCGGCGTCGTCGATGCAGTCGCCGCCTGCCAGCGCGGAAGCGACCAGCGTCAGCATCTTGTCCCCAGTGTTCGCCCGTCCCGGCGCTCCGCCGAGGTCAAGGTGATGGTCGACGAGTTCCCGCAGGCCCAGGTGCCGGGCTAGGGTGGCCGGCAGGAGCAGGCCGGCATTGGCCACCAGGCGATGGTCGTCAAAGAGGATGCGAATACGGTCGGGTTTGTTCTGTGGCAGCATCTATTGGGTGCTCCTTGTTTCCGGGCGGGTTTCTGTTCCAAAACCATTATCCCAGATTCAGAGGAGCACCCTCTGCCTTCTTCAAGGGCTGTCCCCAAGGACGTCCTTCGGTGGATTCGGGCTTAACTCAAAGTGTTCACAGAAACCGGCCGATATACCCCGAAATCAGTCTGTTTGCATAGCCAAATGGCCCAGAATGTCCGCTTCTACCCAAAGTCTCTTTTCCCTGTACAGCCCCCTGGCTGCATTTGGCCCCCAAACAGATGGGCCGAACTGGGCCACCGCTGACGCAGTTGCATCCCCTGAAAAAGCTCGCTTCGGGTCGCTTGGCCTCGTCCTAGACGGCTTGCCGCCTTGTGAAATCACCGCCGTGATACCGGTGGTCGATTCCCTGGACACCCCCTAATGACAGCACAGAGGGCGACGCTTACCAACTGCCTGGAAGGGGCGACATGTTTGTCGCTCCCTACAGGCAGTTTCCTACTGCAATCCGACAGTTCACACTGCGTTGGGAGATCTGCGATCCAGCTAACTCGCAACTAGCTCCCAAACCCGGGACCACGCCGACCTAGAACGGTCGGGAGAGGCAACTGCAACTAGACGATATGGAAGATACGAAGACACGGAACGGGCGAAAGAGGCCCGAAAGGGACCCGTCCGAGATCGGCGTGGTCAGGGTCTTCTCCAACCCCGGACCCGACGCCGAGGAACGGCTGCGCCGCCTCGTGACTCTGATGATCAAGTACGCCACCGGCAACGAGCAGGCCGAGCCGGAGGGGGACGACGCCTCGCATGAGGATGATCACGCCGAGGGAGACGGCTGATGCACTCCCCTCCAACGCTCACCGTCATCAGCCTGGGCGCAGGCGTCCAGTCCTCCGCCATGGCGCTCATGGCGAGCCAAGGGGCCTTCGACCGCACCCCGGACTGCGCCATCTTCCCCGACACCCGCTGGGAGCCGTACGCAGGCCAGCTAGCCCGCGATGACCCTCGCAACTTCTTTTACGTGCCAGAGCTACCCGGAGAGAATGAACAATGACTGACGCACTACCGGACGGGTGACGAGCTTTGACGTTGGCCTGCCCATCGCGGTATGATAGTGGGTAGAAGTTGGCCCGGCGATGCTACAAACATCCCGGGCCGTGGCGCCACCTGAATGGACAGGTGATGCGAATAGATTGTACTACTCGCAGACCCGCTCCCGACAGTAGGCGGGTCTTTTTGATTTTGGAGAATGTGAAAAGGAGGAGCGATGGCTAAGACCGCGTATAGAAAGACGGAGGGGAACCGGGCGGCCATCTACGCCAGCGTGTCGGACAAGAGCCAGGACGGGGAGGACAAGACCTCCATCTCCGAGCAGACAGGCGAGATGGAAGCCTACTGCGAGAGCAAAGGGCTGAACATCACGGCCCGCTACCAGGAGGTGGGCAGAGGCTGGTCCAAGAAGCGCCCCGAGTTCCAGCGGATGCTGGCCGACGCCAAGCGCGGACGCTTCGACACCATCGTCTGCTGGAAGTCCGACCGCCTCAGCAGGGGGATGTACCCCGCCGCCGCCCTCATGGAGGTCGTCGAGGCCCACCAGATTCGGCTGGAAGCCGTCATGGACGCCATCGACATGAAGACCTTCGGACTCATGGCGGCCATCGGCAAGATAGAGCTGGACAACTTTCGGGAGCGCTCGACCCTGGGCAAGCGGGGGACGGCCAAGCAGGGACGGGTTCCCATGGGCGGCCTCCCCTACGGATACCGCATCGGAGACGACCGCAGGCCCGAGGTGGTTGAGGAGCAGGCGGAGGTCGTCCGCCGCATCTTCCACATGTACGTCCATGAGGGAATGGGGTCCCCATCGATTGCCGTGCGGCTGACCGACGAGGGAATCCCCACCCAGACCGGCAAGTTGCTGTGGCGTCAGTCCTACATCCATTACGTTCTGGCGAATGCCACCTACACGGGCGCTTGGGTCTACGGAAAGGAGCGTCACATCTCCACCGAGGACGGGACGAAGTCCTACGACCAGCCGAGGGACACCTGGATAGAGGTCCCGGTCCCGCCGCTGGTGGACGAGGAGACCTGGGAACGGGCGCAGAAGCTGAAAAAGCAGCGGAGCAGGAGGGCCGGGAGGAACACGAAGGTGCTCTACCTGTTGCAGCACCTGCTGAAATGCGGCGAGTGCGGCCACAACTTCCATGCGAAGTCCACCTGGAGGACCACCAACGTTCGCAATGGCAAGAAGTACCGCTACGACCTGCCCACTCCCCGCCGATACTACATGTGCAACGGAACGCTGAGTCTCCGCCTGCGCTGCCGGGAGCGTCCCCACATCAGGGCGGAGCGGTTGGAGGAGCCGATATGGAGCGAGGTCAAGCGGGTTATTCAGAACCCCGACCTGATCGTCGCCGGTATCGACACCCTCGATTCCCAGAAGGGCGGCGGATTGGAGGAGGAGATCGCCCAGGCCGAGCGAGACCTGCGGAGCATCCAGATGGAAGAGGACCGCGCCATCAGGCTGTTCGTGTCAGGGAAGATCACCGAAGCCCAGCTCGACCATCAGCGCAAGTTCATCACCGAGCGGCTTGAGAGCGCCAGGGCGAAGCTGGACGATTGCCGGGCACGGGAGGCGAGCGGAACTGAGAAGCGGCGGCTGATGGAGACTGTCCTGACGTGGGCGAGGAACGTCGGCCAGGGCCTAGACGCGCTGACCCCCGAGCAGCGCAGGGAGTTTCTCCAGATGATCGTCGCCGAGGTCGTCATCGACAGGGACAACAACGTGGACATCACGCTGGCTATACCCATCGACGATGATTCCTCAGACCCTGATTCTCCTGAACCTGATTCCCCTGAGCCTGATTCCCCTGAGCCTGATTCCCCTGAGCCTGATTACGTCGCAGTTGCGTCTAACACATCCTCGTCTGGAAGTTCTCAAGGTTCACTCGGAAGCGGGAGCACGCCGTGGCGTTCAAGTCGATGCTCCGGCGCAAAGGTGTGAGGGTCGTCTCCATCACCGAGCACGCCGACGACTCGCCCACAGGCAAGCTCATGGAGGCCATCATCGAGAGCGTCGATGAGTTTTACAGCGAAAATCTTGCGCAGGAGGTCGTCCGTGGTATGCGGGAAGCCGCATCACGAGGCTTCTTCCTCGGCTCCAAGGCTCCCTTCGGCTACAGGAGGGTCAAGGTCAGCGACGGGGTGAAGGAGCGTCCCACGCTGGAAGTTGACCCCGCCACCGCTCCGGTGGTGAAGGAGATATTCGAGAGTTCGCTCAACGGCTACGGCCTCAAGGAGATATGCAGGACCCTGAACGACCGGGGCGTCACCAACAGGGGGAAGCGCTGGTACAAGGGAGGACTCCACTACCTCCTGACCAACGAAGCCTACACCGGAACCGCCGTCTGGGGCAGAACCACCAAGGTAGAGAAGGCCCAGGACCCGGTGCGAGTGGAGGGAGCGTGGCTGGCCCTGGTGTCGAGGGAGCTGTTCGACGCCGTGCAGCAGGCAATGCGGGACCGCGCCCCGAAGGTGCAGAGGCCCGGTAGAGTGGGGAGCAAGTTCCTGCTGAGCGATCTGCTCAAGTGCGGGGTGTGCGGCAGGCCCTACATAGGCCAGGGGGCCAAGAGTGGGCAGTACGGCTACTACATCTGCGGCACCCTGTTCAGGGAAGGCGCAGGGGCATGCAGCGCACGCTACCTGAACGCCCCCAGGGTCGAGGACTTTGTGGTAGAGAAGATAAGGGAGCGCATTCTGACCGAGGAGACCATCGTCGAGCTTGTGACGCTGGTGGCCGAGGAGATAGACGCGATGGCCAGTGAGTTGGCCGGCAGGCTGGAGGCCATCGACGCGGAGCTATTGGACGTAAGGAAGCGTCTTGAGCGACTCTACGATGCCATCGAGACAAGCGAGTTGACGTTGGAGGTCCTGTCACCCCGCATCCTGTCTCTGAGGCACCGTGAGGAGCAGCTGGAGGCTGCGCGTGAGGACGCCGCCGGTCAGCTTGAGCAGCGGAGGGTGGAGCTACCGACCACCGAGGAGATCAAGGGGTACGTGGCGGACTTCCGGGAGTTCCTGAAGGATGGGATGTTCACTGAGCGCAAGGCCCTCATCCGCAACTTCGTGGAGGGCATCGAGATCACCGGAGACGAGGCGACGCTGACGTACACCATCCCCATGCCCAGCGATGGAGTGACCAGCGAATCGGCCTCGGTTCTTGATTTCATCCAGTCCGGCCCACCAACGCATACGGTAGATACCACCATCTTCGAAATGTGGCTCGGCAACCTATCGACGCACCAAGGTCTCTCAATTCCTGTAGCGTGACGCGTCGGGACGCAGGGACGCTGATGCGACGTGACCGGGTAGTAGGCCGACACGGATGGTAGGTGGGGAAGTCTTCCAGATGTGGCTTGCGACCCTAAGTAGGCCCGAAGGATCGGTTCGATCCTCACCAAGTGGGCCTACACGTACCGAATTGCGAACTTTTCGCTGGGAGGTCTCGATATAGGAAAGAAAGGAACAATACGCCGATTCCAGAATTCTATTTGTGGGTGGCTTGGGCTACACTATCCTCGAACAGTTTGATGTGCCTGCGACTTACGTGTACGCCCATCTCTATTACTGGGAGGAAGATGACTCGGTATCGGGTGGCCATAGCTCTTACGCTTACTGTTGGAACTCATGGTTCCCGGGCTGGACGATTGAAGACTGGTCCTCCACATACTATCCGCATGGACCGGACTACGTGTGGATAGAGGTCGAAGGGGAGTTTCAGAACGATCTGAACATAGAGTATGAAATGAAGTACATCCGACAATCATGGATTCAGAAACTGCGCCGGGCGTTGGGAACGAACCGGGGCGGCATGTCTCGTATGTACACACACTCCACTAGAGGCGGCACACCCATCCGGCAAACGAAACTGTCGCCGGACGGGCTGGATTTCTCCGAGGACGTGTCTGAGGCCCGGTGGGTGGAGGAGAGCTTCTCAGCCTTCGGGACGCTGCGTTCCTTGCTGCCCGACGGGTTTGCGGCGTACGCCCGGATTTTTCACCCTGCCCATCTGAATAGGGATGAGGAGCGGCCGGTACGGTGGTCTACAGTGGCCTCGTGGACAGGACGGGCCGTCCATCCGCTGATGCAGTTCGAACGTATCGCAGGTCTGAGTGAGGACGATATGTACAAAGACCCTCCGTGGGGTTCCCTACCACAGCATGGCTCCATCCCCGAAAGGGAGTGCCGTACCCTGGTCGAGGTGCTCAGGGGTTTTACCTCGACCCCTGACAGTTGCTACTTTTGCCTTTGGGAAGGCTATGGAAACATCGACACTCGCCTCTACAAGGCTAGTTCTCGGGTGAGAGCTCCGGGGCGGGACTACCTGCTATTCCGCGGGCCTATCGATGCCATCATGGCATTCATTACAAGGGATGGGCCTTTCTGGGGGCATTCGCCGAGCATCTGGTGGCCGGAGGACAGGGCGTGGTGTGTAGCAACGGACATCGACCTGTTCGACACCTATGTTGGTGGGAGCGAAGAGTGCATCGAGGCGGTCCTAAGCAACCCGGACCTGGAGGCGTTACTTACAACTCTAGACGCTCGACTTGATCTAGGTGGAGACACCATCAATGCCAAGGACGTGTCCGGAGGTTGTGGCTAGGGACTAGACTACACGAGGCCGTAGGAGTGTACTGATAATTACCGTCATATCGGCGTGGACGGCCCATCTATTGGCCTGGGCAGCCAGTATCTGGCTGGTGTTCGGGCCAGCATACCAAGGTGTGTCGGTAACGATCGAGGGGACCACACGGGTCAGCGCTACCTTCATCGAGACAAACGGTCTGCACGTTATCTGGGTGCCGATCGTACCCGTCCTGCTGAGCGGTATCGCGTTGATGGCCGTCAGGCGAACCGGTCCCGGGCCGACCGAACGCAGGCTGCTCCTTTGGAGTATCTCTGTCGTGTTCCTGGGGTTCTGCGCACTGGGGTTCTTTTCTTTCGGCTTCCTCTATCTGCCGGTGGCGCTCGCACTGATCATCGTGGCGGTGACCGACTTGGGTCGCTCGCGCAGGGCTCGGGCCGCCGGTCGTCGGGGCTGAAGAGAATGATGTCCAGATGGAGGCGAGGCAGCGAAAGAGCCGCATTAGGCGATTTGTAAAAGATGACAGCGCTACTGTGGCTTCTCGCAATGGTCCCGCCTTCCGCGTTATTCCTGATCGCGGGAATCTGGGTGGTCAGGAAGAAGTATGGCGGTGTCCGTCACGTGCTCGGCATCGTAGCGATTGTCGTGGGGATGGCGCTAGTTGCGATTACCCTTGTTGCGCTGCCGCTACTCGCCACCTCGTTTGAAGCGAGGTAACCACTTCCAGCTCCTCATCTCTGGAGCATGAAGTCGTAGTCGGCAGCGTTGGCATCACTTTGGGCCGAGCTGTGCTGCATCCCAATGAACGGGTCACCCTGTTCTATGTCGCAAGGAACACGGCTGAAGAGCTCGACGGGGCTGTCATAATCGACAATGCAGAGGTAGAGAGAGCTCTGATGGACGCTCGTGGCTGGCCGACGGGCATGGCGTCGTGCTCGAACGGCCTCCGCTTACCCTTGGATGGTTGACGTTTCCTGTGTCAGATGCTGCTCCGGGGAGCTTCAAAGTCACAGTGAACAGCGTTCAAGCCGACGGCAATCACGTAAGGGGAGCATGGCAGTTGCCGAAGTTCCCTGGCCTTGAAGCTCGGAGCGACGTGCTGAAGCCGATTGTCATCGACTCCGACCTGTGTGTCAGTAGCGGCAGTGTGGCATTTGGCTTTCATGATAGGGCCTGCGCCCAGGAGTTCGTTGACCCCCAATCCCTTCGTCAAAGTGGAGGTACACCCGAAACTACCGGCGTTACGCCACGGCCGACGCCTACTCCCACGCACACTTCCACTCAGCCGACTCCGATTCGTCCTCCTCAGGTAACCAAGCCCCTCGCCGTGGAGGACACTCTCCGATTACTGTTCGCTCTTTGTACACCTTGGCACTTCCAGGATATTATGTACGCGCAGTAGTATGGCACTGCATACGGCTATTCGTACACATGCGACTTGACCGAGGGAGCCCTGCCCATATTTTGGGAAGAGGTCTGTCGGGGCGGGAAAGTTCAGCAACCGTAATAGATCTGAACGGGCTGAGTTACGTTGGCTAGATTTATCAGACACTTGGAGCAATTGACGCTCGTAGGCAGTGGGGCGCTAGCACTAGCGGTCAGCGTAGGCCTCTTCGTCTCCCTGCTAGTCCGCCCGACAGCAGAAATAAACCTCCTTAACATGGCGACGCTGGTGCTAGCGTCCGCCGCGGGCATCGGACTGATCCTCAGGCCCAGTAGCCCCAAGTGGCTGATCCCAGCGAGTCTTTGTCTTTTGTGCTCGGTGATCCCGACTGTATTCGGAGCAGTTGTCGTGCTGTACGCTGCTCCCGTCACATTACTTCTAGCCGGGGTAGGCTTGAAGGTTTTCCGTACCCTAGCAACCCGTCCGAGGATTACTGGAGCAGGTTAGCTGGACAGCCGGATTTAGCTGGAGAAAGCCATCCGGGGGCAGGGTGGGTTTGTGAATGTTGAGAAATTCAAGAGGAACTTGCCGGCTGCAAGCTGAGGAGACTTTCGGGTGGGGGTTCTGCCGGTGCCTCGTCCATTGCCGGCGCGCCCGGCACCATACCGGAACAGCTTCAGCAGGTTGTGGCCCGTGCAGATCAGATGCCATTCCCGGTTCACCTTCGCCAGACCCCGCAACAGGAACTGCCGAAAGCCCCGGCCCTGCTTGATCTGGCCGAACACCGGTTCAACCGTCTCCATCCGAAGGGCGTAGCGCTCACGTCCCCGTTTCGTCCGCAGCTTGCGGCGCATTCGGCCCCTGACGGACAGTCCCTTGGGTATGCGGCCACGGGGCGCCGGTGGCGGCACCCAGCCGTGGCGGGTCTTCTCCGGCGCGACGAACGGGTCCACTCCCAGGTTGTATAGGCCATCCACCGCCTTGGCCGAGTAGTACCCGGCGTCGGCGGATACTTCTTTCGGCACCGCGCCGGTGTTATTCACGGTCTCCTCAATCATGCTCACGGCCTGACCCTTGTCCGAGGGCTGGTTGGTGGCACGGGCCGCCACGATCACCTGGTGGGCGCTGTCCACCACCGCCTGACAGTTGTAGGACTGCTGGAAGTCCCGCCCTCCCGGGGCGGGCATGATGCGGGAGTCCGGGTCGGTGAAGTTCCGCTGCGCCTTGTCATCAGGCACCCCTGGATGATTCCGTCCTTCCCTCTCGGCCTGCCCCGCCTCTGCCAGGGCCTCGGCCTCCAGCGCTGCCTTGGCCTCCCTTATCTTCCGCAACCGGCTCTCCCGGAAGGCCAGTTCCTCCGGCAACTCATCCCCACGCTTGTCTTTGCCGTAGCGGCGGTCCTCGTCATCGTCCACCTCCCCGGCCCGCCGCAGCAACTCTGCCACCTCCGCCGCCAACTGCCCTTCCCTCTCCCTCATCCGCCCGTAGCTCATCGCCTTGTGCCTGGATGCGTTGGCCCTCACCTTGGTGCCGTCCAGCGCCACGTGCCCCAGCTTCACCAGTCCTGCCTGCTGGCACAGCTCCAGCACCTGCAGGAACAGGTTCCCCAACGCCTCCAGATGGTCCTTGCGGAAGTCGGAGATGGTGCGGAAGTCGGGCGTGTTGTTGGCTGCCAGCACCCGGAAGGCGATGTCCTCGTGGAGACGCTGGGCGATGCGCCGTGAGGATGCCACGCCGGTGCAGTAGCCGTAGAGCAGCACCTTGACCATCATCCTGGGATGATAGGGCGGGCCGCCCCGCCTTTCCTCCTCGTAGCGGGCGGTGATGGCCGAGAGGTCCAACTGGTCCACCACGTCGGAGATGAAGTAGGCCAGGTGGTCCGGCGGCAGCCATTCCTGGAGGGCCGCAGGCAGTAGTAACTGCTGATCCGGATCGTAGGGAAGGTAAGTCTTGCTCATTGACCACTCCGCCCGTCTGATGCTCCGCCCCATCATACCCCCAACGGCTCACCAACCCTGTTTCTCGGACAGGCTGCTAGCCGGAGTACATGTTCGATGAAGTGTTGTGGTCGGGCGGCGGACCCCACAGCTAAGCTCTTCCAAGCGTGTAAAGGGCGGAGTAATAATGAACCGGTGAGGCGGGGGGGGGGGGTGAGCGTTCGGGAGTGGCGCTTGAAAACTGGACCACCCTCCGCCTTCCATAGAGTTCAAGGCAACTCGATGGAAGGTGTGAAAGCGAGGACAAAATAATTACTAAATGGACGATAAAGAGCAAGCCAACCTTCTTGGTGTTGGGAGCAGCGCTTACAGCACTGTTCGTAGTTTCTTTGCTTGTATACACGAACCGAGCTGCGACTCAGGCCAGTTCAGGTAATCTGGTGCCACCTATGACTATGGTGTACGAGGTGTACGGTCCCTCCGTTTCCGTCGGGGAGCGCTCTATCGAGCCCTTCAAAGAGTTGCATCGTCTCGAATACCAGTCGGAGACTGAATGGGTCGACACCGTGATCGAGTCTCCGTCGGTCGACCTTGGCCGGTATGGCGTCGAGAGTAACGTCGGCTCGTACACGAGGTTGGATGGCAGAGCTATCGACGAGTACGATGCAATGGATGGCAGCATGGAGGAGAGCGCCGTCTCCGAGGACAGCATCTTCGTGCCGAACTCGGCTTTCGCTTACGCTTTGGCAACGCCTAACTCCATGGACGACACCCCGGGGCTCTCGACATCCCAAGTAGTCAGCAGTGCGACAGTGTGCTTCAACGGCGATTGCGAAGAGAATGCGCGTGGGGTTCTGTATAGCGGCGACGGGTTCGAGCTAGTAATGTTGATGAACGACTCTTGGGGCATCCCCCTTAGATTGGGGACGGATTCCTGGTCAGGGAAATCGAGATTCAGGTCGCAAAGCAATAGCCCTCTATCGCCCGGCCCTGGGCATGGACTCTGGACGCTGCTTCCAATGCATGGAAGGGCAATGATGAATTCGGGCAACAAAAAAGCAACTGTGTTTAAAGTCAATAGGAATGACTCACAGCTGCCGGAGTTATGCCTCGCCAGGGAGAGCGATGTTTGAGCATGGAGTTGAGGATGACGAGCAGTTTGCGCATACACGCGACGAGGGCCACCTTCTTCGGTTTGCCAGCCGCCAGCAGCCTCTGGTAGAAGTCGCAGATGACGGGGTTGTAGCGGGTTGCGGACAGCGTCCCCATGTAAAGGGCGCCCCGCACTCGGGAGCGCCCGCCCCAGACAGCGCGTTTGCCTCGCAGGATGCCACTGTCCCGGTTGAAGGGAGCCACGCCCACCAGGGCGGCGACCTGCCTGCGGTCCAAGGTGCCCAACTCCGGCAGGTAGGCCATCAGAGTGAGGGAGAGTTGCTCTCCCACGCCGGGAACGGTGCGCAGGAGATCATCCCTCTCCCGCCACACGGGACTCTGGCGGAGAGTCTGGCGCAGCCCCTCGTCCAGGTCGTCCAGCTCCTGCTCCAACCAGGCGATATGAGCCTCAATGCGGGGGCGGACGGCGCTGATGGCGGTACCCAGCCGGTTCTTCTCCGAGACCAGCATGGTCATCACCTGGTGTCTGCGGGCAGTCAGAGAGTTGAGAACCTGGGCCTCGGCGTCCCTCAGAGGGCGCACGGAGGGACGAATGACGTCGGCGAAGTGGGCCAGGACCGCCGCGTCCAGAGTGTCGGTCTTGGCCAGCGTCTCGGTGGCCCTGGCGAAGTCTCGAACCTGACGGGGGTTGACGACGACTACGGGCAGCGCCGCAGCTGCCAGGGCTGCCACCAAGGGCAGTTCCAGACCACCCGAAGCCTCCAGCAGGACCAGGGCGGGACTCAGATCCACCAACTGGAAGACCAGTTCCCCGATCCCGGTCTCGTCGTAGGAGACGACCCATCTCTGGCCCGTAGGCCGGACGCCGACATCCACCTTCGCCTTTGAGACATCAATGCCTACGAATCTCGCTTCCTGTTCCATCCATACCTCCTGTGTGAAGCTTTGGCCCTTCCTTGCACGATACGGGCTCGATTGGCCCAGGCAACTGTTCGGGCTCTAACCTGTGGGGGGTGCGGCGACCCTCGCTTTTTTGCGGTCTACCACGACCAGGGCCGCATCGGTCTGCCGCACCCCGATCCACCTAAGTGAAGTGATTGTCACACACCAGAACCAACATACAAGGGTCGCATATGAGCCTGTCTCAAAAGCGATGTTGCGCCCAGCTTGGATCAACGATGCTCACCACACGGGCTAGCCTGTAGGGCAAAAGCAGGTGATGGGACTGCGACCAGTGGACGCCCGCTGTTTTCGCAACGGTTTAGGAAGCGAAGTGAGGCTTTGGGCCGCGAAGTAGATCGGCAAAGACGCCCAGGCGCCATACTCGCCAGAGGGTGCGCAGGTTGAAGGCTGTGCCCAACAGAGTCCACTCGGCCGACACGTTCGCGAAGCCACGCAACAAGAATCTCCGAGCCGCCAGTTGCTCTTTGATGATTCCGAAGACCGGTTCGACCAACGGCTTTCTCCGCTTGGACACCTCCCTAGCCTCGTAGGTCGACATCCAGACACGATGACGGCGCAGCGCAGCGTCGTAAGGCCCTATGGTCACACTACGGCCGAACTCTTTGGACTTCGTACAGACTCCGAAGGCCGGGCACGCCTGACAGATGCCTTCAGAGGCTCGGTACAGACGCCACGGGACTCCATTCAAGCGTTGGATACGAAAAAACTGGAGCCTCTGTCCTTGTGGACACCTGGCCAAGCAGTTGGGCAAGGTCTCCCAAGCCTGCAAGATCATGGGCTACAGCCTGTTGTTGCTCAGCGATTCTGTCCTTGCTAACTGTCAAGCGAAAATGTCCCCATGATGGAGACATTGAGATTGACGCAGAAAGAGCAAGCAAGGCTTCAGGTATTCAGCAGTTTGATGGCGGACCATATGACCATCGAGCAGGCAGCGACATTGATGGGAGTGAGCGCGCGCCACACCAGGCGTATCCTGGCGGCGTACGAGCAGAGAGGAGCAGCCGCACTCGCTCACGGCAATCGAGGTCGCAGGCCGGCCAACGCTACGCCGGACTCGTTGGCGAACGATGTGGTGCTTCTGGCGCGGACCCGATACGCGGGAGTCAACCACACGCACCTGGGTGAGCTGCTGAGGGAGCGAGAGGGCATAGACATCGGTCGTAACACGTTGCGCAAGATACTGACCAACGTCGGTGTGAACAGTCCTCGTCGTCGCAGGCCGCCGAAGCATCGTGTTCGACGGCAGCGGATGGCTCGCGAGGGAATGCTGATACAGATAGACGGCAGCTGCCACAGATGGCTGGGAGAAGATGGACCCCAGTTCACGTTACTGCTGGCGGTGGACGATGCTACTGGCTGTGTCGTCAATGCCCTGTTCTGCGAGTTGGAAAACACCCGCAGCTACTTCCTGCTGATGCGGCATCTGATACAGAGCTACGGTATACCGCTCGCACTCTATTCAGACCGTCATGCCGTCTTCAAGCACACGCCGCCGTCAGAGACCGCCGCCGCTCCCACCCAGTTCTCGCGCGCGATGGGTGAGATCGGCGTACAGCTGATATTCGCACGGTCACCGCAAGCCAAAGGCCGGGTGGAACGCACCGCGGGCACACTTCAGGACAGGCTGGTCACGGAACTGAGACTCGCAGGCGCGACCGCCATCGATGACGCTAACCGCGTGCTCAACGACTTCCTTCCCCGCTTCAATGAACGCTTTCGTGTGCCGTCGGAGCACGCAGACACCTCGTATCGGGTCCTGGATCCGGGGATGTGCCTGGACACAGTCCTATGCCTGAAGTACAGGCGCAGGGTTGGCCGAGACAACACAGTGAAGTACCGCTGGCGCACCCTACAGTTGCTTCCCGACAAGGGTCGACCGAGCTATGCCGGATCGGTGGTGGATGTACTCGAAGGGCTGGACGGCCGACTGGCAGTGCAACACGAAGGGCGTATAGTCGCCTCCCAGGAAGCGCCGCCCCGTCCGAGTATCCTGCGCAGCTTCGGCACGAGGACTGTACACACGACTGTTCCCAGCCGCTACACCAACGGTGTAATCAGAAGGTCGGAGGACGAAGTGGCGCTAATGGGCACAATGCTCGAAGCGGAAAAACTCCGCGACCATGCTGACCGCAACGGCGCCGCAAAAGTTCACGAGACTGTGACTCCGCGATCCAGAAAGCCCACCCCACTTCAGACGGCGAGATGGAAGGCGGTGCAGAAGGCGAAACGCAAGGGGCTGTCCATTCGTGGGATCGCCCGTGAACTGGGCATACATAGAGAAACCGTGAGGAAGTACATGAATGCTGAAAGACCACCCATGGCGCGCGCAACGTCGGAAGTATCGTAATCTGCTAGCATGGCAATCCACCGAGATGACATTTTCCCTTGACACTTAGGCGGACATTTTCCCTGAGCTTCGACACCCCACTGGCCCAATTTCCCGCCGCCATTGACACATTGTAATGTCTTCGCCAGGTTTCCACCTCATCCTGGGCATCTTATAGGGACAGGAACCACTTATCGTTCAAACACTCCTGCCGTGATCTTCCGTTGAAAGCCTCGATGAAAGCGTTGTCCGTGGGTTTGCCCGGCCAGCTGAAGTCCGGTCCCACCCCGTCATGTTCAGCCTACCAGCGAGACGGACCGAAAAAAGGAAAGGCCCCCGGGCCCAAAGCGGGGGCCTCTCGCCAACTCTTTCCGTTCTCGTTGGGACTACTGTCAAGGGCAGCAGATACAATTGACGAGGCACCCCCGTAGCCCATTTCACAAACACAAAAAGGAGAGACTGACTTTGACCTATTTGGAAATGTTGGAAGATGAGCTTGTCTCAGAAGTCTCCGCGCCCCTGTCTGCGGCAAAATGGAACGACGATAGACGTAACAATACCTGACAGTACTGCGATATACGACTATCGGAGACGTTGGTGACACCATATATCGTCTTGAACGAACGAGGTCAAAGCCTTCGGTACTACTTCTGAGACAAGCTCAGATACCAGGGTTCAGGCGACGCGAAGAGAAGCGGAAACGTTAGAGACCCTACATGAAGTGGTTGACCTTCATTTCTCTCTTTTCCAACATCCGGGGACGTTGGAAGCTACCGAGGACAACAAGCTACAAAGAGTATGGCTGGCGTTGACAACTAGTGCTAGCCATTCCTCACGAGTAGCTCTGTACGCCTTGGAATCAGGTTACTACACGCAGTCCTTCGCGTTGACGAGAGCAATGTTTGAGGATTGGCTAGCGGCATACGACTGCAAGGAACACCCAGAGACAGCGGACGCGTTGTTGGACTCCAATAAAGCCATGCCGCGTTTCTCTACCATGTACAATAGGCTACCATGTGGGTTGAAGCGTCTTTGGGGCGAGCAAGGGGTTTATGAGGGCACCTATGGGTTCTTGAGTACCTTTGCTCATCCGCGTTCCAGGGCGATAGAGGACACTTTGAATCGAGAAGGGACGGTCAGAATCGTTCCTGAGTACAACGAGATCAGGTTCGCTCTCGCAGCGAGGTTCTTTATCGAGGCGAATTTGCTGATGTTGGAGTTCGTGGAAAGGCTGGCTGATTACTTAGATTCTGCTGAATCCCAGGAGTGGAAGAACTTACAATTGGAAACAGTAACGCCGAAGGGCTTCGGCCTCTTAGAGTCGCTGAATAAGCGCTTGCTCTCCTACTTGAAGCAACCTGAGAGCTAACGCACCTTGCTTCGCTAATGGGAATCGGCCACTGTAAAAGGTGGGGCTAAAGCCACCGTCTTGTGAGTCGAGGCGTAGCCGTTCGAGGATCCCAATGCCGACCTGACTTCACCATGCTGTTGAGTACGATTGGCAGATTGCGCATACAGGCGCCAAGTGCAACTTGATTCAGGTAGAGCCTTATCCATCGTCATCTAGCATCGACTGAGTACGCGGGTGAAGTCCGCTCACCAGGCGATTCAGGTGGTGTCGCATTCATGATACAGATTCTGCATAGTTATCGCCGGACTCGCTACCAGCGAGGAAAGACAAGCTCCCTTGCCTCCGAAACCCCAACCTGGGACGGCCCTGAGCGTTATTCCAGAACTCCAATTCCTTGCCCAACTCCGTTTTCAATTCGTCCAGCGATGACAGGAGTTCATCGAAAATCCGGACGACTCGTGGCTGGTCCCTCCGAGCCATCAGAAAACAGCCTATGTAGGAAGCGTTTCGTTGCATGTACCCGTCGAAACACAGGCCCCAGTCCCCGTACCCTGAACCCCGCACCTGCACATACAACGTGGATTCCTTGCTGGGAGAAGGTACGGCTACAGTCGGGTCCGCGAACGAGTAATCCTGGACCACAGCTCTCCAGAACCGCAGGTTTTCCTCCTCCTGGTCCGAAAGGGCATCCTCCTGGATTTCGACATCCTCGGCCGTGATTTCTCGGACAAAGTCGCCGTCGACGACGAAACGTTGCACGACCTCGGTTCGGGCCAGGACGCGGGGCTGGACGATGAGGTGATTGGCAGCATCCCGATAAAGGGCGGCTTCCACCAGCGCCAGGTTAAAGTGCAGGCCGCTGTGGCGCTGTACGAAGTCGACTATGTTCGCCACACCTTCCTGAATTCCGTCGCCCACTATGAGCAGCAGGAATTCACCACGTCTCAGGTGTCGCGTGACATTGTCAACGAACTCCGCCTCATCGATTCCCGGAGAGTGGGCGTCAACCAGGCTGTAGAGGATATTGCCGCTCTCATTGAGCGAAATTGACACTTGGCGCTGCAGGTCCTCGTAGCTCCAGGATGCGAGCTCCTTCGCGTAATCCAGTATTTGACCGATCACCTCACGACGCGATTGCGGATTCCGCCAAAGTTTGAACTCCGTCAGGGTAATCTGACCCAGCGGGTTGACGTACAACGCATCAACGAAGCCTGCAGGCGTACGCAACTCTTGGCAAATCGGGACCGCACCGGCGTAGGTCGCGTCGATAGCGGCGATTGGAAGGGTTTCTGGGAAACGAAACAACAGATTTTGGAGAGCATCCTCGCTGACGCTCCCCTGTGAAACTCCCGCACCCAACGGCACTCGTTTCAGCACCTCCATGACTTCGCCGTCGTCGGGTCCCAGCCTTATCAAGTCGCCGTATCTAGGAGTTGCCATTTCTCACTTCCTGACCGCAAATAGCGTCGAGCGAGTCCGGAATGGAGCACAAACTGCAGTTCCCGACCCTACAGACAAATGACGCGGAAATTGTTGCACGCGGGATCCATCAGGATCGTCTCCAACAAACAGGACACTCAAATGAATTACCCGTAGGCTCTGCCCGGCCAGAAGGAGTCTGCCATGTGAGGGTGGGGCAAGACCAACTTCCCACTGGACATGCATTTCGGTTGGACCAATGTGGGTGTGCCGGGTCAGACCAACAGAACTGAGTCACAGCCCAAGCAAAATGGCCTCTCACCACCCGGGACACCCGCACCAAGCTCAAGTCCATTTTGCGCATTGGCACGACACTGACCGACTACCAGGACCCGCTGGCATTTCAAGACGCCTGACCGTCTTAGGTCAAGCCCAATGCTGAGTGAAATTTCGCCATGAATCCGCCACCGTTGTTCCCCACCACGAGGTCCCAGAGTTCCTCGGCGTTACTGGCCTTTCGGTCATTTGCAGTTCCAGAGTCGTGGGCGGAACTGCCCCTTAGCCCGAATCCACCGAAGGACGTCCTTGGGGACAGCCCTTGAAGAAGGCAGAGGGTGCTCCTCTGAATCTGGGATAATGGTTTTGGAACAGAAACCCGCCCGGAAACAAGGAGCACCCAATAGATGCTGCCACAGAACAAACCCGACCGTATTCGCATCCTCTTTGACGACCATCGCCTGGTGGCCAATGCCGGCCTGCTCCTGCCGGCCACCCTAGCCCGGCACCTGGGCCTGCGGGAACTCGTCGACCATCACCTTGACCTCGGCGGAGCGCCGGGACGGGCGAACACTGGGGACAAGATGCTGACGCTGGTCGCTTCCGCGCTGGCAGGCGGCGACTGCATCGACGACGCCGATGCGCTGCGCGCTGGTGGGACGGTCGGTGTTCTAGGCTGCGTGGTCAAGGCGCCATCCACCCTGGGGACCTTCCTGCGCAGCTTCCGGTGGGGGCATGTCCGTCAACTCGACCGCGTGAGCCGCCAGTTGTTGGCCCGGGCCTGGGCCGCTGGGGCCGGACCCGGCGACTCGCCCCTGACCATCGACCTGGACTCGACCATCTGCGAGACCTATGGACTGGCCAAGGAGGGAGCGCGCCACCACGGCTATACCGGCGCCCGCGGCTATCACCCACTGCTGGCCATTGCCGCCGGCACCGGCGAAGTGCTGATGTCCCGGCTGCGCGAGGGCCGGGCCAACACCGCCCGTGGCGCCGCCCACTTCCTGCGTGAGACGGTGGGGCGGGTGCGCTACGGCGGGGCCAGGGGACAACTCACGGTGCGGGCCGACAGCGGCTTCTACGCCCACACTGTCGTTGCCGCCTGCCGGGAAATGGATGTCCGCTTCTCTATCACCATCCGCCAGCGCGCCAGCCTGCGGGACCTGATCGAGGCGATACCAGAGGAGGACTGGACTCCCATTCCCTACTGGATGGACGGTGCCGCCGATGTCGCCGAGACGACTTACACCCCGTTCCAGACCAAGCCGGACGCCGCGCCGGTGCGGCTCATTGTCCGGCGGGTGAAGCCGACGCCCGGTTCCCAGCTCGCCCTCTTCGCCAGATACAGCTATCACGCCTTCATCACCGACCGCGATGGGGAGACGCTGGAACTGGAGGCCGATCATCGCCGCCACGCCGAGGTCGAGAACGCCATACGCGACCTCAAGTACGGCGTCGGGCTGAACCACATGCCGTCGGCGCGCTTCGCCGCCAACGGCGCCTGGCTGGCGGTCCAGGTGATGGCGCATAACCTGGCCCGCTGGACGGCGCGGATTGGTCTGGGCGAGCGGACCGTGATCACCAAGACCCTCAGGCGGCGGGTCTTCGCTCTGGTGGGACGGATCACCCGCTCGGCGCGCCGCCTCACTTTGCATCTTCCCCGGCGCTGGCCTTGGGAAACCCAGTTCAGTCGCGCCTTGGCCCGGCTGCAAGCCATTCCGTTCCCGGCCTGACGGCCAGCCTGCAACTGACCCAACGTCCCCGCAATCTCGCGCCACCCCGGTCGCGAGAGCCCCCTGCTGCGTATCCTCTCGCCATCCCGCGCATCGCAACTCCCGCATAGGGCCTTAGGGGCCCTGTGCGGCGACTGAAGACCGTCCGCCGGCCTCCCATCTACCCCAAGACCCCAGGCCATCTCCCCTGTAGCTCCCTCACCCACCCCCTTCCGCTGTCCTCACGCCGTCCATCGGTGTCCTTCGGTGGATTCGGGCTTAGACGGGCAATTGTTGCCAGTTCCACGTTGAGGTTAACCACGGCGTCCAAATCAATGTTGGGAAATGCTTGGGGAAGGGTCGAACGGAGGGCGGAGTTTATGTCATTTTCTGTTGCCGTCCTTAGAATCTGGACCCATCCGGACATTGAAATTTCGTCCCACTCCTCGGGGGAACGCTTCCGGGGGGACTGCTTTCCTCTGGGAAGGACAAGGTTCAGTTTGCCAGATTCGGGAATTGTCTGGATTCGCGACACGAGCATTCGGCTGAACAGCTACAGACACTTTGATTCGGTTAAGCATCGCCCTCATCGGAAAGGTAGTCGGTCCGTAATTCATCCAGAGTTCGGCCTTCATAGAGCCAATATGGCCCCACCTGAGCATAGGACACGTTCCAGCCCTTCAGAATTGCTGTTAACCGTGAAAGGGAATATTCCTGACCGTCATAAGACATTTGACGATCTCCGATTACCTCGCATAACCTGCTCAGGTCATCCGCCCATTCCAAAGAAGCACCTGGGTAAATGCCGGCCATCGAGAATCGAAAGGCCGGTAGTTTCAGTGGCTTTTCCGGAGTCTCGTCAGGCATAGCGCCTGGGTCTGGAGTGACGTCTTTTAGAGCAACGTGTTTGAGCACAGCTATCACCCTGTACGGAGGAATACCTTCTAAGAATTCACGACCCTGACGCACTCTGTTTTCCCCGAAAGCTGTTAGCAGGACTTGCTCAGTTTGCTCATACTCGGCCACAACCGCAGCATACTCACACTTAAACGCGCGTGGTACGCCCGTTGTGTCTAACTGACCCATTCGAGCCAAAACGTCTTTCGGCTCATTGCCACCGGTGCGTCCGACTTTGACGTAATCCGGCATTGCTGGATTACTCAGAACGTAGACGATTCCGGGATTACGGGCGCCGGCGTCATTGAGGTCGGCTAACTGTTCATTGCTCATTTTCTATTTGATCCGGTATCTAGATTGGAGTATACAGTACTTCATCGTCGGTTAGTGCCGCAGAACAGGTCTATTGCCCTAATCATCCGAGTCCTCCGACGGCGTTTCGTTGTCCTGAATTATACCAGTGCTCTCGATGTCCTCCGCCTCATCGCCGTACTGCCCGTAGCCGAGGCCCAGGACGTGGGGCTCTTGGTGGAGCAGCTCGCGCAGGTGGGCCAGCTCGGTGGCATCCCAGCCCATCGCCTCGGCTACCGCTTCGTCCCAGAGGCGGCGCACTTCGCACTCGCCGTCGCGGAACTGCGGCACTTCCATGTTCTTCGTGCGCTCCCAGCAGTCTGCCAGGGTTTGCCGTATAGGGGGAACGGATACGATTGCCCAGGTGAAGATATCGGGGGTTGGAAACTCACAGGCTCAACACAAGTTCAAACGTGGTACTGCCTACCGTAAAGTCAGGCCCACCGCCCACGAGTACCGGAGTTTTCCGTTGCTATTGTGTCTTGCCCATGAAGGTTCTTGATTTTGTCCAGTTAGGTGGACCTAAGTGGATGGTAGGTGGTACCGTCTTCGAGATGTGGTTGGGGGTTTGTGATCCTTGGCATAGCGATCCTTACGGGGACTTCGAGCCTCTTCGGGTGGGCCGCCTCGAGAACGAGTCGACAGATCACATTCAGGGCATTGCGCCGCTCTACACCCGGTCTGCATCCTCTAGGTCACGTCCCGTCAAGTGGTTGAAGAGTGTCACCCTCGCTGATTGATCAGACTGCCCATGCGGAAAGAATCATTGATGCCTCCATGCTGTTCTGGTCGCCGAGGTCGATGGCAAGAGCAGGCAGATAGCGACGGGCGACCAGCCACTCGTCGTGCTGCTCTTGCGGGGCCTGCCCCGGCCCTCCGAGGCCCAGAAGTAGACTGCGCCGGCTAGAAGACTCCAGCTTCCAACAGTTGCAGAGCTTGAACAACGCCAAGCATCTGACCCTCACGGTCATGTTCACGGGGTACGCCTTCATCCTGGCGACAGTGGGACTGATCCGCAGATTGCCCCTGGTCAGATGGGCGAGCATGGGCCTGATGGGCTTGGCGGTGTTCAAGCTCCTGGCAGGGGACTCCCAGCAGGTCATGCTGGACCCTTCAACCTTCGTCCCCTTTCTGAACATCCACTTCCTGACCTTCTCCCTCGTTCTAGCGGCGCTGCTGGGAATAGCCTACTGGTTCTGGCGAGAGTCGCCGCGGCTGCCTGAAACAGAGGCATACGCCTGGCAAAGTCTAATGGCGGCCGCGAATCTGGTCGGAGTTTGGGCCTTGAGCCAAGAGATCCTGCGTTACTTTGGCAGCCTGGAGGTCGGGACGGGAACAGACTACTTTAGCGCCAAGCATCTTTCGCTAACGGTGCTCTGGGCTATCTACGCCATCGGGGTGATCGGCTCCGGCATCACCCTGCGGTCCGCCAAAGTCAGGCAGATCGGAATGGCGTTGTTGACGATTCCGGTGGCCAAGCTGTTCGTGTTCGATGTCTTCCTTCTCGAGCAGGGGTACCGGGTCGCCGCCTTCGTGACCCTGGGAGTGCTCCTCTTGGGAACGGGTCTGGTGTATCAGCGCTACAGTCAGTTGGACGCCATGGCCTCTCACAGCGGGAGTTCTACGAACGGCCCGGTTGTGAAACTACAGTGTCGCCGCCTGGAAATGGGCCAACTAGCGAAAGGCGTCTTTGGATGCCGTGACGGCGGGTTAGTGTGCTATATTGGAAATGAGGGCTTGAGAATATGGGAATCAACACTGGTCGGAGAAATGAAATGAGAACTCAAACCCAGAAACGCCTCGACGCCTTACTGAAGGAGTTCGAGGAGTTGAGCGCCCAACAGGTCGGCTACCCGTGTAATCAAGACTTTGACTACTCGGAGCTGTTGCCCTTCCTCCAGTACAGTGCCAACAACGTCGGAGACCCCCTCCACGGCAGTAGCTTCCGCATCAACACTCATGAGGTGGAGTACGAGGTGATCAACACCTTCGCTGACATGATGCATCTGTCGCGGGACCGGGCTTGGGGCTACGTCACCTCCGGCGGCACCGAGGGCAATATGTACGGCCTGTACATGGGGCGCGAGATCTTCCCGGACGGCGTGGTGTACTTCTCCCAAGACACCCACTACAGCGTGGTGAAGATCATGCGCCTGCTCAAGGCCCGGAACATCATGATAAAGAGCCAGGACAACGGCGAGATAGACTACGACGACCTATACGAGACCATACGCATCAACCGCGACTCGCCAGTCATCTTCATGGCGAACATAGGCACCACGATGAAGGGCGCCATAGATGACGTGAGCAGGGTGCGAGCAATACTCAACGATCTGGCGGTGACCAACTCCTACATCCACGCGGACGCCGCCCTGAGCGGCATGATCCTGCCCTTCGTGGAGGAGCCGCAGCCTTACGGGTTCGACGTCGGCTTCGACAGCGTGGCCATAAGCGGACACAAGATGATAGGCTCCCCGCTGCCCTGTGGCATCGCTCTCACCAGACGCGAGTACGTGGCGCGCATCGCCCGCTCCATCGAGTACGTGGGGGTTCTGGACACTACTCTCACGGGCTCCCGCAGCGCCATTACGCCGCTTATGATGTGGTACGCCTTCGAGCGCCACGGGCTGGACGGCTTCAAGCGGATTGTAGCCGGATGCCTGGATAATGCCGAGTACGCGGTCACGCGCTTCAGGGACAGCGGCATACCCGCGTGGCGAAACAGGAACTCGGTCACCGTTGTGTTCCCGAAGCCGTCCGCGGAGGTCATCCTCAAATGGCAGCTTGCTCCCTACGAGGACATCGCTCACATGCTGACCATGCCCCACATAACGCGCGAGACTATAGACGCAGTCGTGGACGATTGCTTGAAGCAATAGCATCAAGAAAAGGATAGAGGAGCACACTGTTATGGCGAGAATCATAGTCATGGCGAAGAACGAAGTGGGCGTAATGGCCGACATCAGCCGGGCCTTGGCAGACAATGGCATCAACATCGAGACCATCAACGCTGAGGCCATTGTCGCCAATGGCGCCATCTCCTTGACCACCGACGACTACGATGGGGCGCTGCGAGCGCTCACCAGCGCGGGCTTCAGGACGGTCACGGACGACTCACTGATAGTCAACCTGCGCGATGAACCGGGCGCCCTGGCGAAGGTGGCGGAGAAGCTCAAGCAGGGCGGCGTGAACATTCAGAGCCTGCACATAGTCGAACGCCGCGGCGACTACACTACAGTCGCAATCCTACCCGACGACCGCGCAAAGGCTGAGAGTCTTCTGGACAGAGAGTCCATAGTGTAGGTCTTTCCACGCAAGCCGGGACCGCAACAGACGCTCCTGACTTGATCTGCGACCGACATTCCCAGCAGCAGGCCAAGCACCACCTCCTACACAGTAACGGACCTCACCAACGGCGTGCGGTGCGTATCCGCCATCCGCGCCGTGAACGCCAATGGCCATAGCCTGTCCGCCCTTGCCATCGCAATCCCGATATCAGATTCGTAGCTCTACTCACCGGGAGTCCAACATCGACGCACCCAATCTGGGGAATCGCCAGCCCACAGGGAAGCCCATAACAGGAGCATTCGGGACAGTTGGCAGTCTCGGCGTCTATGGCGTGGCCATCATGGAAGAGGCGGTGGAGAGCGCCGGAGAACTTGAACGGGAGATTGCGGCCCTGCGGCTAGCCGGGCGGCTCCACCCTTTACTGCCAGCAGGTCACGAGACCTGAATCTCCCTGAGAGGGGGATGCCGGAGCGGTCCCACAGACTCGGCGGGTCTCAAAGAGGAGCGCGCACTTCACGACCATTGCAGGGATGAGCGCAATTGCCGAACGCCCTTCACCGTTCACACACGACGCCGTCGCCATCGCCGTCGCGGGCGCTCGGCACCTTGGCCGCCGGGAAGCCGCGCCCCGATCCGCTGCTGCCCTGAACGCGCGGCTCTCCCGCTGCTATGGCGTCGTCGCAGGAAGCGTATGTCGATGCCGGAGTTAGAGGGGGTGACGGCGTACCGGCTGTCTGCGGCGGCGTGGGTTCGGTCGTTTCGATGGGGCCGGCTCGAACGACCGTAAGCGTCCGTGGGGGGGCGCACATGCCCAGCATCTCGCCGAGCGTCTCGGCCTCCGGTCCAGTCGCAGTCAGCCGCCACGTGTTCTTGATGACGATCCAGTTGACCGCGTACTGGCACCAGTAGCCACGGTCCGGCGGCCTCCAATCTGCGGGGCTCTTGCTGCCCTTCGAGCGATTGGCGGACGCCTGTACCGCGATCAGGTGGTTCTCATAGGACAGGTCATTTGCGTACCGGCGCTTCTCTGTGGCGCTCCATGCCCAGCCGCCGGACTGATGGGCGTTGCCGAGGGGCACCATGTGGTCGATATCCAACCTTCCGGGGTCATTGAACTGCTCGCCCGTGTACGGTCCGACCCATGCGCCGGACGCGACCCGGCATTTACCGGCGTCCTCGTAGGCGACCGGACTCACGGACTCCTCGACCAGCGCCTCCTGGCGGGTGTACTGGCAGTCGCCGTCCTCATCCGTCCAGTGACGCAGGGGCGACGGTCCCCGACTCCCCTTGCGTCATCTGTGGACCGCACGCCGCCGATGCCTCGAAGAAGACCGTGGGAGGGCCTGCGCCGGGCTGCAGCGCCGCCGCCAGTCCTTCGGGGCCGCCCAGCTCAGCCAGCACGCACTGCAGGCCATCCCGGTCGTCAGCCCCCATGCCCAACGTGGGACCGACAGCCTGCCATTCCTCTTCGCTCAGGCAGGAAAGCGTCAGGACTTCTGCCGCGGGCTGCTGGACGACTCCCCCCACGAGGCCCTGGACCCGGAGCGCCTCGCCGCCCGCTTCGTGCGCTACTTCGACGTGCCCGCCCGGCCCACGATGGAGCAGATAAAGTCCCGCATTTGCCTCGTCGGCACATGCGTACCTGATCACAACGGGGCCTGCAGGGGTCCAACCCGGCGCACCATGGGGCTTCGGATGCTGGTCCCGTCAACTGGGTTGGCTATGATGCCCAATCATACGTGGGTATCGGGAATACTCTGCGGTCCAACCGTTCCCCATGATAGAATTCAGGAACTTGAGGCGGCCTATCCGGTCGTACACAGGGCAGCTTGTCAATCCTGGACTTGTTGCTAGTTTCGTCGGCGCTCTGCCGGGAGCTTGGTCATTCGGTGAGCCGGAGCATGACTTACAGGCAAATGCAAGTATGTGCAGGTCTAAAGTTGGGCGTACGCCCTTCTTCGGTCAAGACCTGTTGGATAGCAGAGGTGAAGCGAAGTTATGGCCTCACGGGAGGACCGGCGCACAATTCTGGCAGAGGCGAGGGTGCTCCGCCGTGTCCGCCTCGCTACCGTGATGCAATAGAACAATGTATTTTGGCTCACTTCTAGCTGGGAGCGAAATATTCGAGGCCTCATGACGATACGTTTAGTCGAAGAGGGGTGGGGCAAAGAATTGAGGGAGGCTCTCAGGGTTCACCCTAGCCACCTTAGAATTATCTGCCCGTTCATAAAGGTGGATGCCATCGAGATGTTGCTATCCCTTCAGTCGAGCAGCATTCAGGTCATTACCCGGTTCAACCTCGCCGACTTTTCGGAAGGGGTCAACGATGTAGCCGCTTTACGAGGGCTGCTCGGCGCCAACGCCAGTGTTCGAGGCGTGCGAAACCTTCACGCTAAGTTATACCTTTTCGGAAATAGTCGGGCGATTATCACATCTGCGAACCTTACAGTGGCAGCATTGAATCGAAACCATGAATTCGGCATGGTAGCGGAGAGTCCTGAAATCATTCGGCAATGCCGAGCCTATTTCGACAGCTTATGGAAACGTGCAGGTAACGACCTCCATAACGGACAAATCGAGGAGTGGGACAAGAAGGTGTCGAGACATCGGCTACAGGGCGGCCATCCCGATAAGACTGCCAGCCTTGGCGACTACGGTGTTGACGCAGGCATCAGCAGTTCACCACTCAGCGGAGTTCCTGACGTTTTTGCGGATGCATCTCAGGCATTCGTGAAACTCCTAGGTCTAAGTACCGCCGATGGTCGCGTCCCGCTCTCATATCCTACACTGGAGGAGGTCAGGGAAGGAGAATGCCACTGGGCCGTCTGCTACTCCAAACGGCCACTCCAAGTTAGAGACGATGCAGTTGTGTTCATGGGTCGGCTCACAAGAGACCCAAATGATATACGTGTTTTTGGTCGTGCCATTGGAATGGCTTACTCGCCAGGAAGAGACGATGCCACGGCCGATGACATTGCAAGGCGCCCATGGAAGGCCCAATGGTCCCGATATATCCGCGTACGACATGCCGAATTCGTTGCAGGTACAGTGAAAAACGGCATCTCCTTCAACGGACTGATGGATAGCTTGAAATCGGATTCATTTGCCTCTACACAACGGAATGCCTCCCTTGGAAAAGGCAACGTCAACCCGCGAAGAGCATATCTACAGCAACCCGCAGTCGCACTCTCGGATAAAGGTCTCTCTTGGCTTAACGGGCGGCTTGAGGCGGCATTTGAAACCTATGGAAAGATACCCCAGGACAGCCTTGACACACTGGGCTGGCGGAACCCATAAGAAAGATCACACTTAGCCTTAACCCGAATCCACCGAAGGACGGCCTTGGGGACAGCCCTTGAAGAAGCTAGAGGGTGCTCCTCTGAATCTGGGATAATAGTTTTGGAACAGAAACCCGCCCGGAAACAAGGAGCACCCAATAGATGCTGCCACAGAACAATCCCGACCGTATCCGCATCCTCTTTGACGACCATCGCCTGGTGGCCAATGCCGGCCTGCTCCTGCTGGCCACCCTAGCCCGGCACCTGGGCCTGCGGGAACTCGTCGACCATCACCTTGACCTCGGCGGAGCGCCGGGACGGGCGAACACTGGGGACAAGATGCTGACGCTGGTCGCTTCCGCGCTGGCCGTTAGCTTCTCCTGCGACAGCCGCGACGTGATCAGGGTCTGCGAGCCGTGCCAGGGCTTCGTGCGAAGGTGTAAGAGATGCCGTAGGTTCCACCTGGTCTATCAGGGACAGGGCGGCGAGTACTCGATGCCCTGGTGGGTCTCCGAGTCGTGGCTGAAGGAGCACGGGTGCACCCGCAGGGATTTCGGAGACGTGCCCATATCGTTCGTGTAGATGCCTGCTGGAAGCGAACCCCCAAATGTTTGACCTCGCCACTTACGGGGAGATCAATGGGGAACCGGGACGCCACGAGCTAGAGTGGTTCAGTTGACCCGGGGGACATCTTGGCCCCGGGCCTGGGCAGTTCCAACTCAGCGCCGGCAGGCCTAGCGGAGCTCGGAACCCTCGGGTGCGGGGCCACTCCCGTTCCCAGCGGCCTCCCCTTCTCCGGCAGGGTCTTGTAGGCACGCTATTGTCTAGTAATCCTACCTAGCTTGAATGGACCCAGATCGACCTCCCACGAATACCTGAGTTTTCCGTTGCTATTGTGTCTGCCGGATGAGGATGACCTCGAAAGGGGCACTGGGCTTGCTTCCCTCCTCGATCATCTCTCTGAACTGGGGTCTGTCCGCCACGCGGCCGCTCTCGGCCTCGTCCACGTACTCGCGGGCGACGGAGTAGTCGTTGGCCTTGGCGTAGTCTTTGAGCGCCCTCAGTTGGGCGGACACGGACAGGTCAACGTCCTGCCGGTCGCTGGATACCCTGGCGTACAGGGCCGCCGGGGTGAGCGGCTGTAGGTACTTCTTCTTCATGTCATCCTCCTTGTCTGGAATGTCGTCGCTGTTTTCGAATTCAACCTCCCGCCACCCGGACCCAAACAATCCCGTCAACGTGTTCGAAGTGCCCATCGGCTGAAACGAGATCGGCACCCGTTTCCATGGCATGGGCCGCAATCCAGACATCGTTTGTCGGAATTGGCCGCCCTTTGGCCTTCAACCCTGACATTACCCGTGAGTAGCGGTCCGCAGTCACCGGACCCACAGGAACGAAGGACACGTAGGGACGTTCGAGGAAGGACCGAAGTTCCGCAAGGTTCTGCTCGAAGTGCGCACCCTGCCGGAAGCCGAATAACTGCTCACCTACCACAACAGCCGAGAACAGCACCTCCTCAGCGGCGTGTATCAGGTCTCTCACCTGGTTGTTGCCCCGCATGAACGCGGAGTAGGCGTTGGAGTCCAGTAGAATCCTCATGCCCACGCGGACTCGTCCACAGTCTCGAAGACCTCAAGGGCAGCATCAAAACCCTCTGCCTCATCTCGGCTCCATACGCCGAACAGGTCGTCTAACGAAGACCCTATCGCGTTCGGATTCCCCTTGCGGTCCGTTATGCCGGCACCCTTCCTGAGCAGCCTCAACGCAGCTTGATTCAGAGAGATTCCCTCCTGCCTTGCGAGGCTATGCATAATGGTGCTCAGTTCGTCGTCGAATCCTCTGAGCGTAAGTTGGTTCATGTCGCGTTACCTCCTTGCGAGTCATTGTTTGAGGCGCTACGAGTCAGTATATCCGTCACCCATGCGCGGGTCAAGGCTCGTCGGTCAATTCTCAGATGAACAGTCGCCACGTGAGCAGACCGCAGATGACGAGCAGCACGACGGCGGTCACGCGGAGCATGGTAAACAACTGCTTCGTCTCCTTGTGCGCGGCGGTCTCCTTCCGGTACGCCTCCTCAAGCTCCGCATACGCCTGTCTGCTGGCGGATACGGACTCTCTGGCCTCGTCCCGCTCCCTCTCCAACTCGGATGCTCCATGCTGCAACTCCGAGGCGCTTTGTTCCAACTCCCGCACGGTCCGCTTAAGCTCTTCCTCCCTGATGATGGCCCGGCGCAGCAGCTCCTCGTCGCTCAGATGCTCCGGCCCGTGCATTCGCACGAACACCCGGCGGCCCTCCCTGCGGACCTCGACATCTCTCCTCCCGATCATCCGGTCGAGGGTCGAGAGTGATACCTCCAGTTCCTCCGCCGCCTCCGCTTTCGTCACCCAGCGGACAGGCTCGTCCATCGCTGCTTCCTCTCTTTAGGCTGACACGTCAGGGGTGCAAACGTGCAATCAAGGTGTCTTCGGACCCGCCACATATTTTAGCATGGCGTCCCACTTTGGACCTTGATACGTCATACGATGCGTCAACCCCCTTTCGTAGCTAAAACAGGGGTGAAATGAGCATCGGCGGACCCTGAAACTCGCCCCGCGAACGCAACTTTGCAGCCCCCAACCGGCATGGAGGGCAGATAGCGATGCATCAGCGCTATCTACGTGTCACCCCCTACAGGACGCATCCGGTGGTAGAGGGAGTCCCATCGGTAGGCCCGCAGGTTGGACAGCGCCAGTCGGGGGGACTCCGCCTCCCAGAGAGGACGCCAGGACTTTCCCAGTATCCCTGTGGTTAACAGCACGGGGATGCAGGACACGAGAATCGGCAGCGACATGGTGGCCAACTGGGACGCCGTGCGCACGTAGGTATCCTCGACCTCCTCGGTGTCCACGACGAACAGCGTGGTGGGGAACGGGGGCTGGTCTTCCTTCGGTGCAGGCGATCAGTAGTAGCTCTCGTAGGGACTCAGGCGGGCCAGGACTCCCCTGGGGTGACGGGCACGTAGCTCATGCTCAAGATAGAACGGCACGTGAAGGCCGCCGGCGATCAGGTGCCCCACGGCGTCGGGGGCGATGGCTGCATCTCCCCAGTTGTAGGCTCGGTCCGACCTGGCGGTGGGAACGGACCACTGGAGTTCGCTCGATGAATCTTCCCGGGTCTCTGCCATCAGCTGTGACAGGAACCACGTGATGCCATCGGCGTGCTTCGTCTGCCTCGCCCACGTCTCGATGCGGTGGCCCACGTGTCGCCTGCGGCCCTGGCGGTCGGTCGTGAGGGCCGTGCTCCAGATGCCCCGCGTGGTCGGCAGCTCGGCGCGGTCCCGGTGGGTGACGTATCGTATGCCCTCGGCGGACAGGGTGTAGCGAACGTCGCCTCGTTTGCCGTGGCGTTCGACCAGGCCCCAGGTATTCACGAGGCTGTGCATCATCTGGCTGACCCGTCCCTCGGAGACGCCGAGCCACGGTCTCCAGGTGCTCACGGGGGATCATCGGGTGGTCGGTGATGAGGTCGAGTGTCCGTTTCTCCGAGGGTGTGATGCCGAAGGCCGACGCAGCCTCCACCATCCGCTCAGGGCGGGGTATGGAGGCGCGTTTGCGCTCCGGCGACTCGGTGCGCGGCCTTCCGCCGGGGCTGCCCTGGGAGCTGACGGCCTCCAGCGTGAAGAACCTGCTGCCGATCACCCACGAGGTGCAACACCAGAGGCGAATGTCCCGTCTTTCCAGCGCGCCCCTGGACTCCACGGCGATGTAGGAGTCCCTGAGATAAATGCGCTCGCAGAACCTCCCCGTCAACCTCTGCTCCCACACGCTGGGAACCAGGATCAGGATGGTGTCGGGGCGGCGGGTGTAGTCGTATTCCGCTATGGCTCTCAGCCGGTCGTAGAGCGACCGGCGCCGCAGGGCCAGGCCCTGGCTGACCACGCCGAAGCTGCGGCCATCGTGTAGGGTGATGGTAGCGTCGAAGCGGCCCCTGCGATGGAACTCCACGTGGGACCGCAGCCCGTCGGTCCCGGGGGAGAGCGAGGCGGCGAGACGGTAGACGGCGGCCACCGCGTCCATCCTGCGGACGAGCAGCATCAGCCACTCCCTGGACATAGGATAGGCGCGCATGAAGTCCGAGGGCGTCTCGAAGTCGAGCACCTGGGCGGCTTCGTGGATGCCACGGGCCGTCAGATAGTATCTCTGGCTGGAAGGCAGTTGGGGGGTGCCATGGCTGATGCGCCCGGCAATTCCGTCGGCCAGCAGACCGGTCAGTTCGCGGTGGACCGTCGCGTGCGGCTCGCCGAGGATGCCTGCCAACTCTGCTGAGTCGATGAACGGCATCTGGCTGAGGGCATCAAGTAGCTGCCGACCGTCTGCCGATGTTGTCTTTGTTTGGCTTAGTGTGCCCAGTTGCTGCGTCTTCATTTTGTTTCTCGGCTGCAATGGCCCAATAGTCCATTGTGAAGGCCGAGAAAGTTCAAGATAATGCCCTGCAAGCCATTGTTTTGAGGCCAGTTTTGTGGTATAGCGATTGAGATCGGATATTGACGTAGTTCTGTATTTGCATTACATTTGAAGTGGCTATCAATAGGGAGCGAGTGCCGTGGAAGTCAAGAAGAAGCGCCTCACACTAGACCTAGATCCTCCCCTTCAGCGTCGCCTGAAGGTGGTCGCGGCTCTCAAGGGGATAAGCATGCGCCGATACTGTCAGGCAGCCATTGACAAGGAGCTGGCCAGAGACGAGGCCCAGACTGTGGAAAGCCTTCCCTTTGGACGTGAGGCACTAGACCGCCTCGATACGCTTCGAACGGAGATATTCGGTGACAGGGTGCTTTCTGGAGACTCAGCCGAATTCATCCGCGAAGCCCGTGAAGCCAGGAGCGCCTCTTGAACGGCTTCGTCGTTGTAGATGCGAGCCTGGCCTTCAAGTGGCTGGTTCCAGAAAAGGATTCGGATAAGGCGAGAGAGCTTGCTCGGTTATGGGACAGCTCGGGGACCCAGCCTGTAGCGCCCCACCTAATGCCGGTGGAGGTGGCTAATGGCCTTCACCGACGCGTGATCCGGGACGAATTGACCCTCCAGGATGCCACACGTCTCATGGAATACCTGTTGGGAACGGGGATCAGCTTGAGGGAGACACCTGAGCTTCACAGCAGAGCTTTGAAGCTGGCCCATAACCTTCACCAAGACGCTGTTTACGACGCGCACTACATAGCTCTAGCAGAGACGCTTGGCTGTGAGTTGTGGACGGCTGACGTGAGGTTCTACCGAGCTTCGAGTCTCAGAGTCGGTAACGTGCGCTGGCTAGGTGAATAGATATGGCCCCTGACATCAAGCCCCTAAGCCGCGGATACAAATCAATCGAGAAGAAAGTACTCGAATAGCAGATGCCACGTCAGACGGAGCCGAACGCCAACAACGCTCTGGGCAGTCTACTTCAGGACATGCTGCCCCGCAGCCAAGTGCGCTCCGAGAACACGCAGGCCATCTCCGGCCAGCCTGGGCTGCGCCCCGACATCATCGTCACCGCGCCAGGACGATCGCCCGTGGTGGTCGAGGCCGAATACATGCCCGCCCGAACCGTCGAACCGGAGGCCAAGTCCCGCCTCGGGCTGGAGGTGGCTTCCAACGGGCGCATCATCGAATCTGCCATCGCCCTCCGCTATGAAGACGCGATTGGCGAAGCCCACGACCTGCGTACCGCCCTGTCCTCGGCCCGGCTGTCCTACTGTGTCTTCACTGAAGAGACTGGAGGCATGAGACGTTTCCCAGAGTCGGGATGGCTCGACGGCTCCCTTGAGGACTTGGCCGACATGGTTCGCCTGGTATCCGTCCCGCAGCGCGCAGTCAATCAAGCCGCCACCACGCTGGAAGAGGGTATCGAAGGCACAGCAAAGTTCCTGGACGAGCTGAACGAGACCCGTTCCGGCATCACCATGGCTATAGCTCGGCTGTTGGGGATGTCCAACGTGCCCCAGACCAGACGCATGGCCTGCGCCATCATCGCCAACGCCCTGGTCTTCCACGAACACATCGCCGGGATGCATGCGGAAGTCAAGCCCCTGTCCAAGGTGTGCGGCGACGGTGTGGACAACCCCCAAGGTGAGGTGCTGGCCGCCTGGGACGATATACTGAGCATCAACTACTGGGCTATTTTCGCCATTGCCAAGGACATTCTGGAGCAGTTGCCTTCGGGTGATGCAGCAAACATCCTGCGACGGCTGAGACACACCGCCCAGTCGGTCAATGCGACGGGCGTGGACAACGCCCACGACCTGACCGGGCGCATCTTTCAGCGCCTCATCGCTGACCGCAAGTACCTGGCCACCTTCTACACGCTGCCAGCGTCTGCGGCGCTCCTGGCCCGGCTGGCCGTAGCAAAGATGGAGGACGTGGACTGGTCCAACGCCGAGGCCATCGGCAGGCTGCGGATTGCCGATTTCGCCTGCGGGACCGGCGCACTGCTCTCGGCGGTGTACGAGCAAGTGGCCGCCCGCCAAGAGCGGGCCGGGGGCGACCCCTCCAGCCTCCATAGAGTGATGATGGAAGAGGTGCTCTACGGCTGCGACGTCATGCCCTCGGCAGTCCACATCACTGGATCGACGCTTTCAGGGGTGGAGCCATCTGTCCTCTTCGACAGCTCTCACCTGTACACCATGCCCTACGGACGGATGAAGGACGACAGCGTGATGATCGGCTCCTTGGAGTTGCTCCAGTCCTCGAACGTACTGACGCTGTTCAACACCAGCGACCCCGCAATGCGCACCGGCAGCGCGGGCGAGGAGACGGCTGCCCAGATACGCGCTGAGATACCCGACAAGAGCTACGACATGGTGATAATGAACCCGCCCTTTACCCGGAATGTGACTCGTGAAGGCGCATATGCTGACACAATAGCCGCAGCCTTCGCAGCATTCGGGGCAAGTGACGCAGACCAAAGGCAGATGGCAAAGCGAATGGAAGTCCTGAAGAAGGATACCTGCTATCACGGCAACGCGGGCATTGCTTCCGCCTTTGCGGCACTGGCACATAAGAAGATCAAGCCCGGAGGCGTAACAGGATGACGTACTCTTACACCACTTGACGGGACGTGACCCGCAAGAGTGAGGATTGTATGCACGCCTTAATTCTCGGCCTACCCCGCTCCGGCAAGACAACGCTTCTAGCGGCGGTCTGGCACGTAGTTAACACCGGTGACATTGAAGGTGCGCTCGAGCTTCAGGCGGTCGGACCTCATAGCCACTATCTCAACGGTATCTGGAAACAATGGTTAGTAGGGGCAGAGGTGGACCGTTCGTCGGCAGGGATCGTCGAAGACATTTCAATGACACTGTCGACCGGCGGAGGATCCTCCGTTGAGTTGAAGATTCCGGATCTTTCGGGGGAGCATTCGAATGCCGTGTTTTTAACTAGACAGTGGCCTGCCGAGCTCGAGCCGTTAATCGGCTCAGCTGACGGTCTAGTCGTGTGTATTCATGCCGAAGGCTTAGCCAAGCCTATCAGGATCGAAGACGCTCTCGCTGTTATAGATGCCCCCAGACAGGGCCAGTTGAACGAGTCATCACCGTCGAAACAGGTGAGGTGGATCGGGAGGCCAATATGTGGGCATTTACCAAAGCGGCTTTGGATTTGCTTGAAAAGTGTATTGGGGAGTCCCGCTGAATCTATCGATACTGCTGCTGGTTGCTACTTGATGATCCAGTAGACACGGACCTAGTGAAAGAGGTCCGGCTCACCTCTGGCCAGGAGTTGCTCTGGGTCAGAGGCTTCTACCAACTTCCACTTGCCCTTCCTGGCCTTTTGACAAATTGGTTTGTGTGCGGTGGAAAGGGTGCGGAGTCGAACTGCACGACAATGGCACCGGCGCATGAGCGCTGTGGAACAATCTAAAGTCGTGGCTGAGGTGAAGCAGCATGGTAGAGGGAAGAACAGGCGACTCAGGGAGCTTGGCATTTCCAGGAGCACGCATTATTAGTGGAGGTGGAGGCACCGGCAAGGTAGTTGGGAGGGTACGGAAAGGACTGAGAGACCCTGGAATCGCCTCCGTCCAGAAGAGGAAGCCGTAGTGCTAGCGGCAGCCCGTGAGTTGCCAGCTTGGCTGAGTCGGCAGTTGGCGGCCTGGCTCACCGATCACCGAGGACTAGCGGTCTCCGCCTCCACGATCTATCGTTTCCTGCGCCGGGAGGGTCTGGTGAAACAGGTGGAATACCAGTTAGCAGCGGGCAAAGAGTACCACCCAAGACCAGTGGGCCCCACCAGCAGTGGGCCACCGACGCCTCCTACTTCCGTGTGGTGGGATGCGGCTACCGTTACATGGTTACGGTGATGGACGACTACTTCCGGTTCAGCCTGGATTGGAAGGTGCAGCGAGACATGACCGCCGACTTCCTCATCTAGGTGGTGTAGGACGCAGTGGATACCACGCGCATGGACACTCTCCCATTACATGACCGGACCAGGCTCCTCTTGGATAATGGCTCGGTTTAGGTCTCGCGGGCCTTCCGTGAGTGCATTCGGATGGTGGGCATTCGTCACATCCTGGCCTCACCCTTCCATCGTCAGACTAACGGTAAGCTGGAGAGGTATCACCGGACCCTGAAATACGACACTAACTATGTGCCCTAAGAGGCGGTGGAGAATCTGGAAGCGGCCATCCGGGACTTCGTCGGGTTCTGCAACTACCGAACGTATCACAAGGCGCTGAGGGACGGGACTCCACCTGACGTGCTGGGAGGCCATCTGGAGTGTTAGCAACCAGCAAAAGTGGGACACATTGGTAGGCGAGAGATCCGGGGCTGGCTGGAGGTCTGGTGAGCTCCCTGAGGGCCCTGTTGTAGCGTCGTCGCCGTTCGGTGGTTTGAGCCTTCACCTCCTTCCTGCGTTGTAGGATCTCTTGCCGTCTTCCCTTGAGCACGTCTGATGGTGTCACGTTGCCCAGAGCCTTGTGATAGCGCCGGTAGTTGTAGTAGCTGACGAAGGCCGCGATAGCAGCCTCAAGGTCGGCGGGCAACTCATAAGGCACCTGGTTGACGTCCCGTTTGATGGTCTGGTGGTAGCGCTCCAGCTTCCCGTTGGTCTGAGGGCGGAAAGGAGTTGCTAGGATGTGCTTGATGCCAACCATCCCCAGGTAGTCCCTGAATGCTCTTGAGACATAGCCTGGACCGTTGTCACTCAGCAGCCTGGTGCGGTCTGTGACTGGAACTTGGTCCATGCTGGTCGTGTCCACAGCATCCTGGACCACCTCGATGAAGGAGTCGGCCGTCATATCTTGCTGAAGCCTGTGAGCCAGGATGAAGCGGGAGTAGTCGTCCATAACGGTGACCAGGTAGTAGTAGCCCCAACCAACCAACCACCCTGAAGTATGAGGCATCGGTAGCCCACATTTGGTGAGGTCCTGTGGTCTTGCGGTGGTACTCCTTCCCCGCCGCCAACCGCATCTCAGGCCTCTTCACTAGGCCCTCCCTGCCCAGGATACGGTAGACGCTGGACTCTGAGACTGAGAAGCCCTGGTTGTCGGTGATCCACGCGGCCAGCTGACGGCAGCTCAGCTCTGGCATCTCTCTGGCTGATAACAGGACTGAGCGTTCTTCCTGAATAGTAAGACGGTTCCATGGTGGCTGATAGCCTCCTGGTCGGTCCTCAAGTCCTTGTTGGTTTTGGCGTCTGAGCCACCGGTAGTAGGTGCTCTTAGGGATGCCCAGCTCTCTGAGGACCTTTCGCTTGGGGAGGGGAGACGAGGATACTTTGGTAACTACCTCTGCCTTCTCCGGGGCGCTCATCCGCTGGTACCGGTGGCGTCCTGGGGCATGGGGATGGCCGTTTTTTTGAGACGGTACGCCTCCAGCGACAGATCGGCCACTAGCTCCTTGAGTTCCCCGTTCTCTCGCTTGAGCTGCCCTACCTCATGCTGAGTGGCGTCCCGAACCGAGTCACGGGTCAACCTCTCCTTGCCCGCCTCCATGAACTCTTTGGTCCACGAGTAGTAGGAGTGGGGCTTGATCCCCTCCCGCCGGCACAGGTCGTTGACTGTGACCTCGCGGCGGAAGCCCTCCAGAACAATTCGGATCTTCTCTTCGGGGGTGTACTTACGTCGGGCAGCCGCCTTCACTGTGCGGACGAAAGACCTGGTCTGCTCGCTTCGTTCCTCGGCGGCCTCTGCTTTGCTTACTTCTAATTGGGACACATCTGCTCCTTGTATCTTGATTTTGGTATGGGACAATCACTTCACTTAGGTGGATCTGGGTGCGGCAGACCGGTTTCTCCTTGGTCATGGAAGACCGTCAGAAAGCGAGGGTCGCCGCACCCATTCCGAATAGAGCCCGAACAGTTGCCTGGGCCAACGGAGCCCGCATCGTGCAAGGACGGGCCAGTAATTCGCAGGAGGTGCTCATGGAGCAAGAACCGATCTACGTAGGCATTGATGTAGCCAAGGCCCAGGTGGACGTCGCAGTCCGTCCCACGGACGACAGCTGGGAGGTTTCCCATGACGAGACAGGAGTCCGGCAGCTGGTCTCCCAGCTGAAGGCCCTTGAACCGGTCATGGTGTTGCTGGAGGCTTCGGGCGGCTTGGAACTGCCGCTGGTGACTGCCTTGGCAGCCGAGGCGGTGCCTGTGGTCGTCGTCAACCCCCGCCAGGTGCGGGACTTCGCCAGGGCCACCGGGAAGCTGGCCAAGACCGACGCTCTGGACGCGGCGGTCCTGGCTCACTTCGCCGAAGCAGTCCGCCCGCCCGTGCGCCCTCTTCGAGACACCGAGACTCAGGCCCTCAACTCCCTGGCTGCCCGCAGGCACCAGGTGATGACCATGCTGGTCTCGGAGAAGAACCGCCTGAGCTCCGCCACCATTGCCGTCCGTCCCCGCATCGAGGCTCACATTGCATGGCTCGAGCAGGAGCTGGACGATCTGGACGAGGGCTTGCGTCAGACTCTCCGTCAGAGTCCCGTATGGCGGGAGAAGGATGACCTCCTGCGCACCGTCCCCGGCGTGGGAGAACAGCTCTCCCTCACCCTCCTGGCCCACCTGCCGGAGCTGGGCACGTTGGACCGCCGGGAGATCGCCGCCCTGGTGGGTGTGGCTCCCTTCAACCGGGACAGCGGCACGCTGCGGGGCAAACGTACCGTCTGGGGTGGACGCGCCCGAGTCCGAGCCGCCCTGTACATGGGAGCGTTGGTAGCCAGCCGCTTCAACCCCCTCATACGGGACTTCTACCAGCGGCTGCTGGCCGCTGGTAAGCCGAAGAAGTTGGCCCTCACAGCCTGCATGCGCAAGCTGCTCGTTATCCTCAACTCCATGCTCAAGCATCGCTCCCCCTGGTGCGACCTGACTCCGACAGTCGCCGGCCATTCCTCTTGACTTTCAAGACAGTTGCTTCCTGTGGGTAACTCTACCCTCATTTCAGGAGCTCACACCACCCTCCGACTCTCGGGTTTTCCTACCCTTATATGTGTCCCATTATCGCTGACGGTCTACAAGTAGGGACCACCACCGGTCTCGCTCCGGTACACGCTGTAGCCGAGCAGGTCGGGCTCAGTGTTGTCGTTCCAGTCCAGGGTCACCTCGACAGGTCCAGCTGTTGGTACTGTCGCCACCAGGCCTGTTGGCGCCGCAGGGGGGAATTCCAGGGAGGTGGTGAAGGTATTGTTGGGAACTGCTTGGGCATCAGAAAGAAGAGCAAATGTGCGGCCATGGATAAGTGTACCCGCTACGAAGGTAAGGAGAAAAATACCGAGGGCAACCCGCAGAAGCATGAACTAAGCCCCTTCACCTACTGCTACGTAGGGAATGCCCATGGCCTGGGACCAGCAGGCGAAGCACTTGCAAGCTAGGTCATGAGCGGCGGCTCCCTTCGAGGCGCCCTCGGCAGACTGAGCCTTCTTCAGATCTCTCTCACGGAGCCACATCAGAATCAGGACAACGGTGGGGCCTATGATGAGAAACATCATCCCATTGGTGGAATCGGCGAAGGCCATCAGATACCCAACTTTGGGAAGGCTGTAAGCTACCTTCGCTACGATTCGAGCATCGGTAACGGGATCAACGTCCGGAGAGCTGTTGGAATCTCCCTTCGTGCGGAAAAGCCTCCCTGATTCGGTCTGCTCAATATCGATGATTCGATGGGTAGTAAGCCCTGAACGGGTGCGAAATGTAATCACGTCGTCCACTTTGAGAGTATGGGGGTCTACCGCCTTGGTTACTGCAACGTCGCCGATGCCTAGCGAAGGCTCCATGCTGCCCGAGACCACTACAACCGGATGATATCCAATCATACCCGGCAGGATGGCCAAGGCCACCAGCAGCGCTGCACCTCCTACCACGCTCATGATGAATATGTTAAATACTTTATATAGCTTGTTGTAAGCCATTACGTTTCGCATCGCCATGATTACATTCCTCTGCGGTGGGGGCTGGCCGCCCTGACCGCTACGTGTGAGGAGTTGCATCGGCGCGTGTGATATGACGTATCATCCGGTAACTCAGTTGACACGCTTTTGAATGAACTCCCGATTCTTTCAAATCCTGCTTGCAACAGATGCGTTGAAATCTCCTCTTCTAAGGCTATTGTCTCAGGAAAAAATTGCCCGCTGAATCCTGCAAAGGAGGGGATGATGGGTGATTTCTTTGCTCACTCTTCCAGGTGAGATGGTCCGGCGTGGCGGCCCTCGCTCATCCTTCCGGCTGAGGCGAAGTTGGCAAATGGGTGGGCCGTCGGACCCCAGGTAGGGGGCGAGATGCCGAAACCAAGGCGGCGAAATGATAGACGGTTCCTAATGACACGTGCCAGAGAGTCTACTGGGGCAGGAGAAACCGGCGCAGATCCAGCAAGCTTTCTTCTGAACCACATCAGTATCAGCAGCACCACTGGCGCAGCTATCAGGAACAGTTTGCCCAACATTGAATCGGTGAAAGAGACCAGAAAGCCCACCCTGGGGATGCGATAGACCACCTTGGCCACAATTCGGTGAGCTGGTATTGGCCTGGGGTCCGCGGACAAGTTCGCATCCCCCTTCATCTGGAAGAAGGGGCCCTGAGGGGTCATGTCAAGGCCAACGATTCGATGGGTGACCAGGCCAGATGTCGAGTTGTAAGTGACTACGTCCCCTAACTGCAAACCTGCGGGGTCGACCCGCCTGGATACGGCGATATCTCCTGTATTCAGCGTGGGCTCCATACTCCCCGACATGACGACCAGGGGCGTGAACCCGAAGACCCCAGGCAGTATGGCCGCGGCCATGAGGAGACCCAGGCCTCCCATCAGGCCCAGCACTAGTCCCGTGAGGAAGCGCAGAGCTTTCCCGCCCGGCAGTGGTATAAAGGATGTCCCGGAACTTGCAGAACCCTTCGCCAGGGAAGCCCTCAACTGAGTCTCCCGACGGTCCGTAAGCCAAGTCTTAACCCGAATCCACCGAAGGACGTCCTTGGGGACAGCCCTTGAAGAAGGCAGAGGGTGCTCCTCTGAATCTGGGATAATGGTTTTGGAACAGAAACCCGCCCGGAAACAAGGAGCACCCAATAGATGCTGCCACAGAACAAACCCGACCGTATCCGCATCCTCTTTGACGACCATCGCCTGGTGGCCAATGCCGGCCTGCTCCTGCCGGCCACCCTAGCCCGGCACCTGGGCCTGCGGGAACTCGTCGACCATCACCTTGACCTCGGCGGAGCGCCGGGACGGGCGAACACTGGGGACAAGATGCTGACGCTGGTCGCTTCCGCGCTGGCAGGCGGCGACTGCATCGACGACGCCGATGCGCTGCGCGCTGGTGGGACGGTCGGTGTTCTAGGCTGCGTGGTCAAGGCGCCATCCACCCTGGGGACCTTCCTGCGCAGCTTCCGGTGGGGGCATGTCCGTCAACTCGACCGCGTGAGCCGCCAGTTGTTGGCCCGGGCCTGGGCCGCTGGGGCCGGACCCGGCGACTCGCCCCTGACCATCGACCTGGACTCGACCATCTGCGAGACCTATGGACTGGCCAAGGAGGGAGCGCGCCACCACGGCTATACCGGCGCCCGCGGCTATCACCCACTGCTGGCCATTGCCGCCGGCACCGGCGAAGTGCTGATGTCCCGGCTGCGCGAGGGCCGGGCCAACACCGCCCGTGGCGCCGCCCACTTCCTGCGTGAGACGGTGGGGCGGGTGCGCTACGGCGGGGCCAGGGGACAACTCACGGTGCGGGCCGACAGCGGCTTCTACGCCCACACTGTCGTTGCCGCCTGCCGGGAAATGGATGTCCGCTTCTCTATCACCATCCGCCAGCGCGCCAGCCTGCGGGACCTGATCGAGGCGATACCAGAGGAGGACTGGACTCCCATTCCCTACTGGATGGACGGTGCCGCCGATGTCGCCGAGACGACTTACACCCCGTTCCAGACCAAGCCGGACGCCGCGCCGGTGCGGCTCATTGTCCGGCGGGTGAAGCCGACGCCCGGTTCCCAGCTCGCCCTCTTCGCCAGATACAGCTATCACGCCTTCATCACCGACCGCGATGGGGAGACGCTGGAACTGGAGGCCGATCATCGCCGCCACGCCGAGGTCGAGAACGCCATACGCGACCTCAAGTACGGCGTCGGGCTGAACCACATGCCGTCGGCGCGCTTCGCCGCCAACGGCGCCTGGCTGGCGGTCCAGGTGATGGCGCATAACCTGGCCCGCTGGACGGCGCGGATTGGTCTGGGCGAGCGGACCGTGATCACCAAGACCCTCAGGCGGCGGGTCTTCGCTCTGGTGGGACGGATCACCCGCTCGGCGCGCCGCCTCACTTTGCATCTCCCCCGGCGCTGGCCTTGGGAAACCCAGTTCAGTCGCGCCTTGGCCCGGCTGCAAGCCATTCCGTTCCCGGCCTGACGGCCAGCCTGCAACTGACCCAACGTCCCCGCAATCTCGCGCCACCCCGGTCGCGAGAGTCCCCTGCTGCGTATCCTCTCGCCATCCCGCGCATCGCAACTCCCGCATAGGGCCTTAGGGGCCCTGTGCGGCGACTGAAGACCGTCCGCCGGCCTCCCATCTACCCCAAGACCCCAGGCCATCTCCCCTGTAGCTCCCTCACCCACCCCCTTCCGCTGTCCTCACGCCGTCCATCCGTGTCCTTCGGTGGATTCGGGCTTAACACTGGATATTCCATGGGCCGGAATGTCTGTCATTTTTAGCATCGCTAAAGTCCTTGAAAATGCATTAAAAAGTCCACACTACAGCTAACCCCCTGGAGCTCATTGGGAAGATCCGGAGGAAGAGCCACTAGGATAACTATTTCGTAACGTTCACCCGGCTCCATTGTTAGCCCTGAATCGAGCTCGTTAACGTCCTCAAGACCTCCAGCCACAAGCAGATTCGGGCCCGCATCCATCCCCATGGAGACAGCGGCTATCCGGAGCTGGTTGCACAACCGGCGGTCGTCTCCCAGCAACGTAGGCTGCAAATGCCCTCGCACTGATTCCTTGGTAGGGTTCATGACCTGGCCCAGACTGGCGGCGGGCGCTCCTCCCGGTGCCATTCTCTCAGGGTAGCTGAAGGTAGGCTCTAGAGGAGCATCTTCTACTGGAGGCGGGGGCACGGGGCCACCGGGAGTGGGGGGTGCCGTAGATCTGGGAATGGGCCTGGGAGTCGGGGGGTCACCGGCATCGGACGGTATTGGGGCCGGCGCAGTCTCCACAATATCCCCGGCCTCCTTTAAACCTAAGGCCCTGGCTACTTCCGGCAATGTCATTGCCAAGGTGATGGGCCGCATAGCTTCGGTCTGAACTAAGGTGACTAGTGCTGTGTCGGATTCAGTGGCTTGCACCAGGGATGTCTTGGCGGCTTCAGCCGTCATGCCAAAGGAGCCTCTGGCCACCAGGATAGGAGGGCCGCCTCCCTCCACTGGGGTTACCCTGTAGGAGATCCTAGGGTCTCCCATGAGGGGCAGCGCAATCATCCAGAGCAACAGGGCCATAGCGACTCCAGAAAGAAGCCATCTGGTAGAACCCTGCTGTACGTTACCTTTATTGCCAGGAGGGCCGACTGGTTCCAGTCGGCCCTCCTGAATACTCCTGCGGAATCGAGCCATGGCTCTTTATCCGTTCCTTAATCGCACTGTCAAATGTTAGGCGTTGTTGGCCGTCTGCTCAGAGGCGAAGTCAAAGGTGGCGGTGGAGGACAATCCCTGGAAGGAGTTACCGGTGGCCAGGGGTAGCTCCGCCTTGAAGCATAGGTACTCATCAGTACCGCTGGCCAGATTCCGATCACCGGCTTGGCCACCCTGGGTGGGATCTCCTATGGTGTTCACACCTGTCGAGCTCCCGAGATCACCGGCGCCGTACAGCACACCCGTACCGAAGGTGGCGAAGCCGCCGGAGTTACAGCCACCCGTTGCGGCCGCTGGACCGCGGATGGTCAGATCTAACTGAGCAGCCAGAGTGTTTTCGGTTGTGGTGCTGGTCACGGCGTACCGCAGCTCTAGAGTTCCGCTGTTCTGTACATGCATCTCACCGTACACCGCGTCACCTGGAGCCATCCCGCTCAGGGACACCAAGGCCGTGGCCGGCGTGGTGGCGACGTCAATGGTACCAGCCGTGAAGGTGTTGGCTCCCACCGACGCCGTATCGCTAAACAGGGCCTGGGTGGCCACGCGAGCACCCACTGACAGTATTCCTATGGCCAGTATCGCTATCAGAACATACTTGAACATGGTTACTCCTTTTGCCCCCCTGGAGTGTTTTTTGCAGGAGGTCGCATTTCCTTGCTCTGGTACTATTGTGCCAATATCATGGCCTAAATCTATCCTGCAAAGGAGGGGTTAAAGGAGTATTCGATATTCGCCAATAAGGATTACCCTAGTTGCCATTCCAATAGTATTTATATCGCCGAAATGGATTAGTCTGGAGGCGGGGATAAGCCTAGGCCGGCCGCCTATACTAGAGGATGGCTTCTGGGGGCCTCCAGGGTGCGGGCGTCGTCGCTGCTTTTGGAGAAGCGCAAGGCGAAGAAGGTGGCACTCTCGGGGAAGGAGACGAGCGAGGTTATCTGGGCCCCCAGCTCCAGGGACAGGGCTTGGGCCTCTCGTGCGTCTCTGGGTCAGGAGGTCCACCACCGTGTACGCTTGCACATCGAGACGGCGAAGGCGATGTCAAATTTGCAGCGCGAGGCGCCCCGATAGGCCATTTGGATAACACATTCGCTCGGCATGGCCCACCATTCATAACTTTTCCACACCCCGCTGATGATTCTTATTTCGAGGCCTCCATAGCTCACGTTCCCGACACAGCTGGTAGTGAGCTGTGAACACCCTTCACCTGACGTCGCCGACTGTTCTCAGCACCCTGCTTCTGGCGTTCCTGTTGCTTCATGTGGCGCCGGCTTGGCTGCGGAAGATTTGGTTTTTCCGCTGAAGGGATCTATTCCTGTATGGAGGTGATGAGTTGGCAAGTATACCGTGTCATGGTTGCACCAAAACCTTTAGCACACGGAGTGGGTATGAATGGCACATGGAGTACATACATTAGTCCTTCATTGAAGATCCGGAGGAGAATACATGGAGGGGACGCCGGTATTGAAGAGCTTAGGAGCAGGCTAAGTACTCTCGAGGACACGGCTTGCTACGCTTGCCGATTGGTAAAAGGCTATTGACAATCTCTGGGACCTAAGTGGTCAGGTTCTCAGTATCCAAGAACGCTTCGAAGAATTCCTAGAAGCCTTCGACAGCCATAAGGAAAAGCAAGGCCTGAGACATCAGGCCCTGGAGGCTCAGCTGGCTGAGGCGACGGAGGTTGGACGTAAAGGGGCGAAGGCCCAGGGCGACGTGTTAGTGCTGGCGAAGTTCCTGAAGGAAGACCTGCTTCCGGCTGTTGTTGCACAATTCCGTGGACCAGGCATTACGATCTACCGCGACCAGGCGACTATCGATAATCTCCCTAAATGTAGATCCTGCGGGGACCCGAAGCAGCCTGGTGGCCGCACTTGCAGGCAGCTAGGGTCTGTTGCCCAGATGTTGAGCATATCTAAGGCAACAAGCAACTGATTACGATTGAGGCTCCGGCGTGTGTCTATCGAGGCGGACCGCAACCCAGGTGGGTTTATGAGTCCCTTGAGGGGAGCTTTGAGGATCGATTCCTGATTTGCTGCATCTGGCCTATTGGCAAATTCAGATACGTCGATAATGGCTCTAAGGGACAGGGTGTACCCCATCTCCCCCTGAATCGCAGCCTGACCATTTGGATGACGGCGTGGCGGCAGCGCTAGGAGGGGGCTTGGCCCCTTACACCCGGATACAAGCCACGTAGTGCCCTCCCCCTAAGTCCCTCATAGCCGGCACCTCTTCGGCACACCGGTCTATCGCCATGGGGCAGCGGGTCCGAAATACACATCCGGAGGGAGGATTGGCTGGGCTTGGCACATCGCCAGAAAGTATGACCCGTTGTCGCTGGGCCTCCACTTTTGGGTCTGGTATGGGCACCGCCGATAGTAGGGCCCTGGTGTACGGATGCAGAGGGTTCGTGTAAAGCTCTTGTCCATCCGCCATCTCCATAATCCGACCAAGATACATGACAGCCACGCGATCACTTATGTGGTGGACTACCGAAAGGTCGTGGGAGATAAACAGGTACGTCAGGGCGAACCGATCCTGGAGCTCGCCTAGCAAGTTGATGGTCTGTGCCTGGATGGACACATCGAGGGAGGATACGGGTTCGTCACATACAATGAAGCTGGGCTCCACTGCCAGCGCCCTGGCCACCCCGATGCGTTGCCTCTGCCCCCCGCTGAACTCGTGGGGATAGCGGTCAGCCATGTGGGGATTGAGCCCCACTAGATCCAATAGGTGGGCTACCCGTTCCCGGTACTCTCTCTTATCACCAACCAGCTTGTGGATAATCAGGGGCTCGCCGATGATAGACCCTGCGGTCATCCGCGGGTTCAGGGAGCTGTAAGGGTCTTGAAATATTATCTGCATTCGCTTACGCAGGCTCCTCAGCGAAGGGTTGTCTAGAGCACCCAGCTCCTGGGCTTCAAAATAGATCTCACCTGAAGTAGGCCTCAGTAGGCGGAGAATACAACGGCCGGTGGTTGTCTTGCCGCAGCCACTCTCTCCCACCAGGCCGAAAGTCTCACCTTGTTCAATGCCGAACGAGATGTCGTCTACCGCCTTGACCACGCCCACCTGACGCTGAAGGAGGAGACCAGAAGTGATAGGGAAGTACATCTTCAGATGTTGCACATTCACTAGTGGCCTGTTGTCTGTGCCGGTGGTCATGGTGCAACCCCTCTGTTGGCCGTTGGTGCAAGGGTATCGGCCACCCAGCACGCGGAGACGTGTTCGGCGTCTGCGCCCAGGGGCATCAGAGGTGGGTCCTCAACTGCGCACCTCTCGATGGCGTATGGGCATCGAGGCCTGAAGCTGCACCCGGTAGGCAGATCGATCAGATCTGGAGGCGCTCCCTGGATAGGAGTGAGCTTGTCTTTTTGGGGCACGTCCAGCCTGGGCACAGAGTGGAGAAGCCCCACAGTATAGGGGTGTCTAGTATTGTCGTAAAGTTCCTCTGTACTTCCCCTTTCTACGATCTTGCCGGCATACATTACACAGACTCTGTCTGCATATCGAGCCACCAATCCCAGGTTATGGGTAATAATAATAAGGGCCGTCCCAAACTCCTGGGTCACCTTTTTCATGAGCTCCATAATTTGGGCCTGAATGGTCACGTCCAGGGCCGTGGTGGGTTCGTCCGCTATCAGCAGCTTGGGATTACAGCTCATAGCCATGGCTATCATGACTCTCTGTCGCATGCCGCCGCTCAACTGATGCGGGTACTCTTTCACCCTCCGGTGTGGGTCGGGCATGTCGACCATCTGCAGGAGCTCCACCGCCCTCGTTCTGGCTTCGTGTTTGCTCATATTGAGGTGTAACTCCAGGACCTCAGTGAGCTGGCGCCCTATGGTCAGGGCCGGGTTGAGGGAGGTCATGGGCTCCTGGAAGACCATAGCGATCCTATTTCCCCTGATGCTTCGCATCTGTGACGCGCTCAACTCCCTCAGGTCCCTTCCTTCGAAAAGAACCTGACCTCCTTCAATCCGCCCTGGAGGAGACGGGATCAAGCCCATGAGGGCGAGGGCGCTTACGGTCTTCCCACAGCCACTCTCTCCGACGAGACCCATGGTCTCGCCTTCCTTCAGGTCGTAGCTAATGCCATCCACGGCCTTGACGATACCCTCCCTGGTGTAGAAGTGGACGGCAAGGTCCTTTACTTGAAGAAGGGAAGCCATGGGGTCTATGTCCCCTCCATTAGCAGGCAAATTGTCTGCCTCAACTGTCAGGGCTTATCTTAACCAACATGCGGCTGGAGCAGATTGTACAGGTCGTGGGAAGCCATGGGTGGGAGCCAGGAGACCACACACCGCTTGTCTGTTGCAACAAATGGTACCCCTGGAGTTATCCCTTTCAATAGCTACAAAGCTGAAAATCGGCCGCCAGGGCGGTGATTCTACCACACTACGCTGGCTGGCCCCTTGCCTGAAGTCGTCTAACCCAACGTCCTTTGGCCAGTAATCTATGAGTTCTTCCGGTCGCTTATCCTCTGGCGTCATTCTTCCCTCCCTCTCATGGTGTGGCCGTATGGTACCACGATTCCCCTCCTCTTGAGATTCGCCGTAACAGATGTTATAATAGTAACATCTCGAATATTGGAGGGTGAGCATGGAGCGGAATAAGTCGATCATGGTCAGGTTGAACGAGGTCGAGCTAGCGAAAGTGGACGTGCTTTGCCTCAAAGGGTCACGCGATGGATGGTTTCGCAATCTCATCGCGCCGATGGCGGAGAGCCGGGCGGCCATCGAAGAGCTAGCCATCCAGAGCTACCGCTTAGCGGCAAGGGCGGCACACGACGATGGGGAGCACGACAAGGCGGCGGAGTACAACCGGCTCATAGCAAAGTCCGACAAGGACCTTGCCATCCTGCGAAGGTCAGGTGAGTGATGAAAGCACAAAACGAAAGCACCCCCGAGCTGTCGCTAGAAGACTCAGGGGCGCTGCCGGACCGTGAAACGGATACTGGATAGGAGTATCGCTACTATGGTAACACAAGACAAGCTCAGACTCAAGCCTCAGTGGTACGATTGCGATGTTTGCGAGGATGGATTTGTCTCCAGCACGCCGCCTGAACCTGGGCAAAAGCTATACGAGCTTCACGGGTGTTTTCGGGGGAAGCGCAAGGCGCAACAAGACGCAATCACCTGTAAACACTGTGGTGTTGTTACGGGCCCCTACCATTGCGGCTGTCCAGAGGATATCGCGCAGCGCAAGGCCGACGCCGACGCCTCCAACAAAAAGAATAAGGAAGACAACGAACGGTATGAGCTGCAACATGCCCGCTTTGAAAAGGAACGCGCCGACAAGCGACGCAAAGAGGAAGAACGGCAAGCAAAGGTCATGCGGGAGATGTTCGACGCTGGACGTAAGGAAGTCCGGCGTACCCAGCTCGACACCGAATTGCGAGATCGTGAGCAAGCACTAAAGGGGCGGGAGCTTACCCGCAGCGAGCGGCGTCATGACAACTACGACGCCGCAGCCGAGGCCGACGATAGCGGCCAGGTGGAAGGTGACGGGGAGCCGCTGGAGGCGTTCGTGGCACCCATGGACGGCTCCGACCTTGACAATGCGCCGACCGCCATGCTCCAACGGCGGGACGGCTCTACCCTCTTCTACAATGGCAAGCTCAATTTCCTGTTCGGGACGCCTGGGGGCGGCAAGTCTTTTCTAGCCTTGCACTGTGTCCATGAGGCGCTGCTTCAAGGCCAAAGGGCCGCCTATTGGGACCATGAAGACACCACTAGCACACTCAGCAGGAGGTCGAAGCGCATGGGCCTTGACCTGGCGGACTTCTGGCGCGAGGGGCAATTCAAGTACGTGCGGCCCGGACTGAACGATTCGGCCCTAGCCATGGCGGAAATCTTGGCGTGGATAAAGGCCAGCGATGGCCCAGCGCTGGTAGTCATAGACAGCGCCGAAAGCGCCGGCTGCCCTTCGGATGGTACGGACGTTGCGCCATGGCTGGCGAAGATCGTGCAGCCCTTCCTTGACGCGGGCGCAACCGTGCTGGTGCTCGACCACGTGCCGAAGCGCAAAGAGGGGCGGCCACTTGGCCCGATAGGTAGCCAGCACAAGTTAGCTCGGGTGGATGGCGCGGCCCTGTTCGTGTCGGGTGTACCGTGGACTGCTAAGGCCGATGGCTACCTCACCCTCTACAACCACAAGGACCGTCACGGGATGCTACCCGCGCCCATTGGTAAGGCAGTTGCACGGGTGATAGGCACCCATGAGGGAGAGACCCTGCATATTAGCATCGTTGCACCAGAGGCGGAGGACAACCTAGAGGAAGCGTACATACCCACCTTACGCGCCCTGGCGGGCGCTGGACCGGATGGCGTACATGGTCAAAAGGCCATGCGTGACCTGGTAGTGGGGCGCAACAATCAGAAGGATAAGGCCATAGGTGACCTGGTGGAATTAGGCTTCATATTGAAGACACCAGGTAAGAAGGTCCACTACTCAATCACCGCCTTGGGACTGGAAGAATTGGGAGCAGCTGATGATGAGGATTAGCTACAAAAACGGTGTACCCGTGGTGACCCTCCGGCAAGAGGGCGGGTACCCGCCGTGTACCCGCCGTGTACCCGATTTTCAGAACGGGTACACCGTTTCCCATCAACAACCTGCCCGTGTACCGGTGTACCCACCCTATAGAGGGTACACCGTAGCAGGGTGTGGGCCAAGGAAGGATAAGAGACCATGACGATAAAGGAACTAGAGGGGGCGGTCGTGGGGAACCCCTGCCGCGGCAGGAGAAGGTAAGGGGGAGCAGCACGGGCTTACTGTTGCGTGTAAAAAGGGGGCGGCATGATTAAGCTTAGGAAATTCCAGAGGGACTTTATCCGGGCGGTCGAGAATCCGAAGTATGACACAGTGGCTCTCAGCGGGCCGAGGTCATTGGGTAAGACCTTCATCGCGGCGTGGGTCCTCACCCGCTGCATGACACCCGGCGACGTGCTCCACCAGCCGGGCAAAGAGTACGTGCTAGGGGCGGCAACGTTGCCCCAAGCCAGATTGACCTACAGCTTTATCAGGGCGGCTCTCGAACCTACCGGCGAGTACCGATGGATAGACACGGCAACGCGGCTGGGAGCGACCCACAAGGCCAGCAATACCAAGCTCAGGGCCATATCCAGCAACGCTAAGTCCAGCTTTGGCTTGGTGAACGTGCCTATTGTGGTGATCGACGAACCTGGGGCGCTTGAAATCACCGGGGGCCAGATGCTAGCGGACTCCCTATTCACGGCTCAAGGCAAGGTGGGGAGTAGGCTAAAGCTGATTCTGGCCGGGACACTTGCGCCGATGGCTACAGGCGCCGGTCATTGGTGGTGGGACTTGTTGGCGGAAGGGACCAAGGGGCGGACTCATGTACAGGTTTTCCAGGGCGATGCTGAGACCTGGGACCAGTGGTCGACCATTCGTAAGGCTAACCCGTTGATAGGGCTGGACTCACACACGCGCAAGGTAATCCTAGAGGAGCGAGACGCGGCGCGTGGGGATGGCAGGCTAAAGGCCAGGTTCTGGAGCTATCGGTTAAACCGGCCTTCCAGTGACCAAAGCACCGTGCTCCTGACCGTGGACGATTGGCAGCGGGTAGTTTCTAGGGAAGTACCACCACGGGCGGGTAAGCCGGTTGTGGCCGTGGACCTGGGCGCTGGCAGGGCATGGAGCGCCGCAGTAGCCATCTGGAGGAATGGGAGAGTTGAGGCCCTGGCCCTGGCCCCTGGGATACCTTCGATTGACGCTCAGGAAAAGCGAGACAGGGTAAGCTCTGGCACCTATGAATCCCTTGTCTCGGCGGGCCTGCTGCACATAGCTGAGGGGCTGCGGGTACAGCCGCCGGCGCAGTTGGCCGACCTGATAACGGAGACCTGGGGATCGCTTGCTGGCGTGGTTGCAGACCGCTTCCGGATTCCCGAACTGGCTGACGCTGGTTTAGGTGGGCTTGAGGCGAGAATGACGCGATGGAGCGAGTCGAGCGAAGACATACGGGCGCTCAGGAAGATGGCCGCGGATGGGCCGTTAGCGGTCGACCCTTTGAGTGCACCGTTGCTGGAGGCGTCGCTGGCCGTCGCATCGGTCAAGAACGACTCGTCGGGCAACGTGAGGCTTCTAAAGCGGGGGAGCAACAACACCAGTCGAGACGACGTTGCAGCGGCCTTGACCCTGGGAGCTGGGGCGCACCAGAGACGCTCGAAGGCTCCAAAGAGCGGAGGGGTGTACCGTGGGAAATCGGGCTGACCTACACTCGAAACGATGGCGAAGGCTCAGGGGGCGCATCCTGGCCCGCGATGGCTGGGAGTGCCAGGCGTGCGGTAAGCTCCTGGGGATGGCCCAGGTGGACCATATCATTCCGGTACTCAAGGGCGGCGCGGTGAGCGACCCTCGGAATCTTCAATCGCTCTGTGTCCAGTGTCATGTTGCCAAGACTCGAATCGACAAGGGCCAGCTACCCGACCCTGAGCGTGAGGCGTGGGCCAAGCACCTTGCAAGATAATACTATATGTGGAGGCTGGAGCGGCACTGTGTCCGGGGCCTCCGGCAGATCACGCTCCACGCCGCAATGTCGGCGCTGGCCTTTCAGGCGACGGTCCTGGTCAGGTTGTTGGCCGGGGAAGCGGAGTGGATGCGGTGGATGGTCAGGAAGGTGGCTTAGCCACTGGGACACATGGTTCCCAGTACTTGGATCGTGTGCCAAAGTTCGTCGAGATCAATGTCGGATTGCCTTAGGTTATGACGAACGACCCTGTCGGGGATATCATCCCCAATCCCCACCGGCAAAGTGATCACAGTGTCCCCGTGTGCTAAAGCCACATCTCCACCTTGTATGTTGATGGTGCAGAATCCCTTGCTGTGCAGGGCCTGCACCAATCTATCCAGCGGCCACAGGCTCATAATCCACCCTGAACTGAATCTCGGGCGCCACCAATGACGGAATCCTGGAGAAGCGCTTGTCCTCGAGCCATTGCGTTGCTGCCATGTACGTGAAGAAAGCTTTGATGAGATTCTCCGACGCCTCTGCCGCAGAGTTGCCCACGCCACTGATAGGATACTCAGCACAGAGTAGCATTATCTTGCCATCCTCGAGATGGAGACTACCGTTAAGGGTGCGTTGCTTAGCCATGACTCTCCTGCCTTTTACCATTACCCTTACCCAGGGGACGATACGCCCTAAAGTATAACCCGGAAATGTCGCCTGTCAACCTACGACTTCTGGGGTAGTCCGAGTCTTGGAGAGGGCTGGCTACAACATCTAGGGGCAATCCTAGAGTTTTGCACTTCCCTATATGTGGTGGTTTGCTTGCCCGATAACACCATATGTGGTATAATGGCTAACTGTAGAAATATACCCTTGGCGGTAACTCACCCCTTTGGAGGTTGACATGACCGATCGGCAGAAACTAGAACTTCGACAGTCGGTAATCCGGGGCCGCTTGGCCGAGCTAGGCACGGCGGAAGGCACGGAGGACGGCAAGGCAGAGATTGACACCCTTGCGGTCGAGTACGGCAGCAACGAGGCCAGGATTCGGGCCTTCATGGTGTCCAGCGATGAGCCAGTCGAGACCACCACGGCCACCAAAGAGGGCAAGGAACGGGCGGAGCTGTACGTCAAGGCCAGCGTGGGCAGTCTGGTACACGCTTTGGTCAACGGGCGCTCAGGTGTCCAGGGCGGCGCGATGGCGGAGCTTCAGAAGGAGCACGGGCTGGCCGACAATGAGATTCACATCCGGCAGCTTGCCCCTGAGTCCTACGCCGTGACGCCTGCCCCTACCAACGTCGGGCAGACCCAGCAGCCGATAATCCCCTACGTGTTCCCGCAGAGCTGCGCGGCCTTCATGGGAGTGGATATGCCGACCGTAGGCGTTGGTCAGGCAGTTTTCAGTGTGCTTTCCAAGCAGCTTGACGTGAGGACGCCAGCCGAGAACGCCGACGCCGACGAGACCACGGGGGCCTTTAGCGCCGAGGTGTTGAGCCCGTCCAGGATTCAGGCCAGTTTCTTCTACAGCCGAGAGGACCGGGCGCGGTTCGCGGGTATGGACGAAAGCCTACGCGAGAACCTGAGCGAGGGCTTGGCCGATGGCCTAGACAAGCAGATCATCTCCGGCACAAACGGGCTGTTGACCGGAACGAACCTGGCTAACCACAACGTGAGCGCAGAGACCACCTATGCGTTGTACCGTAGCCAATTCGCCTATTCAAGGGTCGACGGTCGCTATGCCAGCATGACGGCGGATATTCGGGCTGTTGTGGGGAGCGAGACCTACGCACACGCGGCCAGCATGTACAGGGGCAACAATGACAACATGGATGCCCTGATGTCGTTGCAGGGCGCACTCGGCGGCGTCAAGGTGTCGGCCCATGTTCCGGCGGTGTCGGGTACTAAGCAGAACGCAATCATTCGCCTGGGGATGCGGCGCGATATGGTAGCTCCGATTTGGGAGAATGTGGCGCTGGTGCCCGACGAGGTAACCCTTATCAAGAAAGGGCAAATCCAGATCACGGCGATCATGTTGCACGCTATCAAAATCCTGCGTACCGACGGCTGGTACAAGCAGCAAGTCCAAACCAGTTAATGGCGAACACCTTGATAAGCGGTCCAGCGGGCGCGGGTAAGTCACAACTTGCTCGTGACCTGCTGGCCCAGGTGCAAGGCCAGGGCGCGATCATCGACTTTCAGGCCATCTATACCTCCATGCTGCTGCTGCGGCGTAGGGAAGATGGCCGCTACCCTGAGCGTAACCCTGTAGACGCTCACCTGCTGGCCCTTGCGGAGTACGTGAGGCGGGCCATGATAACGGGGGCGCTGGATATGGACATAGAGATCATAGCAACGAATAGTGACGGCTCACCGGCGCGGCGTGAGCACTTGCGGGGGCTGCTAGGCCCTGGGGCGGTCGAGACCGTTCTGGACCCTGGCAAGGCCGCAGTCGTGGATAAGCTGTCAATCAACGGCGTGCTTTCCGAGCAATGCGGCCAGGCTATCGACCGCTGGTATGGGGGGCTGCCCAATGGATAACCTGCTCTTCTACGCTGCCATCCAGTACGCCGAGGACACGACACGGGAAAGTCCTGGACACATTCGCGGCGTTTTGGTCAACTATGGCGAGCAAGCCAAAGATAGGCCCGACGTTTATGAGGCCGGTAGCCTTACCTGGGCGGAGCGCGGCGTGGTGCTCAATGAGTCCCACGATAGGACGCAACTAATCAAGCGATTCACCCCTTACCTGGACGGCGCGGCGCTGCGCGTTGACTTCCCTTTGCCAGCGACGCAGAGGGGAAGGGATGCCGCAACGATGGTGAGGGATGGCACCTTTACCGGCCTATCAATGGAAGTGGCGCGGGATAGCATCGTTGCGACCTACAGGGCCGGTGTACGGCATATCACCCGTGGGACGTTGGTAGCGGCGGCCCTAGTCGATGAAGCGGCTTTCCTGGGGAGCGTGGTCGACGTCCACGGCAAGCGCGAAGTCAACCGCCTGGGGGTGTTGCAGTGGCTGTAAGTGCGACCGTTAGCGACGTGTCCCGGTCCATTCGGGCGGTAGACTCACCCGACGTCATGGCGGAGCTAACGGACCTGCTGGCCTATGCGAGTGCCGAGGTTCTGAGGATAGCGCCGAACGCTCCCGATGCGGTTCATAATCGTGCGGCCATCAGCGTCGTCGGATACATCTACGACCGGCCCACCAGTGGGAACATGATGGCCTATGCAAACGTGGTCCGCAACAGTGGCGCGGGCGCTATGTTGCTGCCCTACCGGGTACACCGGGGCGGTAGTACGGCAACGGCTGAGACAGCAGCAACTTGAGTTGAGCTGCAATGGGGTGAGTTGCGCCTCACATGGGGCGACTCACCCTTACGATGGGGAGCTTGCGATGAAACTGCCCTGGACTAAGGCAACCGAGAACTACCAAGATTCCAGCTACACCGATGCGCTCATAGCGGCCCTCATAAGGCAAGCGCGGGGCCGGACGGCGGGCGCTGCCCTAACGAGCGAGACGGGCGCACTGGAGAGCGCGGCGGGCCTTGTGGGGCGGGCGTTCATGGCCTGCGAGGTAGTAGGCGACCCCATGTACACGCAGGCGCTGACACCCCAGGTTTTGGAGCTGATCGGGCGCGGACTGATTAGACGCGGCGATGTTGTTTTCGTTCTGGACACCAGCGACGGGCTGCACCTGCTGCCAGCTCAGACCCACTCCATCGACGGCGGGCCTATGCCCTCCGGCTGGTTGTACGACGTCTCCCTGGCTGGACCTGGGGAGCTAAAGACGCTGCGGCCGGTTCGAGCGGATGGCGTGCTGCACTTCCGGTATGGATGCGACGTTGAGACACCCTGGCGCGGGAATGCGCCTCTTGGAGTGGCGCGAGCCATCGGTGATTTGGTAGCGGAGGCGACCACCTACTTGACCCAGGAAAGCGGTACTCCTCGTGGGGCTTTCCTGGCTACCCCGAAGGATGGCGAAGACGACACTATAGAGCAGCTAAAGGCCGACGCTAAGACGGCTCAAGGGGCGCTGCTGTTCGTCGAGAGCATGGCGAACAATTGGGAATCAGGAGGCCAGCCTGCGGGTGATTGGGGTGTCAAGCACTTTGGGCCATCTATAGGCCAGGGCATGGTGGAAGTGGCAAAGATGGCGCGGTCTGAGGCCCTGGGAGCCCTGGGGCTCAATGAGGCGCTATTCATGGGCGCGGACTCGGCGGCGCTGCGTGAGGCTTGGCGGTTGGCCCTGTTCTCCCTGATAGCGCCTCTCGGCCACCTGGTGGAGTCCGAGCTGCAGGCCAAGATCGACCCTGGCATCTCCCTCTCGTGGACGGAACTGAGGGCCTCAGACCTAGCAGGCCGGGCGCGTGCATTTCAGGCGCTCGTGAACGGCGGGAAGACGGTAGATGAGGCAACGCAGATAGCCGGGCTCATGGTGGAGTAGGACGTGGCTACACGCGATTTCACCCCACGTCTGGACCGGCAAATCACCCGTATCGTCATGGGTCCGTCATCTGGGCTCAACCCCCTGGGCAATCCGCTGCCGCCCACGAGTGCGACGGAAGTCAAGGTATGGGCCGGCCGGCGGGACTTCTCCGGGCGGGACTTCTCCCAGGTGGTGCAGGGCGGATTTATCAATCTCCGAGACACGCGGTATATCGTGCGGGCTGAATCCGGCCCCTGGACCGCTATGGATACCTTCAGGGATGAGGACGGCGAGACGCTGACGGTGCAGGGTGTCCAGCAGATAGGGCGCGGCTACCTGGAGCTGCTGGCCCGAAGTGGTGGGCTGTAGCCAGCTAGAAGGGTAGGGGGTCTAGGAAACTGGCCCACGCTTGCATGATCTCGCGGCGTTCCTCTAGCAGGTCCTCGCGGTCATAGGCTTGCGTTACCGAAGTTCCTATCGAGTGCGCCAACGCCAGTTCGATAGCCTCAAACCGTGCGCCGTATTCAGCCTTGGCCCAGCCGCGAAAACTGGTTCTGAATCCGTGCGGAGTCGCGCCGATCCGGTCTTTCTCGCAACGGTCTAACAGGGAATTTTCAGATAGAGGCTTGCCGGTAGGCATCCGGAATACATGCCCGTCCGTCACTTCCACCAACTGGAATATCGAATCATCGGCGGCGTCCGGGTCCGGGATATGCCGGACTTGCCGCAGGATGACCATGGCTTGGTTAGACAACGGTACGCGGTGGCTACGCTTGGCCTTCATCCGGTCTGCGGGAATCTCCCAAATGGCGTTTTCAAGGTCTACCTCAGCCCATACCATCCCGCGTATCTCAGACGTTCGCGCCGCCGTCAAAACCAGAAACTCAAACGCCAGCCCGGTCACCCGCAGGGCATACCCAAATTGAACCTTCCTGATGGCCGCGCCCACTTCGCAGTAAGGCAGCGCCTGGTGATGCTCCGGTACGTGCTTGACTTTCTTCACCAGTTCGCCCAGGGCATCATCGGCGGGATCGTCAATGCGGTAATCGTGCGCCCGTGCCCAGCGGAACACCTTGGCCAACGCTTGCCGCACCTTCCGCGCCGTTTCGTGATTCTCAGTCCGTAGGGGCGTCAGCAGGTCCGCCAAGTCAGCGCGGGTTATCTCGGCAACGTCCCTGTTCTCCAGCGTCGGGAAGGTGTGAATCTCAAGACGGCGTAACCAGCGTTTCGCGGTCGCCGCGCCCCATTCCTCAAGGTTCAGGGCGTAGACGGCCCGCGCTGCATCCGCGAACGTCGGGATAGCTGGCGTTTCCTTGACCGGGGCGGGCGCATGGCCGGCCTCAAATGGATTCTTGCCGTTCTGGATCGCGGCGAGATTGGCGGCTGCAATCTTCCGGGCGTTGGACAGGCTCACCTTGGCAACGCCGCCCAGCCCTCGGTCAGTCCGCTTGCCGCCGATCTGGACGCGTTGAATCCAGCTTTTGGAGCCAGCCGGACTTACCACCAGGTAAAGCCCGTTCCCGTCGCCGTAGCGTCCGGGTTCGGAAGGCTGGGTAACCATTTTCGCCGTTAGCTGGCCCATCCAGTCCTCCAATTCTTACCACACTTACCACGCGGTTTCTACCACACTGTTTAACCTGTGGTAAGAATTGTAAGGCTTCAGTAAAGCTAAATCAAGTCTTTTGTGTGGTAGATGGTACCCCTGGAGGGACTCGAACCCACGCACCTGGCTTCGGAGGCCAGTGCTCTATCCTCTGAGCTACAGGGGCACTATCACCGCAAATATAGCAGAGGCCTTTGGGCGTGGCAAGCTGGCTGACCACCTATGGGATAGAGGTCTCCGTCCGCCGGCCAGAGCCTCCCCTCTGAAAGGATGGCTTCAGAATAAGGGCGGCCAGGAAGGTGGTCACAATGGTCATCATTATGGACACGCCAAAGAGGTCTGATTCTATGACTCCTCTGGTCAGTCCTATCCCGGCTATGATGAGAGCCACTTCCCCGCGAGGGAGCATGCCGATGCCGATGCGCCAGGCGCCCCAGCGGTTAAATCCTGTGAAGAAGGCGGGTATGCCGCAGCCCGCTACCTTACTAATGATGGCAAGAGCCGTTATCACCAGACCAAAGCCCACCACCGCCTTGAGGGTGTCGAAGTCCACCATCATTCCCATCACCACAAAGAAGACGGGAACCACGAAGTTATAAACGGCTGTTAGGGGTTCCTCCAGTTGGTGGGCCAGATCGCTGCCGGATAAGGCCAGGCCAATGGAATAGGCGCCTATAATCATCGCCAGCCCAAAATGTTCGGCCAGGCCAGCGGAGAAAAAGGCCAGGGCCAGGGCTAGGGCCAGGCCGGCCCCATAGACCTGGAAGGCTCCAAAGAACCTGGAGATATGTCTGGCCAGTAGAAACCCTGTGGCAGAGAGGCCAAGCCAGAATCCCACAGCTTTCACGCCTATTACGGCTACATCAGATGCTGCAACACTCCCCGATTCGCTAATGCCTACTACGACGGCCAGGATAAGAATCCCCAGAACGTCATCGATAACGGCGGCTGCCAGCACCGTTACTCCCTCGGAGGAGTCCAGCCGATTGATGTCGCTCAGTACCCGAACGCTTATGCCTATGGAGGTGGCCGTCATGATGGCACCCATGAAGAGTGCTTGTGGGTCAGAGATCTTGTCAGCGTGTCCGAAGAGCACAGTGGCGTAGGCTCCCAAAAAGAAGGGGAACAGGACTCCCCCCAGGGCTACTAGGGTAGCAGGGCCGGCGTATCGTATGAACAGCTTCAGGTTGGTCTCCAACCCAGCGTGGAAGAGAAGCACCACCGCCCCGACCTGAGAAATAAACCACAGGTCCGTTGAAACTGGGATAACGGACCCCTCACTAATACCCTCAAAGACCTCGCCAATGATGGGAAAATCTATACTACCGAGGACGAAGGGGCCGATTATGGCGCCCGCCACCAGCTCACCCAGTACCGAGGGTACCTTGAGGTACCTCACGCTGATCTCGCCGCCCAACTTGGCAGCCAGCAGAATCAGGGCCAACTGGAGGATTAGACGAGTTACGAGTTCGGTTATATCTTCTTCCACGGACGCAACCTCACCCAATCAGAGGCAATGGAGCCGACTTTCAAGTATGGCAAAAGTAAAATAGCGCAAGCTAGGTAGATAGGGTGGGGAATGACAGCAGTTATGGGACATCTGGATAAAAAGCGCAGTGAGGCCCCGACTCGCCTTTGCGGGGTGCGCTCCGGCGCAGAGGACCTGCTGGATGCCAAGGGAGGCTAGGCCTCGGAAGCAAGGCTCATGCTTGCGGCCGCCACCCCCGCGCCGCGAGGCACCTCGAAGCCCTCTTGGGGAAGGATGGCCTCCATGGCGGATAGCAGGCTCAAAACGTTGGAGGAGGCGCTCGACTCGCCCATAAGGCCCACCCTCCAGGTCTTGCCCCTGAGCTGGCCCAAGCCTCCCCCTATCTCGATGTTGTATTCGTTAAGAAGTCTTCCACGCACCCGGGCGTCGTCTATGCCTTCGGGTATGATAATAGGGGTAATCTGGTTCAGTCGGTACTCCGGGGGCGCCAATAGCTCTAGACCCAGGGCCTTCAAGCCCGCCCTCAAAGCATCGCCATTCCTCTGGTGGCGCTTAAAGCGGTTGGCCAGCCCCTCCTGAAGGGCCAATCTCAGAGCCTCGTAGAGGGCGTAGATGCTGGAGGTGGGGGCGGTATGATGATAGGTCCGCACCATGCGTGAGTCCGCCCAGTATTCGTTCAATAGAGACGTATCCAGGTACCAGCTTCTGACCTTCTCCTTGCGGTTGTTAATGACCTCCATTGCCCTCTCGCTGGCGGTGACGGGGGAGAGGCCCGGAGGCGAGCCTACGCACTTTTGAGTGGCCGAGTAACAGAAGTCGATGCCCCACTCGTCAACGGAGACCTGGCAGCCTCCCAGGGAGGTTACTGCATCTACCAGAAAGAGGGAATCATGCTCCTTGGCTATTCGTGATAGCTCCTCCAGAGGCTGCAGTACGCCGGTGGAGGTCTCGGCGTGGACCACCGCCAGCACCTTGACCCGTGAGTGTTTTTTCATCTCCCTCTCCACGGCGGAGACGTCCAGGGGCTTACCCCACTCTCCAGGCACGCTCACCAGCGTTGCGCCGCTACGAGACCCTACCTCCAGCATCCGCTCGCCGAAGAACCCGTTGACGCCTACAACGGCGGTGTCCCCCGGCTCCAGGAGGTTCAGGAACCCCGCCTCCATCCCCGCGGAGCCCGTTCCTGAAAGAGGCAGGGTCATTCCGTTACTGGTCTGGAAGAGGTGGCGCAGCATATTCGCAACGCCGTCCATGACCCCGAAGAACTCGGGGTCGAAGTAGCCAATAATGGAGGAGGCCATGGCTTGAAGGACTCGTGGGTTTACATTGCTGGGGCCGGGTCCCAGAAGAATCCTGTTAGGCGGATTAAGCTCAGGATAAGAGGCGTCTGTCACTAAGGTCTCCTTGGCGAATATGACTGCGCTGTAGGCTACCAGCAGAGAACAGGGGCGTCAAGGACTGGCTGGCCCTCATCCGGCGTTCGTTGTGCTGGAGACATCCCAAGATGTGATACCATACGACTCGCTGCCTAGAGCAGCCTACACTGACTATCGGACGCTGTCTCAGCGGGGTTCGCGTTAACCTAAACAGGAGGAGCTATGGACCTGGGTCTAAGAGACAAGGTTGATTCCCTCGTAAAAACCCGTTTTGAGGAAGTTCCAGCGATTTAGCACATCTGCGCGCTACCGTATGTTGGGGTAGTGTACGGAACAGAGACTGTATATTGTACCCAGGTGTGGGTACGTTTGTTCTAATTCGACCTACACAGACTTTTTACGAGAGAATCAAGGTTGCCTTGATAACTGGAGGTAGCGAGGGCATCGGCAAGGCTGCTGCCCTGCGCATGTCGGAAGAGGGGGCGCGGGTGGCCATATGTGCGCGTCGCCCCGATGTGCTGGAGGATGCCGCTACCGAGATACGTGCGGCTACAGAAGGTGAAGTGCTGGCCGTGCCCACCGATGTTACAAAGCCAGAAGCCGTTAAGTCCCTTTTTGACCAGGTATTGGGCACCTACGGGCGCCTGGATGTTCTGGTGAACAACGCGGGAGGGTCGGGGGCGCGGTCCTTTGAAGAGGTATCCGATGAGGAATGGGTTGCGGACCTGGATCTGAAGCTCATGGCGGCCATACGTTGTAGCCGGGAAGCGATACCTCATATGAGGGCTCAGGGAGGCGGAAGGATCATCAACGTAACGGCCATTGGAGGTAAAACGCCTGCGGCCCGTTCCCTTCCCAGCACCGTCAGCCGTGCCGGGGGCATCGCTTTGACCAAGGCCCTATCCAAGGAGTATGCCCCGGAGAACATCCTGGTGAACACGGTGTGCATTGGGCTGATCAAGAGCGGACAGACCTCCCGCAGGTACACCAGGATGTCCAGCGACAATCCCGCCCTCACACTGGATGAGTACTGGGCTGATATGGGTAGGAACATGCCTCTCGGCCGTATAGGTGAGTCCCACGAAGCCGCCAATGTGATCCTGTTCCTGGCATCCGATATGGGCAGCTATATCACCGGAGTTTCCATCAATATAGACGGCGGCACCTCTACGGTAACGTGAGACTTCCCCTTCATACCCATTCTTGCGGGTTGAACAAAGGCAGAATAGACTCTTGACAGAGCCCCCACTTTGCTCAATAATGTATACACATACACTATACATCATATGTTGAAATGAAAAGGAAGCAGATTTACCTAGATGTTGAGCAGGAAAAGCGCCTCAAGAGGCTAGCGGAGAGAACCCGTAGGTCGGAGGCGGCCCTGATAAGGGAGGCTCTGGAGGTATATATGACCACGGAACAGATGAAGAGCGAAGTGGACCCTTTGCTGGACCTCATAGGCCTCTGCTCTAATCCTGAAGGGCCGAGAGATGTATCGGCCAAACATGACCAGTACCTCTACGGCAAGAGAGAGGAGTAGTGACGGTAACCTTCGTTGACACGGGAGCATGGTTGGCCATGGCCGTGCGCCGCGATCAGTATCACGAAGCCGCCGCTCAATACTACAGGCAACTTTCAGGCACGAGGACGCGCCTTCTCACCAGCAACTATGTGCTGGTGGAGACGTTCACCAGAATTCGCTACGACGATGGTCACCTCCCGGCGGTCCGGTTCCACACTATCCTGGAGAGGGCAGTGGATGAAGGCTACCTGGAGGTGGAATGGGTGAACCGCCAAACCCACGAGGAAGCGTGGAGCGTGTTTGAAAAATACTCAGATCAGACCTTCTCCGTAGTGGATTGTACTAGCTTTGTCATAGCTCGCGCCGCTGGGGTGGACGAGGTGTTTGGCTTCGACCATGGCTTCGAGACTATGGGGTTCCTCCTGCGGCCCGGCTGGTAAAGTTATACCCAACACAGCTTTGCACAAAATTCCTAGGAGGGTACAGGGAACCTCGGTTCCCTGTCGGGGGTTCAAGGGGGCGTCCCCCTTTGGATAATACCTCTGGGCGGGTTGGCGGGAAAGAAGCGTTGGACTTTTGTGCAAGGCCCCCAACGCCCTTGTTGGCCTGTCGGCTGGCGGGTATACTGTTCAAAATTCACGCAAGAGGAATGAAGTGCAGCAGGAAGAGCTAGAGCTTCCTTTGTTCCCCCTTAATTCAGTCCTGTTTCCCACCAGTCGACTCCCCCTGCGCATCTTCGAGGAGCGGTACAAGACGATGCTGCGCGACTGCATGAGCGCCGACAACTCCTTTGGGGTAGTGCTCATAAGGTCTGGGAACGAAGTAGGCGGGGGGGCGGAGCCCTTTAATATTGGCACCATAGCCAAGATCTCCGAGGTCCGGGAGGTTGAGGGAGGCCAGTTTTCCGTTATGACTATGGGGGAGAGACGCTTCTCCACAGTGGAGATAACCCAACAGCGTCCCTACATACGGGCCAGAGTCAACCTCCTCCCCAGAGAGGAAGATGAGGCGGAGCTCGCTCCCGATACCATTGAGACAGTCCGCGCCGCCGTCGTCGATTACGTGCGGGCGATTATCGGCCTTAGAGGTGGATGGGTCCGCGAAATCAAGGTGCCCGAGGATCCCGTGACTCTCTCCTACTTTGCTGGCGACACCCTCCAGATAGGTCTAGTTGAGAAGCAGAAGCTTTTGGAAGAGTCCTCCGTGGTCAAACGTCTGGATCAGGAGCTTCTCATGCTGCACAAGGAGACCGAGGAGCTGCGTCAGAGGCTTATCGGGGGAACGTTCCGGAATCGCTACAGCCCCAACTGATGTCCCGCTGCCTCTTACGTACAGATGGCGGACACTTGCCGCCGATTAAGAAGACCTGCAAACAACATTCCGGCGCCGAGGTGTAGCAATGGCTAAAAATGGATATCGCGTCATGGATAGCGACCTCCACGTCATGGAGCCAGCGGACATCTTCGAGAAGTACCTTGATGGGCCCTTCAAGGCCAGAGCGCCCGAGCGAGTGGTCCCGGATTCGGCCAACACCAACAACGGCTGGCGCATCGGGGAGTTGATCCATCCGCCTTTTGAGGGAACGGAGCGCTTTCGGAAGCGAAACGCCAAGCTTCGCACCCTGAAAAGGGAGTCGCCGGAGCACATGGAGGCCGCTGTTCAGGAGTTCGATGCCACCGCCACTCTCAGGGCTATGGACATCGAGGGAGTGGACGTAGGGGTCCTCTACCGCAGTGCCGCCGGGCTGGTGGCAATAGGGGTAGATGACCTGGATCCGGAGTTTGCCCTTGCCCTGACTCGAGCTTACAACAACTGGCTGGCCGACTTCTGCAAGGCCGATCCTGATCGCCTCAAGGGCGCGGCCGTGATACCCCTTCGCAATATCGAAATGGCGGTGGAGGAGACACGACGCGCTGCCACCGAGTTGGGATTCGTGGGAATTACCCTTTACCCGGAGCCCGTTGACGGACGACTGCTCTACGACCCGGAAGTGGACCCTCTGTGGGCCGAGGCCGAACGCCTGGGACTGGCCGTAGGAGTCCACGGTTCCTCCAACGCTCCGGCCAGGGAGGACATCACACGTAAATATTTCAATCACCCCGCCGGGGGCACTCTAACCCACAGTATGTGCTTTGCCGTCCAGCTCCTGACCGCCATGGGGGGCATGATTTACAGCGGTGTCCTGGAGCGGTTCCCAAAGCTGCGGGTGGCCTTCCTGGAGGGCAACTGTGGCTGGCTGCCCTGGTGGCTCCAGCGCATGGACGACCAGCAGGAGAAGTACGGAGTCTCGGAGGAGGGCGCTATCCTCTCCATGAGGCCCAGCGACTACTTCCTACGGAACTGCTTCATCTCCATGGACCCTGATGAGGAGTTGGCAACGGAGGTCATTCGGCTGATAGGCGACGATAACATCGTGCTCTCCACCGATTTTCCGCATCTGGACAGCGCCTTTCCCCACGCTATAGACGAGTTCATGGAGCTGGACCTCTCCTCGGAGTCCCGACGCAAGGTCCTGTGGGACAACTGCGCCCGCTTCTACAACCTGGAATAAGCGAAGCCATAGACACTATTCCCTAAAGCCTTTGGTCGCCGTTCCGCCTATGAAAGCCTTCTCTTCGAGGTTGTCCTTAGCCTTACAAAAAGATCCAGGAGAGTGCAGAGAACCTAGGTTCTCTGCCAGGGAGTCTGAGGGGTGTCCCCTCAGGAATTAGACATATCGGGTGGGTGGGTGGGAAAGAAAACGTCTGCTGTTGGACTTTTTGTGCAAGGCCGGATGTCCCCTCTGTTGGCTGGGAGGGAGAGGAAGGGCCTACTTTCCAAGACGAAAAGAACGCGTAGCGAACCTGAATTTGGCAAAAGAATATAGAGGAGTAGGTCAAAGAGGGAGCCATTTGGGTCTTGCTCTAATTGGTTTGCTGTTCTTCCCCCTTATAGCCCTATTGCTGGGTTGCTCCGGTACCACTGAGGAGGAGTCCTGTACCTCCTCCGGCTCCCTTCCTGCGGCGTCACCCGCCAATATCCTGCCGGGCGCTACCTGGACGCTCCAGGGAGAAGTATCGGGCTCACCTGCGGGGGGGCCCAGTGCGGTGATGGAAAGGGATACCATTGAAATCCTGGAGGTGCGGGACAAGAGCAGGACTATACGGTTCAGGTTGACCCAGGATTACCTCAATAAAGATGGGAAGGTGGTAGCAACAGAGGCCCAGGAGCCGGTACGTAGCCTGGAGGATATCACCGGCCTGGGTCCCGTGACAGACCTGCTTTGGGAGCAGCATCGAAAGGCATGGATGGAATTCGACTGGACCTTTCCCCAGGAGGGCGTTGTGGAGGCTAATCCCTCGGTTACTCACGGCGCTATTGACCTGGACGGTAGGTGTATCGATATATTGAAGTTCTCCGTGACCCAGGAGCTAAGGAGTCTACTGGGCACCGATGCCGTCATGGAGAGGACCTACGGGTACACAATCGGCGAGGGCATTATGGCTACCCTGGAAACCAGGCTGAAAGGCCGAATCAGCGGCCGGAAGGTCTCCTTTGTACAGGACCTGGTGATAGACCAGTACCCTCCCGCTACGCCTTAAACGATGTTCAAGTTAGACAACCGGTTAAGCGGAAGGTTTCAGGAAATTTCATTAAGGGGAGGCAGGAGATGACAGACACCACTCAGGCAAAGGAACGGGTCATCTATTTGAACGGAGAGATAGTACCGGACAGCCAGGCGAAGATCTCCGTCCACGATAGGGGTTTCAAGTATGGGGACGCGGTCTTCGACACCGCCAGGACCTTCCGGGGGCAGGTGTTCAAGCTGAAGGAGCACATCAACCGCCTCTACAGGTCGTGCCAGTACATGCGCCTGGACCCCGGCATGACCAAAGAGCGGATGGAGGCGCTGACTTCGCGGGTGCTGGACGCCAACCGCCCTCTCCTTGGTCCCGACGACGATTACTGGGTGACCCAGAGGGTAAGCCGGGGCGTCGATGGCGCATCGGATGCCACAGTTGTCATTGAGTGCACGCCTCTTCCCTTTGAGAGCCGCGCCAAGTACTACAGGGACGGGATTCCGGTCATCACACCCACGGTGCGTAGAACACCTCCCCAGTCCCAGAGCCCTAGGGCCAAGACTCAAAACTACATTAACCTTATCCTCGGCGACATGGAGGCCAAGGCGGCCAACCCAGACGCCTGGGGGGTGCTGCTGGACATCAACGGCAACCTGGCCGAAGGTACGGGCAGCAACATCTTCGTGGTCAAGGACGGCGCGGTGATGACTCCCCAGGACATGTACGTCCTGGGCGGCGTCAGCAGGGAGATTGTTGTGGAGCTGGCCCGGGAGCTAGGGATGGAGCTGCTGAAGACAGATATCGATCTCTACGACGCCTACACCGCCGATGAGGTGTTCCTCACCTCCACCAGCCTCTGCGTCTGCCCGGTCTCCAGCATAAACGGGTCTCGCATTGGAAACGAGGAGGTACCTGGCCCCGTCACCGCCAGGCTTCTGGGAGCCTTCAGCGGCCTGGTGGGCCTGGACATAGCGGGGCAGTATCTACGACGGCTGGACAGTTAAGGGTGCAGTCACGCTGACGCTTTGCACAAAAACCCTAGGAGGTACAGGGAACGCAGGTTCCCTGTCGGGGTTCAAGAGCCTGCCCTGAGCTTGCCGAAGGGGGGTGTCCCCCTTTGAATAAAACCTCTGGGCGGGTAGGTGGGAAAGAAGCGTTGGACTTTTTGTGCAAGACCTCACGCCGATGGTAAGCCGCTCGTCTTAGGTACCGGCGGCTTGGTTATCAGCACCATAACGAAGACCAGGCCCTGCAGGACCAGCACGGCAGCGAAGGCGATAACGTAGCTGTCCCGGAGGTCGAAAATTAGGGCGGTGGTTATGGGCCCCAGGGAGTTCCCGCCCAATTGGCAGACCAGGGCCAGGCCCATGATGGCTCCCAGAAAATGCCGCCCGAAGTAGCTGGCCCATACAAGATTCATAGTCAAGTGGAACCCTCCCGAACCTATTCCAAAAGCCAGGGCGGCCAGAAAAGCCACGAATGTAGGCTTGCCGACGAGCAGCAACGCCACACCGCAAAAGACCGTGGCGGCACATAGGAGGGCTGTGCTCTTGACCCCCATCCTGTCGGCTACAAAGCCCCACATGGGCAGGCTAAGAGCCACCATCATGGCGTATGTACCCAGGGCAGCGACGGCAATGGACTCGGAGATGCCGATATCTGTCAGGTAGGGAACCATATGAAAGGTCACCGCGGTTCCGTTTAGAGTGCTTAAAGCCAGTATCGTGGCCAATAGCCAGTAAGCCTTGGTCCTTACCGCTTCGCTGCGGGTCCAGCTATGCTCCGTGTCTTCTGCTCCAGGCGCTGGGGAGGTGGCGATGGTAGGAATGCTCTCCGACGTGAGAGTTGGCGAAATCCGAGGAGCGCCATCAGGGGAGAGGCCCATGTCTTCTGGAGCACGTCTTAAGAAAAGTAAGGCCGGCAGAATCAGGAATCCCCAAGCCAGAAGCCCCAGGGCAATCCACCCCTCACGCCATCCATATTTGCTGATAATAGCCTGGACCATCAACGCCAGTAGAAGGCCTCCCACGGCTACCCCCATGGTGCTTAAGGCCACAGCGGTCCCTCGCCTGCGGATGAACCATTTGCTCACAATGGCGGCCGTTAGGGCATCGCCCAGGATGGACTGGGACATGGCCCTGCCCACAAAATAGAAGAGGTAGAAGGTCCAGAGGGAGCTGATCCTTGATACGGCTATGGCGGAGGCGCCCATGAGCAGCGCCGCCCCCGAAATCAGGAACCTGGGCCCGTACCTGTCCAGGTAAGGCCCCAGGACCGCTCCAAAGACGGCAGCCCCCAGTGTGCCTATGGTCACAGCTCCCACGGTGGCCGAGCGAGTCCAGTCAAAGTCCTCCGACATGGGCTTCAGGAAGACGCTAAACAGAAATCCCGTGAAGCCAGCTTTGACGAAGCCCACCAGGAAAAGCACGGCTACAATGTACCAGCCGTAGTAGACCGGCCTCCTGGTTGAACCAGGAGTTGAGTTTCTACTCCTTAGTAATCGTCGCATCACATATATAAATAGGAAATACCTGAATTACACAACTTAGGACTCGGCCCGCCGGTACGCCTCCACCAGCAGCAGCGCGCCGACGGCCAGCAGGACCCACCCCATGGTTAGGACGAGGGTAGAGAGGCTTACGCGATCTGTGAGCCTGGCCCCGTAGTAAGTACCAACCATTCCCGCGGCGCCCATGCCCACCAACAGGGGATAGTCCACGTTGCCCCGGGTCACATGGCCCAGCCAGCCTAGAGAGCCTGCCAAGAAGCCGATAAACAGGTTGGTTCCCGCCGCGATACGCGGGTCGATGCGCAGAATCCGCACCAGGGCTGGGAGCCTGATGCTCCCCAGGATGAGCCCCACGGCGCCGCCCAACAGCCCGACGCTCAATCCAATTCCAGCCGCCTCGGCAGTCACCCGTCTCGAAGAGAAGGTCACGGAGGGACTAGAGGATTCTGAGCGTTCAGAGTCCTGCTGGCGCCCCTCTCTGCGGGCACGCACGATGAGCTCTAGGCCCTGCCATGCTACGAAGCCACCAGCCAGAGAGATAAGTAGCGTTTCGGGAACACGCCCGCTAGTTAGCCCCCCTATGAGCGCACCAACCATTGAAGGGACGCCCATGACCACCACAACCCGCAGGTCCACTCGGCCCTGGCGGAGGTGTCTTACCATGCCGGTAGCCGCGCTTAGGGTGCTAACCATGATGTTTGTACCCGCCGCCAGTGGCGCAGGCATGCCTAGAAACAGCAGCGCGGGGAGCCGCATGGTGCCCAGGGCCAGGCCAACGAACCCACCCAGCACACCCACACCAAGGGAGAGAAAAGTGAGGAATATAAACTCCCACACAAGCAGGTCCGACGCCAGGCCAAAGGCGTCAAACGGCTCGCTCAAATTAGGCCACCTTCTTCGCTTTTCACCTGGCGTATGCCATTACTTCGCAAATCTGCGCCATGGCTCGCCGAGACGTGAGGCAAGGGGGATTCTGGAGGGCAGGGGATTCTTGCACCCTACATTGAAATGATAATAAGAGTTCACCCGTCGACGGCGATTCTTAGGCGCTTGTTGATTCGCCCCTTGCTTTCGTGACTGACGACTCTTATGTGGCCCACCTCGCGGGTATTAGCCACGTGGGTCCCGCCATCGGCCTGGAGGTCCAGCCCCTGGATGTTTATTATCCTGACCTCTTCTATGCCCTCCGGCAGAAGGTTGATCTTGGTGCGAATGAGGTTTGGGATCTGAAAGGCCTCCTTCCTCGGAAGGACCTGCACCAGGACGTCTCGCGTCTCCGCCACCTCCTGGTTCACCTTCTCCTCAACCTCCCTGGCAAAGTCCGCCGACATGCTCTCCAGCTCGAAGTCCATACGGGCTTCCAGGGGCTTCATGTCGCCGCCCGTTACCTGGGCGCCGTAGTCCCGCCATATGACGCCGCAGAGGATGTGCAGCGCCGTGTGGGTTCTCATGAGCTGGTGACGCCGCTCCCAGTCGATCTCGCCCTCGACTCTGGCTCCCGCCGGCGGAGGAGGCCCCTCTATCTCGTGCAGCACCTCGCCTCCGGAGCGGCTGACCTTGGTGACGGGGTAAACCACATCTCCCGTTTTCAAGGTACCGGCATCGCTGGGCTGGCCGCCGCCCCCTGGGTAGAAGGCGGTGCGGTCCAGGACCACCGCATTACCCCTCACCTCCGTTACCACGGCGTCGAACTGCCTTAAGTAGCTGTCCTTATGGCAAAGAAGCTCCGTCATTACTCTTCGTCTCCACGCCTGATACACTACATAATGTATGCGCCGTCCTCTGGCAATGGACGGTGCGGGTACTATGATATACTAGTGGGCGAAATGTGGCGAGCGGGGGTAGCTCAGTGGTAGAGCCCCTGCCTTCCAAGCAGGCTGTCGCGGGTTCGAGTCCCGTCCCCCGCTCCACGCCGGCTAAAAAGTGTTAACATAAAGGTTCTAGGTAATTGTATACATTCGGTTTATCTGTCAGGATACTGCCATGAAATTAAGCAGCTTCGAGCTCATAGAACCGGTCCCCGAGCTGAGGAGTCCCCACGTCATAGCCTCCCTGAGGCCCTGGATCGATGCCGGGAGCGTCGGGTCCCTATCCCTGGCCCGTCTGGAAAGGCACCTGGGCGCCAAGGAGTTGGGCAAGCTGGCGAACCCGGGTAGCTTCTTCGACTTCACCCGCTACAGGCCCATAACCTATCAGGAAGAGGGCCAGCGTCGGTTGATTATCCCCAACACCCACGTCCGCTATACCGAAGGCAAGGGAGATTTCGACTTCGTATTTCTTCATCTGCTGGAGCCCCACTCTAATGCCGAAGAGTACATAGAGTCGGTGGTCGCCCTGCTGAAACACCTGAATATCCAGCGCCACTGTCGTATCGGCGGCATGTACGACGCCGTGCCCCATACGCGGCCCCTGATCGTTTCCGGCACCCTGAACGGCGAGCCGCTGACCGGCGTGGAAGGGGTTATCCCCAGACGGCGCTCCCCCTACCAGGGCCCCACCTCCATCATGAACCTTGTCACCGATCGCATCGGCGACATGGATATCGAAAGCATGATGCTGATGGTAAGGCTGCCTCAGTACGTTCAACTGGAGGAGGACCACACAGGCGCCGCCCGGCTGCTGAGCGTCCTCTGCTCCCTCTACGACTTCCCGTCGGAACTGACGGTAAGTCGGCGCGGCAAGCGTCAGTATGAGCGGGTCTCCCACCAGATGGAGAACGACCCCGTGGTCAAGGCGCTGGTGGCCCAGTTGGAAAAGGACTACGACGACAATGTGGAGTCAACGCTGGAAGAGCGGCCTGAACCTTCTCCTCTCCCACCCTCCGTGGAGGAGTTCCTCCGGGACCTGGGCAAAGATGGGGATGAGGAGGAGCAGAGCTCCTAGCGACCACCAGGTACTTCAAACGTTGCTGCGAGGCACCAAACCCGGCTTGGCCCATCCGCCGCCGATGCCCACCGGCGAGCCGTCGGCGCGCCAACAGGCGGCCCCGTGAAGCATGCCGGTGTCCGCGTCCATCATTATCCCGTTCATGCCGCCGGCAACCCTGGGCACCACCTCGATCTTGTGGCCCATGGCCGCCAGCTCATCTCGCACTGAGGGAGGCACTCCCTCTTCCACGTTTAGCTCCTGGCCCTGGGTCCAGACGCGTGGCGCCTCCACCGCCTCCTGAAGGGTCATGCCGTGCTCCACGACGTTGAGGATGGCCTGGAGCACCGCGGCAAAAATGCGGGTGCTCCCTGGAGTCCCTAGGGCCATAAAGGGCTTGCCCTCTTTCAAGACCATCGTTGGCGACATGCTGCTGAGCATACGCTTGCCTGGGGCGACGGAGTTGGGGTGCCCTGGGTGAGGATCGAAGAGGTACATGGTGTTGTTTAGCAGCATCCCCGTGCCTGGTACCGTCACCTGAGACCCGAAGCCCGAGTGAATGGTCTGAGTCATGGCCACCATGCTGCCGTCGGCGTCTGCGGTGGTCAGGTGGGTGGTGTTGGACGACTCTCCCGCGTACACCGTGGGCCTGCCCGCCATGTAGTCCTTGGCGTGGCTGTGGTCTATCTCCTGCCGTCTCAGCGCAGCGTACTCCTTGGATATAAGACCCTCCACTGGCACTTCTATCAGGTCCGGGTCCCCCATGTACTCAAACCTGTCGGCGAAGGCGATTTTCAGGGCCTCCGCCAGCAGGTGGAAGTACCGGGCCGTCCCGTATCCCATGCTGGCCAGGTCAAGCTCCTCCAGGATGTTCAGGACCTGGATGATATGGGTGCCGCCGGAGCTGGTGGGCGCCACCGAAACGATTTCGTAGTCCCTGAAGGTTCCCCTCACAGGCTCCCTCTGCTTAATCTGATAGCCCAGCAGGTCATCCATGGACAGGATGCCCCCGTTGCCCTTGAGGTCCTCCACCACCGTCCTGCCCAGCTCGCCGCCGTACAGGACGTCGGAGCCCTTCTGAGAGACTAGCCGCAGAGTCTTTGAGTAGTCGCTGCGAACGATGGGCCTGCCCAGTACCGGAGGCCCGCCTCCCGGCAGGAATATCTCCGCCGTGGCCTTGAACCTGGACAGGGTTTCCACGTTGTTTGAGATGAGGTCGATGAGGTACTGGCTGGCGGTGAAACCCCTCTCGGCGTAGCGAATGGCTGGCTGTATCACCGCCTCCAGCCCCAGGCGTCCGTACGTATCCTCAACGTAACACCAGGACTTGAGGGCCCCGGGCACCCCTACCGACAGGTGGCCCATCCGGTTCTTCATGTCCACCGTCTCCAGGTAGTCGGGCCAGGTGTCTGACACCGGCGTGTACATATCTGGGGCCGCCTTGCTGGGGGCAACGGCATAGTTGTCGATGGTTATGGATTCTCCTGTGGCAGCGTCGTACATGTTGACGAAGCCGGCCCCAAAGATACCCACCATGGCGGGCTCCACCACCGTCAGGGCGAAGGCTGTGGCTATGGCCGCGTCGATGGCGTTTCCACCCATTGCCAGCATTTCGACGCCCGCCGCCGAGGCCATTGGATGGTTGGATGTCACCATGCCTCTGGAGGCCACGGCCTCCTTTTTGTAGGTCTCAAAGGTGGTCCCGGCTGCCTCTCGCCAGCGCCCGTTGACGGTCACATCGCACCTCCCGTTTATGCCTTGAACTGCATCTTCTCGCCGATTATAGTTACCCCGCAGTGCAACGGCAACCCTGCCTACCCACCCCTGAAGTGTCTGTGAAGGATGGGGGTGCCCCCCAGAGGAAACCTTCTGGGTGGGAGGGTGGGAAAGAATGCGTAGCTATCCTTCCGAACCGGAAGGATAACGGACAAAGCACTAGGTACGAAAGGAGGCATCCATGGAAATCACACGTCGCAACTATCCAAGCCTGCCCCAACCCCTGGGAGCCTTTCATCACTCCGTGCGAGTGGGAAACCTGCTATTCATCGCCGGCACCACGGCCCGAGGGACTACTGCGGAGGAGGGTAACGATATGGCGGCACAGACGGAGGCCGTGCTAGGGAAAATACAGCACATGCTTGAGACCGAGGGCGCCTCCATGAAGAACGTGGTTAAGGTGGTCAACTACGTAACTAATATTGAGGCCGCCCGAGACCCCAAGGTGGGCGAGGTCCGGCAGCGCTTCTACGAGGGCGCCTACCCCGTGAGCACCCTTGTGGAGGTCTCCAAACTGGTGGACCCGCGCTGGATAGTGGAGATCGATGTCGTGGCGGCGCTGGACTAGTACTTCCTTCCGGAAAAACGCGGTATGAAAAGCCGCTCATGATGAGCCTGTCGAACCACGGGCGGCTCACCCTTCGACGGGCTCAGGGTGAACGGGCTTGCGGGAACTTACGCGACTGAGTACTAGGAGGTGCGTCGCCCAGCAATGGTCGCTTACTATACCCTCCTTGAAACCCCTATATTCAGATGCTACACTCCAGCCAGCCCATCTCCAAGGGCAGGAGGTACAGATGAAGGCGGCCCAGCTCACAGCTCCCCAGACCTTTGAACTCAAAGACGTACCCGTGCCGGAACCCCAGGATGGGCAGGTGCTTATCAAGCTCCAGCGCCTCTCAATATGCGGCAGCGATATGCGCTCCTACCGTAAGGTGGTGGAGGAGGAGTACCCCTACGACATCGGGAAGCCCTGCCATGAGTGTGCCGGTGTCATCGAGGAGAGCCGCGCCGAAGGGTACGAAAGGGGCCAGCGGGTAATAGTGCTTCCCACCAGTAGCGACGGCCTCTCGGAGTACCTGGCGGCCCCGGCCAGCCGCCTCATTCCCCTGCCCGATGGCGGCGACCTTTCGCAGCTGGTAATGTGCCAGCCCTATGGAACCGTCCTCTACTCCTGCACCCGTGCGGGCAGCGTACTGGGTAAAACGGTCGTCATCCAGGGCCAGGGAGCCATCGGCCTCTCCTTTACCAACCTGATGGCGCGCCAGGGGGCCGCCCAGGTTATTGCCATCGATCCTCTTGAGTATCGGCTGGAGACATCCCGCCAGCAGGGGGCCACTCAGACCATCAATCCGGCGAAGGACAACGTTGAGGAAGCGGTGGCCGACCTGACGGGCGGAAACATGGCGGACCTGGTAGTCGAGGCCGCGGGAACCGAAGAGACCGTCAACCGGTGCTTCGACCTGGTCCGAAGGCTGGGAACGATAGTCCTGTTCGGGTTGCCCCACGAGGACGTCATCTCTTGGGACTTCTACAAGATGACTCGGAAGCAGCCCCTTGTCATACCCACCATCAGCGCCACCAGTGTGGACCCCACCTGGTCTATTGGGGAGACGGTGAAGCTGATGGAGCAGGACAGGCTGGACCTTTCGTGGATGGTGACCCACACCATGGCCTTCGACGACCTGCAGAAGGCCTACGACATGTACGACACCCGCAGCGATGACATCATCAAGGTCGTCATGGCCGTGTAGTGGGAGTGGGGAGTTCTTGTACTGCCGATTGCAAATCTGTGTGGAGACCTGCTAGCGTAATACATTACGGGGTTCCATTACCAAATCGGGCGAGGTGGCATTGTGAAGGTACGGTTAATTCTAGTATTGGGTCTGCTCGGTGCACTTATGCTAACAGCCTGCGGCGGCGGTGGCGACTCTGCACCTGTACCCACTGCCGCAGGCGACACCGGAGCCGGTGGGGCTAAGATTATAGAGGTACGCATTGAAGGACGTTCCTTCAATCCCACAACCATTGATTTGCAGGTCGGAGAACCCGTGCAGTTCAGAATTAGCGGCTTGGGCAACTTGCACACCTTCACCGTTCCAGACCTGGGTATAGACCAGCCCTTCGGTAATAACGTAACTGTTACAACGGTTGTAGTGACCCCGCAACAAGCTGGGACCATCGGATTTCACTGCAAGTTTCACGTGGCCTCTAGCAATATGAAGGGTACGCTGAACGTCAGCTAGCCCTTCTCGCTATAACCGCGCGGTCTAGGCCGGCCAGGTCCCGGGCGACGGATACATGGGCGCCGGAAAAGGCCCTCCTGACCAGCCTTGTAACGGCATCCGCCTGCCGAGGGTCGATCTCCAGTATCATGGCGCCGCCCTCTCTTAAAGCTCCCGGTGCCTGCTCTAGTAGTCTGCGAATAAGGTCCAGTCCGTCGGGCCCTCCATCCAGAGCGAGGCGTGGCTCAAACAGCAGCTCCTCCTGCAGATTTTGGAAGTCGCCGCTCCTTACATAGGGGAGATTGGCCACGATTAGGTCCACGGCCTCGGGCAGCGGCTCCAGCAGGTCGCCCTCCAGCAGCCGGACTCGCTCCTCCACTGAGTGTGCCAGGCAGTTGTTCCAGGCCACCTCTAAGACGTCCTTAGAGATATCCGTGGCGTAGATTCTGGCCGACGGTAGATGGCGGGCTAGCGCAACGGCGATGGCACCGCAACCCGTACCCACGTCTACCAGGACCGGCGACTCTCCTGCGGGCCGGGCCTCCAGAAACTCCAGAGCCTTCTCTACCAGCAGTTCCGTCTCGGGTCGTGGAATCAGGACGCGTGAGTCCACAGTGAATTCGAGGCCGTAGAACTCCCTGTGAGCCATGATATAGGGCAGGGGTTCTCGATCCAGTCGTCGCTCCAGCAGGCTGTTGAACAGGTCTATTTCAGGCGCTTCGGCCTCATCCTGCAGAGATGCGTAGAGGCGGGCCCTGTCCAGGGATAGAGCGTGTCGCAGCAGCAGCTCCGCGTCCAGGGTGCCGTCGGTAGTTCTCCGTCCTGCCAGAAGCCCCCTGCCATGGCCCAAGAGCTCTAGTATCTTCATACTCCGGCCTCTTGTATGCTCCGGGCCTGCTGGTCAACGATGAGGGCATCAATGATATCGCCCAGTCCCCCGTCCAGGATCCCCTGGAGGTTGTGGGCTGTGAGGTTAATGCGGTGGTCTGTCAGGCGGTCCTGGGGGAAGTTGTAGGTCCGTACCTTCTCCGATCTCTCCCCGGTGCCCACCTGGGAACGCCGACTTGCGGTCACCTCCGCCTGCTTCCGCTGTATTTCCATGTCAAGGATCCGAGACCTCAGCACAGCCATGGCCCGCAGCTTGTTGTGGAGCTGGGACCTCTCGTCCTGGCAAGTGGCAACGACCCCCGTGGGTATGTGGGTGATCCTCACTGCGGTGGCCACCTTCTGGACGCTTTGCCCGCCGTGACCGCTGGCATGAAAGATGTCTATGCGTAAATCATTGGGATTGATCTCCACGTCCACCTCCTCCGCTTCAGGAAGCACGGCCACCGTGGCGGTAGAGGTGTGGATGCGGCCGCTGGATTCCGTGACCGGTATCCGCTGCACCCGGTGGCCTCCGCTCTCATGCTTGAGGCGGCTGTAGGCGCCTTTGCCCCGTACCTGGAAGACGACCTCCTTGATACCTCCCAAGCCCGTGTCGTTGATGTCTATGACCTCAACCTTCCATTTCTTAACTGCGGCGTAACGGGTGTACATGCGGTATAGGTCCGAGGCAAAAAGACTGGCCTCCTCGCCGCCGGCCGCTGCCCTTATCTCCATTATGGCGTTCTTCTCGTCGTAGGGGTCTTTGGGCAGCAGGGCAGCCCGTAGCTGCGCATCCAACTCTTGAATCTGGGATTCTAGACTGGAAACCTCTTCCCGCGCCAAAGCCGCTATTCCCTCATCTCCTCTGACGTCCAGGAGACTCTTTGCATCCTCGTAATCGCTGGTGGCCTTCCGGTACTGGCGATAAAGGGCGATAACCTGTTGGTAGGAGGCGCGCTCCTGGGCCAGGCTCTGCACCCGTTCATAATCCGAGGACACGGCGATGTCGGTCAGGAGGCGCTCTATCTCCTGGTATCGCTGCTCTATGGAATCAAGCTTCTCCAGCATGGCATTTTCCGTCTAAACCAAAACCCCCTATAGGGGGTCTCAATCCATTTTAGCACAACCTGTCCGCTGGTTTTAGGCGTCTGAAGAGCTTTGTACCTAAATTCATTTTTCTTCGTCCCGACGTGTCGGGAGGAAGAATTTTTCGTAGCTGGTAAGATCCTTCGTCCCGAAGAATGGGGGCTCGGAGTGGAAAGAAGCAGCGAGCTGCAGGGAGAGCTCCCAACGGGATAATCAGGAGCCTAAGCCCGAATCCACCGAAGGACACCGATGGACGGCGTGAGGACAGCGGAAGGGGGTGGGTGAGGGAGCTACAGGGGAGATGGCCTGGGGTCTTGGGGTAGATGAGAGGCCGGCGGACGGTCTTCAGTCGCCGCACAGGGCCCCTAAGGCCCTATGCGGGAGTTGCGATGCGCGGGATGGCGAGAGGATACGCAGCAGGGGACTCTCGCGACCGGGGTGGCGCGAGATTGCGGGGACGTTGGGTCAGTTGCAGGCTGGCCGTCAGGCCGGGAACGGAATGGCTTGCAGCCGGGCCAAGGCGCGACTGAACTGGGTTTCCCAAGGCCAGCGCCGGGGGAGATGCAAAGTGAGGCGGCGCGCCGAGCGGGTGATCCGTCCCACCAGAGCGAAGACCCGCCGCCTGAGGGTCTTGGTGATCACGGTCCGCTCGCCCAGACCAATCCGCGCCGTCCAGCGGGCCAGGTTATGCGCCATCACCTGGCCCGCCAGCCAGGCGCCGTTGGCGGCGAAGCGCGCCGACGGCATGTGGTTCAGCCCGACGCCGTACTTGAGGTCGCGTATGGCGTTCTCGACCTCGGCGTGGCGGCGATGATCGGCCTCCAGTTCCAGCGTCTCCCCATCGCGGTCGGTGATGAAGGCGTGATAGCTGTATCTGGCGAAGAGGGCGAGCTGGGAACCGGGCGTCGGCTTCACCCGCCGGACAATGAGCCGCACCGGCGCGGCGTCCGGCTTGGTCTGGAACGGGGTGTAAGTCGTCTCGGCGACATCGGCGGCACCGTCCATCCAGTAGGGAATGGGAGTCCAGTCCTCCTCTGGTATCGCCTCGATCAGGTCCCGCAGGCTGGCGCGCTGGCGGATGGTGATAGAGAAGCGGACATCCATTTCCCGGCAGGCGGCAACGACAGTGTGGGCGTAGAAGCCGCTGTCGGCCCGCACCGTGAGTTGTCCCCTGGCCCCGCCGTAGCGCACCCGCCACACCGTCTCACGCAGGAAGTGGGCGGCGCCACGGGCGGTGTTGGCCCGGCCCTCGCGCAGCCGGGACATCAGCACTTCGCCGGTGCCGGCGGCAATGGCCAGCAGTGGGTGATAGCCGCGGGCGCCGGTATAGCCGTGGTGGCGCGCTCCCTCCTTGGCCAGTCCATAGGTCTCGCAGATGGTCGAGTCCAGGTCGATGGTCAGGGGCGAGTCGCCGGGTCCGGCCCCAGCGGCCCAGGCCCGGGCCAACAACTGGCGGCTCACGCGGTCGAGTTGACGGACATGCCCCCACCGGAAGCTGCGCAGGAAGGTCCCCAGGGTGGATGGCGCCTTGACCACGCAGCCTAGAACACCGACCGTCCCACCAGCGCGCAGCGCATCGGCGTCGTCGATGCAGTCGCCGCCTGCCAGCGCGGAAGCGACCAGCGTCAGCATCTTGTCCCCAGTGTTCGCCCGTCCCGGCGCTCCGCCGAGGTCAAGGTGATGGTCGACGAGTTCCCGCAGGCCCAGGTGCCGGGCTAGGGTGGCCGGCAGGAGCAGGCCGGCATTGGCCACCAGGCGATGGTCGTCAAAGAGGATGCGGATACGGTCGGGTTTGTTCTGTGGCAGCATCTATTGGGTGCTCCTTGTTTCCGGGCGGGTTTCTGTTCCAAAACCATTATCCCAGATTCAGAGGAGCACCCTCTGCCTTCTTCAAGGGCTGTCCCCAAGGACGTCCTTCGGTGGATTCGGGCTAAGCAACAGCGACCACAGGACTAGCTCGGAGCTAAGTGTTTATATGTTGACCAAGGGAGATGCTGAAGGGTATACTCCGTTCCACGTAAACTAAGTCGCCCTGTACTGTACTTTTGAAGAAGCGGGCGAAGGAGGTGACCGATGGCAAGGTGGGCGCGTTATTCTTCAGTAGTTTTTGTGCTGATGGTCTTCCTGGCGGTGGCGGGGGCATGTGCCTCCAACAGTGCGCTGGGGGAGACCAAGGATAAGCTGGCGGCGGCACAAGGTAATCTGGCCCAGACCCAAACTGACCTGGCTACACTCACACAACAATTATCGGCCCTGGAAGGCCAATTCAGCGAGGCCCAGATGGCCCTGTCCAAGAGTCAAGCGATCACACAGAGCGACATTAGCGGTCTCTCCAGTGACGGGGATGTCTTAAAGATCACTCTGAGCTTGGCCCAACGAGACATAGACACCGTCACTTCGGAGGCGGAGAGCCTGAAGAGCGAACTGACCTTGGCTTAAGGAGAGCTGTCAGGCCTGGGCTCGGATGTCAGTGCCATCAAGTCTGGAGCGGTTGCTCAGCAAAGCACCATCACGAAGGTCCAGGCAGACGGGAGCGAGGTCAAAAGTGATTTGGGTTCGCTAACCACTAATGTGGATAACCTGAAGAACTCCTTCTTTTTGACCCGTGACGACGTGGACGCCAACAAGAGCGACATCAACTCTCTCCGAAGCGATATAGAGGAAGTTGCGGCTACCAACGATGCACTCCAGGCTAGGATCGACACGGTGGCCAAATACTTAGCGCTGGATGTGGCAGATATTAACGTTAGCATAGGAGTCACGCAAGACCTTCCAGATGATCAACTTCAAGAGCTGTTTGACGAATTTGTATCGGCGATCATTTTCACAGGAGATCCAGAGTTAATAGAGGCCTGGAACAATTTTGCAGAAGCCCCAGAGACTGACGATGACGACGAGTTTATAGCTTTCTTGACTATCTGGGGAGATAAATTAACAGAGGCATTGTCACAGTAACAGGCCACGCAAGTCATTCCGTCTTAGCTGCCGTTAAGTTTGGCGGTGTCGTTGCTCTGGACCAGAATCGTTCAAATACAGTACGAATATTCTGGCCTGCCAGACGTTGTAGTTTTGCAAACCCTGGCGTAAGCCTTAAGTGGCTACCTAGGCGGTTTGGTCACGCCTCCTTGTTAGCCCCACCCTCTTATGCTAAGCTGGCAATGTCATCTCTGCGGGAGAATAATGCGGGTAGCCTATACAAAATCGAGAGGTGCAACCATGGCGGTATGGGACGACGTAATTAGTGAGCGAGACAAGGCGGTATACGACAAGGCGGGTTACGGCGGTAGGCAGGGTTTCGGCACCAGGCCTGCCGTGCTGGTAATAGACGTCAACTACAATTTCGTCGGCGAAGAGCCGGAGCCCATCCTTAAGTCCATTGAGACCCACAGGAATAGCTGTGGCGAAGAAGGGTGGGAGGGGGTCTACCAGATACAAAAGCTGCTGAAGGCGGCCAGAGATAAGGGCATTCCCGTTTTCTTCAGCACCGGTATGCCAAGACAGACGGCGCTCGATTCAGGACGATGGGGAGGCAAGAACCAGCGGACAGCGGAAGACGTGGAAGAAAGGTCTCAGCGCGGCAACGAGATCGTGGAGGAGATCGCCCCTATAGAAGGCGAAGTCGTCATCCGCAAGCAGAAGCCCAGCGTCTTCTTCGGAACCACCCTGATGAGCTACCTGACGGAGCTTCACGTCGATACCCTGCTGGTGGGGGGAACCACTACCAGCGGCTGCGTGCGGGCCACGGTGCTGGACGCCTTCTCCTACAACTTCAAGGTGAGCGTCGTCGAGGAGTGCACCTTCGACAGGGGTCAGGTCACTCACAAGATCAACCTCTTCGATATGAACTCCAAGTACGCGGACGTCATTTCCCTGGTAGAAGCGGAAGACTATGTTGCCGAGCTGCCGGACAACCTCTTTAGAGAAGTGAGCGGCCTGGCAAGGGGCTAGATTTTATTCCGTACTGCCCTGCTGCCATCTAGAGGACTGTTCTGCCTGTGGGGCTTCGCGCGCTAAGGCTGCCTTTGTCATTGCGAAGCCTTTCTATCCCCTCATTGACCCTAGCGGATGCCCTCCCTAGAATATCCTTAGCCGAGCTTTGCCCACCAATGGAGTTGACCCTTGCAGAGAGGCGCCAGAAAAGAGATACCCAGGGCCTACGACCACAAGGCCGTAGAGGAGCCCATCTATAAGCTCTGGCTGGACGGCGGCTACTTCGCCCCAAAGGAGGACCCGGACCGACAGCCCTTCGTGATTATCATGCCGCTCCCCAACGTCACGGGAGAGCTGCACCTGGGCCATGCCCTGATGGCCGCCCTGGAAGACCTGATGACCAGGTGGCACAGGATGCTGGGCGAGCCCTGCCTGTGGCTGCCTGGAACCGACCATGCCGGCATCGCCACCCAGGTGGTAGTGGAGAGGGAGTTGGCCAAGGAGGGCCTAACCCGCCAGCAACTGGGACGGGAAAAGTTCCTGGAGCGGGTCTGGGAGTGGGTCGGGAAATATGGCGGCATTATAGGGGAGCAGTTTCACAGATTAGGCGTCTCCTGCGACTGGTCCAGGGACCAGTTTACCCTGGATCAAGGCCCCAGTCGGGCAGTGCGCACCACCTTCGTCAATCTTTACCGGAAAGGCCTCATCTATCGGGGCGAGCGCATCATCAACTGGTGCCCCCGGTGCGCAACGGCCCTATCTGATCTAGAGGTAGAACACCAGGAGGAGCAGGGCAACCTCTTCTACATACGCTATCCCCTTGAGGGTGGCGACGGCGCCATAACCGTGGCCACAACTCGCCCGGAGACCATGCTGGGGGACACGGCCGTAGCCGTAAACCCGGGCGATGCGCGATACAAGGGCCTCGTGGGCAAGACCGTCCTTCTGCCCATCATGGAGCGACCCATACCTGTAATTGCCGACGAGGCGGTGGGAGTGGAGTTCGGCACGGGTGCTCTGAAGGTCACCCCCGGACATGACCCGGTGGACTTCGAGCTGGGGCAGCGCCACGGACTACCCCTGGTCAACGTCATGAACCTGGACGGCACCATGAATGAGAACGCGGGGCGCTACCAGGGCATCGAGCGATTTGAGGTCCGCCGCCGTATTGTGGAGGAACTGGAGAGCCAGGGTCTTCTGGAGAAGCTGGAGCCCTACAAACACTCGGTGGGCCACTGCCAGCGATGTGACTCCATAGCGGAGCCCCTGGTCAGTAAGCAGTGGTTCGTCAAGATGTCTCCCTCGGAGGGGATAGCCAGGGCCGCCATCGAGGCCGTCACCAGCGGCAAGGTTAGAATCATCCCAGAGCGCTTCATCAAGGTGTACCTCAACTGGATGGAGAATATCCGGGACTGGTGTATCAGCCGCCAGCTCTGGTGGGGGCATCGGATCCCCGTCTGGTACTGCGATGCCTGTGGCGAAGTGACCGTGGACGACGTTGACCCTTCGGCCTGCGCCAGTTGCGGTTCCCCCGAGGTTCACCAGGACCCTGACGTGCTGGACACCTGGTTCAGCTCGGCCCTATGGACTCACTCGACTCTGGGCTGGCCCGACGACACCGAGGACATGAGGCGCTTCTACCCCGGCAGCGTCATGGAGACGGGCTACGACATCCTCTTTTTCTGGGTGGCCCGGATGATAATGATGGGCCTGGAGAACGCTGGAGACATCCCCTTTCATACCGTGTACCTTCATGGACTTATCCGGGATGTAGAAGGCGCCAAGATGAGCAAGACCCGCGGCAACGTCCTGGACCCCCTGGCCATAATAGACCAGTATGGGGCCGACGCCCTGCGCTTCGCCCTTACCACCGGCACCTCTCCCGGCAACGACCAGCGCATGAACACATCAAAGCTGGAGGCCAGCCGCAACTTCGTCAACAAGCTGTGGAACGCCGCCAGGTTCGTCATGGGTAACTTGGGCCAGGATCAGGGGGTCGCGGATTGGGTGGCTCCTCGGCCCATCCATAGGCAGGACAGGTGGATTCTCAGTAGACTCAACAGGGTCTCCTCCCAGGTGGGCCGCCTAATGGAACAGTTCCAGTTTGGCGAGGCTCAACGACTGCTTTACGACTTCGCCTGGGGCGAATACTGCGACTGGTACATCGAGATGGCCAAGCTGAGGCTAAGGTCCGACGATCAGGAAGGCCCGCTGCCGGTCCTGGTCCATGTACTGGAGAAAACACTGCGGCTTCTCCATCCCTTCATGCCCTTCGTGACCGAGGAACTGTGGCAGGGCCTTAAAGGGGAACTGCCCAACGGCGGCGATCTACCCGAAGCCCTGATAATAGCCTCCTACCCTCAAAGCGATCAGTCGCTGGTGGACCCGCAGGCGGAGAGGGACATGGAGCAGATCATCGCCATAGTCCGGGCGATTCGGAACCTGAGGGCCGAGCTTCGCATAGAAGCGGCGAAGCCCGTGGACGCCGTTCTGGATGCGCCGGGCATCGGGTCATGGGTCGGAGAAGAGGAACCAACCATCAGGGCCCTGGCCAATGCCGATACCTTGACTCTAGCCTCCGACGGCTCCCCTTCACCCTCCCACGGCACTGTAACGGCCGTCTTGGGAGAGGCTTCCGTTACCTTGCGCCTGCATGGGCTGGTGGATCTTGATAAGGAGCGGTCCAGGCTAGAGAAGGAGATGGGAGAAGCCCAGGCTAACATCGATAGGATACGGACCAACCTTGATCGGGGCGACTTTCTGAAGCAGGCCCCGGAGGACGTGGTGGAGCGAGAACGCGAGAGGCTGGTCACTTTGGAGGAGCGCCACGCTCGTATAGAGCAGGTGCTCTCCAGGCTAAGCGGGTAGTGCTTCCTCTGGTCTCGCTCTGTAGAGATGTGCTAGCTTTGCACAAAAACCCTAGGAGAGTACAGGGAACCTAGGTTCTCTGCCAGGGAGTCTGAGGGGTGTCCCCTCAGGAATTAGACATATCGGGTGGGTGGGTGGGAAAGAAGCGTTGGACTTTAGGTGCAAAGCCGGATGTGCCGTGGAACATCGGTTCATTGTTGACATAAACGTAGGACGTCTGGCCAAGTGGCTTCGGGCCATGGGCTACGATGCCCTCCTGGAGCGGGAGGCCGACGACGCAGAGCTGGTAGTCGAGGTCCAGCGTCAGGGCCGTATCCTCTTGACCAAAGACAGCTTTCTTACCCAGAGAAAGGCCATCACCTCTGGCCAGGTGCGTGCCGTGCTGATCCAGTTCGATGACATATGGTCGCAGCTCCGGCAGGTGGTGGATGCTTTGGACCTGGACTTCTCCAGGGGTTTCTCCCTGTGTATCGAGTGTAACGCGCCCCTGGAGCCCAGACATAAGAGTGAGCTCCAGCACAGAGTGCCTCCCTACGTATACAGCACCCAGCAGGAGTTCATGGAGTGCCCTATGTGCGACAAGATATACTGGCGGGGCACCCACTGGCATAACATGCTTAAAGAGCTGGCCAAGGTAAAGGAGGTGGCCCTTGGCCAGTAGAGCGGCCTTCATATACGACGATCTCCTCTCGAGGCATACCCTGAGAGAGGACCACCCCATGGTGCCTTCACGTCTGCGGTTGGCCTACGAGCTTCTGGAGTCTTATGGCGCCTTCGGTAAGCCGTCGTCGATGCTGGTCAGTCCGCGACAGGCCACGCAAAAGGAGGTCATGGCCTTCCATGAGGAGGAGTACGTGAAGGCGGTGGAGAGCCTGAGCCGCGGCGAGACCAAATACAGCCCCGGCCCTTTCGGCTTCAGCCAGCAAGGCGACAACCCAATCTACTCCGGCATGTACGAAACCGCCCTATGGTCCACCGGCGCTTCTCTATTGGCTGGAGAGCTGCTGTGGCATGATAAGGCGGACTCCGCCTTCAGCATATCCGGGGGCCTCCATCACGCCATGCCCGGAAATGCCTCCGGCTTCTGCGTATTCAACGATCCCGTGGTTGCCATAAAGTGGCTGGTGGCCAGAGGAGCCAGGGTGGCCTACGTAGACATAGACTGCCACCACGGTGATGGGGTACAGCACGCCTTCTACGATACCGACTCCGTCCTTACCGTCTCGCTTCACGAATCGGGAGAGTACCTGTTCCCGGGCACGGGTTTCACGGAGGAGGTCGGCACGGGAAGGGGTCGCGGTTATGCCGTAAACATTCCTCTACACCCCTACACCACCGATGAGCTTTACCTGTGGGCCTTCGATGAGATCGTGCCGCCATTGCTTGAGGTCTTCAAGCCGGATGTGCTGGTGTCACAGCTAGGCATAGACACCCATTTCCTGGACCCCATTACCCACCTGGCGCTTACGGTACAGGGTTTTGCCCAAATAGTGTCCCGCTTCCCTTCGCTGGCGCCAAAGTGGCTTGCGCTGGGTGGAGGAGGCTACGACCTGGGGGCGGTGGCCCGGGCCTGGACCCTGGCCTATGGCGTTATGCTTGGGGAGACCTGGCCCGATGAGATTCCACCCTCCTACCAGCAGCGATATGGACTAAATTGGCTGCGGGACCGAGAGGAGCAGGACGTCTCCCAGGATATCCAGATGCGGGTGCGCCAGTTCGCGGAGAAGAGCGTCTCGGAGATTCAGAGGCTGGTCTTCCCTATGCATGGGCTAAGGTAGGTTGGGCTTTCGCCCGTTGCGGGGAATCCTCTGGTCGCCGGTCAGGGATATGAACATCTTCAGGTAGTCCCGGAGGTTCCGGGTAATAAGGAAGTTTTTCCTGACGTGCTCCCTTCCGGCCTCCCCAAGACGCCGCCCCAACTCTTCGTTTTTAAGGATCTCTATTACCCTGCCGGCGCACTCTTCTGGGGTGTCCACCAGGAAGCCGGTCTCGCCGTCAATGACCTGCAGGGGAATGCCACCGACGCGGCCCGCCACCACTGGCCGGGCTTTCCACAATGCTTCGGTCACAGATAGCCCGAATCCCTCCCTCAAGGACTTCTGAAGCACAACGGCGGCGCCGGCCTGAAAGGCGTTAACCTCCAGGTCGCCTATTCCATGTACCACGTTGGGTAGAACGTGTATGTCGGGGTCGTCTCCGGCCTCCCTCTTGGTGAGCTCGTAGTATTCCCAGGCTTCCGGATCGTCGTCGGCGACAGCCGCCAGGTATACAAGTTGCACCCGGGGGAAGACCCGCTTTACTCCTCTGTACGCTTCAATAACACCTATGGGGTCCTTCCACAGGTCCAAGCGAGAAGCCTGGAGGATGTAGGGTCGGGCTGGGTCCACGCCGTAGCGATTAAGCACGGCTTCCGTGGCGTCGGGAGGCAGTGGCCTGTTCTTATCGCTTAGCGGATCGATACCGGGGGGGATCAGCTCAACCAAAAGGGTGGGCACATCATGGTTGGCAAAACGCCCCAGAGTGAACACGGAGGCGTCATACAGGGGGAGATACTTCCTCAACTCCTGCCAGACCCCTGTCTGAGGCGTGGTGAGGTCTATGTGGCAGCGCCAGATCCATTTGTTGGCCTTTAGTCTGGTCCCGGCTTTGCGGGAGTAGGCTAGTAACCCGGCGGGTTGCGGGTCATGCACGACTATAAAGTCGTATTCGCCCTCAAGGTGCTCAGCGTTTCTCTTGTTGTAGGACCTCCACACACGCCACATCTCAGGGGTGAATGTAATATCCTGGCCCTGCAGGGCATTGTGGATAGCCTTGGTGACGTCGTAGAATTTTGCGGAGCCTTCAATGACCTTCCATTCTGCGAACAGCCCCAGGTCGTTTGTAAGGGGCACCACAGAGGAGAGCAGCTCCGCAACGCCTCCACCAAAGGAAGTGGCGTTTATGTGCAGGACTCTAGCCCCCTTTAGCTTAAGGGAAAAACCGATAAGCTCTTCCATGGCCTCATCACCAATGATTGCAGCATAGTCATCCAACTGCCGCTGTACGGTATCTACTTGCGTCAACACAGACGCCCTCCTTGGCCGGGGTTAATCATCCCCCGGATATTTTTGGGCAAATGGAAACGGCCTTTGATGATCGATAAAGCAGGAGAAGGGGTCTTTGGCCAGCTCCATGGGACGCCGGCCCGGTTTGGGCAACAGGCCCACAGATACCCTAGGTGACGGAGGCGCAATGACTCCCTGGTAGGTTGAGGTAATCGGGCTAATGGAAGCGCAAGAAATCTGGTATAACGGCTGACAAACGGGGCGGCAGGATAGCCTAATCGTCTGCTCTATCACCGCTCAAGACAGCCTTTGCTTCGCCCTCAACACCGGACTCGACGCAGTCTCGATACGCTGAATAAAGGGCTCTATCCAATAGCCGAAGGAACGTCTCCTCCATATCCGGCTCTTGAAGATAAGAGTCCCTTCTGCTTTTCATGGACTTGAAGTAAGCGAGGGAGTGGTCCTGGATAGGCGTATATACTTTCTGGGCGAGCCCTTCGTCATATTCCTCTATTGTGCTATCTCGGAACGCTGTATTATCTCTTGATGTTCCCATCTATAAACCGCCTGTCCTGAATTCTCGGTCTTCAGATCGGTTTTAGCCTGGCGTTGTCGTATCTACTGATTCTATTGTAGCAGCTATATTCAAAGGTGCAACCACTTTTGGCTCAAGTTAGTGTGAAAAAAGGCTCAATTATCTGCTATATGGAGAAACTTCTCTCATCATGTACTACTCCTTGAGTCCGTGGCCGGATTCACTCCCTTGCCCGGCCTATACCTCTCGATACTCCCCCTCCACGGTCCCATCGGAGTCACCGTTCTCCGGCGTTTCCTCCGGCGGTTCGGAGGGCTCGGCCTGGCCTGAACCCTCTGCTCCCGCCTGGCTATAGACGGCGGTGCCTACCTTCTGCATGCTGGCTTGAAGCTCCTGAAGGTTGGATTTGATTTCGGCTATATCGGACCCTTGTAGCGCCGTCCGGACAGCCATGACCTTTTCGTTTAGCTCCTGCTTCAGCTCTTCGGGTATCTTGTCGGCGTTCTCCCGGATGAGCTTCTCGGCGGCGTAGGCTGCGGAATCGGCCATGTTGCGGGCCTCCACCTCTTCACGCTTCTGTATGTCCTCTTCCGCATGGAGCTCGGCGTCGTGGACCATGCGATCGATTTCTTCCTTGGAGAGGCCGGAGCTGGCGGTGATAGTGATCCTCTGCTCCTTGCCCGTGCCCTTGTCTCTGGCCGACACATTCAGGATGCCATTGGCGTCTATGTCAAAGGACACATCGATCTGTGGGACTCCTCGTGGGGCAGGCAACAGGCCGTCCAGAATGAAGCGCCCAATGGACTTGTTCTCGGTTGCCATGGGCCTCTCGCCCTGAACGACGTGGACTTCAACGCCGGCCTGGCCGTCCGCTGCGGTGGTAAAGGTCTCGGTCTTGGAGGTGGGAATGGTGGTGTTGGACTTTATGAGAGCTGTGGCCACGCCTCCCAAGGTCTCGATTCCCAGAGTGAGAGGGGTTACATCCAGAAGGAGTATGTCGCGGCTCTCGCCCGTGAGGACTCCGGCCTGAATTGCGGCGCCGATGGCTACCACCTCGTCGGGGTTTACACCCTTATGAGGCTCCTTGCCGAAAATTCCCTTTACCTTCTCCAATACCGAGGGCATTCTGGTCATGCCACCCACCAGGACCACCTCGTTGATGTCAGAGGCGGCCATGCCAGCATCGGAGAGGACCTTCCTGCAGGGCTCCTCCGTCTGCTGGACCAGGTCTTCTACCAGTTGCTCCAGCTTGGACCGTGGAAGGGTCATTACCAGGTGTTTGGGGCCGCTGGCGTCTGCCGTAATGAAGGGCAGATTTATCTCCGTCTGCATCACGCTGGAGAGCTCGATCTTGGCCTTTTCCGCCGCCTCCTTCAACCGTTGCAGAGCCATGCGGTCCTGCTTCAGGTCAATGCCCTGCTCACGCTTGAACTCCGCCACGATCCAGTCGACGACACGCTGGTCGAAGTCGTCTCCCCCCAGGTGAGTGTCGCCGCTGGTGGCTTTGACCTCGAACACCCCTTCACCGAGTTGGAGGATGGATATATCGAAAGTACCCCCACCCAAGTCATAGACGGCGATGGTCTCGTCCCCCTTCTTCTCAAGACCATAGGCCAGGGAGGCTGCGGTGGGCTCGTTGATTATTCTCAGCACCTCCAGGCCGGCGATGCGTCCGGCGTCCTTTGTGGCGTTTCGCTGGCTGTCGTTGAAGTAGGCAGGCACCGTTATGACGGCCTGGGTAATACTCTCCCCCAGCTTGGCCTCGGCATCCTGCTTCATCTTCTGGAGGATCATTGCCGATATCTCCGCTGGGGCGGAGCGCTTGTCACCCAGCATTACATGGGCATCGCCGTTGGAGTGCTCCACCACCTTATAGGGCATAAGCGCCGTATCCCGCTGAACGACCTCCTCTTTGAAGGTCCGGCCCATGAGACGTTTGATGGAGAAGATGGTGTTCTCTGGGTTGGTGACGGCCTGGCGTTTGGCCGTCTGACCTACGTAGCGCTCACCGGTTTTCGGGTTGATGGCGACTATAGATGGGGTTGTGCGGCCTCCCTCATTGTTTTCCAGGACAGTGGGCTCGCCGGACACCATCGCCGCCATACAAGAGTTGGTTGTTCCCAGGTCAATGCCTAGAACTTTTGCCATATCACCTATACCTCCGTTTCCTCATTCTCCGGGGTGTCGTCCGGGGCCGCTGTGGATGTGGGTTGAGAAACCGTTACCTGGGCCGGCCTAAGCACCTTGTCCCGGAGCCTGTATCCCTCCCTAATGACCGACACCACTTTACCTGCCTGGTGATATGGGCTCTCCTCGAAGGAGACGGCCTCATGCTCCCAGGGGTCGAAGTCCTTTTCCAATGCTTCAATCCGAGTAACACCCTCCGATTCTAACAGAGTCTCCAGCTTCCGCAGTACGAGCTGCGCGCCCTCGAGCCACCCCGGGTCCACGTCGTCCTGAGGCAGGTACGAAAAAGCGCGACGATAGTCGTCTATGATGGGCAATAACTTCAGGATGAGTCCAGCCTTGGAGCTCTGGAGCAGTTGGGGCTTCTCCTCTTCCTCCACCCTGCGCTTATAGTTCATCAGGTCGGCCTGGGCCCGTTGGGCCATATTTCGGAACTGCTCCTTCTCGCGCAGGGCTTCTTCCATTTGCGCTTTCAAATCCGCCTGCTCCTCCGTTTCTGGCGTCCCCTCATCCGAGGAGGACTCCTCCCGGGCGTCCTCGTGTTCCTCTCTGGGTTCCAGCATCTTGCAACTCCTCCCCGTTCTAACAGGGGTTCCGCGAAAGGCCCCTACGCCTTAAGGGCGTTCAGGAGGCTGGGGGTCCAACAGGTTAAAGAGATCCCTGATTCGGTCTTCGATGACGAGGCGCAGGTCCTTCTCCGCCGCCTCTTCTAGCTGTCTCCTAATACCGGCGAGGCGGTATGCCATCCCCAGGGCGAACTCGACTCCCGCCAGGTTCATTCGTAGGTCCTCCACAAGGTGCTTTATCAAACGAAGCCTTGCTATGTCTTCTTCGGAGTAAAGGCGCAGAAAACCGATGGTCCGGGAGGGTCTAACCAGGCCAATGCGCTCGTACTTGCGCAGGGTCTGGGGATGCATGTTCAGCAGCCGCGCCGCCACACTGATGATGTAGAGGCCATACACTTCGGGGTCCGCATCCACGCCTTCGCCTGACTTCTGGCCTCTGTCGGTGGGTGAGGAGGAGTCTCTTTCTTGACCCTCCTCCTGGTGGGGGGTGCGTCTCATTGGGAGGTTTTCGCCCTCTTGTGTCAGCCGAAATCCAATCCCACTTCTTCGGACGCGCCTCGGATGTCCCAGAGTCGGGCTATCAAAATCGTACCTGTCTCTTCTCTTATCGTCCATATAGATACTTGGGCCTTGCACAACAGGGTATCAGGTAATATAGTACAACTTGATACGTGTTGTGTCAACATATAAGGTCGTACTGAAGGGGTATAAAGGCGAATCCCCCCTCAATGGAACCTTTTTGAGGGTACTGGCGTCTAACTAATATAAATCCATTTAAGTGGGTTATTTCGTTAGTGTAATAAGGCCTATTTTTGGGCCTATTTGGAGGTAAGCGATGTTATATTTCAAGGCTTGTCCCAGATGCCGCGGCGATCTCCACATGGCCTCCGATATGTGGGGGGCTTACAAGGAGTGCCTGCATTGTGGGTACATTGAGGACCTTTACCAGGAGGGCCTGCACAAGGCGGGCCAGGATATAGTCGAGAAGGCATCAGCCGGAGAGAGCAGAGGAAAAGCAGCCTGATCGCTAATTCGGGGGCGGAAGGGGGCCTCCCTCATGGGAGGCCCCCTTCCTTTTTCGCCAGCTGTCAGTGGCGGTGTAGGCCATCAAGCGGTCAATGGACTTAGCAGCCTTTTGCATCCACTGTTATCGGCGGTGGTCTATCTTGAGGAAAGGCGAAGGGAGAGTGGCCGGAAGCCGCCCTGCTGGGGCCTGTTTGATATCCCTCAGGCAGCGGCGTGCCGATTCTCTTAGTTGGGCTACCTCCACCGACATATAGGTATCCGGAAAGCCTTCCAGGAGCTCCAGCCCACCCTCTAGGGATGTGACGGCTCCATGTCGGTTTCTCCGGGTCAGATGGAGGCAACCTACGGCCGCCTTCAGAAGCCCTTGGTAGAAGAGACGCAGTGGGTAGCCCTCCTTCAGCCAAAGCGCTTCCAGGGTCTCATGGCACCTAAAGAAGTCGCCGGCGTTGAACTCCTCTAGTGCCCTGAATAGCTCCGGTGGCGGCTCCGGCTCGGTGGGGATGAATGCGGCCAGGCTCTCGCTCCGTATGCGGGCAAGCCACTCCTGGTCGCGCTGACGCCTGGGGTTGGATTTCCCCTTTGGCCTAGTGGTCATTCCCACCTACCCTGCCTTATTAAAACTGGACCAGGCCGTCCCAGAAGCGTTCCTCCTTCCAGGGGTCGCCGTGCATATTGTATCCGCGCATCTCCCAGAAGCCGGCCTCGTTGTGTTCAATGAACTCCAGGCCGTTGACCCACTTGGCGCTCTTCCAGCCGTAAAGCTTGGGCACCACCAGCCGCAGTGGGCCGCCGTGGTCAGCAGGCAGGAGCTTCCCGTCGTGGGTATGGGCGAAGAGGACGTCCTCCTCCAAGAGGGCCTCCAGCTCCAAGTTGGTGGTGTATCCCCCGTAGCAGTGGACCATGACGAACTTGCCCTCGGGTTTGGGCTTGATGCGCTTCATGACCTCGCTGAAAGGTATGCCCTGCCAGGTGTTATCCAGGCGGGACCACTGGGTGACGCAGTGAAAGTCGGCGGTGAGAGTGACCTGAGGAAGGGCCAAGAACTCCTTCCAGTCTAATTCCAACTCCTCTTCCACAAGGCCAAAGACTCTGAACCGCCACTCCTTGGTGTCGATCTTGGGAGTGGGTCCATAGGTGAGGACCGGGAACTTCTCGGTGAGGAACTGGCCGGGAGGCGCCTTGGCGTTCGCCGAAGTCTTTTCCCTGGTCCCTATTGTGATCTTGCCCAGCTTCTTGAGCATGGAACCTCCTATCCTGGAGAGGTTATGGCTCGAGGATGCGGCTATGTTCGCCGGGAGTCTAGGTAGATATTGTACCCTAGGCAAGCGGGGTAAAGACAGGGGTCGTTGAACCAGGAGCCGGCCCGCTGTACCCTTGGAGTGACTGCGCCATGGGTCTTCCCAGGAGGTAAAGATGCCCGGAAAGAGAATCGTTGTATTGGGTGGAGGCTTTGGTGGGGCCGCGGCCGCCCGTACACTGCGCTCGCTGCTGGAGGCAGAGCACACCGTTACCCTGGTAGACCGCCAGCGACGTACCTACCTGTGCGGCTCCCTGCCAAGCTTAATTGTGGGCGCTGGCCCTGCCGTCCCGCTATCCCGCTCCCTGGGGGCCCTTCTCCAGCGGGGTGTTGAATACCGGGAGACCGAGGTAGATGGCATCGACATAAGAGAGAGACGCGTTCACACTATCGCCGGCGCCGTGCCCTACGACTATCTGGTGGTGGCCACGGGCGCGGAGTACGACTGGGACGCTGTGCCGGGCTCCTCCCAGGCCCACTCCTTCTACAATGTGGAAACCGCCCGTAGGCTGCGGGATGCGCTGAGGCGCTTTCGCCAGGGCAGAATCGTCATCGCCGTCAGCCGTCTGCCATACAAGTGCCCCCCGGCCCCCTATGAGGCGGCCATGCTCATGGACTGGGCTTTCCATCAGAGGGGGGTGAGAGAGAAGGTCGAGCTGCATGTCTTTACCCCAGAGCCATCGCCTTTAGCAATCCTCGGGCCGTCGGGTAGCGGCGCCTTCAAGGCCTATCTTGCCAGTCGAGGCATAACCGTCCATACCGGCGAGAGCTTGACGCAGGTCGACCCCGACGGTCGACGGGCTGCCTTCCTCTCGGGCGAAAGCATAAACTACGACCTGCTGATCACGGTGCCGGTCCATGGCAGCTCCGGGCTTATAAGAGAGGCGGGACTGACCGATGGCTCCGGCTGGATACCCGTGGAGCCGGCCACTCTGGCCACGAAGCAGCCGGGCATCTATGCCGTTGGTGATGCCACCTTTCTGCCTATGGCCAACGGCGCTCCCCTGCCCAAGGCCGGAGTCTTCGCCTCAGCCGAAGGGGAGCTGGTGGGCCGTAATCTGGCGGCGGAGATCCAGGGGTCGGAGAAGGCCCGTTTCCCCGGCGATGGCTTCTGCTTTGTGGACCATGGCGGGGGCAAGATAGCGCTGGCCATGGGCGGCTTTCTAGCCGCCGGCGCGCCCCAGGTAACCCTGACCTCTGCCTCCGTGCCGGGGCACCGCAAGAGGGCCCGCTTTGAGGCGGACTGGCGTCGCTGGAGAGTATGATATTGACCAATTGCTAGTATCGCACCTATAATTTTTCTTAGAAATGTTTTAGATTAAGTTTTGCCGCACCTAAGTGGCTCCGTGCGCGGCCTGAGAGGTATAGTGTGAAGGTCCTTGTGGTCGAGGATGCTCCGGAGATAGCGGACTTCATCCACATGTGCTTCAACATCCGCTGGCCGGGCATCGTGATGGTTGCCACGGAGAAGGGCTCCGATGGGGCGCACCTGGTGGAGACGGAGGCGCCGGACATCGTCATTCTCGACCTGGGCCTGCCGGACGTGGATGGCCATGAAGTGCTGAGAGAGATCCGCAGGTTCTCGGACGTGCCGGTAATAATCGTATCCGCCAGGGGGGACGAGGTTGACCGGGTCAAGGGCCTGGAGAAGGGCTCCGACGACTATATCGTGAAGCCCTTCTATCCCACGGAGTTGCTGGCTAGGGTCAGGGCCGTTCTGCGGCGGACCCGCATGCCTGAGCTCATGGGCGACCCGTGGGTGGCAAATGGCCGAGGTCTCTCCGTCGATCTTGCGGGGTATCGCCTGCTGGTCGACGGGCATGAGGTCACACTAACCCCAACTGAGTGGAAGCTGCTCTCCTACTTTGTCCGCAACGAGGGGAGGGTGGCTTCGCACCGGCTGCTGGCGGAGAAGGTGTGGGGGGCCGAATACCCCGATGGCTCAGCCATAAAGATGTGCGTCCGGCGACTAAGGGTAAACCCGAATCCACCGAAGGACGTCCTTGGGGACAGCCCTTGAAGAAGGCAGAGGGTGCTCCTCTGAATCTGGGATAATGGTTTTGAAACAGAAACCCGCCCGGAAACAAGGAGCACCCAATAGATGCTGCCACAGAACAAACCCGACCGTATTCGCATCCTCTTTGACGACCATCGCCTGGTGGCCAATGCCGGCCTGCTCTTGCCGGCCACCCTAGCCCGGCACCTGGGCCTGCGGGAACTCGTCGACCATCACCTTGACCTCGGCGGAGCGCCGGGACGGGCGAACACTGGGGACAAGATGCTGACGCTGGTCGCTTCCGCGCTGGCAGGCGGCGACTGCATCGACGACGCCGATGCGCTGCGCGCTGGTGGGACGGTCGGTGTTCTAGGCTGCGTGGTCAAGGCGCCATCCACCCTGGGGACCTTCCTGCGCAGCTTCCGGTGGGGGCATGTCCGTCAACTCGACCGCGTGAGCCGCCAGTTGTTGGCCCGGGCCTGGGCCGCTGGGGCCGGACCCGGCGACTCGCCCCTGACCATCGACCTGGACTCGACCATCTGCGAGACCTATGGGCTGGCCAAGGAGGGAGCGCGCCACCACGGCTATACCGGCGCCCGCGGCTATCACCCACTGCTGGCCATTGCCGCCGGCACCGGCGAAGTGCTGATGTCCCGGCTGCGCGAGGGCCGGGCCAACACCGCCCGTGGCGCCGCCCACTTCCTGCGTGAGACGGTGGGGCGGGTGCGCTACGGCGGGGCCAGGGGACAACTCACGGTGCGGGCCGACAGCGGCTTCTACGCCCACACTGTCGTTGCCGCCTGCCGGGAAATGGATGTCCGCTTCTCTATCACCATCCGCCAGCGCGCCAGCCTGCGGGACCTGATCGAGGCGATACCAGAGGAGGACTGGACTCCCATTCCCTACTGGATGGACGGTGCCGCCGATGTCGCCGAGACGACTTACACCCCGTTCCAGACCAAGCCGGACGCCGCGCCGGTGCGGCTCATTGTCCGGCGGGTGAAGCCGACGCCCGGTTCCCAGCTCGCCCTCTTCGCCAGATACAGCTATCACGCCTTCATCACCGACCGCGATGGGGAGACGCTGGAACTGGAGGCCGATCATCGCCGCCACGCCGAGGTCGAGAACGCCATACGCGACCTCAAGTACGGCGTCGGGCTGAACCACATGCCGTCGGCGCGCTTCGCCGCCAACGGCGCCTGGCTGGCGGTCCAGGTGATGGCGCATAACCTGGCCCGCTGGACGGCGCGGATTGGTCTGGGCGAGCGGACCGTGATCACCAAGACCCTCAGGCGGCGGGTCTTCGCTCTGGTGGGACGGATCACCCGCTCGGCGCGCCGCCTCACTTTGCATCTCCCCCGGCGCTGGCCTTGGGAAACCCAGTTCAGTCGCGCCTTGGCCCGGCTGCAAGCCATTCCGTTCCCGGCCTGACGGCCAGCCTGCAACTGACCCAACGTCCCCGCAATCTCGCGCCACCCCGGTCGCGAGAGTCCCCTGCTGCGTATCCTCTCGCCATCCCGCGCATCGCAACTCCCGCATAGGGCCTTAGGGGCCCTGTGCGGCGACTGAAGACCGTCCGCCGGCCTCCCATCTACCCCAAGACCCCAGGCCATCTCCCCTGTAGCTCCCTCACCCACCCCCTTCCGCTGTCCTCACGCCGTCCATCGGTGTCCTTCGGTGGATTCGGGCTAAGGGGCGTATGGCGCCCTGGCGATACTATGGGCGGTAGGCTATTCGCTCCAGGTCGAAGCCGTAGAGCCTTGCCGCGTTGCCCCCCACGATCTTGGTACGCTCCTCCTGGGGTACACCCTCCAGGATTCTGTCTAGGATCTCGCGGGACCTGGGAAAGGTGGACTCCACGTGAGGGTAGTCGGAGCCCCACATCAGGTTGTCCACCCCTATGAAGTGCCGCATCATTATGCCCGCCTCGTCCTCCTGCAAGCTGATATACACGTTGTCGCGAAAGAAGTCGCTGGGAAGGACGTTGCCCTTGAAGCGATATATCGCTTCCTGCTGCCGCTCCCTGTAGCCGTAGTCCAACATCCGTATGAAATGGGGCGCCCAGGCCACCTCGAACTCCACTATCGCCACTTTCAGCCTGGGGTAACGCTCGAAGACGCCGGAGTAGATCATGTTGGCCAGGGAGGACATGACCCAGTAGACCTTGTTGGCTCTGGCGGTGGCGGCCCGGACGGTGCCGTCCAGGCCCACCCGATGGCCCCCGACCCGTGCCGAGGCGGTGTGCATGCTCAGAGGCATTCCCAGGTCCTGGGCCGCGGCCCAGAAAGGCTCGTATCGTGGATCAAAGTACTCGAGGCCAGGCCCTGGCCACTCGGTGAGCATGGCCCCGGCCAATCCCATTTTTGCGGTCCGCTCCAGCTCTCTGATGCCGTCCTGAACGTCGTCCAGGTTCACCAGGGCCATGCCCTTCAGGCGGTCTGGGTAGTGGCCGCAGAACTCGGCCAGCCAGTCGTTGTAGGCCCTGAATACGGCCGAGAGCAGATCAGGGTCTTGAATCTTGAAGAGAAACAGTCCCTGGGAGGGGTACAGGAGCTCGCCCGACACGCCGTCCAGCTCCATGTCTTTTATATGCTCTTCGGGGTCGTACCCCCCTCGATCCACGTCCTCCAGGCGCCCTTCGTGGGTGATCTTTTCCGGTGTCTCGAAGCGGGTGCCCGCCCCAGAGATGAGGCCGATATCTCCTATCTTCTCGTCCCCTTCAACCATCAAGCGGTCGTGGTCTCCCACCCGCAATATGTAGGGCGCTCGCTCCCTGAACTTCTTATCGATTCTGGTGGCCCACAGGTCGGGCGGCTCGAAGACGTGAGAGTCGGACGATAGTATAACCTCGTTTTCCATAGCTACCCCCTGGAGGAGAGGTTGATTGCGCTTACCCGGCGGTCCAGCCGGCGTCCACCAGCAGCAGGTGGCCGTTGACCGCCGATGCGGCCGGGCTGGCCAGGAACACCACGGCGCCCACCATGTCTTGCGGTTGCAGCCGTCGACCGATGGGCGACCTTTGCATTAGCAGGACCTCGGACTCTGGCGGGGAGCTTTGCGTCATGGGGGTCTCCGTCGGGCCGGGTCCGATGGCGTTGACGGTGATGCCACTGCCGGTCCACTCCAGGGCCAGGGAGCGCGTTAGATTCAGCACCCCGGCCTTGCTGGCGCAGTAGGCGGCGAGGGACGCTCGCGCCGTGATTGCCAACTGGGAGGCGGTGTTGATAATCCGCCCGCCGTCCTGGGGCACCATGTGGCGGGCCGCTGCCTGGGCGCAGAAGAAGACGCCCTTCAGGTTGACGTTAAGCACCCGGTCCCAGTCGGCCTCGGTGACCTCCAGCGAGGGCCTGCGCACCGTTACCCCGGCGTTGTTCACCATGACGTCGATGCGCCCCATCTCCGCCACCACCCGGTCGACTACGCCCTGGATGGTGCCCGTTTGGGTTACATCCAGCTCGTAGCCTCGAGCGGTGCCCCCTGACCTGGTGATCTCGCCGCATACTGCCTCGACGGCAGCGGCGTTGGAGCCGACGTCGCTGACGGCCAACGCAGCGCCGGCCTGCGCCAGTCCCAGGGCCAGGGCCCTGCCGATACCCTGGCTGGCTCCGGTCACCATCGCCACCTTGCCGTCCAGTCGAAAGGAGACGTCTTCCATGTGTAGTTGCTCCCCCTGGCCTTGCTAATCGGCGTCATTATATTGGTTTTTCGGTGGCGGGTTCAACGTGTAAACAGCTTTGCGCAAAAACCCGAGGAGGGTACAGGGAACCTTGGTTCTCTGCCAGGGAGTCTGAGGGGTGTCCCCTCAGGAATTAGGCATATCGGGTGGGTGGGTGGGAAAGAAAACGTCTGCTGTTGGACTTTTTGCGCAAGGCCTGTGTGAACAGAGAAGAATGGTTCCCCGAGCAGGAGGAAATTACGAACTTTCGTGACAGTCACAGTTGTAGCCTGATTGATCTTCTTCTTGACATCGTTTAGTCCCAGACAGCCCAGCTACTCAAAGGGCGAAGGCATCATACCAACCGGGACTTCGATTAGGGTGGGAGCATGGACAGCAAGGGCTTCCCTCAAGGCGGCCTCTAGCTCCTCAGGACCCTGGGCCCGAACACCTCTGGCGCCGTAAGCCTGGGCTAGTTTGACGAAATCGGGATTGCGCAGTTGAGAACCAAAAGCACGACCGTTGAAGCGGGTTATCTGTGCTCTCATTACATTGCCATAGGCGTTATCGTTGAAAAGAACCACCACAGCGTTGATCCCATGCTGCACGGCGGTGGCCAGCTCCTGGGAATTGAAAAGGAATCCTCCGTCTCCTGAGATGGCCACTACCGCTCTGTCAGGCTGCGCCACCTTGGCGCCCAGAGCTACCGGAAAGGCGAACCCCAGGTTGCCGAAGTAGGAGGAGCCAAGGAAGGTCTTGGGGTAATAAACAGGGTAGTTCGTGCGACTGTAGTAGCCGATCTGAGTCTCTCCCGCCACCAGGATGCCATCTTCAGGAATGGCAGACCTTATCGCAGCGGTAAAGGATTCCTGAGGCTCTACTCTTCGACCAGCTTGCAGCACACTGGCTTTGAGGGCCTCAAACTCTGGGCGTGGCTCCGGCCTCTGGGGCGCTATGGCCAACAGCTCGCGGTACAGTTCCTCAAGGATACGCCTGGCGTCCCCCACCAGTCCAAGTGTATCTGGATAGTTGCGGCCTACTTCCTGGGGGTCGACGTCGATTTGCACGACCTTCTGCCCTCTCAGCAGATGAGGGTCCGCCAGCCTGGTCCCCACCGCCAGAAGAACGTCGTGCTGGTCTATGACTTGAGCTAGGGGCTCGTAGCCATACCCGAGGGTGCCCAGGTACAGATGGTGTCTGGCCGAGACGGCCCCTTTGCCCTCCCCGGTGGTTATTATTGGGGCCTGGAGATGCTCAACCACCTTGAGCAGGGCGTCGGAGGCGCCTGACGATATCACACCTCCCCCAACCCATACCAATGGTTTCGCGGCCTCCGCAAGGATTCGTGCGGCCTTCCTGATGCCATCTACGCTGGCTGTAGCAGGTTGGTACTCCTCCGGCTCCAGGAGCTCCACGTCGGCCTCCTGGGCGAGGGTCTCGGGCGGGATCTCCACTTCCACGGGGCGGGGGCGACCGGTCTTCAGGTGGTAGAAGGCTTCGTGAATTGCTTCGGGTATTTCCGCCGGTTCCAAGACCCTTCGGGCCCACTTGGTGATGGGCCGGATGCAGTCCAGCTGGTCGACGACTTCGTGGAGGATTCCGCGCCCGAACCCGATCAGGTCGCGGTCTACCTGGCCGGATAGCACCAGCACAGGTGATGAGGCGGCGAAGGCGGTGCCAATGCCGGAGGATGCGTTAAGCAACCCAGGGCCTGGAACCACCAGTAGAGTGCCGATGCCACCTCCAGCGCGGGAGAAGCCATCGGCCATGTAGGCGGCTCCCTGCTCATGACGGGTGACGATAAACCTGATGCCCGGCTCATGGTAGAGGGCTTCGAGGGCGTAATACAGTTGCTCACCGGGCAATCCGAAGATAACACGAACACCCTCGCTATATAGCGATCTTACAAGGGCTTCTCCTCCGGTCATTCTTGTCATTGGCTCTACTTCTCCCGGCGGTTAACGGGACAGGTCATTACCACCATAGGGATGGTGCACTGGTCAGCAGTTCGGGGCCGTCCGCCTGCACCAGTATGTTCTCCTCGTAGCCTGCAAGCCCCACGCCGGCCTTGAAGAGAAAAGCCTCGATGCCTAAGGCCATCCCTTCCTTGAGCACCTCTTCAGTCTCCAGCCCAATGCGTAGGGACGGCCGCTCCCAGAAAAGACCGATGCCATGGCCAAAGAGAGGGAACATATCGGCCACCCGATTGCCCTCGCCGCCTGCCTCCTCCGTAAGGCGCACCCCCAGGCGAACAAGTTCGTTCACACGGATGCCCGGCTTAATCGCTTCAATGATCCCATGGACAATCCCATTGCACTTTTCGATTAACTCCCGTTGCACAGGAGTGCCCCTGCCACCGGCAATGGCGGTTCGGCCTGGGTCGAGCCAGTAGCCCTGGTAAATAGGTCCGTACAACCAACCCCGCACCATGTCGCCTGGTTGTGCGGCGTCCTCGCTGAATCCGGCGATGGGCGACCGAGTGAAGTACTGGATGGAGTCGCCGTGGGAGACGGGTATCATGTGAAACCTGCCACCGGCTTTGATCACCTCAGCGGCTGCGTCAGCAGCGGCCTCAGCCTCGGTCTTGCCGTGGATCAGTCCTTCCATCAAGCGATTTATCGCTCTGCTCGCTGTCTCACCCGCTCGTCGATATAAGTCCTGTTCAAGGGGGCTTTTGATCTGGCGCACCGTCTGGATAAGGTTGTCCTCGGGAATCCACTCGATAGCGGGAGTATACTGCTCAAGTTGTCTAGCGTACTTGACGGGCAGGAAGTCCGATCCCACCATCGCCACCTTACCTTCGACTCCTAGATGCTTCATGGCATCGGCGACGCCCTTGATTGGGTCCGCCGGGTGTCCTTCAACCCTGTCGGTAGAGAGTTGGGCCATCTCGTAGGTGGGCATATCCATGTGAAGCTCCGGCACGCCTTTTCTGTGTAGTATCACCGCGGAGTGGGCCTTGGCATTTTGGTGCCCCGGCACGTCCAGAGATTGCCCAGACTGGGTGGAGTAGTAGTTGGTCAGATACAGCACATCCCCGCATCTCTCATATCCACCTGCGGAGCGCCCCCAGATTACTGCGGTTTCATAACCCCGGGCCTCCATCTCGGCGTAGGCCGCCTTCCACCTCCCCTCGTATTCCTCCTGAGGGAAATATGTCTTGCCCATGGTCACCCGCCCCATTCTTCAGAGGATTCGCCAAGACAAGATGACATAATGCCCGGCTAAAAGAGATCAGCGGCGCAGTGCTCAAAAAGTCGGTCAAACGTCAACTGATTACGAGGTTTTGGATGAGCCCCAGCTAGCTAACGGCTACCGCTCTCAGTTCTGTGACCGATTCGGGCAGGGGGTACTGCTGCCAGGTCTCCCCGCCGTCGTGGGTGCCGAACACCTGGCCGTAGCGGGTGCAGCAGTAAACAAGGGACTGCTCTCGGGGGCTCACGGAGACCGCCCTGACGGTACTGTTGGGCTCCACTCCCTTGTCGATCCTCTCCCAGGTCTGCCCCAGGTCTCGGCTGCGCATTAGAGACCCGACATCTCCATATACTCCCGCACCAACCCCCATATAAAAGGTGCTGGCGTCGTGGGGGTCTACCTTAAGATCTCTGGTGTGAGTTATCGGCGAGAAGCGCTTCAGATCAAGGAACTCCCAGTGGTCCCCTCGGTCACTACTTCGCCATGGGCCCATCCGGGTGATCATGAACACGGTATCCGAAAGAGACGGGCTCATGGCCACCCCGTGAATGTCGACGCGGCCCTCATCCGGCGCCATACCGTTGTTGATGGGCTCCCAGCTCTCCCCGCCATCCAGGCTGCGTATCATGCCCGCCACCTCCATCCCGGCATAAATCTCCCTGGCGTTGCTTGGGTTAACTGCCATGGCGATTACACGAGTGGGAGAACCTATGTCGCACTCCGCTTCGGGGTCGACCACTATAGGCAGCGACTGCCAGGTATCGCCTGCATCGGTGCTGCGGTAGATCCTCGGTGGCGCTGTTCCGAGGTAGAGAGTGTTAGAGTCGTCAGGATGGAAGGCAAAGGACCATACCTCAAGGTCTGTCTCGGGCAGATCAACGCGCTTCCAGCTGTCCCCTCCATCATGGCTTTGATACGCTCCATCTCCTCTAGTACCCACCAGCACCATCTCAGGACGTCTGGGGTGGACGGCGGCCTGGACCACGACCATTTCCGAAGGTAGGCCCCTGGTAAGGTGCTCCCACCGGGCATCTCCGGCAACCTTTCGGACCAACCCCCCTTTTTCTCCGCCTATATAGACATAGGACTCGCCAGCCGTATATGTCATGGTCCCCCCTTCTTTTCGATAGCTTTGCCCGATGCTTCTTGCGCAAACCACATTGTATTACATGGCGAAGTGGGGTGGAATACGAGCCCCCGAAAGGCGCCCTATTATAAGGAATAACGGGTGATTATAGCAGTCGCTCAGGATTCATAATTGATGGTTGACAGACATCAGTGGCACGGGTACGCTTGGCTCATCCGATTGGACTAACTGGTCCCGGGCTAAATGGGAAAAATCGGATGGGAAACTTGAGGGAATAAGGAGGTACAAATGGCTCAGATAGTTCTCGGATTAGGCACATCTCACGGACCTATGCTCGCCACGCCCCCGGAATTGTGGTTTGACATCGGTGAGAACGACAAGAAACGTAAGAACCTCGCGTCCCCCTGGGACGGTTCGTATGTCACATACGAGGAACTTCTGCAGCGTGCAGACCCTTCCATCGCAGAGGAGCTGACCCTGGAGAAATTCAAAGAGCGGCACGAGACCTGCCAGAAGGCGATAGCTCAACTGAGCGAGACGCTGGCGGAGGTGAATCCTGACACAGTCGTTGTGATAGGTAATGACCAGGAGGAGTGGTTCTTTGACAACCTCATGCCCTGCTTCGCGATCTATTGGGGTGACAACGCTCCAATTCGAGCGCGCAAACTGGCGGACGATGCTCCCGCCTTCCGGAAGGCTTCGGCCTGGCAGGCCGGAGACGTAGACCTTGATGTACCTGTAGACTCCAAGCTCGCCAAGCATCTCATTGACAGCCTGATCACGGATGGTTTTGACATCGCCCATTTCAATTCCCTTAGGGACGAATACGGCGGTAAGATCGGCCCTGCTGGCTACTTCCAGGTCCCCAATGTGACTCCGCCCCGGCCACAAGGGCTTCCCCACGGTCCTGCCTTTGTCATTACAAGGCTTATGGACAACAAGCCGCGTCCCATAGTGCCGATCTTCCAGAATACGTTCTATCCTCCCAATCAGCCGACAAGCAAGCGGTGCTATGCTCTGGGCCGGGCCCTCCGGTCAGCTATTGAGGCTTGGGATTCGGACAGTCGCGTGGCGATTGTCGCCTCGGGAGGATTCAGCCACTTCATCATCGACCAGGAGATTGATGACATGGCACACAAGGGACTCCAGGAGCGGGACCCGGAGATCCTATCCTCGATGCCGGAGTGGAAGCTCCAGATGGGGACATCAGAGATCAAGAACTTCGTTACGGCGGCGGCAGCATGTGAGCATCTGGACTACCAGCTCGTGGCCCGGACTCCTGGGTACCGTTCGCCAGCGGGAACTGGGCATGCCGACGCATTCTCGATCTGGAGGTAGGCACTAGACCTGCTGGACAATTCAGACAGACCTATGGCAAGGAAAGGCAGCTGATGGGTCGGACACTTTATCGATTAGTGCCTCAGTGGTAGAGCATCTCCTTGCCAAGGAGAGGGTCGCGGGTTCGAATCCCGTCTTCCGCTCCATAATCTTTTCTGGGCATATCTCGTATCGAGTCACCACATGAGAATCGATTGCCTCTTAAGGTTTCGATAAGGAGGACGGAATGTTAGATGCCAAACCCGAAGGGAACTATCGCTTTTTGCCTAGCACAGGGGGAACGCCATTCTGTAGTGGCGTGGTAGCCGATGCAGGCTATGAGATTGTGCGCGCTACGTTCGAAAGCCCGGTCCCATGGCGACGCGGCTACGAGCTGATAGACGGGCATCTCAAGGCCCTGGGGCGGCCACGCCAGGCGTTATGCGGGCTCGAGCTCCGTTGTGCGGGGACATATACCAGGGAGGGGTTCACGGAATTCAATGTCAAGTACGCGGAGGTCCTCAGCGAGTGGGGCCTCTACGGAGGGAAGGTCGGCACTGGGAGTACCGCGCGCACCAACATCGCGCCGGCGTATCATGCCCCTGCAGAGCAGGTTATGGTCGCCTTCGCCTATACCGTACCCTCCAGCACCAGCCGGCCGACCTTCATAGTCTCCGGTGCGGGAGCCATGGGCGTGGCACAGGGGGCAGCGACGGCCGATGATACTCGCGAACAAGTTGCCCGGATAGTCGACACCCTAGATGAGCGCCTCAAGGAGCTGGGCGTGTCCTGGAACTTGACGACCGCGTTCATCGCCTACGCACCCTTCGACATCGAGCCGTCGCTACGTGCAGAGGTGGTGCCGAAGATCGGGCCGGCGGTGTTGAACGGGATACGGTGGTTCCCCGGCGAAGCGCCGGTCGTCGGTGTGGGCAACGAGATGGGCACCTATGGCGTTATTCAGGAGATCCGTGTGGCGGTGGATTAGGCCAGCCCTATCTTCCCCGAAGGTCCCGTCCCTCACTCCAAACCTGGATCGTGTTGCTGTAATATTGAAAGACATGCCTTCCTTATGACAACATCCAGGTGTAACTCAGGAGCAGCGCCGTTAGCTTGACATGGAGGTCTCGAGGAGCTGAGGTTGAGGGCAGGGTGCCTTGTTGAGCTACAGTTCGTTATTACACTTTAGCTCTACCACCAACCGTTCAATGTGCCCAGAGCGGCCATCGAACAACGAGTCAGTGATATCGGGCGAAGGCTGTCGGTGCGTCTTCGCTAGGCCATACGAAACAAGCTTCACTACAGCTACCGTTGCCGCTAGCACAGCCAGAAATACCATTACCGCTATCAGCACCACTATTGCAGCTCCATTAAGCTGAGCCTACCAGTCCTTCGGCGCGACGTTCATAGCTTCGTAGGCTTGAGCAGGTATGTTGATGATACCATACTTCGACTCGTGCTTCTTGAGCTGCTTCCGCAAGACCATGGCTAGCTCGGCTCTGAGCGTGCTAACCACTATCGAGTTGTGACAATTGGCTCCCCCCAAGGGTATTTGTTCGAACGCTTAGTAACATCGCCCTGAATTCTAGGGCCAAACAATTCTTCGGACCAGGCCCGCTTTGGCCGGAATCTGCGTCTTTTCCAAGCTCATAGGTTCACCGCTAGGATAGTGGTCAGCTGGTTCGGGTCAGGCCGATTTCAATGAGCTGTCGTTTCTACCGATTCCCAGCGATCGCTCCAGGCCTGAATGGCCTCAAACACATGACGCAAGTCTCGCCCCTTATCGGTCAGGTCATACTCAACTAGCACCGGTCGCTGGTTGTACACGCGCCGGTCCACGATTTTTGCTGTCTCAAGCTCTTGAAGCCTCTGCGAGAGCAATCGGTCACTGAGACCTGGCACATAACCAGAAATCTCGGTGAATCGCCGAGGTCCGTCCATCAAAGCTCTGAGAATCAACCCCGTCCATTTTTTCCCCAACACGCCCATTGCTGCTTCCAGGCCAGGCGAGCAGGTTTCATGCAATTCCATAAGCGTTACCTCAGAGCTAAGCTCTTGCCCAACCAGAGTCTAACAAAAAGTAAGGGACTTGACAAGTGTGAGCTATTATACTAATCTTTAATTAGAACCTACTTGTAGATAAGTTGCATCAAAATAATCAGTAACAATGAAAGGAGAGGTAAACGCATGACTGCACCAAACGACTGGAACAGTGAGATAATAAAGGAATTCCGAGAGCATCGGGGCAAGGTAGGTGGAATGTTCGAAGGCGCGCCATTGCTGCTACTGACGACCAAGGGAGCAAAGTCGGGCAAGACTCGGGTAAATCCGATGATGTACTTGCCCAACGGCGATCGCATGTTTGTGTTCGCTTCCAAAGGCGGCGCCCCGACGAACCCCGACTGGTATCATAACCTCGTCGCAGACCCTGAAGTAGCGGTAGAGGTGGGCACTGAGACGTTCCCGGCCAAGGCGACGGTTATCACCGGCAAGGAGCGCGACGATATTTACGCCAAGCAGGCTGCTCTCTATCCAGGGTTTGCCGAGTACGAGAAGAAGACCACGCGCAAGATTCCGGTCGTCGCGCTCGCTCGCAAGCGATAGCTCTTCACGCCGTAGCTGGTGTGATCAACATCGTTCTGCCCAACGTTGTGGAGATGCGCGTTGCCCAGGCAGGACTCGAACCTGCGATCCTTCCTGGGAAGGATGGACCTAACCAGACGTTGTCGTAGTTCCAGATTTGTTCTGCCACGCTTTAAATTCCGTTCCCTTCTCAAGGCCTCTGAGCGGTCGGTATAAGTCTCATGATACACAAGGGTCCACGGCCCTCGGGTGTGGGTCCAGCCAGCCTCGCCTTCTTGATGCTGGCGCGCGCGCTTATCGAGATCAGAGGTGAAACCAATGTAAGGCCTCCCCTCCGCGTTCTGTAAGGCATAGACGAAATACACCTTAGTTTTCCTGCGAATAAACATTGGCTGCCCAGGCAGGACTCGAACCTGCGACCAATCGGTTAACAGCCGACCGCTCTACCAGCTGAGCTACTGGGCAGTGCAAAACAGGGGACAACGTATGAATTATAGCATTAGGGTTTGGTTTCGGGCATCTCAACGGAGGCCTGATTCAGGGGTTCTATGACCTCTTTCGCCGCCGAGTAGGGGTCTATCTCCCCCTTTTCAACCCGCTGTACCAGGCCGCCCATGTCGCCCTTAGGCTGCAAACTATCCCAGAGTTTGTCTTTAAACCAGGCCTCCACGCAGCCCATCAGCTCCTTCCGCCAGCGGAGGCCTCTTCGCTGGCTCAGGCGAGAGGTCTCCTCCATGGTTGCTCGGTGCTTTTCGATCGCCCCGTACAGCTCCTCGACTCCCTCCCCTTTGTGGGCCTGCGTGGATACTATGGGAGGTCTCCACCAGGCTTCTTTGTCGGCCAGGCTGAGGGCGTCCTTGAGGTTGGCCACCAACCGGCCTGCCCCTTCGCGGTCGGCCTTGTTCACAACAAGGATGTCCGCGATCTCCAGGAGGCCCGCCTTCATGGTCTGCACCGTATCCCCTACCTCTGGGACAAGGACTACTACCACCGTGTCGGCGACGTCCATTACATCCAGCTCCGTCTGCCCGACGCCCACGGTCTCCACTATGACCAACTCCTTGCCGAAGGCGTCCAGGAGCCTGACGGCTTCCCTGGTCACGGGAGAGACCCCACCATGGACGCCTCTGGAGGCCATGCTGCGGATGTACACCCCGTCGTCCAGGTAGTGGCGCTGCATCCTAACGCGGTCCCCCAACAAGGCGCCGCCGCTAAAGGGGCTGGTGGGATCGACGGCCAGTATGCCGACGCTGAGGTCCTTCTTACGGATGTGCCGGACCAGCCCATCTACCAGAGTGCTCTTACCCGCGCCGGGGGGACCCGTCACTCCGACGCAGTAGGCCCGCCCAGTGTATGGGTGGACCGCCTTCATGGTCTCTGCTGTCTGGTCGGGGGATTGCTCCAGAAGGGTGATAAGCTGGGCCAGGGCCCGGCGGTTTCCATCCAGCATTTTCTGGACTAGCTCTGTTACCAAGTAGAGGCGACTCCCGGGGAATTGGTGCGAGGAAACCTTTTCGACTGTAGCATGGGGCCCTGCGAGCGTCAAGGAAGGGCTATTGTAGCCCAGCGAAAGGCACCCCGTTCGCCCTGCGCCTGTCGAACCACCAGCGGAAGACCCTGGCGAGGCGAGTGTGCCTCTACCGTGAAAGCGAGGCGGTCTTCAGGATGAAGTGGCCATGCTCCTGGGGGAAGTGGCCTCTCAGAGCAAAGGTGAGGCCACGCTGTACCGAGTTGAAGCCATACTTCTCGCGTATGGTGTCCATGGCCCGCGACAAGTCCTGGTCCTTGAGCCCCTGGGTCCGTAGCAGAGCTAGCTGACCTTCCGAGGGTATCAGGTTGGAGACGCCCACCCCTATAAGCCGCACCTTCTCCCTTCGCTCCTTCAGGGCCTTGGACAGCAGTTGCTGGATGGCGTCGAAGATGGCCTCGTCGGTGTCCGAGGGCCTCTTGAGGGTTTGTTGCCGAGTGATGGTGGAGAAGTCGGCGTAGCGTAGCTTCAGAGAGACGCACCGAGTCAGCTTCCCCTCCATGCGCAGGGCGTAACCCACTCGCTCACTCAGGTAGCGCAGCATGCCCCGGACCACCTCCATGTCAAGAGTGTCCCGCTCGAAGGTGGTCTCGCGGCTGATGGACTTGGCCGGGGCCAGGGGCGATACGGGGCTGTGGTCCTGGCCCCTTGCCCACAGGTGTAGCAGGTCTCCCCAGGCCCCGAACATCCTGCGCAGCTCGGTGGGATGCAGAGCCGCCACTTGCCCCACGGTGCTGACGCCGCTGGCCTCCAGCTTTTTGCCCACCTTCTCACCGATGCCGGGAAGCTCCTGTATGGGCAACGGCGCGATGAACCTGGCGTCCTCGCCGGGGGGTATCTCCAGGAGGCCGTCGGGCTTGCAGCGGTCCGAGGCCACCTTGGCCACCACCTTGGAGGAGGCTATGCCTATAGAGGCTGTGATGCGTAGCTCTCTGCGCACCTGCTCCTTGATCCTTCGGGCCGCGCTCTCCAGGGGGCCGTAGAGGGACTCGAAGCCCGTCATGTCCAGGAAGGCCTCGTCGATGCCCAGGGGCTCCACGAAGGGGGTGTACTGGGCCAGGATGTCCATGAACTGCTGCGACACCTCCTGGTAGTGCCGGAAGCGCCCGGGGATGAAGATGGCGTGAGGGCAGAGGCGTTGGGCCTGGGCCAGGGGCATGCCGGCCCTTAGGCCGTAGGGCCTGGCCTCGTAGGAGGCGCAGGTGACCACGCCCCGCTGTCCGGCCTCGCCCCCCACGGCCACGGGCTTCCCTTCCAGGGAGGGATCCAGGGCTCGCTCCACGGCCACGAAGAAGGCGTCCAGGTCTATGTGGAATATGCGGCGGGTCATTTGTCTACGATAAAGGCAAGCCTGGTGTTTCCCATCCAACCGCCCCAGATATGTTTTAGTTAAAGGGGGACACCCCCTTTAACCCCCGGCAGGGGGTTCCCTGCACCTTCCTGTGAGGCAGGTCATCAGGCGGATACAGTTAATACATATGTTCTTATAAAGAAGCATACGCCTATGGTGTGGGGGTGTCAAGGGAGTGGAAATTGCGGTAATGCCTCACTTTGAATTTCGGGGCTTGTATGGGCCCCGAGGCCCTGGCTCTGGGGCTCGCTCGTCGATCAACCCAACAATCCAGCCAAGGCTATGTTTCCTTTCCGTCAGCCCCGCGGCCATGGCCGGCGTATCGCCTTTCAGGGTCTTGTGCGGCCTACAGAAATTGTACCATACTGCGTAGAGAGCCGCAGCGTGGCAGTGGTTCTCAATCTTCTTGGAGAAGGCATTGGTCAGCCGGGTGAACCTTCTGACCGACATGCGGGTAGTCAGGTTGTGCCGCTCCACTATCGACGTGCTGATTGAAGCTGGGTCAGGAAGGCCCACAATCGGCATCTTGGTGGCACCTATGCACTCCGCCGGGCTGTACCGCCGTTGCGCCTCTGGCCCCGAAGCAGGCCCATAAACCTTCACGAGTTGTGCATAGTCCACGTCTCCACCGAAGGCCCCCTCCACGGCTTCCAGGTACGCCCTATGGCCGTCCGTAGTTAACTGAACACGGTTCGCTAGCCGGGATCGCAGATCGTCCATTAGGTCAATGGCATACTCGGAGCCGCGCCCTGGGCTGACGGTCCAGGAGATTAGCAGCTTGGAGTCCCGATCTATGCCCGTCCAAGTCCAAACGTCGCCAGCTCCTCCAGGAGCCGCCGTTGCATGGCCTACGTTCTTGGCCTTGGCATAGCAGAAGCTCCATATCTCGTCACACTCAACCCGGCTGGCCGGAACGTCTCGAACGGCTTTGTCGTGATAGTCGGCGCAGGCTTCCCCGGCCTCCACCAAAAGCCGGGTCACAGTGTTCAGGGACACGCCGATGACACGGGTTATGGACCGCATCGAGGAGCCCTCTACCAGCATGTTGAGTATCTGAGCCCGCTTGGCAACCGGTAGTTTGTTCATATTCAAAGTATATCATATTACCAGCAGAAGTCAAGGATTTCAGGCACGAAAAAGCCCCGGATGTTCAGTCCGGGGCTTTTTCCCAAGCTATACTAAGCCAAGGTTATGCAGGTTCTTTTTTCCTCTCCTCGCGCTCGGCTTCCAACTCTTTTATGATCTTGGCCTTTTGCTCAGTCGTCAAATCCGTCCGGTCTATGGCAGCCTGCCATTCCTTAGCATTTTCCTGCTTTCCTGCTTCCCGGTGTTTCTTGCCCCATTCTCTGTTAAACATAGTTCCTCCTTCTACAATGGTAACCGTCACAGCCGTAGTGACGATTACAAAAGGGGCCAATCCTTGCCAAACGGCAAGGACAGCGCCTAATGTAGTTGAATCTCCCTCGCGATGCTCATGGATAGTTAGAAGAATCCCTGCTACGATTAGTTGGACCACACCCAATACCAAGCCAACACCTAGCCGTGATCGGACTATGGCCAACAAAAACATGCGTATCCATTAACCCCACCGGACCGCTGCCGCCTTCTCCGCCTGCTCCTTCCGCTCCTCCGGTGTCATGGACGCAGCCCTAGCCTTGCCGCCGTTCGCCTTGCCCTCCCGGTTCTTCGGCAGGTCCTCCTCGATCTCCCCGGTGGCTATCTTCATCACGTGGACGGCGCAGCCCACCGTGTCGCGAGGTCGTTTTTCTCCGTTTGGTCCTCTTGGCATTGTCAGCCTCCTTATCAAAATCTCCTAACCCGAGTCACTTCTTCGCCCGCTCAAGGACGATCACGTTGGCATGCCAATTCGTCACAACGCGCCAGCCATCTGCGGCGAGCTCGTTCAACTCCTTCTCCAGCCCTCGATGCGTCATGTGGGATATGACCTTGTACTCGTACATCTGGGCAACTCCCCGTCCTTATTTGATACTCTAATAGTAGCACATGCGCTAGCGTTAGTCACATGCGGGGGGTTCGGGTTCAACAGGTATATCATTCCCATACACAATAGGTCGGAGGCTGTCAAGGGACTGTCAGATTCAAAGTGAGGCATTACCGAAATTGCGGCTCGGCATTCATGCCGACCGCCGGCACCGGCAAAAGAGGGCGCCCCGACCACTTTCGGGGCGCCCTCTCGTTTTATTGGTAGCGGGGGTAGGATTCGAACCTACGACCTTTGGGTTATGAGCCCAACGAGCTGCCACTGCTCCACCCCGCGCTATTGCGCGTTCCCCTCTTAGGGGACTCGCGCCTGAATATAGTCTGTTTTAGTCCTTGGTCCTTAATGTGGGTCAAGCCCTCGGTCCATTAGTACCGCTTAGCTGAATCCCTTACGGGACTTACACCTGCGGCCTATCGACCCCCTAGTCTAGGGGGGACCTTACTTCCTTACGGAATGGGAGATCTAATCTTGGGTAGGGCTTCGCACTTAGATGCTTTCAGCGCTTATCCGCACCAGACATGGCTACCCGGCGATGCTCCTGGCGGAACAACCGGCACACCAGAGGTCTGTCCTTCCCGGTCCTCTCGTACTAGGGAAAGCCTCCCTCAAATCTCCTGCGCCCACGACGGATAGAGACCGAACTGTCTCACGACGTTCTGAACCCAGCTCGCGTGCCGCTTTAACCGGCGAACAGCCGGACCCTTGGGACCTTCTTCAGCCCCAGGATGCGACGAGCCGACATCGAGGTGCCAAACCTCGCCGTCGATGTGAACTCTTGGGCGAGATCAGCCTGTTATCCCCGGGGTAGCTTTTGTCCGATAAGCCACGGCCCTTCCATACGGAACCGTAGGATCACTTTGCCCGACTTTCGTCTCTGCTCGACTTGTAGGTCTCACAGTCAAGCCCCCTTATGCCAATGCACTCTATAGGTGATTTCCATCCACCTGGAGGGGACCTTTGGGCGCCTCCGTTACCTTTTAGGAGGCGACCGCCCCAGTCAAACTACCCACCTGACAGGGTCCCCCGGTTGTACGGGGTTAGGGCCAGAATCAGGGAAGAGCGGTATTTCAGTGGCGGCTCCACCCCCACTAGCGTGGGGGTTTCCTAGCCTCCCGCCTATGCTACACATCTCTGAGCCCAGTCCAGTGCCAAGCTGTAGTAAAGCTCCACGGGGTCTTTTTGTCCTGTCGCGGGTAGCCAGCATCTTCACTGGCCCTGCAATTTCACCGAGCCCCTCGTTGAGACAGCGCTCAGGTCGTTACGCCTTTCGTGCGGGTCGGAACTTACCCGACAAGGGATTTCGCTACCTTAGGACCGTTATAGTTACGGCCGCCGTTCACCGGGGCTTCAGTTCCGAGCTTCATCCCCCGACTTGTCGGGGGACTGACCCGTCCCCTTAACCTTCCGGCACTGGGCAGGCGTCAGCCCCTATACATCGCCTTTCGGCTTAGCAGAGACCTGTGTTTTTGTTAAACAGTCGCCTGAGCCTCTTCACTGCGACCTGCAGGGGCTTCGGGAGCAAGTCCCTTCACCCCGCAGGCACCCCTTCTTCCAAAGTTACGGGGCCAAATTGCCGAGTTCCTTAACGAGGGTTCTCTCGTTCACCTTAGGGTTCTACCCCAGCCCACCTGTGTCGGTTTGCGGTACGGTCGCCTCTACCCCTAGCAACGAGGCTTTTCTTGACGGCCTAGGTCCCGTGGAGTCTCCCAGAGATAACCCTAGAATTCCCTCCCCTCTCGGCTCATAACGGCGGGGCGGATTTGCCTACCTCGCCTTGGCCTACGGGGGAGGACGCACCATGTCCAATGGGCACGCTCCACATGCCTTTCCGTGTCCCCCCTTTGCCTTAAAACGGTGTAGCGGCGGTACGGGAATCTTGACCCGTTGTCCATCGCCTTCGCTTCTGCGCTACGGCTTAGGCCCGACTTACCCTACGTCGATCATCGTTGCGTAGGAAACCTTGGGCTTCCGGTGCCCCGGATTCCCACCGGGGTTGTCGCTACTCATGCCGGCATTCTCACTTGTCAGCGCTCCATCCAGACTTACATCGGAACTTCACTGCCCTGACAACGCTCCCCTACCCTCCGAATACGCTTGCGCTCATCGGAGCCACAGCTTCGGTGGCGAGCTTGAGCCCCGTTACATTTTCGGCGCAGGACCCCTCGACCAGTGAGCTATTACGCACTCTTTAAAGGATGGCTGCTTCTGAGCCAACCTCCTGGCTGTTTTAGCGGTCCTACTTCCTTTCACACTTAGCTCGCACTTGGGGACCTTAGCTGGTGATCTGGGCTGTTTCCCTCTCGACCACGGGGCTTATCCCTCGTAGTCTCACTCCCAAGGAGCACCTGGTGGCATTTGAAGTTTGGTTGGGTTTGGTAAGCTCACGCCCCCTAGCCCATCCAGAGCTCTACCTCCACAAGGCTCATCTTGAGGCTGCACCTCAATGCATTTCGGGGAGAACCAGCTATCTCCGGGTTCGTTAGGCATTTCACCACTACCCACAGCTCATCCCATAGTTTTGCAACACTAATGGGTTCGGGCCTTCACGAAGGGTTAGCTTCGCTTCACCCTGGCCATGGGTAGCTCACCCGGTTTCGGGTCTAATCCAGACAACTAAACGTCCTATTCAGACTCGCTTTCGCTACGGCTCCGGAACATAATTCCTTAACCTCGCTGCCCAGATTAAGTCGCCGGCTCATTCTTCAATAGGCACGCGGTCACCCTGACGAATCAAGGCTCCCACGGCTTGTAAGTCTGCGGTTTCAGGTCTATTTCACTCCCCTTCCGGGGTACTTTTCACCTTTCCCTCACGGTACTGGTTCACTATCGGTGGCCAAGGGTATTTAGCCTTGGAAGATGGTCCTCCCTGCTTCCCACAAGATTTCCCGTGTCCCGTGGTACTTAAGAACCTACCCTGAGCCCTCACCCTTTCGACTACGGGACTATCACCCTCTATGGTGGGCCCTTCCAGGCGCCTTCGGCTAGAGAGAGGGTTTCTTACTCAGTGGAGGCTGCTGGAGCGTCTCCAGGTAGGCCTTGCAACCCCTTATAGACATAGGTCTCCAGACCGTTAAGCCTCTAAGGTTTAGGCTGATCCCCTTTCGTTCGCCACTACTCAGGGAATCTCGGTTGATTTATTTTCCTCAAGGTACTTAGATGTTTCAGTTCCCCTGCTTACCTCCCCGATGAAACATCGGGGCGTCCCGGTTTTACCAGGACAGGTTTACCCATTCGGGAATCCCCGGCTACGCTTGCTAGACAGCTCACCGAGGCTTTTCGTAGCCTTGCCACGCCCTTCTTCGGCCCTTGGCCCCAAGGCATCCACCGCAGACCCTTACTTAGCTTGACCCACATTAAGGATCAAGGACTTCTGCGACAGACTATATTCAGTTTTTAAGGTACAAAAAAACGGCGGCTGGGTTTCCCCAAGCCACCGCTCAAGGCATTCCAGCCATGGATGATATGTTACACGCTGTTGGTCATCCTAACCGTCTTCCTTTAGACCCTTGCATTCTATATACCCGTATGGGTGATGTCAAGGGCAGACAGGCTCACTCTAGGGCATTTAATTCCAGGGTTGGCTGGCTTTATTGCCACGAACTTAGTAAGCGCCTACTGTGCTGCCTGGAGCCGCTTTTGGCCACCAGCAGCTCGTTTCTGGCCTCCAGGGAGGCAGGGTGGATAAGCCCGCCCTCGGCCAGGAACCGCTCCATCTCATGAGTCAGGAACTGGAGGATGGCCTCATCCAGGTCCTCAAAGGCCAGGCTATTTATCTCTCCCTGGTAGGGGTAGCGCCGGGCCTTCTCCGGGTCCAGCTTGTCGGCCAGGAAGACCACCTTAGAAATGGGCCCCATACCCCCGCTGGCGGTGGAGTGCCAGTGGACTGCGTGCAGCACCTCCGCGTCTTTCAGGCCGTCCTCCCTCTGCAGCCACTGGGTCGCTACGGGGCCATGGAGCAGTATCGGCATACGCTCCTCCACGAGGTGCAGGGATAGGCCGAACCTTTGTGCCTCGCTGAGAAGGACGTCTCCTCTGGTGGCCCGGGCCAGGTCGTGGGAGGCCGACGCCAGGTCCACCCGCTCGATGTCTAGCCGGTGCTTCTCGGCCAGTTGAAGGGCTATCGCGCGCACCCGCTCGATGTGGGCCCTGAGGCCCTTGGGCAGGCGTCTCAGGCGAGTCAGGATGTAGGGATGGGCCTCAAGCACAGGCTCGTCAGCCCATAGCCGGAAGCTGTTTGCCGCCTAGAAGGTGCAGGTGCAGGTGGGGCACCTCCTGGCCTGAGTTGGCCCCCTGATTGACGATCAGGCGATAGCCGGTGTGGCCCACACCCTGCCGCTTGGCCACCTCTTCCGCCACCATGAATAGGTGTCCCACCATAGGCTCAGCGGGAGCGGTCAAGTAGGTGAGGTAGGTGAAGTGCTGGTACGGAATGACCAGGACGTGGACCGGCGCCTTGGGATTGATGTCCTTGATGGCGAAACACCGGTCGTCACTGTAGAGGATTTCGCTTTTTACCTCGCCTCGGCCTATTTTGCAGAAGACGCACTCTTGGGGCATGGGGCTCCTATTTTCCCGGCGTTAAAGGCCGATGGCCTGAGCCACGACCTCCCGGTGAAAGTCGCCGTCGCCAAAGGCTAGCTCCTGCGCCTTGGCCCTGCGGGAGTAGAGCTGAAGGTCGTGCTCTTTGGTGAAGCCGATGGCCCCGTGGCACTGATGGCCCAGAGCGCACACCTGGCGGTACCCGTCGCTGACCCAAGCCTTGGCCATTGCCACTTCCATGGTGGATGGCAACTCCTCTGCTATGCGCCAGGCGGCCTGATAGGTTATGTATTTGGAGCCCTCCACCAGCGTGGCCATATTGGCGCAGTGATGCTGTACGGCCTGGAAGCTGCCGATGGGCCGGCCGAACTGGATACGCTGCTTGGCGTACTCCACCGTCATATCCAGCACCTTCTGTGCCCCACCCACCATCTCGGCGCACTTGGCGATGGCGGCGTACTGCAGGTTCTCAGCTATTATGGGCCATCCCTCGTCCACCTTCCCCAGCACCGCATCGGCGTCGACGACCACGTTCTCTAGCGCCACCTCCGACTGCCTATCCGATGCCACCGTCCTGAGTAGGGTCTGGCTGACGCCCTGGGCCGTGCGGGGCACCAGGAAACAGGTGATGCCCTTTTCGGGATCATCGCTGTCGCTTGTCCGGGCCACGACTATCAGGGTGTCCGCTACGTGGGCGTTGGGGACGAAGAGCTTGGTGCCGTTGATGGTGAATTTGCCGCCGCTGGCCACGGCCCTGGTCTCGACCCCACTAGCGTCCCAGCGGGCGCTGGGCTCCGTGAGGGCCGTAGTCATGATCAACTGCCCCTCGGCTATCTTGGGGAGGAACTCCTGTTTCTGAGCATCGCTGCCGTGCCTCATAATGGGCAGGCCGCCCATCAGCACCGTGGTGAAGAAGGGGCCTGGCAGAAGGGCCCTCCCCATCTCCTCCAGCAGGATGCAGAGGTCCACGAAGTCCAGAGCGACGCCACCGTACTGCTCAGGCAGGATCAGTGCCAGCCATCCCTGGTCGGCAAGGTTCTGCCACAGCTCGGTAGTGAAGCCTCGCTCATCCTCCTCCATCTCCCTGACTAAGGTGGCGGGGCACTCCTTCTCCAGGAATTCGCTGGCGCTGTTCTTCAACATCTGTTGGCTTTCGTTCAGACCAAGGTCCATCTCTACTTCCTCCGGTGGAGTGGTTTAGTTTATTTAGGGAGTATAGGCCGGGGCCACCAGCGTTAGCCTCTCGGCAGTCCTAATCCTCGCTGAGCTATGATGTTGCGCTGTATCTCGGAGGTGCCTGCAGCCACCTTCCCCGCGAATGAGCGCAGGTATCCGTTCTCGATGCGCCCCTGGAGGGGCACCCACTTGGAGCCCGGCTCCAGTTGCCCGTAGGGGCCCATTATCTGCACCCCCAGCCCGTAGAGCTTGTTCATCATCTCCGTGCCCATGGCCTTGGTTATGGAGGCCTCCTTATTGGGGATCAGGTCCTTGCTCTGCATCCAGGCAACCGTATAGCAGAGCATGCGGCAGGCCTCCACCTCTACAGCCATATCGGCAAGCCTTGAGCGAATAATGGGGTCCTGGGCAAGAGTATTGCCGTTTCGCTTGGTATCTTTACAATACTGGACCAGCTCCTCCAGAAGCCGCTTGCCCCTGGCTGGACGGTCCACGCCGGAGCGCTCGAAGTCCAGCAGGGCCGCCCCCACGTACCAGCCCCGGTTCTTCTCGCCCACCAGGTTCTGCTGGGGTACGCGGACATTGTCGAAGGTGACCAGGCTGCGATAGGCGCCCCACATCATGGGGATCTTGTTTACGGTTATGCCTGGGGTCTTCATATCCGCCAGAAGGAAGCTGATGCCCCGGTGCTTGGGGGCATCCGGGTCCGTCCGGGTCAGCATGAACATCCATTCAGCGCCGCCGTGGGCCCCGTTCCAGATCTTGGCGCCGTTGATGACAAAGTCGTCGCCATCTTCCACGGCCCGGGTCTGGAGGGACGCCAGATCTGAGCCTGCGTCCGGCTCCGAGTATCCCTGGGCCCACACTATGTCCGCCTTGGCGATCCTGGGCAGGAACTCCTTCTTCTGCTCCTCTGTACCTTGAAGCATGAGGATGGGCCCCAGCATGCGAATACCGTTATCCTGGGCGGGAATACGGTGATAGGCCATCTCCTCATTGAATATCAGCTGCTGGACGTGGGGCGCCTCCTGTCCCCCGTACTCCTTGGGCCAGGCCATGGTCAGCCACCCCTTATCGGCCAGCTTCTTCTTGAACTGCTTGACCAGGGTAAGGGACTCCGGCTCTTCGGCGTCGATGTCTGTGGTCTTCCAGTCCCAGGGCAACTCCTGGCCTACAAAGTCCACTATCTCCTGCCTAAAGGCTTCCTCCTCGGCGCTGAAACGAAAGTCCATCTCTCCTCCTTGATCGCCCTTACTGATAACTCGATGGCGGCTCGGCTACGACTTCGCTGGAAAGGGTCTTGAGTGCAGCGGGCTTTAGGCCCAATACACTGTCCGGCCTAGGTCCAAGCCTAGTCCCTGGGCAGTCCCAAGCCTCTGGTGGCGATGATATTGCGCTGTATCTCTGAGGTGCCGGCAGCTATGGTAGCCGAGATGCTTGACATGTTCAGGTGGGCAAACCGGCCATGCAACCGCTCATATTTGGAGCCCTGGCGCAGCTGCCCGTACATACCAAGAAGAGACACACCGGTGGCCGCTACGCGCTGCTGCAGCGTAGTGCCCAGAAGCTTTCCGATGGAGGCCTCTTTGTTGGGGACCTGCCCCTGACTCTGCATGTAGGCGATGTCATAGGAGATCATTCGGTTGACCTCCGTCTCGACGAACATGTCTGCCATCCGGTGGCGAACCAGGGGGTCCTGGGACAGGGTGTGTCCGTTGTGCTTGGTCTCCTTGGCGTATTCCACCAGCTCCTCCAGGTTGCGGCGAGCCTGGGCGGAATAGTCCACGCCGGAGCGCTCGAAGTCCATGAGGGTAGCGGCCACGTACCAGCCGCGGTTCTTCTCCCCCACAAGGTTCTCCTTGGGAACCCTGACGTCGTCGAAGGTGACCATGTTGAAACCGTGGACTCCTGCCATGTTGATGATAGGGCGGACGGTTAGGCCGGGGGTGCTCATGTCGCATAGGAGAAAGCTAATGCCTCTGTGCTTTGGCGCTTCGGTGTCCGTGCGTACCAACACAAAGATGTGGTCGGCATGGTGGGCGTTGGAGGTCCAAATCTTGGCGCCGTTGATAACGAAGTCGTCACCGTCCTCGACGGCCCTACACTGTAGGGAGGCCAGGTCGGAGCCGGACTCGGGTTCAGAGTAGCCCTGGCACCATTGCACCTCTCCCCTGGCGATGGGGGGAAGCCACGTGCGTTTCTGCTCCTCGGTGCCCGCGATCATAAGGGTAGGCGCCAGCATTCTGATACCCCAAGGGTCTCTGCCCGGGCAGCGGTGGTAGGCCATCTCCTCATTGAATATGAGCTGCATCATGTGAGAGGCGCCCTGTCCACCGTACTCTTCAGGCCAGGCCATGGTAAGCCAGCCCTTTTGGACCAGCTTCTTGCGCATGGCAAGCTCCTGGTCCCAGTTGTCGTTCTCAAACTCCCCGCCTTCCCAGCCTGGGGGGAGCTCCCTCTTGAAGAATTCCCTCAGATCCCCGCGGAATCCCTCTTGCTCTGGCTCGAACTTAAAATCCATGAGGCAAGCTCCTTTCGCCCACCTTAATAATCGGGCTAAAGATAATGTAAACCCACGCTTGTGTCAACCGCAGGCTAGCTATATCACCCCTCATTCTTCCTCCAAGGTCTCTCCTGAACTCCCAGGGTGTGGTTGACATATCTGGCCAGCACGAAAAGCAGGTCGGATAGCCTGTTCAGGTATACCAGGTTCTCCTGGCGTAGCGTTTCACGGCCCTGCAACGCGACCAGGGCCCTCTCGGCGCGGCGGCACACAGTGCGGCAGAGGTGAAGCCTGGCCGCCGCCTCCGTTCCTCCGGGAAGTATGAAGCTATTCAAGGCAGGGAGCTTGGCGTCGTAATCGTCGATCCAGCCCTCCAGCTTTTTGGAGTCCTCTTCGGAGAGCATGGGCAGTGCCTCGCGGAGCTTGCTATCAGGGGGAGTAGCCAGATCAGCGCCCATGTCAAAGAGGTGGTTTTGCACATCGGCCAGCAACTCGGCGAGTTCAGGGTCGTCCACCGCCTGTCGGGCGTACCCCACGAAGGCCGACAGCTCGTCTACGTCACCATAGGTCTGGATGCGAATGTCGTCTTTGGGAACCCTGGCACCGCCAAAGAGGGAGGTCTCCCCCTTGTCTCCCGTCCTGGTATAGATCCTAGCCATTATCAGTCTTACCCTATACGGCTATTCACGCCTAGCCTGATGCCATTGGGTCAAAGCACTAATCATCGTTTGAAGGCTTGACTCGAAGGGAACTCCAATGTCGTATGTGCTGGAATCATAGGCGTCAGAGTAGAAGTTGAAGATGTCGCCGAAGGTAGTAAGAGCTGCAAATGTTCGCGTCCTCAACAGCGGGTACACTTGGTCAACAGACTTCCCTTTACGCAAAAATTCCTCATCAACATGCGCCAAAACCTTGTTTCGCCCCCCGCGTAGATTTTTTATATCCTTGTCAAAGTCGGCAATAGCTTTTCTATCTTCGCAGATTTTCTCTTCTGTTACCCTTCTACGATCTCTGACCATTTCTTCAAGCCTCTTGCCGTGAATACTCTGGGTTCTAAGGCGGTTCTCGTAAGCACGATCGGAAAACAATTCCTGATATTCTTCTACGTAGTCCAGTAGTCTATATATGCTGATGGATTGGCGGTTTCTGTCCACAAGTGTTGCCAGGTCTAGGAGCCCTGCATGAAGATGAGCCCGCATTGTAAGGCTCCAGAACGCAGGTGCGATGTTCAGCTCGGCTACATGTTCCTGTCTGTAACCTTCAATAGCCAACCATGCCTTTAAATGGGCATCTGCATGATCCAACCGTTCAGCTAATGCGGATCGCCAGGACTCGAACTTGGTTTGTGCATTTATTATGTGCTGCGACACCATCTGTTCTTCTACCTTAACTAGTCAGCAGCAGCTTACCCCTGCGCTCGAGAAGTATTGTAGCATTTCTTATAGGACTCAGATATCGATGCGGACTGTCGCCCCAGGGTGTCTCTACTAGTGCTCAGTCCGGCAAATGCTGACACTTCACGGGGTTCCAAGGGGCTCTGCCCCTTGGCGGGGGCCCTGGGGTGCCCCCCAGAGGAAACCTTCTGGGTGGGAGGGTGGGAAAGAATGCGTGGCTGTATAAATGACAAAGCACTTGAATCTCCCGAGAATTGGCGCGAAACCCCCTTGACAATTCCAGTGGCACTTGTGCTAGTATGCCGCAGTCCTAAATGGCGACCTTAGTCGCCGTAGAACGCGGGTCAGGGATGTCGCCAGACACCTAGGCCACGCAAATGTTAGGGCCGGGCTTAGCCCGATCTAAACGTAAGGACGGTGGCCGTGCGAGTCTTTGGATCTCGTGTCATTCCCGCTGCTTCTCTATTTGCGTATTCCACCTCTGCTCTCCGTCTCAATGGACACCGTAGTGGCGCGGAGGAAACCCACCAGAGAGTAGCGCTTCTCTGCCTTTTCATCGGCCTTCTGGGCGGGCTATTCGGAGGGCTATTGGGCATCGGCGGAGGCTCGGTGATAGCCCCTCTTCTACTGGTCATCGGCACCCTGCGGCCCGCTCAGATTTCCGGCACCACGCTGGCCGCGGTGGTGGTGATCTCCATCGTGGGCTCAGGAGCGTATGCCTCCCTGGGCCACCTGAACCTTGGGCTTGCCTGGCCCATCGCTCTGGGGAGCGCCGCTGGCTCCGTCATCGGAGCCCTATCGGCAAAGCGACTTTCCACACGCCTGATGGTCCTGGCCTTCCTGGCCATCCTGCCCTACTTCGCCGTCAAGGAGTTCTGGCCGGCCTTTGCGGCTCCGGCCATTCCGACAAGCATCCTTTCACTTGGTGTCCTGGGGTTCGTCACGGGTATCTTTAGCGGGCTTCTGGGGATCAGTGGGGCTAGCCTGGTGGTCCCCAGCCTGGTGGGGTTCTTCCTCATTGGCCATCATGCCGCGCAGGGGATCGCCATGACGGTCGCACTGGCGGACTCCACGGCCGGGGCGCTAACCCACGCCCGCAGCGGGAACGTCCATTACCGTCTGCTCCCCTACCTGGCTACTCCAGCCATGGTCTCAGCGATGGGAGGGGCGTTTCTCTCCGACTTCCTTTCCACCGTGGTTCTCCGAAATCTGTTCGGCACCTTTATCGTTGCGATCTGGGCAATCCTGCTGGCGCGCCTGCTCTTGGTGCGCTCCGTCAGGAAGCAGGGCAAATCGGAGAGTCGCCTTCAAACTGAGGCAGTTTCAGCAAGGAGGAATATGGAGCAGAGGATATGAACGGCAACAGAGATGGGAATCAGTTGGTAATGCAAGCTGAAAAGGTCTGGGGTGCGGTGGCGTGGCCCAGCTTATCAAGAGGAAGGGTCATGAAGACGAGCCTCATTGCCAACGCTACGATGCTCTTCGTCCCCTTGGCCGTGATGGGAGTGCTTTTCAACGTCGGGCCCATCTTCGTCTTTGTGTGCGCGGCCCTCTCCTGTATTACATTGAGCTATCGTCTTGGCCAGGCCACCGAATCCCTGGGCGCCAGGCTGGGGCCTGTTTCCGGTGGCCTCCTAAACGCCACCTTTGGGAACGCAGCCGAGATGATCATTTCCGTCGTGGCCTTGAGCCATGGTCTCTTCCTGATAGTGCGAACCACCCTCATAGGGTCCATTATTGGGCAGTTGCTCCTGGTCCTGGGGACCAGCCTTCTCTTAGCGGGCCTGAAGCATACAAACCTGAACTTCAGCCGGCCCCTGGTTCAGATAAACTTCACCCTGATGGTTATAGCCCCGGTGGCTATAGCCTTACCCAGCATGCTGCTGGCGGCGGGAACTGAGAGGGCAGAGCGCACCAAAGACTTGATTCTCTCGTAAAAAGTCTGTGCAGGTCGAATTAGAACAACCGTACCCTTGCCTGGGTACAATATACAGTCTCTGTTCCGTGTATTACCCCAACATACGGTAGCGCTCACATGTGCTAAAGCGCTGGAACTTCCTCAAAACGGGTTTTTACGAGGGAATCAAGGTTCCTCACCCCAACGCTCTGCGTGCTTCTTCTCATCATATACGGGCTCGCGGTGGCCTTCTCCCTCCGCAGGCAGCCCCAAGAGGAGGATGCAGAGGTTCCTCGCTGGGGGGTTTCCAGAAGCATGCTGGTGCTGGGCGCCTCCACCGGCGGCATCGTCCTGGTCTCGGAGTTGCTGGTGGGCAGCATCATGCCCTTCGTCGAAGAGACGGGCATCTCCCAGGTCTTCATCGGGCTGATCCTCATCCCCATCTTCGGCAACGTGGTGGACCACATTGTGGCCATCAGCGTGGCGCTGAAGAACAGGATGGACCTGAGTCTGACCATATCCATCGGCTCCGCCGCCCAGGTGGCCTGCCTCGTGCTGCCGTCCATCGTGCTCATTAGTATAGCTATGGGCCAGCCCCTGGGACTGGTCTTCACCCCCGTGGAGCTTCTATCCCTGGGGGCGGGGCTGGCGCTGATGGTCCCGGTGCTGCTGGACGGCGACAGCAACTGGCTGGAAGGGGCGGAGCTTTTGACCTGTTACCTCATTCTCGCCGTAGTGCTGTGGGCCTTATGATGTATACAAAAGATACGAAATTATTGGAGGGATACCATGCCTGATTTAAAGGAGAGTGGAGGCGCCTCGCTGGCCGACCGTTTCCTGGAGGACGCTCGCGACACCCACCGACAGGTGAGCCTGTACCTGATCAGCGGCTTTCAGCTAAAGGGGGAGGTCCTGGAGTTCGACGAGGGAACGGTGCTGTTCAAGCATAGGGATGCGCACCAGATGGTCATGCGCCCGGCGGTGGCCAGTATGTATCCTCTGCCTGCCCCTAAAGGAGACGCGGATGAGTGGTGGAGAGGCTATGCGCCTACCGAGGCCTGAGGATAATCGCTCTCCTCTTTGAAGGCGTTGTAGTCCACCAGGCGGCGGTAGGCCGCTGCGGCCCGCTGGAAATTGGAGAAGCTGGCCAGGTTCCTCTCCAACAGGAGCTGCCTCACGTCCACGGCCTCCTTCTCGCGAGTCGCCGGCGTCAGAATGATGAAGAAGGGCTTGGATGTGGACTGATAGACGCCGGCTAGGATGTCCAGGAGGCTGTCCCTGAAGCTTTCGCCACGAACCAGGAAGCCCATGTTCAGCTCGTAGGCCACGGCGTCCACGTTCTCGTCGGCTACCAGGATCTCCAGCACCCTTTGGACCAGGCCCAGGTCCCGAGAGTTGGGTGTCATGTCCAGGGGGTTGCGATAGCTGCCGCCGATGACGCTGTAGAAGGACTCGTACTCCTGGTAGCTCTTCTCAGTGAGGACTGGAATGCTTAGGCCCTGCCTGGCAAAGGTGTCGGTAACTACGACGGACTGGCCTCCCGTCATGGCTACTAGACCCATGCGTCGCCCACTGGAGGGCTTGACATAAATCAGCGCCTTGATTGTATCGATGAGGTCGTCGAAGCTGTCCACGCCAATGGCGCCGCACTGCTTGATCACGGCGTCCCACACCAGGGCCGAGGAGGCCAGGGCCGCCGTGTGGGACTGAGCGGCTCGAGTCCCCTCCTCCGTCTGGCCCCCCTTCCACACCACCACGGGCTTCCTGGCGGCCACATCGCGCAAGACGCGGAAGAACCTGGGGCCATCCTTGGGCCCCTCCACGTACATCCCGATGACCTTGGTGTCGCCATCGTTGCCCATGTACTCCAGGTAGTCGGTCACGTCCAGGTCTATGCCGTTGCCAAAGCTCACGGATTTGCTGATCTTGATGCCGTGCAGGTAGCCCACCGTGCTGAAGAAGTTGGCGTGGGTGCCGCTCTGGGACATGAAACCCACAGAGCCGCCTTCACCATGGTACTGGTCCTGGTTGTGGCGCAGGCCCGCCTTTGGGTTGAAGATCCCCATGCAGTTGGGCCCCACCACCTTCAAGTTGGCCTGGGTGGCCATGTCCGTCAGAACCTTCTGTAGGCGAATGCCCTCCTCGCTGCCCGTCTCGGCGAAGCCCGCGGTGAAGAACATCACTCCTCCCACCTTCTTCTCGATAGCATCCTTCAGGACGATAGGAGCCACTGCGCGGGGGACCGTGACGATTACGTAGTCCACCGGCTCTGGGATGCCCTGAAGGCTCTTGTAGTTGGTGATGCCCAGGGCCTCGATGCCGGGTATCTCACTTTCATCCAACTGCACCGAGTAAACCTTTCCCTTCAGGGTCTGGACGGAGCGCAGCCAGTTGTAGTCCCGGTTGGCCTTATCGCCTACTACGGCCACCACCTTGGGGTTGAACATGCGGTCCATCTCTTCCTGGGTCCAGGTGATCATGGCGCCTCATCCTCCAGCACAACCCTGGCGTCCGCGGCGATGGCTCCCTTCTCCTGAGCGAAGATGGGGTTCAGGTCCAGCTCCCGGATTTCCGGGTGCTCCTCCACGAAGCGGGAGAGGTTCAGCAAAGCCTCCTCCAGCGCAGGTATATCGGCTGGCTTCTGGCTTCGATATCCCTGTAACAGGGGGAGCCCCTTTATCTCCCGTATCATCTCTCTGGCATCTCGCCTGGTCAGGGGCGCCAAGCGGAAGGCCACGTCCCGATATATTTCGACGGTCACTCCGCCCAGGCCGAAGGTCAGCACCGACCCGAACCTGGGGTCCTTGGACATGCCCATGATTACCTCTATGCCCTGGCGCACCATGGGCTGCACCGACACACCGTGTATCCTGTTTGAGGGCTGGGCCGTCGCCGCTGATACGATCTCGTCGTAAGCATGGGCCACCTGAGTCTGGTCCTGGAGGTTTACCTTCACGCCGCCGATGTCGCTCTTATGCGATATCTCCGGCGACACCACCTTCAGCACCGCCGGATACCCTATCTCCTCGGCAAGGCTTATGGCCTCTTCTCTGGAGCGGGCCAGCCGTGTCTCAACAACGGGTATGCCCGCCTCTTTGATGAGCTCCTTGGACTCCACCTCGGTCAGGGTGGTGCGCTTCTCCCTTATAGCTTCGGCCAGTAATTCTCGTGCGGACATCTGTGCCATCTCTACCCCGAGCTCTCTTCTCTGGTCTCTCTTTTCTCAAAAATGCTGCACGAGAATACCAACTGCATTGCCCACTGTCAATTTGGGTATAATGGAGCTTCGGGTTGTAAGCTATTCGACAGGCTTTCAGGAGGGTGCAGGAACCCCCTATCACAGGGGCTTAAGGGGGTGTCGGCTTTGCACAAAACCCAGGAGAGTGCAGAGAACCTGGGTTCTCTGCCAGGGAGTCTGAGGGGTGTCCCCTCAGGAATTAGACATATTGGGCGGGTGGGTGGGAAAGAAGCGTTGGACTTTTTGTGCAAGGCCGGTGGGAGGGAAGAACCAGTTTCGCCTTTACTGGAGTAAACGATGCCATACTCCCTGGAACAACTGGACCAGATGAGCCTTGAGACCGCTCAGGCGCTGCCCTATGAGAATCGGGATGCGCTGCTGGACCTGATCATCCAGGACGGCAGAAATCAGGCCTCCCAGGAGACCTCCTTCCGCACGGGCCTCTACGGTGACTATTTCGAGGAGAACATCATCCGCATGCTCAAGGTCAAGGCTGTGCGGGTGATGCCCAGGGGCGTGACCCCTCTGGGTCTGACGGGGGAGCAGAAGTCCACCAACCAGATAGAGGAATATCGCGAGGCCTTCCAGAACATGAAGGAGGTTCTGGAAGCTGCGGGCACCAGCTTCTCGCGGGTGGTGAGCCTGGTGATATATTTGACGGACATGTCCCAGTGGGGCAATATGAATAAGGTGTACCAGGAGTTCGTGCCCAACCCGCCATGCCGGGCCGTCATTGGGACCACGGCGCTGGCGGGCCACCAAAGCATAGAGATAGTGAGCGTAATCGCCTACAAGGTGCTCCCGTAGTGTCCTTGCGTTGGTGCTCCTATCCGGCTTTGTACGAAAACTAGTCAGGAGTACACTAGCAGCGGACTACCAGAAGAGTGCAGAGAACCTGGGTTCTCTGCCAGGGGTTCAAGGGGGTGCCCCCCTTATTCTCAAAACATTTCTGGGTGGGAGGGTGGGAAAGAAGCGTTAGACTTCTTGCGCAAGTCTCTTTAATCTTCATATTCTCGGAAAGGGAATGCCTTAGCTCCCTGGCAACACAAAGAAAGATGATAGAGCAAAACCTATGACAATGCGGATGACTGAGCTGCGCTACAGCCCCCGGGAGATAGAGCAGAAGTGGCAGCAGCGTTGGACCCGAGACCAGCTCTATAAGGTTCGGGACGATGACCCCCGACCCAAGTGGTATGAGCTGACCATGTACCCCTATCCCTCAGGGGACATACATATCGGCCACTGGTACGCCATGGCCCCCTCGGACGTCCACGCCCGCTATCGCCGCATGCAGGGGTACAACGTCCTGCACCCCATGGGCTTCGACGCCTTCGGCCTGCCGGCGGAGAACGCCGCCATCAAACGTGGCATCCATCCCCACACCTGGACCATGGCCAACATCGAGAATATGCGGCGCCAGCTAACGAGTATGGGCGCCATCTACGACTGGGACCGGGAGATCATCTGCGCCCAACCGGACTACTACAGGTGGAACCAGTGGTTCTTTCTGAAGCTGTACAACGCCGACCTGGCCTATAGGGCCAAGGCTCCGGCCAACTGGTGCCCCTCCTGCCAGACGGTGCTGGCCAACGAGCAGGTGGTGGGGGAGGGACGCTGTGAGCGGTGCGACACTCCGGTCTACCGTCGCGACCTGGAGCAGTGGTTCCTGCGCACTACCCGCTACGCCGACGAGCTACTGGACTTCAGCTCATTGGACTGGCCCGAGAAGATAAACCTGATGCAGGCCAACTGGATTGGCCGCAGCGAGGGCGTGGAGATAAGCTTCGACATCTCCCACCTGGGCCTTGAGGAGAAGGAGATACGCACCTTCACCACCCGCATCGACACCATCTACGGCGTGACCTTCCTGGTCATCGCCCCGGAGCACCCCCTGGTGGACGCCCTGACCATGCCTGAACATAGTTCCGAGGTGGATAGGTATGTGGAAGAGGCCCGGCGCCTCACAGAGGTGGAGCGTCTCTCCACCGAGAAGGAGAAGACGGGCGTCCTCACCGGTTCCTACTGTGTCAACCGGCTGAACGGCGAGCGGGTGCCCATCCTGGTGGCCGATTACGTGCTGCTGACCTACGGCACGGGCATCGTCATGGGAGTGCCCGCCCACGACCAGCGGGACTTCGATTTCGCCAAGAAGTATGGCCTGCCCATCAAGGTGGTCATAGCGCCCCCCGACTGGGGCGGCCAGGAGCTAACCGAGGCCTACCTGGAGGAGGGTACCCAGGTGGACTCCGGCCCCTTCAATGGCCTGCCAAGCGCTCAGGGCATGGAGCGCATCGCCGACTACGTGGAGGAGAAGGAGTGGGGCCGTCGCACCGTCTCCTACAGAATGCGGGACTGGCTCATCTCCCGGCAGCGCTACTGGGGCACCCCCATACCCATTATCTACTGCGACGAGTGCGGAGTCGTTCCGGTGCCGGAGAAGGACCTGCCTGTGCTGCTGCCGGAGGACGCCGAGTTCCGTCCTACGGGGGAGTCGCCCCTGAAGCTCCACCAGGGTTTCTTGAACGTGGCCTGCCCCAATTGTGGCCGTCCTGCCAAGAGGGAGACGGACACCATGGATACCTTCGTGGACTCCTCCTGGTACTTCCTGCGGTATACCTCTCCCCACCACGGCGATGGCCCCTTCGACCCAGAGGCCGTCAGGCAGTGGGCCCCCGTGGACCAGTACACCGGCGGAGCGGAGCACGCCGTCATGCACCTGCTCTATGCCCGCTTCTTCATCAAGGCCCTGCGAGACCTGGGAGTCGTGGATTTTGGGGAGCCCTTCCTGAGGCTATTCAACCAGGGCCACATAATCGCCCAGCGTCAGAAGATGAGCAAGTCCCGGGGCAACGTCATTACGCCTGAGCCCTACGTCGAGGAGCTGGGGGCCGACGTTGTCCGCTGCTACCTAATGTTCCTGGGCCCCTGGGACCAGGGAGGCGAGTGGAGCGATCAGGGAATCAACGGCATGGCACGGTGGATGAACCGCGTCTGGGACCTGGTGGTGGAGCGTGACCCCACGGTACTGGACGACTACCCAACCAGAGTTCAGGCTGTCCGTGAGTTGCAGCGCTCCATGCACAAGACCATACGCAAGACGGAAGGCGACCTGGAGCGCTTCAAGTTCAATACCGCCGTAGCCTCCCTGATGGAGTACACCAATGCCCTGAACCAGGCCTGGGAGGCAAAGGGCATCGACTCCGCCACCTGGCGGGAGGCCATCCAGAAGCTGCTGTTGCTGATGGCTCCAGCGGCGCCCCACATGGCCGAAGAGCTATGGGAGCGCCTGGGCCACCCTTACAGCATCCACGACCAGCGTCTGCCGGAATGGGACGAAGCTCTGGCCGCCGATGAGGTGATAACCCTGGTGGTCCAGGTCAACGGCAAGGTGCGGGACCGTATCTCCGTACCCGTTACCATCACCGAGGAGGAGGCCAAGCAGCTGGCCTCAGAAAGCTCCAGGGTTCAAGCCCACTTGAACAACCTGGGGAAAAAACAGATCGCCGAGATGGTGTACGTACCTGGCCGCCTGGTGAACCTGGTGGTTCGGTAGGCGCCGGGCATGCCCCCACCCTGACCTTCCCCAGCTTTGCACAAAAACCCAGGAGAGTGCAGAGAACCCAGGTTCTCTGCCAGGGGTTAAAGAGCCTGCCCTTGGCGAAGCCGAAGGGGGTGTCCAGAGGGGGAATCCCCCTCTGGCAGAGGGTCTGGGGGATGTGCCCCCAGAAATAAATCCTCCGGGCGGGTGGGTGGGAAAGAAAACGCCTTCTGTTGGACTTCAGGTGCAAAGCCACCTTCCCCTATCGAGGGGGAAAATCCGAGCGAGGAGCGATAGGAAAGCACATTGTCTACCTTCCTGGAGCGTCTTGAAGAGGGCCCTATACTGTGCGACGGCGCCATGGGCACCTACCTGTACACCGTGGGCAAGCTCTCCCCAGAATACTCCTTCGACGAGCTAAACCTGTCCAACCCTGAGCTGGTCAAAGGCGTTCACCTGGCCTACATCAACGCCGGCGCTGAGATCATCGAGACCAACACCTTTGGGGCCAACAGTCTGCGTCTTGGTGCCCACGGACTGGCGGACAAGGTCCCGGAGATCAACGCCAAGGGAGTTGCCCTGGCCAAGGAGGCCCGTAGCCTCAGTGGCCAGATGGTTTGGATAGCCGGCTCGGTGGGACCTCTTGGGAGGGAGATGGCCCCCCTGGGGCCCACCACTACCCAGCAGGCTCGGGAGGTCTTCCGCCAGCAGATCGGCCACATGGCGGAGGCTGGAGCCGACCTGCTGGTCCTCGAGACCTTCTCAGACCTGCGGGAGATAAAGGAGGCCGTCTTAGCCGCTCAGGAGGTATGTTCTCTTCCCATAGTGGCGCAGATGACCTTTACGGAGGAGGGCCGCACTCTGCACGGCGATGCTCCCGAGGACATCGTTTCCACCCTGGAGGCTCTGCAGGTGACTGTTATCGGGGCCAACTGCAGCGTCGGCCCGGAGCCCATCCTTCGGGTCGTGGAGCAGATGTCCCGTCTCAGTCAGACACCGCTGTCTGCTCAGCCCAACGCCGGCTTTCCCGCTTTCCTAGACGGACGTTTCGTGTACCGCTCCTCCCCCGAGTACATGGGCGACTGGGCCCACCGCATGGTACAGGCAGGAGTTAGGCTGGTAGGCGGCTGCTGCGGCACCACCCCCAACCATACTGCCGCCATGCGGGACGGCCTCAAGGGAGCCACCGCCACCAGTGTTACGCCGGCGTCATCGACTGTCCCCTCTACCACCAGTGCGAAGACCCTTCCGCTGATCCCGCCGATATCTATAGACCCTACGGCCCTATCTCAGAAGCTGGGCCGCCAGTTCGTCGTCGCCGTGGAGGTGGACCCTCCCAGAGGCTTCGACATAAGCGAGACCCTTCAACACCTGCGGACTCTGAGAGCCAAGGGCATGGTCGATGTCTTCAACGTCGCCGACAGCCCTCGGGCTCAGGGCCGGATGAGCGCCCTGGCCATGTGCTCTCTGCTCCAGTCTCGCCTGGGGAGCGAGACCGTCCTTCATCTGGCAACGCGGCACCGCAATGCCGTGGCCCTTCACTCAGAGCTGCTGGGGGCCCACGCCCTGGGCGTCCGCAATATCCTTGCGCTGATGGGCGACGTCCCGGCCACGGGAGATTACCCTGAAGCCACCGCCGTTACAGATGTGACGGCCTCGGGTCTCATTCGTCTCATCGATGCCTTTAACCACGGCGTAAACCTATCGGGCAAGCCCATCGAGCAGCCCACATCCTTCTTCGTGGGGTGCGCCTTCAACTTCTCCGCCCCCGACATGGACCGGGAGCTGCGAATGCTGGAGCGAAAGGCCGAGGCGGGTGCCCAGTTTATACTGACCCAGGCCGTATACGACCCCGAAGTGGTGGAGCGCTGCTGGCAGCGCCTTGGAGGCTTTCCGCTGCCCCTGCTAATCGGCGTGTTGCCTCTGCGCAGCCATCGCCACGCCGAGTTCCTCCACCACGAGGTGCCCGGCATAGAGGTGCCCGAGGAGATGCGTCAACGTATGCGGGAAGCCGGCACGGACGCGCCGGACCTCGGCGTTCGCCTGGCCAGAGACCTGCTGAAGGCGGTTAGACGCCGCGTAGATGGTGCCTACTTTATAGTCCCCTTCCAGCGCTACGAGCTTGTCGGCAAGGTGCTGGAGGGTCTGAAGCTGGCGGGTCCCGCCCCCAAAAGCCGCAAAGCCGGCTAGGACGTTCTCTCCCCCGTGAAGAGGCCGAGAATTGTTCCTTTCCCCTTACTGAGGAAAGGTTAGGATGGGGAGCACCCCCATCCCCTCTCTACCCTCCCCATGAAGGGGGAGAGGATTGTTCCTTCTCCCTTATTGAGGGAAGGTTCGGATGGGGGTCCTTCTGACTGACCCAGGCTTACAGTCCGGCGCAGCGCATATATGCAACTAAACCAACCCCTTAAACTAACTTCTTATTCTTTGAATCAAGTTTGATTCCCTCGTAAAAACCCGTTTTGAGGAAGTTCCAGCGCTTTAGCACATGTGAGCGCTACCGTATGTTGGGGTAATACACGGAACAGAGACTGTATATTGTACCCAGGCAAGGGTACGGTTGTTCTAATTCGACCTGCACAGACTTTTTACGAGAGAATCAAGTTTGAATACTTTATCCTTCTTGTTAATAAAGTACAGCCATTCAGTCGTATCCATGGTTCGTCTGCTCCCGCGCTCAATGGCTCGACTACCTTTTTTGAGCGGACCAAATACAGCCGTGCCAGGACTTGCGTGCCTCGTAAGAACAACACCCATAATACCTTCCCACGTTGTTCCTTTAGGTATTAGCCCGAATCCACCGAAGGACACGGATGGACGGCGTGAGGACAGCGGAAGGGGGTGGGTGAGGGAGCTACAGGGGAGATGGCCTGGGGTCTTGGGGTAGATGGGAGGCCGGCGGACGGTCTTCAGTCGCCGCACAGGGCCCCTAAGGCCCTATGCGGGAGTTGCGATGCGCGGGATGGCGAGAGGATACGCAGCAGGGGACTCTCGCGACCGGGGTGGCGCGAGATTGTGGGGACGTTGGGTCAGTTGCAGGCTGGCCGTCAGGCCGGGAACGGAATGGCTTGCAGCCGGGCCAAGGCGCGACTGAACTGGGTTTCCCAAGGCCAGCGCCGGGGGAGATGCAAAGTGAGGCGGCGCGCCGAGCGGGTGATCCGTCCCACCAGAGCGAAGACCCGCCGCCTGAGGGTCTTGGTGATCACGGTCCGCTCGCCCAGACCAATCCGCGCCGTCCAGCGGGCCAGGTTATGCGCCATCACCTGGACCGCCAGCCAGGCGCCGTTGGCGGCGAAGCGCGCCGACGGCATGTGGTTCAGCCCGACGCCGTACTTGAGGTCGCGTATGGCGTTCTCGACCTCGGCGTGGCGGCGATGATCGGCCTCCAGTTCCAGCGTCTCCCCATCGCGGTCGGTGATGAAGGCGTGATAGCTGTATCTGGCGAAGAAGGCGAGCTGGGAACCGGGCGTCGGCTTCACCCGCCGGACAATGAGCCGCACCGGCGCGGCGTCCGGCTTGGTCTGGAACGGGGTGTAAGTCGTCTCGGCGACATCGGCGGCACCGTCCATCCAGTAGGGAATGGGAGTCCAGTCCTCCTCTGGTATCGCCTCGATCAGGTCCCGCAGGCTGGCGCGCTGGCGGATGGTGATAGAGAAGCGGACATCCATTTCCCGGCAGGCGGCAACGACAGTGTGGGCGTAGAAGCCGCTGTCGGCCCGCACCGTGAGCCGTCCCCTGGCCCCGCCGTAGCGCACCCGCCCCACCGTCTCACGCAGGAAGTGGGCGGCGCCACGGGCGGTGTTGGCCCGGCCCTCGCGCAGCCGGGACATCAGCACTTCGCCGGTGCCGGCGGCAATGGCCAGCAGCGGGTGATAGCCGCGGGCGCCGGTATAGCCGTGGTGGCGCGCTCCCTCCTTGGCCAGTCCATAGGTCTCGCAGATGGTCGAGTCCAGGTCGATGGTCAGGGGCGAGTCGCCGGGTCCGGCCCCAGCGGCCCAGGCCCGGGCCAACAACTGGCGGCTCACGCGGTCGAGTTGACGGACATGCCCCCACCGGAAGCTGCGCAGGAAGGTCCCCAGGGTGGATGGCGCCTTGACCACGCAGCCTAGAACACCGACCGTCCCACCAGCGCGCAGCGCATCGGCGTCGTCGATGCAGTCGCCGCCTGCCAGCGCGGAAGCGACCAGCGTCAGCATCTTGTCCCCAGTGTTCGCCCGTCCCGGCGCTCCGCCGAGGTCAAGGTGATGGTCGACGAGTTCCCGCAGGCCCAGGTGCCGGGCTAGGGTGGCCGGCAGGAGCAGGCCGGCATTGGCCACCAGGCGATGGTCGTCAAAGAGGATGCGGATACGGTCGGGTTTGTTCTGTGGCAGCATCTATTGGGTGCTCCTTGTTTCCGGGCGGGTTTCTGTTCCAAAACCATTATCCCAGATTCAGAGGAGCACCCTCTGCCTTCTTCAAGGGCTGTCCCCAAGGACGTCCTTCGGTGGATTCGGGATTAGCCGCTCATCAGTCTATTACCGGCCCGTAGGGGCTTCTCAAGAGGACCTAGAGCTCATGAGGGAGATAGATCGGCAATACATGCTCACCCCCTTTTATGGGTCCAGGCGAATAGTGGCATGGCTAAAGACCCAGGGATATCAGGTAAACAGAAAGCGGGTGCAACGCCTGATGCGTACGATGGGCCTTGAGGCCATATACCGGCGTCCACGGACTAGCCAACCAGTGCCGGGACACAAGGTCTATCACTACCTGCTACGTGGAGTGGAGATTAACCGGGTAAACCAGGCCTGGACGGCGGACATTACCTACATACCCATGGCCAAGGGCTTCCTTTATGTGGTGGCTATCATGGACTGGTACAGCAGGTATGTACTATCCTGGCGCGTGTCCAACACTCTGGAGGCAGACTTCTGTGTGGATGCTCTTGAAGAAGCCTTGAGCAAGGGCAAGCCAGAGGTATTCAACACTGACCAGGGCAGCCAGTTCACCAGCGAGGCCTTCACTGGACTCCTTGAGCAGCATGGGGTCAGAGTCAGCATGGACGGGAAGGGCCGATATACAGACAATCTATTCATTGAAAGGCTGTGGCGCAGCTTGAAGTACGAGGAGGTGTACCTGAAAGCATACACAGGAGGAAGAGATGCCAGGATCGGCATAGGTGAGTATTTTCGCTTCTACAATACCGAGAGGCCGCACCAGGCTCTGGAATATCAGACTCCAGCAGAGGTATTCATATCTAACAACCACGTAGTCACCCAAGGAAATGATGTACAATCAGGGAACCCACTTACATCATTGGAGGCGCTTGAGGCAGCAGGACCCGCTCTTAACATGGCCCCTATTCTGTCCAACTGATTGGGTCCACCTCACTCACCTGGTTGGACAGCAGCGAACGCGAACGTCGGTCGGTCCTGGAGCTCGTCTCAGCTTTGAACGAGCCAGGAACGCTCGACGAGTTGGGAATCGGCACCATCCGCGACACGTTTGCCGACACGCTCTTCCCCGGCACGAGCACCATCCAGACGCGAGCCCGCTACCTTCTATTCATCCCTCGGATCTTGCAGATGGTCGAAGACGGCTCACCACGCGGTGCCCAGGACAGGGCGCGGCGACTCCAGATGCAGTTCCGTGATGCCCTAATGATGGCTCACGGCCCCAACAAACCAGGGGTGATCGGGCGCGAGGCGGGTGCGGCACTCCAACGGTGGCCCCTGGACATCTACTGGCTGGGATTGGCCCGATGGGGAATCCGTCGTCAAGCCGGATCTATCTCATCCTACTTCGCGAGCCTGGGGCGACCATCCCCGTGGCGCCTGCTTGGCAGTGCCCTGGATGAGCCTGTGGAGGGTCGCCGAGACGAGGCCGCTGACTACATCCCGGGTAACTGGGCTCCCATTCCTCCCCCGCAGGATGGCTTTCCCGAAGTCGCGTCCTTCACGCTCAGCCCCGACGAGGCGCGCTTCCTGCGAGAACGCGTTGTCCTTACCCACCCAGACAGCCTTCTTGCTCACATCCTTCAGACCGGCGAGGGGGTTGATGTCTACAGCGCCACCTATCCTTGGGACCACCCGACGGCGCATACTGCACCGGCATCGGTGCGGGAGTGGCTTCACGATGCCCGTCTTTTCAGCCTGGTGCATCAGGGAGCGGTGCTCCTGTACAACCTAATGTTGGCCAGGAAGCTGGACAACGAGGACACTATCGGCGGGTTCTCCGCTGATCTGGCCACGTGGACCGAGGCGATAGCCAGTGCCGGTTCTGATCTGGAACGCTGGAATCGCTCCACCTTGTGGAATCGGCTGCTGGGCGCGAACCCGAGGTTGCGCACTAGGACGCGTGAGTTCGCCGATCGCTGGTACGAGCTTGCGGCGACGTGGCGTGGCGGGTCCATCGGCAACTCGACGGAGGCCCAGAGACTCATACGAGAACGAGAGCATGCGCTGAAAGGCGCGCGGGCCCGGTTGACATATGCCGAGGCGCACGACCGCCGCCAGGGCTTTCCGACGTCGGCACGCCTGGAGTTCCGCTGGACCCAGATTCAGCGCATCACTTCCGACGTCATATCCGCGCTGGAGCAAGGTTGATGCTCGAACCGGGTCGGCGCCGGCTGTTCCTGGATACACTTCGTCCGCGCGAAGGGTACGTGTTGGATCGCGCGGTCGGCACAACGTTCACCCTGGATCTGATGACACTCCTGGCAGTCCCACTCGCCTTCACCTTCAGCGATGTACAGGACCGCGACGGGCAGATACCCACCGAACCTCTGTCATTGCTCGAGAGCGCTCGAAGATACGCTGACCGCATCGTCGTGTTCTGTCACGGCGGACAGACCGGCGTGCCACGTGCACGTCAGCCGGCACTGGCATTCATCGAGCAGTCGGTGATCGCGGGCTTCCCGCCTCGCCGGGGTCAACTCAAGGGCATATTCCATCCCAAGGTGTGGGTACTGCGCTACGCGGCGCGGGGCGACACCGCAGATGAACCTATCAGATACTGCTTGGTCTGCCAGTCAAGGAACCTGACCTTCGACGCCTCATGGGACGCCTCGCTGGTACTCGACGGCGAGTTGAATCAGGAACGGGCTCGTGAGTACCCGCTCAACGGCTCTCTTGCAGAATTCTTGCGAGCTCGGGCCAGCAGCTCGTGGGTATGGGACGCACCCTCTCCGAAGGAGTAGAAGCTCTTGGCGTGCAGCTCGACGTATCCGGCAACCACGGACGGCCATCCCGGCCTAGGAGCCCTGCTGGTACCAGCAGGGCTCCCTCTGGTCTCGGAACAGGGTGATCCGCAGCCCGTCCTCCCCACTTAGAAGGTAGTAGGTGCGTCTCATAGGCTCAGGCATCCACCACAGGTCGAAGCTCCACAGGTCGTCGATGCGCGACACCTTGTGCCACCGTTTCCCCACTCGCACCGCCACGGGCTCATGCTCCGGCCCCTCCCGAACTGCCACAGGGATCGGCATGGAAAGGGGTCTCATGGCGTCCTCTCCTGAAGGGTCGATGGAAACCTGCACAGTGCGCATCTCCGGCGCAGGATGCCAGGGGGCGACGTCCACCACTTTGTACAGGGCATGCCTCCCGTTCATGAGGGCCTGGAGCTGCCGCTCCACCTCCACCAGCCGCCGGTGCCGGTCCTTCTGGGCGTCCCGGAAGAGCCCCATCTGCACCCCCGATGCACCGGAGGAGAGGTTGGAGAGGATAAGGGCCATCGCCTCCACGGGGGCCTGGGGGTGGTCGGACTCCAACTGGCCCCTGACAATGCGGGCCGCCCTCTCCCAGTCGCCCACGGTCTGCTTGAAGTGAACCGCCTTCTCCCAGGAGGGTGCGCGAAGGAGGGTGCAGCAGAGGGCGGCCTTGCCCGCGTACCGGCCCCGCATCCGGGGTCGGGAGTAGGCCCTCTTGAGGAGGGTGTCTACCGCCGTCAGCAGGAGCTCCTTCGAGGTGGAGGAGAAGGGAAGAGAGGTACGTTCGACGACGGACTCCTCGTACTTCAGGGGAATCAGGGGGCTGTCGTCGATGCCGCGAGAGAGGTTCCACGCTTTGGTTCCCGGAGGCCCGAACTGGTCTGCAAGGATGTCCCTTCTCATGGAGGCCACCTGTCCCATCGCGTGCAGCCCCAAGCGGTGCATTTGGGTCTTTACGGCTGAAGAGATGGGAAGGAGGTCGATTGGGTGGGACGCGAGGAAGGCCGCAGCATCAGATGGAACCCTGGTCGCTCCCTGGGTCCTGCTGACGCGGGCTGCCACGAAGGCGGGGAACTTGCCCTCCCCCAACCCTACCCGTGGCTTCAGGTACTCGGGTACGGAGTGGAGCAGGGCGCTCACCAGCCGCGCCTCGCCGCCGTACATGCCCTCCAGTCCGTCCAGCCGCACGTAGGCTGTGCCTAGCTCCGGTCCCTCCACCCGGTCGCTGATGCCCTGGAGAGAGGTGAGCATGCGGTGGAACACCTTCCGGTAGGAGGGCTCGTCGGCTTCCAGGACGATAGTGCCTGGTTGGCGGGAGAGGGCCTGCTCTTGCGTCATCCCCGGCGATACACCGACCACCGCTGGGAAGGTGTCGACGACCAGAGGCCTGCCCTTGGAGCGGTCCACAATGACGGCGGTGGTCTCCTTAAGATTGGGGTGGTTTCGGAGCTCCACCTTGGCCCGCAAGTGGGTGACGAGCACACAGGCGACCCTCAAGGCACCTCCTTGGCAAGCTAAGTCAAAAAAGGCGATGGGAAGGAGAAATGATAGCGAACACCTGTTCTTTTTGTCAATGGCCTGAGGACAGACCAATATGCCGGGCGAATCCGGCGAATTCCACGCCGCTCAGCGTGCAGCCATACTTCCAATCCTCCATGTATTGACTGAGATCGGGTTTCAAATTCCTTGTATGCGTGCTAGGGGCGGGAGTAAGATTATCCTATAGGGTCCAAGACGCAATATTTTCATTTTTCGGTACCGGAGGATAGACAGAATGTTTGGTCAGAACAGAGAAAAGAAGCGGTTCTCCTGGCGATGGGCCGTGCTGCTGGTCGCGCTGGTGGCGGGGAGCCTGCTTTTGGCGGCCTGCGGCGACTCCGACCCTAGTCCCACAGCGACCTCTGAACCTACTTCGGTACAGGCCACCCCGGACGAGGACGGCGACGCCATGATGGACGAGGACGGCGACGCCATGATGGACGAGGACGGCGACGCCATGATGGACGAGGACGGCGACGCCATGATGGACGAGGACGGCGACGCCATGATGGACAAGGACGGCGACGCCATGATGGACGAGGACGCCGACGCCATGATGGACGAGGACGCCGACGCCATGATGGACAAGGACGCCGATGCCATGATGGACAAGGACGGCGACGCCATGATGGACAAGGACGGCGACGCCATGATGGACAAGGACGGCGACGCCATGATGGACAAGGACGGCGACGCCATGATGGACGAGGACGGCGACGCCATGATGGACAAGGACGGCGACGCCATGATGTCTCTGAGCGATATCGACGAGACCACCACGGGGGCCGAACTGATAGCGTCGCTCTCCGACGATGAAGCAGCCTGCCTGCGTGCTGCGATAGGGGACGCGAGCTACGAGGCTATGCAGGACCTGGCCCTATCCGAGAGCGCAATGGGATTCGATACGTTCCCGCTGCAATGCCTGGAGCCGGACAATGCCATCGACCTGAGCGTAGCCATGATGTCGCTCCAGGCGGGCGGGCTGTCCGATGGTAGCCAGGCCTGCATCAAGGACGTTTTCGCAGAGCTCGGAGTGCCGAGCGAGTCGATGAGCATGACAGACTCCATGCGCTCCTTTATAACCATGCAGCTCTGCCTGACCGACGAAGAAGCGCAAGCCATGTCGGGACCGGTTCCAGAAGAAGACGCATTTCCTTTGCCCTCCCAACTACGCTGCGTATCCGAGCAGACGGACCTGGAGAACCTGTTCATCGTCTACCAGGCCTTTGCCGACCTGGAGTCGAGCACGGAGCAGCCCACACCATCGCCGGAAATGACGATGGCGTGGGCCGAGATAATGGCGGCTCAGGAGGCCTGCGGCATTCCCACCATCATCCAGGGGGAGGGGTCAGCGCCCTAGGCGGCGGCTCCGGGTTACTGCCTGCGCTGAGATATCCGGGGGGTGGGAACCGAAGCTGGAATCAGATCATCGGCGTGGACAGATGCTTGAGTCTTGGAGGCATCCGAAGATTGAGTATCCATCGTCGGAGCATTCGTTTCCGTATCATACGGTGCGCCCTGGGGTGATGCAACGTTTGCGGCTGTGTTAGCTACGTTGGGCGCTGGTCACGACATGTCCTATGGTGAGTTCCGCTATGTGGCAGACCCTGGAAGCTCACAGGGCAACCTCCCAGCGAAAAGCAACCGTCTTGAAAGTCAAGACGCAGGTGTGATCGGATCCCAATGTTTCCCTGTCTTCGCCATGCTATTGAGCATGATCAGCAACTTCCGCATACAGGCGGTGAGAGCCAGTTTCTTAGCCCGAATCCACCGAAGGACACCGATGGACGGCGTGAGGAAAGCGGAAGGGGGTGAGGGAGCTACAGGGGAAATAGCCTGGGTTCCATTTGGGGTAGGGAGGTCGGCGGACGGTCTTCATCGCCGCACAGGGGCCCCTATGGCCGTCTGCGGGAGCTGCGATGCGCGGGATGGCGAGAGAATACGCAGCAGGGAACTCTCTCGGACCGGGCTGGCACGAGTCTGCGGGGATCTTCGGTTGTCCGGTGGGTGGGTCGGTCGCCGACGGTGCCGTCAGGCCGGGAGTGGAATGGCTCGCAGCCGGGCCAAGGCGCGGCTGAACTTCTCAGCCCAAGGCCAGCGATCCGGAAGATGCAGGGTCAACCGGCGTGCCGAGCGGGTGAGCCGTCCGGCCAGGGAGAAGAACCGCCGCCGGAGGGTCTTGGTGGTGGCTATCCGCTCTCCCAGACCGATCCGCGCCGTCCAGCGGGCCAGGTTGTGGGCCATCGTCTGGATGGCCAGCCAGGCGCCGTTGGCGGCGAAGCGGCCCGAGGGGAGATGGTTCAGCCCGACGCCGTACTTGAGGTCGCGTATGGCATTCTCGATCTCGGCGTGGCGGCGATGGTCAGCCTCCAGTTCCAGCGTCTCCCCGTCCCGGTCGGTGATGAAGCCATGATAGCTGTATTTGGCGAAGAGGGCCAGTTGGGAACCGGGCGTCGGCTTCACCCGCCGGACGATGAGCCGCACCGGCGCGGCGTCCGCCTCGGCCTGGAAGGGGGTGCAGGTGGTCTCGGCCACATCGGCGGCACCGTCCATCCAGTAGGGAATGGGAGTCCAGTCCTCCTCTGGTATCGCCTCGATCAGGTCCCGCAGGCTGGCGCGCTGGCGGATGGTGATAGAGAAGCGGACATCCATTTCCCGGCAGGCGGCAACGACAGTGTGGGCGTAGAAGCCGCTGTCGGCCCGCACCGTGAGTTGTCCCCTGGCCCCGCCGTAGCGCACCCGCCCCACCGTCTCACGCAGGAAGTGGGCGGCGCCACGGGCGGTGTTGGCCCGGCCCTCGCGCAGCCGGGACATCAGCACCTCGCCGGTGCCGGCGGCAATGGCCAGCAGCGGGTGATAGCCGCGGGCGCCGGTATAGCCGTGGTGGCGCGCTCCCTCCTTGGCCAGTCCATAGGTCTCGCAGATGGTCGAGTCCAGGTCGATGGTCAGGGGCGAGTAGCCGGGTCCGGCCCCAGCGGCCCAGGCCCGGGCCAACAACTGGCGGCTCACGCGGTCGAGTTGACGGACATGCCCCCACCGGAAGCTGCGCAGGAAGGTCCCCAGGGTGGATGGCGCCTTGACCACGCAGCCTAGAACACCGACCGTCCCACCAGCGCGCAGCGCATCGGCGTCGTCGATGCAGTCGCCGCCTGCCAGCGCGGAAGCGACCAGCGTCAGCATCTTGTCCCCAGTGTTCGCCCGTCCCGGCGCTCCGCCGAGGTCAAGGTGATGGTCGACGAGTTCCCGCAGGCCCAGGTGCCGGGCTAGGGTGGCCGGCAGGAGCAGGCCGGCATTGGCCACCAGGCGATGGTCGTCAAAGAGGATGCGGATACGGTCGGGTTTGTTCTGTGGCAGCATCTATTGGGTGCTCCTTGTTTCCGGGCGGGTTTCTGTTCCAAAACCATTATCCCAGATTCAGAGGAGCACCCTCTGCCTTCTTCAAGGGCTGTCCCCAAGGACGTCCTTCGGTGGATTCGGGCTAAGACCCCACAGCAGGTGCCGTTGGCGGTTGAAACGGAACCCGATGCGGAGTACACTATAGCGACGCTGGCCTTCAACGGACCACTGGCTAGGCCCGGCAGCGCCATTTTTGTGAGACATGCCACATTGGCCTTTGAATGGCGGGGAGAGGGGTACCAGCATTACCATGTACCTGAAGTCCGGTCTGCTCGTTTCGACCTGCCTGCTGGGCGTGTTTCTAGCAGCCTGTGGCGACACTGGAAGCACCGAGGAGACCGAGTCGACGGTCTCTAGTCCGGCGATTACCTCCTCACCTACGGATACCCCTGTTCCCTCCGTCGGTGGGGACTCAACTCCAGACAGTTCAATGCAGTCGAAGCCAATCGAGGTGACGGAAGATCCCGACGAGACAACCGCTAACACGCCTACCCCGGCATCCCCCGCTCCGGTGCTCACAGCAACACCGGTGCCTGAACCCACTTCTACCCCGTCACTTAAAGTAGGGCCGGAAGTTGGCCAGGCAGCCCCGGATTTCACGGTCACCACGGTAGATGGAGAAGTGCTAGCCCTGTCCAACTTCCTGGGCAACAAACCCTTTATACTCTATTTCTTTGCCACCTGGTGACCCCACTGCCGCGCCGAGTTACGGACGCTACATGAGTTGACAGGCCAGTTCGGTGACGTGGCAGTTGTGGCTGTGGGCACCGACCCCAACGAGGGGTTGGAGAAGATCAGATCATATAGAGATTCGCAAGGGTATACCTTCCCGATGGCCGTGACCGACTCGGATACCATCCGTTCCTACAAAGTAACAAGCCAGTCAACGAAAATCGCCGTAGATAGAAACGGAGTCGTCCAAGTACGGTCCGGCTTCGGTACCCAGGGCAAGGGGTGGTGGCAGGACTTGTTCACTCAACTGCGTCAGGACTCCAGCTAGCCCGTACGGGTTGCGCTTCCACGGATGAGTGGGTAGGGATGGCGCCGCCGATGGCCGGACTGCTCCGGCTGGTTTGCGCCATCCCCCCCGCCGAACCGGACTTGCGACTTTCACCGCATCCGGCTCTCCATCAGATGAGTCAGACCCGTGGGTCGGGAACGTCTGCTTTTCCGCCATCTTCGTCGGGTTCATACATCCCTTCTCCGGCGTAGTTCGCTTCGTTCCACACTCATCTGACTGCCCCCCTTCGCCATGTGGCCGGCTTTCCCGACCTCGGACTACTACGAGGGCTCTGCCACACGTCCGACATTGGCCGAAGGCTGGCCTACTCCGTTGCAGGAGAGCCGGACGAGTTTCCCAAGTTCGCCTAGGTTGCGTCTTCGCGCCGTCTTAGGTCCTGCCTCTACGCCTGGCACGACTCGTTGCCGCGCTCGCCATCGGAGGATGCCGGTCAAAGGGAGTACGGCAGCCCTGCCTTACCAAGACTATCTCTGCTTCCAGGAGGCAGAGACTCCGATGACTCCACCCTCGCCCTACCGTAAGCGGGTGGTTGGTGGTGCGACGCTTCAATCAGCAGTTTCTTTCGTGACCGTAACGACACTCTGGCTAGCAGCGCGCGGCTCAGTAGGGTGAACGCCGCCACATTGTCGGGAAGGCTTCAGACACGGTTCTGCCTCTGGCCCCCGTGCCTGCTCCCCTAGCCACCGGCCCACTCCTGGCCGGGTTCCACGTCTGGAACGTTCAATCTAGGCGCTTCTTGGCGCACCCTGGATGTTGCGCAGGGGTGGGGTTGCGTTCAGTACAAGGACCGCTCGCAAGTGGCTGCCGAAAGCCATTCGTCCGGGTACGTACGACCCCAAGGATGGGAAATAAGTGACAGGCCTGCTGAAACCTGTGGTTCAACCGTAAGTGGAGAAGCCCCCGTTGTCGAGTTCATCTGGGAAGTCGGGGGCGGGAAGGAACCGTCCAGCATCTTCGTTCTCTTCCGCCGTTTGTACGGTCTCATCGACTGCACCGGCAGCCTTAGGGTGTGTTGGTGGCAGCAGTAACCATAGTGAGCTCAGGCATACTGGCGGGTTCTATCGGGTCTGCACCGCAGAACAGCCCCAGCATGTGGCAATAATGTAGGCAGCGATAACTACCGACGTTGGCAAGAATATCAGGTGGTGGTCTTTCCTGAGCAGCTTGGACCTCCGGTCATATGCCTAGAAGGGACCGTCCAAGGGTCAGCCAATAGAAGACAATGTACATCCCAGCGACGATCATGAGCATCGCGCTGATCGGTTGTACAAGCGGCAAGGCTTTCCTCAACGCGCCCACCATAGAGCCTTTGAATATGGCCATACCAACGGTCAGAGCAGTGATAACGAGGCCCATACCCAGCCCATAGAGCACCATCTGTTGCAGCGCCGAGGGTAGATCGGAAACGGTCAGGTTAGTTCCCAGCACTGCCAAAAATATGGGTAGAGTGCAACTAAGGGACGCGATGCCATAGCTCAATCCGAAGAGGAAATACCCTCTGATGCTCACTTGGTTAGGATTGCCTATACGGGAAGCCACTTGAGTGGCCACGTTGGAGTAGAGCTTCCCACCAGACAGCATCCAAGCGCCCAGCAATGCAAGGACTAGACCTGTAATTAACCCTGTCCAGGGCAAGACACCTTTGATGAACTCGCCACCGCCGCCGATGATCAGTCCAACTGCCCCAAAGAGCAGCAGGAAACCCGCAGTGACTACAAGGCCTATAATCAGGGCTTTGCCTAATTGTAGGGCAATATTCTGACCCCCTTGGGTACCGTCTTGCGCCCCAAGATATAGGCCCAGGTAAGCTGGCAGCATCGCGCATCCACAGGGATTCACCGCTGCCACCATTCCGGCAACAAAGGCGAACCCGAAAGCTGCCGGAGCTATCCCTCTGATACTGGAACCTGAGCTACCCGAGAGCCTCCCTACGAAACTATTGATACCGCTGGTAGCGCTCTCACCTCCGACAACAAAAGCTCCAACAACAGCTATGGCCAAAGCGCCCACACCTATAATCAGAGGTGCCAGGTGCGTCTTGAGGGGAATACTCCTGAGACCTTGCGCAATACGTATATTACCTAGCATCTGCTCCACCGCTGTCTGGAGATGTGGTACCAACACCCATTTTACGGCTGCCTACACAGGACAACAATCACTCGCGCCTGGTTTCGGGGGGGGGGGGGTGAGAGAGCCTGCGCGGTCGGACATATGGCGCACGACAGTAGGCCGTGACTAGGAAGTATTCAGCCCGGTGCGGGTGCGCTCCACACCGCGATGCCATTTTCGCTGACTGTCTACACCTGGATTTTATCTTGTGCCGTAGAAAAGTGTTAGCAACCAGCAAAAGTGGGACACAGTGGAAGGCGAGGTTACGTCAATAGGTGTGTAAACGATATCAGGCGGTGACCATCTCAGCCTTTGGCTCTACGGGGACTCCGTCGACATACCGTGCGCCGAGGTAGACTTCTTCCATCAACTCAGTGGCCTTCAGACGCCTGAAGCGCTGCACGGCGACCATCAACATCTTCCAGATCACCGCTATGGCCCGATCGACCCTCTTGTAGCGCTTGGCGGCATCGGTCCGAAGTCTGAGGGCAGCGAAGGGCGACTCCACCGGGTTCGTCGTCTGAAGGTGCCGCCAGTGCTCCTTGGGGAAGTCATAGAAGGTGATCATGCGGTCCCAGTCCCGCTCGAGGGTCTCAGAGGCCGCCTCGTAGGAGTGGTCGCGGCGCCATCTGGTAAACACTGTCCTGAGCCGCTCAGCCTCTGTCCGAGTCTGGGCGTAGGGGATGGTACGCAGCAGCAGCTTGGCCTGGTCCTGCTGTCGCTTTGGAAGCCTGTCCAACACGTTTAGGATCTTGTGGTTCCAGCAGCGTTGCTCGGCCGCATGCGGATAGACGTTGCGCAGTGCTCCCCAGATGCCCAGATGTCCGTCTCCAACCACCAGCCTCGGGCAGTTCAGTCCGCGGTCTCTCAGGTCCCTGAGCACGTCGGACCAGCTCTCTGTCGACTCCCTGTATCCGGGGACTGCGCTTACCACCACCTTCTTCCCGTCGTTCAGAGCCGCTGACTGCTGGCCGGTGAGGCGGTGCAGTCCCAGATGGTCCAGGATGATCAGGTCCGGGGACAGGAATGCTCGGAAGGACCGGCCCAGGCGGCTGGACCAGAGCGCCCTGACAGCTCAAGCCCTAGAGAAGCGACTCTGCCCATTCAGTCGATTAGCCTCCAACTCCAGTTCCACCACTCCCAGCGGCATCCAAGTCCACCGCCCATGAGTACCTCAGTTTTTGGTGTCGATTGAGAAATGGGTATGGTTGTCCCGAAGCCTGAGTCGAACACCGCGCTCGTCAAGGACTGACTGTCGCAAGTTCTTCTCGGCCCAGACCAACTCGGTCGTCTACTCGTCACTCCACGAACTCGTCCTCTGTGAATCGCGTCCACGATCCAAGCACCGGAAACGGCGAGGGCAGGATGCCATTGGGGTTATTCAGCTTGAACGATATCTTGGCGCTGTCGAAAACGTCCCTAATAGATATGGATACGCCCGCGGTCGGTATGCAGTCGTCGCACCTGGTGGGGAACGTCTGTATCGATCTCGGTTGATCTAGATAGATCGTCATCTCGGAGCCGCCGCCATGCTTTTCAATGCGGTAGTCGTTCGACACGATCTCCCACTCGTTTACGGCTCGACGGTCTTCAGAATACTGGGCCCAGATGCTGATCGGTCCGAAGAAGTCGAGGATGACACCCTTCCTCGGGCTCGCGTCTTTGGAAAGCTCAAACTGGCGGAATGAACGACCTTGTAATTCGGCCTTTATCCGCGCCTCCTCCGCTCCACTAACTGGTTGAGGAGGGGTCATGGGACCGCAGGACCATGCGACGAATGGCGCGAGTGTTAGAACTAACGGCGGCAACAATCGAGTCATTGCTTGTGACTCCTTTCCCACTGCATTTGTTAATTCCGTCGCCAACGATGGCCCTAGGGTCATTGAGGCGGTAACATGAACTGGGAATGTCATAGTCTTGGCGTAGACCCCACACTATCATAGCAGGAGCAGGGGTGAAGATGTGAAAGGGGCTTCGGCCAGGCGGATTTGGCGAAGCAGGCCAAAACGGCTTGTACGTCTCAAGGGCCGTTTGCCGGTGCCTCGGCGAGTTGGCCGCAAATGGGTGTTCGTACTGCTCATCTCCGTCTTTTCCCTCTTGGCAGTCCTCAACTTCGGCGTGGCCTGGTACTACTCCGGCGTGCTAAACGACCTTGCGCTGGAGGTGAGAGAAGACGAGGTGGAGTACAACCTCATAGCCTCCGCCGTTGGTAAAGGTCTGGTCAGGCTGGAGGAAGGTCCTGACGACGGAGAGTGGAGGTTGGACGGCAAGTGGGGGCTTAGTTGGGATGGCGGCAGTGGAATGATCGGGGACATCGTGGAGGACCGAGGCGACTTCCTGGTCCGACGGTTCACAATGGCAGATGGAGACCCGCCGCGCTCCGCCCCGGCCTTCGTGTCGGGCGATGTCTACCCGAACGATCCCTACCTGGCCTTTGGCATCAAGTACGAGGAGGTCGAATACGAAACACCCCTGGGAAGACAGGACGCGTGGCGGTTTGAAGGAGATAACGACACATGGGCGGTCTTTGTACATGGCCATCGCGGCATTCTCGGAGACGGCCTGTCTTCATTGCCTGTCCTACATGACCTTGGCATCCCGGCGCTTTTCATCACCTACCGTAACGACAAAGGACAGCCCCAAGACCCAAGCGGCATCTACCAGTACGGCCTCACCGAGTGGCAAGACCTCCACGCCGCAGTGGAGTACGCCCTGTCCCAGCCGGGCACCAGGGACGTTGTGCTGATCGGCCACAGCATGGGCGGCGGCATAGTGGTGAAGTTCCTCTACGAGTCGCCGTTGGCTAGCTCAGTGACCGGCGCGGTTATGGACTCGCCCGTGATGGACTTCAAAGCGCCGGTGGACCTGGGAGCGCGTGAACGCAATCTGCCCGGTTTCGTGACCGCTACGGTGAAGTGGATCGCCACGCTCCGGTTCGGCTTGGACTGGGACGCCATGGACTATCTGAAGGATGCGGACCGGCTGGACTCGCCCATCCTGCTCATTCACGGAGAGGACGACACGCGCGTACCTATCGGGACGAGCGACAAGCTGGCCGAACTGCGTCCTGACCTGGTCACGTACAGTGTCTACCCGTATGCCACCCATGCCGACGCATGGAACGTTGACTCCGGGCGCTACGAACGAGAGCTCAGGGAGTTTCTCCTTCGGGTCGTCAAGTGAGGCTGGTCAGCATTCAGACGTCTAGGCTGCGGCCATGTGTATTGGCAGAGCAGTGCGCCGACCGTCAGCGAAAATGGGACACAACTGAGGTGTAGGAAAGCCGAGAGTCTGGAGGTGGATTGGGCTCCTGCAGTGAGGGTGGATTTACCCGACGAAAGGAGCAGGTATGTCCCAGACAGATACGGACAAGAGGAAGGCTGCTAAGGAACGTACAGGGGAGGCCAGATCCTTCATCCGAAGAGTCAGAACGGCAACCCGACGCAGGTACACTGCCGAGGAGAAGATCCGCATCGTGCTTGAGGGGTTTCGCCGCGAGGTCGCCGTCAACGATCTGTGTCGGCGGGAGGGGATCAAGCCCCACTCCTACTATGCATGCTCTGGATTACCCGCAAGGGCGCCATAGAAGCCACCAATGGACAGTGGGGCGTCATCCCTGGCTCCATGGGCACCAAGTCATACATCACCAAGGTCCTGGGCAATCCCGCCTCGTATAACTCATCCTCCCATGGTGCGGGGCGCCGAATGTCCAGGAGCCAGGCCAAGAAGAATTTGACCCAGGAGTCCCTCAATGAAGCCATGAAGGGCAAGGCGTGGAATCAGCAACCCGCCGCGCTTCTGGACGAGCATCCTGCCGCATACAAAGACATTGATACTGTGATGGACTCCCAAAAGGACACGACCAGGATCGTCCACACACTGCGGCAGGTGGTGAATTATAAGGGCTGGAACTAAGGCTCCATGCCCCAAGGCGCCCACCAGTGGCTAGTTAACCCCCAGGCCATCGAGGTCTGGCCCCACACAACCCCGGCCCTCTGCTCTGAACCAAAATGCTACCTGGCTGCTAAGTACCAGGTGGCATTTCCACGTCAAGCTCCGGTCCTATTTTGTAGCCGTCACACCAAGCTCCGCTGCCAGGTATGGACTCGGGGGCCTCAAACTGGGTAAATCCTGCAACCGGACCGGCGTCATCGCGGTGCTCCGGCGTGGTAACGTGTCCAAAATGGGGGAAATGTGATTCCCGAACAATTTCAACCGACCCGCGAAAGAGCGGACTGAGAGGTCGTTCGATGCTGGCAAGAATGTTGGGCGTCGCCCGTTTGAATGTAGCCACCTTCGAGGATGTGGAGCACGACTCCGGCGCCACGCTGCAAGCGATGCTCATCGTAATCGTCGTTTCCATCGCCACCGGCGTGGGCACTCTGCTGGCAGGCGAGGCCGAGCTGCTCAAGGATGTGGTCTTCGGAGTGCTGCGCTCATTGTTGTCCTGGGCCGTGTGGGCATTATTGGCTTGGTTCGTCGGAAGCAAAATCCTGGGAACCCGGGATACCCAGGCAGATTGGGGTCAGTTGGCTCGGGGAACCGGGTTTGCACAAACTCCGGGAATTCTGAAGGTCTTCATCTTCATTCCGATTCTCGGGTTGATTATTGAACTGGTTGCGGCGTTGTGGCAGTTTGCCGCGATGGTGATTGCGGTACGGCAGAGCTTGGACTATACGTCGACCCTCCGAGCCTTTGCCGTGGTCCTCATCTCGTTTGTACCTGTGGCTATCATAAACGGGATAGTCATTTGGGCATTACGCATCGGCGGTACTCCGGTTCCCCAGGCATAGGCCTTCCACGGTGTGCCACCTATTCGTTGTACGTCGACCCCACGCCAAGCTTTCCCGGCGGGCACAGGACGCATCGCCGATTTGGCAAAACGTCCTGAAGGAAAAACTCGCGAAGGAAACCGTCTGGCTGTGTAACCACCAAGAGCAGTCCATCTGGGATGACGACGGACCGACGAGGGTGCCTACTTGCCATCCTCTTTTCTTCCTAGACATTAGCCCGAATCCACCGAAGGACACGGATGGACGGCGTGAGGACAGCGGAAGGGGGTGGGTGAGGGAGCTACAGGGGAGATGGCCTGGGGTCTTGGGGTAGATGGGAGGCCGGCGGACGGTCTTCAGTCGCCGCACAGGGCCCCTAAGGCCCTATGCGGGAGTTGCGATGCGCGGGATGGCGAGAGGATACGCAGCAGGGGACTCTCGCGACCGGGGTGGCGCGAGATTGCGGGGACGTTGGGTCAGTTGCAGGCTGGCCGTCAGGCCGGGAACGGAATGGCTTGCAGCCGGTCCAAGGCGCGACTGAACTGGGTTTCCCAAGGCCAGCGCCGGGGGAGATGCAAAGTGAGGCGGCGCGCCGAGCGGGTGATCCGTCCCACCAGAGCGAAGACCCGCCGCCTGAGGGTCTTGGTGATCACGGTCCGCTCGCCCAGACCAATCCGCGCCGTCCAGCGGGCCAGGTTATGCGCCATCACCTGGACCGCCAGCCAGGCGCCGTTGGCGGCGAAGCGCGCCGACGGCATGTGGTTCAGCCCGACGCCGTACTTGAGGTCGCGTATGGCGTTCTCGACCTCGGCGTGGCGGCGATGATCGGCCTCCAGTTCCAGCGTCTCCCCATCGCGGTCGGTGATGAAGGCGTGATAGCTGTATCTGGCGAAGAGGGCGAGCTGGGAACCGGGCGTCGGCTTCATCCGCCGGACAATGAGCCGCACCGGCGCGGCGTCCGGCTTGGTCTGGAACGGGGTGTAAGTCGTCTCGGCGACATCGGCGGCACCGTCCATCCAGTAGGGAATGGGAGTCCAGTCCTCCTCTGGTATCGCCTCGATCAGGTCCCGCAGGCTGGCGCGCTGGCGGATGGTGATAGAGAAGCGGACATCCATTTCCCGGCAGGCGGCAACGACAGTGTGGGCGTAGAAGCCGCTGTCGGCCCGCACCGTGAGTTGTCCCCTGGCCCCGCCGTAGCGCACCCGCCCCACCGTCTCACGCAGGAAGTGGGCGGCGCCACGGGCGGTGTTGGCCCGGCCCTCGCGCAGCCGGGACATCAGCACTTCGCCGGTGCCGGCGGCAATGGCCAGCAGTGGGTGATAGCCGCGGGCGCCGGTATAGCCGTGGTGGCGCGCTCCCTCCTTGGCCAGTCCATAGGTCTCGCAGATGGTCGAGTCCAGGTCGATGGTCAGGGGCGAGTCGCCGGGTCCGGCCCCAGCGGCCCAGGCCCGGGCCAACAACTGGCGGCTCACGCGGTCGAGTTGACGGACATGCCCCCACCGGAAGCTGCGCAGGAAGGTCCCCAGGGTGGATGGCGCCTTGACCACGCAGCCTAGAACACCGACCGTCCCACCAGCGCGCAGCGCATCGGCGTCGTCGATGCAGTCGCCGCCTGCCAGCGCGGAAGCGACCAGCGTCAGCATCTTGTCCCCAGTGTTCGCCCGTCCCGGCGCTCCGCCGAGGTCAAGGTGATGGTCGACGAGTTCCCGCAGGCCCAGGTGCCGGGCTAGGGTGGCCGGCAGGAGCAGGCCGGCATTGGCCACCAGGCGATGGTCGTCAAAGAGGATGCGGATACGGTCGGGTTTGTTCTGTGGCAGCATCTATTGGGTGCTCCTTGTTTCCGGGCGGGTTTCTGTTCCAAAACCATTATCCCAGATTCAGAGGAGCACCCTCTGGCTTCTTCAAGGGCTGTCCCCAAGGACGTCCTTCGGTGGATTCGGGTTAAAGATGCCGACTACAACTCGTATAACCGGTAGTGACCCTGCTCCAGCGATCAATATCCGAGAAGATCCTCTTGCCCATCCTATCCACTTACTGCTTGATGACGACTCTCTAGAGATCAAAATAAGCGGATATTTCCGACAAGCGTTTGATGATGACCTAATTCTTGATCGTAACCCGGGCAGAACAATTTCTTTGTTGGTTGGATCCAGGCCAATACCAAACTCACAGAGTGGTGAGGACCGCCTATCCAAGACCTACAGAGAGAAATGGTCACGTCCCGTCAAGTGGTGTAAGAGTACGTCATCCTGTTGATCGCGGTCTATGCCACTGCCTTCGCTAGATCCGCCTCGGGTAGAGCTTCGTCGATGCTGTAGACCGCGGGTGTCGTGTATAGACGGCCGACGGCCCATTCGTCGTGCTGTTCAGCGAGGACGGCGCCAACCAGGCGACGCACGGCTGGTCGGTTAGGGAAGATGCCCACGACATCGGTGCGACGCCGTATCTCCTTGTTGAGGCGCTCCAGGGGGTTGTTGGACCAGATCTTCTTCCAGTGGGGGACAGGGAAGCTGGAGAAGGCCAGGACGTCCGCACCAGCCTCGTCCAGTAGAGAGGCCACCTGAGGGAACGGGTCCTGTAGCTGGGCGATCACCCGCTCGAGCTGTGCGTGGACCTCCTGAGGGGACGGCTGCTGGTAGATGGTGCGGACCATGTTGGCCACCCAGGGCTGAGCGCGCCTGGGGACCCGAGTGAGCAGGTTGGTCATGAAGTGGGTGCGGCACCGTTGCCAGCTGGCCCCACCGAAGACAGTCGCGATGGCATCCCTGAGTCCCTGATGCGCATCCGATACCACCAGATCCACCCCGCTCAGACCCCTGGCGGACAGTGAGCGCAGAAAGGCCAGCCAGAAGGCGCCGTCTTCGCTGGTACCCACGTCCATCCCAATGATCTCCCGCTTGCCCTCGCCATTGACCGCCGTTGCCACCACCACGCTGACGTTGACGATCCTGCCGTCCTCTCTGACCTTCTGGGTTAGTCCGTCCAGCCACAGGTAGGGATATGGTCCGCCGTCCAGCGGACGGCCCAGGAAGCCATCCACCACCACGTCCAGCTCCTGACAGATACGCGACACCTGGCTCTTGGAGATACCCTCGCACCCCAGGGCCTTGACCAGGTCGTCCACCCGCCTTGTCGATACACCTTCCACATAGGCCTGCTGGATCACCGCCAGCAGAGCTCGCTCGCTGCGACGCCGTGGCTCCAGCAGGCTCGGGAAGTAGCTCCCCTCTCGAAGCTTCGGGATGTGCAGCTCCATAGTCCCTACCCGGGTATCCCACGCCCGGGACCGATACCCGTTGCGCTGGGTCACCCGCTCAGGGCTGCGTTCTCCATACTCAGCACCGATCCTCGCAGACACCTCCGCATCCATGATCCCCTCTACCAGCACTCTCAGAGCCTCCCGTAGGAAGTCCACGTCACCGTCCATTCCCCCCTTGCGCAACAACTCCAGCAGGTCCATCCTTTCCTTGACCACCGTTGTCCTCCTTTCTCGAGCTTCTGTTTTGCCCGCTAAGGATGACGCGGTGGTCTCTCTTACTCCAGACCCCCTCCTCTTCTTACACCACTTCCTGGGACTCTACTAGAGAAAGTTGATGCTGCCACCACCCCACTGTTACAACAAGGCGATGGAATGCGTAGTTTCGCCAGCGTTATCTTGCAGTTGTTGGCACCCATAACCGCATCAGTCCTACTCCTCGACGAGCCGGAGGCATTTCTACATCCGCCTCAAGCCAGGTTCCTCGGGGAGATTCTTGCTACTGAGAAAACGCCTAGAGCTCAACTATTTATAGCGACTCATAGTCCTGACGTACTTCAGGGTCTGGTCAATGTTGCTTCGGATCAAGTCCGATTGTTGAGGATGCAGCGCGACGGTAACGTCAACAGGATCAAGGAATTGGACAAAGAACTTGTAAAAAAGATCAGCAGCGACCCACTGATGCATTACTCATCGGTGATGTCCGGAGTTTTCCACGAAAGGGTGATCATCTGCGAATCGGACAGCGACTGCATGTTCTACAGTTCCATTCTCGACCTGGATCAAGTTCACGGCAAGGGGTACCCAGACGTTCTCTTTGTTCACGCCAGCGGCAAAGACCGCATGCCGACGCTAGCCGAGACCTTAACGGCATTAGACGTTCCAGTTGACGTTGTAGCCGATATCGACATACTTAGAGATGAAGGCAAACTGCGGTTGTTGGTCAATGCTTTGGGAGGGGATTGGACTGGGATTGAGCAATTGGCCAGGGACGTTAGAATTGCGGTCGAAAACAGCAAGCCCCAACTCAATATCGAACAAATCAAGCAAGGAATCCGGGCAGCTCTTGGTAAGGAACTGCCGGATAATGAACCGGAACGACACCTTCACTCGCACATTGACGGCGTTTTCCGCAGTATCTCGCCCTGGGATGCCGTCAAACATTACGGTGAGTCAGCTATACCACAAGGCCAAGCGACGCGGCAGTTTAGGGAACTGCAAAAACCCTTACAGGAAATGGGACTTTGGGTCGTCCCAGTCGGTGAGATGGAAGGCTTTTGTAGGTCGATAGGAGGTCACGGCCCAAGTTGGGCACGTCAAGTCATTAGCGAACGAGAACTGAGAACGGACTCTGACCTAGAGGACGCACGTGAATTTGTGCGAAAGATTTGGGAAGGGAACCAAAAGAGGGCTTGACTCTCGTTTCGTTGCCTGGCAGGCTCACGGAGCCCTCGACAGAATTTGGTCCTGCCCCATTTTCTTCTGTTTTCCCAATGGTCGAGTGGAAGAGCCTCACTGTAACGCCTAAGCCAATCTACAGCGCCTACAATGCAGCTTCCACCTTGGCTTTAGTTTAGGATCTCGGTTTGTTTCCGGACCTGCAACCCGATGTCAGCCGGTACGGAACGGCGCCAGCAACGCTATAAGCTAGGTCGGAAATTCCGGCTCCAGCCCCACCGGTCCCGCCAGCAGGGCGGCCTCCAGGATAGTGCTCTTGCAGAACGTGGTGACGCCCCCCCGATGGCCCAACATCCCGCCGCCCTTGACACCCTTAACCGGAGTGCCGGTGGAGCTGGAGAACCCGACGGCGCGGTGGATGTTTGTCCCAAGCCACGCCGACCCGCTGGAGCTGTAACTCCTGGGACATCGGGTCCATCCCCGGACCTCCCTCCTGGAGCCGCCACCTGGTCCCGATATAGCCGTAGATTTGTGCCAGGACCAAGAGTCGGTCTTTATAGAACAGCTCCCGCAAAGGGGAAGTGTTCCGCAAATAGGGGTGTGCCATACTCCCCGTTTATGGAATGATTGATACATTTGATACAATGGTGGGCCTTATCATCCTTAGGAAAAATCTGCCGCTTGAGCCAGCGATCGTGGGGAGTAGGACAGGAATGACGCAAGGACCGCAAGCACCAAAAACCCTCTACGGCTTGCAATACTACATCAACCCTAAAGTAGGAGCGGACTTGGGACTTCCTTTGACAACTAACCCGATCAACTTTTCCGCAATGCTAGAGAATGGCTTGAGCGCGAACGCGTGGGGGGTATGCGTTGAAAAATCGGGGGACATATTCATTTACTGCCGGGACCATATGAAACAGGTGAAAATCAGTCTCCACAAGTCGGGAATGCAGTTCGTCGCTTTCACCAAAGAGTCGGACATCAAGATGACGGGCAACAGTCGGCTGTGGCACCGGTGGTCAGAACCTGAACATCACGACGACTCATCGTTGGTGCCCACTTTCAACCTGCAGCTGCCGAGTTGGGGACTGGCATTGAGCCAAGAGACACGAGATGCCAACGGCGGGGTTTGGGACGACAACCATATATTCATCGCAGCTACGGAAGACCCGATAGCCACGACAGTCTCTTTCGTCATCAAAAACTCAGACGTGAACCTCACGCCGGGGCCAAGTGAAAATTGGCCCTTTCTTCCGATCGGTGTCTTGGACGCAAGCCCTGGGAAGAAGCTATGGCTGTGCGTGCAGTACCGTGACGAGGGAAACATGAAAGAAAATGTGCGCGACAATCTCGCGCACACCAATGGCGACGCCGAAATGACCGCGGCACTGGAAAGACCTCCCATCGGTGAGACCTTTAGTATCTGTACGGGTGGATTCGACAGTGAAGGAGTCGCATACATGTTGCCATTCCCAGTACGTGTGAGGAAAGACGAAAGCGGCAAACCCAGCAAGATCACCCCGCCTTTTGGGGACTAAAAGACTGTCTCAAAGCGGCACACACTCCAATAGCCGGCCACCCTCTGCAGACGGCCCCAGCGACCCCGTGTACTTTACCCCCGCCGCCCTTGACATCTTGCCCGTACCTGGAGGGCCATAGGAAATGACTTGGTGCTTTTCTTTCAGGTCGGCAATTATTTCTGTAGGTGGGAGGGATCCCACAGGAGGTGTTTGGCCAGCGCTTCTATGTTGGCGAAAGACCAGGGGTCTTGAGGTGCTGGCGGAGACGGTGGGACGCCTGATTTTTCACCGGGATGTGTGCCTTCTTACGCGACAAGGGTCAATATCTCGTGGATATTCTGCTCCTTGATTTTGCTCACGGTCAACATAGACCTTAAATTCTCCCGGAGTGACCCCGAGAGTTCGCGCGACATTAGGTTTCCTCAGAACAAGGGTCGCAAGAGGTCCGAGAGGCTTCCGAATGAGACCGACCCCATCCGTACAAATGCCTACCAAACGGAGGTTCAGGTGAAAAACTATTGGCTTGAGTATCAGTTCGAAAAAAAGAAGGCCCACCTGCCTTGGGATTTGAGGCGTGTCCAATTGTTGGAATCATTCATAGGGCCCGCCGCCCAATTTGGTGTCGAGCTGGAATCTCATTTAGGTCAACTACCGATCTTCGATTACGGTTCCTTTACACATGCTCACACGAATGATTCTTGTGACCAGACGAAAGCAAGGGAATGGGTATACGTGAGCCTATTTCAAAAGGCCGTTCAAGACGCCAACGGGGTGGCACTGCTGAGAAGTAAGAGTCTTGGGAGTCAAGCCATCACCCTTTGGCGGTCGTTGTTTGAAACGGATGTACTCTGCCAATATATTGGAGCCAGGTTATCGAATGACCATTTAGCTTGCCGTTATCCCAGTTCGTCGATGATCAGGAGGTTCAGGCGAGACAGTTGTCTCTGTAAATTCAGCAGCCGTCTCTCATCCCGGTCCTACAGCGGTCCGCTTTACCTCGTCTTCACCGGCGCGACGGGCCAGCGCGGTTCCCCAGTCAAGGGGGCTGCCCGGGCTTACTGCGGGGATATGACCACCTGGAGCGTGGCCGGTGGAACGTCGCCCAGAGCGTCCTTGTCGATGCAGACGCTCTGGATGACGTCGCCTTCCTTGGTGCCGTACACAACCTTGTTCTTCGTGTCCTTGGTCTTGTGCAGCGTTAGAGTCAACTTTTCCATCGTTTTCATCTCCTCGTTGTAATCGGCGGAGGCAAAGTGTACCGAGTGTTGCATGAATTGTTACCTAAGAATTGGTTCGAGCCAGGCGCTCCCACGAGAAGCGCCGCGCCGTCGCCCGGTCCATCACAAGTGTCCCTCCTCAACCAGTCGTTGCGAGTCCCGTAACGCACCGTCCGGTGCCAGAGCTAGCCCACCCGTCCAACACGGTCAAAGGGAGCCTGGGCAAGAGGCCGGTAGACCCGGTGACTTCATCATCGAATTCGAACCGTGTCAAGGCGGTCGTTGTCCGAAAACTGCTCCTGCTCCGGCATGGCGCCCAACTCCTCAGTGACGGTGTTTCCCCACCGGCGTCATTGGAGCATGCATGCCCCTCGGCCCGCAACAGCTAACTGTCAGGAAATCGTGGCTGGGGTGGAGCGGAGGGCCGAGTGTTATGACCGGGACGCAGGAGACTGCCAGGGGTGTTGGCGTATGCTTCCGAGAAGGCTCTGCGGCCGGCCTCGGCCAGGCCGCACCACGGCAACGAAGACGGCAGTTGTAAAAGGCGGGGCTAACCGCCCCGACGTTCCAAGATCCAGGTTGCGCCGATGACCAAGCCGGTCAACCCCAAGGTAAAGGGCAGGGTCATCATGAAGGTGAGCATCACGGCCTCCGGCTGGACGCTGCCCAGCGGCAGGTTGACGGCCCGCACGATGACGACGATGGCCAGCAGGCACAGCCAGGCTATTGCTGCGTATTTCGATGCTCGTCTCGTTTTCGAGCAGGTCATGACTCCCACCTCTTCTCCGGCTGACGGAGGGCTTTCCAAGTCATACGTAACTGTTGAGTGACCGGTTTCCCCTTCCAGCTCGCCCGTCGCTCTGCTTCACAGGATGCAGGTCGGCGTCCCGTCCGCCGTAGGAGCCGACACCAACATTACGGAGGATGGGCAAGTGGAACTCATATCGGAGGTCGTGCTGGTAAAGCGCAACTGCGCTCACTGGACAGACCCACCCCCAGTAAACAGCCGCGACATCTGGGTTGCGGAAATCGGGGTTTTCCGAAACTAACCAGATAGCACTTCCAGTTTCTTGCCTCCGGATCACTCGTTCTTGGACGAGAGACTTTTCCACTTTTTCGACAGCCAAGTCTTACCAGCCGGAATTACCCATATCAAGCTGCCTGGACCCAAGTAACGCACCATCCTCGACGAGAGCCATCGTAGCATCACTCACGGATGCCGTCAACCATCCAATCAAGCTCACAAAACCATCTCTCGGCGTGGTGAGTTAGCGGCCCCAGGCAGCGGAGGTGGCTTTCACCACGTTTGCACTCCCTTCAAACTCCTCCGGGCACGCACCTCGCCCTTGGTTGCCTCTCTTCACCTCTGATGACCTCAAGGATAACCGTTACCCTGGTGCTGGATGGAGCCCGGCGATACGCTCCAACACTTGCCGGAATACCTCCCGGGACACTGACACCTCAGCAAGCTGAAACACCAACCTCCTGGCATGCCGCACCAGACGTCCACCCATCTTGATGAGCTTGGTCTGCACGCTTCGCAGTGACCAGTGTTTCACTGACTCTGACAAAGTCAGCCTTCTCATGAAGTTGCCCAAGTTGTAGGCCAGCACAAACAGCCACAGCCTCACCTGGTTAGCAACGAACCTGTGACACGAGAGCCGCGTCCAGTTCAGGGCGTATTTACCTTCCTTGATCCACTGCTCGGCCGTGCCCCGCCCGTTGTAGTAGTGGGTTACGCCTGCCGGCGGTAGGTTGAGGTTGGTGACGACGAACCCGACCCTCGGGAATAGCTCACCCTGGTGCCACTCCACCTTGGCGACCACACGCCGGGGAATGTCCCAGCTCTGGGCCTGGTAAACGAAGTCGTGATACCGGACTACGGGCTTCTTAGGCGGCCTGCCCACGGGCCGCTTCAGCAGGTGCCGGATGTTTCCTTGTAATACCTCGTTGGCCGGAAGCCGCATAGCGTAGCCAGTGTCCCTTGACTCGAGGTACTCGTACACCTCGGGCTTGGCAAAGGCAGCATCGGCCCGGAACAGCAGCCGGACTCCTTTCTCCTGGTATCGCTTCACGACTGACTCCAGAACCTCCCGCCACCGCTCAGCGCTGTGGACGTTGCCCGGGCGAAGCATTGCACCTTCGCAATCTCCGAAATGGTTGAACAGGAAGAGCGGGTGATAACATACGGACTCGAAGTGGCCGTTGTAGGCGACTCCCTCTTGCTGCCCATGCACTGGGCTTTCAGAGCTGCCATGTCTAGGATAACTCGCTGGTGAGATGTCTGGGCCATGGCCCTGTCCACCCACTCAACATTCAGGCGCGCAAGCCCATCCAGGTTCTCCTCTTCGGTTAACACCTCAGTCTCAAATCGGCTTATAGTGTTGGTGCTGGCTGCCTGCTTATCAGTACCTTGCCACCCGACGATGACACGCATAGCCGGGTCTTGGGCAAGCCGTTCAGCGTCGTTGGTGTCCTCGTAGCCAGCGAGACGGCTATACACCGATTGTCTGAGCAAGGGCAACAGCCGGTGTTGCACATTGCGGCCGGTGCGGCTTTCATGGATATAATCGTTGACTGTCTCTGTGAGCCCCAGAGCGGCATCAAGCTCGCGGCATGCCAGGGGTCCGGCGTCCGAGGTGATGGTAGCGCCACGAACATCCAGGCGGACTCTGCGGTCGAATTGGAGCTTCAAAGGGGTGTCGGAGCTTTCACCCATTGGGTGCCTCCAGCGAGATTGCGGTATCCAGAACTAGACCAGCTAGCTCGGCCAGTCTAGCACCCACACTGCCCATAATGCCCAGGTATGCGGCTCAAATAGGTTGCACTCTTATCGGATTACGACGCACCCACGGGGCTGATCTGGGAAATGTGGGGTTATCTGATCCATTCGATAGTACGGCCAACTATTCTCCAGTGGGAAGCATTCAACAAGAACTGCCTGCGACTTGGACAGCCACAGCGCTTCACTCATGAAGAGTGAGATGGACCCAGGATTTCGGACAGGTAGCTAAGATCGGTTCCTGCTCCTAGAATTACAAAATAAGCACGAAGGAGCAGGAGATGAAGCAGAGTCGCAAGAAGCACAGCCCCGCCTTTAAGGCTAAGGTAGCCCTTGAGGCACTCAAAGGTGAGGAGACCACAGCAGAGATAGCTGGCAGGTTCGAGGTCCACCCAAGCCAGGTCCGCACCTGGAGGAGAGCACTGATTGAAGGAGCTGGGGGAATCTTTGGCGCAGACCAGGATGGAGACAGGAAGGCTGAGGAAGCCCTTATCGCCCAGCTCTACCAGCACATAGGTCAGCTTAAGTTAGAGCGGGATTTCTTGAATGGCAAGTTAGGTGCCTGAGCCGGGAGCAGCGGCGTGCCATGGTAGGCAGACAGCGTTCATCCCTGTCAGTAGTCCACCAGTGTAGGCTGCTTGGCATTAGCCGCTCATCAGTCTATTACCGGCCCGTAGGGGCTTCTCAAGAGGACCTAGAGCTCATGAGGGAGATAGATCGGCAATACATGCTCACCCCCTTTTATGGGTCCAGGCGAATAGTGGCATGGCTAAAGACCCAGGGATATCAGGTAAACAGAAAGCGGGTGCAACGCCTGATGCGTACGATGGGCCTTGAGGCCATATACCGGCGTCCACGGACTAGCCAACCAGTGCCGGGACACAAGGTCTATCACTACCTGCTACGTGGAGTGGAGATTAACCGGGTAAACCAGGCCTGGACGGCGGACATTACCTACATACCCATGGCCAAGGGCTTCCTTTATGTGGTGGCTATCATGGACTGGTACAGCAGGTATGTACTATCCTGGCGCGTGTCCAACACTCTGGAGGCAGACTTCTGTGTGGATGCTCTTGAAGAAGCCTTGAGCAAGGGCAAGCCAGAGGTATTCAACACTGACCAGGGCAGCCAGTTCACCAGCGAGGCCTTCACTGGACTCCTTGAGCAGCATGGGGTCAGAGTCAGCATGGACGGGAAGGGCCGATATACAGACAATCTATTCATTGAAAGGCTGTGGCGCAGCTTGAAGTACGAGGAGGTGTACCTGAAAGCATACACAGGAGGAAGAGATGCCAGGATCGGCATAGGTGAGTATTTTCGCTTCTACAATACCGAGAGGCCGCACCAGGCTCTGGAATATCAGACTCCAGCAGAGGTATTCATATCTAACAACCACGTAGTCACCCAAGGAAATGATGTACAATCAGGGAACCCACTTACATCATTGGAGGCGCTTGAGGCAGCAGGACCCGCTCTTAACATGGCCCCTATTCTGTCCAACTGATTGGGTCCACCTCACTAAATCATCCGGCCAGCTGGCTCGAGATCAATCGAATCATTGGAAAAGACGACTTAGCTTCGGCATGCGCACGCCTGTTGGAACCGAGCGATTTGGCGGCGGACCCGAAATCTTGGACAGACCCGACAGCGAAGTCCTCACCTATGGAGATCCTGAGCAGCTGGTCCATATGACAGTGAACGACGCGAAGGGGCAGCCGGTCAGGTACATCAAACGACAAGAGGGGGAGAGCTAAACTTGCGCGCCTCCGTTCTCGCTTTGTTGCTGTTCTTCTGGAGGCCATACTCGAAGGGATCGGCTCAAAATACCGAGTCGATCTCGACATTTTGTCACCACTCCTTCGTACTCAGTTCATCTCCGAACACGACGCCGCGATTTTCGCGAGGGATCTTCGTTACTACTGGGAGGGCTACTACGACGACGCTGCCAGGATCGCGCTCCCAAGCATTGAAACGGTAATCCGTTCGATTGTTCAAAGGGTAGTTGAATTGTATTGAGGCCCCAATGGCCAGTCAATCGCTGAAAACGCCGCACCAGACAGCCCACGTCCTGATCAGCTTGCCATGCCGGTCCCGAAACTACCAGTCCTCTACAGCAACGGGCAGACATGGCCAGCGTAGGAAGTCCCCAAGTTTTTTGCCATGACAAATGGAGCCAGACCTAGCCCGTTAGCCACGAATACTTGGCACGAAAGCCGAGTCGTCTCCAGTACACACTTCCCCTCCCTAACCAAGTGCCCGGCGGTTGAGGGCTGGGCATCTGCAAGAGGCCCTCTAAGTCGGCTAAAATGGGTTGGTAGACGTTTCGATAGAGAGGCTTCCCTGTGGGGACTTTCAAATGGCCGCTGCGGATTGCCAGCATGGACGGCCAACGGGCGCAGGAGATAGAGGCGACGGTGGATACCGGCGCATCGTTCACCACGCTGCCCTCCAACCTTCTGCGGGAGTTGGGCATCGAGGCCACAGGCAAGCGCGGATTCCTGCTGGCGAAAGGGCGGCGGGTCGAGATGGACTATGGGGAGTCACGAGCAACCATCGACGGGGATACCGTGACGACCATCGTAGTGTTTGGAGAAGACGATGCCCCTCCTCTGCTGGGGGCCTACACCCTGGAAGGTCTGGCCTTGGCGGTGGACCCGGAAGCTCAACGGCTGGTTCCCACCTACATGATCCTGTACTAGGACGCTGCGCCGGTTTGCTGTGCCTGTTATGCCCGGGCGGGGCGCGTAGCAGCTAGAGGACCATAAGGGGTAGGTAGCTCTCCTGGAACAGGGCCAGTTCTTCTTCGGTCATGCAATTGAAGAGTTCCCAGCCGTCTTCGGCTAGCTAGAGGTATTCCTCCGGAGTCAGAGCCGTAGGATCCGCTGAGGCGGTACGCACAAGTTCGACGTAGTGGGCGTGAGTCAAGGAGAATTCGATTACGCATGCGTGTGAATCATCGCTGGTGACTCCCATGTTATGTGCCAGGACCTCTCCTGTGATGCCGCTGAGGCTTTCAGCCGAGAGGCAAGCCATCAACTGAGGCGGGGCGTCCCGGAGTTCGCCGCCAGCCACTGAGGGTGCATTGGCAATCGTGGCGAACGTCGCACTGGAAGAGCTGGCGAGTGACAAGGTCTACGAGTTCCTGTTCGTGGGAGCGCCGCCTCAGGATCGTTCACGCACGGCTGAGGCACCTCCTGAACAGCTCTGAGGACTGGGATACCGAAGCTTGGGGTGCGCCGATCAGCGCGGCCCATTTCGGCTACGCCATATCCGCTTTTTCAGCAAGGCTGCTGAAACATATGAAAACCCTGGGCGCTAGCTACAACGACGAAGAGTACGCCAGCTTCATGGCCGTTTGGCGCTACAGCGGTCACTTGATGGGCATTCCTGAGGCCATCCTGTTCCACGATGCCGATGATGCACTGAAACTGTATGAAATCGGCCTCATGTGCGAGCCTGATTCCCCAATAGAATCGGTAGTGATGGCCCATTCCCTGGTCAACTCAGCACCTTTGATTGCCGGGATGACCGAGCCAGCCGACCGCCGCCGCTTAGCTAAGTATGGATACCGCATTTCCCGCAAACTTATCGGAAATGAAGCTGCCGAGTCGCTGATGTATCCGCTGCTCTCCTCCTTTGGAGTTGTCGGGTGGTTCAGGTTGCAACAGCGTTATGGTCACATCCTGAGTAAGCTGTTTCCGGGCCGTCGCCAGAACAGCAACTTCACCAGGTTCACGTCCCTGCTCGAGACTCCGTTGTTCGACGAGGAAGGAATCCGCTACACATTGCCCGACCACGTATACGCCGAAGAGTCCGGCAAGTGGTGATGCTGGCAGGGCGAGTCGTCCGCTAGGCCATTGACGCCATTCCCCAACCGGCCTCGGCTCAGCCGGACGGCGGCGCCACCCCAGGGAGAAAGGCGCCCGGGACTCGTTGGGCGCCTCCCCGGGTGTTAGGCGAAGCGGGTCCCTCTATGCTGTCGGTGGGTTACACGCTTGCGTCAGGCCGAAGGGGGCCGCTTTCGCTAAGCGCCGAGGCGCTACTGAATCGAGGGGCGCCAAGTCAACCTAAATGGCTGGCCCCGGGGGTGGACCGTCCCTTTGTGCCGCTACCGCTGCCGTTTCCTCCTCTTCCACCAGGACAGTCGAGGGCGGCGTTAGGGGCATTTCGATAATCATTTCCGTGAACTGGTCCGGTTCTGATTCGACGCGAATGGCTCCGCCGTGTTTCCGCACGATGTCGCTGGACATGGCAAGGCCGAGGCCCGTACCCTCGTTGGCAGGCTTGGTGGTGAAGAACGGGTTGAAGATCTTTTCTATGACTTCAGGAGGCATACCGCTCCCGTTATCCCTTATGCGAACTTCTGCATGGTCCTCTTCCCGGCGGGTAGTGAGCAACAGGGTTGGCATGTAGGGGTCGCCACCTGCTCCTGCGGCCGTGCGCCGTTTCTGGTCTGTGGCGTAGCAGGCGTTGCTCACCATGTTCAGGAAGACCCGCCCCAACTCCTGAGGAATCACCTCCAGTTCGCCCATGTCCGGGTCGAAGTCCTGCTGCAGGTCCAGCTGGAAATCCGGGTTGGTTGCCCGGACGCTGTGATAGGCCAGGCGCGCGTGTTCATCGACGAGGTTGTTGATGTTCGTAGATTGCAGCTCCCCTGAGTCTCTACCCATAAGAAGCATATCGTGGACGATCCGATTGGCCCGTTCTCCATGGGACCGGATGCGGGTCAAATTACTTCTCAGGTCTCCGAAGATATCTTCAACCAGCCCTGTCTGCTCATCGGTTAGGGTTGCCCCTTCCTCCTTTAGGACCCCTTGCAGTTCCGTAACAAGCTCTTCCGAAACCTCGGAGAAGTTGTTGACAAAGTTCAACGGGTTCCGTATCTCGTGGGCCACCCCCGCCGTCAGCTCACCCAAAGCTGCCAGCTTTTCGCGCATGACAATCTGGTCCTGCGCCAGGCGTAGGTCCTCCAGAACAACCTCCAGTTGTTCGTTCTTTCCTTTCAGCTCGTCCGCCAGCTTTTCCACCAGATTCAGACGCTGGACCTCTAGGGCATGACGACGGAAGACTTCCAAAGCAGCGGCCATTTCGGCCACTTCATCCCGGCCCTCGATCTCCACGCTGGCCTCCAGGTCGCCCTCAGCCATACGCCGCATCCAATCCGATAGGAGCTTCAGGCGGCGCGCCAGTATCCGCCCTACGAAAAGCCAGGCGATGAGCAAAGCACCGGCAATGCTTATGCCGCCAATGACCAGAAGAAGGATGCGGCCCGTTAGTATAGCGTTACTGGAAGCTTGGGTTGCCGCTTGTGCGCTGGCGCGCGCCGTGTTGACCAGCCCGTTGACCTCCTCCACGAGGTCAATGGCGATGTCGCGGTTGCTCGCTATCAAGTCCTGCTGCGTCTCAGCCAAGGTCAGCCGCCGGGCCAGCAGGTCGAAGCCGCTTTCCTCCCCAACTCCCATCTGCCGCAGTTCGGTGAAGATGGGCGACACTTGGCCTCTTAGCGGCGATTCTCCAAGAGCGGATAGGTTTCGCTCCATGCGGCTTGTTGCAGCCTCGAACCGTTCCCGTAGCGGCTCGATCAGCGACGCCTGAGAAAGGGTGAAGGCGTTTGCTAAAAGCTCCATTGCGATGTTGCCATCCACCTGCAACTGGGCCAGGTGACGGTAGTGGCCCAACTCCTCCTCCGAGAAATGTTCCGAGCGAGGCGCCGGAGGTTCCAACAGGTTGCGATAGCCTGTCATTACATAGAAGAGCTGGTCGTCAATCGCCGGAACGACGATGCCGTCCAACTGAGTGCGTAGTTTCGCCAACTCCGCTCCCAGGGCTTCGCTGCCCGCAGTCAGCGTAAAGGACTCGCTGGTCCCCTCCTTGATGGCCTCGATGTTGTAGATCAGGGTGTCGGCGTGGGCGCGAATTCTGGCATAGCTCTCACCCCCCACGGTCCCCTCCTCCAAGAGGGCCAGCTGCTCCTCGAAGCCGCTGTATGCTTCATCGATGCTGAGGGCTACCTCGTCGAACTCTTCCGTTGTGGCCGCAGTCGTCAGGCGCGGAGCCGCCGCCACGAGGATCCCGCTGTACTGGGCCACCTCGAACGAGGCCGCAATATCCGGGATACTGCCCTCATTGACACGACTCTGCACTTCTCCCACCCGATTGAAGGATAGCCACGCCACCAGACTGGCGCATATGGTCAGGGCCACCGCTCCCCAGATAGCCAGATGGAGTTGGGTGGATATACGAGAACCGCTTCTTAGCAGCCGTTTCAGGCGCCCTTTCACCGCTCTGCGTCCCGCAAACTATCGATGGAGTGGTAACGGCCGTCGGACCCTATCACGGTCAGAAAGACGGCGTCCGACCCTTGGCTGTCATCGTACCCGTAACGGAGATGGAATCCGTCGAGGTCGGTGATACTCGTGCTGCGCAGACTGTCCAGAAAACAGGCCCGGTCCACCTCGCGCCCGCAAATCTGTAGACCGGCGATAGCCAGGCGGCCTGCCAGATAGCCTTCTAAGGAGACGAAGCCCGGCATGGCGTCGGGGGCGTAGGCCGACAGGGCCTTGAGGTAGGAGGCAACAATGGGTATGGAATCATCCGTCGGGAAGGGCACTACCTGGGTGACGTAAACCCCAGCGCCGTCAGGACCGAGCTCTATGGCCAATGCGTTGCTGCCTACGAAGGAGATGGTCATGTAAACGGAGTCCAACCCCGTGTACCGGCCCCACTCGATCAGCTCTGCCACCGGCTGGTAGGCTCCTACCAGAATCACGGCCTCGGGAGCGCCGCGGCTCAGGTCCAAAAGGGCCGTCTTCACCGCCAGGGTGTTTCGCGTGTACAGCCCGATAGCCGCCGGCTCCATCTCCCGGCGCTCCAGGGCGCTGATAACCCCACGGTAACCGGCGCGGCCATAGGAGTCGTCCTGGTACATTATGCCGATGCGCTCGATCCCCAAGTCCTCGGTCAACCGGGCCACCATCTCTTCCGTCTCCTGGTTGTAAGAGGCCCGCAGGTTGATCACGGTTTCCCACTTGGCATCTCGCAGAAAGGCTGCGCCGGTGAAGGGCGCAATGTAAGGGACCCCGAAGGCCTCGGCCACCGGGACCGCGGAGCGCGAGGTGGGCGTGCCAACAGCCCCAATCAGCGCAAAAATCGACTCCTGCTCAATCAGTTCAAGGGTGTTGGCGATGGCGGCCTCCGGTTCGTAGGCATCGTCCAGCGATACGAGGTCCAACCGCCGCCCATGGACGCCGCCTGCCTCATTCACCTCATGGAAGGCCGCCTCGATACCCCGCCCCATGTTCCTTCCAAGCTCTTGAGCCGGACCACTGAAGGCGGCGGACTGGCCGAAGAGGACGAGCCGATCGGAGACGCCAGCCTCCACGGGAGGCGTATTGCTGCTCTCGGGGGTAGGCGTCCTCTCAACGGCGCCGTTTACCATTGGGCCGGTCTGGACGGGATCCGTCCCGCCGAGGAAGAACCAGACCCCCAGGCTCAGGGCAACCGTAAAGGCCACTCCTCCCCCGATGCCCAGAACGAAGAGTACGTCTGTTGGTAACCGAGGAACTCCCCTCACGCAACCCTGCGCTTGACGAGAAGCAGATGGTTTTTGCCTCCCTCCCGCCAATAACGCATCTCATCCATCATGGTACGCACCAGGTGAATACCGAGCCCCCCCACCGTTCTGTCGTTGAGAGGTCCCTTCAGATCGGGTTCCGGCGCGTCATTCAACGGATCGAAGGGCTTACCATCGTCGGTAGTCTCGATGGTCACGGCCTCCGCCTCCGAGGTCAATTCGATTTCAACCTCGTGGAAGCCATCGTCGTGTCCGTGGTTCACCACGTTAAGCCACAACTCTTCGAGGACCAGGTTCACCTGAAAGGAGAGATCGGCGGGCCAGTCGTCACCCCTCCCGAGGTCCTCTATAGCGGAGGAGAGGCGCTCCATCTCTTCCAGCCTGGTTTCGACGGTTAGGTGCAGCTTCGCACTCAAGAGGAAGCCTCATTGCAATGAAGGACTAGGCAGGTGATATCGTCGGACTGGGCCATCTCGCCTGCGAAGGCGTTTACGGCGTCAAAAACCGCTGCGGCGGTCTCCTCGGGGTTCTCGGGAGGATTGGTCCGAAAGAATTCGCTCAGGGGGTCCAGGCCAAACTCTTCCTCTTCACTATTCATGGCCTCAGTCACACCGTCTGTGTAGAAGATCACGGAGTCTCCAGGGGATAGAGTCACCGTGTTCTGCTTGTAAGAGAGGTCGGGCGCAATCCCCAGGGCAATCCCATCGGTTAAGGGAAACAGTGCGGAGGTCCCGTCGGGATGGACTACGAGGGGACTGTTGTGCCCCCCGTTGGCGTAGGTCAGTTCTCGGCTGGAAGGATCGTAAACCGCATACAGAAGGGTGACGAACATGCCGCCTGCGTTGTCCTCTATCAGCAAATCGTTAACTTCGCGCAGCACTTCACCTGGGAGACCAACGCCGATAGCGGCGCCCTTCAATAGGGTGCGGCTGGACATCATAAACAACGCCGCCGGCACGCCCTTGTCCGATACATCCGCCACGGCGAGGCCGACCCGTCCGTCGTTCAGGTACATCACGTCAAAGAAATCGCCTCCCACGTTACGTGCCGGCTGCATCTTGCCGTACACCGCATAGCTGGGGTCCTTGGGAAACCGTGTCGGAAGTATGGACTGCTGCATTCCCCTGGCCACGTCCAACTCGTTCTGCAGCGCCACCAGCCTGTCACGAGATTGGAGGGCCTCGCGCCATTCGGCCATATTGCGCAGCGTCCGATCGATAGTCACTTGCAAGTCTTCGAAATCTACGGGTTTGGTGACGAAGTCGAATGCACCGCGGTTCATGGCCATGCGTATGTTCTTCATATCGCCATAGGCCGAAATTATCACCGAACGGATGTTGGGGTCTACCTTGGGTATCTGCTCCAGCAGTGTGAGACCATCCATCTGAGGCATGTTGATATCCGAGAGCACCATGTCGATGTTGTTTTCCTGGCGCAGCTTCTCCAAGGCCTCCACACCGTTTTGGGCGAAGACGAACTTATAGCGGCCCGACCGGATATCCCGGCGCATACGCTGCAGCATCAGGGGCTCTAGGTCTGGCTCGTCGTCAACTACCAGGATCCTATACGATTCTTGTGTCGATGTCATTACGCCTGATTATCCCTTGCGTTTGCCAGTTTTCTTCTTAGTCTTTTGCTTACCGACAGGGTATCCTTGCCGTGGACGTCTGTGACAGGCCCAGAGTTGGTCAGTTGTTGAATGCTGCCAGGGCATCACTCCGAGAAGCGTGAATGGAGATGATCTTGTCGAAACCGCTGGTCTCGAAGACCTCCCGTATCGATTCGGAAAGCGCACAGATCGCAAATTTCCTGTTCCGACCTTGCAACGCTTTGGCCGTCAACAGAATCACCCGCAGGCCTGCACTGCTGATGTATGATAGCCGCTCCATGTCCAGGACCACGGCGCACTCATTATCGTCTATTGCAGCATCTAAAGCGGTCTGGAATTCACGGGCGTTGGCGCCATCTACCCGCCCATCCGTCTTCGCGATTAGAGTATCCCCCTGTCGTTCCGTCTCAACTTCCATTGCGTATATCTCCTTACCGTTACGGATATGATCCTGCTTGCCGCACACTTCCCGATTCCGTTTTGGCCTGTTTCTCTACATAGCGAAACTGCTGAGAACCATTGGGCCTGAACCCATATCTGCACATCCCCGTTGAACCGGTCTAAACCGTGGGGCCAGTGCTGCCAAAGACAGCCGCCGCCAAGCGGCTACTATCCAGTCTCCCATTATACCGCCAACACTTTGACAATTAAAGCGCCGCCTATTCTTTCCGGACAAATGGTACTTGAGGTGTGGAAATTGAGAGGTTGCGGGGGCGTCGCCGGATGGGCTATAATGATCCGCTCTCTCGGCGTGACGCCTGGCGGACACGAGAGTCGCGGCGACGGAGTGAGTGAGTCTACAGAAGAGGATAAGCATCGTGCTAAGATTCGCCGAAGAGATTGTTCTGCTCCTGCTCAACGACGACGGGATGTTTGCACGGGTGCCTTACTGGTCGCAGAACTATGCCCTCGCCGGCGGCGTGCTGATGGACCTGGCGCTGGAGAACCGCATCGACACCGATCTCGAGAACCTGGTCCTCATCGACACCACATCGGTGGGCGACAGCCTGCTGGACCCGACGCTGGCCGAGATAGAGGCGGGGGAAAAGCGCGACGCCCGTTTCTGGGTGGAGCGCACCGCGAACCGCGCTCAGGCTATCCGCGACGAAGCGCTCTCCCGACTGATTGCCCACGGCATCCTGGAACGCCGGGACGACCGCTTCCTGTGGGTGTTCCGGTCCAGGCGCTACCCGGCCATCGATGGTGAAGCAGAGCGCGAGGTAAAGCTGCGCATCATGGGGGTGCTGTTTAGCGACGATATCCCGGACCCGCGGGACGTGGTGATCATCTGCCTGGCCGACGCATGCGGCATCTTCAGAGGACTGTTGTCCAGGCAGGAACTGGACAAGGCGTCCGACCGCATAGAGCAGGTGCGCAAGCTGGACCTCATCGGTCAAGCTATGTCCCAAGCGATCCAGGACATCGAACTATCGGTGGCCGCCTCGATATACCCATATATCCACTGACTCCCTCTGACCAACGGTCAGTTACCTCGGATGGAGTCGTTCCGCGAGCCTCTGGCCTCGCTTCAACCGCGGCGTTGCCGGCCCTGCTGCCCGCGTAGATGGATGCTTCCTCAACCTGTTCAGGCGCTTAAGCCCGAATCCACTGAAGGACGGCCTTGGGGACAGCCGTTGAAGAAGCCAGAGGGTGCTCTTCTGAATCTGGGATAATGGTTTTGGAACAGAAACCCGCCCGGAAACAAGGAGCACCCAATAGATGCTGCCACAGAACAATCCCGACCGTATCCGCATCCTCTTTGACGACCATCGCCTGGTGGCCAATGGCGGCCTGCTCCTGCCAGCCACCCTCGCCCGGCACCTGGGCCTGCGGGAACTCGTCGACCATCACCTTGACCTCGGCGGCGCGCCGGGACATCAGCACCTCGCCGGTGCCGGCGGCAATGGCCAGCAGCGGGTGATAGCCGCGGGTGCCGGTATAGCCGTGATGGCGCGCTCCCTCCTTGGCCAGTCCATAGGTCTCGCAGATGGTCGAGTCCAGGTCGATGGTCAGGGGCGAGTCGCCGGGTCCGGCCCCAGCGGCCCAGGCCCGGGCCAACAACTGGCGGCTCACGCGGTCGAGTTGACGACATGCCCCCACCTGAAGCTGCGCAGGAAGGTGCCCAGGGTGGAGGGAGCCTTAGCCGTGAAACCGAGCACGCGGGCGGTCCCGCCGGCGCGCAGCGCATCGGCGTCGTCGATGCAATCTCCGCCGGCTAGGGCGGAGGCCACCAGGGTCATCATCTTGTCGCCGGTGTTGGCCCGGCCCGGCGCGCCGCTGAGGACGAGGTGCTTCCGGAGGAGTTGGGGCAGGCCAAGGCGCAGGGCGAGGGTGGCGGGAACTCGTCGACCATCTGCGAAACCTACGGCATGGCCAAGGAGGGGGCACGCCACCACGGCTATACCGGCGCGCGGGGGTATCACCCGCTACTGGCCGTCGCCGCCGGCACCGGCGAGGTGCTGATGTCCCGGCAGCGCCACGGGCCAGGCCAACACCGCCCGCGGCGCTGCTCACTTCCTGCGTGAAACGGTGGGGCGGGTGCGCTACTGCGGAGCCAGGGGCCAACTCACGGTGCGGGCCGACAGCGGCTTCTATCCCCACGCCGTGGTCGCCGTCTGCCGCCGGATGGATGTCCGCTTCTCTATCACCATCCGCCAGCACAAAAGCCTGCGGGACCTGATCGAGGCGATACCAGAGGAAGACTGGACTCCTATTCCCTACTGGATGGACAGCGCCGCCGATGTGGCCGAAACCACCTACAGAGCCTGTCTCAAAAGTCAGCAATAGTGCTAGCGTGTACACTGTGAGCCGACGTTGGGAGAGGAGACAGGAATATGCCGCTTCGAGATATGGACCGGGAGCAGATGTGGCTGTTGCCGCCGTCTCTTGACGAACTGTTGCCATTGGATCACCCTGCTCGATTCGTGGCCGTGTTCGTTGATGCTCTGGACAAAGAAGGCTGGGCCGAGTTGGGGGTGGAGATAGACGGAGACCCTCTGGGAGCGCCGGCCTACCATCCTCGGGCACTGCTCTGCGTGTGGCTGTATGGCTTCATGACCGGGGTGCGTTCCTGTCGCAAGCTGGAGGCGGCCTGCCGGGACCAGATACCGTATTTGTGGCTGACCGGATGGCAGCAACCGGACCACAACACCTTGTGGCGGTTCTACAAAGAGCACAGGCAGGCTATGAGGAGACTGTTCAAGCGCACAGTGCGGACAGCGGTGGCAATGCAGCTGGTGGACCTAGCGGTTCAAGCGGTGGACGGGACGAAAGTGGCGGCCAACGCCACAAGGGATAGAACATACGACGCCGAAAGAGGACGCCGATTGCTGGACCGGCTGGAGCAAGCAATAGAGGACCTGGAGGCACAGAACGAGGGGGGAGAGGATGCCCCCGCCGTCTATCTGCCAGAAGAGCTGGCCGACAAGAGAGCCTTGAGAGAACAGGTGCGGCAGGCCATGGACGACCTGGCGAGCCAGGAAGGTCTTAGTCCGAACTATCCATATCCAGGATAACTCGCTGGTGTAGGGTGTGGGCCATCGCCCGTTCCACCCAACGGGTATTCATTCGTGCCAGCGCCTGCCGGTTGTCCTCTTGGGTCAGGAACTCCGTCTCGAACCGGCCCATCTCGCTGGTGCTGGCTCCCTTCCGCTCCGAGCCTTGCCATCCCACGATCACTCGCATGGCTGGGTCTTGGGAAAGGCGCACTGCGTCATTGGTATCGTCGTAGCCAGCTAGGCGGCTGTAGATCGACTGTCTTAGCAGCGGAACCAGGTGGTGGAGGATATTGCGTCCGGTACGGCTTTCCTGGAGGTAGTCCTCAGCGATTTCGGTAAGGCCCAAGGCATCATCAAACTCTCGAAAAGCAAGAAGACCAGCATCGGTGGTGATGGTGGCACCGTGAAATGCCAGGCGGACTTTGGGGTTGAACTGGAGCCGGAGAGAGGCCTTTTCGCCGTCACCCATGGGGTGCCTCCAGGATGCTTACGCTACCTATATAAAACTCGCCGAGCTATGGGGTAATTATAGCCATACCGACGGCCAACGTCTCACAAGTGGACAATGGTTTAAAGAATGCCGACGATTTACTCAGAGGGATATTCAGCCATATGGGAAATGTGGGCTTAGGCACATCAACCTGACCGACAAGGATGCTCGCCTCATGAAGACACGGCACGGCATCGTGCCCGGCTACAACGCCCAATCCATGGTCTCACCAACAGAGGTGGATGATGAAGCCTCCGGGATGCTGATCACCGCGGTTGACGTGGTAGATGAACCGACCGACTACGGCCAGTTTACCCCGATGTTGGAGCAGGCCGAGGAGACGACGGGTACCAAAGCGTGCATGACCTTGGCTGACGCCGGCTATTACTCGGGGAGCAACCTGTCAGAGTGCGCTGGCAGGGGGCAGGGGGTGGCGATGCCAGAGACATCACAGCGACAGTCTCGAGGTCATCCGTACCACAAGGATCGGTTCGCGTACGATGAGAGCAGCGACAGTTTCATGTGTCCACAAGGAAGGGTGCTCCCCTTCGAACGTATCCACATCTCCTCCAAGGGAGCCCATTTCCGGTTCTATCGGGCACCCGGAGCCATCTGCCGAGCGTGCCCTGCCTTTGGAGTGTGCACGAAGAGCAAGGATGGCCGCAACGTATCCGTCGGGCCGTACGATGCGGCACTGCGGCGCCACCGCGCTTGGATGGCCACCTCGGCAGCTAAAGAGGCGTACAAGCTGAGGAAGCAACTGGTTGAGCCGGTGTTCGGGATTATCAAGGAGCAACAAGCGGGCCGGAGGTTCCTCTTGCGAGGTCTGGCAAACGTGGCGGCCGAGTGGACCGTATTGGCCACAGCGTTCAACCTGAGAACCCTTTGGCGAGTGTGGCGCTCCCGCGGTTTCGGCCACGTATTTGGCGGTCACCATGTCTCTCATCACGGCCCCAGAGCCTCATCGCGCTTCCTGAATCGTGTCGATGACACGTGTCCATCCTCACTGCTCGACCTATCCCCGATCTCAGGCCAGTCATGGGCAGGTCAAGGCGCGGCTATCGACCTCTCAGCCCTTCCAATTCCTCATTCCCCCTAACTTATTGGGACAGGCTCTACACCCCGTTCCAGGCCGAGGCGGACGCCGCGCCGGTACGGCTCATCGTCCGGCGGGTGAAGCCGGCGCCCGGTTCTCAACTGGCTCTCTTCGCCACCTACAGGTATCACGGCTTCATCACCGACCGGGACGGGGAGACGCTGGAACTGGAGGCCGATCATCGCCGTCACGCCGAGATCGAGAATGCGATACGCGACCTCAAGTACGGCGTGGGGCTGAACCATCTCCCCTCGGGCCGCTTCGCCGCCAACGGCGCCTGGCTGGCGGTACAGGCGATGGCGCACAACCTGGCCCGCTGGACAGCCCGCATCGGCCTGGGTCAGCAGATCGTGACCACCAAAACCCTCAGACGACGGGTCTTTGCCTTGGCCGGACGGATCACCCGCTCGGCACGCCGATTGACCCTGCATCTTCCCCGGCGCTGGCCCTGGGAGGAGCAGTTCAGCCGCGCCCTGGCCCGACTGCGAGCCATTCCACTCCCAGCCTGACGGCGCCCGTCCGCCACTGACCCGCCAGCCAACCCAACGTCCCCGCAAACTCGCGCCAGCCCAGTTCGCGAGCGCCTCTTGCCGTGTCCTATCCCGCCATCTCGCTTGCCACAGCCACTGTAGGCCGCCATTGGTGCCCCCAAAAGCGCCTGCAGACCGCCCGCCAACCTCCCGTCTACACGAATTCGAGCCCGGATTATCGCGCCTGTAACTCCCTCACCCCCTTCCGCTGTCCTCACGCCATCCATCCCTGTCCATCGGTGGATTCGGGCTTAGCTATAACGCACGGCGCCAGGTAACTGTTCGGACTTGAGGGGAATCGGTCCTTCGACTCCGTTACCCTGCGCTCAGGATGAGCGATTTCGTATTAGTGCGCTCACCAACTCCGAACAGTTACGGCGCCAGCGGGGAAGCCTCTGCTATGCCCTAAGTGTGAACCTTATTTTCTAAGGCGCACCGCCGATTATTATCACTCGGCTGCCGATGGGCTGGACAGGACGATTGTTGGGGCCGCCGCTCAATGCTAGCAGGCTGTTGACCTGTTCCTGCGAAATAGTCTTCGGCTCGCGTATCACATACCAGATAACCGGCTCATCGCACGGAGGGGTTGTTTTCGAGCCGTCGTACTGGTAATAGCCGAGTTCGCCCGCTACGTAGCCGCCGCCATTGAGCACGCTGCCGCCGCTGATCGTGTCACCGGCGGCCGGGGCGGCATCGAGAACCCCCTGCACCACCGGGCTGGGCTCGCCAAGTCTAAACAACAGCGCCACCACTACTAAGCGGCCGTCGGCATGCCCATGGACCAGATGCAGTTCCGCGGCAAAACTTACCCCGCCTATCAGATGTTCCGAGGGTGAATGAAGGTGGGCCGACTTCAGTTGGAAAGTCTGCGGCCCGACGCTCAACGTATTGCCCGGTGGGTAGTCAACATGCACGAACTTGCCTTCGTTGCGCACTGCTGTCGCATCGCTGCCGTATGAGAACGAAATAGGCCCGTCGTCGCCCTCTTCGTATGCGGTAATATCGATCGGCGACTGCTGCCCGCCGTCGGCGCAAGTTGCGTACTTTTCAGACAGCGAGGTCCAATTTTCCGGCGCGCCCGCTGTTGTTGCTCAGCGATTCTGTCCTTGCTAACTGTCAAGCGAAAATGTCCCCATGATGGAGACATTGAGATTGACGCAGAAAGAGCAAGCAAGGCTTCAGGTATTCAGCAGTTTGATGGCGGACCATATGACCATCGAGCAGGCAGCGACATTGATGGGAGTGAGCGCGCGCCACACCAGGCGTATCCTGGCGGCGTACGAGCAGAGAGGAGCAGCCGCACTCGCTCACGGCAATCGAGGTCGCAGGCCGGCCAACGCTACGCCGGACTCGTTGGCGAACGATGTGGTGCTTCTGGCGCGGACCCGATACGCGGGAGTCAACCACACGCACCTGGGTGAGCTGCTGAGGGAGCGAGAGGGCATAGACATCGGTCGTAACACGTTGCGCAAGATACTGACCAACGTCGGTGTGAACAGTCCTCGTCGTCGCAGGCCGCCGAAGCATCGTGTTCGACGGCAGCGGATGGCTCGCGAGGGAATGCTGATACAGATAGACGGCAGCTACCACAGATGGCTGGGAGAAGATGGACCCCAGTTCACGTTACTGCTGGCGGTGGACGATGCTACTGGCTGTGTCGTCAATGCCCTGTTCTGCGAGTTGGAAAACACCCGCAGCTACTTCCTGCTGATGCGGCATCTGATACAGAGCTACGGTATACCGCTCGCACTCTATTCAGACCGTCATGCCGTCTTCAAGCACACGCCGCCGTCAGAGACCGCCGCCGCTCCCACCCAGTTCTCGCGCGCGATGGGTGAGATCGGCGTACAGCTGATATTCGCACGGTCACCGCAAGCCAAAGGCCGGGTGGAACGCACCGCGGGCACACTTCAGGACAGGCTGGTCACGGAACTGAGACTCGCAGGCGCGACCGCCATCGATGACGCTAACCGCGTGCTCAACGACTTCCTTCCCCGCTTCAATGAACGCTTTCGTGTGCCGTCGGAGCACGCAGACACCTCGTATCGGGTCCTGGATCCGGGGATGTGCCTGGACACAGTCCTATGCCTGAAGTACAGGCGCAGGGTTGGCCGAGACAACACAGTGAAGTACCGCTGGCGCACCCTACAGTTGCTTCCCGACAAGGGTCGACCGAGCTATGCCGGATCGGTGGTGGATGTACTCGAAGGGCTGGACGGCCGACTGGCAGTGCAACACGAAGGGCGTATAGTCGCCTCCCAGGAAGCGCCGCCCCGTCCGAGTATCCTGCGCAGCTTCGGCACGAGGACTGTACACACGACTGTTCCCAGCCGCTACACCAACGGTGTAATCAGAAGGTCGGAGGACGAAGTGGCGCTAATGGGCACAATGCTCGAAGCGGAAAAACTCCGCGACCATGCTGACCGCAACGGCGCCGCAAAAGTTCACGAGACTGTGACTCCGCGATCCAGAAAGCCCACCCCACTTCAGATGGCGAGATGGAAGGCGGTGCAGAAGGCGAAACGCAAGGGGCTGTCCATTCGTGGGATCGCCCGTGAACTGGGCATACATAGAGAAACCGTGAGGAAGTACATGAATGCTGAAAGACCACCCATGGCGCGCGCAACGTCGGAAGTATCGTAATCTGCTAGCATGGCAATCCACCGAGATGACATTTTCCCTTGACACTTAGGCGGACATTTTCCCTGAGCTTCGACACTGTTCGCCACATGGCAGTAGCTGCACTTGGTGTGAGTTCCTGCTTTCTCCACCTGTTGCGCTAGTACTTTGTCGTCTATGCAGGTGTAGCAGACATACTTGGGGTTTTCATGTCCCATCTGATTCCCCTCGTGGTCGTCAACTTGGAGTGCTCCTATTTTTCGCTATCTGGAATCCGGTTAGCTCGGCCACGTCATGGGCTTTGTCATCGCGTCCACCTGCAGCCAGTAGTGCTGTACCTTGCTCACTTCTACCTGTGGTCCGTCATCAGGATGCTCCGGTGGGGCCTCGGTCCTTGACCTATCTTTGAGAACAAATCCACAAGAGTTTTGCCGACTACGATTCCGAACGCTGCGGCGACTACAGGTGTCTTCCACGGATCCTCTCCGAATATCGCTATGATCCCTCCGATGATTGGAGTGATGATCAAGAAGCTGTTAAGAAAGAGCCAGAACGTGCGCCGTATCTTGCTTTTGGGCACTCTCCCCTGCAGTATTCCAACTTCGTGTTCGAGCAGGCTTATTCTGTATTCCCAGTTTGCAACTAGATTCGCCTCGTCTGGGAGTTCGTCTACCACCAGGTTATCTTTGCTCATATTGCTCCTGCAGCGGCTTGGTCATGGCGTCAAGCTGGAGCCAGTAGTGCTGCACCTTGCTGACCTCGTGCCATGGGAACTTGGCTGGGTCCTGAATGGGTTCCTGTATCACCGGCTCCCCCGCGCAGTTCGTCACGATGTGCAGTCAGTAACAGTCCCTCCGGTCCTCCGCCACCCGCCGTTCGTTGGAGGTCAACAATATCGTTCCAGTCTCAGCGGCCAGCCCTTGACCTCTATCAGTCTCGGTTCTCCTGATTCCAGGTCCAGGCTGGTTACGACGTTCACTACCGGCACCTCATACTTCTCAGCCAGGAGTTACCGGAGGATTTCATCCGCTCTTATACTGCGGCCAGGTCTGGGCAGACAGGCATGAGGGCAACGCCGGAGTCGTGGCGGTGGTCGCCTATGGCCCTGGAGCCCTGGAGTATCACCTCTGCCGGGCGGCGCCGTTCCTGCATTTCCCGGGCTTTTGCCAGGCCCAGGGGGTCGGGCGCGTTGCTGGGCGGACGTGTCTGGGCGGTCATGGACGTCATGCTCCTCTGGCGGCGTTACCGTTGACATACTACCCCATCTCCGTCTCGGGCAGATGGAACCATAGCCTTCGGGATCCCCCGACCTCCGCCCCGGCTCCCCCGCTCTCTCTGATGGCCCGCGGCCTCCGCTTCCTCGCACGAACCGTACACCGATGTCTCTGGCCCCTCCACTGACTCAAACCGCTCCCCCGTCACAGTCCCCGGGGCTTCCCGGACCTCCCCCTCCGTCAGTTCTCGCAGGTTTCCCGCATCTCGACCACGGGCCCTGTCACTGGCTCGGTTCTATTCTTGGGAGTCGGACAACTCTTTGGGCATTTGACCGTCAACGGGTTCAACGACAACCGCTGTTCCATAGAAGGCTATTACGGTGTGGGGCATCGCGTCGGTTATGACCATTGAGGAGAACCCAATCACTGCATTGCCGCCCTGAACCCTTACTTGCTCCATGAAAGCCATTGCTATCCCGCACAGGTTTCCCCGTCCCGGTTTCGAGACCATAACCAGCGTCTTGATCTCGATGATTCTCATACTGGGTATCTCGTCGCTGTTTGATACCAGAATATCGCTACCTTGCGGAAAGCATACCTGTGTGTCGGCGGGCTGAATGTCTGCGTCCTGGCGGCCGCAGGCCGATAGAGAGACTGCCAAAATAACCAAAATTAGGACAGAGATCAGGATCCAAAAACGGGTTTGAGGCTTCAAATTGCCTTTCTCTGTGCCAGTCCGGACTTTGGTCGTGCTGGCCCTCATCTCAATGGTCTACCCGGTAGGATTCGTGTGTAGGTTGAACCGTGCGTCCTCCCACTGGATCTGGTTAGAAGTAGACTTGAAATCTCAGTAGCGCCCATGCAACTCATGAATCTGCAGGACAGAACGAGTGAGGTGGCCCAACGTGTGGATAAAGAGCACGCAGAAGGTCTCCTCTGGTTCCTGATCGTAAATGCCCATAACCAACCTTGATTGCCTCGTAAAAACCCGTTTTGAGGAAGTTCCAGCGATTTAGCACATCTGAGCGCTATCGTATGTTGGGGTAGTATACGGAACAGAGACTATATATTGTACCCAGACGCGGGTACGTTTGTTCTAATTCGACAATGCTCCCTCCCCAGTCGCTCACGCAGTACAATTGTAGCATGGTCATCCATTTGGTGTCTTGCGTGGGACGGAAACAGTCGGTTCCTGCACCCGCGAGAGACCTGTACACCTCTTCCTGGTTCCGTAAGGCCCGCAGCTATGCGGACAGCACGGGGCGGCCTTGGTTTGTACTGTCTGCCAAACACGGTCTAGTACATCCAGATGAGGTGATCTCGCCTTACGACCTCACGCTGAACACCGTGCTAGTTGCGGACCGGCGCCAATGGGCGAGTAGAGTGCTCACACAGTTGGGGCCGCATTTGGATGGGGTCGGATCCGTCGTGTTCTTGGCCGGCCAACGCTACCGCGAGTTCCTGGAGCCATCGTTGCGAAGTCGTGGTCTGGTTGTCTCCGTCCCGATGGAAGGCTTGAGGATTGGCGAGCAGCTGAGGTGGTTGACCAAGATGCTTCATGGCTGAGCGGTTCGCCGACACCGTCCGTTTCTATCAGCAGCTGGACCGCCTTGCAGATCGGGTTGGTGGCCCCAGGCTCTTACGCACCTGCCGCGGTGGGATGGGATGGCCGCCGCGCGGGGTATATTTCTTCTATGAGAATGGCGAATCCAGGTCAGGCACAGGAGCTGAGCCAAGGGTCGTGCGCATCGGCACCCATGGGCTGAGGAACGGTTCCCGAAGTACGTTGTGGGGGAGGCTCTCACAACATCGCGGCAGTTCCCGGTCCGGTCTGGGCAACCATCGAGGGTCGATCTTTCGGCTGCTTGTGGGTGTCGCCTTGGCCAACCGAATCAATATTCCGCTACCAGAGTCGTGGGGCGTTGCGGGAACTGTCGGCGAAGCGGCACGGAGGCTAAATGTTGACAGGAACGCAGTTAACGAAGCCGAGGCGGATATCGAGGCCCTCGTTAGCGAGTATATCGGTCAGATGCCGTTCCTGTGGCTGAACGTGAGTGATGATCGCGGCCCCAGCTCCAGCCGGGGGTTGATCGAACGCAATGCCATCGCACTCCTGAGCAGCTATAGCCTCCTCGTCGCCGACGGGCCGTCGACAGAGTGGCTCGGACTGTATAGCGACCGGGAGCGGGTCCGCCTCTCCGGCCTTTGGAACAACAACCATGTCGATGAAGCCTACAATCCATCGTTTCTCGATGGGATGGAATCGCGGATTGACGCGACCCATCAGTGATCTGCATTGGTTTCAGGGTTATGTGCGGTGATGCCGGGGAGGCCCATCCGAAGTTGTCCCCGCCTCGTAACGTGGTGTTCGCAGATCGCGGCTCCTGTTGTGGCCCATTCGCCCGACGGTGTGGGGTAGGGCCTGACTACCGGTCGAGGACGAACCTCAACTGGAAGGTTCTCGATTCTGTCCAGTTGGGTGGGCCTAAAGGGACCGAATTGAGCTTGTCTCATAAATAAGGAGGGGTACTGAGGTGTACACTGTGAGGCGACTTTGGAAGAGGAGCCGAGAAGATGCCGCTTCGAGAGATGGGCCGAGATCAGATATGGATGTTGCCGCCGACGCTTGACAAGTTGTTGCCGCTGGACCATCCGGCGCGATTCGTGGCCGAGTTCGTTGACGCATTGGGTCGGGATGGCTGGTCGGAGCTTGGTGTGGAGATAGGTGGGGACCCACTGGGAGCGCCGGCCTATCACCCTCGTGCGCTATTGAGCGTATGGTTGTACGGCTTCATGACGGGAGTGCGTTCGTGCCGGAAGCTGGAGGCAGCCTGACGGGAGCAGATATCGTATCTGTGGCTGACCGGGTGGCAGCATCCTGACCACAACACCCTGTGGCGATTCTACAAAGGGCATAGGCAGGCTATGAGAACGCTGTTTGAGCGGACGGTTCGTACGGCGGTGACGATGAAGCTGGTGGACCTGGCGGTGCAGGCGGTGGATGGCACAAAGGTGGTCGCCAACGCATCGCTGAATAGGAGCTACGATGCCAAGGGACTGCGAGGGCTGCTGGACCGAGTGGAGAGGGCAATAGGCGACCTTGAGGCTCAGAACGAAGCGGGAGAAGACACTGCTGCTGCCCATCTGCCTGAGGAGTTGGCCGACAAGGAGGTCTTGAGAGCGCAGGTGAGGCAGGCGATGACCGATCTTGCGAGTCAGGAACGCCACAAGCGTATCAACCTGACCGACAGAGATGCCCGGCTGATGAAGGGCAGGCAGGGCATTGTAGCTGGCTACAACGCCCAGGCTATGGTCTCACCTACAGAGCCGGCTGGGGGAGCGACCGGCATGTTGGTCACCGCCGTGGATGTGGTGGACGAAGCCAATGACAATGCCATGTTGGCGCCGAAGAGACGACCGGGACGAAAGCGCAGACGACGTTGGCCGACGCCGGATATTTCGCCGGGAGTCACTTGGAAGAATGTGCCAGCCGCGGTCAGCAGGTGGTGGTGTCCGAGTCACGGCAGCGGTTCCTCAAAGACCCATATCACAAGGACCAGTTCACCTATGACGAGCAGAGCGACAGTTTTACGTGCCCACAGGGACAGACGCTCCACTTTGTTCGTATCCAGCATGCGAATGGAGTCCCGTTGCGTCTGTACCGGGCCTCTGGTGCCGTCTGTCAGGCGTGTCCAGCCTTCGGAGTGTGTACGAGGGCCAGAGAGATTGGCCGAAGCTTGGCGTAGGCCCGCACGATGCGGTGCTGCGCCGTCATCGCGCCTGGATGGCCACCTCAGCAGCTAAAGAGGCTTACAGGCTGAGAAAACAACTGGTCGAGCCGGTCTTTGGAATCATCAAAGAGCAACAGATGGCACGGAGGTTCCTGCTGCGAGGCCTCGTTAACGTGGCCGCCGAGTGGACCATGTTGGCCACCGCTTTCAACCTGCGCACCCTGTGGCGGGCCTGGCGCTCCCGCACCTTCATCCAGCTACCACACGGGCCAAATCTCCATCCCGCTTCCTGATCCCAACTGCGCCGGCAATCACCCTTCGCCAATCCATCCCCACCTTCAACTCTCCCGGCAAGAGTCGTTCAGTAAATCCCACCGGCTTAACCCATCTGCTCCTACCTGCTACCCTCTACACCACTTTTGGGACAGGCTCAATTGCGAACTTTTCGGTGGGCCGTCTCAATATGAAGGCCGGATCGTAGAACGCTACCTAGTTTCGAGGCGGGGCTACTACTCATACCAGCCCGAGCCAAATAGCAGTCCGTCGTGCCGCACAATCCAAGTGTGCTTCTGACGGTTCTCGCCCGATTCCGGGTTGGGCAACACATAGTCCACCCAATGACCCGCCTCAGTGGCGCTCTGTAAGTCGTCGCCATAGAAATACCCCGTGGCGTCCACACGGAGGCTGGGATCACGCCCTCGAAACTGCGGGTTATGGTGGGCTATCGTGTAGCCGTCTGGGTCGATGATGAAGACGTACCACTGGCCGTCAATGCTCTCCTTGGTGTTGTAGTAGGCGACGGTCTCCTCCAGGCCGAGGGCGACGTAGAGGTTCGTGGCCTGCTGCACGAAGGCCTTCGTGTAGGCGGGGGCGTCGGACTTGCCGGGGCCGCGTTCGTACCAGCCGGAGCCGAAGGTGATGCCATCGTGGATGATCACCCAGGAGTGCTTGGTCTGCACAACGCCAGAGGCGGGATTGGGGTAGGTGTAGTCGAACCAGGCGCCGTCCTAGTCGGCGGAGGCGGCGACGGCGGACCCGGTGGGGTAGGAGTTGGGTCCGAGAGCCTGGGAGACGTGCTTGCCCACGAGGTCGGGGTCGGGGGCATGAGCGATGATGGTCTGGTTCTCATCGATGATGAAGACATACCACTGGTCGTCGATGCTCTCCTTGGTGTTGTAGTAGGCGACGGTGGCATCGAGTCCTTCCGATTCGTATCTGCTGATGGCGTCCCCTACTAGGAACTTGGTGTAGTCCCCGGGCGTCGACTTGGGAGGTACGGCCGCCGTGGCATAACTCGTGTCCAACTGCTCCTGCATCTGCTCAATGAGAGACGCGACGGTGGCCTCATCCACGAGGGCAGGTGCGCCCGCGGGCCCTGGAGGTCCGGCTGGTCCGGGTGCGCCCACGGAGCCCTGCGGCCCGGGAGGTCCCTGTTCCCCGGCGGGCCCGGTAGCTCCCTGGCAAGCAGCAATTGACAGGATAAGAGCGATGATCGGGATTACTGTGATTAACGCGCGTATTGTCAGACCTCCTGCTTGCGACGGGCGACGCCGGACCTCGCGGAGGCGGATACTATCGCTGCGCCGGAAGTGTCCAGCCAAACTTCAGCCCGCGGAAGCGCATGCGCCGCTGCCAAGTCGTTGTTGCTCTGTGTGGCCCAATCGACGTACTCAAAATCGGAATGGGCGGTGGCCGTGCCCTCATCGGTTTTCCACGCGATAGCGAAGTCATAAGCCGGTTGCCCGCCCGCCGTGATGGTAGTAGTGGGGCCGGTCCATTCCGGTAGGAAACGGACTTGGTGTGGACGCAAGGTGACGAAAATCGGGTGGGGGGCGATGTTCGTGCTAGGCACACCGGACGCTGCTGCTGCCGGGGCCGGGTCGCCTGCTGTCTCTAGTACAGGTAGTCGCCTATCGAACGCCACGCAAATATCTCCAAAATTCATTGGTTGAAGACCAACTTCTATTGTAGACGGTTACTATACCATAGGTGTGTTATTCAAGAGGTGTGTTATTCAAGCCTTTTATTGTACCAGTATTGTGTCAATTTGTCCCCAGGCGTTTCAATTACGACTGACCGGGCCGGTGCGTAGAGGCACCGAAGACCGGGGCCGGATACCGAAGGAGGTGGGAGGGTGCCGCAGACTGGCTTGTGAAGCGCCACTCACGGTCAGCGGAGGCCGGATAGCGGCCATGTCAGCCTGGCAAGAGAGTGAATAATCAGCGCGGGCGGGCTGATGGGGGCAGGGAAAAGATGCTTGGCGGGGGCGGACCGAGCAGGGCGCGGCTCCCGCCGGAGTACCAATTGCAGCGCCAGGGTGAACATCAACACGAAAATTCTTGATTTTGTCAAGTCTGGTGGGCCTAAGGGGATGGTAGGTGGAACCATCTTCGAGATGTGGCTGGGGGCTCTGTGATCCTTGGCACAGCGATCCTTGCGGGGAGTTCGAGCCTCTTCAGGTGGTCCTATAGGGACGCTCACACATGAGCGCCCCTATAAGGTCTACCCGGGTGGGCGGGGGACCTACACGTGCTGACTTGTGAATTTTGCGCTGGGAGTTCCTCATCTAAGCAGTCGATCAGTCGGCCCCGGATAAGCCCCACCGAGCCTCTGACCTGTCAGGCTTGGAAGCTCTTCCATCCCGCAGTCTCAGGCGGCCACGCCACGCGGCACCGTTGGACACCGAACCTGCTTGTCATGGGAGACAACGGCCCTGGCGATGTATTTAGAACTTCGCGCACGTCTGGTAGATACCGCTAGGGAACCGTGGTGCATGGGGGTTGTTGGTGAGTGTGACTATGCCCCGCCTGAGCAGCTCAGGCTCCGCTGAGCCTCTGCGGTTAGGTACGATGCATGGGAATTCGTTATCGTGAATCCTCGCGGGCTTCCCAACCTCTCGAGCCAGCGAAGTCGACCAAGTCACATTGAACCTTGATGTGGATCTCCTGATCGCCAACAGGAACGAGATACTCTTCCAACTCACTTGGGACTGGAAAGTAGAGTCCTTCAAAGAGCTGTTGGATACGTCTCTTCATCTCGACTGCCCCATGGGATAGCAATCCGGTGCCAGTAGTCACCAGTAGGCGACCGAGTTGGATATCGAAATGAAACGCCGTGCTAATTGCATCGGACGCCACAAGTGAGATTCTATTGCCCATCCATATTGCTCCGCGATCATCGCAGTCCACGATCAGGTCACCGAACGCCGATGCTGCCCCATTGGGAACTCTCAAATAATAGCCATCATGCTCCCCGAAATCCTCCCCACCCTCAATTTTCACGAGCTTAGGTTCGGCACTGACATCTCCTGCGTCTGGTGCTTGGGCTCCCTCGTCCGGCGAGATCGCTATAACCTGAATGTCAGATGCGGTGACAACTTGTGGCCGGGCAGTTCTGTCCACAACGGCGATGTCGCCCGTCAGGAGGACCCAAGCCTCTGACTGATGCTCAACGAGCCAATCGAGATTGACTGCACCGTTGCCGAAAAATTTCGGACTCCGAGACCGTAGCGTAGGCCCGAGGTACTCACGGCAAAATGCCGATACCATCGAACGGAACAACGAGGTCATCCCGAGCAGAAGCAGCTTTTGAACTTCCGAGTGCCGAGTGTCGATGTAGACATGAATCGGCGCACCCGCTCTTGATGCGGCGTTTGCCACAAGTGCGGGGATGTCTTCGGTCAAGCAACCCGGCGTTAGCTTTACATCTCGGACATGATATCCGTCTGCAATCGTCTCGGACAACTCGCCCAAGAAGGCCTTTTCAAATCTACTGAGGTCCATGTACTCCTCTTTGCACTCCACATGTCCTGCAAGGTGAGTCGCACCTATGGACGAAAGGTAATCTTGAATTGCCGCGGCCTTGTGACGATCGCTGGGAAGTTGCACTACAATGTGGGACTACAATGTGCCGCGAGCGTGCAAGATATTCGTGAGTGTCGGGTTGTAAGAAGTCGTGAAGTAGATCTGCGATCCCTGATCCCCCTGTGCCTTTATGTCATTTAGCGTAAGCGACTGGCCATATGCCGACTGGACAATCACATTCCCTAGGAGGTCACCGAGTCCCCTTGACCTGACGTAACGGAAGATCCGGGTGTGCTGGTCAATCAACTCACTCGATTCCAAGACAGTCAACACTGCTGCATGTTCCAATGCCGCTATAATGTTAGCCACGAGCGCGCTCGATTTAGCGTCCAGGGAGTCTCTGCCCGCAGTCGGCGACAGTAGGTCGCAGTCAATGAACCCTGAAACACCGATCCCGGTAGCGACAGTTGTCGAGCAGAGCTTGAAGCCTCGCCTGAGGATGTCGATACCGTTACCTTCAAAGCGAAGCACACCAGTGATATAGCTTTGATCTATTCCAGTCGATAATCCTTCAAGGTTGGCAGCAAGCGTCCCGCCGCTAGCCTCGTACATAGTACCTGTGACATTGATACCGTTGTGGGACGATGTCAGAGAACTGCCCGAAACCTTCGGATCTGGACCCACGCTGATTTCATTTCCTGATATCAACGCATCATTGAAGTATATGGGTTCACGGCAGAAACGCACTATCTCTTGTGCGTACTGCCTAAGCTCGTCCAATTGTGCAGGCGTGGGTAAGATCCCTTCAACAATGGTCCCACGGGGTGAAGCTTGGTCGGATGGCTGTTGCGTAACTTTCGGTCTGCCGACGACACCCTCTATGTCGGACCGGCTGAGCTCTGTGCGCTCGCCGGGTTCGTTCTCAGCCTGCGAAGTGACTATGAGGGTCTCGCAAACACCAAAATTTGCGAACCCTCCAATCCCGAACCGACCGACACATCCTGCCTCGCGTGCTTCCTCTGTGCGTTTGCCGCTCGCTCCAATTCTCCAGAACAGACTTCGCAAATCCTCAGGGGACATACCGATACCGCGGTCGCGGACCTGAACGGAATTGCCACTGACGGTAATATCGATTCTTAGTGATGGGTCATCTGTGGGAGTCTTTTGGCGTAGTGCTTGCATCCTGCAAGCGTCAATAGCATTCTGTAGGTTCTCACGGAGAAAAGCGTGGGGCGTGGCGTAGATTTCAGTTGACAACGCCCTAAGGACGCTTTCGAATTCAATCTCCACCTCGAACCGATGCACTCCGTTTGTCATAGGTAACTCACTCCACTTCAGCTCAACAACTGTGCGAGTTGTTGGCTCCCTGTTTGCACAGCAAGTGTTCGGCAATACGCGAGGAGTTCAGGCTCGCCCGGCCAGTTTCCCAGAGCAATCGCCGCAGTACTCACGGCACGCTCGTTGTCACCAAGTAATGTTGCTCCAGCTGATGCTACTATATAGTCTTGGAATCCCGCCCATGTCTCCTTAAGGATATCGCATGCGCGTGTGAGTCCCTCGATCCGGTCCGTCTGCTCTTCGGATCTCAAGAGGGCCCATGAGAGTCTGCGCCGAGCTGCGATCTGTACTTCCTCGGACATAGAATTGAGGTATCGTCTCGACGCCTCAGCGAGGTCTTGCCACTCACCGCTGATGGCGAGATCATCAAGATGCTGGACTTGGTACGGGGATGTCTCCCTTATTTCGATTCCGGTCAGTTTCTTCGCTTGCACCACATGGCTGCCTAGCATATCAGCGAACTCCCGGCTCTCTGCTTCGATTCGAGCGATGAGGCTCGTTAGTTCCAATATTGCAGCCTTGTGAAGTGCCATAGACTCCAATAGTGGAATGTCATAATAAGTTCGCAGCATATTCGGTATTCGTAGGAACTCCCGGACCTCTGCTAACTGGAAATCCATAGGGAAATCGCGGGAAGCTAAAATCCAGTTTCCATCGCCTAGTTTAATCGGCACCTCATTCATCTCACCTGTTATAAGAGCGGCCAAGTAGTCTGCATAGGGCTGGACTGACGGATCGATCTCGCGAAGAGATGCCGCGATCTGTGCAGATCTTGTGATAGAAGAGTCTCCTAGACTAATGCCGTACTTCGAAGCTGGTAACTCTCTGAAAACACCCGTCTCGGTCATGTACTCGAACTTACGCACTTGGCACTCAGCGGACCCAACGTCGAATTCGACTAGATTGTACGAATTCCCGTAGTAGCGCGACGCGTGACTAGAGCCGGCAGTCACTAGAAGGCATTCGGCACCAGGCAATAGCCTTACGGACACTTCGTGACGGTGGAGGTGACCACAGTGAGAAATGTGTAGGCGTGGTAGCAGCCGACCGGTGCAAGACAATTGATCGAAATCCGAGAGCCAATCTATAGGATGGTGCATCAAGGAAATCGTGAGATGTGGTTGATACTTCTCCGCCACGGCCAAGGCGTTGATCATTTGCCTCTCGCCGATTAGGAGTCGGCCAGCCCGATCTTTACTTCCGGAGAGCCAGGCAGAGTTCAATTCCAAGACACAGATTCTGAGGCCGTCCAGGTCGAGAGCCCGGACGCGAGCCAGTTTGTCATCCGTCGACGTCGTTGCTCCATCGACGAACAGTTGATCTTGGAAGGCACGGAATGCGGACTGCCTCTCTAGCAGTGCGGTTCGGTCGGACTCGTGTCCAAGGAACTCATCAACCGCCTGCTGGTTTGTGAGCTTCTGCAGGACCCCCTCGTATAGGTACTCCTGCAAACTCCTATCCACATCGTGGTTGCCAGGCACAACGAAGATGCGATCCATACCCAGGCCCAGCGTGCTAGCGAGCAATTTGAAGAACTCTGCGGCCAGGTCGTACTGGCTGGGCTTTCCGGAGAATGCGATGTCGCCTGTAACAACAACGAATTGCAGAGGGTGTTCGCTGGATAGCCTCGAAGGAAGGTCGCCCAATATGGCGCCTGTGGAGACTTTTTGGCTGAAGAGGTCACCATCAGCCCGGAAATGAAAATCAGAAAGGTGAAGCCAGCTGAACTTGTCCAGCATTGTGGGCGGTCCGCATCCTTCAGGTTCAGACTTGTTGGTGGTCAGAACCATTCCTTAATTCCAGTCGATCCCATGATCTCAGAGGGATTTGCCACCCTATGATTATGACAGTGCGCGATGGGCATCAGCAATATACCTCCAGACCTACAGACTGAAAGTAGGCGCCAACTCGAATAGCGACGGAGCCAGACTTGGCCCTTGTGTTGCGGATCTTCAGGCTGACCGACCCTTTGGCCGTGTGCTCTACCTAGAAGAACAGCGACCGCACCAGTTGAGAAGTTATGAATACGATCACCGGCGGCAAGGCCCCCATGCCGCCGTGGCATAATCACGCGGTAGCAGACTTTGGCGAGCCCGCCAAGGCGAGCCACATCTCGAAGACGGTTCTGTCTATCGTCAAGTTTGGTGGTCTCGTAGGGACGCTCACACATGAGCGCCCCTATAGGACCCTACCGGATTGCGGGTGAACGCAAGCCTTTCCTTGTCAGATGCCGTTCCTGGGGGGCCGGATACGTTCTCCTCCGAGGCCTGCTGGCCTCCTCAATGGGCGTACGCGTACGACTGATCCACACTCCGCCGTCGGTGGGTCGCGCCATTCCGCCTGAGCGGTGGTTGATTGCAGGGCATTCCTGAGGTAGAGGTCCCTGTGACAGGCTCTATCGTTGTGCGCCTCTTTTCATGAGAGCCTGGTTCTGCCTCACCACCCCGGTGACGTCCAATCGGTACTGGGCCATTCTCTCGCTTACGCCGCACTTCTTGGCGATGTCTTTCGCGTCTGACCCCCTACGGACTTCTGCCAACAGTAACGCCCTAGGAAGAAGGAGGCATCCAGATAACCAGCCAGCCTCTTCCTCCTGAGTCGGGTCGCAAGAAAGGAAGGTGACATCTCCAAGCCGCTCAACACGGCTCAAGTCGTGGTCGAGAAGAGCATGCGCGAGTTCGTGGGCGACATCACTCCTCCTGCGCGATTTTGCCGAGAGAGGGTTGTAAACGACGACCAGGCGATCAGGCGACGGCCGGAGCGTGCATGCAGAGAAGGAATCGGGCTGAATGTGTTCGAGCTCGCTAAATCGTTCACGGGGGATCAACTCGTCCCCCGCACGGACCTCAACTCCCAGCAGCTCGGCAAGAAGTTCGGGCTCAACAGACTGATCGGCCTTCGTCCCCAGTTCCGTTCGCACGTCCCTTGCGATTCTCTCAGCTTCGGACTTAAACCCTCTGCGCAGGGCCATCAGCGGCCTCCTCCACGAGAGCTTGATTCAGGTCGCTCAGCAAGGCCCCCAGAGCCTGAGCCGCGTCAGGGCGAAATGTCTTCGCAGCCCGCAGGTGCACTGCAGCGACCTCCTGGGGGCGCGCCAGAGCCTGATAGAGGTCGCCGACGATGCCTGCGATTCGTTCCGCGGCTTCAGGGGGGAGGTTGCGGTCTGAGCGCAGGTGCTCAGCGATTACATCGGAGGTAGCAGTTGCCTTCTCCTGGATTTCAAAGAATTGTCTGATATCAGCGCCACACCACTCGACAAGGCGCTTGAACTTAGGGAGGTCTGGTACGTGTCCCTTCTCGACCCGGGCCAGAGTATTGAAGGGGATTCCTATGGCAAGAGCGGCTTCTCGGAGACTCATCCCCGTACGGCTTCGTTCGGCAAGAACCAGACGGCCTAGGTCTCTGAGTTCAAGCTTGCCTGCATTCATCTCGCCTCCTGTACGGTAAACGATACAATGTGCCACTGAAGGCTTGACACGGGGGTCGCCCATCTCTTACCCTCTATATTGAGGTACCGCAGTTGGTACTGTCAATATCTGGTGGAACAAAAGGAAAGGAAGCAGACGCTTGCCCGGCGACCTGGTTGTCAGCCTGCAGTCTGGATGCGGGCAGCACAACCCAGTGAGAAATCAGACTACCGCAGATTCCGCATACGGATAGGAGGACGCACCGATGGCTAAGTTGACTTTCTTCCCCCTCGGCAACGCCGACTGCTGCCGCATAGACTTGGACAACGGCAATAAGCTGTTGTTCGACTTCGCGGCTACCCGCGATCCTTCGGACAAGAACGACCTTCGGATCGACCTGCCCAAGGAGCTACGAAGCGACCTACGGGCCGCTGGGCGGGATCGCTATGAGGTTGTCGCGTTCACTCACCTGGACAAGGACCACTACGGTGGAGCCTCGGAATTCTTCTACTTCGAGCATGCTCAGAAGTACCAGGACGGCGACCGCATACGCATAGGGACGCTCTGGGTACCCGCAGCGGTCATCGTTGAGAAGGCACCAGACGAGGATGAGGCCCGGATTATCCAGAGTGAAGCCCGCTACCGCCTCAAGAAGGGCGCGGGAATCCGCGTCTTCTCGCGGCCCGATGCGCTCAAGGACTGGTTGAAGGACCATGGTCTGACCGTCCAGGAACGGGCTCACCTCATCACGGATGCAGGGCAGTTGGTGCCAGAGTTCAACACGAAGGCACACGGCGCAGAGTTCTTCGTCCACTCGCCGTTCGCAAGCCGCCAAGAGGACGGCACCCTAGTTGATCGTAACCGCGACTCCATCGCCGTGCAGGCGACATTCGTATGCGGGGGAACCGAGACGCGAGTAATCCTGGGTGCCGACCTCGACAACGAGGCCTTGTCAGACATCGTGCGCATCACGAAGGCTAAGGGAAACCAATCCCGGCTTGAATGGGATGTGTTCAAGCTTCCCCATCACTGCAGTTACCTTTCGCTGGGACCCGAGAAGGGCACACACAAAACCGAACCTGTGCCGGAAGTGAAGTGGCTCTATGGGAGGCAGGGCCATAGTGGCGGAATCATGGTATCCACCAGCAAACCCATACCGGCTGGCGACGAGGTTCAGCCACCTCATAAGCAAGCGGCTGAGTACTACCGTGAGGTGGCCGGCGCTATCAGGGGTAAGTTCGTTGTGACCATGGAGCATCCCAGTCCATCCAAACCGGACAAACTGGAAATCACGGCCTGTGACGGCGGGGCTACGCTCCACAAGCAGGTCCCATCAGCCGCTGCTGTGGCCACCAGGACACGGTCCCCCCGGGCGGGGCGAGCGTAGGGCGGCGTGGAGCGGTTCTCCTTCCTTACTCAGGGAGCCACGGTGGCGCCCGAATGGCTCACCGTTGGCAGGGCACGGGAGTTGGCGTGTTTCCTAGCGGCGAGACTGAACGTGTTCGCCGAGCTGAAGGAATGCCGCGTCGGAGGCCAGGATGGCGCACACCACGACATAGTGTTCGTGGATGTGGACGTGGAAGTGCCCCAATACCCGACCCACGACATTCGTCACTCCGAACCTCTAGTGGTTGTCTTCACTCCGGGAGATGAGGACCCACCGGCTGTCTTTGCCTTGCGGCCGGACTTTCCCCGTGTGCCCCATCTCAATCTGCTCCCTGCAGGATTCCCCCCCAGCCTGTGTTTGTATGACCGGCCGTTCAATGAGGTCCTCATCGACTGGACTGCTCCCAAGTTCATCGAGCGCATAAGGCAGTGGCTATCCCAAACCGCCAATGGAACGCTGCACGCAGACGACCAGCCTCTGGAACCGTTGCTGTATCAATCCGACCCGATAGCAGACCTGATAGTCCCTGAAGAGACGTTCTCTGTACATTCCCAAGACACGCCGGCATGGCTGTCCATACAAATGGTCCCGAGGGGCCCTCTCTTGTTCACGGCTATCTCCCAGCCGTTGAACGTGACGGAGCTTCCCAACGAACTCAGTTGCATCGCGCTGGTCATCTCTTGCCCGCCCCAAGTGCACGGAGTCATCAGTCATAGGCCCGACACGCTCCAGGAGCTTCACAACCTCACCGCGGGCTCGGGACTGAGCCTCATTCAGCTGCTTCGTGAGGAGTTGAGAAGGTGGCTTGAAGATTCTGACGTGGAGATGGAGCGCCTGCTCGGCGTCCGCCTTGCGCTGATAGTTCGACTCCCCAAGACAAGGAAGCCCGGAGGCTCTACCGAGGCTATTGAGGTTCGCGCCTTCATGGTAGACATGACTGTCGGGGAAATCGGATCAGACATCGGGGTGTGGGAGTTGAATGAGGGCAGGCCAGGTTTACTGCTCCCACCCGACGAAACCAAGGAGGGCCAGGGTGCGCAACTGATTCCCCTGAATGCGCATTCCGCATTCTCTCGCTTGCAGGCGGCTGATGCCAATGGGTTTGGGCCGCCAGCTCGCACGCAGATCGCAGCCATTGGCGTGGGCGCACTCGGCTCCCAAGTAGTGTCCAATCTCGTGCGGTCTGGGTTCGGGCAATGGGCGTTGATCGACGGCGACGTGCTCTTGCCCCACAACCTCGCTCGTCATGCATTGGATGGGTTGTATCTTGGATGGCCTAAGGCGCTTGCTCTCGCAGGGGTGTCGAACGGAATCATCGGCGACGGACAGATCGCTGGCGGCATTGTGGCAGACGTTCTGAGACCAGGGGAGAACAGCTCACTGGTCCAAGCTGCGCTCTCGGAAGCCGAAGTCATCCTCGATATGTCGGCCTCCATCGCTGTTGCCAGGCATCTGTGCAGAGATGTGAAGGCGCGCGGTCGGCGCATCTCCTTGTTCCTCAATCCCTCGGGGACTGCATTGACTCTGCTCGCCGAGGATAAATCCCGGCAAATCCCTCTGGACGTGCTGGAGATGCAGTTGTACAGGGAGATTGCCGACAACCCGGAGTTAAGCGGGCTCCTAGAAACCACCGGCAGGCTGAGGACGGGGCAGTCATGCAGGGATCTATCGACCCAGATTCCACAGGACCTCGTGGCTCTCCATGCCGCCATTGGCAGCCATGCAGTTCGGAGAGTATTGGATTCGGAGCTTGCCCAGATATCAACATGGCGTGTGGAACCGAACACACACGCCGTGGGCGCTGTTCAGAGCAAGCCAGCACAGCCAACGAAGAGAAGGCTGGGGAGGTGGACCGTGTACATGGATTCTCAACTCCAGGAGAAGCTGGCCGACCTGCGCCGTGAGCGGCTGCCCAATGAGACGGGTGGCGTTTTGGTTGGCGCGTCGGACATGCAGCGTGGGGTAGTCTATGTGGTCGGTGCCATTGCCTCCCCGGAAGACAGCGAGGAGTCACCGACGTCCTACGTGCGGGGTTCGAAAGAGCTAGAGCAGCACGTATCAGAAATCTCAAACGCTACGGCTGACATGCTCGGTTACATCGGGGAGTGGCACTCGCATCCTGATGGAGTAAGCATCCGTCCAAGTGCCAAAGACCGGGCGCTGTTGGGATGGATTAAGAGCAACATGCAGATGGATGGGATTCCAGGGGTCATGGCTATCGTCGGTCACGATGAAAGGATTGGTCTTCATCTCGCCGATCCCACTCCCCGCCGTGGCGGTGGTAGCTTCAACGAGCCGTTAGTTAGCTACCGCATGCCCAAGGCCCAGATACTGGAACCCGGAGGAGACGTGATGGGGGTGCTGTAGTATACTACAGCATGGCATTCAGCATCCCAGGACCGAGCCATGACCACGCCTGATGAATTCACTGTACCCCAAGCAGCGTCCTACCTTAATGTAAGTGAGGAGACGGTTCGCCGGAATATCAGGTCGAAGCGTCTGGGCGCCTTGCGCAGAGGAACACAGTGGTTCATCCCACGCGATGTCCTCGTGATCTTTGCCAACAGCTACGACCCGAAGACTGGGCAGATTCGACAGATGCTCTGAATGCGGGCGAGTACATGTGCATGAGGGGGAACTTGATGAAGACTGAATCTGAACGGCTTCGGAATGAACCCCACCTTGAGTGGCAATAGTGAGCTTTCGACTGGACCGATATAGTTACCAAGCTGAGGCTCTGCCGACTTTGCTGGTTATTGTCCCTGTAGCTCTCTGCGTAGCAGCGATCATGCCTGAGGGGATTTCGCTCAGAGGGCTAGCCTTGAAGTTCTCTCCCTTTGTTGCCCTTGCTGCTCTATCTTTCGTCGCAAGTCAAATCGGTGCTGACTTCGGGAGGAGACTAGAAAAACGCCTATGGGAAAAATGGGGCGGGCCTCCTACTACGCGCTTTCTCCGCCACGGAAACCGAGAATACAATCAAATAACCCGGCGGACTACTCACGAGCGTTTGACCGGACTAGGCTTTCAACTACCGACGGAAGAGGAGGAAGCCCGGGACCCTAAATTTGCCGATGAGTGTTACGTCGCATGTGTGGCGGAGCTTCGGAGGCTTACCCGAAATCAGGAGAGGCACAGTTTAGTCCACAAGCGGCTGATCGACTATGGATTTCGAAGGAATATGCTTGGCCTGAGGTGGATTGGTCTCGGAACGGCGGTAGCGGTCTCGCTCGCATGCGCATTTTACATGTGGTGGATATGGGATCCCGCTGGCCTGCACGTTCCTCTCTTCGGTGTCGGCATTGTTAGTGCTGGCATTGGAATCGGCTGGCTGACTTTGGTCAATGAGGGAGCAGTTGCCCTTGGAGCAGAGCGGTACGCCAACTCCCTTCTTGAAGCAGCGAATGGCATGGAGTAGGTGATGTCCACAATTCACTTCTTGAACGTTAAAGAGGGCGATTGTTCAGTCATCAAACACAATTCGGGCCGGGTCACAGTGATTGATGTCTGCAATGCAACGGCTGCTGACACGCAAGAGTCGAGGTCCGCGATGTTGTTAGCTAAAGCTGCCACTCGTGTCCCCGGCAATTTCCAGCAGAAGAAATCACCAGTGAATCCTATTGCCTACTTCAATAATCACAACGTAAGCGACATCTTCCGATACATTCAGACGCACCCTGACATGGATCACATGGGTGGCATACGAGTGTTGTTTTCCACGTTTAGTCCTACTAACTTCTGGGATACCGCGAACCAAAAAGAGATGTCTGATGAATCCTGGTCGTCTGCTCCATACGACAGGGCTGATTGGGACTTTTACAAGAAGTTGAGAGACACCGACCCAAGCACCGATCCGAAACGGCTTACGCTACTGGCCGGTGCCAGGAGTCAATACTACAACCACGAAGGTGGGGATGGCCTCCACATTCTTGCCCCGACACAACAGCTAGTTGATGCCGCAAACAACAGTGGTGACTACAACGATTGCTCATACGTGCTGCTTTATCGCACGAATGAGCACCGCATCCTATTCGGGGGCGACTCTCACGACGACACCTGGGAACACATTCTGAGCAGATATGAGGATGACGTAAGGGACATCTACCTCCTTATCGCGCCACATCATGGACGGGATTCAGGTCGTTCCTATGAATTCCTCGATGTCCTTAGGCCTAGTTTGACTTTCTTCGGAAACGCTCGCTCAGAGCACCTGGCATACGATGCTTGGCGTAACCGGGATCTGTTGTACGTAACCAACAACCAAGCGAATTGCATGGTTGTTGATGCAAGCCAAAGTCCGATGAACCTCTATGTCACGAACGAAGCGTTTGCCAGCAGAGTCAACCCCTCCACTTATTATGACGAAGTGTTCCAGGCGTGGTTCGCCTATGCCATCGAGCGGTAGGAGGTCTGGGGGTAATGAGGGGACAGCGCCAAACGAGAGTATCATCTATGACATGGGTGAAAGGGTGAGACATTGAATCCCGTGCGTGAGCTGGTAGTCCGCCGTGGCGATGTCGGTAAGGTTGCTAGTGACCTGGAAGCAATGGTTCCGGGTCACCTCATGGAGTTGGTCCGTCGTGACGCTCAACGCTCGATTCCAGCTATAGCCAGAGACGCGGACGCGACTGCGAGAATCCAACCGCTGCTGAGCGAAGTGCCGACCACTCACCGGCTCTTGCTGGGTGATTCCAGGGAAATCGTAGCGGAACTGCCGAAGGAGTCTGTCCATTTGGCGATTACATCTCCCCCCTACTGGACGCTGAAGGAGTATGCGGAACATCCCGATCAACTCGGTCATGTAGACGACTACGAGGAGTTTTTGAACGCGATTGACACCGTGTGGGAAGGAGTGCGGCGGGCCTTGGTGCCAGGAGGACGTCTGGTAATCGTTGTTGGGGACGTTTGTCTATCGCGGCGAAAGTTTGGGCGGCACGTCGTTGTACCTTTGCATGCCAGTATCCAAGAACGATGCCGCGCAATGGGGTTCGACAACCTCGCTCCGATCATCTGGCACAAGATCGCCAACGCCAGTCTCGAAGTAGCGAATGGTTCGAGCTTTCTCGGGAAACCATATGAGCCGAACGCGGTCATCAAGAACGACATCGAGTTCATCCTGTTCCAACGAAAGCCAGGTGGCTACCGGAGCCCCACTCTCGCTGCGAGGATAATGTCTGTCATCCCTGAAGAACTGCACCGACAGTACTTCCAGCAGATATGGACACTAGGAGGCGCATCTACAGCAAAACACCCGGCACCATTCCCACTCAAACTCGCCGAAAGGCTTATCCGAATGTTCTCGTTCGTGGGAGACACGGTCCTAGACCCGTTCATGGGTACCGGTACGAGCAGCGTCGCCGCTGCGATGGTAGGCCGACACAGCATCGGAATCGAGGTTGAACCTTCCTACTTCGACATAGCTGCGTCCGCACTCAATGAAGTGCAGCCATCTCAGAAACATTTGGCCGTGTAACAGAGAGTGATATGTCATCAACACTAGGGGGCTTCAGAATTCCGGCGGGCCTTTTCGCCGAAGCCATTCAATACTTCTGGGCGCAGAGACGCAGACAGGCTGCCAACGCACTTGGAGGAGAAGGGCAGGGACGGAATGTCCGAGGTGGAATGCATCTGGACGGGGTACAGGCTTCCATAGTCACTCTAATGATGGACCACGGAGTGCCAGCCGGCGACATCTTTACAAACTGCGCATTGCACAAGACAGGGAAGCTGGAATTGCCTGGTTTCTATCGCCCTACCAAACAGTGGGATCTTCTGGTTGTGCGCGACGGGCGCCTGCTCGCAGCTATGGAACTCAAGGCCCAAGTCGGTCCCTCATTTGGAAACAATTTCAACAATAGGACTGAGGAGGCCATGGGGAGCGCTCTTGATCTCTGGACTGCCTATAGGGAGCACGCGTTCCTCAAGTCACCGCAGCCATGGCTCGGTTACCTGTTTCTCTTGGAGGATGATCCCAAATCGACAGTTCCTGTCCGCAACCCGCAACCGCATTTCCAAGTATTCAGAGAATTCCACGGTGCTTCATATGCGAAGCGGTATGAGCTGTTTTGCAGGAAGCTTGTTCTTGAGAGAACGTACAGCTCAGCGTGTTTTCTGATGTCGAAACGTCCCCGATCAGAGGCCACCACAGGGGAGCCGATCCCTCACGGAAGACTCGACGACCAGCCATCCTTGTCGCTGACCGATGTAGAGGAAGGGAATGGCGCAGTCTACAGTGAGCCATCGGAAGACTTGAATGTGCACCAGTTCCTCAACAGCCTGTTGAGAGCGGTTGTTCTAGCGTAGGCATGTCTATGGAAACAATTGGAAACTCGTTGTGCGGCTCAAGGAACTGCTTCGAGTACATTTCGGAAAAGCAGTTGCGGACATCGACAATCGAACATGGACACAGTGGCTCAAAAGGCATAATCAACGCCACGGAATAGTTCATCGTAATTTGATTCCATCCGAAGACGATGCGCACCATGTCCTTCAGTTGAATAAGTCCATTAAGCAGGTAATGCGGAGACTCTGAAGAATTGCACAAGGTCACCGTCCCTGCTTTAGGCAATTCCCACAACTGAGGCTTGCGGTCCAACCGACCGTCCTAGTAGGTCCAATAAATGTGACTGCGTAGACGGTGTATGGCACCATCTTCGAGGTGTGGCTGGGGGCGCTGTGAGGCTCCCCCAAGGCCCGGCCCACCACCCCACGATTATGACAGGACCGCATGGGCGGCGGCGATGCCGCCCATGCTCGCCCAGCCATCCTTTGCCCGCCCCGTCCCGATGGCCACTACCCGCGGAAGTTACGCCGCAGCTCGGACACGTACCGTCTCCCGAGGCCGTCCCCGTTCTCTGCCAGCCAGTCGGTCAGCCTGGTGGTGCCCGTCGGCGGTTCGTCCGATGTCAGCAGGCCATCCATGAGACCGACAACCTCGTCGCGGGTGAGCGCCATGTCACGCATCAGCAGGCCGACCAGCCCTGTCAAGGCCAGACCCACGCGCGGAGGCGTGTGCGGGAACCACCTTCTGATTCCCATTGAGGAGGCAAGCAGGCGAAGCAGGGCCTCGAAGGACAAGGTGTCCGGCCCGGCAGCGGCGGCCACGGAGCTCTCGCTCAGAGAGCCAGCTTCCACCGCCCGGGCCGCAAGGTCTTCGACGTAGATAGGCTGGACCAGATAGTCACCGCTCCCGTAGACGGGGAAGACGGGAAAGCGCCGCATCGCCCAGGCCATGTTGTTGAGCAGCAGGTCGCCGACCCCGAAGACCAGGGTAGGTCTGATGATGGCGTAAGGAATTCCCAGGCGCACCAGCATGTCCTCCACCTGGGCCTTGCCTCTGAAGTAGGGCAGCCTGGACTCCGAGGAGGGGTTCGTCACCGAGAAGTGGACTATTCTGCCGACGCCCGCACTCTTGGCGGCCTCGAACAGCGTCCTCGTGTTCTCCACCGAGAGGTCGAAGGTTGTCCTGCCGTGGGCGTACCGTATCCAGTAGGTGTTGTAGAAGACGCCCGCTCCCAGCATCGACCTGCGCAGCCCATCGGGGTCGGAGAAGTCCAGTGGGGCCACCTCCACCCGGCCGCCGAAGGGGTCCTCCGCATCCGGGCTGCGGGTCAGTGTCCTAACGCGGACGCCCAGGTCGAGCAGGCGTCGGGTGACATACCTTCCCGTATAGCTGAAGGCGCCGGTGACCACGGCAAGGTTGGGGTGAGGCATCCTATTTCACTCCTCATCTCCCCATTGGAGGTGGGCCAACAGCGCTTCAAGCAGTTGCCGGCGCTCCAGTTGTCTCTGACTCTTGGCTCTCGCCATGATGTACCCGGGACTCCCCTTGTCCTCATCGAGCTTGTGGCGGTGGTTCCTCACCATGGCGCGCACCGGCCCCGCGAGATTCCCTCGTAAGCCGCCCGCGTGGTCAGTCATCCAACAGCCCGTTCCGCACGGCCCACACCACGACCTCCTGCTTCGAGGCAACGCCCAGCTTTATCTGAATGGTGTAGATGGCGTTTCGGATGGTAACCACCTTGACTTCCCTTGCCTCCGCAATCGCAATGTATGACATGCCCCGGCAGAACGACACAAGTATCTCCTTCTCCCTCTGGGTCAGGTCGACCTCCTCCTTCGACTTCGCCCCGCGCCGAATCCTGTCGAAGACCCGCCTCACCACCTCGGTCGGCAGACGCCCCTCGCCCGCAGCCGCGCTCTTCATCATGCCCAGGACCTGGTCCATCCCGGCCACCTTCTGAAGATAGCTGGCCGCACCGGCGGCCACCGCCTCTATCACGGCGTCCGCCTCCGTCGAGGCGGTCAGCATGACCACCCGTGTGCCGGGCAGCGACTCCATGATCTCCCGGCACGCCTCCACGCCGTCCTTCTTGGGCATCATGACATCCATGACGATCAAGTCGGGCGACAGCTCGGAGGCCGCCTTCACCGCCTCCACTCCGTCCCTGGCTTGGCCCACCACCTCAAACTCCTCAGACCGCTCCAGAATCGACTGAAGACCTTCCCGCGTGACCGCATGGTCGTCTGCGAGCAGCACCCTTATGCGACGAGACTCCGTTGACAACCTATCCCTCCTTTCCGCCACGAGACAATGGCATCACGCAGGTCACGCTCGCCCCCCCGACCGGTCCCGTGGGCTCGACGACAAGGCGTCCGCCCAGACGCTCGGCGTCCGCCCGCATGTTTTCGAAGCCGTGGCCTCGCTCCTCGTAGTCGTCGGGAAGCCCCACCCCGTCGTCCGACACCGACAGCCTGAGCTCATCCCGTCCGAAGTCGAGCTCTACCAGCACCCGGCTCGCCCCGGCATGGCGAAAGGCGTTGGCGAGAGCGTTGTGGGCTATGGAGAACAACTGACTCTTAGCCTCAATCGAAAGCGGCGGCTCCACCCCGTTCTGACTCAGCTCCGCCGACACCGACGTTATGGTTCTGAACGTCGCAATGTGCGAGTCCAGGGTCCAGCCCAACTCGCTGCCCTCGAATATGCGGCCCAGGTCTATCGGGTGTCTCAGCTGCCAGACGGCGGTCTTGGAAAGCCGTGAGGTCGCATCGAGCCTGGCGGTGAGCTCCTCGTTCGCGTCTCCGGCAGCCTGTTTGGACGCGTCTATCCCCAGGCCGATCATGAAGGCGGTCTGCGCAGCCGTATCGTGAATGGCCTGGGAGAGCTCGATCCGCTCCCGCTGAAGGGCCCGCTCCCGCTCCACCGCGGCCCTCCACCTGCTCCGCTCGAAGCTGGAGATCAGGTTGACCGTTGCCGCCACCGCATACATGACGAAGATCCGGGCCAGCAGGGGCTTCTCTTCCCTTGCCCCCATGTCGATTCCATCCCCCACTGTGAGGCTTATCGCCAGATAGAGGACGGACACGATGGTCACACAGACCATGGTCAGCCTGAAAGACGTGAAAACCAACGCGTACCCGGCCAGCGGGGGGTAGTACAGCAGGTGCAGAAAGTAGTGGCTGAAACCTCCCCCTATCACCGTGGCGACCGAGACCATGGTCAGGTCCATAGCCGTGAGCCCGAGAATCCAGGGCCAGGTGATGCTCCTGTTCGTCGCCAGCCGGTAGTGCGTGTACCCATTGAACGCCACCAGCAGCAGGAACAGCGGCGCATACACGACATAGCGCTCCGGCCAACCCGCAGGGCGGTACGCCAGCTGCACAAAACTGAAGGCGACCACGAACCAGTGTGCCCAGACCAGTATGGTCGCGACGTATCTCAGCCCGTCCGGGTCGAGGCGCATGAGCGTCGTCCCGCTCATGCCAAAGACCCTGGCGGCTGCCCTGATAAGACGAAGGCCCCGGCTTTGGCGTGGCTCCTGAGACATCTCCTCTCCCGTATGCGCGTGAGGACATGGAGCGCTTGGTGGTCACGGCGGTGTGGTTATGGCTACTAATCTAGCCACTTTCGTTTATGCCAGCAAGAGTGACAAGTTGCAGAAACACTCTCTCTAAGACTAACAAAATTGCTGCCGCGAAAGTGTGATTTGACACTTACCAAAACCTTGAAGAGTCTCTACTGTTCTCATGGGTATATGCGTAAGAAGATTCACGCGGTAAGCGGAATCACCGGCTGCCACGCTGCGTGCGGAGAACAGAGGCGGTCGTAGGTTCCGCTAGTCCCGAACGTGAGAGGGAGGCATTCACATGACGCTCGACAGACCGGTCCATGCACCTGGGACGGCGGTCTAGCTCAAATGTTCACCCCCCCCCCCCCCCGATTTTTGGCCTCGGCTGGCCGGAAGTAAGTCATGACCACCTCGCGGCGTCTTTCGCCGCTCCCACTGCTGCTCATCGGGCTGGCGGTCCTCCTCGCCCTGCTGCCCATCTCCTCGTCCGTTCAGGCCCAGATTACGAACCAGGACGCCACCGGCCGGCCGGTAGTCCTGGCTTCCGCGGAAGGCGCCGGCATCCTGTTCGCCGACACTGAGGACATCGCCGACGGGAACGGGCTCCCTGTTTCAGGCACTAGCTTCACCACCTACACCTGGACCTACCAGTGGATCCGGGTCGACGGCGGGACCCAGACCAACGTAGGCGCCAACTCGGCCAGTTACCAGCCTGTCGAAGCCGACGTCGGCAAGCTGATCAAGGTGAAAGTCTCGTTCAGGGACAAGGACAACTTCTCGGAGGCTAGGACCAGCCTGCCGTTCGGCCCGATCGCCGAACTGGCCGGCCCGTCGGCGACCCCGTCGACGCTGGTCAGCAACACAGGCCAGTCGCACTCGGCCAACGCGGACATCACCCAGCAGTACGCCCAGGGCTTCAGGCTGGGGGACCACGGCCAGGGCTACGAAATCTCCAGCGTCTCGATTGAGCTGGCCGCGGTCCCGTCCAGTCTGACCGTCTCCCTGTGGAGCGGAGGCGTCCAAGGGGCCTTTCTAGCCAATACCGCGACCAAGCTTTTCGACTTTGCCGACCCACCCTCCTTCGCCGTCGGCCTGAACAAATTCAATGCTCCCGCAGGCGCGTTCGCGTACCAGGGCGTCAACTACTTCATCGTGCTGTCAGGTTTCGGCACCACGCTGTCGATCAATGAGACGACCTCCAACGCTGAGGACGCGGGCGGCGAGACGGGGGCCGTCATCTACAACGACGCCGCCGTCCGGGCGTTGACCGACACGGGAATCTGGACTATTTCCACCTCGCGCACCAGCGTGCTGCGCCTGACCATCGAGGGCTCGGAGCGGGCCAGAGGCGTCCTGGCTTCGAACTACGCGCAACCCAAAATCGATGATATGGGCACTGTTGACACTGTTGACGACGTCGGTCTTCACCAAGAGATCATCTCGCTCGGCGACAAGATTAGTTTCGGATTTGAACTCGGTGAAGCGGACCGCTACCTCATCCGCGGTCTTTCTTTCAACATGGACGACACAACACCAACAGGCAGCGGCTTCACCAACCCGTGGGACCTGCGCTCGGGTTCCCGGACGGGCACCGTGCAGTTCAGCCTGACCAATACACGTAAGGCACCCGGCCTACCGGTATGGACGGCTCCGCAAGGCGCAACCGTGGCAGGAGGGTGCCCCACGGTAATGAGTGTAGAGACATGCAAAGAATACGTCTTCGACCAGCCTATTGGCTCTGATACTGGCGCCGAAAACGAACGGAGACGAGATGCCATCTTATCCCGGGTTTCAGGCGCCCCTTCCGATGGCGTTGACGATCCGCCGGCGGAGGGCGTGAGCCTCACCGGCGCAAAAGGGGATGTTGAACTGGACTACCCGTTGATGGCCCTCCTCGGCGAGCCGCTGGACGCGATGGTGCAGAACCTGGGGCAGGCCAACAAGGGCTACCGCACCGTCGGCAGCGCCACCAACAAGGTGGTGTCGCAGGGATTCACGACCGGTAACGCCACATTCGGATACCGCCTGCAGGGGATCGGCGTCAACATCGAAGGCTCCGGCAGCAACTATCCTGACGGGCCGACCTCCGTGTCGGTGGCCGTCCACGCCAATTCGAACGGACAGCCGGGCGCGAAGCTGGTCGACCTCATCAGTCCCACCGAATACGCGGCGGGCCACAGCTTCTTCGAGGCGCCGCCGGGAACGCACCTGCGGAAGGGCACCTCCTACGTGCTGGTCTGGCACCACCTCGGCGGCACCGTGCACAGGCTGCGAAAGACCGGTAGCAATAGCGAGGATTTGCCCGTGCTGGTCGCCTTCAGCATCGCGAACGCGTTCTATCAAGGTGTTGACCTGGACAACCTGGCCGTGGACACGGGCAGCGATGCATTGGAAATCGCGGTGTACGGCGAGATCAACACGGAGACCGTGGTGTACATCACCCCGCCGCCGCCGCCCCCTCCGCCCCCTCCGCCCCCTCCCTTCATACCGGGCGTGAGCGGCGGCGGCGGCGCCATCCTCAGGTGCTCCGTCCCGCCGGCCGCAAGCTGCCCCACGTACGAGGACGCCTCCCTCCCGGCGGAGCGCACCTTCTTGTCGGCCACCCTGACGGTGGGTACGCAGCTTCGCTTCGGGCAGCTGGGCTGGGACGGCTTTGGAAGGTACACCGGGGCAAGCCTGACAGACCAGAATTTCACATTCGGCGGGGTTACCTACGACCTAGAGCTACTATCCATTGCTGGAGGATTACTAACCCTCGCTTTCGAGGAGGGCAACGCCGGAGACATCGCGACACAGGCAACCCGCGACAAACTCACACTGCACCTTGGCAGCGACTCGTTCAACTTGGGGGCGGGAACACTCCAATCCAACCAACGCGGGATAAACTGGTCCAACACAGGCCTCACCTGGGCCGACGGCGACTCCGTCGCGGTGAAGATCACCGGGCCCCACTCGTCGCCGAACGCTTACGGCTACAGGACCATCTGGAACGCGCTGATGACGGCGGAGCAACATCCAACTGTTCCTACCCGGTTCGGATACTCCGATGAAAGTTACGGCAAATTAACCAACAACATCATTGTGAATGGGCGAACCGATCGCGGAGTCGTCGACGACCAGTTCCGGTACCCCTGGAGCGGTTTTGAAATCATTAGGTTGAACAATCCTAGCGTTTTTACCGACCTCGTTTTTGATTCAGATTCCTACCCAAGTGCTAATGAAGTCGCCGGATGGACGCTCGTGCTTGACGGGAAGGAGTTGCCCTTCGCGGGCGCTACCAACGACGCATCGACACCTCATCTATGGTCCTTTTCCTACGAACCGGGCTGGAGCGCTGGGGACCAGGCGGTGGTCTCCATCCGCACTGAAGACGTGCAGAACCGGTACGGCCAGGTACCCCTCAAGGCAAGAAGAAGCACAACGGTAGGTGATAACGGCAACATCGTCTACGGAAAAACCCACTATACGTACGCAAGACAACCGGGTGAGGCTGGTGAGGCTTATTCGTACGCAAGAGGAGACGGCAGATTCGGCCGAGGATACACGTGGGAGTTGCGGGGTCTGCGGGTAACCACCGATAAAACCGGCGACACGGACCCGGTCTGGATCACTGCCACATTCAGAGCGCCAAACCAATCTGACGCCTGGACGGGGTACTGGGAAGGCCAGTTCGACGACTTCCACACGCTGTTCCTCAGGTGGATTTACCACGAGGGCGGCGTAGGCAAGGGCGTAGTCACCTACACGCTCCCGCTCAGAGCGGCCGCTACAGAAGGCGGCATCCAGCGGTCCAGGTCAGGCCGCGACGTCTCCTTCACATGGGTGCGCACGTACAAGGAATTTCAACGAAGACACCTGGACCTGGCGAACCACTCCGACCTCTTCGCCGACATGCTGGCCGCCCCACAGCCGGCCACGGCCAGAAGCACGACCGTAACAACTATCCAGAACACCGGCAATCAGCACGGCCTATACATCCCCGCTCCGACCGTGACGTCAGCGGAGTTCACCTCAAACCCGGGCAATGACCAGACCTACGGTCCCGGAGACGTCATCCAGGCCACCCTCACCTTCGACCAGGACGTGACCGTCCGGTACGGTGAGTCAAAGCGCCAAGCCGCCAGCCTGGAGCTGGAGATGAACGGCGAGACCAAGACCGCCTACTACGAACGGACCGAAGGCAACAAGGTCATCTTCGAATATACGGTGCAGCCCGGCGACGAGGAGCCGGTGGCACTCAAGCTGCCACTGAACAGCCTGAAGCTGTTCTCAGAACGGGGCCGCCAGGACGGCTCGATCCGCAACTCCGAGGGCACTGACGCGGTCCTCGACCACAACGGAATCCTCAGCACCAAGCACCGGGTGGACGCAGTTCTCCCGAAGTTCTCCAGCGCCCAGGTCTCCAATGACGGCGCCCAGGTCATGGTCACCCTGACGGAGGACATCAAGTCTCCGTCGATCCTGAGAGCCTTCGGACTGCAGACCAGCCTGCTCCAGAGCCTGGCCCTCGACGTTCGAGTGGACGGAGAACTCCCGGTTCGCAGCGACGCAGCGGTCTCCGGAGACACCGTCACCCTGACAATGTCGGAGCCCATCACCCAGGGCCAGACGGTGACCGTATCCTACGACAACCTGTTCACGAACAGTGAGCGAATCTTCAGCGACCTCCACGGCAACCACCTGCCTGCCTTCACCAAGCAGCCGGCCACAAACCACTCCACGGTTGCCGACGTGACCCAGCCCGGAGGCGGACTGGCGCTCAGCCGGACTGACCTCATCATCAATGAAGGGTCCACCGGTACCTACACCGTGGTACTGACGTCCCAGCCGGCAGCTGACGTGGCCGTGGCCATCGCCGATCACCCGGCAGGTCGGGCAACAGTGAGTCCCACCAGCCTCACCTTCACCGCGGACAACTGGAGCACGCCCCAGACCGTGACAATCAGCTCCACCGAGGACTCGAACTACCTAGACCGGTGGGTGATCCTGCGGCACACCGCCACCGGCGATAACTACCGGGCCACCGCCGCGGCGTGGCTGAAACTGCGCGACAACTACAACCTGACGACGACCACGCCGAATACGCCGGCCACCGGCAGCCCCACCGTCAGCGGCAACCCCGAGGTGGGGCAGACGCTCACGCTGGACATCTCCGAAATTGCCGACGCCGAGGGCTTGACCAACGCGTCCTACACCTACCTGTACCAGTGGCTCCGGAATGGCTCCGAGATACGGGAAGCGACGGACACCTCCTACACCCTGGTCGACGCGGACGAAGGCAAGACCATAAAGGTCAAGGTCTCCTTCACCGACGACGCGAACAACGTGGAAAGCCGCACCAGCGCCGCGACGGTGGCGGTCGCGCCCCGGCCAAACAACCCGCCGACGGGGGCGCCCACCATCAACGGAACCCCCCAGGTGCGACGGACACTGTCGGTGGACACATCGGAGATCGCCGACGCCGACGGCATGGAAACCGCCGTCTTCAGATACCAGTGGCTCGCCGCCACTGACTCCTTCACACTGGAATTCCTAGGAGAGAATAGCCCGACCTTCAAACTGGCCCCAGGCAACGAGGGCTTGGCCATAAAGGTCAAGGTCTACTACACCGACGACCGCGGGCATAGCGAGACCCTGATCAGCGAGGCCACCGAGGCGGTGATAGCGGCCGAGCCGAATTCTGAGCCCACGGGCCTTCCCACCATTGACGGCACGCCCCAGGTCGGCGAGACGCTGACGGCGGACACCTCGGCCATTGAGGACGCCGACGGGTTGACCAACGTGTCCTACAGGTACCAGTGGGTCAGCAGCAAGTCGGTTATCGACGCCGACACCGGAGTCTCCTACATCCTCGGGATTGAGATACCGGACCAGGCGGGTTCCACCTACACACTGGCCCCGGCCGACGTGGGCTGGACCTTCGAGGTCAAGGTCTCCTTCACCGACGACGCTGGCAACGCCGAGTCGCTGACCAGCACGGCCACCGTGGCCGTGGCGGCCAAGCCCAACACCCTGGCCACCGGCCTGCCCACAATCAGCGGCACCCCGCAGGTGGGGGAGACGCTGACGGCGGACACGTCGGCCATTGATGACGCGGACGGGTTGGCCAACGTCTCCTACCAGTACCAGTGGGTTGCCGGTGGCTCGAACATCAGCGAAGCCACCGGCTCCAGCTACCTGCTCACCGCCGGCGAGCTGGGGCAGACCATCCAGGTGAAGGTCAACTTCACCGACGACGCAGATAACCAGGAGTCCCTGACCAGCGCGGAGACGGAGCAAGTGGCCGCTAGGCCCAACACAGAGGCCACTGGAGAACCCACCATCAGCGGGACGCCCCAGGTGGACGAGACGCTTACGGTCGGCACCTCGGCCATTGATGACGAGGACGGGCTGACCAACGTCTCCTACAGGTACCAGTGGGTTGCCGGAGGCTCGGACATCGAGGATGCGACCGGCTCCAGCCACCTGCTGACCACCAGCGAGCAGGGGCAGACCATCCAGGTAAAGGTGACCTTCACCGACGACGCGGACCACCAGGAATCCCTGACCAGCGCCGCGACGCTGGCGGTGGCCGCCAAGCCGAACACGGCGGCTACCGGAGAGCCCACCATCAGCGGGACGCCCCAGGTGGACGAGACGCTGACGGCCGACACCTCGGGTATTTCCGATGCAGAGGGACTGACCAACGTCTCCTACCAGTACCAGTGGCTGCGCGACGACGCCGAGACCCTGGGACAGACCGGCTCCACCTACGAGCTGGTCTCCGCCGACGAGGGCAGGACCATCAAGGTCCGGGTCACCTTCAACGACGACGCGGGCAACGCCGAGTCGCTGACCAGCGCGGCCACCGTGGCCGTAGCCGCCCAGCCGACGCCGGTGGTGCTCATCACAGCGAGCTTCGCCAACGTGCCAGCCGACCACAACGGCAGCAACTTCACCTTCCAGCTCCACTTCAGCGAGAACGTGAACGCCGGCTACGCCCAGATCCGGCACCACACCTTTACGGTCGACGGCGGCACCATCGCCAACGCTTACCGGCAGACCCAGGGCAGCAACCAAGGCTGGAACGTCAAGGTTGACCCCACCGGCAACGGCGAGGTCACCATCACCCTGCCCGAGACCACCGACTGCGACGACAGCGGCGCCATCTGCACGGATGACGACCGGAAGCTCTCCCATGCCACGTCAGTGAGGGTCACCGGTCCACCGGCAATCTCGGTGAGCGACGCCAGCGTCCAAGAAGCAGAAGGAGCAACGCTGGCCTTCAGCGTAACCCTGAGCCATGCCTCAAGCAGGACCGTCACGGTCAGCTACGCTGCCGCCGACGGCACCGCAACGGCCGGCTCCGATTACACCGCAGACAACGGGAGCCTCACCTTCAACGCGGGAGACACTTCCCAGACGGTCGAAATCACCGTCCTGACCGACTCCGAAGAGGAGGGGCAGGAAACCCTGACCCTCACCCTCTCAAGTGCCACCAATGCAACGCTGGCTGACGCCACCGGTACCGGCACCATCGAGAACGGCGAGTCCACTGGCCCCCAAGAGGACCCGCCAGCGGAGGACCCCGTGGTACTGCTAACTGCCGCCTTCGCCAACATGCCAGCCGACCACAACGGCAGCAACTTCACCTTCCAGCTGACCTTCAGCGAGAACGTCAAGGCCGGGTACGCCCGCATCCAAGACCACGCGTTCACCGTCAGCGGCGGCGCCATCGCCAGCGCCAGCCGGAAGACCCAGGGGAGCAACCAGGGCTGGAACGTGGAGGTAAACCCCACCGGCAACGGAGCAGTGACCATCACCCTGCCCGAGACCACCAACTGCTCCGACGCCGGCGCCATCTGCACGGATGACAGCAGAAAACTGTCCAGTTCCACATCGGCGACAGTGGCCGGGCCACCCGCCATATCCGTCAGCGACGCCACCGTGCAGGAGGCCGAGGGAGCCGTCCTGGTCTTCACCGCCACCCTGAGCCACGCCTCAAGCAGGACCGTGACCGTGGACTACGCCACCTCCGACGGGACCGCAGTGGCCGGGTCCGATTACACCGCAGCCAGCGGCGCCCTCATCTTCAATGCAGGTGACACGTCCCAGACCGTCCAGGTCACGGTCCTGACCGACTCGGAGGACGAGAGCCAGGAAACCCTGACCCTCACCCTGTCCAACCCCAGCCAGGCCACGCTGGACGACGCCACCGGCACCGGCGCCATCGAGAACGGCGAATCGTCTTCCGGAACACAGGAGGACCCACCGGCCGAAGACCCGCCGGCGGTACTCCTCACCGCCAGCTTCGGCAACATGCCAGCTACCCATAACGGCAGCGCCTTCACCTTCGACCTGACCTTCAGCGAGGAGTTCGGAATCAGCTACGTGACTCTGCGGGACGATGCCTTCAGTGTTACGGACGGCGAGGTGACCAGTGCCCGGCGGCTGACCCAGGGGAGCAACATCGGGTGGACCATCACCGTGACGCCCGACTCGGCCACCGATGTGACCATCGTCCTGCCCGTAACCATGGACTGCAACGCCGAGGGAGCCGTTTGCACCGCGGACGGCAGGAAGCTCTCCAACCGGCTGGAGTTCACCGTTAGCGGTCCGAGCGGATAGAGCTGGAAGTCAATCGCTCGGTCTTCATGGCAACAAGAAAAGCCCTCATATGGGGATGGCCGGGGGAGGGCTAGCGGCCTCTCCCGATCCGGATGAGTCGGAGCTTCGGGGCGGCGGGAGAACGGGTTTGCTTGCGCACCGCACGGCTGACGGCCTGGGCATCCCCGTCGCGGAGGGGATTGCGGTCGTCCGTGACAAGGATTCGCGCTATGCCTCGACAGCGCACACAGTACAGGAGAACGCCCCACGCCTTCCCAGACGACTTCCCGCAACGGCTGGTGTGGTTCAAGCACGCGTCCGGCCTGTCGTGGGTGGAGATCGCCCGTCGTCTCGGCGTCGACCCCGTCACCGTAAGGCGTTGGTGGCAGCGAGGAGTGCGGCCCAACTATCGGCATTTGAAGGCGCTCCAGGACCTGGCAGACGACCTGGGCCTCGGTCACCTGTTCACCGGCTGAGGCGGCTTGCCTGGGAAGCAGCCCGCGAACACAGCACAGGGCCGGAAACGCAAAAAGGGCCGCATATATGGATCAACGGGTAGGTCTCTAGCCCGCGAAGATCACGAATCGGTCTCCCTCAAGAGCGTGTCGGCAAGCTGGCGATACTCATCCGCCTCGTCCACCAGGCCCTCGGCTTCCAAGTCACGGGTGAGGATCGCGGCGATCGGGATGGCCAGGGCCTTGCATCCTTCGCAGATCGTTCCGACCCAGAGTCCATACAACCAGTCTTCCAGGTAGCCGTCCACGCCCCTCCGTTCTTCGTCAGAGGTATCGACTCCACACAGCGCCTTCTCCTCTCTAGCATCAGTGTCAAACAGTTGGAACTCCGTCGATTCGTACCTGCTATTGGTCTCTGGCGTCGCCTTCAAGTCCTGTCGTCGCGGTTCTTCATCTGCTCTTCTATTTGCTGAAATGCAAAAAAGCAACTGTGTTTAAAGTCAATAGGAATGACTCACAGCTGCCGGAGTTATGCCTCGCCAGGGAGAGCGATGTTTGAGCATGGAGTTGAGGATGACGAGCAGTTTGCGCATACACGCGACGAGGGCCACCTTCTTCGGTTTGCCAGCCGCCAGCAGCCTCTGGTAGAAGTCGCAGATGACGGGGTTGTAGCGGGTTGCGGACAGCGTCCCCATGTAAAGGGCGCCCCGCACTCGGGAGCGCCCGCCCCAGACAGCGCGTTTGCCTCGCAGGATGCCACTGTCCCGGTTGAAGGGAGCCACGCCCACCAGGGCGGCGACCTGCCTGCGGTCCAAGGTGCCCAACTCCGGCAGGTAGGCCATCAGAGTGAGGGAGAGTTGCTCTCCCACGCCGGGAACGGTGCGCAGGAGATCATCCCTCTCCCGCCACACGGGACTCTGGCGGAGAGTCTGGCGCAGCCCCTCGTCCAGGTCGTCCAGCTCCTGCTCCAACCAGGCGATATGAGCCTCAATGCGGGGGCGGACGGCGCTGATGGCGGTACCCAGCCGGTTCTTCTCCGAGACCAGCATGGTCATCACCTGGTGTCTGCGGGCAGTCAGAGAGTTGAGAACCTGGGCCTCGGCGTCCCTCAGAGGGCGCACGGAGGGACGAATGACGTCGGCGAAGTGGGCCAGGACCGCCGCGTCCAGAGTGTCGGTCTTGGCCAGCGTCCCGGTGGCCCTGGCGAAGTCTCGAACCTGACGGGGGTTGACGACGACTACGGGCAGCGCCGCAGCTGCCAGGGCTGCCACCAAGGGCAGTTCCAGACCACCCGAAGCCTCCAGCAGGACCAGGGCGGGACTCAGATCCACCAACTGGAAGACCAGTTCCCCGATCCCGGTCTCGTCGTAGGAGACGACCCATCTCTGGCCCGTAGGCCGGACGCCGACATCCACCTTCGCCTTTGAGACATCAATGCCTACGAATCTCGCTTCCTGTTCCATCCATACCTCCTGTGTGAAGCTTTGGCCCTTCCTTGCACGATACGGGCTCGATTGGCCCAGGCAACTGTTCGGGCTCTAACCTGTGGGGGGTGCGGCGACCCTCGCTTTTTTGCGGTCTACCACGACCAGGGCCGCATCGGTCTGCCGCACCCCGATCCACCTAAGTGAAGTGATTGTCACACACCAGAACCAACATACAAGGCCGCATACATGGCTGGGCAGGGGGAAGCCGCCGCCGTTGCGACGACCTCCCCCGTTCCTGCGGTCAGCGTCCCGCGCCGACCGGCTCCTCGGCCTTGAACGCGGCCCCTAGAACAGCCTCAGCGTCTCGGGTTGCTGCTGCTCCGTCTCTCCCTCGGCGGCCCCGGCCTGTGCCGCCCCTTGTGAGCGCCGGGTCCGGCGTCTGGCCGGGGGAGCGGGTCTCTCGTGCGCCGGATACTTCGGTTCCTCTTCCCACTTGGCTCTCGCCCGTTCGACCACCGCCGGGACCTCTTGCGTGAGCCCGGATTCGTCCAGGTCGTCGAAGGACTCGATGTGCGGGTCCGACGAGGGCTGTTGCACCCCGATGGTGGCCCTGCCTCCCTTGATGGAGACGACGACCTTCAGGTCCTCGGACGCGCCGGTGTCCTGCTCACTGGCGTCGTCGGAACCCTGCGCCTCTTGTGCGGTCTCCTCGTTGGCGTCCTGCTCGTCGGAAACCGCGGCTTCCGAGTCGTCCGCCGCATCACCGAAGAGACTGTCGTCCGCGCTCGGGGCGTCCGAGCGGGTTGCTTCCGTTCCAACTTCGTCTGGCATGGTTGCTCCTTTCGTTGTTTCTTCTCTGGCCCTTGCTCAGGCTGCGAGCCTCGGCTGTCTCCTGATCTCGCCGAGGGTCTGCGGCTCCCAGTACAGGTCCCGCTCCACGGCGGGGACGCCGCCGAACACGGTTACTTCCGAGAGTTCCGTCAGGTCGAAGTAGCCCAGTTCGACTTCAAACCCTTCGACGAGGCCGAAGCACGTTCCGGTCTCGGCGTCCCACTCGGTGACGTACCAGCGCCAGCCGTTGTAGGGCGAGAAGAGCTTCACCCTGGCGACCACGGCGTCGGGGTCGTCCGCGCCGTCATTGGCGTACAGGGGCGGGATGGTGTCGGCGAGCTCCTTCGTCATCAGCTTGTGCCTGCGGAGCCCGCTGTGGTTGTCCTGCCAGATCGTGGTGGTTCCCTTTTCGTTAGGCATGGTTTTCTCCTTGTTTCCGTCTTTGAATGCGTCTGTTGAGCGTTGGTCACTAGGATGCTATCCCCGGCTCGGAGCCAGACCGCACCACCCGCGCCACCGTCTCCGGGGTGGCATACGTGGCGGTGACCGTTCCCTGCTCCATGTCCAGGTAGAGGCCCATGAAGGGGCAGGTTCCCGCCGCCATGCGGCGGACCACCTGTAGCGCCAGCGACGCCATCATCTGGTTGATGGTCGGGTCCTGGTCGGTGAGGTCCAGGGCCGCCGCGCAGTCCACGTCGGGAGGCGTGGTCGACACGGCGGTCAGCAGGTCGGGGCGCTGCACCGTGGGCGCGGGGAGCAGGTGGCAGGTCTGGTCGACGAAGGCGCGCTCGTCCCCAAAGTCCTGGTCGGCGACGTTGCCTATAAGTACCTGCCCCCAGTTGGTGTCGTTGCCCGCGTCGATGAGCCACCGGCGCGGGTCGCCTGGCAGGGACTCCGCCATCGCCCTGCGAGCTGCGGCGTTGTCGGCGCAGCCGATGATGAGGCTGTTCCCGTAGTGGGGAAGGCCGGGGTAGCGGCCCCCATCCGAGCGGGAGTCCTCTTCCCGGAAGGCGTACACCGAGTAGCCGACGGGACGCCGGAACGCTTTTGCCAGCCGGTCCGCGAGGGCCTGACTCTTGAATCGACCGACATCCTCCGGGTAGAAATTTTGGCGCAGCAGGTTGTGGGGCTCCACCCGGTCGTGGTCGACCAGGACGATGGTGGCCTCCCGTCCCTGGAAGAGTCGGCAGAGACCCTCGGCGACGAAGCCGCCGGTCCCGCCGCAGCCGACCACCGTTATCCAGGGGTTGTCCAGCAGGAACGCGTTGTCCAGGTAGTAGGGCATTTGCAGTTACCTCCTTGTCATTCGTTTGGTGTGTCGTGTTCGCCCATGAGCAGGACGCCCGGTTCAGGGCCGGAGAACACCTGGGGCCAGTCCACCGGGGCGAAGTGGCCGTAGACCCCCACCCGGAGGCTCAGCTCCGGTAGCGGGTCATCGAGGCGTCCGACGACGCCGTAGATGCGGAAGCCCTGCTCGTCGCTGTCGTCGGTCTTCGAGAAGAAGGCGCGGGAGCTTCCGTGGGAGTGGAACTCGGCGACCACCCCGGCGGGCGGCGTGTAGGTGACGGACGAAGCCGTCCCTTCCTGTTCGGGAATCACCAGCCGGTAGGTTCGCCCGTCCCACCGCACGGCGAAGAACCGCTCGGTGCCGGGGTCGTCCTGGAACCAGCGCAGGCCAAACTCGAAGAGCCGGGACGGGATGGGGCCGTGGGCAAGCTCCACCTTCTCGGTCACGGGAGCCAGGCCCCGCACCTCGCAGGATGCGACCTGCGCTCGCGCCGTCAGGTGGGCGCTCTCGGACTGGACGTAGAGACCGCCCGATCCCAGCACGTAGTCGTAGCCGATGCCGTGGGCTCCGGCGAGCCCGGCGGGGTTGTTGACGAGGTAGCCCACCGGCCCCGCCGCCCCGCTACCGGTAGCCACGTCTCCCCTCGGAGACCGCCATCGCCTGGCCCACCGTGCACTGGGGAACCAGGTCCTCCATCGGGTATTCGGTCTTTCCATCTATCTCCTCCCATAGCGCGATCAGGTTTTCGGGGTGCTTCTTCGAGCGGTCCCGGGTGTCTCCGGTAAGGGAGAAGAAGGACTGGAAGAAGCCTTCCGGTATCAGCCCCACGTCCTCGGGGAACCGGTGGCTTCCGGGGCAGACCCGCCCGTCCCTGAAGACGTTGAAGGTGGGGGCCCGGAAGAGATGCTGCTCGGGGTCGATGGGCCGCTGTGTTGCGGCGTAGACCCAGGGCGCACGCCCCGGCGAGCAGACAAAGACCAGCCCCGGCATGGGAAGCCGGAGCCGGGCGGGGGCCTTGAACGCCTCCCGTTGCAGGGCCACCGACCAGACCTGCGGCGGCCGCCATAGGGCCACCACCTGCCCCGTCTCGCCCTGATTCCACCAGAGGGCCTCTTGGGGTAGCAACCCCGAGGAGAAGCCCAGGTGCTGGGTGAACACGTTGGCGATGGCGTCCGCCGAGACGGTCCTCACCCAGTTTGAGTCGTTCTCGAAGCCCCGCAGTAGGATGGTCTCCTTGTAGACCTCCAGTTGCATCTGGAGCTCGTCCCTTGCCGCGTCCGCCGGACCCGGCAGGGACCACTGGGTCTTATCGACTTCAACACTCATCGCTTACCTCCTGTTCTTGATTGGGAAGCCGCCCCAGGACGAAGGCCAGCATCTCGGCGAAGCGGCCCGGAAGGTCTTCCTCCAGCCAGTCGGTCAACCGGCTGACCGCGTCCATGAGGGCGCTGGCCTTCCGCCACTCCTCCGTGCCCTCCTGGATGATGTCGTCGTCCCAGGGGTCGGAGAAGCCGTCGTACGAGCCATCCTCGTAGGTGTGATCGAGGAAGAAGTTGCCGGTCTCGGCAAGGACCCAGGAGCACGCCTGGGCCACCCCCTCGAAGCCGGTCTCCTTGAGCGCGTCGGTGAGGTCGTCCAGGGGTATGCCGCCCTGGGGGATCCTCTCCAATGTCTCTTGCGGGATGCGTTCGGCGGCTGACTCCAGCCAGGCCACCCGTATCCCGTCGGGTCCTTCGTAGTAGGCGTCGGCGGGCTTGACCAGGAGGGCCATGGCCGAGAGGCCCTCGCGGTAGCCGTCCCACATCTCGTGGAGGCCGTCGTAACCGAAGCCCATCAGGTCGAAGGGGATGCCCTGCCTCAGCCATGACCAGGGAGGTTGTTCCCCCTCCTCCTCCGTCCAGAACTCGATGAACGGCGCGTAGAGGGGGAAGTGCCGCTCCCCGAAGAGATTGGCGAATCGCTCCACCCTCCCGCGTACGTCGGGGGCCGCCAGCGCCGCCTCCGCCTCCTGGGGGAAGAGGCGGCGCACCAGCCCCACGAACCAGGCATAGTCGTCGGCGTATCCGACCAGCGTCACCAGCTCCCGCAGCGACGGCGGACGCCGCAGGAGCAGGTTCGCCAGGCCGCTCAGTTGCGCCGGGGCCGCAGCTGCCATCGCAGCGCCTCCAGTAGCCGCCCCGTGGAAGCGGCGTAGTCCTGCGCCTGGACGCAGGCCAGTTCCACCTCGGACTGCCTTGCGGCCGCGGCGTCCAGGTCGAGGGCGCCGTCGGGCCGTGTGAGCTCCGCCGTGAGCTCCAGGATGCTGAGGCCCGCAGGCGGGGTCGCCGCCAGCAGACCGGTGAATGTCCGGTTGTCCATCGGACTCCCTCCTCTAGCTCCGGGTGGGGGGGAAGGCGCCCTTGGTGCCCACCCGCCGCTGGAACTCGTAGATCGTGTCGTCGCCGCGCTTGGTCTCCTTGACCGAGGCGTTGGCGATCTCGCCGTAGAAGTCGGAGAGCGTTGCCTTCACCTGGTCGACGCTCATCTGGGGGTCCGGGTCCGGGAACTCGCGGTCGTCGTATACGAATACTCTTGCCATTGGTTCATCTCCTTTGTGCGTGTTGTGTTTCGCTGCGTTGCAACCTGCGGGGAGGCCGCCGCTCCATGTGCGGCGACCTCTCCCGTTGTCTTGCGGTCTAGCGTCCCGCGCCGACCGGCTCTTCCTCCCGCTCCTGCTCCACCGCCCACGCGAACAGGGACAGTGACGGGGCCTGGGTCTTGCGGCCCCTGGGCTTGACCGGCTCCTCGGCCATGAACTCCGCCCAGGAGAACAGCGACTGCTGCGACTCCGAGGCCTCGTCGTGGTGGCCGTTGCCGTTCCCGTTGGCGTGGCGGCCGTTGACCGGGACAAGCTCGACCGTCGGCCCGATGCCGTCGGCGTGGTGGCCGTTGCCGTTGGCGTGCTTACCATTCCCGTTGACCTCGACCGTCTCCGGCTCGACTTCGACGACCTTCCAGCCGTCGTCCACCAGCAGCTCCTCGGCCTCGCTCTCAGCGTTCCTGGCCTGGGCGAAGACCTCCTCCATCGTCTCGGCCTCGTCCTCCTCCTCCTCCTCCTCGCCGCCGCTGACGATCTTGCGGGCCAGGGCCATCATCATGTCGTCCCCGTCGTCCCCATAGGCGGCCAGCCCGTCCTCCGGCAGTTCCCCCTCGACGGCCAGGGAGCTCTGCATCTTCTTCGCCACCAGCTTCAGCGCGTCGGCCTGCAGCGTGTTCCGGTAGGACATGAACACCACCTTCACCGGGCGGGTCTGCCCGATGCGCCACGACCGCCGCGACGCCTGCCGGACGACGTAGACGCTATAGTCCGTTTCGTCCCAGACGATGGTCGGGAAGTCGATCAGGTCCAGGCCCGTCTGCACCAATCGCGGGTGGCAGATGAGGACGTCGATGCCCTCCTTCACCTTGTCGGCCACCCACGCCTCACGGCGGTTCGGTGCCACCGCGTCGGCCTTCATCACCGCCACCCGGAACCCGTGCCGGGTGAGGATGTCGTCCATCCGTCCGGTGATGTCTCGCGTCCCCGTGTGGGTGACGTAGACCAGCACCCGCCTTCCCTCCAGCCGCTCGGCGGCCACCAGGTCGATGAGCGCCTGCTCCTTGGGGTAGAGCTTCTCTTCCGACAGGGGCGGCACCTGCACGATCACGTCGCCCGTCCTGGGGTCGAAGACCGTCTCCCCCCTGGTGCAGCCGTCCGGGTAGGCCAACAGGGTTTGCAGGTAGGTCGCCAGCAGCCGTTTGGAGCCGCTCTTGAGGGCGTCCGCCAGCTCTTTCTTCAGCTCTTCGAACACGTGGTTGTAGGCGCTGCGCTGGGAGTAGCCGGTGGCGTCCTCCTCCGAGTCCATCGAGGACACGAGGATCTTCTCCTCGTAGTCCGGCAGGCCGGAGGCAACGTCCGCCAGTCTGAGGAAGACGGTGTTCCCTATGATGTGGAACAGGGCGCTGGGAACGAGTCCCGGCCTCTCCCTGGTGACCTTGCGGTAGCTGCGGCGGCGGCTGTTGCGCCCGTCCTCCACCGCGTCGTCGTCCGGCTTGCCGACGGTGACCTCCTCGAAGCCGTACCGCTGTATCCAGCGGTGCTCGTCGGAGCGCCCGAACTCCGTCCTGATCTCCGGCGAGAACCGGTAGAGCAGGTGGAAGATGGTCGAGGAGTACCCGCCGAGCAGCGTGCCGGTCAGGCTGAGGGACTTGCCGCACACGTCGGCGAGGATGCCCGCAGCGATGCCCTGGGCAGAGCCGCGCCCCTTGAACTCATGGACCTCGTCACCGATGAGCAGGTCGAAGAAGCCCTTCATCCGGTGCTTGATGTAGTCGGCCAAGGGATAGCGGGCCGGGCCGGACCGGTCGGCCTGCCAGAGGGGGGCGTCGCAGACGGCGCAGGTGTGCTTGCGGCGGTTCAGGTCGGCGTCGGTCAGCGGCACGCCGTCCTTGTCCACCACCTGCGCCGTGCAGTCGGGGCAGCAGGGTACCCGGAAGGGCTCCCCCGTCTCCTCCTCCCGCAGGAGCCTTCCCTTCGAGACGGCCCACCGCTGTATCACGGCCGGCATCCAGCGGTAGGACAGCTTGGCCTTCTCACGGCTCATCACCGCGAACAGGGGGCCGGAGCCGACGGAGAGGCGCAGCCGCTCCAGGTCGGTGATGGACTCGACGATGGCGGCGCGGACGCCGGGCACCGTCATCCCCACCTCCCTCTTCCACTTGGGAACCAGGTGGGGCGGGCAGATGATGAGCACCCGCTGGAAGCCCGCCATGTATGCCGCCGCCGCGCCGATGAAGGTCTTGCCGGTGCCCATCTCGCCGACGACCGTGGTGCCCCGGTGGGCCTTGAGGGAGAGGGCCGCGCCCCTGATGGCGTCGGCCTGCGCTCCCAGGGGCTTGCGGAGCAGCCTGGGGAGCGTGCCGCCGTTCTCCGAGGGCCGGTAGAGCGGCGGGTAGGACTCCACCACCCTTCGCGCTATGGCGTCCTTGAACTTGTCTATGAAACCTCCGAGGTTCATGTCAGTCGTCCTCCTTTTCCGTGGTGGGCCGGAGGACGACGCAGGGACCCGAGACGCACCACGCCCCCGGTGGGGACGTTTGCGTGTCGCGGGTCCCCGGAAACGTCCCCAGGCGGTTGCTTGAACGTGCGAACCCGCGCAGTCGGCGGGCCTCGTGAGTGCGGCTCGGTGCGAGCCGTCTATGCGGCTTTCAGGGTCTCCCTGCGGGCGGTCTCGGCAGCTTTTGCGTCGTCGTAGCAGCGTCCCGTCAGGTGGTATGCCTTCACCGGCGAGGACACGGCCCTGCCGTTCAAGTCCAGGTCCACCGAGGCGGTCTGCATGGCCGGTTCGCCGGGGGCGATGGGCTGCCCGCACCGGCAGCAGGCTTCCAGCGTCATGGTGGTCTGCATCTTTCGACCTTCCTTTCCTTGATAAGAGGGGTCTTCTGAGTCGTTCCGATAGAGCGAAGGCCCCGCAGGTCGAATGAACCAACGGGGCCTCGTTGCGCGGCTCGGGGTGAGCCGTCCGAGCTAGGCGGCGATGTCCTCGATCCGTCCGTCGTCGAGGTCGAGGGCCACCACGGTAGTCGTCAGCTTCTCGCGGTGGACCTCCTTCTCCGGGGCGTCCTCCACCAGCACCATATCCTTCGACGTGCGGCCCTTGACCAGGATGCGCCTGTCGTCGGCTTCGAGGACCAGGTTGTCGAGGAAGCCCGCCGCCACCAGCATCGCCATGTGCCCCCGTTTGAGGGGCATCAGCGGCCGGGTGCGGTTGTCCCTGGCGGGCCAGAGGGTGTCGGTTATCTCCGTGCTGGCCCACAGCCCCGACCGCCTGGCCTCAGCCGCAGCCGCGGCCGGATCGACGGTGCGGGTCGTGAACAGGACGTCGCCGCTCGGCGTCGTGGCGGGGGTGTACTCCGGGTAGGAGTAGGAGTGTCGCTGGGAGCGCAGGGGCTCAGGCTCCCCCACCGCCCACTCCAGCACCATGCTCTCGGCTGTGGCGTCGGGAACGGGGTCGGCCTTGCGGTAGCCCATCAGGACCACCTGGTCGAAGACCTCCCGCTCCGGGTCGGGAAAGGCCCAGCATCGCATCCGCCCGTAGTGGGTGGAGAGATACCGGGCCGAGACCGCGTGGCGCTGCCTGGGAACGATGAAGACCAGCAGGCCGCTCTCGGCCAGGTAGCGCGTGGTTTGCGTCAGGAAGGCGTGCTCCGTCCGCTTGTCTTCGGAATCAAAGTCATACGGCGGATTGAGCAGCAGCAGGCCGAAGGCCCCGTTCGCTATGGACGTGGCGAACAGGTCCGCCGCGAGGGTGCGGTGGAGCCGCTTCTCGGCCTCCTCGGCCCTGTCCCGGTGCAGCTCCACGCCGTAGGTCTCGATGGGGATGGCGTTGGGCCTGTCCAGGCCCTCGGCCAGCCTCTCCAGCGCGTCCCCGGCCCCGCAGCAGGGGTCGAGGATGCGGATGGTCTCCCGGCCCCGGTGGTAGGAGCCGGTGGGGGTGTGAATCAGCTCGGCGAGCAGGTCCACCACCCGGTCGGGAGTCGGATAGTAGCCCCCTTTGGCTTGTGCAGCGAGTCTCATGTCGTCTCTCCTTTCATGTCTGGTGTCGTGCGCCGCGTCAGGCGGCGATTGCCAGGTCCTTGTGGCGAGTGTCGATTCCGACCACCTCGCCAATAGCCACGTTGCGCTGGTAGCACAGGACCTGGTGCGTCCCGATGCTCTCGGCGCAGGCCGTGCAGAAGGCGGTGACAAGCTCGGCGTGGTTGGCGACGGTCATCCGCCGCACCAGCATCGAGCCGCCGTCCGGCAGTGTGTGGCGGTAGAGCATGACCGAGGGGTCCCGCCGCTCCGCCTCCGTCGCGGGCCGGAAGAAATGCGGCTGCCCCGACCGGCACAGGTGCTGCGAGCCGTCGTGCTCGCAGTAGCGGCAGGTCGTCCCGTCGGGGGAGAACCGCTGCCAAGCCCCGTGGTTGCGCTGTCCGCGCCGCTTGTTGTTGCGCTTGGCCCGCTTCAGCGTCCTATCCATCGGACGCCTCCCTGGGCAGCGTGAGCCGGCCCGACGCCACGGCGTCGGACAGGTCTTCCCGCAGCTGCTTGGCCTTGGGGGAGCACCGGTAGGCCGAGACGCCCACCGACTGGAGGGGGACTATCTCCTCCTGTTCCAGGCCCCGCTGCCAGAGCCAACCGGCCCAGGACCCGTGCAGGGGCAGCGGGCTGCGCTTGTCGAGGAACCGGTGATGGAGAGCCGGGGCATCCTCCTCCGACTGCGCCAGCAGGAGGAAGGAGTCCTTCTCGTATCCGAACTCCGCGGTCTTGGTGTAGACGAGTGCGTGCCAGCCGCCGGTCGCCGGCAGGCGGGCGATCTTGGTCGTCCAGGTGCCGATGGTCTCGTACGGGATGATGCACCGCTGGTAGCCGCCGTGAAGCGCCATCCCGTCCGCGCCCTTGATGATGTGGGCAACGTCCGGGGGCTGCTTGAGGAGGGACGCCCAGATCGCCTTGAGCGCGGTCTGGGAGCCGACCATCGAGACGAACCAGAGGCCCTCGGTCTGCTCGTCGCGGGCGAAGGCGTCGGCGGTTGCCGAGAAACCCCCGGCGGTGATAGTGTAGAGAGCCTGCCCCGCACTGGATGCGGGGTCTTCGGGGTCGATGGTGTGAGTCTGCAACATGGGCAGTCTCCTTTCGTTCCTTGATGTGGGTGATTCAAGCGCGGGAGGGTGTCCCCCCGCGTGAGAGCCGGACGGCGTGGGCCGTCAGGACATGAGGCCCCGTTCCTTGAGGCTGACGAACCGCTCCCCGCCGATGACCACGTGGTCCAGCAGTTCGATGTCCAGCAGCTTGCCCGCCTGGACCAGCTCGCGGGTGAGGGCCGCGTCCTCGGGGCTCGGCGTGGGGTCCCCGGAGGGGTGGTTATGACTGACGATGATGCTGGGGACGGCCTCGATGACCGCCGGTCGGAAGACCTCGGCGTTCCGGACGATGGCCGAGGAGACGTTGCCCTGGTAGATGACCCGCTGGCCCAGGACCTGGTTCCTGGTGTTGAGCAGCAGCACCCGCAGCTGCTCTTGGGCCAGGGGAGCCATCTCCGGCCCCAGCAGCCTGCGCACGTCTTCGGGGCAGGAGATGACGGGCAGGTCCTCCGGGCCTTCCGGCCTGGTCTCCACGTCGTAGCGGACCGCCAGCTCCCCTAGCAGGCTCAGGTTGATGCGGAGCGCGTTCAGCAGAACAGCGTCCTTGGTGTGGGTCTTCTTCCTGGTCATGTCGGTCTCCTTCGTTGTCGGTTAGAACAGAGAGCGGGGCCGCCCCCTGTAGATGGGAAGCGGCCCCGTGGTTGCGCCTTCGGGAAGGCGTCACTCTGCGGTTGTGGGACTAGAAGGGAGAGGCGCCGACCGGCTGCTCGATGTCCGCGGCGTCGCCGGTGCCGTTCCCGTTGTGGGAGTCGAGGAACACGACCTCGGAGGCGTGAATCTCGGTGCGGTGGCGGCGCTGGCCGTCGTCGCCCTCCCAGGAGTTCTGGACGAGGCGGCCCGCGACGTAGACGCGCTGGCCCGTCCCGACGTACTGGTTCACGGCCTCCGCAGTGGCGCCCCAGACCACGATGTTGTGCCAATCCGTCTCGTTCTCGGCGTCCTTGCGGTAGCGGTCGGTCGCCAGCCGCAGCTTGGTGACGGCGGTGCCGCCGGGGGTGTACTGCATCTCCGGGTCCGTTCCGACCCTGCCCAAAAGCTCGACTTTGTTGATGGTGCGTGACATGTGATTCTCCTTGTGTGTGTAGTAGCGCGGTGTTGCCGCGCCCGGTTGAATGAGAGCGGGGCCGACTCCCCGATAGGGGGAAGACGGCCCCGTCCTGCGCTCCCAACAGGGGAAGCGTCTAGGTGTTCACCCGCACGTACTCCGACTCGCTCTCGGTGACGATCTCGGCCCGGACCTCCGGGTCGAGGGCCTCGTTGAGCCTGCGGTGGTTCACGGAGTACCTGGTGGAGCTGACGAGGGTGACCGTCCGGCCCCCCACCGTCGCTTTCGAGTCACCCTGCCGGCGCATCCACGCCTTCAGGGTATCCAGCGCGGCGCGCTTGGCCTTTTCGGGCTCCTTGATGGATTCCTGAGCCTCTGCGTAGGCCGCCACCGCGTCCCGTGCCTCTTCGTCGCTCACCTCCTCTGTCTCGGTCTCCGTCTCTTCGCTCGCTTCCGCCGCTCCCGGCAGACAGACCGCCAGGAAGGGGCAGCTTCGGCACTGCCAGCTGGTTGCGGAGAAGTCCCGCTCCGGCAGCGCGTCGGGGTCAGGCCCGCTCTGGACGTGGTGAGCGGCAAGCTCACCGAGCCACTCGCTGGCGTCCTGCAAGGCCCGCTCCAGCCGGTGGGCGGGAATCCGCTCCCAGTCCCAGGTGCGAGCCCCCGTGTTCATCGTGGCGATCACCGCATCGCGCAGGTCGCCGAACTCACCGAGCGAGTAGAAGGCGGCCTGGGCCACCGACGCCGGGTGGCTGCGCTCCGCTCCCAGCGTCTGCCAGCGGCGGAACGCCTCCGGTCCCCGCGTCTTGATCTCGACGACCATCGGGTCGCCGTAGGCGGGACCCTGCGGCTCGCCCTCGAAGAGGAAGAGTTGCGACGCAGCCGCTTCGTCCCGCTCTATCGGCATCCGCACCGCGCCGTCGGGGTGTCCCGTGACCAGCAGATTGGGGCCGATGCGCACCGCCACCTGCCGCGGGTCCTGGGGATCGGCGGCATCGACCTTCCAGCCCGCCCGCTCCATCGCCCGCACCACCACCGGCTCCAGGGCGTTGCCCGCCTCCATCGCCGTCAGCGAATCCTCGCTGGGGGGGTTCGTGGCCTCGTAGCCCGTCGCGGCGTACCAGAGGGCGCGGCGGCAGCCCAGGGCTGACGATGCCCGCACCTCCATGTTGCCGTCGTCGTCGAACCGCGCCGCGGGACGGGAGAAGACCTCCGCCCTGTCGTCAATCGTCGTTACCATCGTCGTCGCCTCCTTCCTGTAAGTGAGAAGCGGGGCCGCCCGTGAGACAGCCCCGCCTCGATGCTGGTGTCCTGGCCGTTCATGCGGCCGCTTTCATCTCAATCGCCGCCTCTTGTGCCGTCTCCGCCTCGCGCTCTTCCCTGGCCCTGAGATGGGCCTTGAGGATGTGGGCGATGCCGTCGCCGAGTCCGAGCACCGCAACGCTCTTGCCGTCGGGCATCGTGTTGAAGAAGGGCTGCATCTCGGCTATCCCCTGGCACTGGTCAATCACCTCTTCGAGGGGCGTGCCGCGCCGCAGGTGCAGGGAGATCAACCGGCAGGCCAGCTCGGTGACGCCGTGCTGGAAGCTGCCTCCCTTGCCCAGCCAGCCGAACACCTCGAAGGGCTCTCCGTCCTCGTCCGTCGAGACGGTCACGTAGAGGTTCCCCATCTCCGTCTGGAGCTTGGTCGTCGTGCTGGGAAGGCTGCGGGGCCTGGACCGTGTCGTTGCCGTCATGGCCTGCACCCCTTTCCCCGGCAGAGCGGGAGCGCGCCCTCGCAGGAGACGGCCTCCCACCGCCCGGTGTCAGCGAACGCCTCGGCCTCTTCTGTGGTGTCGAAACGCCCGATGGGGTCCGTCGCGCAGCCGCCCAGGTGGGCGACGACGTGGTAGTGAGGCGCACGGTCGCGGAGGTACGGGAGGGCCGGGGCGTAGCGGTCGAAGTAGCCCGCGACCTTCAGGGCCATCTCCCGGTCCCGTCCGTCGCCGATGCCGAGCAGCGTCCTGACGATGGGCTCCTCGCAGTCCTCCTCGGCGAAGGTGGGTGTGAACATGGCGGATCGGACGCAGGCGGGGATTGCGGCCCACCGCTCGCGGCTGAGCTTCAGCCCGCCGTGGGTGGGCGTCGAGACCCGCCAGACGCCCTCGGCCAGCACCTCGATGTCGTGTGTCCAGCCCCAGGGTGTGCTTACCAAGGTCTCAGTCGTTGTCATGGCTCGTTGCCTCCTTGTCCTGTAATGAAGGAGCGGGGCAGCCCCCCGAAGGAGACGGCCCCGCTCTCGATACCGAACCCGATTACCCGGCAGACTAGGCGGCCTGGGGCTGCTGCATCTGCCGGAGCTTGTTGGCAGCGGCCTCCACGAGCGGTCCAAGCTCGGTGCCGTCCAGGTCGTCGAGGCTCTTGCCCGTCCGGTCCACGACGGCGCTCCGCACCTGGTCCTCGTCGAGGCCCTGCTCAGCGGCGATCTCGATGAGCCGCTTGCGCAGCTTTTCGATCTGGGACTCGCTGCGCCTGTCCTGAGCCTGCCGAACGGGGCTCCTGCCCTGGGCCTGGCCGGATGAGCGATTGGCCTGGCCGGAGTTGCCGTTGGCCTGAGCAGGGACCCGTTGCGGCTGCGGCGGGTTGCCGACCTGCGGCTGGTCGCCGTAGAACCCGTTGCCGAACTGGACGCCGAAGCTGCGGAACGCCCGCTTCATGCCGTCCGTCACCGCGCCCTTGATGGCCGTGTCGTGGCCGTCCAGGGTGTCTTCGGCCACCGGGTGGACGCCGATGTCGGTGCGGGGCAGAGCGCCCGCGACGGTGACCCGCACCGGGGCGCTGTAGCCGAGCGAGACCTTCACCTCGCCCGTCTGGGTGTCGACCGTCTCGACCTGGCGCAGCGTCACGTCGCCGGCCAACTCGTAGCCCCACCCTCCGTATCCGAAGATGAGGTTGGCCTGGTCGATGACGGCGTGACCTTCGAGGTAGTCGAAGCTGCGCCCGCCGCGGCCCTTGCGCTGGGAGGCCAGCGCCGGGTCCAGGGGCTGTCCGAGCGCCTGGCTGACAGCGGGCGAGAGCCCGTCCCAGAGCAGCTCGTGCTCGCTGGCGATTGCGGCGTCGGGCTTGTGCCCGTTGCCGTTGACCTGGACGAGGCCGTTGCCCGTCCCGTTGCCGTTGTGCCCGTTGTTGTTGCCGTTCTTGTTGAACATCTCAATCTCCTTCTTGTGCTGTCGTTCCTGTAGCGAATGAGCGATGCGGCGTCCCCCTATGGGAAGCCGTGCGCGGGCAGAGCCCGTCGTGAATCGGGCATAGCACCTCCTCTGTGCGGTGAGAGTGGGAATGGGGAAGAAGCGGGCGGGGAAGCCCGCTGGGGAGCGGCGGGGAGCCGCTATCGGGCGGAGCGTGCCGCCAGCGAGAGCAGGCGGAGGAAGGCGGCGCGTCCGTGTGGCCCGGCTGCAAGCTCGGCCACGTCGCCGACTCCTGCGGGGAGGGCGACGGCGGCGGCCCTGCGACCGAGCAGGGTCAGAAGCCGCTCCGTCGCCTCACGGCCCGCGTCGTCGTTGTCGAAGGCGAGGAGGACGCGGGGGCAGCCCCGAAGGGCTGAGGCGACCCGCTCGACGCCCTGGGTGCCCAGGGCAGCGACCGCCGGAAGGCCCCATCCGGTAAGGGCGAGCCAGTCGAAGGGTCCCTCGGCCACGACCGCCCACGGCGGGGCAGGGCCGAGGCGCCCAAGGCCCAGCACCGGCTTGGGGCCGGGCGGAGCCTGGAAGCGGGGTGTCCGGTCGGGGTCTATGGCCCGCCCGACGAGCCAGCGGACGAGGCCGCCGGTGACGTCGGGGACGACGACCATGCCGGCGAACCGCTCCGCTCCCCGCTCCATGAACAGCCCCGAGTCCCGGATGCGCTTCTCGGAGAAGCCGCAGGACTCCAGGGCTTGCCGCAGCCCGCTGCCCGGCGCATAACCGAGACTGAGGCGGGCGGCGGCGGACTGGCCGATGCCCCGTGAGGCCAGGTACTCCCGCGCTTCTGTGTGACGCCGGAGCCGTCCGGCGTAGAAGCGCGCCGCCGCCGTGAGCAGAGCGGGGTCGCGGGGAGGCAGCGCGGCGGACCTCGGACGCCGCGTTCCGGCTGGACGAGTGGCGGCCCTGGGCGCAAGCCCGGGGCTGCCGTCCAGCCGCGCGATGGCTTCGGGCAGCGACAGGCCCTCCGCCCGCTGGATGAAGTCCAGCACGTCGCCGCCGAGACCGCACCCAAAGCAGTAGAATCGCTCCGAGTCGGCGTATACCGTGAAGCTGCCCTCGTTCTCGTCGTGGAAGGGGCAGACGCCCTGGCGGACCCTGCCCCTTCCCCTGAGCCGCACCCCTGCGGCCTCCACCGTGTCGCCCAGCGGGTGACGCGCCTTCAGCGCGGTGATGTCCACGTTGGCCGTGACCATCACGCACCCCCGTTCAGGGGACGCAGGCCCCGGAGGCTGCGCCCCGAGACGACCTTGCCGGGCCGCCAGCGCATCCCCAGGACCGCCGCGACCTCCAGCGTCCCCCCGTCGCCGGTGGGCACCAGCGCAGCGGCCCGTCCCGTGCCCTGACTGTAGACCAGGGCGCCGCGGCCGCCGAACCGCCGCCTCACCAGCTGCGTCCACTCGGAGAAGGCCCACCGAGCCGCCTTCGTCTCCGCTGTGGCCGCGTCCACGCCGGCGAGGACCGCCAGCGCACCGTCCACGTCTCCCGCCTGCCGGAGACGCCGCGCCTCGTGAACGCTCTTGGCCACGCTCGGTATCTCCGTCGCCGATGCCGTCTCCGGCTCCTCCTCCTTGAATCCCATCGCCGCCATGAGCTGGTCGACCAGCTCTTCGAGGCTGCGCCGGGGCCTGTCCACCGTGTCCATCGACCGAGTTCCAGTTGCCAGTGTTGCCGTCGTCATCGTGCACCTCCTATAAGTGCCTGTGATTTGTGGCCTTGCCGATTGCGCCCGCTTGCGGGCAAAGAAGAAGGGCCGCCCCCGGATGGGAGACGGCCCTTGCGTGTTGGGATGGGTATGAGGGAGCCGGAGGCCCCGTCGTCAGCGGCGACGGACCCTCCCTACCGGACGCCGGGGCATGAACCGCCGGAGCAGCAGCGCCCCGATGCCCAGACCGACGAGGTTCAGGAAGAAGAGCTCCACGTCGAGCGTCAGCAGCGGCGCCGCAACGACCAGGGCGACCGCCCCGGCCACGACGACCCGCCTGCGCTTCCACCACGGCTGCTGCCCAGGGGCCTTGACCGGGGTGTCATTCACCTGTGCGTAGGCCGTCCAGATGGGCAGCCCGATGAGCGCCTCAAGCTCGGTGATCACCACGCCGGCCGAGCAGCCCCCGGTGTGGCACTTGACCTCGATGCCGTTGCCGTCCGGTCGCTGCCGGAACGCCAGCCCGTCCGACTTGCCGCCGTGACAGATGGCCGTCGTCGTCCAGAACCAGCCCCGCTCGAAGCTGACCCGGTGCGGCAGCAGGTTGGCTATCCGCATTGCGCTCGGTCCCACGTACTGTTCCGTCCTGTCCGTTCCTCCTTCGCTTGCGTGTGCGTTCATTGGATGGCCTCCAGATCCTCAGGGGTTGACCAGTCGAGGGACACCCGGACCCGCGTGTCGAACTCTCTCACCAGCGCGGGATCGGGCTTCAGGTGGGCTGCGTCGCCTACGGTTGCCCCCTCGTCCTGCGTGTGGAGCTGCCCGCATCGCTTGCAATACCAGCCAGCAGCCCCGACGTAGCCCACCCCTGGCCGAGCGTAGGAATACCCGCAGCCGCAGACCTCGGGAGACAGCCTGACCGTCTCAATGATGTTGCCGTCAACGTCTCTCTGGGCAGCGAGACGGAAGCGCGGGTTGACGACCACGCGGTCGCCGATGGTCTGCACTCCGCATCCCCGACGCCGGCCAAGCCGAATGCCCTCTTGCAGTGCCGTCATGTCCAGGCCTCCTTCCTTCCTGTGTGTCCGTTCCGATGTCGCCATTCGTTACCTCCTTGCTGAAAGCTCTTGCCGTTGAACCCGTGACTCCGTTCCGAAGACGCACTCCGCCCACGGTCGAATGCCGAACGCGGAAGACGGGGTGGGGTGAAAGAAGACGCAGCTCGCCCAGGGTGGATAGCGTCCGGCTTGGGGGAAAGCTGCGAGACGTGAAGCGGCCAGCCTGCTTCTCAGTCGCAGACCGGCGCGTGTCGAAGCTGCGGCCCTGGCTGTGTGTCAGCTATGCCGCAGGCATGTTGAATCGGCCGGGGCGAAAGACGCACTCCGACCGACTGGGTGAAGACGAGGCGCAGAAGGCGCTCCATCCTCAGAGTCCAGCGGGAGAAGCGATCAACCACAGCCGCCAGACCAGTGTCCAGCGGGAGAAGCGATCAACTCCAACCACCGGACGGGTGCCCAGCGGGAGAAGGACTTACGTCAAACTCCAACCGCCGGACGTGGACCGAGGACGAAGGACCTACGTCAAACTTCGTCGTTTCGGCCCGTGCTGCTTACGGAGAGCTACGTCAAATCCGCAGCGGCAGCAGTTCCCTCGTGGGAGACCTTTCAGAGAGCGAATCATCCGTCAAGTCAGACCCGGGCAACAGGGATCGCGCCCCCAGGTTTCTATGGTCGGAAACCTTGGTTGAAAGCCAAACAATGCAGACATTATTACCCACCAAAGACCCGTTGTGAAGGCTCTCGGGCAGTCCACGCCAACATCGTTCACAAAACTTCACGGAAGTTCACTGGAAGACGGAGGGGCACAACCCGCCGGGCTATTTCCACCAGAGTCTGAGCGTCAGCGTGTGCAGAAGCTCCCGCTTTCTCAGCGCCCTCCGCGTGTCGGAGAGCGCTGTCTTCCGCCAGTTGACCTGCCCGTTGCGGTCGAAGCCCCGCAGCGGAAACGTCGCCGGGGGAAGCGTCAGCCCATGCCCTTCCAACAGCGTCAGCTCCAACGCCAGGAACCGCTCCTCGGTGCGCAGCCAGGACAGGCTCTTTCCCGCGTCGGGATGAACGGCCTTCAGCTCCCGCCAGTCGACGATCAGGGGCCAGACATCCCCGAACACGTCCTCGTCGTCCTCGGCGGGCTCCAGCGTCACGAGGTCGGGGTACTCCCGCCGCAGCGTCGCCCTTCGCCTGGGCTGCGGGCCGGCGCCGTTCGCCTTCGCCTCGTCCCCGGCGTCCCCCGCCGTCCTCCGCTCCGCCTGTTCCCGCTCCCGCTGGCGAAACCCCTGCGCCATCTCCTCACGAATGGCCCTGTCTCTGTCCTCGCTGGCCCTGTTGTTCGCCCGTATCTCCTTGCCAAGCTCCTCGAAGCCGCCCTCCAAGTCCTCCAGACGGTCCGCCAGCCTGTCGTTGCGGTCCCGCTGCTCAGCGGCTGCGGAGCCCACCCCCGACTGGAGCGCCTTCTCCAGCGCCCCCCGGATGCGCCGCGTCAGCACACCCTCGTCGAGGCTGGCGTCCAGAGTCCTGCGGTCCACCCCCAGGACCTCGGCCGCCTTCTTGCGCCCGTTGTCCCGCTCCAGCTCCTGCAACAGCGACATGAGCCGCAGGTGGTGCATGTCCCGCACGCTCCTGCCCTTCTCGACCACGTCCTTCTTCGGTTCCATAAGCCCTCCTCCTTTCGCCGGCCTTAGTCCCCGGTCTCGCCCCCGACCAAGGCCCGATTTCTCACGGGCTGCGCCATGTGGACCACCTGTAGGGGGAAATGCGGGATTCCGACCCGATTCGCCCCACTCTCATGCGGCCCCGCTGCGCCCCTTTTTGCGGAGCGAGGCCGACCTGGGGACTTAAGTCCAAGTGTTCACAACTTCTGCGCAATTTCGGCCCCATTTGTTCCTGTTTCAGCTTTGCCGTGCCCTCACCGACAACTTCGCCACAGACTTCGTTTTCTTGTACAGCCCCCATACTGCACGGGAGGGAGTCTTTTGCCAAGAACCTCAAAAGGGGCGACATTTTTGTCGTCCCTTCCAGGCAGTTTCCACCGTCATTTCGTTTGTTCACACTCTGTTGCAGAAGTTGCGAATCGTTGATTTGCGGCAATAGGCAGAGAGGTGGACGAGATGGCGCTGAAATCGAAACTCCGGTCACTCAGGCGGTTTATCCCCCTGGCATCCGCGCTGCTCCTGGCGGCGCTGGTGGCGATTCCGTCCAGCGGAGTCGCCCGGGCCCAGGCCCCGCCTGACGAGCTGACCCTCGTCAACGCCGACCGGGATTTCGTCGAGCGCAAGAAAAAGGGCGAGTTCGTCGCCCGGCCCCTCTTCGACCGCGAGATCGCGGACCTCTTCTACGCCGTCCGGGACGCCGACACCGGCGACTGGATAAGCGCCATGTACCGGGTGAAGGGCGGCGAGAAGAAGAGAGGCGACGGCTGGGAGTACTCCTGGGAGTACCCCGACCTGGACGAACACCCCGAGCTCGACCGCGACCGGGCCTACCTGCTGGTGATGCTGGCCGTTGCCGAGGACGGGCTGAGGGGCGACTTCTACGCCGTCGTCCCCATCTACCAGCCGGGCCGCATCTGGGACAAGATTCTGTCCGCCCTCAGCCCGGCGCGCTGGGCGAGGGCCTTCGCCGGCTGGATGATCGAGGGAGTCCACGGGACCCTCTGCGGCGTGGTTGAGCGAGCCAGCGGCGAGGACGCCGACAACTGCCGGAGGGAATCCGGCAGATGAGCGACATCCTCACCGGCACCCCTCCCGACCTCACCTACGCCCACGACCTGGTGCGCCAGGCGTGGATGGTCGTCTGGGCCATCACGTCGGGCGCGCTGGTGGTGATCCTCGGCTGGATGGGCCTCAGCCTCATCGTCTCCGAGCATCTTGGACGCCAGCAGGCGGGCTGGCGGGAGATGGTCCCCCGGCTCGTGCTCGGACTGGTGGCCGCAGCGTCGTCCCTCTGGTGGTGCGCCCTGGTCCTGGACGTTGCCGACGCCGTGTCCGGCTTTATCGCGGTCTCCCTGAACGTCACCGCCGGAGACATGCTCCGCTCGACGCTTCGCACCCTGATGACGGCGGTGGAGGCCGGGAGCGTGGGCATGGCCCTGCTCCTGGCGGTCCTCTACCTGGTCTACGGCTTCTTCGTGCTCTACGTCATCGTCCAGATGGTGCTGCGCCTCGCGTTGATCGACATCCTCCTGGCCCTGGCCCCGATCGCTTTGGGGCTTTGGATTCTGCCCCACACGGCGGGCTGGGGCCGCCACTGGCTGCGCCTCTTCATGACGACGGTGTTCCAGCAGGCCATCCAGCTCATCGCCCTGGCGCTTGGGTTCGGCTTCCTGAAGGAGTTCGCCGCCATCGCCGCCTTCGAGCCGGTGCAGGACCTGATCTGGAAGCTCCTGATGTCCCTGGCCTTCGTCTACATGGCGACCCGCGTCCCGTCGATGCTCGGCAATCACGGCACCTTCGACTCCTGGCTCTCGATGCTCTACTTCGGCATGAACCTGCCCTCGTCGCTGATGCGGTCGGCCCGGACCATCGGGCTGGTCGGCTGGCGGGGCCGCAGGAGGGCCGGGAGGCATGGCGGTGGGAGCGGTGGCGGCCAGCGCGGGCGTTTCGGCAGCCGCCAGCGGCCTCAGCTCGGCGGCCTCGATGGCCACCCCATCGGCAGGCGGGGGAGACGGCGGCGCCGAGCCCAGGAGCAGCGGGGAGTAGCCCCACACACGACAACAACGCAACGGCGCGGACGAGACCCGCGCCAGGCGAACGACACGACGGAGGACCAGCGATGTGCAGATAACGGGGAGTCACCGAGGAGACAAGACGAAGCGATGAACGCCGGTTGTGGGAGACCCGCCCGGCGGCAGAGAGGAGCAATAGCAATGGAACAACTGACACAGACCATATCGAACCTGGTGGGCATCCTGCTGGGCGTCGTGGGAGCGGTGGGCGTGGGCTTCTTCATCTACGGCGCGTACATGTACCTCACCGCCAGCGGTGCGCCCAACCAGATGGAGCGCGGCAAGAGCGCCATGATGACCGCCCTCGCCGGCATCGTCCTGGCCCTGGTCGCCTACGGCGTCGTGGAGCTGGTGATGAACGCGGTCGTGGACCCGGGAATCGAAATCGACGACGTGCTGCCCGAGCCCGATGTGCCGGACGCCGACAGCGGCGACGGCGGATAGGCCACGTGAGGAAGGAGAACGAGAGATGAGAGAACACGAGGTTCCGACCCACGTGCAGGCCGAGGACAAGGTCCTGCTCGGCTTCACCTTCCCGCAGGTCGTGGCGGTGATGGCCGTATTCGCTTTGTCCTATGGGGCCTACCGCTACGCCCCCGTCGGCCCCTCCGAGGTGCGCATGGCCCTGGCCGTCCTCTTCGGGCTGGTTGGCGTGGCGATGGTGGTGGGCAAGATAGGCGGTCGGCGGCTGCCCCTGGTGGCCGCCGACCTGCTGAAGTACCGGCTGGGGGCGCGGCGCTACGCCGGGCAGACCGCCCAGCTGGTGAGGGCCGAGCCGCCCGCGCCCCCGCAGCCGGTGAAGACCGGACCCGGCCCCATTCGGCTGATGGTCAGGAAAGCCCGGCGCGGATTGCGGAGGCAGCGCAAGAAGACGCGCCAGAGCAGGGAGCGCCGCAACGGACGGATGCGCTGGTTCGGCAAGCGCAGAGGTAAGGACGGCGGGAACCGCCAGCGTCACGACAACATGGCCGAGACGCTGGAGATCAGGCGCCGGAAACCCCACAGGGGCTTTCTCGCCATCGCGGCTCTGGCCGTCCTGGCGGCGGCGGTCATGACCGTCCCCCAGGCGGCCCTGGCCGACGACCACGAGCCCTGGCGGGACGAGATCGACTTCGAGGTGAAGGAGCCGGTTGAGGGGCGGAGGATATTCGTCGAGGCGCTCACCGTCACCGGCGACCGGGCCGCCGTCACCCTGCGGGCCGCCACCGCCCTGGACATCCGGGTGCGGGCCTTCGGCGGCCCGCAGGGGAGCTGGCTGCGCTTCTGGGGCTCGGCAACGCTGGCCGAGGGGGAGAGCACCGACTACTCCCTCCCCCTCCACGGCCCGGCGCCGTCCTTCACCGTCTCGTGGGAGGACACCCTCGGCCAGGCCGGGGCGCTGACCGTCAAGCCCGAGCAGATCCCGTACCCGCTCCCCGCCGCCCTGGGCGAGCTCTGCGACCTGCGCATGACCTCCCTGGGCTGGACGCCGGGAGCGGTCAGCGGCGTCATCGAGTCCGAGTGCGTCACGCACACCGATCACCCGGTGGAGCTTCAGATGGTGGCCGGGCACCAGAGCGTCACCGAGACGTCCCTGATGGACGCCCAGGTGACGGCAGTCACGGGGACCGTCGCCGCCGCGACCGGCGCGTCGCAGGCAAGCGTCTCGTTCGTCCCGGGCGGCGAGACCACCTTCCGGCTTCCCATTGGGGACGGTCAGGCGATTCACGCCGTGAGCGTGGACGTGAGCCTTGAGGCGAGCCTCCGCATCCCCATCCCCCCGCTGACGCAGTTGACCCACCACCCGGAGCGGGTGGAGCAGGTCACCAGGACCGTGCACCTCCATCGCCCGGGGGACAGCGACTCCGACAGTGAGACGGCGACGGCCACCTGCGAGGACGGAGCCACGGCGTCCGCCACCGCGACGGCGTACGCCTATGTCCCCAGCGCCACCATCGCCAAGCAGGTGACGGTGGACGTCCTGCACAAGGAGCACGTGCAAGGCCGAGACGGTGGAGCGGTCGCCCATCACGAGGACCAGGGGCGAAACGATGTCTCTGGCGTCCGCCATTGGCAGCGACGACCACTTCGAGGCGCTGGTCCTGCCCGAGCCGGAACCGGAAGAGCCGCCCGCCGAGCAGGAGCCCGCCGACGGCCTGCGCCAGTGGTTCGACCTGCTGGGATGGGAGTGGCCTTGGTGAGGAGTCTGTTGACGGCAATCCTGCTGGCCGGGGCTGCGCTGGTTGTCGCCGGCGCGGCCCCGGCGGAGGAGCAGGAGATGCTCCGCCAGTTCGACCGCGTGCTCACGGCGATGGCCTACGCCGCCTCCGGCCTCTGCGTCTTCGCCATCGTCTGGGCCGGTTTCATCCTGATGGCCGAGGGCGGCGAGGAACGCGGCGGCAGGGCAAAGGCCGCCGTCGTCATGGCGGTGGTGGGCCTCGTCCTGGTCCTGTCGGCCAAGGGCGTGGCCGCGCTGCTAAGCAGCGGCCTTGTGGACTTCCCAACCCCATAGAGAAAAGGAATCTACCGAATTGAAGAAGCTGATTGAACGAATCACGAGACGCGGAGGGGAGACCCCACCAAGGGAGTCCGCCGCTCCACAGGAGATGCCGGAGGGCCAACTCCCCACGGAGTCAGCACCCGGTGGAACGACGGAGGCCCCTCCCAAGCTCCCGCCCGAGCTGCCCCTGTTCTTCATGCTGTCGCACCTGGACGAGGACGGTCCCGTGCGCCTGGACGGGGTGAAGCTGGGGGTGTGCGAGGTGATGGGCCTGGAGCTGGACGAGCCGAAGCTGGGGGCCTTCGCCGGCGCCCTCAACGCCCTGGACTTCCCCGCGCAGCTGCTCATCAGGCAGCACGCGCCGCGCCTGGAACGCCTGCGAGACGACCTTCGGGAGGCCCAGCCGAAGGACCTAGCCCCGCAGACGAGGGAGGCCGCCGAGTCCCTCCAGCGGCTGCTCACCGAGCTTGAGGCCCGCGACGGCATCCTCGACCGGCGCTTCTACGCCGTGTGCGAGTTCGGCCGCATCGACGACCTGCGGGGCCTGCTGTCGAGGGCCGGGCTCTCCGTCCACCCGCTGAAGGGCAGGCAACTCCGCATGTTCCTGGCGGCAGCCGCCCTGGGCGGCTCACCCGCCGAGTTCGACGAGGAGAGTCCCACCGAGGTGGCGGTTGGCCGACGTGACATCCGCGTCGGCGGGAGCCTCGTGCGCTCCCTTCACCTGGGCAAGTGGCCCCGGTCATTGGCCCCCGGCTTCCTCCAGGGGCTGATGGCGGCCGGAGCGCCGATGGACCTGTCCGTCCACGTCGGCCCGATACCGGCGGAGCAGGCGGCCAGGACGCTGGAGTGGCAGAAGGTGCGCTTCGAGTCGGCCCAGAGCCTCTCCTTCAAGCGGGGCCGCACCATGTCCCCGGAGGCGGAGATCGCCCTGGAGGACATCACCCGTCTCCGCGACGAGGTCCAGCGCGGGCGCGAGCGGCTCTTCCACGCCTCCCTGTCTGTGACCCTTCACGCGAAGGACGAGGCGTCGCTGAGGGACATGACCCAGCGGGCGAAGGCCCACTTCGCCGCCACCCTGGGCAAGCTGGACAACCTGGCCTTCCGCCAGCGCGAGGGGCTGCTTTCGACCCTGCCGCTGGCCCTCAACGCCGTGGCCGAGTGGCGCAGCCTGGACACGTCCAGCATCGCCCGGCTCTTCCCCTTCTCGCCGCCGGACCTGGACACTCGCAGCGGCACCCTCTACGGCATCGACATGCGGGCCTGCTCCCCCGTGGTCTACGACCCCTGGGACGGGACGCACATGAACGCCAACACCGCCGTCCTCGCACGGTCGGGCAGCGGCAAGAGCTTCGCCACCAAGCTGGGCGTGCTCCGCGGCATCACGCGCGGCATCACGGCCTACGTCATCGACCCCGAGGGCGAGTACGCGGACATGGCCCGCGCAGCCGGAGGGCGGGTGCTGTCCCCCGGCGTGCCGGGCGAGGGCATGAACCCCTTTGTCATCGACAAGGGGGACTCGGAGGAGCTTCTCCAGCGCATCGGCAGCCTGCGCCGTCTCATCGAGGTCATGGTGGGAGAGAGTCTCGGCGCGGAGCGGCGCGCCTCCCTGGACCACGCCCTGGCGGGCTACTACGCCCAGCCACGCGAGCGCACCGGCTTCCGCGATTTCTACAAGTACCTTCAGGAAGACGAGGCGGGAGACGCGGGTCTGGCCCGCCTGCTGAGGCCATTCGCCACCGGCAGCCTGCGCCACCTGCTCTCCGACGAGGGAGACGACCTGCTGGGCAACGAGGCCCTGGTCACCGTCTTCGACCTGCACCTCTTGGAGCCGGAGCTGCGGCCGGCCGCCGCGATGGTCTGCACCGAGACGGTGTGGGCCGCGGCCGCCCAGGACCCCAAGCCCCGCCTGCTGGTCGTGGACGAGGTGTGGAGCATTATGCAGCACCCCGAGGGCGCGGCCTTCATGGTCAGCATGGCGAAGCGCGCCCGCAAGCACCGGCTGGGGTTGCAGTTCATCACCCAGGACGTGCAGGACCTCCTCTCCGAGGACTCCTCCCGCACCATCACCGGCCATTCGGGAAGGGCGCTCCTCCAGAACGCCGCCTTCAAGCTGCTGCTTCAGCAGGACGCCGCCGCCATCAGCACCGTCGGCGACGCCTTCGACCTGCCCGAGGACCTCCAGCGCTGGCTCCTGTCGTGCCCCAGGGGAGACGGGTTGCTGCTGTCGAAGGGCAACCGCTTCCCCGTCCGCATCGAGGCCACCCCGGAGGAGACGGCGGTCATCGAGTGGAGGCCCGGACGCCATTACAGAAAGGAATAACACCATGAAGCTGAACCCGAAGGAAATCCTGTTTGGAAACGACACCGAGAAGAAGCCCGTCCTGCTGACGGTGACGCCGCCCCGCGCCGGGGAGCGCACCCTGCTGGGCGTGGAGAACATGCTCGGCTCCATCGCGGTGCCGGAGCCCTTCTCCCTGGAGCTGGCCGGGGACATGGACGGCGTCACCCTCATGGCCCGGTGCCTCGACGACGAGGTGGTGCGCGGCCAGCTCTCCGCCCACTATCCCCAGGCCCGCATCCGGAAGGTGGACCCGGACGACGATCCCCTGCGCATGGGCGAGGGCGAGCAGGCGTGGAGCATGACCCTGCGGGCCGACGGCCCCGAGTACGTGCCCCTGAGGACCTTCAGGGACGACGACCTGCTCGATCCCGGCTCAGACCCCCTCATCGCCCTGATGGGCGCTCTCTCCAACATCAACAAGGGTGAGCGCGTCGTGGCGCAGCTGATGCTGCGCTCCCTCGGCCCCGACTGGTCGCAGGCACACCTGGACAAGGCACACAAGCGGCCCGGCATGGAGCCGAGGGAGCCCGCCTACACCTTCCAGACCAAGCCTCTGCAGATGGACGGCATCACGATGGCCGTCCTCGGCCTGGGCGCGCTTGCGGCCCTGAAGGGCTACCTGTGGGTGCAGGACGGCGAGACATGGAAAGCGGCGCTCCTGGGGATAGGCTCGGCCCTGGGGCTGGCGGTCGGCGGCTGGGCATGGCACCGCTTGAAGAAGGCCCGCAAGCGCGTCGAGGACCCACTCCTCATCCAGGAGAAGGTGTCCCGCGTCGCCTTCGACGCCGAGCTTCAGGTCACCGCCATACTGCCCGCCGGGACGAGGCCCCAGCGCGCCGGCGAGCTCCTGGGGCCGGTGGCCGCCGCCTACCGCCATTTCGACAACCCCGCCGGGGCGCGCTTCAAGGTCGGCAAGGTCCGGCCAACCGCGACCGACCCCGACATGATGCACCCCGCAGGCCCCGGCCTGTTCGGCAGGCGAAGCGTCCTGGGCGTCCGCGAGATCGCCTGCCTGTGGCACCCGCCCGGCGCCGGGGACGAGACGCCCCTGGTGGAGCGCTCCGGCGCGAGGGCGCTTCTGCCGTTCGCCAAGGGCGTCAGGGGCGGCGCGCTGGTGGGGGACACCACGGCCGGCAAGCCCCGGCCCATCCGCTTCCCCGAGGACCTGCTCCGGCGGCACCACCTCTACGTGGCGCGCACCCGCATGGGCAAGTCCACCCTCATGCACCACCTCGTCACACACAAGATGCGGGAGAAGGCCGAGGGCAGGGACAACGACGCCATCGTCGTCGTCGATCCCCACGCAGACCTGGTGGCGGGGCTGCTCCGGCAGGTGCCGGAGTCCCTCATAGACCGGGTGCGGCTCATCGACCTGGCCGACCAGCGGAGGGCGCCGGGCATCAACCTCCTCGACACCCGCATCTTCACCGACCGCGACCGCACCGCCGACTCGGTGGTGCGCGTCGCAAAGGGCCTGTGGGAGCAGTGGGGGCCGAGGATGCAGTCGATCCTGGAGCAGACGGTCAAGACGCTGCATGAAGCCAACGAGCACCCCGAGACGGACGAGGGCAGCCAGCACACCATCCTCGACGGGCTGAAGCTCCTCTCCGACAGAAAGTTCCGGGACGGCGTGCTCAAGAGGATTGAGGACCCCTACCTGCTTGAATGGTGGGCCAGGGACTTCGGAGGCTGGCACCAGCAGTACCGCGCCGAGGCCCTCGCCCCCGTGCAGACCCGCCTCTCCTACTACGCATCCTCCAAGCGGGCGCGGGCCATCCTGGGCCAGCGCCGCTCCACCATCGACCTGCGCGACACCATCCTGGGCGGCGGCATCCTGCTGGTGTCCACCGCCCAGGGAGCCGTCGGGAGGGACGTGTCCGCCCTGGTGGGCGCGTCCCTCCTCAACCTGGTCGATTCGGTGATACGGGAGCAGGAGAGCGTCTCACTCGGCCAGCGGCGCGGCGCGCTGGTCGTCGTGGACGAGATGCAGTCCATGCCCGGCGTGGACTACGAGTCGATGCTCTCGGAGCTGGGCAAGTTCGGGGCATCCTTCGTCCTGGCCACCCAGAGCCTCGCGAAGCTCGACGACCTCTCCCGCACCATGCGGGACACCCTCCTCGCCAACGTCGGATGCCTGGCCGTCTTCCAGGTGGCCGGGAGCGACGCAAGGCAGCTGGTCTGGGAGCTGGGCAAGGAGCGGGTCACCGAGGACGACATCACGTCGCTGCCGGTGCACCACTGCTACGTCAGGGCCACCGTCGGCATCGAGCGGATGCCCGCCTTCTCGATGATGGTCAGAAAGCCGGAGGAAGGAGACCCCGCCGTCGCCGCGCAGATCCGCAGCGCGGCCTCCGCATACACCCTGACGGCCCAGGACCTGGAGGACGCCGGGTCCGCCAACCAGAAGAAGGTCCGGGACTTCAAGGACCGCGCAGCCGACCTGGAGAAGGACGGCGGGGAGACGGACGAGAAGCGGGAGGACAAAGCCTCGAAAAACCCGAACACGACGGAGGAAGAGGAGGCCGAGCAATGAGAACTGAAGGATGTGAAGCCCAGACCCTCAGAGCCCTGGCGTCGATGCCCTTCCTCGACCGGACGGAGATGGTGGCCGTCACCGGCTGGTCGAAGGCCGCGGTCCACGAGGCCGTCGACCAGCTGGACTCGGGCGGCTTCTGCGCCGCCGTACCCCACGCCACCGCCCTCTTCCCCTCACCGACCCAGAGGTTCCACCTCACCGCCGCCGGGCTGGGGCGGCTGGCCGGGGAGGAGGAGGCCTCCCTGGACGAGCTTGTCCGCGGCCGCCCCGTCTCCGCCCAGTGGCGGCGCAACCTGATGGGACGGCTCGACTCCCTCGCCGCGATCTACCGGCTGGCGGCCGCCGTCTCCGGCGTCGCATACCCCATACGGTTCCGGTGGTACAGGGCCTCGACCCTGGACGCCGCCGTCGAGCTTCCCTGCGGCCGCACCGTCGGCATCGTCAGGCAGGGGCTCACCGCCGACAGGACCGGCTTTTCCAACCGGATGTGGAGGCTGCGCCAGGGGCCGCTCCCCGGAGCCGTGCTCGTGCTGATGGCCTACGACGTGCGGCTCAGGCACGTCCGCAGGACGCTGGCCGGCGCCCCCGCCCCCTTCTATCTCGCCCTTGAGCGCGAGGCGGTCGCGGCGTCGCCGGACGACCCGGTGTGGAGCCCGCCCGCGGTCAGCGCCTCCGTCGAGCTGCGCTCTGTCCTCGACCGGATAGAGAAGGGAAGCCTCCTTCCCGAGGAGGACGAGCCCCAGATGGTCTCGGTCCCAGACGACCTCTCCGTCGAGGGTCCGGGGTGGAAGGTCCCCGACTATCTGCTGCCCGCCACCCTCAAGCCCGCCGAGAAGCGCGCCCTCGACCTCATCTCCGACTGGCCCTGGATCACCCTGACGGACCTGGCCGGAATGATGGCCGTCTCGGTCCCCAGGGCCTCCCAGCTGGTGACGCCCCTCGAAGGGTTCCGCCTCGTCACCCGGCCCATCGCAGGGAGCGGGCGCATGGCCCTCACCGACCGGGCCCTGGCCCTCCTGGCCCGCAGGGACCGGACGTCCGTGGCCGTCGCGAAGAAGCGGTGGAGCGCCGCTCCCCTGTTCCCCGGCATCCCATTCGTCTGGGACAACGTGACCGGCGCGAGGAGCCGCCAGCTGCTCAGGAACGTCGAGCACACCGCCGCCGTCCACGCCTTCCTTGCCGCCATGACCGTGCAGGCGGGACTCTTGGATTGGGAGGTCTCCCAGGTCGACCCGCCCCGCAGGGCATCCCGGCACTTCAAGCACGGCGACGGGATGCGCTCGGTCAACCCCGACGCCTTCGGCGTCCTCAGAAAGGGCGAGACGACGTGGCCCTTCCTGCTGGAGTGGGAGCGGAGGGCCGTGCGGCCCTCGACCACGTCGGAGCGCCTCGCCCCCTATCTGCGCTACTTCTCCTCACACCGGCCCACCGACGACCACGGCACCCGGCCCTCCGCCCTCATCGTCTTCGACGACGAGATCGTCCAGACCCACTTCCTGCGCCTGGCGCGGGACGAGATGCAGGCCAGGGGCGTGACGGTGCCCCTGTGGGTCTCCCACAGGGCCGCCATCGAGCAGCTGGGGCCGCTGGGACGCGCATGGCGCGCCCCGGACGACTGGCAGTCCCCCCAGGCCATGCCGCCGCAATGACCAACGACTGACATCGGGGAAGCGGCGCGACGGCTCGCGCTCCCTTCCCCAAAGGAAGGCTGAGAGCCATGCGTTCGCAAGACGACCACAACAATAAGAAAGGCCCCCGGAGGCGTGGTGGACGGACCGTTGTCCGGCTCAACACGGCGGCCCTATGGGAGCGGCTCACGCTGCTGAACCGCTCCCAGAACTGGCTCGCCAGGGAGGTCGGGGTCAGCCCCGGCTACATCTCGATGCTGGTCAACGCGGGGCGCACACCCTCCGGTCGCGTTCGCCGCCGGATGCTCAGGGCCCTGGGTTTCGACGACTTCGACCAACTTTTCACTATGGAGGATAGAGATGACGAACCATAACGATTCGTCCCGTTTCGACGGGATCACGGAGCAGACCTTCGACGAGGAACAGGACCTGGCGCTCCAGGCCGCCGTGCTGGCGGAGGACTTCCCCAAGCGCCTCGAACGGCTGCATGAGGTCAGCGGCCTCACGTGGGCAGCCTTCGCCAGGGCCATCGGCGTGGACCCCAAGCTGGTCCACCGGTGGCGCAACGGCGTCGAGCCCCGCGGCTGGGCCATGCACGCCCTCTTCCGGTTCGCAGCGCGGATGCCCGGAGGCATGGCGATCCTCGTGACCGAGAGCTTCCAGATGAGCTTCTTCAAGGAGCACAGCTAGACAAGCGGCCCCGCCGGGCGCAGGCGCAACGGCGGCACGGCGGGGCCTGAGACGGCTGGATGCCGCCGGCGCTCGCCCGTTCCGTCGGCTCCGGCGGCCCAGCCGCAATCCCGTAATGAGAGGCCAGCAGCCCAGCAGACGCCGCTGAGACTACGCAACATGAAAGATACCACCGCACAGAACGAACACAGCAGTCAGGAGAGGACGGAAGAGGACGGCCCGGCGGCCTATACCCCGGAGCAGCTGAGGATGTTCCGCAAGGGCCTGCGCATCTGGGCAAAGGTCGCCATCCGCTCCTACATGCGCAAGCACGGGGACGCGTCGCCCCTGCCCGAGGCTGCGCCCGACGGCGGCGAGGAGGCGAGCTGATGAATTCGCATCCGACCCTGACCGTCCTCAGCCTCGGCGGAGGAGTGCAGTCCTCCGTCATGGCGCTCATGGCAAGCCAGGGAGCCTTCGACCGCATCCCCGACTGCGCCATCTTCGCCGACACCCATTGGGAGCCGCCCAGCGTCTACGAGCACATCGAATGGCTTGCCGGGCAGCTCTGTTTCCCCCTGCACGTCGTGGACAACGGGCGCAGCCTCCGCGAGGACGTGAAGGCCCTCACCAACCACTCCGGCTCACGCAGCTACGTGGACATACCCGTCTACCTCAAGGGGCGCGACGGGCAGGGCGACGGCATCGGCAGACGCCAGTGCACCACTAACTACAAGATCAGACCCATCCGCCGCAGGATACGGGAGTTGCTGGGTTTGCAGCCCCGCCAGCGCGTCCCCGCCGGAACGACGGTCGAGCTGTGGCTCGGCATCTCCACCGACGAGGCCATGCGCATGAAGGATTCCCGGGACCGTTGGATGACGAATCGCTACCCCCTCATCGAGGCGGGCATGTCCCGCAGCGACTGCGCCGACTGGTGGGCGACCCGCTACGACAGGCCCCTGGAACGCTCGGCCTGCGTCGCCTGCCCCTTCCAGTCACGCCAGCGTTGGGTGGAGGCGAAGCGCCGGTGGCCGGGGCTGTTCGCCGAGGCGGTGGAGATCGACGCAAACCTGCGAGAAGGGCTCGCCTTGGACAAGACCCCATACCTGCACATGCTCCGCATGCCCTTGGCCGAGGCGGTCGCCCTCGACGAGGCGGTCTTGGGAGCCGGAGGGCAGGCGGACGGGTTCGGGAACGAGTGCGAGGGTCACTGCGGCGTGTGAGCCGCCCCTGGCTTTGGGCGGGCGCTGGGCCGAGGGCTGGACGGACCGGACAGGACGTAGAGAAGGAGGGTAGACGAATGGCTGAACGAGACGACTATACGCCTGTGGCCCTCTACGCCAGGGTGTCCAGCGACAGGCAGGACGTGGACCTGTCCGTTTCCGCACAGCTCAGGGCGCTCCGAGACCACGCCCGCAAGAACGGCTACATGGTCGTCGGAGAGTTCGTGGACGAGGCCGAGAGCGGCCGCATCGCCGACCGCCCGCAGTTCCGCAGGATGATCGACGAGGCTACCAAGCCCGAGGCCCCCTTCAGGGAAATCCTCGTCTGGAAGTTCTCCAGGTTCACCCGCAAACGCGAACACGCCGTCGCCTTCAAGTCCATGCTCCGGCGCAAGGGAGTTCGCGTCGTCTCCATCACCGAGCACGCTGACGACACCCCGACGGGCAAGCTCCTTGAGGCCATCATCGAGAGCGTGGACGAATTCTACAGCGAGAATCTTGCCCAGGAGGTCACGAGGGGTATGCGGGAAGCATCATCACGCGGCTTCTGGATCTCCAGCCACGCCCCCTACGGCTACAACCGGGTCATGGTGCAGGACGGACCGAAGAAGAGACCCACCCTGGAGATCGACCCCGATGCGTCCCGCATCGTCAAGCGCATGTTCGACATGGCGGAGGCCGGAGATGGGACGCTCGAAATCATCCGCACCCTCAACAACGAGGGCATCGCCAGCCCCAGGGGGAAGCTCTGGGCCAGGACTAGCGTCCACAACATCCTCACCAACGAGGCGTACACGGGCACCCTGGTCTGGGGAATCAACGCCAAGGACAACGCTGACCCAGTGCGGGTGGAGAAGGCGTTCCCCGCCATCATCACCAAGGCCCAGTTCCGCCGCGTCGGAGGGCATCTGAGCTCCCGGGCGCCCAAGTTCAGCCACCCCCGCAGGGTCGGAAGCTCCTACCTGCTCAGCGGCCTGGTCAAGTGTGAGGCGTGCAACACGCCGCTCATCGGCCGGTTCGCCAAGAGCGGCCAGTATTCCTACTACGTCTGCCAGTCGAACATCAATTTCGGCAAGGACGCGTGCGAGACTCCCACGCTAAACGCCCGCCACTTCGAGGAGTTGGTGGTCGCCAGGATTCGCTCCGACATCCTCACCGAGGGCAGCATCCAAGACCTGGCGAAGATGGTGGACGAGGAGATGAGCGGCGTGGCCCGAGAGCAGCGCAAAAGGCTGAAGACCATCGAGGATGAGCTTGGGGAGGTCAAGCGGCAGCTGGCCCGCATCTGGCGCTACATAGCAACGTCCGACACCGTCACGGCCGACGCCTCGCTCCACATCAAGGAACTCCATGACCGGCAGGAGCGCTTGGAGGACGCGGCGGAGGATGCCAGGGCGACGCTCTCCCAGCGCCGGAAGGTACTGGACGACGTCAACACGATTACGGCATATGCTCAGGAGTTGAGGGACTTCCTTGATGAGAGCGAGCCGACCGAGCGCAGGGCCTTCATCAAGTCCTTCGTCAAGGAGATCGTCGTCATGCCCGGCGACGCCCTCCTACGCTATACGATCCCCATTTCACAATCGACACCAAATCTCCGATACTCGTAGGCGTTAGACCCGAAGATTCCCGCGTGGGCAATGTGGCTGACACTTCCCGACAGTTGGCAAGGAAGACAGATCGCCGTTACTCAAGCGAGGGTCCGCGTTGTCAATTGCTTGGGCAAGGACAGTCCCATACCTGTACTCTCTGTTGCTGCCCTTGACCCAGGCGATTGCGCTGGACGAGACGGAACCGTGAGCCGACGACAACGTGACGGGTTCGCCAGAGTGTGCGAGGGACAGGTGTGCTGTTTGAGAGGGAAGGGCAGAATAGTCGTTTAGCAATCTATAGCCGGTGGCAGGGGGAGACGGGGGTTTCGCCACACGCGGTTCCGGCATCACGCGAATACAGGGTAGGGAATACCCCATTGCGTGACCTTGAGTGCGATGAAGTCCATGACCCTGCATATCCTTGCTATCTCATCTTCAAAATCAAGGTCTGACAAGCTGATCTTAAAGTAACTGTTTTCAGGGCGCGGACCAGCGACGCTCTCAAGAACGCCTTCCCGCTTGCGGTTTGGTCGCGGTGACCAGTGTACGCCTACATCACCCTTCGTCTGGTTCGCTAGATGCATAAACAGCGACACATATCCATGAGATAAGGCATCACGATCGAGCAACACTCTTGTCAGGTCTGTCTTTAGCTCTTCTGACATCTCAGACCCGAAATATTCGAGGAACTTCTGCCGCAACGATTCCGACGAGAGATCCTCCAGCCTACTGGTAGTAGCCCGGGCTAGTTCGAACGGGAATTGGCGCCCGTGGTCAATGGCGTGAAGCTTGACCAGCTCCGGCTTCTCGTGCAAGCAGATCAGCGATACCATCTGGCTTTGCAGCCAAAGTGTGGCCGTCAGGAGCTTGCCATGCCGGGCAAGGCCTTGCTTTTCATTGAGCAGGTATTGAAGGAAGTGGGGCGGCATACCGCTGGCCATTGGTTCGGCGTTGAAGAATGTCCTCCACTCTCCCGTAGGCTTGTCCTTGCTGCGCCGCCGCCGTTCCGACCTGTTCAACTTGTTCCCTCTTTCAGAATGAGTGGATGAATCAATGGATCACCACGAGGCTCCAATGCAGAACAACGCTTCCAAAAAGGGCAGCAGCCGTGACCATCTCAATGGGAATTATATACAGTTTTACCCAGTTCCTAACGCCACCTAACGCTCACGCTGAATCCAGCCTTTATCAAAGCTTCTACCGGGTTAGCCTCATCACTCGCCTTTGTCACGGCAACAATCAATTCCTCAGACGCCTTCTTTTGCGCCTCGTCCGCAGACCCAGCATCCACCGGTCCTTGCTTATCGAACTGAACGTAGTACCCCATTTTATCGTCTCACCTCCTTGAAATATGTTGCCATGTCTCTGTCCGTCTACTGCTATTATACGCTGGGTAAAACTGTATATAATTCCCATCTCAATGAAGTGCGGCGGCTGATGGCTCCACATGATGAACACCCTGCTGTGTCCTAGTATAGGATCATGTGGGTGGGCACCAGCCGTTGAGCTTCTGGGTCCACCGCTAGGGCCAAACCTTCCAGGGTGTAGGCCCCCAGCAAAGGGGGTGTCTCGTCCTGTCCAAAGACCACGATGGTGACTACGCTCTCGCCATCTATCGTGGCCCACGCCTGCCCGTAGTCCATCTCGACGCGCCGCCCGTCTGCCAGCAGGAACCCGCGCTTACCCGTGGCCTCAATGCCCAGTTCTCGCAAGAGGCTGGAGGGCAGCGTGGTGAACGATGCGCCGGTATCCACCGTCGCCTCTATGTCCTGGCCCTGTTGGCCGTCCATGCTGGAGATGCGCAGTGGCCACCTGAAAGTCCCCACAGAGCAGCCTCCTCGTCGAAGTGTCTACCATCCCATTTTACCCGATTCTGAGGGCCTCTTACAGAGGCCCGGACCTTGACAGCGGCAGGCCGGTTCGTTCATGATAGGGGTAAGACAAAGTATGACCATGAAAGGCAAAAAACATGCCGAGGAAAAGAAGGGTCATCACCTTCTCCCTGCCACCGGAGATGGACGATCAGCTGAGGCAGGTGGTCGAGGAGGAGGGCCGCACCGTGAGCGAGCTTCTGCGCGAGGCATTCCGCCTCTACCTGGAGGAGAGGGAGTGGCGCAGACAGGAACGGATGCAGATGCGGCGCTCACGCCAGGCCGAACAGGAAGAGACAAGCAGGAGGAACCGATGATTGAACGACACGACCACACGCCAGCGGCCCTCTACGCCAGAGTCTCCAGCGACAGGCAGGACGTGGACCTGTCCGTTGCCGCCCAGCTCAGGGCGCTCAGGGACTACGCCGAGAAGAACGGCTACCTGGTCGCCCGCGAGTTTATCGACGAGGCCGAGAGCGGCCGTATCGCCGACAGGCCGGAGTTCCGCAAGATGATCGACGAGGCTTCTAGGACGATTGCCCCCTTCAAGGAAATCCTCGTCTGGAAGTTTTCCAGGTTCACCCGCAAGCGCGAGCACGCCGTCGCCTTCAAGTCCATGCTCCGGCGCAAGGGCATCAGGGTTGTGTCCATCACCGAGCACGCCGACGACACACCGACGGGCAAGCTCATGGAGGCCATCATCGAGAGCGTGGACGAGTTCTACAGCGAGAATCTCGCTCAGGAGGTCACGAGAGGGATGCGCGAGGCCGCATCGAGAGGCTTCTGGGTTTCCAGCCATGCCCCCTACGGCTACAACAGGGTCATGGTGCAGGACGGTCCCAAGAAGAGACCCACCCTGGAGATCAACTCGGATATGTCCCCCATCGTCAAGCGCATGTTCGACATGGCGGAGGCCGGAAACGGGACGCTCGAAATCATCCGCACCCTCAACAACGAGGGCATCTCCAGCCCCAGGGGAAAGCTCTGGGCCAGGACCAGCGTCCACAACATCCTCACTAACGAGGCGTACACGGGCACATTGGTCTGGGGCGCGAACGCCAAGGACAAGGGCGAACCCGTCCGGGTGGTGAAGGCGTTCCCCGCCATCGTCACCAAGGCCCAGTTCCAACTCGTTGGCAAGCGCTTGAGCTCCCGCGCGCCCAAGTTCAGCCACCCCCGCAGAGTCGGAAGCTCCTACTTGCTCAGCGGCTTGGTCAAGTGCGACGCGTGCAAGATGCCGCTTACCGGCCGGTTCGCCCAGAGCGGCCAGTATTCCTATTACGTCTGCCAGTCGAACATCAATTTCGGCAAGGACGCCTGCAACACTCCGACGCTCAACGCCCGCCGATTCGAGGAACTGGTCGTCGCCAAGATCCGCTCCAACGTCCTCACGAAGGGCAACATCCGTGAACTCGTGAAGGTGGTGTCCAAGGAGATGGACGGCGTGACCCGAGAGCAGCGGAAGAAGCTTCGGGCCATCGAGGATGAGCTAGAGGACGTGAAGAAGAAACTGGGGCGCATCTGGCGCCACATCGAGACGACCGACACCGCCATGGCCGACGCCTCGGACCGCATCAGAGAACATCGGGATCGGCAAGAGCGGCTTGAGTACTTCGCTGAGCAGGCTAGGGCGGACCTCGCCCAGCGCCGAAAAGTACTGGACAACGCGAACACGATTGCCGCCTACGCCAAGGACATGAAGGACTTCCTCAACGAGAGCGAGTTGACCGAGCGCAGGGCATTCATCCAGTCCTTCGTCAAGGAGATCATCGTCGTGCCCGGCGACGCTCTTCTCAGATACACCGTCCCCATGCCAGACGACAGCTTGATACCTGGGAGGTCAGCCGAAAAGGTGGCCCTGAACGGGTCTGTTCTACCTACTTTACCCGATGGTGGGCCCAACAAGACTGAATTGCGAACTTGTATCTTGTATCTTTGGCTATGTGGGAGAATTCCCATACCGGGCTGTTCCGAGTGCGGCAGACCGACCGAACTTTGGTCATAGTAGGCCGCCGAAAAGCGAGGGTCGCCGCACTCATCCCTGATAGAGCTCGAACGGTTGCCCGGGCTGATTATGCCCGCATCTTGCAAGGCTGAGCCAACACAGCAGGGGAGGTGAACATGAAACGAGAACCCACATACGTAGGCATCGACGTCGCTAAAGACCGGGTGGATATCGCCGTACGTCCAACAGGTCAGAGCTGGAGCGCGTCCTACGAGGAAGAGGAGGTGGAGATACTGGTTGCCAGGCTGCAGGTATTGGAGCCAGCCGGGGTGATACTGGAAGCTACCGGTGGCCTGGAGCTTACATTAGTAGCGGCCCTGGCGAGGTACCCTCATAGAGTGTGTAAATAATCAGGTGGTGTAACCTACCTCTGAGCAAACGGGCACGAAGCCCAAAGAGGAGGCACAGCGCCCATGAGGAAGGAAAGCACTAGCAGGCTGCTGAAGAAAGGGGTCCAGGTCGGAAATCGACGGTCCAGGTCGTTGAAGCCGTGGTTCTATTGGAGGAAATCGTGCCGTTCACACGGGACTTTTAGCCCATTTGGCTTCGCGGACCGTCCCTCTTGGGGCACGGGGCATAGGTAGCCCAGTGTCGGGTCATGCCATCCGGGCTACCGGAGTTGCCGCCGCCTGCCCCAGCAGCTTGGCCATCCGAACCAGGTTGTAGGCCGTGGCCACCAAGTGCCCCACCAGACCAGTCCGGTCCAACCCCCGATACCGGGTCCGCCGGAACCCGCCCACCGTCTTCATCCACCCAAAGACCTCCTCAACCCGTTTCCGAATCTGCTGACTGACCGCGTACCCCGGATGCCGGGTGGTCCGGCCGTCAATGGCGCTAGACCGCCCCCTGGTGTTCTGCGCGACGTGAGGCGTCACCCCACGCCGGCGCAGGTCTGCTACGCAGTCCCGAGTGTCGTAGCCTTTGTCTCCGCCCAGCGTTCGGGGATGAAAGCCTCGCTCCCGGGCTTGGTCCAACAGTCCCGGCACAATATCCCGCTCCGCCGTACCCGTCGCTTGGGTGGTCTGAAAGTCCACCAGCATTCCATGCCGGTTTTCCATCAGGGCGTGGGCCATGAAGACCAGCCTGGCTTCCTTGCCTTTACCCTTGCGCAGCAACCGGGCCTCCGGGTCCGTAGTGCTCTGATGGGTGGCATTGCTACGCCGTTCCCCATGAAAGTCGACCGAGGGGTTGCCGGGGTCAGCATCGGTTGTCCGGGGCGGGTCGCCGTCCCTGGGTTTGAAGCTCTTTAGGCTGGCTGCCGCCTCAATCAGGGTTCCGTCCACCGTGAAGTGCTCGTCCGACAGCAGGCCCTGCCGGTCCGCTTCCAGCACCACTTCGTCGAACAAAGCCTGGCCCACTCCATGCTTCAGCAGCCGCTCCCGGTTCTTGGTGAAGGTGGTGGCATCGAAGCTGGGCTCAATGAGGTTCATCCCCAGAAACCACCGGAAGAGGAGGTTGTAGTCCAATTGCTCGCAGAATGCCCGTTCACTGCGCACCGAATACAGGGCAATTAGTAACGAAGACTTCAGCAGCCGCTCCGGCGGGATCGACGGCCGGCCCACGTTAGCGTACATCCGGTCCAGGTCCGGGGATAGCGCCTTCAGGGCTTGGTCCGCCAGCTTCTTGATAACCCGCAGGGGATGGTCCGATGGCACTCGCGTTTCCAGGTCAATGAAGGCCAGCAGAGTCACCTGTGGATCTTGTCTCCCGCGCATCGGCTCAACCTCCGCCCAAGGTTGTCCTATTTTAACCCGTTCTCTCTCCACTGTCGGCCCACACCGGGTTTTTCAGCAGCCTGCTAGAAGCCCATCGGAGTCAAGGGCACATTGGGAGGACCTGGAGGAATGGGTACGGGGACAGATCCAGGGTCTGATTCAGGAGTTGCTGGAGGCAGAGATCACAGAGTTGTTAGGGAGGGCAATGTCAGCCCGCCGCTCAACCCTGGACGGCGCCCCCGGCTACCGGAATGGGTACGGCAAGCCGCGGAGGCTGACGCTGAGCTCTGGGACGATCCAGGTGAGGCGGCCACGAGTCCGCAACGTCGAGGAGCGGTTCGAGAGCCGTGTGCTGCCGCTGTTCGCCCGCAAGAGCAAGAAGGTTGCCGATCTGATCCCCGAGCTGTACCTGCATGGTGTTGTTGCTCAGCGATTCTGTCCTTGCTAACTGTCAAGCGAAAATGTCCCCATGATGGAGACATTGAGATTGACGCAGAAAGAGCAAGCAAGGCTTCAGGTATTCAGCAGTTTGATGGCGGACCATATGACCATCGAGCAGGCAGCGACATTGATGGGAGTGAGCGCGCGCCACACCAGGCGTATCCTGGCGGCGTACGAGCAGAGAGGAGCAGCCGCACTCGCTCACGGCAATCGAGGTCGCAGGCCGGCCAACGCTACGCCGGACTCGTTGGCGAACGATGTGGTGCTTCTGGCGCGGACCCGATACGCGGGAGTCAACCACACGCACCTGGGTGAGCTGCTGAGGGAGCGAGAGGGCATAGACATCGGTCGTAACACGTTGCGCAAGATACTGACCAACGTCGGTGTGAACAGTCCTCGTCGTCGCAGGCCGCCGAAGCATCGTGTTCGACGGCAGCGGATGGCTCGCGAGGGAATGCTGATACAGATAGACGGCAGCTACCACAGATGGCTGGGAGAAGATGGACCCCAGTTCACGTTACTGCTGGCGGTGGACGATGCTACTGGCTGTGTCGTCAATGCCCTGTTCTGCGAGTTGGAAAACACCCGCAGCTACTTCCTGCTGATGCGGCATCTGATACAGAGCTACGGTATACCGCTCGCACTCTATTCAGACCGTCATGCCGTCTTCAAGCACACGCCGCCGTCAGAGACCGCCGCCGCTCCCACCCAGTTCTCGCGCGCGATGGGTGAGATCGGCGTACAGCTGATATTCGCACGGTCACCGCAAGCCAAAGGCCGGGTGGAACGCACCGCGGGCACACTTCAGGACAGGCTGGTCACGGAACTGAGACTCGCAGGCGCGACCGCCATCGATGACGCTAACCGCGTGCTCAACGACTTCCTTCCCCGCTTCAATGAACGCTTTCGTGTGCCGTCGGAGCACGCAGACACCTCGTATCGGGTCCTGGATCCGGGGATGTGCCTGGACACAGTCCTATGCCTGAAGTACAGGCGCAGGGTTGGCCGAGACAACACAGTGAAGTACCGCTGGCGCACCCTACAGTTGCTTCCCGACAAGGGTCGACCGAGCTATGCCGGATCGGTGGTGGATGTACTCGAAGGGCTGGACGGCCGACTGGCAGTGCAACACGAAGGGCGTATAGTCGCCTCCCAGGAAGCGCCGCCCCGTCCGAGTATCCTGCGCAGCTTCGGCACGAGGACTGTACACACGACTGTTCCCAGCCGCTACACCAACGGTGTAATCAGAAGGTCGGAGGACGAAGTGGCGCTAATGGGCACAATGCTCGAAGCGGAAAAACTCCGCGACCATGCTGACCGCAACGGCGCCGCAAAAGTTCACGAGACTGTGACTCCGCGATCCAGAAAGCCCACCCCACTTCAGACGGCGAGATGGAAGGCGGTGCAGAAGGCGAAACGCAAGGGGCTGTCCATTCGTGGGATCGCCCGTGAACTGGGCATACATAGAGAAACCGTGAGGAAGTACATGAATGCTGAAAGACCACCCATGGCGCGCGCAACGTCGGAAGTATCGTAATCTGCTAGCATGGCAATCCACCGAGATGACATTTTCCCTTGACACTTAGGCGGACATTTTCCCTGAGCTTCGACATGCATGGTCTCGCTGAGGGCGACTTCGATCTGGCCTTACGTGGGCTGCTGGGCGACGAGGCGCCGGTATCAGCGAGCACGGTGGCCCGGCTCAAGGAGAAGTGGCACGCCGAACTGGCCGAGTGGCGTCAACGGCCCCTGGATGACCTCGAGGTAGTGTACATGTGGGTGGACGGGGTCTACGTCAAGGCCGGCCTGGAGAAGGAGAAGGCGGCCATCCTGGTGGTGCTGGCGGCGCTCAGTGATGGCCGCAAGGTCGTTGTCACCGCAATGCCTGGTTACCGGGAGTTAACAGAGAGCTGGTCCGAGGTGCTCCGAGGCTTGAAGGAGCGCGGTTTGGAGTGCCCAAGGCTGGTGATTGGAGACGGTCACTTGGGCATCTGGGGAGCTCTGCGCAACGTCTATCCAGAAGCAGCCGAGCAACGTTGCTGGAACCACAAGATCCTCAACGTGCTGGACAAGCTACCAAAGAGAGAGCACGCTCAGGCCAAGCTGCTGCTGTGTCGTATCCCCTACTCACAGAGCCGTAAAGAGGCTGAACGGCTCAGGTCCATCTTCTCCACGTGGTGCCACGAACGCGCCCATCAGGCAGCATCTGAGGCCCTCGAGCGGGACTGGGAGCGAATGGTCACCTTCTACGACTTCCCCAGGGAGCACTGGCAGCATCTACGTACGACGAACCCGGTGGAGTCGCCCTTCGCCGCCCTGAGACTTCGGACCGATGCCGCCAAACGCTACAAGAGGGTGGACCGGGCGACTGCAGTGATCTGGAAGATGCTGATGATCGCCGAAAACGCTTCCACCGGCTCAAGGCACCCGGGCTCATGAGAGACGTCTATCTCGGCACACTGTATATGGATGGCATGGCCATCGAGGCTACCGTTGAGGAGGTCGCCGCATGATGTTGTTTACACACCTATTGACGTAACCTCGCCCTTGCTGCGGCATCACTACCAGTGGCAGTGGTCAATCCCCGCCAAGTGCGTGATTTCGCCAGGTCCACCGGCCAACTGGCCAAGAACGACAGACTCGACGCCGAGGTCCTGGCCCACTTTGGAGAGGCGATCCAACAGCCGATGCGCGCGTTACGTGATGCCGACACTCGGGTCTTCGGAGCGATGCTGGCCCGTCGGCGTCAAGTAGTCGCTATGTTGGTAGCAGAGAACAATCGTCTGGGCCGCGCATTGCGAGAGGTACATCCTCGTATCGAGGCCCACATCGCTTGGCTAGAGCAGGAGCAGAGCGAACTGGACGGCGCACTTAGACAAACGATACTCAGCAGTCCAGTGTGGCGCGAAAAAGATGAACTCCTGCGCAGTGTCCCCGGCGTGGGAAACCAGGTGTCCATGACATTGCTGGCTGACCTGCCTGAGCTGGGCTCCCTAGGCCGGAAGCAAATCGCAGCTCTGGTCGGCGTGGCCCCATTCAGTCGGGATAGCGGACGCCAAAGAGGGAGGCGTACTACCCTGGGGTGGACGGGCCCGAGTGCGGGCTGTGCTGTACATGGGAGCCTTGGTGGCGGCACGCCGAAACCCAGTCATTCGCCAGTTCTACCAGCGGCTCCTGGCGGCTGGGAAGCCTAAGAAACTGGCTCTCACCGCCTGTATGCGGAAACTGCTGACCATGCTCAACAGCATGGCGAAGACAGGGAAACATTGGGATCCGATCACACCTGTGTCTTGACATTCAAGACGGTTGCTTTTCGCTGGGAGGTTGTACTGTGAAGGGTCGGTCAGCCGACCCTGTTAGCCTCACGAGTCTCCTGACTCTCAGGGTGAGATTCTTGTCCAGTTCTGAGTAGGTGGTGTGTTAATCCATGGTAGCAATCAATTCCAAGATAGCTGCTTTGGATCGGCCCGCGACTCGAGCGCTGGCCGAGAACGCCGCGATATTTTGCTGCTCGACGAATTCGTTCGGGCCGGCACCTATGCTCAGGACTCTCGGTTTGTCGGAGAGTGAAATTGCGACGTCAGGCGCTATCGGGAGCCAAGTCGTATTTCCTTCCGTCGTTTCCACGATTGTAACGCCGTGGCTACCGATGATCAACTCGGAGACTGTGTCTCCGATTACTGCTACGCTCAATCCCAGAGGAGCCAGGAACTCCGTCTCCTTATCGGCCAGGATTGGATGATTGGCGGATGCAAAAGTTGCTCTTTGGTTCTGAGAAAGATCACTAAAGAACCTGCTTACTTCGGGGTCCCGGCGAAGCTCTTGCCTAGAAGGCAGTGGTTGCTTAAGCAGTTCGGCGAGTCGTAGAGACTCGGCCAGATAGATTTCGCTATTGTCTTTGCCCAGGAAACTTCTGTCCTGCGATTCGCGAGTTCTGCGGGCTTGTGTGACTATGATGGACTTGCATATCTCCATATCATCCTGCGACAGCAATAGGGCGTCTGAGCCTGAGTCTCTCCAGTTTCTGGAGAATTCTATCAACCTGCAGGCCGCGCGGTCTGCCTTGTCATCAAACTTCCCGAGTATCTTCTCGTCTAGGTCGGACTTTATCCGGCGGGGTTTGCCACACCCCCTGCTCTGGTAGTCAATCCTGGTATTTGCGTCGTTTCGGCGGAACGCATCCTTTAGAACGACTGCTTTGACCTCACGGGTGTCCTTGGACCCCATCCAGAGCGTCTTGCCCTTATCCCAGCAAAAGTGCTTCAAGAGCCATTTGGGGATTTCGTGGTGTCCTTTGGAGCGCGCAGTCATGTGGACATCTCTTCGAAAAGTGTTAGGTAATTTGTGTGACTCTGCGTGGTCTGGACGACGCGGATGCGACGTTCTCACATCAATAGTAGTCCGAGTCTACCCGCGCGGCTCGCTGCCCAACAAGGGTTAGGTGTCACGAGTTGCCTTTCTTCGGTGTGTAAACCCGAATCCACCGAAGGACACGGATGGACGGCGTGAGGACAGCGGAAGGGGGTGGGTGAGGGAGCTACAGGGGAGATGGCCTGGGGTCTTGGGGTAGATGGGAGGCCGGCGGACGGTCTTCAGTCGCCGCACAGGGCCCCTAAGGCCCTATGCGGGAGTTGCGATGCGCGGGATGGCGAGAGGATACGCAGCAGGGGACTCTCGCGACCGGGGTGGCGCGAGATTGCGGGGACGTTGGGTCAGTTGCAGGCTGGCCGTCAGGCCGGGAACGGAATGGCTTGCAGCCGGGCCAAGGCGCGACTGAACTGGGTTTCCCAAGGCCAGCGCCGGGGGAGATGCAAAGTGAGGCGGCGCGCCGAGCGGGTGATCCGTCCCACCAGAGCGAAGACCCGCCGCCTGAGGGTCTTGGTGATCACGGTCCGCTCGCCCAGACCAATCCGCGCCGTCCAGCGGGCCAGGTTATGCGCCATCACCTGGACCGCCAGCCAGGCGCCGTTGGCGGCGAAGCGCGCCGACGGCATGTGGTTCAGCCCGACGCCGTACTTGAGGTCGCGTATGGCGTTCTCGACCTCGGCGTGGCGGCGATGATCGGCCTCCAGTTCCAGCGTCTCCCCATCGCGGTCGGTGATGAAGGCGTGATAGCTGTATCTGGCGAAGAGGGCGAGCTGGGAACCGGGCGTCGGCTTCACCCGCCGGACAATGAGCCGCACCGGCGCGGCGTCCGGCTTGGTCTGGAACGGGGTGTAAGTCGTCTCGGCGACATCGGCGGCACCGTCCATCCAGTAGGGAATGGGAGTCCAGTCCTCCTCTGGTATCGCCTCGATCAGGTCCCGCAGGCTGGCGCGCTGGCGGATGGTGATAGAGAAGCGGACATCCATTTCCCGGCAGGCGGCAACGACAGTGTGGGCGTAGAAGCCGCTGTCGGCCCGCACCGTGAGTTGTCCCCTGGCCCCGCCGTAGCGCACCCGCCCCACCGTCTCACGCAGGAAGTGGGCGGCGCCACGGGCGGTGTTGGCCCGGCCCTCGCGCAGCCGGGACATCAGCACTTCGCCGGTGCCGGCGGCAATGGCCAGCAGTGGGTGATAGCCGCGGGCGCCGGTATAGCCGTGGTGGCGCGCTCCCTCCTTGGCCAGTCCATAGGTCTCGCAGATGGTCGAGTCCAGGTCGATGGTCAGGGGCGAGTCGCCGGGTCCGGCCCCAGCGGCCCAGGCCCGGGCCAACAACTGGCGGCTCACGCGGTCGAGTTGACGGACATGCCCCCACCGGAAGCTGCGCAGGAAGGTCCCCAGGGTGGATGGCGCCTTGACCACGCAGCCTAGAACACCGACCGTCCCACCAGCGCGCAGCGCATCGGCGTCGTCGATGCAGTCGCCGCCTGCCAGCGCGGAAGCGACCAGCGTCAGCATCTTGTCCCCAGTGTTCGCCCGTCCCGGCGCTCCGCCGAGGTCAAGGTGATGGTCGACGAGTTCCCGCAGGCCCAGGTGCCGGGCTAGGGTGGCCGGCAAGAGCAGGCCGGCATTGGCCACCAGGCGATGGTCGTCAAAGAGGATGCGAATACGGTCGGGTTTGTTCTGTGGCAGCATCTATTGGGTGCTCCTTGTTTCCGGGCGGGTTTCTGTTCCAAAACCATTATCCCAGATTCAGAGGAGCACCCTCTGCCTTCTTCAAGGGCTGTCCCCAAGGACGTCCTTCGGTGGATTCGGGGTAAAAGGCAGAGGTAAAGTGGGCCAACGGGGACTGTACTACAAACTTTTCGGTGGGAGGTTGCCCTGTGAGCTTCCAGGGTCTGCCACATAGCGGAGCCCACCATAGGACACGTCGAGACCAGCGCCCAACGTAGCTAACACAGCTGCAAACGTTGCATCACCCCAGGGCGCACCATACGATACGGAAACGAATGCCCCGACGATGGATACTCAAATCTCGGATGCCTCCAAGACTCAAGCATCTGTCCACGCCGATGATCCGATTCCAACTTCGGTTCCCACACCCCGGATATCTCAGCGCAGGCAGTAACCCGAGCCGCCGCCTAGGGCGCTGACCCCTCCCCCTGGATGATGGTGGGAATGCCGCAGGTCTCCTGAGCGGCCATTATCTCGGCCACCGCCTTCGTCATTTCCGGCGATGGTGTGGGTTGCTCCGTGCTCGACTCCAGGTCGGCAAAGGCCTGGTAGACGATGAACAGGTTCTCCAGGTCTGTCTGCTCGGATACGCAGCGTAGTTGGGAGGGCAAAGGAAATGCGTCTTCTTCCGGAACAGGTCCCGACATGGCTTGCGCTTCTTCGTCGGTCAGGCAGAGCTGCATGGTTATAAAGGAGCGCATGGAGTCTGTCATGCTCATCCCCTCGCCCGGCACCCCGAGGTCTGCGAAAACGTCCTTGATGCAGGCCCGGCTATCATCGGACAGCCCGCCCGCCTGGAGCGACATCATGGCTACGCTCAGGTCGATGGCGTTGCCCGGCTCCAGGCATTGCAGCGGGAACGTATCGAATCCCATGGCACTCTCGGACAGGGTCAGGTCCTGCATAGCCTCGTAGCTCGCGTCCCCTATCGCAGCACGTAGGCAGTCGGCTTCACCTTCGGAAAGCGACGCGATCAGTTCGGCCCCCGTGGTGGTCTCGTCGATATCGCTCAGAGACATCATGGCGTCGCCGTCCTCGTCCATCATGGCGTCGCCGTCTTCGTCCATCATGGCGTCGCCGTCCTTGTCCATCATGGCGTCGCCGTCTTTGTCCATCATGGCGTCGCCGTCTTCGTCCATCATGGCGTCGCCGTCTTCGTCCATCATGGCGTCGCCGTCTTCGTCCATCATGGCGTCGCCGTCCTCGTCCATCATGGCGTCGCCGTCTTCGTCCATCATGGCGTCGCCGTCTTCGTCCGGTGTGGCCTGTACCGAAGTAGGTTCAGTGGTCGCTGTGGGACTAGGGTCAGAGTCGCCGCAGGCCACCAAAAGCAGGCTCCCCGCCACCAGCGCGACCAGCAGCACGGCCCATCGCCAGGAGAACCGCTTCTTTTCTCTGTTCTGACCAAACATTTTGTTTATCCTCCGGGTACCGGGAAATGAAAATATGGACCCTATACAATAATTATACTCCCGCCCCTGGCACGCATACGAGTAATTTGAAACCCGCCCTCAGTCAATACATGGAGGATTGGAAGTATGGCCGCACGCTGAGCGGCGTGGAATTCGCCGAATTCGCCCGGCATATTGGTCTGTCCTCAGGCCATTGACAAAGAGAACAAGTGTGCGCTATCATTTCTACTTCCCATCGCCTTTTTCTGACTTAGCTTGCCAAGGAGGTGCCTTGAGGGTCGCCTGTGTGCTCGCCACTCACCTGAGGGCCAAGGTCGAGCTGCGACGACAGCCGCATCTAAAGGAGACCACCTCCGTCATCGTGTATCAATGAATCCTTGGCAGTTGATCGGCCGGGCCCAAACCCCTAGCGGAGGAGCGGAGCTCGTTTTGTACCAACGTGACTCTGAGTTCTCGCTCAAAGCGGATAACCTGGAACTCATGAACAGCCGGGTTTATGGGTCAGAAGAAGCCATGGCCAGACTGGGCTGTCAGAACTTGGCAAAACGGCCGAGGGCCCGCGTTCTGATTGGCGGTCTGGGAATGGGCTACTCGGTGAGAACGGCGCTGGACATCCTTGGCGAGGATGCCCGGGTGGTGGTCGCGGAGCTGGTGCCAGCCGTGGTTGAATGGAACCGGGGAGTGCTTGCCGATTTGGCCGGCCGGCCTCTTGACGACCGCCGGACTGAACTCCATGAAGCCGACGTTGTCCAGTTGATAACGGCCGCCAGAGGTGACTACGATGCCATCATGCTTGATGTCGACAATGGCGCGGAGGCGATGGTCCGAAAGGGCAACAACTGGCTTTACAGCCTGCCGGGGCTGACCGCCACCTACGCGGCGTTGCGGCGCGGCGGGGTACTGGCGATATGGTCTGCCGGTTCTCAACCGCCATTCGTCAGACGTTTGCGCCGTGCCGGTTTCGAGGTGGATGAAGTCAAGGTTCGGGCGCGTGGTGGAAGCAGCCGCAAGGGAGGCGCACATCATGTCGTCTGGATTGCCACGCGCGGTTGATGGAGGACAGCGTTGAATGGTGCTGGCACGGTGTCGCTGTTCAGGGATAATGTCCGTTTAAGCGGCCGGCTGTAAAGGGCGGAGTAAATAATTGAGATGGATCAGCGCGTTGTGCGGACCTACTCGGTCTCGGCGAAGACGCCGTCGCATCCGTAGCCAGGCTGAGGATACTACTGGCCAGCGAGCCATCCATTCATGGGTCGAAGCAACCGGAGCTCCCTTCCTAGCTAGAGAGCTCTACTTCCCCGATCAACTGGAAGACTCCGCGGCCAGGATTACGTCTTAAAGGCTATACCCTCGCCTTCGGCGAGAGCCCCGGCATGACTCTTCCGCTGGTCGAGGGCAAGGCACCAATCGTCGAACTGCTGCTGGGTCGCCAACCGGTATTTCGTCGCCTCTGCTATGACATCTGGTGAGTAGAACCAGTCACTTATGAAGGTGTGAAGGAAGGCAATATCTTCGGTCGTGCTGAAGAAATCAAAGGAAGCACTAGCCCGGATGTCCGAGAACCCGGCTCCAAGGAACGTGTTTTCAGTTCCTTCTCCATCTGAGGGTGGCCGCCATTGGCTGCGATAAGGTTCTGAGAACGTGTCCCATGCAGCCTCGGTGCTCCCTAAGAGGGGTTCCAGGAACGAGAATGCGACAGTCATTTCACGACTGGAGATGATGCCGCCAGATTTCAAGATCCTCTTCACCTCGGCCAGTACAGCCTGTGTATCCAGAACGTGCATGAGAACGGCATGGCAGTGGGCTGCATCGAAGGAGTCGTCCTCGAAGGGAAGGTCAGTCACGCCGCCGACGTGGAATGTCGGGTTGTCGTGTCCACCTGCCCCGGCGGCAGATCGGGCCAGACTAATCTGCCACTCTTCCATGAGCGGTCCTTGTACTGAACGCAACCCCACCCACCCCGGCGCAACATCCAGGTATCCGCAGAAGTGTAGCCCCCTGGGGTCTAGCTGGAGTCCTGATTCAGCCTGGTGAACAATCCCGCCACCACCCCTTGCCCTGGGTACCGAAGCCGGACCGTACTCGGACGACTCCGTTTCTATCTATGGCGATTATCGTTGACTGGCTTGTTACTTGATAGGAACGGATGGTATCCGAGTCGGTCACGGCCATTGGGAAGGTATACCCTTGCGAATCTCTATATGATCTGATCTTCTCCAACCCCTCGTTGGGGTCGGTGCCCACAGCCACAACTGCCACGTCACCGAACTGGCTTATCAACTCATGCAGCGTCCGTAACTCGGCGCGGCAGTGGGGTCACCAGGTGGCAAAGAAGTAGAGTATAAAGGGTTTGGTGCCTAGGAAGTTGGACAGGGCTAGCACTTCTCCATCTACCGTGGTGACCGTGAAATCCGGGGCCGCCTGGCCAACTTTCGGCCCTACTTTAAGTGACAGGGTAGAAGTGGGTTCGGGTACCGGTGTTGCTGTGGGCACCGGAGTGGTCGATGACGGAACGGGGGTTGCTGGAGTGGGCGTGTTAGCCGTTGTCTCGCCGGGCTCTTCCGTCCCGTGGGTTGGCTTCGACTGCATTGAACTGTCCGGAGTTGAGTCCCCACCGACGGAGGGAACAGGCGTATCCGTAGGAGGCGAGATAATTGCCGGACCGGAGACCGTCGGCTCGGTCTCCTCGGTGCAGCCTGTGGCAACACTGGCTGCTAGAAACACGCCTAGCAGGCAGGTCGAAATGAGCAGACGGAACTTCAGGTACATGGTGATGCTAGTACCCCTCTCCGCGCCATTCAAAGGCCAATGTGGCATGTCTCACGAAAATGACGCCGCCGGGCGCGTGGCCAGCGGTCCGTTGATGGCCAGCGCTGCTATAGTGTACTCCGCACCGGGTTCCGCTTCAACCGCCAACGGCACCTGCTGTGGGATGTTGGCCTAGGAGGTCACGCGGGGGATGCGAGAGGTCGCTTCAAGAGGCTTCTGGGTCACGACCTACGGTTACCGGAAGGTCTACGTCCCAGCCTGGGCCGCCTCTTGGCCCAGGCTGGGACTGAACCCGCCCGCCGACGTCGTGGTCCGCCGCAGCCCTCCTGGGCAGGAGCATCCTCGACATCAGATGGGTGTGCCCCCCCCCCGGGGCCTAGTGGTCGGTTCTAGCCTTCTCAGATGGGCCTGACTTGACGGCAGGCAGTACCATCTTCGAGTTGCTCGTGGCCCTGTGCACCCCCCGGATCTGCAACTCAACCATTATGATAGGACGGTGCAGGTGGGGGGTAATTGATTAGCGGAGCGGAGCACCGCTGAACACACCGCAGAGCCCCGTTGACCAGCGAGTGATCGCCGCCATTGCGAGCCAGGGTCCTGATTACGCTGGTGAAGGCGGAGAAGGCATCCGCACCACCGACGTTCTTCGAGCAGTGCGATAGCTTCCGCGCGATCACTGCCCCACGGAGCGCTCTCTCAGCACGGTTGTTGGTCGGCTCAATGCTTGGATCATCCAGGAAACGCAGCAGGTTGCCCCGGTCATCGTGCCAACCGAGTTCGTTCTGCAGCCTCCAGTTGTCCGCATCCGACATGGGACGGTCGCGGAGATGATAGGTCGCCTCTCGTCTCAGCCGCTCGGCCTCGGCGGCAAAGTCCGCCGCCTCTCCTCGGTGATATGCCTGCCGGAGCTCCATCGCTTCTCTGAGCAGGCGGCTCAGACGATTGCCGAAGCTGCGACCTCTCCCTCTCTTGGTCTCCACCACCTCACGTACCTCTTCGTTGCGGTGACGAGCACGAACCTGGTACACCGTAGCCTCATCCGTTTCGAACGCCATCAGAAAAGCAGGCCCGCCGTCCACTCGCCATCCCGTGTCGTCGGTGTGGACGAGTGGACTGGCACGCACCGAACCCCGCAGCTTATGGTAGGCATCCCCCACTGCACCCCTGGCACGTCGCAGCGCGTCTTGGCTGATCGCCCCCCTGGCTCAGCTCCACACCAGTCAGCGCTCTGAGCACAGCGGGGACCTTCCGTACCGGAACGCCCACTCCATAGTGGAGCACGTGGGCCGCCGCCATCACTCGTCTCCCTACCCGGTGCGCGCTGGCCCCGTACTGGTCCGGCGCAACATCGGGATGCCGCCCTCGGACCTGCTTACCGCAGGACCGGCACCGACATATCTGCACCCGGTACCCCGTCACCTGGGGTCTGGGAACCGGAGGAATGTCGGTTGCGTAGACAACCCGCACTCCCTCATGCTCGAGTCTGCCTCCACATCCGGGGCAGGTGTCCTCAGCCACTGCCACCTCTACAAGCGGCTCGGCGACTTCATCGGGAGACGGCGACTTTCGGTAGCTGAACGACCCCATACCCGGCTTGCGGCCGGGACGCTTGGGTCTGCTGCTTCGCCCACCCTTGGAGAACGGAGCCGCCTGGCGCTTTCCTGCTCGCTTGAACTCGGCGAGTTTCTTGTGCAACTCTTCCTTGGCCGCCGTCAACTGCGCAACCTGCCCTTGCAACTGCGTGACCAGCTCCATCAGCTCGTCGCGCTCAGAGGGAGGGAAGTCTTTGGCCTCACACATAGCCAAAGTATAAAAACTTGTTCAGTACCCCACAACCCCCTACCGACGCCGACCCCGCTAATCAATTACGCTCAATGGGCTACAGGCCCCCCGCACCGCTGGCCGTACTCCCTGCCGATCCTGTCCTTGTCCTTGCAGGATTAACATAAAGGGTGGTACAAAGTTCGGGGCAGGATGTCGATGGTCTACGATTAGGTCCGTAGTTAACGGTTCAGCGAGAATGTCCGTCCATGAAGGATGTGACATTGAAACAGCGAGAACTAGCTAGACTCCAGGTGCTTAACGACATCCTGGAATACCAGGTTCCCACCCTACAGGCTGCCGAGATTCTCGGGGTAAGCGAGCGCCACACAAGGCGACTTTTGAATGCCTACCGGAGGGACGGAGCCGCCGCCCTGGCCCATGGAAACCGGGGACGCCGGCCACACAATGCTGTCTTGGAATCCGAGGCTGCCGCAGTGGTGCGGCTGGCCAGCACCAAGTACGCGGGCACCAATCACACCCACCTAACCGAGCTGCTTAGGGAACGGGATAGCATAAATCTGAGCCGTCCCACCGTCCGTCGCATCTTGGTGAAGGCTGGCATCGGCAGCCCGCGTAGCCGCCGTTCTCAGCAGCACCGTGTACGCCGGCAGCGAATGCCTCAGGAGGGAATGCTGGTGCAGATCGACGGCAGCCACCACCGCTGGCTGGGGAAGGATGGGCCTAGGTTCGCCCTGCTGCTGGCCGTGGATGACGCCACCGGCACTGTGCCCGCAGCCATGTTCTGCCGGGAGGAGGACACTCCAAGCTACTTCCTGCTCATGAACAGGCTGATCAGGAGGCATGGAATACCCATCGCCATTTACAGAGACCGGCACCCGGTCTTCAAATTTACCGGAGACATCGACCGTTACCCCGCAGGCCCTACGCAGTTCGCCCGGGCCATGGAGGAGCTGGGGATCCGGATGATCTTCGCTAGATCACCCCAAGCCAAGGGCAGAGTGGAGCGTGCTGCCGCCACATTCCAGGACCGGCTGGCAACCGAGCTTCGGCTGGCCGGGGCCGCCACCATCACCGAGGCCGATGAGATCTTGAATAGCTTCCTGCCACGATTCAATGAGAAGTTTGGCGTGCAGGCCGAGAAGGATCATCGTGCCTACCGTCGCCCGGAGCAGTCAGTGTCTCTCGATCAGGTCCTCTGCTTCAAACACCGCCGGAAGGTGTCTAGGGACAACACCATCAAGTACAACCGGCGCACTCTGCAACTGTTGCCCAGCGGGACCCGCCCTACTTACTCCGGGGTGCAGGTGGAGGTCCAAGAGGACATGGAGGGCCGGCTTCTGGTGCAGTACCAAGGACAGACCATCCCAACACAGGAGGCTCCGCCGCGCTCTGGTATGCTGAGGGCAATCGCCGTCGCCCCTATGGAAGCCTCCGGGCCAAGCCATAACATCAACGGCGCGGGAGGCCAATGGGACGCCTGCTTGGGGAGATTGGAAACAGGCGAGGTGGACCGGGACTTGAGGCCTCGCAAATCCAAGGCGCAACAACACAGAATACCCACTGCTCGCCAGAGAACTCTATGGGAGAATGTGCAGGAGGCCAGGCTTAGGGGACTATCACTTAGGGCAATCGCCCGCGAGTTGAGTATCCACAGAAACACTGCCTGCAAGTATGCCTTGGCCAAAAGCCCGCCGCTGAGAAGCATCAGTGGCACAACTGGGACACCAAAATCTGGGGAGGCAGAGTTCGCCTAAACGGACATTTTCGCAGACCCATTAGGCGGACACTTTCGCTGGACATCAACACAGGACCACCAATAGCCTTTGAGAGGAGGTATACTTTCAGCAATCAGCAAGTCGAACCATTGACTGTCCACTGAACTGGGGTAACTCCAGCTTCATAGTCATCTGGTAAATTGCCCGGGTCGTTAAGGCCTAGTGAAAGGGGGTATCCAATGAAGACTCAGAGCATCGGGCTCGGGGCTCTGGTCGGTGGCTTGCTCACTGTACCGATGGTTGCAGTGATGTACCTGGCAGACAAGTGGCTCAACCTCTCATTCGCACCGTATGACATCTTCGACTGGATTGCCCGCATTCTGCCTGGGCCGGTCGTGACGTTCGGCATTGATCTGATGATTGATAGCCTGGAAACGCTGGGCCTCAACGTCGCGGCAACTGCGAAGACCGCCGAAAATACCCTGGCCGTGCTAACGTTCGCCATCGCCGGAATCGTGGCAACCGTCATCGTATATGGTGTTGTTGGACGCCGGCTTGCCGGTAGCGGACCCGGTTTGGGCCTCCTGCTGGGTGCCGTCTTGGGCCTGCCGATAGCGATCATCTCAGCAAGCATGGCCCAGTCCTCGACCCCCGTGTCCTTCATCTTCCTGTGGGTCCTCGGCGTGTTTTGTGTCTGGGGCGTCGCCACGGTCGCCACGGCCCGCAGACTCCTACCTCAGTGCTCCTCCACGACGATCGGTCCGTCGGCGCAGGAGGACACGCGGTCCGCCGAAGTGGTCGGCAGACGGCAGTTCCTCATCCAAATGGGTGCGGCTGCGGCTACCGTCACGGTTGTCGGCACCGGCTTGGGGCGCGTCCTCGAAACAGACGAGCGCAACCGCTTGGAAGCCGAATTGGAGGCGATAAAAGCCAACATGCCCAAGACCGCATCGGTTATCGATCTGCCCAACGAAAACGACCCCCTCAAACCGGCTCTCGGGACGCGGCCCGAATATACCGCCGTCAGAGATCACTACAAGGTCTTCATCCGTTCGGAGCCAACGGTGATTGATGGTGCAACATGGACCCTGCCGATCACCGGCCTCGTGGATAACCCGGTGGATTTGACCCTGGACGACCTCCGGACCAGGTACGAGGCTCGCAATGAGTTTGTCACCTTGAGTTGCATCTCCAATCGGGTGGGTGGCCCACTGATAGGTACCACCTACTGGACCGGCGCCAGCCTGCAGGACATCCTTGTCGATGTTAGACCCCAGATTGACGCGCGCTACCTTTTAATAACCAGTGGTGACGGGTTTTACGAGACGGTCGATCTTGATTTGATCGACTCCGACGATCGGATCATGCTCGCATACAACTGGGACGGCGGACCGATACCGTTCGATCATGGGTTCCCGCTGCGGATTTGGCTCCCTGATCGCTACGGCATGAAACAGCCCAAGTGGATCACCGGCATCGAGGTCATAGGCAAGTATAAGGAGGGCTACTGGGTCGAACGCGGTTGGTCCAAGGAGGCACTAGTCAAGGCCACATCCGTGGTGGATACGGTGGCGGTGGACTCGGTGATCCAAGATGGTGACCGGAAGCTGGTCCCCATTGGTGGAATTGCCTACGCCGGTGCGCGAGGCATCTCCAAGGTGGAGGTGCGTTTGGACGACGAACCCGAATGGCGGGAGGCGGAATTACGTACCCCGCTGTCGGATGTTACATGGGTGATCTGGCGCTACGATTGGCCGTTCGGAGAAGGACGCCATGACTTCCACGTCCGCTGCGTGGAGGCGGACGGAACTCCGCAGATCGAGGAAGACGGCCCGCCAAGGCCCGATGGTGCATCCGGAATCCACACCAAGTCAGAAATGGTGTAGCAGGCGGGGCCCAGCGAGCGCAGCAAGAACGGGACCCATCAATGGGACATCGCAGATAAATGTTGGTATTTGAGCTTGTCTCATAAATAAGGGGGGGTACTGAGGTGTACACTGTGAGGCGACTTTGGGAGAGGAGGCGAGAAGATGCCGCTTCGAGAGATGGGCCGAGAGCAGATATGGATGTTGCCGCTGGACCATCCGGCGCGATTCGTGGCCGAGTTCGTTGACGCATTGGGTCGGGATGGCTGGTCGGAGCTTGGTGTGGAGATAGGTGGGGACCCACTGGGAGCGCCGGCCTATCACCCTCGTGCGCTATTGAGCGTATGGTTGTACGGCTTCATGACGGGAGTGCGTTCGTGCCGGAAGCTGGAGGCAGCCTGCCGGGACCAGATATCGTATCTGTGGCTGACCGGGTGGCAGCATCCTGACCACAACACCCTGTGGCGATTCTACAAAGGGCATAGGCAGGCTATGAGAACGCTGTTTGAGCGGACGGTTCGTACGGCGGTGACGATGAAGCTGGTGGACCTGGCAGTGCAGGCGGTGGATGGCACAAAGGTGGTCGCCAACGCATCGCTGAATAGGAGCTACGATGCCGAGGGACTGCGAGGGCTGCTGGACCGAGTGGAGAGGGCAATAGGCGACCTTGAGGCTCAGAACGAAGCGGGGGAAGACACTGCTGCTGCCCATCTGCCTGAGGAGTTGGCCGACAAGGATGTCTTGAGAGCGCAGGTGAGGCAGGCGATGACCGATCTTGCGAGTCAGGAACGCCACAAGCGTATCAACCTGACCGACAGAGATGCCCGGCTGATGAAGGGCAGGCAGGGCATTGTGGCTGGCTACAACGCCCAGGCTATGGTCTCACCCATGGAGACGGCTGGGGGAGCGACCGGCATGTTGGTCACCGCCGTGGATGTGGTGGACGAAGCCAATGACAATGCCATGTTGGCGCCGATGATGGAACGGGCCGAAGAGACGACCGGGACGAAAGCGCAGACGACGTTGGCCGACGCCGGATATTTCGCCGGGAGTCTGTCGAAGCTCAGGGAAAATGTCCGCCTAAGTGTCAAGGGAAAATGTCATCTCGGTGGATTGCCATGCTAGCAGATTACGATACTTCCGACGTTGCGCGCGCCATGGGTGGTCTTTCAGCATTCATGTACTTCCTCACGGTTTCTCTATGTATGCCCAGTTCACGGGCGATCCCACGAATGGACAGCCCCTTGCGTTTCGCCTTCTGCACCGCCTTCCATCTCGCCGTCTGAAGTGGGGTGGGCTTTCTGGATCGCGGAGTCACAGTCTCGTGAACTTTTGCGGCGCCGTTGCGGTCAGCATGGTCGCGGAGTTTTTCCGCTTCGAGCATTGTGCCCATTAGCGCCACTTCGTCCTCCGACCTTCTGATTACACCGTTGGTGTAGCGGCTGGGAACAGTCGTGTGTACAGTCCTCGTGCCGAAGCTGCGCAGGATACTCGGACGGGGCGGCGCTTCCTGGGAGGCGACTATACGCCCTTCGTGTTGCACTGCCAGTCGGCCGTCCAGCCCTTCGAGTACATCCACCACCGATCCGGCATAGCTCGGTCGACCCTTGTCGGGAAGCAACTGTAGGGTGCGCCAGCGGTACTTCACTGTGTTGTCTCGGCCAACCCTGCGCCTGTACTTCAGGCATAGGACTGTGTCCAGGCACATCCCCGGATCCAGGACCCGATACGAGGTGTCTGCGTGCTCCGACGGCACACGAAAGCGTTCATTGAAGCGGGGAAGGAAGTCGTTGAGCACGCGGTTAGCGTCATCGATGGCGGTCGCGCCTGCGAGTCTCAGTTCCGTGACCAGCCTGTCCTGAAGTGTGCCCGCGGTGCGTTCCACCCGGCCTTTGGCTTGCGGTGACCGTGCGAATATCAGCTGTACGCCGATCTCACCCATCGCGCGCGAGAACTGGGTGGGAGCGGCGGCGGTCTCTGACGGCGGCGTGTGCTTGAAGACGGCATGACGGTCTGAATAGAGTGCGAGCGGTATACCGTAGCTCTGTATCAGATGCCGCATCAGCAGGAAGTAGCTGCGGGTGTTTTCCAACTCGCAGAACAGGGCATTGACGACACAGCCAGTAGCATCGTCCACCGCCAGCAGTAACGTGAACTGGGGTCCATCTTCTCCCAGCCATCTGTGGTAGCTGCCGTCTATCTGTATCAGCATTCCCTCGCGAGCCATCCGCTGCCGTCGAACACGATGCTTCGGCGGCCTGCGACGACGAGGACTGTTCACACCGACGTTGGTCAGTATCTTGCGCAACGTGTTACGACCGATGTCTATGCCCTCTCGCTCCCTCAGCAGCTCACCCAGGTGCGTGTGGTTGACTCCCGCGTATCGGGTCCGCGCCAGAAGCACCACATCGTTCGCCAACGAGTCCGGCGTAGCGTTGGCCGGCCTGCGACCTCGATTGCCGTGAGCGAGTGCGGCTGCTCCTCTCTGCTCGTACGCCGCCAGGATACGCCTGGTGTGGCGCGCGCTCACTCCCATCAATGTCGCTGCCTGCTCGATGGTCATATGGTCCGCCATCAAACTGCTGAATACCTGAAGCCTTGCTTGCTCTTTCTGCGTCAATCTCAATGTCTCCATCATGGGGACATTTTCGCTTGACAGTTAGCAAGGACAGAATCGCTGAGCAACAACAGGGAGTCACTTGGAAGAATGTGCCAGCCGCGGTCAGCAGGTGGTGGTGTCCGAGTCACGGCGGCGGTTCCTCAAAGACCCATATCACAAGGACCAGTTCACCTATGACGAGCAGAGCGACAGCTTTACGTGCCCACAGGGACAGACACTCCACTTTGTTCGTATCCAGCATGCGAATGGAGTCCCGTTGCGTCTGTACCGGGCCTCTGGTGCCGTCTGTCAGGCGTGCCCAGCCTTCGGAGCGTGTACGAGGGCCAGAGAGATTGGCCGAAGCTTGGCGGTAGGCCCGCACGATGCGGCGCTACGCCGTCATCGCGCCTGGATGGCCACCTCAGCAGCTAAAGAGGCTTACAAGAGCCTGTCCCATGAAGTTGGGGCGAGAAGTAAGCCGTCACAATGAGCTTGATAATTGGCGTAACACGCATAGAGTTGAATCGGTTATGGCGACTAAATGGCTCTTATTGACGATATCCGAAACCGAACCTGGTTTATGGGACAGGCTCATATGTGTCCCATTATCGCTGACGGTCTACATACATCCTTACACCTTCCATCGAGTTCTCTACGAACCCTATGGAAGGCGGCGGGTGGCACACTTTTCAAGCGCCTCTCCTCAACGCTCAAACCCCGCCTCGCCGGTACATTATCTCTCCGCCGTTTACAGTTCCTGGACGGGCTATCCTCGGACGACCTTGACCGAGTCCCCGATCCGAGGAGGCCCGAAGTCTCCATAGGCAGCATGCTCAGCCACGTCATCGTCGAGGAGAGCCAGCACGTTGGACAGGCCGCAAATCTCCGGGGGATCCAGCGAGGACTCGACCAATAGGAGAGGCATGCCCAGGCGCCGCCGCATGGTCCGCAGGCCTGTTGCCGACGACAGTGAGGAATCGGCGCTGATCAGCCCTCGGCTACTCCTACGTGGCCGGTATCGACGAGGTGGGACGCGGCCCGCTCGCTGGGCCGGTCGTCGCTGGGCTGGTAGTCTTCCCGCCGGGCATCAAGGGACGCTGGCTGCGGTCGGTCCGTGACAGCAAGCTCCTGTGCCGTTTTCTCTAGGTGGGGAATCAGGGTTACCGTGCGCATGTGGCACCAAGCATTGGATAGTGTTACAGTAGGTGAAAGCTCTCGAGGAAGAAAGTATGAACAAGATCGAAGCATTCATCCGACCCGAAAAGCTGGACAACGTAAAGGATGCCCTGGCTAACGAGGGCATCCTGGGCTTGAGCGTAATCCAGGTAACCGGTCGAGGGGTCCAGAGGGGCGTTCGAACCGGCGGCAGAGGAACCCAGAGCTACATGGCGAGCATGCTTCACCAGTTGAAGGTCGAGGTAGTGGTCAGCGATGCAGATACTCAGAAGACCATTGATGCTATCGTCGCCAACGCTCGAACTGGCAACACCGACGACGGGAAGATATTCATAACGCCGGTATCTGGCGCGATTAGGATCCGCACCGGAGAAACAGGGGATCAGGTCCTTTAGCTAAGCTTGAAGTTTCCCAAGTGAATCCTTCAGCCCGGATCCGACAGAGACAGGATCGACAGGGAGCAGCGCCATCGTCGCTGGCGGCCTGCAGCTCAGTGGGCTATGGGGCCTAATGCGGTTGTAGGTCTAATCGGGTCGTGTTGCCACTCTCTCCCCCAATCAAGCTGCTTTCAGCCGACCTGCGCTGTCAAACGGGAACCGAATGCCCGCTTGAACGCTGGAAGCCTATCGCGATCGTCCATTCCAGTATCTCTTCAAGTGCTTCATCATCAGCGTAACTGGTCACACGTCGCGCCGTAGCGATCCGACACGCTCGGTGATCGTCAAGACGCTGCCATTCAAGGGATTCGTTCAAGCCAGATTCGATGGTGTGCCGGTTGCGCAGTTTAGAGACCAAGTTACAGATAGCTAACAGCTGCGAGCTATCACAAACCCTCTAATGCATGGAGAATTGACCTGAACGTCATCTCGAAAGTTCTTGTGAACCAATTGACACGCACTCAGGTTCAGGGGAACCGGGCTCAGGAGAATTATCGTCGATGGGTATAGCCAGCGTGATGTCCACGTTGTTGTCCCTGTCGATGATGACCTGTTCCACAATCATCTGGAGATAATCGTGGCGCTCCTCGGGGGTCAACTCGTCCAGGCCCTGGCCGAACTCTCTCACCCAGGTTAGAACCTCCTCCATCAGTCGCCGCTTCTCAGCTCCGCTCGCCTCCTGAGCACGGTAATCGTCCAGTTTCGCCCTGGCGCTCTCAAGCCTCTCGGTGATGAACCTGCGCTGGAGGTCGAGTTGGGCCTCGGTGATCTTCCCCAACACGAACAGCCTGATGGCGCGGTCCTCTTCCATCTGGATGCTTCCCAGGTCTCGCTCGGCCTGGGCGATCTCCTCCTCCATTCCGCCGCCCTCCTGAGAATCGAAAGTGGCGATGCCGGCGACGATCAGGTCGGGGTTCTGGATTACCCGCTTCACCTCGCTCCATATCGGCTCCTCCAACTGCTCAGCCCGGATGTAGGGCTTCTCCCGGCAGCCCAGGCGCATACTCTGCATCCCGTTGCACTTGTAGTAGCGGCGGGGGGGGGGGGGGCAGGTCGTAGCTGTAAGTCTTGCCTTGGCGAACGCTGGTGGTTGTCCAGGAGGCCCTCGTATGGAAGTTGCGGCCGCACTCGCCGCATTTCAGAAGGTGCTGCAACAGGTAGAGCACCTTCGTATTCCTCTTGGCCTTCCTGCTCCGCTGCTTCTTCAACTTCCGCGCGCGTTCCCAGGTCTCATCGTCGATCACCTGCGGGACCGGAATCTCAATCCAGGTGTCCCTCGGCTGGTCGTAGGACTTCGTCCCGTCCTCGGTGGAGATGTGACGGTACCTTCCGTAGACCCAGGTGCCCGCGTAGGTGGCGCTCCCCAGGACGTGGTGCACGCGGGACTGAAGCCAGAGCAGCTTGCCGGTCTGTGTGGGGACCCCTTCGTCGGTCAGCCGCACGGCAATGGAGTAGGACCCCATCCTCTCATGGACGTACATGCGGAAGATGCGGCGGACGACCTCCGCCTGCTCCTCAACCACCTCGGGCCTGCCGTCGTCTCCGATGCGGTATCCGTAGGGGAGGCCGCCGGTGGGCACCCGTCCCTGCTTGGCCGTCCCCCGCTTGCCCATAGTGGACCGCTCGCGGAAGTTGTCCAGCTCGATCTTGCCGATGGCCGCCATGAGTCCGAATGTCTTCATGTTGATGGCGTCCATGACGGCTTCGAGCCGAATCTGGTGGGCCTCGACGACCTCCATGAGGGCGGCGGCGGGGTACATCCCCCTGCTGAGCCGGTCGGACTTCCAGCAGACGATGGTGTCGAAGCGTCCCTTTCTGGCGTCGGCCAGCATCCGCTGGAACTCGGGGCGCTTCTTGGACCAGCCTCTGCCCACCTCCTGGTAGCGGGCCGTGATGTTCAGCCCTTTGCTCTCGCAGTAGGCTTCCATCTCGCCTATCTGCTCGGAGTGTAGACCGACAACGAGTCAGCTACGGGCGTCGACGTGGCGCTATGGGGGTGGCTAGAGAACCGGCGCCGCGCGGTGGTCCTGGTCGAGGTCAAGTTGAGCGAAGGCAGTTTCACGCATTGCGGCGGACGACGTAGCCGGGGAAACCGCCGTAAGGACGTTTGTGATTCTGCGATGCTCTTCCTGGACAACCCGGAGGCCTGCTATCTTCGGAGGCCGTGGCGCAAGAGCCGAGACCGACGCTACTGGGAGATATTTGCCAGGAGTCACGGCACGGTCCGCGACGCCTTCCCATATGCCGATCTTGATGGGCCATGCCCGTTTGCATATGACATGCAGCAGCCGATGCGGAACCTTGCCATCGCGCGGGGTCTCGAAACAGGAAGATCCGCGGCGTCGCCCATCTAAGGCTGTCACTGTGGTCGTCGTACGTGAAAAGGTCCTTGTCGTACGGGTCCTCCCGTGACCATCGCCGTGATGACTCCGGCATCGCTACCGACTGCAACCTGACAAAATCCAAATCTACGGGACTCAGGGTGTCCTACTGTTCGTGAATAACCCTGTCCTAATAACCCTGAATAACGACAGCTGGCACGCATCCTCGGCGAGCCGCACGCCACGGTCCATCTGTGTAGGATCGAACCAGCCATTAGGGTTGAGGTGGCACACCAATCTGTCGATCCGCCTGACCTTACCCGGTCGTATCCAAATCGACTGCCCACGAGTACCGGAGTTTTTGGTGTCGATTGAGAAATGGGGATGGTCAGGCAGGTTAGGATAGACGATGCCAGGCGGTAATCAGGCCCCATTTTTGCTGATTGACAACAGGCAGGGCGAGTTAACTGCGGCCCACCTGCCCGATGGATTCCTACGACCTGCTGGCGCCGGGGATGTCACGGCGTTGGAAGAGGTAGAAGGCCAGTCCGCCCAAGACCAGAACGTAGGCCATAAGCACCAGGAAGGCGTGGAGCTCCCCCGGAGCATCGCCTAGGTTACCACCGATGGTGATCCCGCCTCCACCGCTTTCACCCTCTCCGTCTCCAGCACCCATGAAGGCGCCGATATTATAGACCAGCAGGAAATCCGTCGCCCTCTGGAACCAGTCGAAGAGGTTGATGAAGATGCCGACGAAGATCTGCTCAAAGAAGTAGTACCCCAGGCCTACGCCCATACCCGTCGCAGAGGAGCAAGTCGCCACAGTCACAAGGCCCACAAGAGCCGCGTAGGGGAGCACTGAAAACCAGGCTTTGCCGAACACTTCGGCCACGTCTCCCCATGAGGAGCTGTTCTCCAAGCCCTCAGTGCCGGACAGTAGGCCGCCCAAAAGCTGGCCTGTGATGAGCCCCAGTACGCCTACCACCAGCAAGGACGCAGCAAATGCAAGCGCCACCATAGCCAGCTTGGATGCCAGCATGTGCCACCGCCGTACGCCTTTGACCAGGAGGGGACGCACCGTCCCCCAGCTGTGCTCCGTGCCTATCACAGAAGAGGTCAAGATGGCCACCAGGATGAGACCAAGACCCTGCCCCAAAACCAAAGAGAAAACAATGCTCCCAGGAGAGGTGATTAGACTGAACAAATCGCCCAGCTGCTCCTGCTGGTTCGTCTTACTATCTTGGCATTGCCCTATCGCTCGTTGGGCCATCTGCTCCGCCTGGGCCTGACTGATATCGGGGAGTTTCTGAAATTCGCTGCTGAGGTCGGGGCCTCTCCCCTCTAACAAGTCGTCGCAGGCGATCTCCAAGGGCGGAGCACTCACAGACGTAACACTATACGTGGTGTCTGTGGTGTTTTTGGTATTGTTGAAGGCGAACCAGATCCCCCAAATGGCGATTTGGGTGACCAGAGCTAGGATTGCCAGGAGAATCCAGGGCATCCAGCGGCGGCGCAGCTTGAACCACTCCCAGCGGACCAAGCTCAACACCTCCACTATCATGCCTCCTCCACTTCGGCGTCCTTATCGTTTCCCGTAACGTCAAGGAAGTACTCCTCCAGAGAGAGCTTTACAGAGGACATTTCTCTGACGTAGATGCCGACCTGAGCAAGGGCGGCCGTCAGCTCCGAGGAGCGCTCCAGAGTGGCTGCGACCATCAGTGCCCCCTTATCTGCCTTCACTTCGTCTACCCAATCAAGGGCTGAGAGCACACCAATGGCCTGAGCATCGTCGGTAGTCGTGAGGCGGACTGCGTCCTGCCCCTTCAGCAACTCCTGGACATTCCCTTGGGCAATGAGGCGTCCTCTTGACAGGATGGCGACGCTGTCGCACACCTGCTCCACTTCATGCAGAAGGTGGCTGGATAGAAGGACGGTGTGCCCGCTGCTACCCAATTCCTGTATCAGGGACCGCACCTCAGCCATGCCCGCCGGGTCCAGTCCATTGGTGGGCTCGTCCAGGAACAGCACTTCAGGATCTCCCAGCAGCGCATACGCGATGCCCAGCCTCTGCTTCATGCCCATGGAATAGGTGTTGAACTTGCTGTTGGCCCGCTCGGAGAGGCCCACCATCTCCAGAAGTCGGTCCAGCTCTTGGCTAGACCCATTACCGCCGATGCCCTGGAAATAGCGAAGGTTGTTGCGCCCGCTGAGGTAGGGGTAGAAGCTCGGCTCCTCCACAATCGCCCCAATGCGCCGGAGAGCGTCGGGGCGGACCCCCTCTACAGGGTCTCCAAAGAGGCATATGCTCCCCGAGGTGGCTTTTATGAGACCCAGGAGAATACCCATGGTGGTGGTCTTGCCGGAGCCGTTAGGCCCCAGAAGCGCAAAGACTTCACCACAGGGTACATGGAGGGACAAGTCGTCCACGGCCCGAATGGAGCCATACTGCTTGGTCAGACCCTGAGTTTCAATGACCCAATTCGCTTTACTGTCGATGATGCCTCACCTCCGTACCCGTGACCACTCTACAGCACCAGCCTGAAACTCAGGGTGAAAGTTCTTTGATTTTTCCAGCTTGGTAGACGTAGGGATACTGTAGTTAGTAATAATACCATTTGGCCGTGAGAACGCCATATAGTCGTTGACGGCCCCTTCGGATACCGGACACATTCGGAATGAAGTCAGGGGACCCTGTTCTATATATCCGAACTGGCCGGGTCGTGGCGCCATCACAGCTAATTGGTATAATATCACACAGCAGCTGCTGCTTATCGGACTAACATAGACAAGTGGTACAAAGATCGTGGGTAGGAATGTCGATGGTCTACGATTAGGTCCGTAGTTAACGGTTCAGCGAGAATGTCCGTCCATGAAGGATGTGACATTGAAACAGCGAGAACTAGCTAGACTCCAGGTGCTTAACGACATCCTGGAATACCAGGTTCCCACCCTACAGGCTGCCGAGATTCTCGGGGTAAGCGAGCGCCACACAAGGCGACTTTTGAATGCCTACCGGAGGGACGGAGCCGCCGCCCTGGCCCATGGAAACCGGGGACGCCGGCCACACAATGCTGTCTTGGAATCCGAGGCTGCCGCAGTGGTGCGGCTGGCCAGCACCAAGTACGCGGGCACCAATCACACCCACCTAACCGAGCTGCTTAGGGAACGGGATAGCATAAATCTGAGCCGTCCCACCGTCCGTCGCATCTTGGTGAAGGCTGGCATCGGCAGCCCGCGTAGCCGCCGTTCTCAGCAGCACCGTGTACGCCGGCAGCGAATGCCTCAGGAGGGAATGCTGGTGCAGATCGACGGCAGCCACCACCGCTGGCTGGGGAAGGATGGGCCTAGGTTCGCCCTGCTGCTGGCCGTGGATGACGCCACCGGCACTGTGCCCGCAGCCATGTTCTGCCGGGAGGAGGACACTCCAAGCTACTTCCTGCTCATGAACAGGCTGATCAGGAGGCATGGAATACCCATCGCCATTTACAGAGACCGGCACCCGGTCTTCAAATTTACCGGAGACATCGACCGTTACCCCGCAGGCCCTACGCAGTTCGCCCGGGCCATGGAGGAGCTGGGGATCCGGATGATCTTCGCTAGATCACCCCAAGCCAAGGGCAGAGTGGAGCGTGCTGCCGCCACATTCCAGGACCGGCTGGCAACCGAGCTTCGGCTGGCCGGGGCCGCCACCATCACCGAGGCCGATGAGATCTTGAATAGCTTCCTGCCACGATTCAATGAGAAGTTTGGCGTGCAGGCCGAGAAGGATCATCGTGCCTACCGTCGCCCGGAGCAGTCAGTGTCTCTCGATCAGGTCCTCTGCTTCAAACACCGCCGGAAGGTGTCTAGGGACAACACCATCAAGTACAACCGGCGCACTCTGCAACTGTTGCCCAGCGGGACCCGCCCTACTTACTCCGGGGTGCAGGTGGAGGTCCAAGAGGACATGGAGGGCCGGCTTCTGGTGCAGTACCAAGGACAGACCATCCCAACACAGGAGGCTCCGCCGCGCTCTGGTATGCTGAGGGCAATCGCCGTCGCCCCTATGGAAGCCTCCGGGCCAAGCCATAACATCAACGGCGCGGGAGGCCAATGGGACGCCTGCTTGGGGAGATTGGAAACAGGCGAGGTGGACCGGGACTTGAGGCCTCGCAAATCCAAGGCGCAACAACACAGAATACCCACTGCTCGCCAGAGAACTCTATGGGAGAATGTGCAGGAGGCCAGGCTTAGGGGACTATCACTTAGGGCAATCGCCCGCGAGTTGAGTATCCACAGAAACACTGCCTGCAAGTATGCCTTGGCCAAAAGCCCGCCGCTGAGAAGCATCAGTGGCACAACTGGGACACCAAAATCTGGGGAGGCAGAGTTCGCCTAAACGGACATTTTCGCAGACCCATTAGGCGGACACTTTCGCTGGACATCAACACAGGTCACCTAGAGAGAGGTGACTCCGCCACACTCCAGTCTACATCCGTGCCCAGCAGAAGCCGGTGCGGTGGATGAGCACACCATCTAGCAACTAGCGGAAAGACTGGTCTCTGTGCACTTTTCTTGGAACGATTCGGACGCAAGTGACGTATTTGTCAAAGAATGGAACGATTCGATGGAAGAGTGGACTTATATGAGTAGAAGATCGATCTTAATGGGTGCTCTCCTTGCGTGAGGAAGAGCTTATCCGGCTCTCGCAGTCGGGGGATTGGAATGCCTTCGAAGTGCTGTTGGAGAGCTACCGGACGCTGCTCTCTAGAACTGCATATTTGACGACGCGGGACCGTGACACGGCCCAGGACGTCCTCCAGGAAGCGCTCGTTCAGGTCTGGCGGAGTCTGCCTTCATACAGACCTTACGGCAGCTTCAAGGCATGGTTGCTCAAGATACTGCTGAACAAGGCCAGGAAGCACTATCGAAGGAGACAGGTGGAAACCGTGACGCTGGAAGAGGCGATAGAGGTTCCTGAGAACGCCAATGCACCGGAAGAGACGGTGGAGAGAGAAGAAGAAGCCCACCGACTGAGGCAGGCCCTTGACCATCTCACTTCACACCATAGAGAGGCTCTGATATTGCGATACTACAACGATCTCACAGTGCCGGAAATCGCGAAAGTGCTGGGGTGTTGGGAAGGGACCATCAAGTCACGCCTCAGCCGGGCGTTGAGCCGCCTTGAGCAGATTCTCTCCGACCGCGAGATTCGCGGTAGGGAAGGTGGTGAGTAATGCACGACGAATTGCTGAGGCGCTACTTCGAGGAGGAGAGCGCAAAGGGAGACCTGTCGGCCAACCAGTGGCAGAACGTACTCTCTCAGGTAAAGATCCAAAAACAGAGGCGCGGCGTCTGGAGGGGGGCCGTGACATCATTAGCCACTCGGCGGCCCCTACTTGCTATGGCGGCGACCCTTGTGCTAGCGGTCGTGGCTGGTGGGACATTCCTATGGGTGACGGCTCCCTGGGCAGGGTCGTCTTTTGATGGTCCTATTCTGGGGCCGCGTTCCAGCCCCGCTCCGCAGATAGTTGGTATCGCATGGAAGGTCGACAAGAGGCTAATAAGGCCGGGTGAGCCGATCACGATCACGCTAGGTATCAAGAACGTTTGGGATAAGCCTGTCGTGTTCAGCGAGTTTCCCACGACGATGATGTTGATTGACATCGACAAGGGTGATCAGGAGCCGATTCTATTGGAGTTGGAAGGCTGGGAGGCGACCACTGGCTCTATAGAACCCGGCAATGAGCTCACCGTCATTGCCAACATATCATCTAGCGTGAGCGCCGGTCTGCAGTCCGGTCGGTATGGCTTGCGTTTCGACTTTCGATTCGCCAAGGACCCAGGCAGAGCCGAGATGAGGGATGTAGGGATGGGCTTCAGCAGCGGCAGAGTCTTCGTGGTCCTTCCGCCCGAGGGGGCGCTGGAGGGGACCGTAGCAGTGGGTCAGGCAAGAGATGGGAACGGGGCCAGCATAACGCTGGACTCGATACATTTTACCCGGGAAGAAACGAGCATCGTGGCGATGGCGTCGACGTTGGCCAACTGGTCAGAGGTGTCCAGGTCTGAGTTTTCAACGGCACCAGCGCCCACAGCCACTCCCGCCATCCCACAACAGGACACACCCAAGCCTGCGGTCGCGCAACCGGCCTGGGACGGAGACATTACCGAACTGACGGCCTTCTATAGGTTAGACGGAGGCATATGGTACCCATTGAGGAATCACGGATACCGGGAGACGCCAAACGGCGTGCATCATGAATGGACGTTTGGCCCTGTGTCGGTCGACACCAACACCCTTGAGTTTGCCATTGTCCCTGGGGTCAGGCCGGGAAGAGACGGCGTATTTGCCTACCCGACAAACGACGGCACCTCGCCGTGGGAGTGGACCGTGCTACTTTAAGAGATTGAGAAACGTTAGGACACTCAATGGCGGAGTCAAACCGGAATGGAACATCCTTCGGATATGGGGAGGACATTCCCACAAATGGCATCAAGCGGCACACCGCCCGAAGGGAACCTTTTCTTGTGTCGTTACGTCCTACTCGTTGTAGGCCCACTTGGAAGCAAGGGATAGGGACCGTGTCCGTACGGCCTTCCCGTGGCGACACAATCTCCGATAGAAGGAACGGTTAGGGCGATGAATCTTAACAGTAAGGGAGCAGGAATGAAACGGGGGCTCCGAGTCTGGCCCCGCACCATCATAGGGGCACTGGCAGTTCTCCTGATGATGGCCGTGGCAGGATGCGCCGACGCTGAGCCTAATGCTACGGGGGAACCCGCCGTTCCCACATCAGCACAAGTCGCCACTCCTACGCCTTCCGTTGCGGCACCTCCGTCGCCCGCGCCTACGGACGTTGAGGTCGTCTACGCGTCCACTAGGCGCCCTCTACCCTGGGACCAGGGGGAATACGACCCGCTGTGGGGAGACCTGGACGCCGATGCACCGATAATCGACCGGTTGCTCCGTGGGATAGCGGGCGGAACGCCTGTGGAGATTGTGGAGATGGATGAGGAACGCATCTGGACCTCGTATGCCAGCCTGGTCATCAATCTCAGGTTCCGCAACGGCGCAACCTGGTCGGTACGGCAGATGATAAGGTGCGACCTCACGTCGGAAGGGAGGAAGACGAACTGCCTGCCTGTTCCGGACCACTGGGAGCTGCTCCACCGCAACGAGGTCGTCGTGTCGACGGCGCTGACCAAGTGGTTCCAGCGGGTTCGAGAGTACATGCCCAGTGTTGAACACTACGCATTGCCCGACCAGATACGCCTGGGCGAGCCGTTCGCCATCTCCGGCGCGGGCTACCACGAAGGCGATAGAGTCGAGCTGAGCATTGAGTTCATAGACCAGAGTAAGCTGCCTCTCGGCGAGGCGCCGCTGGATCATGGCGCCTTCCGTTGGGATGGAGAGTTTCCGAAGACGGCTCCCACTGGCTACGCCATCGTTTCCATGCGGGTCTTCGAGGGCATGGAAGAGGTGGGGGGCTTGAGCGTGTCAGCCACCGTCGCAAGATCGACTGTCGCGGGCGCCGCGACTTCATCACTCACGCCGGCAGACGCGGAATACAGTGAGGCCGATCTGACCAGATGGTATGAGCGCTTAGTGGATGTACGTAAAGTCCCTGGCGTTGCGTGGACCGACCTAAACGAAGCGACGAACCGCATTGAAATAGGCGTGTACCCACTGCGTGGGGCTCGTGAGGAATGGGAGGCTGCCCTGGCGACACTGGATGTCCCGCGTGAGGCCATTGTGATTGACGTTGGATGTGAGGGCATTAGTCCGTGGCCCCTTGACCTCGGGGAACCTCCGGGCGAGGCGTTCCTCAGAACCATCGACTATTCGCTGGAGGTAGTGTCCCAAGCCCCTTACGGAGAGACGGTGCAGATGGAGCTGACGTTGCGGAACGTCAGTGATGGGACGGTGAACTTCGTGCTTGGCGGCAGGCCTCCCTACGACTTCGTGGTCTCGACGGCTGACGGAGGGCAGGTCTGGCATTGGAAGTGCGCCAAGATCACCCTCTTGCCGCTGGACAGCAAGACTCTGGAACCGGGTGAGGAGCTGGAGTTCGTCGGGGAGTGGGAGCAGGTGGACAACCGGGGAGAGCCTGTGCCCCCAGGCACCTACTTGGTGCGTGGCGTGTTGAATTTGGACCCACCTGAGAAGCTTGTAACCGAGGCCCACGAGGTGACAGTGCAGATGCCCACAACTGCGGATAGTCCATCCCCCACGGCAACGCCGACACCTGTGCCAATGCCCACGCCGGAGCGGGACCGCCTTGAGGGGCCGCCACAAGGACCGGGCGTAGAAATTGGGACAGGCTACCCGTACGCGTTATACGTCCACTGCGGTATCCGAGACGCTCGCTTCGATGGGCGGCTCTGGATGGCCGATCCCATGCTGAGCGACGGTAGCGGTAATCTACCACCGGACTGGACTGCTGACGATAGCCGGGGCACCATGGAACTGGTCAGAGATGATTTGGCAGTATTCACGGCCGAAAGCGGCCGAATTGTCGAGTTCATACCATGGCCATTGGATGTCGAATGGAGACCGTGCGCCTAGTGCATGTGGGTATTAAGAGGTCTCGCAGGATGTGCCCTGATTGGACAGTGGGAGTATGAGGGCGTCGGCGTCTGAAGGAGGGTGGAAGAGTTGCGTGGAAGTAGGATCATATCACTTCTGATCCTCATCATCCTTGGGTTATTGGTTCTTGTACTGGCAGCCTGTTCCACCGCCACCCCATCTGCAACTCGACAGATTCCTAGTACGCAGCCGTTTTCGGAAGAGGGCACGCCGCCGTTGTCCAGTGCCCTCGTGAACGCCTGCACCTACCACGCCCCAGAGCCGGCCCCTACTCCAGACCTGACGAAGAGGCCGACGTCCACGCCGTTCCCAACCCCTACGCCAGAAAGGCCGTCGGCGGGAGTTGTAGCCTACCCCGATCTGCCGCCACCCGCACTGCCAGCGTCCGTCGAGGCCTGGCAGGACGCCGTGGTGCGTGTGAGCGTCGAGCGGGCGAGCGGCCGCACTCGGGTCCAGCAGGGGCTAGTCGTTTCTGATGGCGCTGTGCTCACCGTGCTTGACCCCATGGAGAGGAAATCGCTTCGTTGTCGGTGACGGTATCCGGTCGTGGCGTCTTCACCGCTGAGCTTGAGCGCTTCGACGTCCGCACCGGCGCGGCGCTGCTTAGCGTGGGTGCTGAGGGCCTCGCCCTGGCACCTGGGGAGCGCCGGACCGTAGCGCCTGGGGAGCCAGTATTGCTCCTGAGCCGTGACGAGGACGGCGGCGAGCTCGTAGTAAAGGAGACCTACGCCAGCCCGAGTCTCAACGCGCCGGACCATCTCGTCGCACTGCACGGGGACTACACACCCTTCCTCCAACTGGGGCACCGTGGTGGTGGCAGGCGATGGCATACCCGTCGGTCTTGCAAGCCACACGCGGACATTTTACGGCCAGTCGATCGTTCTTGGCGGGCCCTAGGAGCCCGTCCGAGAAACACGGTTGGCGAGTATTTGGGGGTATGATGGGCCCAGCCCAGTAGCGGGGAGTCGTTGATGAGCAAGACCTACCTTCCCTACGAACCCGACCAGCAGTTGCTGTTGCCAGCGGCGTTGCAGGAGTGGCTGCCTGACGACCATCTGGCCTACTTCATATCCGACGTGGTGGACCAGTTGGACATGTCGGAGGTCACCGCTCGCTACGAGCGGGAACGGCGTGGCGGGCCGCCGTATCATCCACGGATGATGGTCAAGGTGTTGCTCTACGGCTACTGCGTGGGGGTGGCGTCCTCACGCCGCATCGCCCAGCGTCTCCACGAGGACATCGCCTTCAGGGTGTTGGCGGCGAACAACACACCGGACTTCCGGACCATCTCCGACTTTCGCAAGGATAATGTGGATGCGCTGTCGGGCCTGTTCGTACAGGTACTGGCGTTGTGTCAGCAGGCGGGGCTGGTGAAGCTGGGGCACGTGGCGCTGGACGGCACGAAGGTCAAGGCCAACGCATCGAAGCATAAGGCGATGAGTTACCAACGGATGAAGGAGAAGGCAGCGCAGTTGGCGGCGGAGGTGGCGGAGTTGTTGCGACAGGCCCAGGCAGCGGATGATGAGGAAGACCGGCGGTACGGCGAAGACAAGCGTGGAGATGAGTTGCCGCAGGAGTTGGCCTTTCGAGAGCGTCGGTTGGAGAAGATACGGGAAGCCATGGCGGCGCTGGAAGCCGAGGCGCAGGCGGCTGCCGAACAGGCCGAGGCCGAAGGTGGTAATCACCCGGGGGTGCCCGACGACAAGGCCCAGCGTAACTTCACCGATACCGAGTCGCGCATCATCCCCGCACCTGGAGGAAAGGACTTCCTGCAAGCGTACAACTGTCAGGCGGTGGTGGACAGCGCTCACCAGGTGATCGTGGCGGCGCGGGCCACCAACCAGACTTCGGATAAGCAACAAGCTGCGGCGATGATGGAGGAGACCATCGACAACGTCGGTGCAGTCCCCAGGGAAGTATCCGCCGATGCTGGCTATTACTCGGCAAAGGCAGTCGACGAGCTCTATGCTCTGGGCGTGGACCCGTTCGTCGCGCCGGAGCAGACCCGCCACGGCCGGGTTGTGCCACCCGCGCCCCGAGGTCGCATACCCAGCCATCTGTCTCCCAGGGACCGGATGCGACGGAAGTTACAGACCAAGCGGGGTCGGCAGCGCTACGCTTTGCGGATGCAAACTGTGGAGCCGGTATTCGGCCAGATCAAGCAGGGCCGGGGATTCCGGCAGTTCCTGCTGCGGGGACTGGAGAAGGTGAACGGCGAATGGTCGCTGATCTGCACCGGCCACAACCTGCTCAAACTGTTCCGCTTTGGGGTCAATCTGCACAGGAAAGCACGGGCCGATGGGCCAGCCCAACGCATCAGGAACTTTGCCGAGGTAGTGAGCACGGCGCTATTCGCAAAGCTATCTGGGGGCCGGCTGGGGCAACCGGCAAAATTAGTTGTCGCGATCCATTGGCGCTGACCCGCAAGCACCGCTAGATAATCCTCGGACGGGCTGCTAGAGAACGGTCTACCAGCACAGGATGCCGCTCGTAGATGCGGCGGGTGATCTCCGCGTCCCGCCTCGTGCGAAATATGGGCGCGGTGCCGGTGTTCGGGTTCACACGGGCGAAGTCCGACGGGGCCAGTGGAAAGCAGCGCTCCGGCTTCTCAATGGTCCGGGTGTCGTGGAGGAAGAAGGCGCACTCGGTCTCGTCGAACCGCCGCTCCGTGCCGCCGAATATCAGGGCGCAGAACTTGAACCGGGAGTCCACATCGGGGAAGAAGGGCGGCAGCCCTGTTCCGAGTCGCCTGTTCTCGAAGTCGAACAGGCCGCCCACTCGTCCGCTAGTGGAAATGGACTTGAAGAAGGCGGCCGCCGTCTTGTCGGCGTATATGCCCGACGGAGTGAGAAGCCCGACGAATCCGTCCAGCTTGATCAACCCCATGGCGCGCTCCACGAACAGCGAATAGAGGTTGATGTCGCCGCCCCCCAACAGGGGATAGTTCCCGGACGCGCGAATCAACTCGCCCAGCTTATCTGCTCGTTCCTTCGCGGCGTCGAATGCGCCCGCCAGAGGCGCGCCCTTGTCGCGCAGTTGTTGAATGCCAGTTTTCCGTGCGGCCGCTGTCGGGGCCAGAGCCAGCTCCGGTGAGCGCGTGGCGAACCACTCCACCTCTTGGAGTTTGATGCGGTCCCACGGCGGGTTGCCGATGACGGCGTCGAAACCGCCAACCGGTTGTTCTTCCTGCCACCGCTGCCAGACGCCGGGGAAGGCCGCCTCCCAATGCAGGAAGCCTTCGCGGTCCGCGATGCACCGGGCATCGCTCCACAACTCCTTGAACCCTGACCAGGAAGTGTCATCGCCGCCAGTCTCTTCGTCCCCAACGGCGTCAGGACCCCGCGCCAGGAGACTGTACGCATCGTTAGGCCGACTACCTAGGGTTTCAACAAGAGGAGTCTCGAGCGCGGCGTGCGCTTTTCCCCTCATGTCAGAGGTCAGCCAGCGCAGGCCGCACAGGAAATCAAGCAGGCCTCGAAGGTCGGCCGTCGTGTCCTCGACTCCACGGAATAACTCGGCCGACTCCCGCACCTCCGCAACGTCCGCGTCCGACATCTCCTCTATGCGCTGCATCCCACTGGTGGCGGCCTCCGCGCCAGCTATGGCGGAGCTTGCGAACAGGCCCCCAAGCCGGTTCAACTCCGCCGTGGCCTCCGGAACGCGGAGACCGACCAGGGAGTCGCCGCAGCGCAGGTGGTGGTCCAGGAAGCAACTGTGTTTAAAGTCAAGAGGAATGACTCACAGCTGCCGGAGTTATGCCTCGCCAGGGAGAGCGATGTTTGAGCATGGAGTTGAGGATGACGAGCAGTTTGCGCATACACGCGACGAGGGCCACCTTCTTCGGTTTGCCAGCCGCCAGCAGCCTCTGGTAGAAGTCGCAGATGACGGGGTTGTAGCGGGTTGCGGACAGCGTCCCCATGTAAAGGGCGCCCCGCACTCGGGAGCGCCCGCCCCAGACAGCGCGTTTGCCTCGCAGGATGCCACTGTCCCGGTTGAAGGGAGCCACGCCCACCAGGGCGGCGACCTGCCTGCGGTCCAAGGTGCCCAACTCCGGCAGGTAGGCCATCAGAGTGAGGGAGAGTTGCTCTCCCACGCCGGGAACGGTGCGCAGGAGATCATCCCTCTCCCGCCACACGGGACTCTGGCGGAGAGTCTGGCGCAGCCCCTCGTCCAGGTCGTCCAGCTCCTGCTCCAACCAGGCGATATGAGCCTCAATGCGGGGGCGGACGGCGCTGATGGCGGTACCCAGCCGGTTCTTCTCCGAGACCAGCATGGTCATCACCTGGTGTCTGCGGGCAGTCAGAGAGTTGAGACCTGGGCCTCGGCGTCCCTCAGAGGGCGCACGGAGGGACGAATGACGTCGGCGAAGTGGGCCAGGACCGCCGCGTCCAGAGTGTCGGTCTTGGCCAGCGTCCCGGTGGCCCTGGCGAAGTCTCGAACCTGACGGGGGTTGACGACGACTACGGGCAGCGCCGCAGCTGCCAGGGCTGCCACCAAGGGCAGTTCCAGACCACCCGAAGCCTCCAGCAGGACCAGGGCGGGACTCAGATCCACCAACTGGAAGACCAGTTCCCCGATCCCGGTCTCGTCGTAGGAGACGACCCATCTCTGGCCCGTAGGCCGGACGCCGACATCCACCTTCGCCTTTGAGACATCAATGCCTACGAATCTCGCTTCCTGTTCCATCCATACCTCCTGTGTGAAGCTTTGGCCCTTCCTTGCACGATACGGGCTCGATTGGCCCAGGCAACTGTTCGGGCTCTAACCTGTGGGGGGTGCGGCGACCCTCGCTTTTTTGCGGTCTACCACGACCAGGGCCGCATCGGTCTGCCGCACCCCGATCCACCTAAGTGAAGTGATTGTCACACACCAGAACCAACATACAAGGAGAGGGGAGCGCCAACGGTGAAGCTGTGCAACCACAGCGACACCTTCGCCAGTTCAACGGTCAGCGGGTTCTTGTCCACGCCGTAGATGCAGCGTTTCAGGACCATCCGCCGGATGATGGATTGGTCGGTCAACTGGGCCTCGTCCATGACCCAATCCGACGCTTGGGCTCGCTGGAGGATGTCCCGCCGAATTGCCGCCACCCGCTCCACGAGAGGGGAGGAGTAGTCGCCGTCCAGCCACTCCGGCACCGCCGGCGCGTACTCCGCTACCTCCGCAATGTAGTCCGATAGGAAGTCGACGGCGGTGACCAGAAAGTGACCGCTTCCCATCGCCGGGTCCAGCACCTTCAGGTCGAGTACGGCTTCGGCCGGGTCCAGCGCAAGCAACTCGGCATGTCGCTCGGCGATGGCACGGTGGTCGCTCCTCAACTCCTCCGACTTGTCCTCGAACGCCTTCAGGCGCTCTTCGGCCAGCGGCTTCAGAGTCCGGTCAACGATCAGGTCGACGAGCTCTTGAGGCGTGAAGAAGCTGCCGCTGTCCTTGCGGGCGTAGCTGTTGGGACGCACTACGATCCCGCCATTGTCGTCTCGGACAGGCTCGCGTTCCAGGAGCCTCTCGTAGATGGAGCCTAGTTGCTGCACGGACATGTCCCGGTAGTTGACGAAGTGGCGTGCGCCCTCTGTCTCCGTGTGGCTCAGGTCGTAGATGATGTCGCCGACGATCTTGTCCGTAAGGCGGGCCGTCTTGAGCAATGGAGCGGCTTCGGACGCAAACAGGCCGCCGTTGTAGGGCGGCAGACCGATGGACTCGTCGCCCTCGTCGATTTGGCGGAACAGCGTCATCAGGTGATCGTAGTAGCTGGAGGCGCTGGCGGAGAAGACGGCGCTGCCTTGCATCCTGTGCGCCACGTGGTCGCGGACCGGCTTCCGCAAGCCGTAGTCTTCATATCGCGGGTCGTTTACCGGAAGCAGCCCCCGGTCCTCGGCGTAGAGCACGAAGAGCAGCCGGTAGAGAAGGATGAGGGCTGCGTGACGGACGCGTGACAAATCTTCGCCGGTGGCGTCGGCCAGGGCTTGCACCAGCTTGGGAAAGACCCTCTCGAATACGACGCTGGACAGGTCCTGGGCCACCTTCTCCTCGTACCGCCTCCCCTGGGCTAGCGCCGCTTCCAGGAAGCTGGTCGTGGCCCCCTGCTGCGGGGTGAAGGAATCGCGGCGGAACAGCAGGTAGAAGAGGTGGAGCCCGTCCTCGCCGCCGGACTCCAGCATCTCTCCGAGATGGGCCTCGAAGTAGCCGGTGGCGCGTGGGCGGGCGCGGTAGTCATAGAGACGCCACAGTCCCCCGTTGGTCAGGAATCCCCACCGGATACGGCTCTCCGACTCGATGTCAGCCATCGAGAGGTACCGCAGAATCTGGCCGTGGGGCGTCCTGGATTGGCGTCCGGTGTCCCTGTCGCGGGCGTCGAGGGAGAGACCGAACCGCTTGCTCTCCTCCACCACGATGGCGTCCCGGAATCGGTCCTCAGGGTTGGCTCTCCCGGCGGCGCGCTCCTTGGATGCGGCATCGGTGAAGAGGAGATAGTCGGGGATGTCCTCGTTGCGGGTTGTCCCCTGCTGGGGAAGATAGTCGGCCCATCCCAAGAGCTCCAGGACCGGGCGAATCAGCTCCTGCTCGGTGACGGCCTCGTTGGGGCCTTCGGAGCCGCTCAGCGCATCGTATTGTTGACGAACGCCATCCCCAAATACGGCAAATGCCGTCGAGTCCGAGATGGACGCCCGCCACTCGGCGGTCGCCTTTATGCCTTCGGTCAGGAAGTAGTTCGTGAACAGATTGCCGGGCATGTCAGGCCCTTACCGCCGGTTTCATGCCATCACTCCAAGAGGATACTGATCTTCTCCAGCGCCTCCCCGACAACCTGGCGTGGGGCATGGCTCTCGAAACGGGCGCGTCTTGCCCGCCAGTCCAAGCTCTTGATCTGGTCTGCCAGCACAACTCCCGAGACGCTGCCTGTCGCGGGGAGGAGGACTTCAAAGGGGTATCCCTTGGCGCTTGACGTAATCGGACAGAAGAGCGCCAGGCTGGTCTTCTCGTTGTAACCTTCCGGGCTCAGCGTCAGGGCAGGCCGGCGGCCAGCCTGTTCATGCCCGGCCTGGGGCGTGAAGCTCAGCCACACGATGTCCCCCCTTGCGGGAACATACTCCCGGTCTACCATTCTTCGCTGCCCTGGGCCGGACCGGAGTCCTGCTCGGAATGAAGATTGTCGGGGCTCATCTGGGCCAGCATGCTGGCCAGGTCATAGGACCTTTTCCGCAATACGACTTGGTCGCCCCGAGGGACAATCTCTATGGCCGAGCCTTCCTGAACACCCCACTGCTCGGCGATGGGCTTGGGAATCCGGACGGCCAGGCTCGTGCCCCACTTGGAGATATGAGACTTCGCACCCATGTGAGCACCTCCTTTTGCATACATATTATATATCATTATTGATTGTCCGTACCAGACTGCCATCCGCCAAACCCGACTGCCATCCGCCAAACCCGACTGCCATCCGCCAACATTCCCCACGGCTGGCGTTGTCCTAGCAGTACCCAAGGCTGGATTCCCTCTATCATCGTCTGGGGCCAATAAGGGGATGTAGGTATTGACGCATCGTCCCTACCCCGAAGTGTTGGCTGGGCTCAAAGTAGCGGCCAAAGGCGCGATTTCCTGAGTTTCCCGATGCTGCTCAATGCCCTCACTGTTGGCTGGTCTATGTCCAGGTGCATCGCCGACGGTGCCCGCACCGGCGTCTCCTCCGGGTCGCGCAGCCGAGACCTGAGCCGGAGTCGACGTATATCCTCCGCGTCTCTCTCGTCGGTCGCGAACCTCGCACCCGATTCTACCGATTTCGCCCCCTCATACAACTTGCTGCAACCTAGTCTGGAAGTCCACCAGCATCCCATGGCGGTTCTCCATCAAGGCATGGGCCATGAATACCAGCTTGGCTTCCTTGCCTTTCCCCTTGCGCAGCAGCCGGGCCTCCGGGTCCGTGGTGCTCTGATGGGTGCCATTGCTACGCCGTTCTCCATGGAAGTCCACCGAGGGATTGCCCTGGTCATCGTCTGTCGTCTTGGGTGGGTCACCGTCCCTGGGTTTGAAGCTCTTCAGGCTGGCGGCCGCCTCAATCAATGTTCCGTCCACGGTGAAGTGCTCGTCCGACAGCAGGCCCCACCGGTCCGCTTCCAGTACCACTTCGTCGAACAAGGCCTGGCCCACCCGATGCTTCAGGAGCCGCTCCCGGTTCTTGGTGAAGGTGGTGGCATCAAAGCTGGGCTCAACCAGGTTCATCCCCAGAAACCAGCGGAAGAGGAGGTTGTAGTCTAGTTGTTCGCAGAAGCCCCGTTCGCTACGCACCGAGTACAGGGCAATCAGTAGTGAAGACTTCAGCAGTCGTTCGGGAGGAATCGAAGGCCGGCCTACGTCGACGTACATCCGGTCCAGGTCCGGGGATAGCGCCTTCAGGGCTTGGTCAGCCAGCTTCTTGATAACCCGCAGCGGATGATCGGGAGGCACTCGCGTCTCCAGGTCAATGAAGGCCAACATGGTTACCTGTGGTTCATGTCGTCCGCGCACCACCACCGCCACCTCCACAGCTGTTTCCTATATTGTACCCAGCTATCTTCTCCCCTTGACGTCTGTGCGGTCCGTGCCAGGGTTTTTCAGCAGCCTGCTAGTGCAGCTACACTTGCTTCGTCTTTTGGAGATCGACTGTGACCACATCAGGAATATGGCGACCCGATATCCGCCCTTACGAAGGAAGCTGGGGATAGAATAGCTAATTGGAGGGAGGGGGCTCGAGCGGCCGCGGAATTCGGCTATAGCTCTTGGAGACGACAAAAGTCAACGCGTTGATGGCGGCCGCACCGAACCCCCAAGCTCGGATGCTGATCCTGGAGTAATTTTGGGCCGGAATCAGAGGAGACCTTCGTATGAGACTTGCTGAACCAATAGAAACGACGGGGATGTTTTGGCTGCCTGAACGACCCGAGACAGGTTTGTCCGGTGTTCTCAGGATTAGCGAGACAAGCGAGATCACGGTCGAATTCGCAGGGGTTATTGGCAATCCGCCATCGGTCTTCAGTAGGGTGGGTGCCCGGGCGACGCCCCGTTCAGGAGACGGAGATTCTGACTTAGAACGGATCGTAGGAACAGTTGAAAAAGGTGGTCGAATAACCCTTGACGGTTGTTTTCGGCAAAGTTCAAATATGGTATTACCAAGTGGTCTGTTCAGATCTACCTTTTATGCTTCTCTTGCCTTTCTCGGTGTGGAGTATGGAAAGAAAGAGCAAGCGTCTTTTTCTGAATTCAGCTTTTCAGTGGACGGACTTGATGCTTGGTTGTCCATCTCAGGCATTGGAGAGTGGGGTCGGATGGCAATAGTGGACACCAAACCTTTCAAGCTGCGAGTAATCCTGCATAGAATCTTTGTTGAAAGGCCGCAGGTGACAGGAATCCCAGCCTGGCCTGGCGGCGCTGCCTGTTATAGAAGATCTCGATATATTCTGTAATATCTCGAATTGCTTCCTGTCTACTTCGATAATGACGGTGATGGACTAGCTCCTGCTTGAGTGTTCCCCAGAAGCTCTCCATCGGCGCATTATCAAAACAGTTCCCTTTCCCGCTCATGGATGATCTCAGGCCAGAGCGCTCCATAAGATTTCTGTACTCCTGGGAGCAATACTGAGAGCCCCGGTCAGAGTGATGCATCAGTCCCCTCGCGGGGCGTTTGGCTCTCAGCGCCCGGAATAGAGACTGACTAACCAGATTCCTGGTCATCCGCTCTCCCATGGCATAGCCCACGAGCTCTCCGGTGAACAGGTCCTTGTGGCCCGCCAGGTATAGCCAGCCTTCATCAGTCGGTATATAGGTGATGTCACTCACCCACACGGCGTTGGGCTGACTGACCTTGAACTGCTGGCCCAACAAGTTATCCGCAACTGGCAGTCTGTGCGCGGAGTTAGTGGTAGTCTTGAATCTCCTCTTCTGTTTACAGCGTATGCCGAGCTTTTGCCGGATCCGCTTGATCCGGCAAACACCCACCCGAACGCCATGCTCCGCCAGATCGCGCTGTAACCGTTCCGGGCCATAGGTCTGTCTATTCCGCTGGTGGGCCGCCATTATCTCCAGCTCCAGCCGCACTTCCTCCTGTGCCCGCTTGGACAGCGGCCGGTCCACCCACGCATAGTAGCCGCTGGCCGATACATTCATAATCCGTCGCATCATCCGGACTGGATACTTGAGCCGCAACTCATTCATCGCCGCGTACCGGGCAGCGACTCCTTGGCAAAGTATGCGGCCGCTTTTTTTAGTATGTCCCGCTCCATCTTCACTTCCGCCAGTTCCTTCTTAGTCCGGGCCAAATCCATCTCTACTTCAGTCAAGGGCCTGTACGTCTTGCCGACATCTCCCAGTTTGCCGGCCCTTTGTGCCTTCACCCAGTACCCTAACGTCGATGGCGCCAGGGACAACCGGCGGGCTGCCTCCGGCAATGATAGCCTCTCTTCCGTTACCAGCTTCACTGCTTCCTGGCGGAATTCCCTCGTGTATCTTCCTTGAGGGACACCTTTCATACTGACACCTCCGTCGCTCTATCTTATCCGACTTTGGTGTCCGTTTTTCCCATCCTATCTCAGAGCTCGAATTCGAAGAGGGTGCTGAAAACACGAGCGACTCCATTCGATTCCACAAACCTGATGACATTCTCCTCACTCTCTCCAGCGGCGACCAACTTGAGTTCATTTTCAGCCTGTCCTTTCCAAATGTAGCCATTCCGGTTACTGAGATGGCGGTCAAACAGACATCGTTGGTTCGTGTGAGATCGGAGCGACCTCAGTCCGTAGAGTATTTCTCGTCCATCGCTGTCAGGCTGTGTAATTTCTTATCCTTGGCGCTTGACGAGGATGTCGGCATACAATCCATGACAGGGTATTTGGATCAAGAGACAAACGACGATAAACGATGGCAGCACCCGGTTAGGGTATATAGTCAATTCCCACCCTTGATTGACCGCAGTCCATCTATCCAGTGGCATCGTGCTTTATTTCTTTATCCAGACGTGGCCGATCGGATTGGCGACGTGGTTACCAAATGGTTCGATAGCTATGACACCTTCGCTCCCGCGCTTGATTTGTATTTTGCTTCAAGAACACAAACCCAGGCATATTTGGAGACGAAAGCTCTTTGGCTGGCTCAAGCTCTTGAAACACTTCATAGAAGAAGCTCCGACGAAACTGAGATGCCAGTTAAGGACTTCAGAGATCGGATTGATTTAGTCAGGAAAAGCTGTCCAGCTGACATCCAGGACTGGGTCCGGGAAAAGCTGCAGTATGCGAACCATTGAGCTTCAAAAGCCGTATTGAGAGACTCGTTGAACCTTTTGCCAGTTGGTTCGGTAGCAATTGCAGTGAACGGGAGGCTTTCATCAGAAGGATTCGCGATACCAGGAATTATCTTACTCATTACGACGCGGAAACCACAAAGAAGAGAGCTGACCGACCAGATGAGTTGTTTGCACTGTACAGGGAAATGGAAGCTCTACTTCAACTCCATCTGTTGAGCCTCATCGGATTTGACCACTCGTCAATCGGATCATTGGTTGAACAGAACGCTCACCTTCGCAGGAAATTAAATGGCGGACCTGCTACACCAGAGAGTTAGGAACCTCCAATTGCATTTAGGTCAGTGCTGGCGAGAAGTTTAATCGCCACTCAGCTACGGATGTGGGGACTTTGTTCAAGCTGGTTAACCTACCTGCGAGTATTGTAATCCCCTCCTGTATCAGTACCAGGCATGCCCCTCAGTTGTTATCGCTGGATCGCTTCATGTGGTCTTTTTAGCGCCTGCGGCTGTTTAGCTTTGCCCTGTCATGTGACCTAACTGCTCGATGTGATGGGCGCCAATTCAGTGCAGGACTGGAAGCAGGGACTATCCCATCCCCTTCAGCTCCTCCCATGTAACCTCGCCCCGGGTGTACCGGGACACCTTGTTCTCATGCTTCCGTGGTCCGTGGTCCGTGGTCTGGACCGCTGCGTCCGCTGTTCTTGCTTCACTCCATAGGGGCTACTCATGTCTGCGCTACGCCACGGTCGGGATGGTTCCGCCTCCGGTTTCCCTGCGATTCCGGTGCGCGTGGGGTGAGGTCAAGTGGGTGGAGGTGATGCCTGTGGCGTTGGCGTCCGCCGGCTCGTTGGGCCCTGTGCTTGTCTATTTACTGGGAGCGCCTCGCGCCCCTCACGCTGATCCCGGCCCAGGCTGGGTTCTCTCGTCAGTATCACCCGGCGGCGGTGCTGATGCCGGGGAAGTGGTCCTGGCGGCGGACAGCACCCGGGAGAGCAGGGACTTCCTGGGCACAATCGTCGCGGAGATACAGGTCTACACCAAGAGAGCAATCATCTGCTACACCATCCCCATTTCTCAATCGACACCAAAAACTGAGCTACTCTTGGGCGGTCGATCTGAAAAGTTCCGGGTAGGCAATGAAGCTGAAGCTTCCAGCCACTTGGTTTGGGATGTGGAGGGGGGACTGCACCCAGAAGAGCAGCCCCGCGTTGGTCTATGGCTATCTGAGCAGTTTCTCTTGCCGGCTGACGTCTTCCTCCAATCGTTTTCCTCAACTCCAACCGTGAGGCCGCGTCAGCACGTGGCCATCTGCCTTGGCAACGCGGTCCGGGAACTGGCTGTCCCTGCACAGGTCTCGGGCCTATGGTGAAGTGCCCCGACGCCGCGCTGCGGAGACGCCGCTATAGAGCTCGAACCGATCAACAACCTCTCGTACTACTCCAGGGGAGTCGGCAAGGTCAATCTTGGAGAGCACGACTTCTCCAGCGCCCACGGCCAGCGCCGGGCTTCCAGACCCGAATGCCAAGTCCGCTAATAGTAAGGGCACAATCATTATCGCTCCGAATATCCTCATTTGCCACTTACCTTTCATGCAGGATCTACCAGCTTGATGAGCAACCTAACCTCCTTGTAGCTAGAAGATGACGGATGCACTGATTAAGGTCGACCCCGACCGAAGTAAGGAATAAAATAACTCTCGTCTCCCTTTCCCCGACCGAGGGAGTTATCAAGCAAGGAAAGGTTCGCCGACCCATGGACAATACCGCTTCGCTTGCTATCCTCAAAGCCCGCTTCGGATACGACAGCTTTCGGGCCCTGCAGGAAGAAATAATAGGCAACGTCCTGGGCCGGCGGGACAGCCTGACGCTGCTGCCAACAGGCGGGGGCAAGTCCCTCTGCTACCAGTTGCCGGCCCTCATCTTTGACGGCATCACCCTGGTAATCTCGCCACTGATTGCCCTGATGAAGGACCAGGTGGACGCGCTGAACGCCAACGGTATCGCCGCCCGGTTCATCAACAGCTCCCTGCCGGCATCGGAGATAGAGCACGTGCAGGCGCAGGTCCGTCGGGGCCTGGTCAAGATTCTCTACGTGGCCCCGGAGCGGCTGGCCCTACCCGCGTTCCGCCGTTTCCTCCACAGCCTGAATCTGAGCCTCATCGCGATCGACGAGGCCCACTGCATCTCCGAGTGGGGCCACGAGTTTCGGCCCGACTACCGCAACCTGCGGCAGCTGAGACAGGACTTCCCGTCGGTGCCGGTGATTGCCCTGACCGCCACCGCGACGGAACGGGTGCGGGAGGACATCATCGGCCAGCTCGGCCTGCAGCAGGGCCGGGTCTTTCTGTCCAGTTTCAACCGGGCAAACCTCACCTATTCGGTTCAGCCCAAGGCGAGCTCCTGGGGACATCTGACATCGCTGCTTGATCAGCGACGGAGCCAGTCCGTCATTATCTATTGCTTCTCCCGGCAGGAGACCGAGGACCTGGCCAGGGACCTGAACGTCCGGGGCTTGTCAGCCTGCCCCTACCACGCCGGGCTGGACCCCGAGGTGCGTCGTCGGACCCAGGAAGACTTCATTCGCGACCGGGTACCCATCATCGTCGCCACCATCGCCTTTGGCATGGGGATAGATAAGCCCGACATCCGCCTGGTGGTCCACTACAGCCTGCCCAGATCCCTGGAGGGCTACTACCAGGAGACGGGCCGGGCCGGCAGGGACGGGCTGCCCAGCGAGTGCGTCCTCTTCTATAGCTATGCCGACAAGGCCAAGCAGGACTATTTCATCAATCAGATTGAGGACGCAGTAGAGCAGCGGAACGCCAGGCAAAAGCTGGCTAAGATGGTGGAGTTTGCCCAAGTGCCCAGCTGCCGGCGCCGGTTCATCCTGGAGTATTTCGGGGAGCGATGGCCGGAAGAAAACTGCGGCGCGTGCGACGTTTGCCTGGAATCCCGGGAGGAGTTTGACGCCACGGAAATCGTCCAGAAGATACTCTCGGCGGTAGTCCGCACCGGCGAGCGGTTCGGGGCAAACCACATCATCCAGGTACTGAGCGGAAGCAGGGAGAAACGAATCCTGGAACTGGGCCACGACCGGCTGAGCGTGTACGGCATCGCCAAAGATGTTGGGCGCCCCGGACTGAGGGAGATTATCGGCCAACTGCAGGCGAGGAGGCTGCTGGTACGAAGCGGGGGGGAGTACCCAACCCTGGCCGTCACCGACGGAGGACGCCAGCTTCTACAGGGACGCCAAAGCGTGACCCTGCCTCTGCCCCGGACCGCCTACGCAGGCTATGCGCCGGGGAACGGACCCAACCTGGGCGGTTCCCCGGCAGCGCCGATGGAATACGATGAGGTCCTGTTCGAGGAACTGCGCGCATTGCGCAGGCGGCTGGCCGATGTGCGGGATGTTCCGGCCTTCGTGATTTTCGGAGATGTGTCCCTCCGTCACATGGCCGCAGCTTTCCCCCGGAGCATGGAAGAATTCTCCCGTATCCACGGGGTGGGGGAGGTCAAGCTGGAGCAGTACGGACCGGAGTTCCTGGAGGTTATCCGCAGCTACTCCGAGGTCAACGGCTTGCCGGACCGGACCGGCGTATCGGTAAAGCGTCAACAGCCGGGAGAAATATCTGGAGAGCGAAAATGGCCGGAGAGTCGCCGGGGAGCGACCTACGAGGAAACCAAATCGCTGTTGGAGCAAAGACTGTCCATCAGCCAGATCGCCCAGCGACGAAGTCTGGTGGAAACTACCATCATCGGCCACCTGGAACGCATGGCCGGGCAGGGCCTAATCCTGGACTTGGAACACCTGCTGCCGTCGGCCGAAAAGCTCGACAACATAGGGGCGGCCTTCGACGTCTGCGGCAGCGATTTTCTCAGACCCGTCCGGGAGTTCCTGGGCGCACAATGTACCTATGATGAGCTGCGGCTGGCGCGGATCTATTTGCGCCAGGAGGGGAGGTTGTCGGACTGATGACGATCTCAGCCTGCGTCCGAAGCAGTTGGGTGGCGCACCGGGGTCAAAGGATAGGATAGTGTGGATGGTTGAACCAACTTGGTAAGGATGATCGAGGTAGTCGGGCCCGCTGTGTGCTCCTTGTGGATGGCGACGAGAAGGAGTCGCCGTCCGTGAAGGATGCGAGTTGACACAGAAAATTGTGGGGCGACCCTCGGTATGATTAGGGGGGCTGTTGGTTTTCCTGACGTTAACCACGGCGGGATGCGACGACCCAGAGCCGACCGCGACACCTACCGCGGTGCCTACAGCTACTGACTGACAGATTCTGCATCCATGGCCCATCGTGCCAGCGCCTTATACGGCGAGGTTATTCCCTCTACCGATGTGTAGAAGTAGTCCTGCCAACCCTCCTGGGGTAGTCCGGTGAACAGCACCAGATTCAGAGGATACTGCTCACTGTCGGCAGCGCGACGGAAATCGTCTCGAAATAAGAACGTGGGCTTCCCCAGCGCAACCGCCATGCCTAACTCCACCATCACGCCTTCGTCTGGAGGAACGCCATTGACTACGGCGAATATGGCGTCTGCCGCCGCCACGTCTTCGAAATCCCTTTGGCCAATTCGATACGCCCACCCTGTCTCCAGGAAGTCCACCTGGTTGTTCCGAGCGAACGGCTCCCAAACTTCCAACCCAAGCTCCTCCAGAGCCGACACTATGGGAGGCAGAAGCATCATCTTCTGCTGGGCAGAGAATCCGTAAGGATTAGCCAGGTAGATAGTCTTTGTCACCTCTGGGCATCCCCGTAGGTTTGCGTCCATCGGCCAGTCAAATTGTCCTCCTAGTCTCCAGAGAGTATCACGTCACCCGGTTCCGTTTGCTTGCAGGGTATGAACTAGCAAACGGAACTGGGGTGCGCGTCGTTCAGGGCTTGTCTTGGTCTGATTGCGGCGGGGGAACCGGGTAGCAAGACTCCAGCGTGTCAATGCCCTTCAGGACGGCTACGAGTCTCCGGCGCATGGCAGGGGTGCAGGACTGCACAGCCTCGATGAAGGTCTCCACCAGCCGCTCCACCTGTTTCTCGTTAGCAGATTCATAACTCTCACGGGGGTTATTCTGGAAGTGGCGTAGTCGCCTCGGCCTCTACCTGACGGTTGGTTCCTCTGGGAACAGCGCCTTGAGATCGTCGTCCGTGTGGACGGTGACCTCCACGACATCCACCCCGCGCCTCTGAAGATGTTCCAACTTTTGTCTCTTGGCAGGGTGCTCCGCACCGGCTTCGTCTCAACCGCCAACGGCACCTGCTGAGGTATATTATACCAATTAGCTGTGATGGCGCCACGACCCGTCCACTTCGGATATATAGAACAGGGTCCCCTGACTTCATTCCGACGGTGTCCGGTATCCGAAGGGGCCGTCAACGACTATATGGCGTCCTCACGGCCAAATGGTATTATTACTAACTACAGTATCTCTACGTCTACCAAGCTGGAAAAATCAAAGAACTTTCACCCTGAGTTTCAAGCTGGTGCTGTAGAGTAGTCACGGGCACGGAGGTGAGGCATCATCGACAGTAAAGCGAATTGGGTCATTGAAACTCAGGGTCTGACCAAGCAGTATGGCTCCATTCGGGCCGTGGACGACTTGTCCCTCCATGTACCCTGTGGTGAAGTTTTTGCGCTTCTGGGGCCTAACGGCTCCGGCAAGACCACCACCATGGGTATTCTCCTGGGTCTCATAAAAGCCACCTCGGGGAGCATATGCCTCTTTGGAGACCCTGTAGAGGGGGTCCGCCCCGACGCTCTCCGGCGCATTGGGGCGATTGTGGAGGAGCCGAGCTTCTACCCCTACCTCAGCGGGCGCAACAACCTTCGCTATTTCCAGGGCATCGGCGGTAATCGGTCCAGCCAAGAGCTGGACCGACTTCTGGAGATGGTGGGCCTCTCCGAGCGGGCCAACAGCAAGTTCAACACCTATTCCATGGGCATGAAGCAGAGGCTGGGCATCGCGTATGCGCTGCTGGGAGATCCTGAAGTGCTGTTCCTGGACGAGCCCACCAATGGACTGGACCCGGCAGGCATGGCTGAGGTGCGGTCCCTGATACGGGAATTGGGTAGCAGCGGGCACACCGTCCTTCTATCCAGCCACCTTCTGCATGAAGTGGAGCAGGTGTGCGACAGCGTCGCCATCCTGTCAAGAGGACGCCTCATTGCCCAAGGGAATGTCCAGGATCTGCTGAAGGGGCAGGACGCAGTCCGACTCACCACTACAGACGACACTCAGGCCATTGGTGTGCTCTCAGCCCTTGATTGGGTAGACGAAGTGAAGGCAGATGAGGGGGCACTGATGGTCGCAGCCACTCTGGAGCGCTCCTCGGAGCTGACGGCCGCCCTTGCTCAGGTCGGCATCTACGTCAGAGAAATGTCCTCTATAAAGCTCTCTCTGGAGGAGTACTTCCTTGACGTTACGGGAGACGATAAGGACGCCGAAGTGGAGGAGGCATGATAGTGGAGGTGTTGAGCCTGGTCCGCTGGGAGTGGTTCAAGCTGCGCCGCCGCTGGATGCCCTGGATTCTCCTGGCAATCCTAGCTCTGGTCACTCAAATCGCCATTTTGGGGATCTGGTTCGCCTTCAACGATACCAAAAACACCACAGACACCACGTATAGTGTTACGTCTGTGAGTGCTCCGCCCTTGGAGATCGCCTGCGACGACTTGTTAGAGGGGAGAGGCCCCGACCTCAGCAGCGAATTCCAGAAACTCCCCGATATCAGTCAGGCCCAGGCGGAGCAGATGGCCCAACGAGCGATAGGGCAATGCCAAGATAGTAAGGCGAATCAGCAGGAGCAGCTGGGCGATTTGTTCAGTCTAATCACCTCTCCTGGGAGCATTGTTTTCTCTTTGGTTTTGGGGCAGGGTCTTGGTCTCATCCTGGTGGCCATCTTGACCTCTTCTGTGATAGGCACGGAGCACAGCTGTGGGACGGTGCGTCCCCTCCTGGTCAAAGGCGTACGGCGGTGGCACATGCTGGCATCCAAGCTGGCTATGGTGGCGCTTGCATTTGCTGGATACCGGGGTTCTGGCGTGCCTATGAGCAGGAGATCATGCTGAATCTGGGACGCTGACCAACGTCGTGGACATGATTGCCACCTTCCGTCAGTCCATTGGCGACAACGCCGATGGACTATTTCGCCACGATACCCCACCATCTGGTGGTGCTGAATCGCATGCTCAAGCCCACCGCCTCCAGCTACCTCCACTACGAGTCCATCGCTAGCCGCTACCTGAAGGTGTTGATGGACGCGGTCTTCGGACCAACTAGTTTCCGGAGCGAAATCGACTGGAAGAGCTCGTGTGGTAAAAGTGCGGAGATCCCGCGCTACCCCTCAATGTGGCGCATCGGATCCAGTGCGCCGAGACATTGCAGGCTACGCGGCGGGCGTCAGGATAAACCACGGTCGTGCTGTAGCCGTCGTTTAGAGGACATGGATGCCCCCGTGCCCGTAGCGACGTTTACAGGGATAGACTGAACCTCAGCACGAAGGTTCCTGAGGAAGGCAGGCGCCGGATTCTCATTATTGCACCAGCAGGCTGCGGAAGAACTCTTCTGTGGCGTAGGATACGACGACTAGAATGGCGGTGTCTGACTCACGCACGGAAGACGGGACGCCGAGGCGACAATGCGTTGCCAAACGCTGTCATTAGTGTCATAATGCGTTCATGTCAGTACAGATCACGATAAGAGGAGTCCCCGAGGAAGTCCGCGATGAACTCGCGGTGCGCGCGGCGCTTCAACGCCAGTCCATGCAGGAATTCCTACGCTGCGAGTTGGAGCGTATCGCGTCGCGGCCCTCCGTAGGCGCGTGGTTGCGAGGAGTTCGAGACCGCAAGGCAGTGGCGGAAACGCGGGTCCAACCGTCCCGCATCCTTCGCGCACGTGACGCGGACCGGGCGTGACGACAGTCGTCGACGCATCCGTGCTGGTCGCGGCCTTGGTCGATTCGGGACGCGAGGGCAGGTGGGCGGAGTCAACACTTGCCGAAGGTAGTCTGACCGGTCCGGAATTGGCCTTGGCCGAGGCCAGCAACATCCTCCGCCGGTTGGAACGGGCCGATCAGATATCGCGCATAGAGGCCACCAGCGCCCACGGTGACCTGCTGCGGCTCGACTTGGAGCTGTTTCCCTTCTCCCCCTTCGCCGAGCGGGTATGGGCATTGCGGAGCAACCTGACCAGCTACGACGCCTGGTACGTGGCGCTGGCCGAGGCGCTGGATTGCCCGCTGGTGACGCTTGACCGGAAGCTCAGCCGCGCCAACGGTCCCATGTGCGACATCATTACTCCGCCCGGCTCGCAGACGACCATCCACACACGAAAGGACTCATGATCCCCAAAGAGTGCAAGGCGCCTGGCCGAGGTGGACCTTCCCATCGCCGAAGTCTCCAAGCACGCGGTGGCGGGAGAGGTCGATCCCGCATGGGCATTCTTCGACGCCGCGCCCGTGGTCGGCGCGGCGGCCCCCAACCTCCTTCCCCTAGGGCCGTGCTGATGACGCTGCTCCTTACTGCTCAAGAGGACTTGAGATTCGCATTTGGCTCCGGCCAAGTCACGCCGCCCGCCTACTCCGACAAGGAACCCATACGGCGGATGTACACGGCAGAACGGAAGAAGTTCGTTGAGGAGAGAGACGACCTGCCGCAAATGTTGGAGCGGAGGGAACTGGAGTCGTTTCTCTGTAGTAATGGGGTCCACCTCACTCCGCTGCTGACATTCGGCCAAGGGTCGAGAGAGCCACAGATTAGATGCCACGCCAGACCGAGCCAAACGCCAACAACGCCATGGGTAGCCTGCTTCAGGGCATGCTGTCTCGTAGCCGCGTGCGATCAGAAAACACCCAGACTATCTCCGGTCACTCCGGGCTGCGCCCTGACATCCTGATTACGGCGCCCGGCTGCTCACCCGTTGTGGTCGAGGCGGAGTACATGCCCGCCGTGAACGCCGAAGTGGAGGCAAAGTCTCGTCTTGGGCTGGAGGTGGCAGTTAATGGCCGCTTCATCGAAGCTGCTATCGCACTCCGGTATCCGGACGAGGTTGGCGACGCCGACGACCTCCGAGCTGCGCTGACTGATGCCAACCTATCCTACTGCGTCTTCACCGAAGAGGCCGGGGGCGTGAATCGCTTTCCGGAGTCCGGCTGGCTGGACGGGTCCGCTGAGGACCTGGCCGATCTGGTTCGATTGGTGTCCGTTCCACAGCGGGATGTGGACGAGGCAACCACCACACTGCAAGAAGGCATCGACGGGGCTGCGAAGCTCTTGGACGAGGTGGACGAGAGCCGTTCAGGGATCACTATGTCTATAGCTCGCCTTTTGGGAATGGCCAACGTGTCTCAGACTCGCCGCATGGCCTGCGCCATCATCGCTAACGCCACGGTCTTCCACGAGCGCATTGCCGGCATTCATGAAAAAGTCAAACCCCTGAGTTTGGTGTGTGGCGACACCGTCTCCAACCCGAAGGGCGAAGTGCTGTCCGCTTGGGCCGACATTCTGGATATCAACTACTGGGCCATATTCGCCATTGCCAAGGACATCCTGGACCAGTTGCCATCGGCTGATGCAGCCAAGATTCTGAGGCGACTGAGGGACACCGCCCAATCGGTTAATGCCACCGGTGTGGACAATGCCCACGACCTGACCGGGCGCATCTTCCAGCGGCTCATCGCCGACCGGAAGTATCTGGCGACCTTCTACACCTTGCCCGCATCGGCAGCGCTGTTGGCGCGGTTGGCTGTAGCCAAGATGGACGGCGTGGACTGGTCCGATCCTGGAGCTATCGGGAATCTTCGCATCGCCGACTTCGCCTGTGGGACCGGCGCTCTGCTGTCTGCGGTATACGAGCAGATTGCCGCCCGACACGAACACCGAGCCGGAGGTAACCCCACCGGCCTGCACCAGGCGATGATGGAGGAGGTGCTGTACGGCTGCGACGTCATGCCTTCGGCCATCCACATCACCGGCTCCACCCTCTCTGGAGTTGAGCCGTCGGTCGGCTTCGGAAGCTCTCGCCTCTACACCCTTGCCTATGGGCGGCAAGCGGACGGCACTGTGAAGATCGGCTCGCTGGAGTTGCTGCAATCCTCCGCGGCTCCTTCACTGTTCAACACCAGCGACCCGGCGATGCGCACTGGGAGCGTCGGCGAAGAGACCGCAGCCCAAATAATCGCAGACATCCCCGACCAAGGCTTTGACCTTGTGATAATGAACCCACCGTTTACCAGGGCCACGAACCACGAGGGAGCCCATGCCGACATCACCAACCCTGCCTTCGCTGCCTTTGACGCTACGCCAAATGACCAGACGTCAATGGGGAACCGGATTAGCCAGCTGGGGAAAAACTCCTGCTATCACGGCAACGCTGGCATTGCCTCCGGGTTTGCGGCGTTGGCCCATCGCAAGATTAAGCCAGGCGGCGTACTGGCCCTAGTCTTGCCCTTGTCCTCCGCCGCCGGTTTGTCGTGGCAGGGTTTCCGGCAAATGCTGGCGAGGGATTATGCAGACTTGACTGTCCTGAGTATCGCAGCCAACGGCCGTGATATGTCGTTTTCGTCTGATACCGGTATGGCAGAATGTCTAGTGGTCGCCCGCAAAATCGAACCATCCGAGACCACGCCGCAACGGGCTCAGTTCATATCGTTGATGCGTCGTCCCAGGAGTTTTCCTCATGCCAGTTCAGTGGCAATCAACATCGCGAGTGGTGATAATGCCAGGAATATTGAGGGCGGGCCTTACGGTGGGACTTCCCTGGTGGTTGGGGATGAGTTGACCGGTGAAGTGTTGACCGCGCCTTGCGATCCAGACGGGGGAAATTGGGGCGCAGTACGCTTGGCCGACTATTCTCTAGCTCAAACTGCCTATGCCTTGTCCCAGTCCCAACTGTGGCTTCCCGGCAGCGGATCCTCTGTTGAGTTGAAGGTAGCATCGCTAAGCGACATAGGCAAACTGGGCTTTGTTCACCGTGACATCACCGGCCCAGTCCCTCGTGGTCCATTCTCCAAGGTAGCATCCTCAAGGCATCTGTCTGTTGGGTGTCAGCGGTTTTGGACAGTTCTGGGTCCGAGAGATTGGGGTGAAGAAGCTCCTGGTTTGAGGGTTTCTCTGACCTCCTGATTGTACTGCCTCCGCCGGTCAAAAGTCTCTCGCTGTACCTCCTTCCTCTGGGCTAGAATTGCCTCCAGACGGCCTTCCAGCACGTCAGCCGGAGTTACAACCCTCAGCGCCTGATGATATCTTCGGTAGTTGTAGAACTCGACGAAGTCCCGGATGGCCGCCTCCAGGTCGTCCACCACCTCGTATGGCACCTGGTTAATGTCGTCTTTCAGGGTTCGGTGATATCTCTCCAGCTTCCCGTTGGTCTGAGGGTGATAGGGTGCTGCCAGGACGTGGCGAATGCCCACCACCCGCATGTACTCGCGGAAGGCCCGCGATACATAACCTGAGCCATTATCTGAGAGGAGCTTGGTCCGATCCTCCAGAGGTACATCAGTCATACCAGTAGAGTCAACAGCTTCCTGGACCACCTCTATGAGGGAGTTGGCCGTCATGTCCCGTTGCACCTTCCAGGCCAAGATGAACCGGGAGTAGTCGTCCATCACCGTCACGAGGTAGTAGTAGCCCCAGCCCACTACACGGAAGTAGGAGGCATCGGTGGCCCACAGCTGGTGGGGCCCTGTGGTCTTGTGCTGGTACTCTTTGCCCGCTGCCAACTGGTATTCGATCCGTTTCACCAGACCCTCCCGTCTCAGGATACGATAGACTGTGGAGGCGGAGACCGATAGGCCTCGGTGGTCGGAGAGCCAAGCCGCCAACTGCCGGCTTCGCCAGGGCGGCATCTCACGGGCTGCCGCCAGCACTACTGCCTCCTCTTCTGGACGCAGGCGATTCCAGGGCCTCTCAGTTCCTTCCGTACCCTCCCAACTACCCTGCCGGTGCCTCCACCTCCACCAATAATACGTGCTCCTGGAAATGCCAAGCTCCCTGAGTCGCCTGTTCTTCCCTCTACCATGTCGCTCCACCTCAGCCACGACCTTCGATTGTTCCACTACGCTCATGCGACGGTGCCGTTGTCGTGTAGGGGCGGCAGAGCTGTTTTTTTGAAGCGGTGCAACTCCAGGGACAACTCACCCACCAGCTGCATCAGTTCACTGTTCTCCCGCTTGAGCTGCTCTATCTCTTGCCGGGTCGCATCACGCACACTGTCCCGAGTCAACCTCTCCTTCCCAGCTTCCATGAACTCCTTGGTCCAGGCGTAGGTAGTAGGAGTGGGGTTTGATTCCTTCCCGTCGGCACAGGTCATTAACGGTAGTCTCCCGTCTGAACCCCTCCAAGACGATGCGGATCTTCTCTTCAGGGGTATACTTACGGCGGGTCACTGCACGGACCTGACGCACGAAGCTTCGTGTCTCCTGGCTTCGCTCCTCAGCTTGACCGGCCTGATCCTCTACCTGGGTCATCAATGACTCCTTTCACTTAGGGTTAATCTACCCCTCTGAAGGAGCCTCTACCACCCCCAACCTCTTCGGTTTTCTAGGCCTCAATAGTGTCCAATTGCGCTGACACCCTACAGTATCGCTGTGCCAAGGATCACAGTCCCCCCAGCCACATCTCGAAGATGGTTCCACCTACCATCCACTTAGGCCCACCAAGCTGGACAAAATCGAGAACCTTCATCCGTCAGACACAATAGCAACGGAAAACTCAGATACTCGTGGGCGGTCGGACTAGGAGGAAGTGAGTAGGAAGGTAGTCTAGGGGATGGCGTATAGTTCGATCCCCCGCAAGCGGGCCTGCACGTACCGAATTGCGAACTTTTCGGTGGGAGGTCCTAATATGAGCTTGTCTCAGAAGCCTGACACTCCCCGGGTCGTCGATTTCTGGATGTCGGCTCTCGCTGGCATTACGTTGTTCTCTGCCGTATTTCCAACCTTGTCACTCCATAGAACGCTAGAATCAGTCTGCCCGCCTAGCGTGAACCCAGTCAAGGGACTTTGTGAGACGGGCTCAATACAGTACACGTAGGCCGAAAAAAGTGGAGTTGGCAGTGCCATAGCCAACGATCTGCCGGCGGGTCCAAGGACGGCCACGATACATGGTCGGATAGGGACCGCGGGTGAAGGGATACTCCCTGGGCAAACCCAGGTCAGATGCATAATCCCGACCAGCCACATCCTCCTTGATATATAGTCGGCTTGCTCCACTCCGGACACGGCTTGGAAGCCATCCTTGCGTTCGCCTGTTGCTGCTAATGTTTCTTGCTCTCCATTGATATCGAGCCCTTGGCCCTATGTTCCATAACCCTGTTCTCCATGTTGGGACAGGTCCAGGCCTTCTTCTTCCTGCCCCTCTTCGACCCGCAATCCGAGAGTGAACTTGAGGGCGAAGAGGATCATCAGTGTCATCCCAAAGCCCCACGCCCAAGTAACACCGATACCTCCCAGCTGCCGCACGATCTGAGCTCCCCGGCTAAGGTCAGTCAGCTCGGACAAAGTCAAAAAGCCCACTCCCACGAACAACCCCGCAGCCAACATACCCCAGGTTGACCCGATGCCATGAACTCCCCAGACATCCAAAGAATCGTCCAGCTTGACCTTGTCCTTGAACCATACAGCGGTATAGCAGAATACCCCTGCGCCGAATCCGATGAGGATAGCAGGCATTGGACCTACAAACCCCGATGCGGGGGTGATGGTCGCCAGACCAGCGACAGCTCCGGTGGCAGCTCCCACGGCGCTGACCTTCTTGGTGAAGTGCATCGACAGAGCAACCCAAGTTAGAGCTGCTGTGGCGGCTGCGGTATTGGTCACCACAAATGCATTGGTGGCGCTACCGCCGGAGGTGAGAGCACTCCCGGCGTTGAAGCCGAACCAGCCAAACCACAGCAAGCCAGCTCCGAGAATAACGAAGGGTACGTTGTGGGGCTCCATCGGGTCGGTACCATACCGCAGGCGCTTGCCGAACACCAAGGCTGCTGCCAGCGCACTTGCTCCAGAGCTGATATGCACCACGGTCCCTCCTGCAAAGTCCAACATACCCCAATTTCCCAACCAACCACCATCGCCCCAAACCCAATGAGCGAGAGGAGCGTAAACGATAGTTGACCACGCAACGATGAAAATCACATAAGAGCTAAATTTCATTCGTTCCGCGAAAGCCCCTGTGATGAGAGCTGGCGTGATGATGGCAAACATCATCTGAAACACCATAAAAGCTTGGTGGGGGATTGTACCGGCGTAGGGTCCTGGGTCTGTCGCCGAAACATCACGCAAGATCACATAATCCAGCTTGCCGATAACACCGCCCAAGTCAGGGCCAAAGGCCAAGCTGTAACCCCACAGTATCCAGACCAAGCTGACCAAGGCGATGGCCATAAAGCTGTGCATGATGGTACCCAGGACGTTCTTCTCCCGAACAAGCCCGCCATAGAAAAACGCCAAACCGGGAGTCATGAGCAACACCAAGGCCGACGATACTAATATCCACGCTGTATCCCCGCTGTCGATAGCAGCCATAGGACCCACCGTTCACCTCATCTATGAGCACATCTGGGTTTCAGAAAGTACAAGAGTACCCACCTGCCGATTACCGATAGTGCGCCTTCAGGTGCTTCAGGTAGAATACTTACTTACAGATTGAAGGTCAACTTTTTCCTAATGAGGTACGCTCAGGAGGTGCGTAAACAGTCAGGCGGTGTAAGTCTCTACCGGAACGAATACCCTAGCCTCCTGAGGTTGGCGCTCAGTTCGGGAACGATCTTTACAGTAGGTGAAAGCTCTCGAGGAAGAAAGTATGAACAAGGTCGAAGCATTCATCCGACCCGAAAAGCTGGACAACGTAAAGGATGCCCTGGCTAACGAGGGCATCCTGGGCTTGAGCGTGATCCAGGTAACCGGTCGAGGGGTCCAGAGGGGCGTCCGAACCGGCGGCAGAGGAACCCAGAGCTACATGGCGAGCATGCTTCACCAGTCGAAGATCGAGATAGTGGTCAGCGATGCGGATACTCAGAAGACCTGTCAAGGGCGGAGTAATCTTAGGACACTGGGTGTCGAAGCTCAGGGAAAATGTCCGCCTAAGTGTTAAGGGAAAATGTCATCTCGGTGGATTGCCATGCTAGCAGATTACGATACTTCCGACGTTGCGCGCGCCATGGGTGGTCTTTCAGCATTCATGTACTTCCTCACGGTTTCTCTATGTATGCCCAGTTCACGGGCGATCCCACGAATGGACAGCCCCTTGCGTTTCGCCTTCTGCACCGCCTTCCATCTCGCCGTCTGAAGTGGGGTGGGCTTTCTGGATCGCGGAGTCACAGTCTCGTGAACTTTTGCGGCGCCGTTGCGGTCAGCATGGTCGCGGAGTTTTTCCGCTTCGAGCATTGTGCCCATTAGCGCCACTTCGTCCTCCGACCTTCTGATTACACCGTTGGTGTAGCGGCTGGGAACAGTCGTGTGTACAGTCCTCGTGCCGAAGCTGCGCAGGATACTCGGACGGGGCGGCGCTTCCTGGGAGGCGACTATACGCCCTTCGTGTTGCACTGCCAGTCGGCCGTCCAGCCCTTCGAGTACATCCACCACCGATCCGGCATAGCTCGGTCGACCCTTGTCGGGAAGCAACTGTAGGGTGCGCCAGCGGTACTTCACTGTGTTGTCTCGGCCAACCCTGCGCCTGTACTTCAGGCATAGGACTGTGTCCAGGCACATCCCCGGATCCAGGACCCGATACGAGGTGTCTGCGTGCTCCGACGGCACACGAAAGCGTTCATTGAAGCGGGGAAGGAAGTCGTTGAGCACGCGGTTAGCGTCATCGATGGCGGTCGCGCCTGCGAGTCTCAGTTCCGTGACCAGCCTGTCCTGAAGTGTGCCCGCGGTGCGTTCCACCCGGCCTTTGGCTTGCGGTGACCGTGCGAATATCAGCTGTACGCCGATCTCACCCATCGCGCGCGAGAACTGGGTGGGAGCGGCGGCGGTCTCTGACGGCGGCGTGTGCTTGAAGACGGCATGACGGTCTGAATAGAGTGCGAGCGGTATACCGTAGCTCTGTATCAGATGCCGCATCAGCAGGAAGTAGCTGCGGGTGTTTTCCAACTCGCAGAACAGGGCATTGACGACACAGCCAGTAGCATCGTCCACCGCCAGCAGTAACGTGAACTGGGGTCCATCTTCTCCCAGCCATCTGTGGTAGCTGCCGTCTATCTGTATCAGCATTCCCTCGCGAGCCATCCGCTGCCGTCGAACACGATGCTTCGGCGGCCTGCGACGACGAGGACTGTTCACACCGACGTTGGTCAGTATCTTGCGCAACGTGTTACGACCGATGTCTATGCCCTCTCGCTCCCTCAGCAGCTCACCCAGGTGCGTGTGGTTGACTCCCGCGTATCGGGTCCGCGCCAGAAGCACCACATCGTTCGCCAACGAGTCCGGCGTAGCGTTGGCCGGCCTGCGACCTCGATTGCCGTGAGCGAGTGCGGCTGCTCCTCTCTGCTCGTACGCCGCCAGGATACGCCTGGTGTGGCGCGCGCTCACTCCCATCAATGTCGCTGCCTGCTCGATGGTCATATGGTCCGCCATCAAACTGCTGAATACCTGAAGCCTTGCTTGCTCTTTCTGCGTCAATCTCAATGTCTCCATCATGGGGACATTTTCGCTTGACAGTTAGCAAGGACAGAATCGCTGAGCAACAACAGGGGTGGGGTACACTTTTCAAGCGCATCTCCTCAACGCTCAACCCCGCCTCGCCGGTACATTATCTCTCCGCCGTTTATGTCGTTGTTCTACGATTATGTCAGTAGCTAACTGGTCAGCGAAAATGTCATCCCATGGAAGGAGTGACATTGACGCAGAAGGAGCAGACGAGACTTCAGGTGCTCAACAGCGTTCTGGCAGGTCAGGTGCCGGTATGTCAGGCGGCCGAGGTCCTGGGAGTGAGCGAACGCCACATGAGGCGTATTCTGGCGGCCTAGTAGGAAGGAGGGCGCCGCCGCACTCGCCCACGGGAATCGTGGCCGCCGACCAGCCAACACCACGACGGAGACCAAGATGACTTACGTGGTGCAGCTGGCCCGCACTCGCTACGCTGGAACGAACCATACGCATCTGACCGAGTTGTTGATGGAACGGGAGGGGATCGACCTGAGCCGCTCTACGGTGCGCCGCATCCTGGTCAGCGCCGGCATGGACAGCCCCCCGGCCGCCGTAGACTTCCCAGACACCGTGTCCGGCGCGAACGCATGGCCCAAGAAGGGATGCTGCTGCAGATAGCTGCAGATAGATGGGAGCCACCATCGGTGGCTGGGGGAACAAGGACCACGGTTCGTCCTGCTGTTGGCCGTGGACGACGCCACCGGCACTGTGCCTGACGCTCTGTTCAGTCAGGAGGAGGACATCCGCGGCTACTTCATTCTCATGGAGGGGTTGATCCGGCAATGCGGGATACCGCTGGCCGTCTACAGCGACCGACACGCGGTCTTCAAGCATACTGGAGAGCCTCGCCAGAAGCCGGCCGGGCCAACCCAGTTCGCCCGCGCCATAGAGGAGTTGGGGATACGCCAGATATTCGCCGGGTCACCGCAGGCGAAGGGCCGGGTCGAGCGGACGGCGGGGACATTCCAGGACCGGCTGGTGGCCGAGCTGCACCTGGCGGGCGTCACCACCATCGACGAGGCCAATGAAGTCCTGCACCGCTTCCTGCCGCGCTTCAACGAGAAGTTCGGGGTTCCGGCAGAGCACTCAAGCGTTGCTTACCGTCCTATGGAGTCATCGGTGGCCCTGGACCAGATACTCTGCTTCAAGCACCGCCGCAAGGTGGCCAGGGACAACACCGTCAAGTACAACTGGCGTACCTTGCAGCTGCTGCCTGGTAAGGAGCGGCCTAGCTACGCCGGAGCGCAGCTGGAGGTCCATGAGGGCTTGGACGGTCAGCTCCTCGTGCAGTACCGGGGACGCACGATCCCCACACAGGAGGCGCCGCCGCGCCCTGGAGTTCTCCGTGCCTCCAATGGTCCTCTCCGATATGGCCCCGGCCTTGACCGTAGGGTCAACGGCGTGGGCAGCCACCCCAAGGAGAGCTTGGCATCCCTCGACGCCATCGAGGCCGACAGCGCCACATTGAACGGCGGCGGCAGAGTTCGCAAGCCTCCGGCATCGCCACGCAGGAAACCCACGCCGCGACAGAGGGTTCGGTGGATTCGCCAGGCCGTGCAGCAGGCTAAGCTTCGGGGCCTCTCCATTCGGGCAATCGCCAGGGAGTTGGGCATCCACAGGAACACGGTCAGCAAGTACGCCGAAGCCAAGAGCCCGCCCATGATGCGCACCAGGGGCAGGTCCCGCGTAGCACAGTCCGATGGTATGACAGCGGCCTAGATGGACATTTTCCCTGACCACTTAGGCGGACATAGTCGCTGGATATCGACACAGGTCAGTGGGCCTGGAGGCGGCTGGAAGTGATGGTGCCAAGGCCTCCGGTTAGCAGAGTGCCGATCGCTAACCCCAGACGACCTATCCCTAAAAGTTCCAGTTGCCATCCTTCCTGCCGCCCGACCGCGAAGACATCTGTCAAGGATTCATCCCTGACCTGGTAGTCTCCCAACGGCAACCCGGAATTCGCCACCGTGCTCAAGGTGGTGCGCACCCTAGGCCGGCTTCGTGCCGCCACCCGCGTGACGTGCCACGGCGAATAAGGAACGCATTGTGAGGGCGCTGCCATCGACAAACCGTGTGAAAGTCTGTAAACTCACCATACGGCCTCATCAGACCTGCATGGTAAAATTGATGTGGCGGAAGCGCATCAGCTTTGACATGAGACGGATCAATTGTTTCTAAAGGATCTGACGTGAAAAAGGAATTCTGTCTGGTAATCGCGATAGTCCTGATAGCTGCAGCCCTCGTTGGCTGCAGCAACGACTCCGCAATGACGCAGCAGCCGCCCACAGTTACAGAGCCTGCTCCAACGGCCGAACCGACTTCCACACCGACCGTCGTCCCTACGCCCACGGCTACGCCGACGCCCACACGCGCGCCAACTCCCACGGCAACGACCCCACCGGACACCACGTCCAAGATCGGCCGGGATGTCGAGATCGAAGGCGATATAGACCTTCCTCCGGATTGCTTGCCCGGCGGCATGCTCGGCGATGCCGCAACGGTCTCTTCATGCAACGCGCAGGCCATGCAGCAGGTTGAGAGCTTCTCTTTCGACGGGGAGTTCAATCTGCTTGCTATCTTCCCTGTGGAAGGCGTTGGAGAGGAGGGCTCCATACGGATAAGCGGCGCTATTGTCCTGCCGGACAGGTTCAGATTCAAGATATCCCTGAACCCCGACAGTGAGATGATCGAGATGAACGGGGTGGTCATAGGAGAGGACAGCTACATCCGGGACCCTGAATCAAACCAGTGGTTCAAGGGGAGTCCCCCTGACTCTGATTTCCTGGGCGTCGTGCAGCTGGTCGGATTACTTCACCTGCCGAACGACGCTAGCGCGACTCTGAACGAATCCATAGACCTTGACGATGGGACCAGAGGCTACCTGCTTGTCTCTGATCAGACCGGTCAGGAAAGCGGGATGGAGGGACTCGGGCTCCTAGGCGGCAACCTTATCAGGGTTGTGGGCGCCGATGACTTCCTGACCAGGGAGATCAGGATTGTTGTTGAAGGCGTGGACGATGAGGCGCGCGATCTCATAACCATCAGATACCACGGCTACAACGAGCCGCTTGAGATAGAACCGCCTGCGAAGTACTTAACGTTTCCGGATGACTCGATGGGGTCCGGATATCTGGGAGCGGTGGAAGTGGCCCGAGGCGAGGCTATCCAGGTACGTTCGATGCAGGTCCTTACAGGGCTTGGTGACCTGGGCGCCCCGAGCCAACGCGGCGTGGCACTGGCGTTGGCTGATTATGGCCCTATCAAGGGGCACGATGTCGAGATGGGCGCCGGGCTCGACTCACTCTGCACCGAGGAAGGCGGGCGTGCCGCCGCCGATGCGGTGATCGGCGACCCCCGGGTCGTTGGCGTCATCGGCACGTCCTGCTCGGTCGCTGCCACAGCCGCCTCGCCGATCCTCAGCGAGGCCGGCCTGGTGATGATCTCTTCCTCCAATACGGCCCCCTCCCTGACCTCCGACCTTCGTGGCAACGCCGGTTCCAACTACCACCCTGGCTACTACCGGACCGCCAGCAACGATCTGCACGAGGCGCGCGCAGTCGCGCAGTTCGCCTACAACGATCTCGGCCTGCGCAGGATGGCGGCCATCCACGACGGCGACCCCTACACTACCGGCCTGACCGGCGCCTTCACCACCGCGTTCGGGGAGCTTGGCGGCTCGGTCGCCGTCGCATCTGTCAGCAGGGGTGACACGGACATGGTTCCCGTCCTCACCCAACTTGCGGCTGGCAGTCCAGACGGCCTCTTCTTTCCGCTGTTCCAGGAAGAAGGCTCTGCCATCATCCGGCAGGTCGGCCAGATCGCTGGGCTTGAGGACGTCACGCTGATTGGCGGCGCGGCCCTGCTGGTCTCCGAGTTCCTGGCCATCCCCGAGTCGGAGGGCGTCTACTTCCCAGGTCCGGAGTCGAGCTTCGGCGGCAACACGAACGAGGCGACCGGCAAGAGCGGCGATGCGCTCGTCGCCGACTATCGAGAGCGGTACGGCGAGGCGTCCACATCCGCGTATCTGGCCCACGCCTACGACGCGGCCACGATGCTCCTCCGCGCGATCGACGAGGTCGCTGTTGTCGACGGAGATACGCTGTACATCGACCGGGCCAGGCTCCGGGAGGCGCTGGCCGGAGTTGCCGGCTTCAGGGGTATCATCGGGGTCATCTCCTGTGACGAGTTCGGCGACTGCGGCACCGGTCGCGTACAAATAGCGCACCACACCGATTCCGGCGTCACCGACATTGCGGGGCTACCCGTTGTCTACAGCTACGCGCCCTGATTTGCCAACCTGCGTCGTGGCAGGATGACTCTGGGGGGCGTGCCCTACCGTCCCCATGTGGCATATGACGAGCTCGGAGGCCGCGGACCTACCTAAGAAGGAGGCAAGCGGTTGGCGTTCACTTTGCGCATTAAGAGTGTGTTGGGAAGGTTCGCATGCCGGATAGTATGGGTTGGACTGCTGTGTTTGCTGGCCGCCGCGTTGCTGTCGGCATGTGACGACGGGCCGACAACAACGCCAACGGCCCTGCCTCCGGAAACGCCCGGGCCTATACAGGCCACCAGTACCCCTACGCCGACATCAGTTCTGCCAACATCCACTCCTGTGCCAACGCCGACACCAGACCCCACGCTGACTCCCACACCCGAACCGACCCCAACGCCGGAGCAGGTTGGCGCCCCCGCGATACGTGATTTCGACATTGACGCTGGCACGCTCTGGGGGAAGCTGTTCGACACCTTCACCACCTCCGAACAGTCGTGCATCCGAAACGAACTGGGTGACGAGCTGCTGGAGTCCGCACTGGAACGGCGTGCGATGTCTGAAGGCGACACGGAACAGTGGGAGGCGTCAATATTCGGCTGCCTCGCTCCGGAAACAGCCGCCGGAATATTCCTCTCTGCCCTAGTTGCGGAGATGGAGGGATTGAGCGAGCAGGGCGAAACCTGCCTGCGAGAGTTGCTGGCGGACGCCGATGTGGCTGGTATCGTGGCCGGTACCCTGCCGGACGCCAGTCCTGCCGCCGCCACTGCAGCCTTGGAGTTTACGGTCGGCCTCCGGAGCTGTGTTCCCGAACAGATGTTGCCTGGCGATGCCGGTCCCCCCGACCCACCGCAAGCGGATGAGTCTCTGCTCTGGCGCTACCCTACAGGGGAGTGGGTTGTCAATGCGCCGACCGTAGCCGACGGCGCGGTGTACTTCGGTTCCGATGACAACCACGTATACGCCCTGGACACGGAGACTGGAGAGTTGCTGTGGCGCTTTGAGACGAACGATGTCATAAGGTCGACTCCGACCGTAACCGGCCGGGTGGTGTACGTAGGGTCCAACGACAACCACGTGTATGCCCTGGATGCCGAGACCGGGGGGTTGCTGTGGAGTTACGACACCGGCGACTGGGCGCAGTACTCACCTACCGTAAATGGCGGGATGGTCTACCTCGGCGCACTGGCGGAGGGGGACCACAGGGTCCACGCTCTCGACGCAATGACCGGAGAAGTCCTGTGGTTTGCCGAAAGGCCGTATCCGTTCACCCCTGAGTTCACTCCTACGGTTGCGGGCGACAAGGTCTACGTGCCGGGCGGATTCGGCGAGTTCCATGCCCTGGACGCATCAACCGGAAAGGTGGTCTGGAGCTTCAATACCGGGATCCCCGTGGAATCCCCACCCACAGTCATCGGAGGAATCGTATACCTGACGGCCTTCAATACCGCCCACGCCCTGGACGAGGCGACCGGGGCGCTCATCTGGAGCTACGGGACGGAGAGGTTGCCCGCGAGGGACTTCCCGGCCGCAGTCGCAGACAACGTCTACTACTTCTCGCCGGACGAACACATCTACGCCCTGGACACAGCGACGGGAGAGATCCTCTGGTCATACGAAGCGGGCATGATGATCAACACCGCGCCCGTGACTGCCGGGGGCATCGTGTACGTGGGTTCCGAATCCGGCCGGTTCTACGCCCTTGACGCCGCCACCGGCGGGCTCGTCTGGAGCCGGGAGTCGATGGCCTGGGCCTTGCAATCACCCATGGTGGCCGACGGCGTTCTGTATGCAGAGTCCAGCGATGGACACCTACGGGCGCTTGATGCGGCAACCGGGGAAGAGCTCTGGAGGTTTCAGAAGGGCTATTTCGATGGCATCCCCTCCTACACCGTTATCGGCGGCGTCTTGTACGTGGGCTCCCTGGACGGCGGCGTCTACGCGTTCATCGCTCCATTAGGAACCACAACAGAGGAGAAAGTTCTGACAATCCTCTATTGGCAGGCTCCAACTCTGCCTGGACCCTACCTGTCGGGTGGCACCAAAGACTTGGATGCCGGAGCAATCACGTTGGAGCCTCTGGCTAAATACGACCCAGACGGCAACCTCGTGCCAGCGCTGGCCGCCCAAATCTCGACAATCGAGAACGGAGGCTTTTCCCAGGACCTGATGTCGATTACCTGGAAGCTGAAAGAGGGCCTGAAGTGGTCGGATGGCAGCGACATGACGGCCGAGGATGTTGTCTTCACGTGGCTCTATTGCGTGGATGAAGATACGGGATGCACGGCCGAGAGCTCGTTTGACGGCATCGCCTCCGTGCTGGCCCTCGACAATTTCACCGTCCGAATCGCCTTCGACGCGCCCACACCCTACCCGTACCAGGCCTTCGTTGGCGCCGGAACGCCCATCATCAGCCGCGCGCAGTTTGCCGACTGCATCGGCGCGGCCGCCACGACCTGCGAGGCGCAGAACACCGCCCCGATGGGCACCGGCCCCTACCGCATCACCGGTTTCAAGACCAACGAAGGGGCCATCTACGAGCGCAACCCCTTCTACCGGGGCCCGGCGCCCTATTTCGACAGGGTAGTCCTCAAGGGCGGCGGCGATGCGATTTCGGCGGCCCGCGCCGTGATGGAAAGGGGCGAAGCCGACTACGCCTGGAACACACAAGTGGAGCCGGAGATTCTTACTCGGATGGAAGGAGCCGGACTGGGCACAGTGGTCGTCGCCTTCACCAGCCTGGTGGAGCGTATCGTCGTCAATCAGACGAATCCCGACCCGGCTTTGGGCGACAATCGCTCCGAGTATCTGGATGGACAAAACCCCCACCCCTTCCTGACCTTCAAGCCCATTCGCCAGGCCATGTCGCTGGCCATAGACCGCAGCCGCATATCGGAGGACCTCTACGGCTTCGCCGCGGAGCTCACCTGCAATCTGTTGACCGGCCCGCCCATTTATGTTTCTACGGCCAACGACGGGTGCCTGCTCCAGGACATTGAGGGCGCCAACAGGCTGCTGGACGATAACGGTGTCCTCGATACCGACGGCGACGGCGTCCGTGAATACAACGGAGTGCCCCTGCGGATCACTTACCAGACCTCGGCCAATGCTATTCGACAGGACACGCAGGCCCTCGTTCGCGGTTGGTGGCGTAAGATAGGCATCGAGACGGAGCTGGTACAGCACGATGCCAGCGTCTTTTTCGGCGGCGACCCCGTGGCTAACAAGGAAGCGTCGTATCGCAGGTTCTTCGCCGACGTGCAGATGTACGCTTCCGGTTCCGGCATAGACCCGCAGCAGTCCCTATCCGGCTCCCTCTGCAAACATATCCCGACCAAGGGCAATGACTGGGCCTTGGGGAACATTGCCCGCTCGTGCAATCCGGAGTACGACAGACTCTACGCCCAGCTGGAGCAAACCCAAATCGGCTCGGAGCGGGAGGCGCTGGTAAAGCAGCTGCACGACATGGACGTGCAGCGCTATTACGAGATTCCATTGGTGAGCCGGGGCTTCGTTTCCGCACACCTGAACACCCTGAAGGGCGTTCGGATCAACGGCTGGGATAGCGAGATGTGGAATATCGCCGAATGGCGGCGCTTAGAAACTATCTCAAAATCTGAACCACAAATGCATTGATCGGTTTCTAGGACGATTCGTATGGTTTCTCCAAAAGCATCGGGAGGGACCGCATGGGGAAACAAGAGACGCTAGAGACCATCTGGGAAGTACCGGACGAGCTTTGGGAACGGATCGAACCTATCATCCTGGAGGAAGACCCGCCCAAAGCCCGGGGCCGCAAGCGCTCTGACCCACGACAGATGCTCAACGGCATCATCTTCCGGCTGCGCAGCGGGTGCCAATGGAACCGATTGCCGAAAGAGCTTGGGGACGACAGCACCATTCATCGCACCTTTCAACGGTGGGTGGGGACGGGCGTCTTGCACCGAATGTGGGGAGCCCTGGTGGAGGGGTGCGAAGAGTTGGATGGCGTGGACTGGGAGCGGCAGACGGAGCCATGGGCAAGGCACGTTTTGGGGGGACCTGATTGGGCCCAACCCTACGGACCGTGGCAAGGCTGGTACCAAGCGCAGTCTCCTTGTGGATGGAGAGGGCGGCCCCTTGAGCATTGTGGTTGCGGGAGCAAACGTGCACGATGCCAAGCTGTTGGAGGCGACCCTGGACGCCATTGTGGTCGAACGACCACAGCCCACCGAGGAGGAACCCCAACACCTGTGTCTGGACAAAGGGTATGACAATCCTTCAGGCCGTGGGGCTGCCGCCGGACACGGCTATAGGGAGCACATCCGACGCATCGGCGAGGAGAAGCTGGACGCCTCTGGCGACAAGCGGTATCCGGCGCGCCGGTGGGTTGTGGAACGGACGCTGGCATGGCTCTCCAAGTGCCGTGCGGTCCTGGTCCGGTACGACAAGAAGGCAGCGAACTACCTCGGTGTGTTACAGCTAGCATGTGCGCTCCTGTGGTTCCGGCGACAGTGGCGTCTGGCCATTTTGAGATAGTTACTAAGGCTAATGAGGAGAGCCTCAGTTTGAGTCGAGGAGGAAAGCATGTCCATCCTGATTCGTGCGGCAGCGGCTTACCTTGTGTTGCTTGCGGCTGTGGTTGCCGTAAACTTTATCGTTACTCCCCTGTACCACCCGGGCGGAGACGAGCCATTCACGGTGTGGGAGATACTCAACTGGTTCATGGCGGTGGGTATGGTGATTGCTTTGGCCGCCAGCTACGTGGAAAAGCGCCGTGTCGATGGCGACGGTTCGGCGGACCTGAAGCGCTACCTGGAAGCGAACGCGGTTTTCTACGGGGCAGTTGCTGTGTTCATCCTGTTCTTCTGGAACTGGTTTAGCTCTCTGTCTCCCAACAACGAGGCCGACGGACAATTTTGGGCCGTCATCGACACCCTCATGCCCATCGTGATGGGCGTAACGGGCTGCCGCATGTGCAGACGCGGCAGCTGACCAAGGAACGCCGCGCAAGGTTTCTGGCAAAGCCCGTTGCGACCCTTGGTACGAGTTCGCAGTACAGCATGCTTAGGCCCACCACCCTGACTGAAGACAACACCGGGGCCGCCCTGAGATGCGGGAAGAGGGTGGGAGATGATTCCTGACTACATACGAGAACAAGTGCTGAACGCAAAGCCGCCCGATGGCTGCTGTGTCCCTGGGGGTTCGGTTCCCGCCGCAGCGGAAGGCCACTTCACCTTCGCTCGCGCCGCCACCGTCGGCATCAATCCGCACGGATCGTGGAACCGTAAAGACTATTTGCCCAAAGAATGCTTGACCCTGGACAGAGACGACTTAGACGAACAATTCCTCAACCGGGTGTGGGAGGAGAAAACGCGATACTTCGAGCGCAATACTCATCGGTACTTCACCATGTTGAAGCCGATCCTCAACGTGTGCGGAGTCACTTACGGCGGCAAATATGGCGCTGATCGACCCGACTTGGCCTGTTCTCTGGACCTGGTCCAATGGCCCACGGATCCTCTGTGGAGCAAGCTGCCAAGGAAATGGAGGTACCCTCAAAAAGTGTGTAAACGGTCAGGCGGTGTACCCTCTCTCTGAACAAGAGGGGCTCAAGGCCCAAGAGAGGAGATACACCGCCTATGGGAAAGAGAAGCACTGGGAGCAGGTCGGAGTCAAGGCCGGAGTGGGAGCAGTTGGAGGATTGGGTGCGAGGCCATGTCCAGCGGATGATCCAGGAGTTGCTGGAGGAAGAGGTGACGGAGTTTCTAGGAAGGGCGAAGTCGGCCCGCAGGTCTGAGTCGGACAACGAGACCGGCTATAGGAACGGATATGGCAGACCCCGAAGGCTTACGCTGAGTTCAGGAACGATACAGCTGAGGAGGCCACGAGTCCGCAACACCGAAGAGGAGTTCGAGAGCCGGCTGCTGCCGCTGTTCGTCAACAGGACCAGGAAGGTTGCTGAGCTGATCCCCCAGTTGTACCTGCATGGCCTTTCCGAAGGTGACTTCGACCTGGCGGTGCGGGGACTGCTGGGAGAAGAGGCACCGGTATCGGCGAGCACGGTAGCCCGGTTGAAGGATAAGTGGAACGATGAGCTTGCACAATGGCGCGCTAGGCCCCTGGATGACCTGGAAGTGGTGTACATGTGGGTGGGTGGAGTCTACGTCGAGGCCGGGTCTTGAGCGGGAGAAGGCGGCGATCCTGGTGGTGATGGCGGCCCTGAGCGACGGAAGGTGGTAGTGAGCGCGATTCCCGGATACAGGGAGTCCACAGAGAGCTGGTCCGATGTGCTCAGGGACATGAGGCGCCGCGGGCTGGAGTGCCCAAGACTGGTGATTGGAGACGGACATCTGGGCATCTGGGGAGCTCTGCGCAACGTCTATCCTCAGGCGGCAGAGCAACGCTGCTGGAACCACAAGATCCTAAACGTACTGGACAGGCTTCCAAAGCGACAGCAGGACCAGGCCAAACTCATGGTGCGTACCATCCCCTACGCCCAGACTCGGACAGAGGCTGAGCGGCTCAGGACGGAGTTTACTAGATGGTGCCGCGACCACTCCTACGAAGCGGCCTCTGTGACCCTTGAGCGGGACTGGGACCGCATGATCACCTTCTATGACTTCCCCAAGGAGCACTGGCAGCACCTTCGCACGACGAACCCGGTGGAGTCACCCTTCGCTGCGCTCAGACTTCGGACCGATGCCGCCCAGCGCTACAAGAGGGTCGATCGGGCGATAGCGGTGATCTGGAAAATGTTGATGGTCGCCGAACAGCGCTTCAGGCGTCTGAAGGCCCCTGAGTTGATCGAAGACGTCTATCTCGGCGCTCAATACGTGGATGGAATCGTCTTTGAGCCAACGGCTGAGAAGGTCGCCGCCTGATGTCGTTTACACACCTATTGACGTAACCTCAGGCAAGACCGTCGTAGAGCAGTTCGAGCGTACGTTCAAGGTGCGATTCGACAAGAGGAAGGTCGATGATCTCGGCGCTCACATCTACTGTGGGGACTTGCTGGGCAAGCGATTCATCGGCTGGAGCGCTTTCTTGTCGAATTCACGGATGAACAGATCCCAAGTAGCAGAGTTAGTGCGCCTGGTGGGCGAGGTGCGTCGCGAGGGCTGCCCTTAGCTGCTCCCGTAGGGCTGTGATACGTCGTCCTCGGTGTACGTATCCCCAAAGGTGAAGGAAGTTGACTGCGGCTTCGTCCAGAGGCTTGGCAACGAGACCCCGGGCCCATTTCGCCTCATCGCTGTCGAAGCTCTGGCGACGACAACTGCTCCCGGGGCAAACCACAAGAGATTGTCCCTACTTGTTGAGGCGCGCGCACCTAGACGCGACACAATCCAGTTCCTCACCCTGGGTGTCCAAAGACCGGTTTCTAGCGGGACCTAACGGCCGGCTGCACCCTCGACCTACTGGTTACAGTGACACCACCCACCGAAAAGTTCGCAATTCAGTCTTACTAGGCCCGCTAAACTCCGAACAGCTCTACGCCTACCGCCGCTCCGACATGAGCCGCCGGCCCGAGAAGGACATCGTCTTCGCCACCGAGGAGGCCATCGGGCCGCCCGCGGACATCATCGGGGTCCTCGGTCTGGTGGAGGCCAGGGGCGTCTGGGGGCACGGCGAGACCCTCTGGGTGGCCGACGCGAACGACGGCATGCTCTACGCCTTCAGCCTGGACGCCAACGCCGACGGGACCCCCGGCCCGGACTTCGGGGCCCGCTACCCCGAAAAGGACATCGCCCTGGACCCGGCCAACGGCAGCCCTTATGGAATGGCGGGGCTGGGCGTGATCGCCTGGGTGGCGGACTCGGGCCGGGACGACCTGTTCGCCTACAACCTGGAGACCGGCGCCCGGGTTCCGGGCCGGGACATCGACCTGCACCGGCACCACATCGCGCCCACCGGGGTGTGGAGCAACGGCCACACCTTCTGGGTGGCGGACTCGAGCTCGGACAAGCTCTACGCCTACAACCACGCCGACGGCGCCCGCGACCCCGGCAACGACGTCAACCTGACGGCGCTGAGCGGGGGGAACAACAATAACCCCTGGGGCCTGTGGGCCGGCGGCGGCGAGCTGCTGGTGGTGCAGGCCAAGGCCGGCCAGGTCTTCGTCTACAACTTCCATCCCAGGCCGCCGGCGGCCCCGGCGACGCCCGGGCTGAGTCTCTCGGCGGGCCACAGCGCCACGGGCCTGTGGGGCGACGGCCCCACCCTCTGGGCGACGGATGAATCTGGCGCCACGCTGCGCGCTTACACCTGGTCCACCGGCCTGCGCGACCCGGACCGGGACATCGCCCTGGCTCCGGATAACGCCCAGCCCAATGGCATCTGGGGCAACGACGAGACCCTCTGGGTGGCGGACTTCCACGCTGATAAATTCTTCGCCTACGACCGCTCCACCGGCGCCCGCGACCCGGACAAGGACATCGAGCCGCTCTTCGATTCAGCCCAAGACCAGACCCACGGGCTGACATCGGATAAATTCACTCCTTCCGGCCTTTGGGGCAGCGGCGGCACCGTCTGGGTATGGGGCGGCGCCCTCCTCACAGCGCTGCTCGCCTACGACGTGGACACCGGCGCCGTCAACGCCGGCAAGGACATCCCACGGTTTGTGGAAAATTCACACGGCATGGGCATGTGGGGCGACGGCACGGTCCTCTGGGTGGCTGACCAGTGGGACGGCAAGCTCTACGCCTACGACATCTCCGCCCGCCGCCACGCCCCGGTCCACGACTTCGACCTGTCCGCCGCGAACGACAACCCCTGGGGCATCTGGTCCGACGGCCGCGTCCTGTGGGCGTCGCAGGCCGGTGGCCCCAATGTCCACACCTACGACTTCACGCCGCGGGCGGTCCGGGCGAGGGCCGCGTCGGTGGAGCGGACGGAGGCGACGCTGGAGGTGTCGGTCTTCCGGGGCTACCTCGCCGAGGGGCCGCTGTACCTGGCCTACCGCACCCTTCTGCCGGTGGTGGAGGAGGAGTTCCGGGTGGTGGAGGTGGAGCTGCCCGCCGACGGCAGCGAGGTCGAGTTCACCCTAACCGGCCTGACCCCCCGCGCCTCCTACCAGGTGCTGGCGTCCCTGGACCGCGACTTCCCCACCGACAGGACGGAGCGGGCCCTGTTCACCACCGCCCGTGACTCTCTGCCGTCGTTCTGGGAGGGGACCATGACGGTGGGTGGCTCCGCAATCGTTCTCGAGTACAGCAAAGGGGATGAGGACAATGATCCGGAAGGGTCGCTCCCCCCCCCCCCCCGGACGCTACGTTCACCGTGGGAGGCGTTGAATACACCGTGGGTTCAATTGATCTCAACATCAATATCGGAAGGATGGACATTGCAATAGAACCGAATGTGCCTCCCGACACCGATTTCGTGCTGGAACTGGACGGGGACCCGTTCTCTACCAGCAATGCAAGCCTAAGCCCGAATCCACCGAAGGACACGGATGGACGGCGTGAGGACAGCGGAAGGGGGTGGGTGAGGGAGCTACAGGGGAGATGGCCTGGGGTCTTGGGGTAGATGGGAGGCCGGCGGACGGTCTTCAGTCGCCGCACAGGGCCCCTAAGGCCCTATGCGGGAGTTGCGATGCGCGGGATGGCGAGAGGATACGCAGCAGGGGACTCTCGCGACCGGGGTGGCGCGAGATTGCGGGGACGTTGGGTCAGTTGCAGGCTGGCCGTCAGGCCGGGAACGGAATGGCTTGCAGCCGGTCCAAGGCGCGACTGAACTGGGTTTCCCAAGGCCAGCGCCGGGGGAGATGCAAAGTGAGGCGGCGCGCCGAGCGGGTGATCCGTCCCACCAGAGCGAAGACCCGCCGCCTGAGGGTCTTGGTGATCACGGTCCGCTCGCCCAGACCAATCCGCGCCGTCCAGCGGGCCAGGTTATGCGCCATCACCTGGACCGCCAGCCAGGCGCCGTTGGCGGCGAAGCGCGCCGACGGCATGTGGTTCAGCCCGACGCCGTACTTGAGGTCGCGTATGGCGTTCTCGACCTCGGCGTGGCGGCGATGATCGGCCTCCAGTTCCAGCGTCTCCCCATCGCGGTCGGTGATGAAGGCGTGATAGCTGTATCTGGCGAAGAGGGCGAGCTGGGAACCGGGCGTCGGCTTCACCCGCCGGACAATGAGCCGCACCGGCGCGGCGTCCGGCTTGGTCTGGAACGGGGTGTAAGTCGTCTCGGCGACATCGGCGGCACCGTCTATCCAGTAGGGAATGGGAGTCCAGTCCTCCTCTGGTATCGCCTCGATCAGGTCCCGCAGGCTGGCGCGCTGGCGGATGGTGATAGAGAAGCGGACATCCATTTCCCGGCAGGCGGCAACGACAGTGTGGGCGTAGAAGCCGCTGTCGGCCCGCACCGTGAGTTGTCCCCTGGCCCCGCCGTAGCGCACCCGCCCCACCGTCTCACGCAGGAAGTGGGCGGCGCCACGGGCGGTGTTGGCCCGGCCCTCGCGCAGCCGGGACATCAGCACTTCGCCGGTGCCGGCGGCAATGGCCAGCAGTGGGTGATAGCCGCGGGCGCCGGTATAGCCGTGGTGGCGCGCTCCCTCCTTGGCCAGTCCATAGGTCTCGCAGATGGTCGAGTCCAGGTCGATGGTCAGGGGCGAGTAGCCGGGTCCGGCCCCAGCGGCCCAGGCCCGGGCCAACAACTGGCGGCTCACGCGGTCGAGTTGACGGACATGCCCCCACCGGAAGCTGCGCAGGAAGGTCCCCAGGGTGGATGGCGCCTTGACCACGCAGCCTAGAACACCGACCGTCCCACCAGCGCGCAGCGCATCGGCGTCGTCGATGCAGTCGCCGCCTGCCAGCGCGGAAGCGACCAGCGTCAGCATCTTGTCCCCAGTGTTCGCCCGTCCCGGCGCTCCGCCGAGGTCAAGGTGATGGTCGACGAGTTCCCGCAGGCCCAGGTGCCGGGCTAGGGTGGCCGGCAAGAGCAGGCCGGCATTGGCCACCAGGCGATGGTCGTCAAAGAGGATGCGAATACGGTCGGGTTTGTTCTGTGGCAGCATCTATTGGGTGCTCCTTGTTTCCGGGCGGGTTTCTGTTCCAAAACCATTATCCCAGATTCAGAGGAGCACCCTCTGCCTTCTTCAAGGGCTGTCCCCAAGGACGTCCTTCGGTGGATTCGGGCTAAGTGGTGGAGATACTAGGTACCTTTGGACTAACACCAACCTGGACTGGTTCGTTGGGGAGGAGGTTGAGGTTCGGTGGTCCCCACCGTCAACATCTGCGACCGCACTTGGGCGGTGCGGGAGGCCATCCTGGCGGCCACCCCCAACCGGGACGACACCTGCGAGGCCGTCTCTGCCCTGGAAATGTGGGCCATCACCGAGCTGGACTTTACGGGCATATACGTCCACGACCTGAAGAACGGCGACTTCGAGGACCTGCCCGCCCTGAACAGGCTGGACCTGAGCGGCCAGCCCCTGTTCTACCGGATCTTCGACGAGGACGACCCGGACGGCTACGGCGTGGCCCACGACGTGTTCGCCCCCCCTGGAGAACCTGGTCGAGCTGGACCTGAGCGGCACCGACCTGTGGCAATTGCCTCGGGGCATGTTCGACGGCCTGACCGGCCTGCGGACACTGCTCATCGCCGACAGCGGGCACAGCGACCACGGCGACGGCGGCACGTCCCCCATCCAGCACCGGCACGTCTTCAGGGACCTGGCCAACCTGCGGGTGCTGGACCTGCGGCCCGATGAGGACGACCCACTGGACGCCTCGCCCCTGGCCTTCCTGCCCCTCACCAGCCTGGAGACCTATAACGGCCGACCCTACGCCCAGCCGCCGGGGATGCCGGAGAACCTGAGCTACACCATCGTCTCCACGCCGGGCCAGGACGGGGCGCACACCGTCACCCTGACCTGGGACGCCCCGGCGGGGGAGAGCGGCGTCACCGGCTACCGGGTGCTGCGGAACACGGAGGACAGGCGCCCCTACAAATGCCGACAGAACGGCAGAGTCAAAACCTGCGATTACGACTACGACCGGTACGCCCATGAAATCGGCCAGACCGGCGCCGGAACCACCACCTTGGAGGACGTCGTGGTCTGGGGAGACTGGAACCACTACTACGTGGAGGCGATCACGGCTGACGGCGATAGCCTCCCGGCGGGCCTGAGGGTGAACATCCCCTGACGGCCCCGCCGGGCGAACCGACGACGGGCAACAAAAAAAGCCCGCACACATGGACGAGCAGTTGAGAGTTGCGGATTCGCCCAAGCTCCGGGGCGGGCAGACGGCAGGCGCTGGCACTTCGTACTCCGTCCTGCGCCCGGATAACGGACGGCCCGGACATCGCAGTTGGAGGGAGATTGCAGCCGTCCTGCGAAAGGACCGGCGTCCATGCCGCGACAGCGCACACACCACAGCAGAAGAACCAACGTCTTCCCCGGCGACTTCGCGCAGCGCCTGGTGCGCTTCAGGGAGGAGTCGGACCTGCCGTGGGCGGAGATCGCCCGCCGCCTGGGGACCTATCCCCACACCGTAAAGCGGTGGTGGATGGAAGGGGTGCGGCCCCATTTCCGGCATCAGATGGCGCTGCTGGACCTGGCCAACGACCTGGGCCTGGGCCATCTGTTCACCGACTGAGGCGGCGCGCCGGAGAGGAGCTGCGACCGCGGGGCCTGCCGACTAACAAGCTAGTCAGTTAGTCCCCTCTGGACGGCCCGGATACGGGCTAGACCTGCTGAAACGCAAAGAAGCAACTGTGTTTAAAGTCAAGAGGAATGACTCACAGCTGCCGGAGTTATGCCTCGCCAGGGAGAGCGATGTTTGAGCATGGAGTTGAGGATGACGAGCAGTTTGCGCATACACGCGACGAGGGCCACCTTCTTCGGTTTGCCAGCCGCCAGCAGCCTCTGGTAGAAGTCGCAGATGACGGGGTTGTAGCGGGTTGCGGACAGCGTCCCCATGTAAAGGGCGCCCCGCACTCGGGAGCGCCCGCCCCAGACAGCGCGTTTGCCTCGCAGGATGCCACTGTCCCGGTTGAAGGGAGCCACGCCCACCAGGGCGGCGACCTGCCTGCGGTCCAAGGTGCCCAACTCCGGCAGGTAGGCCATCAGAGTGAGGGAGAGTTGCTCTCCCACGCCGGGAACGGTGCGCAGGAGATCATCCCTCTCCCGCCACACGGGACTCTGGCGGAGAGTCTGGCGCAGCCCCTCGTCCAGGTCGTCCAGCTCCTGCTCCAACCAGGCGATATGAGCCTCAATGCGGGGGCGGACGGCGCTGATGGCGGTACCCAGCCGGTTCTTCTCCGAGACCAGCATGGTCATCACCTGGTGTCTGCGGGCAGTCAGAGAGTTGAGAACCTGGGCCTCGGCGTCCCTCAGAGGGCGCACGGAGGGACGAATGACGTCGGCGAAGTGGGCCAGGACCGCCGCGTCCAGAGTGTCGGTCTTGGCCAGCGTCCCGGTGGCCCTGGCGAAGTCTCGAACCTGACGGGGGTTGACGACGACTACGGGCAGCGCCGCAGCTGCCAGGGCTGCCACCAAGGGCAGTTCCAGACCACCCGAAGCCTCCAGCAGGACCAGGGCGGGACTCAGATCCACCAACTGGAAGACCAGTTCCCCGATCCCGGTCTCGTCGTAGGAGACGACCCATCTCTGGCCCGTAGGCCGGACGCCGACATCCACCTTCGCCTTTGAGACATCAATGCCTACGAATCTCGCTTCCTGTTCCATCCATACCTCCTGTGTGAAGCTTTGGCCCTTCCTTGCACGATACGGGCTCGATTGGCCCAGGCAACTGTTCGGGCTCTAACCTGTGGGGGGTGCGGCGACCCTCGCTTTTTTGCGGTCTACCACGACCAGGGCCGCATCGGTCTGCCGCACCCCGATCCACCTAAGTGAAGTGATTGTCACACACCAGAACCAACATACAAGGTGATTATCAGGCCGAGAACCAGTATCACAATTAGGCCAGAAGCCAATACCGGCATATACTTATGAAGCTGGGTCATATCCCGCCTCTTCTATGTGTAAAGGCCGCAATTTTCATGATGCCCCACATTATGGAATATTTGATAACGCAGTCGCAGCCCCAGGGGACATATCGTACTATTTTTAGTCATTCAGCTAATAGCAGCTAAGTAACAGTTGTAGGAACCGTTGTCGATTGCAGACTTAACCTCCTTACAGCTGACCCAGCCCCACGGTCGTCAAGCACCACACGGTCCGCCCCTGGAGGGCTAAGGAAGCTATGGGTCCTAAAGGACTGCCGGGTGGTGGCCCGCGACGGGCAGTTGCTGGTGGACCCTATGAAAAACGAGTGATTTTTCTGCCAGGCCCCTTGTGCCTAGCAAGCTGTATCGACCTTAAGGGTTGTTTAATCATCGGGCTCCTTATAACATAAAGAAGGGTGTCTTAGCCTGGTAGATTGCTCCTACTCATATTTGGGACAGTGCATGCAAGAAGAAAAGAGTCCAGAGACTCAGCGGGCAAGGGTGATTGTTGTCGACGATAACATCCCCTACCGCTGGGGCTTGATGGAAGCCTTGAACCTCGATGATACGGTGGAGGTCGTGGAAGAAGCCTCTGACGGTAATGAGGCCGTGGAGAAGGCCAGAGCTCTTAAACCAGACGTTATCATAATGGACTTGAATATGCCCAACTGCGATGGCGTTGAGGCGACGCGCCGGCTCCAGTTAGAGAGTCCGGGGATAAATATCCTAATAAATACCGTCTCCGACAGCGACACCGACCTGTTTAATGCCCTCAAAGCCGGCGCACGAGGGTATCTGCTGAAGGACGAGAGCCCTGGCATGATAGTGCAGGCCATTCACTACGCCGCTCGGGGAGGGATCATGGTCTCCCCAGCTATGGCTACCAAACTCCTCAATGAATTCAAAGCACAGGAGTCAGCTACCGGCGCAGTTTCTGAGGTTGGCACCGGAGAAGCTAGTGCCGAAACCGTTGCTGTAGAGGAACCCGCACCAGAAGTAATGATTGCGGAGGCACAGGCGGAGGAGCCCATAGCTGAAGCGGAGATACCGGAGGAGGAGCCCACAGCCGAGGCGGCGTTGGAAATTGCCTCCCAGCCTCATCAACGCGTAGGGGAAACTGTGACCGGAATGCCGACGCCCTCTCCCGACTCCTGGGTTCCGGATGCTGAGCTAGTGATCTCGCCTCCCCTGGAGCCGCGGATTGTTCTGATGCTACAACAGTGGCTCAAGGATACGGCAAAAGCCGACATAGACAGGATCTTCGCCTCCCTGGGCGATGACACGGTGTTGAACGTGACTTTCCGCCAGCCTCTTCGACTCCTGGGAATGCTGAAAGAAATACCCTTCGTGGCAGAGGTTAGCGAGGAGCCTTATCCAAATAGCGGAAGAAAACCTCCCGAGTCATCGACCGACTCCGAAGAAGAGGGAGAAGAAGGAGAAGGAGAAGAGGGAGAGGGAGAAGAGGTCGATAGCTCACAAGTCAGACACAACCGCTTTAGACTGGTCCTGAAGGCCGATTAGCGGCCTGACAAGATCTATCGCCGCCACCATCTTGACACGGCAGCTTTGCGTCAGTCGGATGGCCTCCACTTCAATCGGGTTTACAGCCCAAAAAGAGGAAGTAATCCACCTGACAACTGCCCGTTAACCAACAAGTCAGTGCGGGAGTTCCTACAGAAGTCTGCCTCTCAATGGCCAGAACTTGCCAAACAACTCAATGTGTAGGAACTGTCCTGGAGCCATCTAGACCCTAACCACATGTCCTTCCAGCTATCTGAGGCCCCATCCGCGGAGGCATTGAGGGATTACTTGCACTGGGTCGGCTTTGCACACTTCCTGGAGCTGAACATCCGCCTGGTCACTCCTATAGAGCAACTCATTCAACAAATAGATGAATTCCCGACCGTATTCGGATAGTCTCCGAAGGAACTCATAGACAAGGCATATCTCTCTTGAAGGCTACCTGCGCCTGTAGTATCATACCCTTCTAAAGAAGCAGCCCTTCAAGGCTAAGCGCAGGTGGGTACGGTATGACCTCTGAAAAGGAGAAGGCCCTGGAGCTTGCCGTGGCGCAGATCGAGCGCCACCTAGGCCGGGGTTCCATCATGAGGTTAGGGGACGTGGCTCGTGCTACACCCGCGGATGCCATACCCACCGGCTCCCTATCCCTGGACCTGGCCCTGGGGATAGGGGGGATTCCCAGGGGGCGCGTCACGGAGATCTTCGGCGCCGAGTCTTCGGGCAAGTCCACCCTGGCCACCCATGTCATCGCCGAGGCTCAGAAAACGGGTGGCACCGCCGCCTATATAGACGCCGAACATGCCCTTGACCCAGGATACGCCGCCAACTGCGGCGCGGACATTGAGCAGCTTCTAATCTCCCAGCCAGATACCGCGGAGCAGTCCCTGGAGATAGTGGAGTACCTGGTGCGCAGCGGTGCCCTGGACGTGGTGGTCATCGACAGCGTGGCCGCCCTGGTGCCCAAGGCCGAGCTTGAGGGGGACATGGGCGATACCCACATAGGCCTTCAGGCCCGTCTCATGTCCCAGGCCCTTCGTAAGCTAACCGCCTCCATCAGCCACTCCAGGACCGCCGTCATCTTCATAAACCAGCTTCGGGAGAAGGTGGGCGTTTTCTTCGGCAACCCGGAGGTTACACCTGGCGGGCGGGCCCTCAAATTCTACAGCTCGGCGAGGATAGACCTGCGTCGCATAGAGGGCATTAAGCAGAGCAATCAGGTCATAGGAAATCGCGTGCGGGCCCGGGTGGTTAAGAACAAGGTGGCCCCTCCCTTCCGAACCGCCGAGTTCGACATCATGTTCAACCAGGGCATCAGTAAGGAGGGCGACCTAATAGACCTGGGAGCAGAAATGGATGTGGTTAAAAAGAGTGGCTCCTTCTACTCCTTCGGCGAAGTCCGCCTTGGCCAGGGGCGCGAGGCGGCCAAACAGTTCCTGCGCAGTTCACCTGACCTCGCCGGGGAGATAGAGCAGCTCATCAGGACCGGCTCCCAATCCATCCAACGACCCGTCAGCTCAGAGGAGAGCGACGAAGACCCGACCACCGAATAGACCCTCGCCGCAAGACTCGGCCCACTTACATGCCCAACCCCAGAAACAAGACCGCCTTTGTCTGCCAAGAGTGCGGAAACGAGAGCCCCAAGTGGCAGGGCCGATGTCCCGCCTGCGGCACCTGGAACTCCTACAAAGAAATCGACGTAAGGGCTCCCAGCCATGGCAGAGGCCGCTGGCTGGAGTCCCTCCCCTCCCAGGCACAGGAGCTATCGCAGGTGGCCCTGGAAGAGGGCTACCGGCATCCCCTCCCCTACGAAGAGGTAAACCGGGTCCTGGGAGGCGGAATTGTGCCCGGTTCCCTCATGCTGGTGGCCGGCGACCCGGGTATCGGCAAATCCACCCTCCTTCTACAACTGGCCTCTGCAGTAGCCGCCGAGAGGCCTCCCGTTATGTACGTCTCCGGCGAGGAGTCGGCCTCCCAGATAAAGATGCGGGCCCGCCGACTGGGGATTTCCGGCGATGGCATATTCTTCCTGGCAGCCACCGAAGTCCAGGAGATAATTGACCATCTTGAGAGCCGTGACCCCTCCCTGGTGGTGGTAGACTCCATCCAGACTATCTACGATGACACCGTACCCTCGGGCCCTGGGACCGTGGTGCAGATCCGCGAGTGCGCTGGCCACATCATGCGCTGGGGCAAGGTTCACAATACCCCAATCTTCCTAACGGGCCACGTCACCAAGGGGGGAGATGTGGCGGGCCCCAGGGTCCTGGAGCATATGGTGGACGTGGTATTGTACCTGGAGGGCGAGTCCATTGGCTCGCTACGCCTGCTGAGAAGCGTCAAGAACCGTTTCGGCGCCACCGATGAAGTAGGGGTCTTCGAGATGAAGGGGCAGGGCCTGGAGGAGGTGAAAGACCCCTCCAGGGCCTTTATCTCCCAACGTCTGGAGGGTGCCCTGGGCTCCGCCATTGTGCCCACATTAGAGGGCAGCCGCCCCCTGGTGGTGGAGGTCCAGGCCCTGACCAATCCATCGGTCCTGTCCGCTCCTAGGCGAGTTGCCAACGGCCTGGAGTTCAACCGCCTCCTGTTAATCAGCGCCGTACTGTCCCAGAGAGGCGGAGTCCCTCTGGGTAATCAGGATATCCTGACCAACGTGGCGGGGGGCCTGCGTGTAAGGGAACCCGCCGCAGACCTGGCCACGGCCATGGCCATCGCCTCCAGCTTTCGAAAGACGCCCCTGCCGCCTTCGGCCGGCTTTCTGGGCGAAATCGGTCTGGGCGGCGAAGTGCGCCAGGTGCCTCAGCTTGAGCGGCGAGTATCCGAGCTAGCCCGCCTGGGATTCACCAGTTGCTTCGTTCCCGCCGTCACCCTCAACGATGTCCAGCCACGAGAGGACATTGATATGGTTCCGGTAAGCACCCTGTCCGATGCCCTTAGCAAGGCGCTACCTCGGCGCCATGATCATGATAAGGAGAAGCTCTGGGAGCGTCCAGAGGAAGCGGAGGCCCTGGCCCTGGAGCTACTGGCGGGGCCGCCTGCCGAAGAGGAAATATCCATTTAATAGAGGACTGATTTAGTAAAATCTCTAGGAAGGTGCCCCGACCGGTCGGGGCGGGGAGTTTGAGAGCCTGCTCTGAGCCTACCGAAGGGGGTGTCCTCAGCTTTGCATAAGAACCAGGAGAGTGCAGAGAACCGTGGTTCTCTGCCGGGGGTCTAAGAGGGTGTCCCCCTTATATATGACCTCCTGGGTGGGCGGGCGGGAAGAAAGCGCTGGACTTTTTGTGCAAGACCGGGTGTCCCCTCAAATTAAGGACACCCTCGAGTGGTGGGCGGGAAAAAGGCTTATGCCAAATGATGCCGAATATGACATGGAGCAGATAGATACACATAAGGACGCCCTTCTCCAGCAAAAGCTGGACTCCCTGAAGGCAATCATCGGCCAGATGGGCTCGGTGATAGTAGCCTACTCCGGCGGAGTGGACAGCACCTTCCTGGCCGCCACCACCAACGACGTTCTGGAGCCAAGCGCTCTGGCAGTTACCGCGGAATCGCCCAGCATGCCCCCTTGGGAGCTGGACGACGCGACAGCCCTTGCCCAGAAGCTGGGACTGCGTCACCGTGTCATCCACACCAATGAAGTGGAGGACCCCAGATACGCCGCCAACAGCTCTCGCAGGTGCTACTTCTGCAGGACAGAGCTCTACACACAGCTATGGAGCCTGGCCCAAGCGGAGGGGTTCGAGACAATAGCCAATGGCGCCAACACCGACGACCTTGGAGACTACCGGCCTGGGATGGACGCCGCCAAGAAGTTCGGCGTCCGCAGCCCTCTGGTGGAGGCGGGCCTTGGAAAAGAGGACATTCGCGCCCTCTCCAGAGCCAGAGGCCTCCCAATATGGGACAAGCCTGCCCAGGCCTGCCTCTCCTCCAGAATCCCCTACGGCACCCCTGTATCCTTGGAGGCCCTGAAGCGGATAGCCCAGGCGGAGGAGTTCCTTAGGGGGCTGGGGCTGCGGCAGGTAAGGGTACGCCATCACGACACCATCGCCCGCATAGAGGTGGAGCCCAAGGACCTGGCCCTTCTCGTCAGCGAAGAGGTCAGGGTTCGCCTTAACGACCGGTTCCGCTCCCTGGGGTACACCTACGTCACCCTGGACCTGGCTGGCTATCGCACTGGAAGCCTCAACGAGGGCATAAAGAGGCGGGGGCGGCGGCCCGATTCCGGGGAGGGGGTAAATGACTGAGCAACCCAGGTTCCTGGGCATCAACGAGATGGTGGAGGAGGTGGCTGACAGGCTGAGCAGGGCGACCTTTAGGGTTTCCGCCTCTGAGGCCTCCCTTGAGGAGGATGTGGCCCTCGTCACCCAGCAATATCTGAAGGATCGACTGGACGCTCTGGGCCTTCAATACAGCCTTTGGCGTAACGTCGCGGAGCAGGGAATCGAGGGCATCCAGCCAGCCAACGTCTTCGGCAATGCCTTCGTCCCAGACCTGGCCATCGACGTGGCGCAAAAGCCAGCCCTGGCCCTCTTCGTCAGGCTTCTCAGGCCTGGAGCCCTCACCTCCGACAAGATTGGCGCCGCCATAGGAGCGGCCATCATCTGCTCTCGGCAGTACCCCGCCGTCCTGGTATTCCTTCTGCGCTCCGGCGAATACGTCGACTACATGCACTTCCTAGACCGGGAGATAACTATGGACCTGTGGCACACCTGCAAGGTAAAGCTGGTCGCCCGCTAGCTGCAGCGAACCACAGGAAGGGGCGTCCCCCTAAACATAAAGCCTCCCGGGCGGGTGGGAAAGAAGCATAGGCCAATGATCACTGCCCGAAATTCCAGCCCTAAGGCGAAGCCTTGAAAATAGCCTACTTCCACTGCATTGGCGGCGCCAGCGGCGACATGGTGCTGGGCGCCCTTCTGGACGCCGGCCTGCCCATCGAGGCCCTTCGCGCCGAACTGCGCAAGCTGAAGGTGTCGGGCTTCTCTCTTGAGCCCACCGCGAGCCAGCGAGGCGCGGTTGCCGGCACCCATGTCGGAGTGCGTCTGGATGAAGAGAAGGACCCTCCCAGGAGGTGGCAGGACTTCCTCGACCTGATCAACGCCTCCGCGCTGCCGGCGACGGTCAAGGAGAAGTCCTGCGCCGTCTTCCAGCGCCTGTCGGAGGCGGAGGCCCGGGCCCACCGTGTGCCCGTCGAGGAGACCCAACTCCACGAGCTGGGAAGCCTGGATACGCTGCTGGACGTGGTCGGCGCCGTCGTAGGGCTGGAGCTCCTGGGCGTGGAGCGACTCTACGCCTCTCCCCTTCCGGTGGGCTCAGGCATGGTCAAATCGGGCCACGGGGTGCTGCCGGTGCCGGCCCCCGCCACGGCGGAGCTTCTGGCCATGGCCAACGCCCCCGTGATTCCCCCTCCCAGCGACGCCCCGAATTTGGGCGAAATGCTCACCCCCACTGGTGCGGCCATCATCACTACCTTGGCCTCCTTCGAGCGCCCTTCCATGACGGTCCAGCGCATCGGCTACGGCCTGGGCACCAGAGACTCGCCTCACTATCCCAACGCCCTGGCGCTGTGGCTCGGAGAAGGAGCGGGTCTCGAGAAGCAGACAGGGCTGCTGCTCCTTGAGACCAACATCGACGACATGAGTCCGGAGCTCTTCGGCTACGTTCAGGAACGGCTCCTGGAGCTGGGGGCCCGGGACGCCTGGTTCACCCCCATTCAGATGAAGAAGAACAGGCCCGCCGTGATGCTCAGCGTCCTGGTCCCGGAGTCGGCGGAGAGCCAGGCTGTGGAGACCATCATGCGGGAGACCTCCACCCTGGGCATCCGGGTGAGACCAGTGGAGCGCTACGAGGCCCAGCGAGAAGTGGTCACGGTGGAGACCAGCCTAGGGCCGGCCCAGGTCAAGGTGAAGCGCCTGGACGGCAAGGCGGTAAGCCTCTCGCCGGAGTACGAGGTTTGCCGTAGCATCGCCCAGGAGCGGGGCATCCCCCTCCAGGAGGTGTACCGACGGGTCATCCAGGAGGCCAGCTCCCAGATCATGGGCTAGGGCCGTCCCCTGGCCCTTCTCTCCCCATTTATGGGGGAGAGTCAGAGCGGGGGGTTCACAAAGATATTACCTCTCATAGTAAGCCGAATCTTTACCGCTCATGGTGAGCCCCTCGAACCATGAAACAGCAAGCAATACCTCTAGGGTTGCTCCTAAGGCCAGTCCCCTGGCCCTTTCCTCCCCCTTTACACCCACCCCTCCTTTGGCGTAACGTCTCCCTACAATAGCAACGGGTACCCTTAGGAGGCCCCATGTCCACACCCCAGCGATACGACGTAGCGATAGTCGGCGCGGGCAACGCCGGCCTCTGCGCAGCCCTCTCCGCCCGAGAACAGGGCGCCAGCGTCCTGGTGCTGGAGAAGGCGCCCCTCCATCTCCGGGGCGGCAACACCTACTTCACCGGCGGAGGCTTTCGCTTCGTGTATAACGGCCTGGAGGACATCATGGAGCTGATGGACCTCTCGCCCCAGGAGGTCCGCTCCATCGACGTGGGCAGCTACCCCCAGGCCAAGTTCCAGAGCGACCTGATGCGCCTCACCGAGGGCCTCTCGGACCCGGAGCTCTCTCAGATCCTCATCACCCGCTCCTTTCCCACAATGAAGTGGCTCCGGCAGCAGGGCATGACATGGGTCCTGATGTATGGTCGCCAGTCCTTCAAGGTGGACGACGTCTACCGCTTCTGGGGAGGCCTCATTGTGGAGGGCGTGGGCGCCGGCAAGGGCCTCTCGGACCGCCTCTTCGAGCTGGCCGAGGCCCAGGAGGTCGATATCCGCTACGAGACCAAAGCCACCCGCCTTGAGGTGGACCAGGCGGGCCGGGTCTCCGGCCTCACCCTTCAGGGCCCCCAGGGATACCAGGACATCCAGGCGCGGGCCGTGGTCCTGGCCTGCGGCGGCTTCGAGGCCAACCCGGAGATGCGCACCCGCTATCTAGGCCCCGGCTGGGAGCTGGCCAAGGTCCGGGGCACCCGATACAACACCGGCGAGGGCATCAACATGGCCCTGGACATCGGGGCCCAGCCCTACGGCCACTGGAGCGGCTGCCACGCCGTCGCCTGGGACCTCAACGCGCCTGCCTTTGGCGACCGCAACATCGCCGACCTCTTCCAGAAGCACTCCTACCCCTTCGGCATCATCGTCAACGCCGAGGGTAAACGCTTCGTGGACGAGGGGGCCGACCTCCGCAACTACACCTACGCCAAGTACGGCCGGACCATCCTCCAGCAGCCCCAGCGGGCCGCCTTCCAGATCTTCGACCAGAAGACCAAGCACCTCTTGCGGGACGAGTACCACATTCCCCAGGTCACTATGGCCTCCGCAGGCACCATCCAGGAGCTGGCCGAGAAGCTGGACATCGACCCTCCAGGCCTGGTGGACACCGTCGATGCCTTCAACCAGGCTGTCCAGGACACCCCCTTCGACCCCACGGCCCTGGACGGCAAGGGCACCCAGGGCATCGAGCCGCCCAAGTCCAACTGGGCCTTGCCCCTGGACTCCCCACCCTACCTGGGTTACGCCGTCACCTGCGGCGTAACCTTCACCTTCGGCGGCCTCAAGATCTCCGACCAGGCCCAGGTGATGGACACCTCCGACAACCCCATCCCCGGCCTTTACGCCGCCGGCGAGCTGGTGGGCGGCCTCTTCTACTACAACTACCCCGGCGGCTCCGGCCTCATGTCCGGCTCCGTCTTCGGCCGGCTGGCCGGCTCCTCCGCTGGCCAAGAAGCCCTTGCCAGGAGGGGGTAAACCCGCTCAAGGTGAGCCCCCTCTCTGACTCTCCCCCGTAAAGGGGGAGAGTCAGAGAGGGGGCCCGCCTTGACGCTGGCCTGCGGGCCACCTAGAATGGCATTCTATCTACAGGTGAGGTTCATGCCCCAGCAACGACCCATAGAGAACCACGTATCAGCCGGCGGAGTGGTGCACCGCACCGTCGACGGCCGGGTGGAGGTCGCCATCTGCGGCCGCAGCTCCCCCATCATCTGGGCCCTTCCCAAAGGCACCCCGGACCCTGGGGAGACCCTGGAGCAGACCGCCCTGCGGGAGGTCAACGAGGAGACGGGCCTCCAAGTGGAGCTCGAAGCCTTCATCGACTCCATCGACTACTGGTTCGTCAGCCCCTCCGGCTCCCACGCCTCCTCCGACGGCATAAGGGTCCACAAAACAGTCCACTTCTACCTGATGCGCCCCACCGGCGGCTCCATCGACCTCCACGACCCGGAGTTCGACCTGGTGGAGTGGCAACCCGCCAGCGAAGCCTTAGAACGCCTCATTTACCCCAACGAGGTCAGGATTGTTTCCAAAGGTCTTTCCATGGTCGCGGCGAGAGCCGGCGCTACCTAAAGTCACCATCCAGACCGGCAGGATCACCCTGCGGGAGAAGCGCCTGGAGGACGCCCAGGACGACTACGCCTGGCGTACCGACAAGGAGCTATCAGATCTGGACGCCACTACGCCTCTACGGATCTCCTTCGACGAGTTCCTGCGCTTCTACCGGGAGGAGATTACCCACAACAGTCCCTCCTCCTATCGCATGGCCATCGACACCGTGGAAGGCAAACACATCGGCAACATCATGTGCTACGACATCGACCACGGCAGAGGGCAGACGGAGCTGGGCATCATGATTGGAGACCGCGACTTCTGGAGCCAGGGATACGGCACGGAGACGGTGAAGGCCCTGGTGGAGCACATCTTCCGCTCCACCACCTTCAAGCGGGTCTACCTACACACCCTGGAGTGGAACCACCGAGCGAAGCGCAGCTTCACCAAGGCCGGCTTCCAGTCCGTCAAACCCGTCACCCGCTGGGGCCACGATTTCATCCTCATGGAGGTATTGCGGGACCAGTGGCTGGAGCAGCAGGGAAAAGACAACGAAGACCCGACCCCTTCTTCAGAGGACGACCAGCAGAAGTAAACTAACCAGGACGCGCCGCAACGGTCTCGCCCGGCTGTAGGGCATAGGCCTCCCCTGCGCCCAGATGCTTATCGAACCAGGCCACCATCCGGGATAGGTACTCCTCCCGCATCTTGGGATGCCCGCTGCGGAGGAAGGAGTGGGCGCATCCGGGGAACCGCACCAGCTCCACCTCTTTGCCCAGCCGCTTCAGAGCCACAAAGTACTGCTCGCTCTGCTCTATAGGACACCGAACGTCATCCTCGCCGTGCAGCAGCAGGACCGGCGTCTCCACCTTTGCAGCGTAGCTAAGGGGCGAGTGCTTTAACAGGATATCCCTGGAACCCTCGCCCATACTGCCCCACTGGATTTCGCCAAAAGACACCCCAATGTCCGAGGTGCCGTACATGCTGTACAGGTTGATGCATGGAGCGCCTACCACCGCTGCCTTGAAACGGGTATCGTGCCCGATTATCCAGCTACTCATGAACCCGCCGTAGCTGTAGCCCGCGACCCCCAGGCGTGAGGAGTCCACGTAGGAACGAGAGCTAACGTCCTCCACGGCGGCCATGATGTCCAGGTAGTCTTCGCCGCCCCAGTCCCCTATCACAGCCTTCAGGAACTCGGCGCCATACGTCGAGGAGCCCCTGGGGTTCACGGCCAGCACTATATAACCCTTTGTGGCCAGTACCTGCTGTGTGGGGCTAAAGGCATCGTAGAAGGCGCCGTGGGGCCCGCCATGGATATCCACCACCAGGGGATACTGCCTGGCATCGTCGAAGTCCGGCGGCAACAGCAGCCGTGACTCTATCTCCCGCCCGACTCGCGAATTGGTGAACTTCTGGACCTGAGCCGCCGGATGCTCCTGGAAGTACCCCTGGTTGTAGGCAGTCAACTGTCGCTGGGACCCCTGCCCTATGTCAATCAGGTGCAGGTCTCCCGAAGACCCCGGCGGAACGGCCAGCACCGCTGCCTCTCGCGCCACCGCGTCGAAGGTCACTGCGCCGAACTGGGCGCCTCCCCCAGCGATTCTCCGCAGCCCACCGTTGACAGCGGACACCTCGTACAGGTACGACTCGCCCTGGGCATCGGCCACAAAGAGGATACGGTTATCGACAGTCCAACGCATCTCAGGCGAAGGGGTAATAGGAGCGAAACCCGCCGCCGGCTTTATGGAGTCGTCGGTGAGCCGTTGGGGAGACTGGTCGGGCTCCAGGAGGAAGAGCCAGCCCTGCCAGCCGGCGCCCATTTCAGGGTCATCGGAGCCAACAACGGCCAGCCTCCTGCCGTCAGGAGACCAGGTGAGCACCGCCACGGTGGATAGCCCTTGCGACCAGTGTTTAGGCTCTCCACCCGCGACGGGCACCACGTGAGCCTCGGTAAAGGGCAAGAAATCCCTGTCCTGGCCACGGTCCGAGATGAAGGCGATCCTGGTCCCGTCGGGCGACCACACTGGAGAGCTATCCTCCCCCTCGCCATTGGTGAGCTGGCGGACCTGGCCGGATTCAACGTCGACGATGAACAGGTGGCGGAAGGCATCTCCCCTCCAGCCTATGGTGTCGGCGCGGTAGCGAATGCGCCGGACTACCCGCACCCGCGGCTCTTTCTTGAGGTCGTGGTCGTCAGGGGGCTGGTCTGGGTCCACGTCAGACACGAACACCAGGGCAGATGAATCGGGAGACCAGGCGAACTCAGTCACTCCGCCAGGCAAAGAAGTGAGGGGACAGGCCTCACCTCCCGCCGTGGGAATAAGCCAGAGCTGCCGTCTCTCCTTGTCGTCTGCGCGGGTGAAGGCTACAGCATCTCCATCGGGCGAAAACCTTGCTCCTCTGTCGCTGGCGCCCCTGGTAAACTGGGTGGCTTCGCCATCTGGGAGCTCTATCACTGCCAGGTGTGAGTGGACTTCCAGGGTCTCTTTATCCGCCCTGGAGAGGACAAAGGCCAAACGCGTACCATCCGGTGCAAAGGAGGGGTCAGAGACGCCGGTAAGTCGATAGACCAGGTCTGGTGTTATGGGGTGCGCCATATCGCTTCTCCTCGTGTAGCCTCGGGCATATGAGAACTAGATACCCCGCTTAGCCATTCCCCTTGGTGGGGAGAGCAACGGTGGCCGAGCCAGGCGTCGTCTTCTCCCCCTTGCCGTTTTCCAGCCAAATCTCGCACTCTACTAGGTGCTCGCCGTCCTGGACGTGCTTGCTGGTCACCTTGCCCTTGCAGGTGAGGGTGTCATCTGGGAAGTCCATTCCCCTGTATTGAACACTCAGCTTCCTCAGAACGCCAGCCTCGCCTATCCATTCGGTCATGAGTTGGCCCAGGAAGGCGTTCTTAAGGGCCCCATGGAGTATGACTCCCGGGAGCCCCGTGCCTATGGCAAAGTCTTTGTCATAGTGGATCTGGTAGAAGTCCCCGGAGGCGCCGGCGTATTTGACCAACTGCTGTGTGGTGGGCTCTTTGGTCAGGGAGGGAATCTCCATCCCTTCTTGAACGTCTTCGAAATAAACTTGTTCTGCCACGAGAAGTCTCCTTTTACTGCTGGATAACGCCGCAAATCAGTATCGGATTAGAGTGCCCCGCTGTTTGGCCACTAGGGTCCCCTGCTGATTGGTGTAGGATATCTCCCTGACGACAAAGAGCATGGGGCCCAAGCGGCCTGTGCGTTCGGTGAGATCGGCTAGGCGAGTAACGGCCGTAACGGTATCGCCGGGACGAACCGGCTCGAAGTACTCCCAGTCGCTGCCGGCGTCCAGAGCGCGGGTGAGATTTGTCTCGAAGGGCAGCTCCAGGTCCCCGGTTCGGACGGACCTCAGGAAGGTGGGAGGAGCGATGATGCCACCGTACCTGCTCTGGCTGGCCTTGACCTCGTCCACATAAAGGGGGTTGGGGTCGCCGATGGCGTCGGCAAACTTCTCGATGGCGCCCTTCTCTATCACCGTAGTAGTGGGCTTGCTTTCGGCGCCTATGGCCTTATGCATCTCATCGGTTATAAGGGGCGTGCCTTCCGTGGTCAACTTGGCACCTCCTCAAGCGTTGATTGTGCATTGCTCTGGTTCAGCGCACTATTATAGCACCAGGAAAGAGTAACCTGGCGCTGATCGCCCCTGGGAAGCTGCTACTGAGGGGCGGGCCTCGTACGACTATGGAAAATCCTTGAAGCAGCGAAGCGAAGGCATCATGGCATCGACTGAAATCAACGTCGTCACGGGAGCCTTTGGCTATACGGGCAGGTACATCGCTGACCGACTTCTCTCCATGGGGAAGGGCGTTAGGACCCTCACCGGGCATCCCTCACGGGATAATCCTTACGGCGATAGGGTGGAGGTCTTCCCCTTCAACTTCGATAGGCCCGATGAACTGGCGGACACCCTACGTGGGGCCGCCACCCTGTACAACACCTACTGGATACGCTTTCCGCGCAGGAAGCTTACCTTTGACCGGGCCGTGGAGAACACCCGAACCCTCATCGAGGCGGCGAAACGGGCCGGGGTTCAGAGGCTGGTGCACCTGAGCATCACCAACGCCTTCGTCGAGTCGCCCCTTCCCTACTTCAGGGGCAAGGGCTTGGTAGAGAAGGCCATCGTCGAGTCCGGCCTCTCCTATGCCATCCTGCGGCCCACGGTGATCTTTGGGGCCGAGGGCGTGCTCCTCAACAACATAGCCTGGTTTCTCAGGAGGTTCCCCCTGTTCCCGGTAGCAGGTTCAGGGGAGTACAGAGTCCAGCCAGTATCCGTGGAGGACATAGTAGAGCTGGCGGTACGCGCTGGCCAACAGGACGACAACACGGCCATCGACGCTGTGGGGCCTGAGACCTACACCTTCAGCGAACTGGTGCTGCTGATAGCCCATGCCATCGGCAGCAGGACAAGGATTGTACGAACGTCTCCAGGAGTACTGTTTTTTCTGGCTAGAATCACGGGACTTCTCTTAAGAGACGTGGTTCTTACAAAGGATGAGATAAGAGGCCTGATAGCGGGCCTCCTGGTATCGGAAGACCCGCCTACCGGAGACACCCGCCTGAGCGAGTGGCTGCAGGAGAATCGCGACAGGATAGGCGTCAGCTACGCCTCGGAGCTAAGGAGGCACTACTGAGGGGCTATGGATCGGTATCCCGGTTGGAGCTGTGGAATATTTTATACTCATCCCGGCAGCGGCCTTTCCCTCCTTTGAGTTCAAATACTGAGGTGGTACCCAAAAACTAGACAACTGGCTAAGAGAGAGTCCAGCTCCTAAAATAACCGGCAACTAACCGACGTGGAGGAGCAGGACATGAAGCAGACGAGGAATAAGCACAGTCCGGCGTTCAAGGCCAAGGTGGCCCTGGCCGCCCTTGCGGGGGAAGAGACCATCGCCCAGCTGGCCAGCCGATTTGAGGTCCATCCCAGTCAGATTCACGCCTGGAAAAGGGCCCTGGTGGAAGGAGCCCCGGAGCTATTTGCCACCAATCAGAAATCCCAGGAGAAAGCCAAGGAAGCTCAGATTAACCACCTCTACCGGCACATCGGCCAGCTGAAGGTGGAACGCGATTTTTTGTCGGAAAGGTCCGGTCTATGAGTCGCAGCATACGGCGAGCCATGATAGACCGAGACCACCAGCAGCTGTCTTTGGTGCGTCAATGTATCCTGCTGGACGTCAGCCGGGCCTCGGTGTACTACCGGCCGGTACCGACCAGGGCAGAAGACCTGGAGTTGATGGCCCTGATGGACCGTCAGTATTTGAAGACCCCCTTCTACGGCTCCAGGAAGATGAAGGCCTGGCTGCTGCAACAGGGCTATCTGGTGAGCCGAAAAAGGGTTCGAAGGCTGATGCGGTTGATGGGTCTGGAAGCGATCTACCGGCGTCCCAACACCAGCAAACCAGCGCCGGGACACCGGATCTTTCCCTATCTGCTGAAGGGAGTGGAGGTTAATCGGGTCGACCAGGTCTGGGCCGCGGACATCACCTACATCCCCATGGCGAAGGGCTTCCTGTACCTGGTGGCCATCATGGACTGGCACAGCCGGCACGTGCTGGCCTGGAAGCTCTCCAACACCATGGACACCAGCTTCTGCGTGGCGGCGTTGGAGGAAGCCCTGGGTAAGGGACGACCGGAGATATTCAACACCGACCAAGGGAGTCAGTTCACCAGTGAGGCCTTTACCCAGACGTTGCAGGAGCAGAGGGTCCAGGTCAGCATGGATGGTAAGGGTAAGGTACCTGGACAACATCTTCGTGGAGCGGCTGTGGCGGAGCATCAAGTACGAGGAGGTGTATCTGAAAGCTTACCAGACCGTCGCCGAGGCCCGAACTGGGATCAATGCCTACCTGGAGTTCTACAACCGGCAGAGGCCTCACCAGGCTTTGGGCTACCGGACCCCAGCAGAGGTGTACCAACATGGCCAGGAAGAAAGGGGAGCAGCAGCTGAAGAAGCAGGGCTGCCATCGGGCTTGGTGAAACCTAGCGCAGGGGTGGGAGACTCTCTTAATTTAGCCCTCGTGCTGTCTTAATAATGGGGTCCACCTTAGCTTTCGTGGCTGCGGTCTTTGCGATTAGCGATTGTCATGCCAAAAGTGAATCACCTCGGTTAATCTATGGGGGTCTTCGTTCTCTATTGCTGCCTTTGCTCAACAGCTGATCGCTTCGTCTGCGTACCCAGAGAACCGATACCGTCCGTCCCCTGACTAGTGGCACTCCGGGACGGATGGCTCAAATTTTCTACGCCGTGGGCTGCGGCTGGTAGCGCTCGACCCGTATCAAGTCCTCGCCCTTGCGCGCTTGCGCTAGGTCGTAGGAAGTCTGCCGGCGCAGCCAGAAATCCGCGCTGGACCATCCAGCCTTCTCAAGGCGAATGGCCATGTCGGGCGAGATCCCAGCGTGGCCATTCAATACCCGCGAAAGGGTGTGGCGGGCAATGCCCAGAACCTCCGCCGCCTCGGTTACACTCAGCCCAAGTGGCTCCAGACAGTTTTCCCTGATGCCCCGGCCCGGATGGGGTGGATTCTTCATAGCCATGCTCTCTTCCCTCTCGCTAGTGATAGTCGACTAGATCGATGTCGTACACGTCACCATCTTCGAATCGGAAGGTGATCCGCCAGTTGCCCGATATCGAAATGCTCCACGAACCTCTCCGGTCACCCCTGAGGGGATGCAGTCTGTACCCCGGCAAATCCAGATCGCTCGGCTTGCTGGCGACATCGAGGTCCGCCAGGGCGAGAGTAATCCGATCCAGTTGGTCGGCACCTATCCTGCTGGGGTCGCCTCGCTCATAGAGCCGCCTCAGTCCTCGATGGCGAAAGGACTGGATCATGGAAGGATCATACCGTGTTCCGGTACACCTATCAACAGCTTCATCGCTGCTCCAAACTCTTCGACACCGCTTTGTGTGTCCTCTTCAGGGCTCCCACCAGTGTTCCTGTGCGCCGCACAGGATCCATTGCGCTCCCGCGTCCTGATAGGAGCGGCGGTCGAAGCCGGCGTTAGACGCATCGTCCATATCAGCATCACCAACCCCTCGGAAAACTCGCCACTTCCTTACTTCCGGGGGAAGGCGCTGGTGGAGAAGGCAATCCGCGAGTCTGGGTTGTCCTACGCCATCCTCCGGCCTACGGTGCTGTTCAGCCCCGAGGATGTGCTTATAAACAACATCGCCTGGTTCCTGAGGCGGTTTCCAGCGTTCCCCATCGCAGGGTCTGGGGACTATCCGATACAGCCGGTGTTCGTAGACGACCTGGCGCAACTTGCCGTGAATGCCGGGGCGGGAAGCGAAGATGTCGTGTTAGACGCCGTGGGTCCAGAAACATTCACGTTTGAGGAGATGGTACGGCTCATAGCTCGCCGAGTAGGCAGCCGAGCCCGGCTGATTCACGTACGGCCTTCGGTGGCGCTGCTGGCCGCCCGAATGGCGGGTTGGTTGGTGCGGGATGTGGTGCTGACCAGGGATGAAATCGACGGACTGATGGCGGGCCATCTGGTGTCGGCTGACCCACCCACCGCCTCCACCCGGTTCACCGAATGGCTGGAGGCCGAAGGCGCTACGTTGGGACGGCGCTACGCCTCGGAACTGGGCCGCCACTACCGCCGCCCGTAAGGTCGCAGGGAGGCCGGTAGGATAGTCAACGTCAGCGTGGTGGTGGCGACGGCGGTCAACAGCGAGGGCAGGCGTGAGATCATCGGCATGGACGCGGGTACCAGTGAAGACGGTGCATTCTGGCTGGCCTTCCTGCGCTCACTGTCGGCCAGAGGCCTCGGCGGAGTGAAGTTGGTCTCGGACGCCCACCAGGGGCTCCGGGACGCTATCGCCACCGTCTTCGGAGGAGCCAGCTGGCAGCGGTCACCAACAACGGCAAATGCGTGTTGTCCCACCGAGACGTCAGTATCTCCTTCAATGACTCTGGCTGACAGTTCAACGTCTGTCACGTGCCACCCGTTCGTTGAGAGCGATACCGGGAAAGTAAGAGGCTCGCCAACTGGGAACAATACATCAGGACAACTTACAACGCGAGGGCGGGCCTGTGGTCCCCCACGGAGACGGCTACCACGGCAGCGTGCAGCCCTCTGCCTCCGAGGTTCAGGGCGGACTCGTACTCGTTCGAGATCAGCGCCCTTGCTCCGGCGGGAGACGCGGTGGGCACTGTGTCGGCCTTCGACGTGAACGACGACACGGTGACGTACTCGATCACGGCGGGGAACGAGGAACAATGACCTGACTGGCAGCATACCTGTGGAATTGGGCGACATGGACAGCCTGACCGATCGTGGCTGCGCGACAACAGTCTGAGCGGCGGGATACCACAGGAGCTTGAAGACCTCAATCTGACGGCTCTGCACCTGTCTGGCAACTCGTTCTCAGGCTGCATCCCGTCGGGATTGCGGGATGTCGAGACCAACGACCTGAACCTCTTGGGGCTTGACTACTGCACATCGCCTGAGTCATAGTCGTCCCCGGCGCGGGCGACGTTCACATCCAGGGATAAGGTCGCCCTGGGGGCGGCGGTCGGGACGTCGCTAGCGAGAAGTCTCGGCGCTGTCACCTTCAGCAGCCTCCAGGCCCACCCCCCACGAGTACCGCAGTTTTTTGTGTCTATTAGAAACCGCGGAAGCTGATGAAGCAGATGCAATCGACACAGGTACTTCTACAGGGATCGCCAGGTTGATGCGCACCTGGTTGTGCTTGTCGATTATAGCGTCATCGAGAACCAACTGGAGGACGGCCTTACGTTGCTCGGGTGTCATGTCGTCCAGTCCATCGCCAACCTCCCCAGCCCAGGCCAGGACTGCCTCCATCGTAGCGCGCTTTGCAGTTCCGCTCGCCGCTCTGGCCTGGAGGTCATCGAGTTGACTCCGGAGGAGTTCCAGGCGTTCGGTGATGAATTTGCGCTGATGGTCAAGTTGGGCCTCGGTGATCTTCCCAGATACTGTAGACCGTCAGCGATAATGGGACACATATAAGGGTAGGAAAACCCGAGAGTCGGAGGGTGGTGTGAGCTCCTGAAATGAGGGTAGAGTTACCCACAGGAAGCAACTGTCTTGAAAGTCAAGAGGAATGGCCGGCGACTGTCGGAGTCAGGTCGCACCAGGGGGAGCGATGCTTGAGCATGGAGTTGAGGATAACGAGCAGCTTGCGCATGCAGGCTGTGAGGGCCAACTTCTTCGGCTTACCAGCGGCCAGCAGCCGCTGGTAGAAGTCCCGTATGAGGGGGTTGAAGCGGCTGGCTACCAACGCTCCCATGTACAGGGCGGCTCGGACCCGGGCGCGTCCACCCCAGACGGTACGTTTGCCCCGCAGCGTGCCACTGTCCCGGTTGAAGGGAGCCACACCCACCAGGGCGGCGATCTCCCGGCGGTCCAACGTGCCCAGCTCCGGCAGGTGGGCCAGGAGGGTGAGGGAGAGCTGTTCTCCCACGCCGGGGACGGTGCGCAGGAGGTCATCCTTCTCCCGCCATACGGGACTCTGACGGAGAGTCTGACGCAAGCCCTCGTCCAGATCGTCCAGCTCCTGCTCGAGCCATGCAATGTGAGCCTCGATGCGGGGACGGACGGCAATGGTGGCGGAGCTCAGGCGGTTCTTCTCCGAGACCAGCATGGTCATCACCTGGTGCCTGCGGGCAGCCAGGGAGTTGAGGGCCTGAGTCTCGGTGTCTCGAAGAGGGCGCACGGGCGGGCGGACTGCTTCGGCGAAGTGAGCCAGGACCGCCGCGTCCAGAGCGTCGGTCTTGGCCAGCTTCCCGGTGGCCCTGGCGAAGTCCCGCACCTGGCGGGGGTTGACGACGACCACAGGCACCGCCTCGGCTGCCAAGGCAGTCACCAGCGGCAGTTCCAAGCCGCCCGAAGCCTCCAGCAACACCATGACCGGTTCAAGGGCCTTCAGCTGGGAGACCAGCTGCCGGACTCCTGTCTCGTCATGGGAAACCTCCCAGCTGTCGTCCGTGGGACGGACTGCGACGTCCACCTGGGCCTTGGCTACATCAATGCCTACGTAGATCGGTTCTTGCTCCATGAGCACCTCCTGCGAATTACTGGCCCGTCCTTGCACGATGCGGGCTCCGTTGGCCCAGGCAACTGTTCGGGCTCTATTCGGAATGGGTGCGGCGACCCTCGCTTTCTGACGGTCTTCCATGACCAAGGAGAAACCGGTCTGCCGCACCCAGATCCACCTAAGTGAAGTGATTGTCCCATACCAAAATCAAGATACAAGGAGGAAGTACTGGGCCGCAAGGGATTTGACTTCCTGACGGAGGAGTCCCGCGCAATGGCCATAAGAGATACGATTCCTCTTTTGTGGCGCACCGGCTCAGCACGCGGCATAGGGTACCAGTTTGTCAGGAAGGATGGACGTGTTCAAGATATTTTAATAGACGCGGAGGTCATCCCTGGCACTCGGGGAGACTCCGTCGGCTTGGGTGCTCTACGGGACCGCCGTGACCTCTCGCAGTTGGAACAGGCACACACCACCATCGTGAACCTCAAGCAGCTTACGCACTTACGCAGCGGCCTCCAGAGCATCTTGTCTATCCAAGGCAGCGACGTCCCAGGCCTGCAACCTTCAGTGTCCCAACAGTCGTCTTACCAAGCCAGAGGGATGAGGTTTGCAGAGGAGGCGGTGGCGACGCTATTGGAAATCGCCCAGGATATCTCCGTAAACCTGCGTGGCCTGCGACAGATACAGGAGGAGGGGCTAAATACCTCGCTTGAGCAACAGCGATACCTGTCACTGTTGGCGAAGAGCATTGATAGAAGCTTGATTCCCTCGTAAAAACCCGTTTTGAGGAAGTTCCAGCGATTCAGCACATCTGAGCGCTACCGTATGTTGGGCTAGTATACGGAACAGAGACTGTATATTGTACCCAGGCGCGGGTACGTTTGTTCTAATTCGGCCTGCACAGACTTTTTACGAGAGAATCAAGCTTAGGAGAGCTGACAGACATCGCGCAGACTGTTGAAGGCGCCAAGCATTGACTGATGTTCCTCCTGTATATCCACCAGAAACAAGAGCCCAGCATCCGCAGGGTTATATCCTGCATCATATCCTTTTATATCTATACCTATGCACAGGAAGCGGGTCATTAACGAAGGTACATCATATGCGCAACCCATATAGCACAGTGCTGAAGCAGGTGGAGAGAGCGCTTTACACAGCCAGAGCGGGTTCCAACGACCTCTTCGACCGCGCTCCGGTCATGATGCACTCCATAAACAAAGAGGGCAACATGGTCAGTGTCAATCGTCGCTGGCTAGAGACTATGGGGTACACGAAAGAGGAAGTACTGGGCCGCAAGAGTATTCGCTTCCTGACGGGGGAGTCCCACGAAATGGCCATCAAATACAATATTCCTCTTTTGAGGCGCGTTGGCTCAGCACACGGCATAGGATTACAGTGGGTCAGAAAAGATGGCCGCGTTATTGATAGTTCACTAGACGCGGAGGTCAGTCCCGGCACCCGGGGAGACTCCGTCAGCTTAGCTATTATACGGGACCGCCGTGACCTCTCGCAGTGGGAACAGGCACACACCACCTTCGAGAACCTCAAGCAACTTAAGCACTTACAAAGCGGCCTCCAGAGCATCTTGTCTACCCAAGGCAGCGACGTCCCGGACCTGCAACTTTCAGTGTCCCGACAGCCGCCTTCTAACGCCAGAGAGATGAGCTTTCCGGAAGAGGCGACGGCGTCGCTATTGGAAATCGCCCAGGATATCTCCGTAAACCTGCGTGGTCTGCGACAGATACAGGAGGAGGGGCTAAATGCCTCGCTTGAGCAGCAGCGATACCTGTCGCTGTTGGCGAAGAGCATCGATCGAAGCTTAGGAGAGCTGGCGGACATCGCGCAGACCGTTGAAGGCGCCCAGCACTCAAAAGACTCAGACCTACCGCGACCATAAGAGCTTCCTCGGTAGGATGTCAGACCTATATGTCCAGGCTCGTTGACGGGAGGCCCGCAGTTGCCCTATGCTTCTATGGGGAGCCTCCGGGCAAACCACCTCAGTGGACGCCCTCAGCCCCTTCGTGCCCCAGTAGCTCAACGGTAGAGCACCCGATTTGTAATCGGGCGGTTACGGGTTCAATTCCTGTCTGGGGCTGAGCCACGGTGGCAGGATTGGCTATCCTCACCCCCTTCGGATGGAGGGCGAGTCTCTCGACAAGATACGCCCCAAGAGGTCATGGTGGGTCTTGGCTTGGTTAAGGGGGCTATGCTAAACTAAGTCTCCGTCTGGGAGGGGTGGGTGAGTGGTTAATACCACCAGGCTGTAAACCTGGCGCTCGGAAGGGCTACGTAGGTTCGAATCCTACCCCCTCCACCAAGAAATAGGGTAAAATATTTTAAAAGCCCACATAGCTCAGTAGGTAGAGCACGCCCTTGGTAAGGGCGAGGTCATGAGTTCGAGTCTCATTGTGGGCTCCACCAAGGAGGAAAGGACATATGGCGAAGCAGGTCTTTCAACGAACGAAGCCCCATGTGAACGTTGGTACTATCGGGCACGTAGACCATGGGAAGACCACTCTCACCTCGGCTATAACTCTTGTAATGAGCAAGAATAGCGACACCAAGTTCAGGCCCTTCGAAAGTATCGACAATGCGCCGGAGGAGAAGGCCCGGGGCTTGACTATTGCTATTCAGCATGTGGAGTATGAGACGGAGAAGCGCCACTACGCCCACGTGGACTGTCCAGGCCACGCCGACTACGTCAAGAACATGATCACCGGAGCCGCTCAGATGGACGGTGGAATACTGGTAGTTAGCGCCCCAGACGGGCCAATGCCCCAAACACGGGAGCATATCCTTCTGGCGCGCCAGGTCCAAGTGCCCAACATTGTCGTGGCTCTAAACAAGGTCGACGCCATGGATGACCCGGAACTCTTGGATTTGGTGGAACTGGAGTTGAGGGAACTGCTGAGCAAGTATGACTTTCCTGGCGACGACATCCCTATCGTGCGTGTTTCGGCTCTCAAAGCTCTCGAAGGAGACCCAGAAGCCGAGGAGGGTATCCGGCAGTTGATGAATGCCGTGGATGACTATATCCCAGTTCCACCGCGTCCCAAGGAACTGCCCTTCCTGATGCCCGTCGAAGACGTATTCGGAATAAAGGGGCGCGGTACAGTAGTTACTGGTCGTGTTGAAAGAGGCATGATTCATTCCGGAGAAGAGGTGGAGATCGTTGGGTTCGGGGAGACCCGCAAGACTGTGGTGACTGGCGTGGAGATGTTTCACAAGACCCTGGCTGACGGCGGTGAGCCCGGTGATGCCGTCGGCTGCCTGCTTAGGGGGGTAGATCGAGAAGACGTGGAGCGAGGCCAAGTCCTAGTAAAGCCTGGCTCAATGGTACCCAGCGCAAAGGCGGAGGCTCAGGTGTACGTCTTGACCAAGGAGGAGGGCGGACGCCACACCCCCTTCTTCAAAGGGTATAAGCCTCAGTTCTACATTCGCACCACCGACGTGACCGGAGACATCACCCTACCCGAGGGTGTAGAGATGGTGATGCCCGGCGATAACGTCACCGTCACCGTAGATCTGATGTATCCAGTGGCCATTGAGGAGCAGCTCCGCTTCGCAGTACGCGAGGGTGGCAGGACAGTAGGCTCTGGAGTTTTCACCAAGGTTTTGAAGTAGATAGCGCCGGTGGCGGCTTGGGCCCACGGGGCCTTGAGGTTGCCCCCGACTAGCAAGATTTTGAAAAAGAGGCATTATGGCCCGGAAGAGTGAAAACCGTACTATCATTACCCTTGGCTGCACAGATTGTAGGGAGAGGAACTACACCTCCGAGAAGAACCGGAGGAATGACACCCAGCGCCTGGAACAGCGCAAATTCTGCTCCAGGTGTGGGCACCACACCCTTCATAGGGAAATCAGATAGATTACCATGGCCAGCTCACCTCCACGTCGTCCAGCCAGGGGCTTCCCAACTACAAGGCCTGCAGGCGACGGGCGTCGAAGAGGCGCTGGCCTTGAGTTCATCAGTGAGACCGTCTCTGAGCTGAAAAAGGTCACCTGGCCCACACGGCAGGAGACTACTCGTCTAACCATCCTGGTAATAACCATCGCTAGTATCATTGGGGCCGCTCTGGGGCTCATAGACCTCGCCTTCTCCCGGCTGATGGGGTTTATTCTAGGAAACTGATGAGGCCTACCGCCAAACGAGGCTTACCATGAGCATAACGGAGAGAAAAGAAGGGCGCTGGTATATTATCCACACCTACTCCGGCCAGGAAGACCGAGTAAAGAAAAACCTGGAGCAGCGCATCGAGACAATGGACGTCAGGGACAAGATCTATGAGATCGTCATCCCCACTGAGGAGGAGATCCAGATCCGCGATGGGAAGCGTCGTTCCGTCCCAAAGAAGGTTTTCCCAGGCTACATTCTGGTGCGCATGGCCCTGGACGACGATAGCTGGTACGTCGTGCGCAATACCCCCGGCGTTACAGGGTTCATATCCACAGAGGATGAAAAGGACAAGCGCCTAAAGCCCGTGCCCCTAGAGGATGCGGAGGTGGACGCCATCCTGCGCCAGATGGAGTCTGAGACGCCCCGGGTAAAGGTCGGCTTTTCAGTAGGAGAGAGCGTCAGGATCATCGACGGTCCCTTCGCCGATTTCCTAGGCATGGTAGACGAAGTTCATCCAGACCAGGGTAAGGTAAAAATTCTGGTATCCTTCTTTGGTCGCGAGACCCCTGTAGAGCTGGATTTCTTACAGGTGGAAAAACAGTAACAGAGCGCCAATGTACCCGCCGGAGTGGGACGGCTGGCTTCTTTTGGCACTGTTGTACAGTAATATTTCTTAAATCGGGTAGGACTCATGGCCAAGAAGGTCAGGGCTATAATAAAGCTACAAATACCAGCGGGGCAGGCCACTCCTGCCCCTCCCGTGGGGCCCGCTCTGGGCCAGCACGGCGTCAATATCATGGCCTTTGTGAAGGAGTACAACGAGCGTACCTCTTCTCAGGTGGGGACGATAGTACCGGTCCACATCTCCGTATTTGAAGACCGCTCCTTCGCCTTTGTTCTCAAGACTCCTCCCGCGTCGGAGCTGCTGCGAAAAGCGGCCGGGGTGGAAAAGGGCAGCGGTACTCCACTCAGAGAAACCATAGGTACCATCTCGAGCAGCGCAGTCAGAGAGATCGCGGAAAAGAAGATGCGGGACCTGAACGCCTCCAGCATCGAGGCGGCAATGAGGATCATAGAAGGCACCGCCAAGAACATGGGGATAAAGGTAGAGGATTAGTCATACCATCGCAGAGGACTTTCAATGCCGAATCAGGGTAAGAGATACCAGGATACCGTAAAGCTGCTGGACAGGGAGCAGTCCTATACGCCCCAGGAGGCCATCCAGAAGGCCAAAGAGATAGCCTCCGCCAAGTTCGATGAGACGGTGGAAGTGCACCTGAGGACCGGCTCTGACCCCCGCCATGCGGACCAGTTGGTCAGAGGTGTGACTGTGCTGCCCCATGGCACGGGAGTAGTGCCTACGGTACTGGTCTTTGCACAGGGAGAGGCCGCCTCCATAGCTAAGGAAGCGGGAGCCGACTATATAGGGGATGACGATACCATAAAGCGCATCGAAGGGGGATGGGTGGACTTCGGAGTCTCAATAGCCACCCCCGATATGATGAGCAAGATAGGGCGCCTGGGAAGGATGCTGGGCAGGCGTGGACTAATGCCCAACCCCAGGACAGGCACAGTAGTGCAGGAAGAGGATATACCCAGAGCCATCCAGGAGGCTAAGGGGGGTCGCCTTGAGTTCCGCATGGACCGCACCGCCATCATCCACGTTCCCATTGGCAAGGTGAGCTTCGAGCCCCAACAGCTCCTGGAGAATCTGTCCAGTATAATGGACACCGTGGTTAGGGCCAGGCCAAGCGGAGTCAAGGGACAGTTCATCCGAAGCGCCTTCCTGGCCACGACCATGGGCCCTAGTTTAAAGCTAGACCTTTCCTCCATCCTCTCTCTTAAAGTAGAATAGAGAAGCGCCGCAGACAGCGGGTGGCACTGTGCCTTAATTATGCCCGCCGAGGCCTGAAACCAGAGGTTTTATAGTCGCTCTGGGTCTGCGGGCCTAGAGCTTTTTTATAGGTGAATTATGCCAACTGAAAAGAAGCGGGCCGCAGTAGAAGCCCTCGCCAAGAGGATGGCGGAGTGTACCATTGCCATATCAACGGACTTCAGCGGTATGCCGGTGACCTCCATGACCGATCTGCGTAAGGCACTCCGTGAAAAAGGCCTGGAGTACTTGGTGGTCAAGAACACCCTCGCATATCTGGCCGCAGAGGCCTGCGAAAAGCCTCAGCTTAAGGAGATCATCCAGGGCCCTACGGGGCTGCTCTTAGGTTCTGGGGACCCTGTTGAAGCAGCCAAGGCGCTGTCGGACTATATAAGAACAACCCGCTCCATCCTCGCCGTAAGAGGGGCCTCTTTAGATGGCCGAACCCTGAGCGCTGCCGAAGTGGCCAGGCTCGCTCAGCTACCTCCCAGAGAGCAGTTGCTGGCCCAGCTCATGGGCCAGATGCAGGCCCCCATCCATGGCCTCCTGCGGGTTCTCAACGGACCCCTTTACGGCCTGGCGACGGTGCTCCAGAGACGCGTGGAGCAGGTACAAGGATAGTGGAGAGGGTGGTTCCAAGGACTAGATATTCCAAGTATTGGAGGATAGGGAATGAACAAGGACGAGATTTTGACGGTTATCAAGGAGATGTCGGTTCTGGAGCTGTCGGAGCTGGTCAAGGCTCTGGAGGAGGAGTTTGGGGTGACGGCGGCAGCCCCCGTGGCCGTTGCGACGGCGGCGGCGCCTGGCGCTTCAGCCGCCGATGAGGGGCCAGCCGAGGAGGAACAGAGCGAGTTCAACGTGGTTCTCCAGGACTTCGGCGCCAACAAGATCAACGTCATCAAGGCGGTCCGCGAGGTCACGACCCTGGGTCTGAAAGAGGCCAAGGAGCTGGTGGAGAGCGTCCCCACGGCGGTAAAGGAGGCGATAGGCAAGGATGACGCCAACCAGGTGAAAGCAACCCTGGAGGCCGCTGGCGCCACGGTGGCCGTCCAGTAGCCAAAGGGGCATTGCCTGGAGAGACTCACCGCTAAGGAGACAAGTAATGAGTCGGCGGAAGGACAGAGAACGCCTCGAGGAGATGAAGCGTATAGACCCCGACTACAAAGGCTTCCGGGGACATGAGAATGAGCCCCTTACGGGCCCCCGAGGGCAGTTAGAGGCCGTCACCTGCACAGTCTGCAGCCGCAAACGCAACGTGCCGGCGGGCATCGCCTCGGAGCAGAGGGAGACCTTCGTTTGCGCCAATTGTCAGGACCCCAACGCCGCTGAAGGCGAGGCCCAGCAGGCAGAGGTGGAGGAGCCCAGCGGAGTATAAACGCCGGACATATCCAGCAGCCGAGTCATCTTCACCACGAAGGGGGTCCCGTGACTGCGTCTGAAACCGCTGCATACTCGACTATGGTCAGGGACATGCCCCTGGTCGAGCGTCCCAGGGAACGATTGAAGAGCGTTGGGCCCAGCGGCCTCAGCAATGCCGAGCTCATCGCCATTCTCCTCAGAACGGGCGTCAAGGGGGAGAGCGTAGTTGCCCTGGCCCAGCGGCTCATATCCCACTTCGAAGGCCTCAGGGGCGTAGCCACCGCCAGCTTTGTCGAGCTCTCCAGCATCCACGGCCCCAGCGACGCCAAGGTCTGCCAGATACTCTCGGCCCTGGAGTTGGGCCGAAGACTGGCATCAATGCACCCTGAAGACAGGACATCCATCCGGTCCCCCCAGGATGTAGCCAATCTCCTCCTTCCAGAGATGTCATTCCTGGAGCAGGAGCATCTGCGAGTGGTCCTGCTGAACACCAGGAACCAGGTCCTGGGCGTCAGAGAGGTCTACGTGGGCAACGTCAACTCCTCCATCGTGCGGGCCGCCGAGATATTCCGCCACGCCATAAGGGAGAACTGCCCGGCCATCATCATCGTCCACAACCACCCCTCCGGAGACCCTACGCCTAGCCAGGAGGACATCCGCGTCACCAAGCAGGTGGTGGAGGCCGGCGTCCTGCTGGACATAGAGGTGCTGGACCACATCGTCCTGGGCTCCCAGGGCCACGTAAGCATGAAGCAGAAGCAGCTAGGTTTCGAGGGATCTTAGGAGGAAGCTTTGCAGCTGCCACCTGTAGCTACAACCACCGTCGGTAGCTTTCCGCGCCCAAGCTGGATGGCCCAGCGCAATCGCAGCGATGTTACCTTTCTAGTCCAGGAGGAGCACCTGCGCGAGGCCCAGGATGACTCCACCCTGGTCTCCCTTCACGAACAGGAGGAGCTGGGCCTAGACCTGCTTACGGACGGTGAGCAACGACGGACACACTTCATACACCATGTTCTGGCTAGCTGGGAGGGCTTGGATACCGTCAATTTCCATCCAAAAGCCATCCGCGGGAGCACGACCGTCGAAAGGCTGGTGCCGCGGGTAGTGGGTCGGATAAAGCGCAGGAACCAGGCGGTGGTGGAGGACCTGCGATTCGCCAAGGCCCACTCCTCTCGGCCTGTCAAAGTGGCCGTCCCAGGCCCAATGACCGTGGTCGACAGCACCTATGACGAAGCCTACGGCAACGAAGAGGCACTGGCGATGGATGCGGCCGCCGCACTGAACGCGGAGCTTCTGGACCTGCAGGCCGCGGGATGCGACGTGGCCCAGCTCGACGAGCCGGCCATGACTCGCTTACCTGAGAAGGTGGCCGCCTACGGTGCGCAAGCTCTGGACCGCTGTCTGGAAGGCGTAACCATGCCCACCATTGTTCACCTCTGCTATGGCTATCCCCTCGGTGTAGCTCGACAACACAAGTACGAGTACCCAGAGCTGCTGTCCCTCCTGATGGAGAGCCGCATCGGGGGCTTTTCGGTGGAGTTCGGGCGAAGCAACTTCGACCCCGCGGTCCTGCGAATATGCGGCGACCGGCTGGTGATGTTCGGATGCGTTGACCCAGGCGATACACCCCCTGAGCCCGTGGAAGTGGTGGCCTCTCGGGTCCGTGCCGCCCTGGCCCACGTGGACCCGGCACGCATGCTCCTATCGCCGGACTGCGGCCTGATGGTCATCAGCCGAGACCTTGCTCGCGCCAAGGCGCAGCTCCTGGTCCAGGTCGCTCAAGAGGTGCGGCGTACTCTATAACCTCCTGTAAGCAGCGCCTACGGTAGAAGGTTCAAAGCGTATACCGCTACCCCTTCGGGGAACAGAGTAGAAAGCTGGAGCGGGCGATGGGATTCGAACCCACGACAGCTTGCTTGGGAAGCAAGAACTCTACCCCTGAGTTACGCCCGCCCGCCGCCATATTACCCAGTCCGCCGACAGGGTGTCAACGCAGCTTTGCACAAAAACCCAGGAGAGTGCAGAGAACCTCGGTTCTCTGCCAGGGAGTCTGAGGGGTGCCCCCTCAGAAATTAGACATATTGGGCGGGTGGGTGGGAAAGAAACGTTGGACTTTTTGTGCAAGACCGGTTATAGCAAAAGGGCGAGTGGCCCTACTTGACCCGGCTCATGGCTACATAGATGGCTATGACCAGGGCAATCCAGCCAAATATGCTGAACCCAAAGACCGGGTCCAGGAGGTATACGCCCACAGAGTAGCTGGTGAGGACGCTGGCCGCCGCAATGACCCTTAAGGTGGGTCCACGCTTCCGATTGGTGGCGACGCTGATACCCTCCCCATTGAGGTACCCGATGCCAGCCAGCGCAATCCAGACTATGAAGGGAATGTTGATGGTCAACAGCATCCATAGATAACCATTAGCGAATCCGAGGCCCAACCCCGCCAGCACGGCACGCACCATGTACTGCCCCTTGACCTCGAAGGTGGGCAGACGCGCTACGTTGGCGCAGGTAGGACACCGTATGCCAACAGGCGCATGCACAATGCAGCGTGGGCAGATGGGCGTATCGCACTTGCCGCAGCGGATGTTGGTCTCCGTTAGCGGATGTCTTTCGCAGTAGACGGCTTCGCTCATGTCGATTCCTTAGAGTCGGCGGGCTTACGCTGGACCCACTCCTCTCGGCTGGGTATATCCCGGTCGTACAGGAGCCTCTGCTTCATCACCTCCCGCCATTTTACCCCTGGAGGGGCCGTACCTTTATTAGATGTCAAACGTTTGAGGATGGTCACCAGCAGGAAGCTTCCGCAGAATATGGTGACGGCGGGCTCCTTTCCGAGGCCCAGGCTCCAGAAGGGCAGCAGTGCGGTGGCTATTCCCCACCAGAGGGCGCTGCTGCGAAAGAGGATCCAGCCAAGTACAGCCACTCCCACATAGGCGATGAGCATTGGCCCGGCCAGGGCGAGGAGAACTCCCAGGCCGGTGCCGATGCCCCTTCCCCCCGTGAACCCCAGATAGAGGGACCAGTTGTGGCCCGCTATGGTGGCTATACCAGCCGCTGCTTCTATGTAGGAGTTCAGGCCCAGTATGTGGGCCAGCCATACAGGGAAAGCCCCCTTCACGAAGATGTCGAATGCTCCTAGAGGGATGATATACCACTTCCCCACGTGGATGAAGATGTTGGAGGCCCCGACGTTTCCGCTGCCGTACTGACGTATATCTATACCCCTTCGCAGCCTTCCCATAATGTAGGCCATGGGTATGGAGCCTGTCAGGTAGGCCACCAGAATAATCAGTATCGATAGAAAATATTCCATGGGATGCTCTGTTCTTGGGGTTCACAATCCGGTTGGAATGTGCAACATGTCGGGGCTAGAGGAGTGTAGATGGGTGTGATTGGAGAGAGCTCAGGCTACTTGGATACGCGATAGCCACGTCTCTCCCTAAGGGCCATTAGCGCCTCCGCCGACTCCCTGGGAGGGCCGGAGGCCCCAGGCATTGGCTCATCTGGAGTGCCCATAGCATGGTAGTCACTGCCGCCGCAGGGTATCAGGTCGAATCTCCTGGCCATTTCCGCCAGCTCACCCATCTGCTCGGGAGTGTACTCCTTGTAGTATACCTCCATCCCCACCAGTCCGGCATCCTTCAATTCCGATACAGCGGGCTCCAGGTCCTTAATCCAGGAGGGATGGGCCAGTACAGGCAGGCCTCCCACATTTAACACTAGCTCCACGGCCTCCTTGGGAGTCATCTTCTCTCTTTCGGCATATGCCGGGCCGTTGCGACCTATGTAATTTACAAAGGCATCCTGCGGTTGGGAAACGTACCCCTTCTCCACCATGGCCTGAGCTATATGAGGCCTACCGATGGACGCACCGTTGGCGATCTCCTCAACCCGATCCCAGGTGATGTGGACCCCCATAGCGTTGAGCTTCTCCACCATCTCTCTAGCGCGACCTTCCCGGCCTTCACGGAAACGCGACAGCGTCTCCTGGAACTCCTGGTCCTTGTAGTCTATGAAATAGCCCAGTAGATGTATTTCATCCCCCGGAATATCCGTGCTCAACTCTATGCCAGGTATCACCGTCAACTGTGGAAATCCTCTGGCGGCTTTGAGGGCTGGCTCGACTCCCTCCGTCGTATCGTGATCAGTGATGGCGACGATTTTGAGTCCTCGACTAGCCAGCAGCTCTATCAGCTCCTGGGGAGTCAACCTTCCATCGGAGCATGTGGTGTGGAGATGAAGGTCTACTTCGTGCATGCTACTCCAGGTACCGGTCCACCCTCACTATCTCCCTGGCCGTACCCGTTTCATCATCGACCTCTATCAGGACGCTGTTGAACCTGACAGGGCCTTTAGCAACGCGGAGTTTTCGCGGCGTCTGAGTGAGAAAGCGGTCCAGCACTTCCTCGGGCTCGCTTCCGATGATGGAGTTGATGGGGCCTACCATTCCCACATCGCTTACGAAGGCGGTCCCATTGGGGAGGACGCGTGCGTCGGCTGTGGCTACGTGGGTATGAGTGCCCACCACCGCGCTGACCCGCCCGTCGACATACCATCCCATGGCGCCTTTTTCAGAAGTGGCCTCGGCATGAAAGTCCACGATGACCACTGGAGGAAGTTGAGGCAACTTCTCCAGCAGGCGGTCTATAGCCCTGAATGGGCAGTCGAAATTGCCTACAAAGACACGACCGATGAGGTTAACCACCAGGGCGTTGCCCAGGTTGATATATCCCCGTCCTGGAGTCTCTGGAGGGTAGTTCAGGGGTCTGAGGACTAGGGACTCCTCCTCCAGGTAAGGAATTATCTCATCCTTGTCCCATATATGGTTGCCCGATGTAATGACGTCGACGCCGCTCTCCAGCATCTCCTGGGCCGTCTGCACCGTAAGGCCAAATCCGCCAGCGGCATTCTCGCCATTGGCGATGGCTATGTCAATCTTTAAATCACGACGCAAAGCGGGAAGAAGGGCCGCCAGGGCCCTTCTTCCCGCTTTGCCTATAACGTCGCCAATCATCAAGATCCGCAAGCCCAAACCTCGGTCCTATGTTTTCTTGAATCCTGATGGGGGGATAAACCCCTATCGAGCGTACTCCACGGCCCTGGTTTCACGCACTACTGTGACCTGGATGTATCCCGGGTACACCAAATCCTCTTCAATCTTCTTCACCACGTCTCTGGCCAGCTTGGAGGCAGCCACATCGTCGAGGTCCCCGGGGTCCACCATGATCCTGACTTCTCTACCCGCCTGGATGGCGTAGCACTTCTTGACGCCCGGGAAGCTCAGTGCGACGGTCTCCAGGGCCTCCAGCCGTTTTACGTACATCTCGTAGGTATCCCTGCGCGCACCGGGCCGGGCTGCGCTGATGGCATCGGCGGACGCCACCAGGAAGGCTTCAACGGAGCCTCTATCATCATCGTGGTGCTCCACAATAGCCCTGTACACCGCCTCAGGAAGGTGATACCGCTCGGCTATCTCCCCGCCGATTTCGATGTGGGAGCCCGCCATCTCATGGGTCAGGGCCTTACCAATGTCGTGGAGCAGGGCCCCGGCTTTGGTCACCTCGATGTCGGCTCCAATCTCCCCAGCCAGCATCCCAGCTACTCTGGACACCTCGATGCTGTGGTCCAGGATATTCTCGCCGTAGCTGTACCGGTACTTAAGGCGTCCCAGAAGCTTGATGAGCTCTGGGTGTAGCCCTTTGACTCCGGTCTCCAGTATGGCCCTCTCCCCCTCACGGTGGATGGTCTCATCCACCTCCTCGCGGGCCTTCTCCACCATCTCCTCCACCCTGGTAGGATGGATCCTGCCATCTCGGATGAGGTTTGTTAAGGCAATCCTTGCGATCTCTCGCCGGATGGGGTCGAAGCAGGAAATGGTAACGGCCCCCGGGGTGTCATCGACGATGAGGTCAACCCCAGTGGCGGCTTCGATTGCTCTGATGTTCCGTCCTTCGCGGCCTATCAAGCGACCCTTCATGTCGTCGCTTGGCAGGGGGACTAGGTTGGTGGTGTTCTCCGAAACTACGTCTGCGGCAAGGCGTTGAATGGCCAGGGTAATTACCCTCTTGGCCTTTTCATCGGCTTCTTCTTTGAATCGCTGCTCTATATCTCTATAGCGACGAGTAAGCTCGAACTGAGCGTCATCCTCCACACGTTTGAGGAGCAAATCCTTGGCTTCATTACGGGGGAGGGCGGAAATGGCCTCCAGCCTCTGGAGCTCGGTCTCCTTTGACCTATCCAGCTCCTCCTTTAGCTCCTCCGCCTCTTTCTCTTTGCCAACCAGGGCATGCTCTCGCCGTTCCAAGTTATCGGCACGATGCTCGACGTTTTCTTCACGGTTAATGACGCGACGCTCTAGCCGGCTTACCTCGCTACGTCGCTCCCGTATCTCAGCCTCTGAAGAGGAGAGTACCTTTAATGACTCCTCCTTGGCTTCTAACAGGAGCTTCTTCTTATCTTCCTCCGCCTCCTCTAGTATCCTGGTTCGGTCGTTTGTAGCAGCTTGAACACCCTTGCCTATGAACGTTTTCCGGAGGTAGAAACCAACCGTACCCCCGATGACCAAAGCCGCTAGGACAGCCAGGATAATGGTGACAATCTCCATTTATATGCACCTTCCTTTCCGTCCTAGATTCTGGAGCCTCCGCTTGCAGGCTCCTCAAATCAATACCCTTATCTTACCTCCATAAAATGAGCTAACAAAGCAATAATAGCTGTTAACGACCCAATTTGTCCAGGGGAGCAGGGAAAGATGGGGGCCCTTAGTCCCTATGAGGTCAGCTTCGCCAGCCGGGGATACGGGCCAGGGGCTAATCGTCCAGGAGCTTTAGGTGTAGCTCCCTCAGTTGCGATTCATCCACTGGGGAGGGAGCGCCGAAAAGGGGGTCCACGGCGTTCTGGGTCTTGGGAAATGCGATAACCTCCCGAATGGAGCTCTCGCCCCTCAGGAGCATCACCAGGCGGTCGATGCCGGGGGCGATACCACCGTGAGGCGGCGCACCGTACTCGAAAGCTTCCAGCAGGTGGCCGAAGAGGACCTGCACTTGCTCTTCTGAGTAGCCAAGCACCTTGAAAATACGCTCCTGAAGCTCCCTCTTATGGACCCTGATGCTCCCGCTGGCCAGCTCAGTGCCATTGCAGACCAGGTCATAGCAGTGGGCCTTGACCTTACTCGGGTTGCTCTCCAGCAGGGGGATATCCTCTTCGTAGGGCATAGTGAAGGGATGGTGCGTAGGAGTCAACCGGTTTTCCTCATCGCTCCACTCGAATAGGGGAAAGTCCACCACGAAGGCGAAGGCCAGGAGAGCGGGGTCAGCCAGATCCAGCTTTTGGCCAATATGGTGGCGAAGGCTACTCAGGGCCTGATTGGCGACCTTGGGAGGCGCGGCGACTATGAGGAGCAGGTCACCGGCTTTGGCCCCCATGCGAAGGGCCATCTCCTTGATGTCTTCATGGGCAACGTGGTGGGCAATCACGGATTTCACCGCCTCCTCAGTCAACTCTTCGACGGGGCCGCCACTGCCCTCCAGGGCCACGGTGACCAGGCCGGGGGCTCCACGAGTTTTAACGAACTCTATCAGCTCCTCCAGTTGACGCCGGGAGTAGCCAGCGCAGCCGGGCGCCACGAAACCCTTGACTATGCTTCCCTGGGATACCACCGTACGAAAGACCTGAAACTGGCTCCTGCCTGCGATGTCGCTGACATCGGCCATCTCCAATCCAAAACGGAGGTCGGGCTTGTCGGTGCCGAAGCGCCCCATAGAGTCGGAGTATGTGAGACGCGGGAAGGGTTTCAGCACTCTATGATCCGGAACAACGTTCTCAACGAGGGCCGTGTACAGCTCCTCGGCCAGGTTTAGGACGTCGTCCTGCTCAACAAAGCTCATCTCCAGGTCAAGCTGGGTATGTTCCGGCTGCCGATCGGCCCTTGAGTCCTCATCTCTGAAGCAGCGAGCTATTTGGAAGTAACGTTCTATACCCGCGACCATGAGAAGCTGCTTCAACTGCTGGGGGGATTGAGGAAGGGCATAGAAGTGCCCAGGGTAGATGCGGCTGGGCACCAGATAGTCGCGGGCCCCCTCTGGGGTGCTCTTGATGAGGATAGGAGTCTCTATCTCCAGGAAGTCCCGGGCGTCCAAAAAATCCCTGATAAACTTGACCGCCCGGTGCCGTAGGATCAGGTTATCCCTCATCCTCTCTTTGCGCAGGTCTAGGTAGCGGTACTTGAGGCGAAGAGACTCGTCCACCTCGGTCTCCTCATTTATGTAGAAGGGAGGAGTCTTGGAGGGATTTAGCACCTTGAGCTCTCCAACGATCACTTCTATATCGCCTGTAGCCAGCCCTGGATTCTCCGTCCCAGATGGCCGCGCAGCCACCGTACCCTGCACCTGCAGGACCCACTCGTTTCTCACGTCTTGCGCCTTCTCGTGGGTTTCTGGAGAGAGCTCCGGGTTGAACACCAGTTGGACTAGGCCCTTGCGGTCACGCAGGTCGATGAATATCAGGCTGCCATGGTCGCGGCGCCGATGCGACCATCCGGCCAGGGTGACGGTGCTTCCGACATGTTCTCTTCTGAGAGCACCGCAGCTTATTTCCTTATACAAGGATCGCGTCTCCTAAGAGATTTGAAAAAGGCCCTCACGCCCGCATCAGCGGTAGGGCCCAGTAAGAGGTGTAGATAATAAGCCGCTGGACTAGATGGCCAGTCCGAAAGAGCGCTTATGGATACCCAGAGTGACGAAGGTCTCCGTGCGCCGTACACCAGGAATCGTTCCGATCTTGGTTCTAAGAAATATACCCAGCTCCTCGGCGGTAGGGAGGGTAGCCCATACGAAGATATCGTAGGAGCCTGTGGTGATGGCGACCCATCTGACCTGTCCAAGGTGTGACAAGGTATCCGCTACCTGGTCCACCTTATCCGGCTCCGTTTGAATGCCTATGAGGGCCTCCGAACCATACCCCATCTTCTGGGGGTCCGCCATGGCGACGACATGGATAACCTCATCCTGGACAAGGCGCTTAAGACGACGCCTGACAGTACCCTCGCTTACGCCGACGTCACGGGCAATTCTGGCGTTGGAGGACCTGCCGTTCTCCTGCAACAGGTCAATGATCTTTGCGTCCAGTTCATCCATAGCTTTCCTCGTTGCCCATTACTGTATCGTAGAAAAGATACTGTACCCTACGAAACCTGTCAACCTCAATCGCCAAAGGTTGTCTCAGTTCACCCACCCCCCGTTAGCTACGTTTTCTTCTTGACACCTGGGTTCACTCCTCCTGTACCATCAGTCCAACCGTTGCCATAAAATAGGCGGTCTGCTAAGCTAGGGGTGACGTAACCGTCACCTCTAGATAAGGTGAGTGTCATGGAAGAAGTGTTCCAAGAAGCGGTGAATCTGCTCAGCAAGAATGAGCCCATAGTGGTGGCTACTGTGGTGCGCACCAAAGGTTCCACACCTCAGAAGCCGGGCGCCAAGCTGGTGGTGCGCAAAGACGGCACGGCCGTCGGGACCTTGGGCGGTGGATGCGTGGAGGGGGATATCTGGTTCGCAGCCAAGGAGCTGATGCGCTCCAAGGGCGGTGCCGTTCATAGAGACTACTACCTCAATGAGGACATAGCCGCCAGGGATGGCCTGGTTTGCGGCGGCACCATGTACTTCCTCATCGACCCCGCCTACGAGGCCCAGGATTACCTCCCCTACGCCAGGGAGGTTGTGAGCGCCTACGCGGGTGGGGCGCCCGTTGCCATCGTTAACCTGGTCAAGCCGGGCTCCTCCAACGAGGCTTCGGTGGGGGCCAAGCTCTTCGTTCAGCACGACGGCGCCACCTCCGGTTCCCTAGGCAGCCCTCCACTGGATGCCGAGGCCAAAAAGAGGGCCTTGAAGCTCATGGACCTGGGCAAGACCGAATACGTGCAGTCAGAGGATGGATCGGAGTATTTCATAGAGGCTTATACTACACCGCCTACCCTAGTGGTAGCCGGGGGAGGGCACATATCCCTGGCGCTTGCCCCTCTGGCCACACGGCTGGGCTTCCGCCTCTTTGTCATAGACGACAGGCCCCAGTTCTGCAATCCGGAGCGTTTCCCCCAGGCCGACGAGCTGGTGGTCGCCCCTTACCACGAGGGCATTCAGCAGCTACCCATCAACGCCAACACCTTCATCGTCGTCGCCACACGGGGCCACCGGTACGACGACATGGCCCTGGAGGCGGCCTGCCGCACTCCCGCCAGCTACGTCGGGCTGGTGGGCAGCAGGCGCAAAGCGGCCCTGATATACCCTATGCTGTTAAAGCACGATATCCCACTTGAACGGGTCATGGCCGTCCGTTCGCCCATAGGCCTGGACGTGGGGGGGCGCACCCCAGACGAGATCGCCGTCAGCATCATGGCGGAGATCCTCATGTTCCGCCTGGGCGGCAAAGGCGGGCCCATGAAGATGGAGGACCAGCGCATCCTTAAGATGTGGAACAAGGTGCAAGCGTCGGCTTCAGCTGTGGCCAGCTAGGGGTTGTCCGGCTAGCCTCTTTACTCCCACCTATCCACCCGTAAGGTTTAATCTGGAGAGCACATCCCTTCCGGCTCTGTCGGGTGTCCCGGAGAAGTCGGGACATCACCGGACCAGATCCCTGCCATCCCAATAAATCGGGATGAACTCCCCTAAATCTTCCCTTCAACGAGATCTGGCGCTGCAACTAAGCCCCAGCGTGTGCTCCAGGGCTAGTGGGTATCACTTCTACTGCTTGGTCTCCACGATAATGGCCCTAATGTCCGTGGAGCCTACGTTTTCCACTGTGTGGGTCCACTCCTCGTGCCACATCACATGGCCGTCGGGAATGTCTGCCTCCATGACGTTGCCATCGGGCAGGTGGATCTTGACCTTGCCGCCGGAGATAAAGTAGACCGTCTCAGATGGGTGGGAATGCTGGTTATCCTTCGCTCCCGCCTTCAAGCTCATCTCCAGGACGCGTACATGCTCGTTTTCCATGAGGGTCTTGTAGTTGTTAGGCGATGCCTGAACTGGGTCAATGTATGGCATGGCTCCTCCTTTGTCCTCTGTGATGGTTTTATCGTTGTTCCGCGGGCCTTAAAGGCTTAAGCCGCTGGTGCTTTATCCGCTATCCTTCCGGTTCGGAAGGATTCTTTCCCACCCACCCGCCCAGAAGGTTTCCTCTGGGGGGCTCTGCCCCTTGAACCCCGTGGCGTGTCTGTATTTGCCGGACTGAGCGCTGGTCTGCCGGCACCTTGGCACCTTATACGGGCATGTTCTGAAGGATGTTGCGGGAGATGACAAGCCGCTGTATCTCCGAGGTGCCTTCGTATATTTCCAGCACCCTAGCGTCCCGAAAGTACCGCTCCACAGGATTGGGTCTGAAGTATCCGTAGCCTCCGTGGATCTGGACCGCCTTGGAGGTGGAGTCGGTGGCGACCTGAGCAGCGAAGAGCTTGGCCATTGAGGCCTCTGTGGTGAAGGGAAGCCCCTGGTCTCGAAGGGTGGCCGCTCTAAGGGTCAGGAGGCGGGCGGCGTCGATGTTGGTGGCCATATCTGCGATCATCCACTGAATGGCCTGAAAGTCGGCGATGGGCTTCCCAAAGCTCTCCCTGTGTTTGGCATAGCGCACTGCGGCCTCGAAGGCCGCCTGGGCGATCCCTACGCACTGAGCAGATATGGCGATGCGGCTGGAGTCCAGGACCCGCATGGCCGCTATGAAGCCCCTTCCCTCCTCCCCCAGGCGGTTCTCCTCGGGAGTCGGGCAATCCTCAAAGACAACCTCGGCCGTAGAGGAGGCCCGCATCCCCATCTTGCCATGCTGGGGATTGGTGGTGAGGCCCTTGGAGCCCCTTTCCACCACCAGGGCGCTGATGCCCCGGGCGCGAAGAGAGCGGTCATGGGTGGCGAAGACCACAAAGGTATCGGCGACCTCTCCGTTGGTGATGAAGAGCTTGGACCCGTTGAGGAGGTAGTGGCCGTCCTTCTTGGTGGCGGAGGTCGCCAGAGCGGCGGCATCGCTGCCGGAGCCGGGCTCGGTCAGGCAGAAGGAGCCGACCTTCTCACAGCTTACCAAAGGAGGGACAAAACGTTGCTTCTGACCCTCGGTGCCGAGCTGGTAGATGGACTGAGTGGCCAGGGAGTGGTGGGCAATGAAGGTGACGCTGGTGGCGCCGCAGCCTCGGGCGATCTCTTCGGAGGCGATGGCGATTTGCCGGTAGGTGCCGCCGCTGCCGCCGTATTCCGGGTCTATGGCCAGGCCAGTGAGGCCCAGGGCGGCCAGGCCCCGCATGTTCTCCCAGGGGAAGGCCCCGCTCTCGTCCAGCTCCGCCGCCTTGGGGACGATCTCATTGTCCACATAATCCCGAACGGTCTGCTGGAGAAGCCTCTCCTCTTCTGAATACAGTAAGTCCATATGCCTTGCCCCTGTCGCTTCTGGCTACAGATTAGTAGCCGTATCAGGTGGGATAGCCCAAGTATAGCACGGGTTGCAGGAAGGGCAGAACCGGGACAGGCAGCGTATGGGGTGGCCCAGCCTGCTTCCGCTCCGCCAGTATGTTATAGGCTGACCACTTTCTGGGAATAGGCTATGTTACAATTATACGTGAGGCGCTATGGGAGCGTTTACAATCCCCCTTCAGGTAGGCGATCCAGCAAGCCAACGGTTTGTGGAGGTGGAGGCCTTGGTGGACACAGGCGCTACCCACACCCTCCTGTCCCGAGAGCTGCTGGCGTCCCTTGGCATATAAGCTATAGACAGGGTCTCTTTCCAGTTGGCCGATGAGCGGGTGTTGGAGTACGAGGTGGGAGAGGCCCGCATCCATCTGGACGAAGGGAAGAACGATGGACAGCAAGGTCACGATTCCCATGCTTAAGCAGATGAAGCGTGACGGGCGGAAGATTGTGGGCGTGGTTGCCTATGACTACCAACTGGCACAGATCATGGACCGTGCCGGCGTCGATATCGTCTCCGTGGGTGACTCTGTAGGTAGCAATCTCTGGGGCCAGCCTACGCTGCTAGAGGTGACCATGGACCAGATGGTCCTGGCCTGTCAGGCGGTGCGGCGGGGTGTCAAGCGGGCGCTCGTGAGCTGCGACTTCTCCTTCGGTTCTCTCCAAGAGAACACGGAGGCGGCGTTCCAAAACCATTATCCCAGTTCGGGCCGCAATTCGCCTGGTCAAAAAGGGCGGAGCAGACATGGTTAAGCTAGACGGTGCGGCCGACTTCCCTGATGCTGTTCGCGCCATCATCCGCGCAGGTATACCAGTCTTCGTGCAATTTGGCATAACCCCCCAGACTGCCCAGCGATTTGGTGGCATGGAGGTTGCGGGACCGGACCTTGCGGGTCAGATGAAAGATCAGCTCCTGCGTGAGGCAAAGCTCTTGGAGGAGTGCGGCGCCTCCATCCTTGACTTCACCAACTCCGGGCCGGTGGCTGGACCCGGAGTCGCGCAGTCGGTGTCGATTCCCGTAATCGGGGGGCTGGGTGGCGGTCCCTGGCTAGACGGCCGAATCAGAGTGGCTCACGTTGCCATCGGTTACATGGCCGCCGCTCTGGATGACGATGCCGAGCGATACGCAAACGTTGCACGAATCGCCTTGGATGCCATCAAAGCCTACGCCGAGGATGTGCGAGCAGGACGCCAGATTCGAGGCTCCGTTCCGGTGCAGGCGACGTCGTAGCCTAACGCCGTATCATCCCCGTAAAAGGTAGACTTTCAAACCGTTCTGACAACGACCCTACACCTTTAAAAGCTTGCCCATCTTGACCCGCTAAACGCCCGGGGTCCGCCCATTTAGTGGACGAATACAGGAATTGACCTCTCCATTACGCGGTGATAGTATCGATTTGTGACTATAGGAATCAGGACAACACGAGGAGGGAGACGCCGTGGCTACCCGAGAGACCTTGAAGAAAGTCCGACTAGCGGTAATGAACGCAATCCACGATCTTCCCGTACTGGTGGCCCGTGACGAAGGGTTTTTCAACGACGAGGGTCTGGATTTAGAGTTCGTCACCACGCCAGGCATGAGCCAGGTCACTACGGACCACAAGATCCTGAAGGACATCGTCTTTGAGCGCCCTTTGGACTCATTGTACAACGAGTGTGAAATTGACCAGTACCGCATGTGTGAGTGGGGTGTGATGAAGCGCGCCGTGGAGGCCACCGATTCTGAGCTGCGCCCACGCAAGATAGTGGCCCTAGGCGCTGCGATGTCCACCTTCGCCATCGTCGTAGCCGGCGGCTCCGATTTCTACGAGCCAGAGCAGCTTAAGGACATGCCCATCGCTGTCACCCCGTATAACGGCTCCAACTTCACTACTTTAAAAATGATGGAGGGCTTTCTGCAGCGGGAGCACATTGAGACGGTGAACGCCGGGACCATGCCGGAACGTCTGGAGGCCTTACGTAGGGGCGATGTAACAGCAGTAAACCTGAGCGAGCCCTGGATCAGCGTGGCCCATAAACAAGGGTTTCGCATCCTCATCGAGGCGCATTCCAGCCGGAGTGAGGCGGCCAGCGATGACCTTGATGGCCCCACTCTGGCCGCCATGTTCCGGGCCGAGGCTCGGGCTGCCGACCTACTCAACCAGGATCCCTCCCCCTACATTCACTATCTGGTGCAAGAGACGGGTGGTATCCTGGAGCCAAAGGACCTGCAGACCTGGCGCCTCCTGCAAGCTCATCCGAAGCCATATACCCGTCAGAGGTTTGACGACACCTATCAGTGGAGCGTGGGGTGGGGCCTGATCATTCCAGGGGCTACCTACGAGGCAGTGGTGGACAACCGGGCCTGGGAGTAGGCAGCCGGGGCTGCATCGACAGCCATTCAGCTTAGCCACTATTCGGCCTGCCGGTGTTCTTCCCGGCGCAGCTAGCTACCACCCTAGAGCTATTTAACATGGCCGTAGACCCAGTTGGACAGCGCCTTATGCCGGTTCCCGGCCTGCTGAAGTAGCGAATTTCAGTCAGGCGACTTCTGATGTGGATTATATGGCCAGTCTCAGGGTTCGAGTCCCGTTAGGCCCACCATGACGTACCGAATTCATAACTCGCCCGTTCAGGGCGATCTCTGCGGCGTCCGCTCCCCCCATTGGGCTATCGTCCGGCGTGGGTATGGAGTAGACGATGGCGGCCCTGCCGGGCTTGACCACGACCTCCTTGACGAAGGAGCCGACGAAGGCTTTGGTCTCGGTCAGCTCGCTGGTCTTGAGGAAGTCGCTCATCTCGGCGGCGAAGGTGGCGATGGTGTCGGCGCTGTCGAGGAACTGACGCCTCTCTTTTAGCAGCGCCCTCGCCTCCTCTGTGGCGATCTCCAGCTTCTCCTTGCGTTCCCGGAGTTCCACGATGAGGTCCGAAGCCTCGGCCACGTCTACGCTGTCGCTCCTCGCTATGAAGTGCCAGACGCGGCCCAGTTGGTTCTTCACCTCCTCAAGCTCCCCGTCGATACTCTCCAGCCGCTCACGCTGCTCGCGGGCCACTCCGTCCTTGGCTTTGGCTCCCCAGACCAAAGTGCCGGTGTAGGCTTCGTTGGAGAGCATGGTGTGGATGGTGGTCTTGAGCCACTTCTTGCCGTTGGTGGTTGGGATGCCCTCGGCGTTGAGGGTCTTGGTCACGTCGAGGATGCTCTTGCCCTGTAGCACCATGTCGAAGACCCGTCTGACCACGGCGTCGGCGGACGTGGACCCGCTTGTAGCCGTAGGGGGCGTAGGTGGTCATCCAGAAGCCTCTCGACGCGGCCTCCCGCATCCCCCGCGTGACCTCCTGGGCAAGATTCTCTGAGTAAAATTCGTCCACGCTCTCGATGATGGCCTCAAGGAGCTTGCCGGTGGGGGTGTCGTCGGCCTGCTCGGTGATGGAGACCACTCGGATGCCCCGCCTGCGCAGCATGGACTTGAAGGCGACGGCGTGCTCGCGCTTGCGGGTGAATCGGGAGAATTTCCAGACGAGAATCTCCTTGAAGGGAGCCTCGGGCTTGCTGGCCTCGTTCAGCATCTTCTGGAACTGGGGCCGGTCGGCGATGCGGCCGCTCTCGGCCTCGTCCACGTACTCGCGGGCGACCAGGTAGTCGTGCTTCTCGGCGTAGTCCCGGAGCGCCCTAAGCTGGGCGGCGATGGACAGGTCCACGTCCTGGCGGTCGCTGGACACTCTTGCGTAGAGGGCCACTGGCGTCAGATCGAGTCGGTCATTCATCAGTCTCTCCTCCTTGTGTTTCACTCTGTCCTGTCTGGCGGGAGCGCAGCCGTTCCAGCCGCTCCCGTCTGCGCCACTCCCGCTCCTCCATGAAGATGCGGATAGCCTGGCGGAGTAGCTCGCTCACGGAGAGGTCATCCTCCTTCATTACCCGCCGCACCTGCGCCTCCATCTCCGGGGGCAGGGAGAAGGTGAGGGTTTTGGACTTCCTGGGAGTGGTCACTCTCTTTTTGCCTCCTGATGTAGTGCAATGTCTTACTATACACTATCAGGACATCGGCCATCAACCCCTACCAGGGGCCAGGGTCACGTCCCGTCAAGTGGTGTAAGAGTTCGTCATCGTGTTGATGTTGTTTAGGCGGCTGTCGCCTCCGCGAGATCGGCCTCTGGAAGAGCTTCGTTGAAGGTCAGCACGACAGGTGTGATGTATCGACGGCCAACGGCCCATTCGTCGTGCTGCTCAGCCAGGACGGCGCCAACGAGGCGGCGCACGGCCGGCCGGTTAGGGAAGATGCCCACCACATCGGTGCGGCGTCTGATCTCCTTGTTGAGACGCTCCTGTGGGTTGTTGGACCAGAGCTTCTTCCAGTGGGGGACAGGGAAGCTGGAGAAGGCCAGGATGTCGGGTCCGGCCCCGTCCAGTAGAGAGGCGACCTGAGGGAAGCGGTCCTGGAGTTGATCGGTCACCCTGTCGAGTTGGGCGTGTACCTCATCGGGGGAGGGTTGCTGGTAGATGGTGCGGACCATGGTGGCCACCCAAGGCTGAGCACGCCTGGGGACCCGAGTGAGCAGGTTGGTCATGAAGTGGGTGCGGCACCGCTGCCAACTGGCTCCGCCGAAGACTGCGGCGATTGCGCCTCGGAGTCCCTGATGAGCGTCCGAGACCACCAGCTCCACCCCACTGAGGCCCCTGGCGGACAGCGAGCGTAGGAAGGCTAACCAGAAGGCGCCGTCTTCACTGGTGCCCACGTCCATCCCGATGATCTCCCGCTTGCCCTCGCCATTGACCGCCGTCGCCACCACGACGCTGACGTTGACGATCCTGCCGGCCTCCCTGACCTTCTGGGTCAGTGCGTCCAGCCACAGGTAGGGATATGGCCCGCCGTCCAGCGGTCGGCCCAAGAAGCCCTCCACCACCACGTCGAGCTCCTGGCAGATGCGCGACACCTGGCTCTTGGAGATACCCTCACACCCCAGGGCCTTGACCAGATCGTCCACCCGCCTTGTGGATACCCCTTCCACGTAGGCCTGCTGAATGACCGCCAGCAGAGCCCGCTCGCTGCGACGCCGTGGCTCCAGCAGGCTCGGGAAGTAGCTCCCCTCTCGAAGCTTCGGGATGTGCAGCTCCATAGTCCCTACCCGGGTAGCCCACGCCCGGGACCGATACCCGTTGCGCTGGGTCACCCGCTCAGGGCTGCGTTCTCCATACCCAGCGCCGGTCCTCGCAGACACCTCCGCATCCATGATCCCCTCTACCAGCACTCTCAGAGCCTCCCGTAGGAAGTCCACGTCATCGTCCATTCCCCCCTTGCGCAATAGCTCCAGCAGGTCCATCCTTTCCTTAACCCGAATCCACCGAGGGAGGGCGTTTGGTTAGCATCCTGAAGTGGCCAGAGGGTGCTCCTCTGAATCTGGGATAATGGTTTTGTAACAGCAAAACAGTCCCAGAGAAGGAGCACCCAATAGATGCTACCACGCAACCACCCCGACCGTATCCGTATCGTCTTTGACGATCACCGCCTGGTGGCCAATGCCGGTCTGCTCCTGCCGGCCACCCTCGCCCGGCATCTGGGCCTGCGGGAACTCGTTGACCATCACCTTGACCTGGGCGGCGCGCCGGGGCGGGCCAACACCGGAGACAAGCTGATGACCCTGGTGGCCTCAGCCATGGCCGGCGGCGACTGCATCGACGACGCCGATGTGTTGCGCACCGGGGGGACGGCCTGCACCCTGGGCGGCACGGTCAAGGCGCCATCCACCCTGGGGACCTTCCTGCGCAGCTTCCGGTGGGGCCACGTCCGCCAGCTGGACCGGGTGAGCCGGGAGCTGCTGGCCCGGGCCTGGGCCGCTGGGGCCGGACCCGGCGACGCGCCGTTCACCATCGACCTCGATTCCACCATCTGCGAGACCTACGGACTGGCCAAGGAGGGCGCCCGCCACCACGGCTATACCGGCAAGCGGGGCTACCACCCGCTGCTGGCCATCGCCGCCGGCACCGGCGACGTGCTGATGTCCCGGCTGCGCGAGGGCCGGGCCAACACCGCCCGCGGCGCCGCCCACTTCCTGCGGGAGACGGTGGGACGGGTGCGCTACGCCGGGGCCAACGGACGACTCACGCTACGGGCCGACAGCGGGTTCTACACTCATGGCGTGGTATCCGTCTGCCGCAAGATGGATGTCCGCTTCTCCATCACCATCCGCCAGCACAAGAGCCTGCGCAATCTCATCGAGGCGATACCAGAGGATGCCTGGACTCCCATTCCCTACTGGATGGACGGCGCCGCCGATGTGGCCGAGACCACCTGCACTCCCTTCCAGAGTGAACCTGACGCCGCACCGGTGCGGCTCATCGTCCGGCGTGTGAAGCCCACGCCCGGTTCCCAGCTGGCCCTCTTCGCCTCCTACAGCTATCACGGCTTCATCACCGACCGGGACGGGGAGATGCTCGAACTGGAGGCCGACCATCGCCGCCACGCCGAGATCGAGAATGCCATCCGAGACCTCAAGCACGGTGTGGGGTTGAACCATCTCCCCTCGGGCCGCTTCGCCGCCAACGCCGCCTGGCTGGCGGTACAGGTGATGGCCCACAACCTCGCCCGCTGGACAGCGCGCATCGGTCTGGGCGAGCAGGTGGTGACCACCAAGACCCTCCGGCGGCGGTTCTTCTCCCTGGCCGGACGGCTCACCCGCTCGGCGCGCCGCCTCACACTGCATCTGCCACAGCGCTGGCCTTGGGAAGCCCAGTTCGATCGTGCCCTGGCCCGATTGCGCGCCCTGCCACTCCCTGCCTGACGGCCGCGGCAACCGGCCGCCATCCGGCCAACCGAACGTCCCCGCGAACTCGCGCCAGTCCGGTCTGCGAGTGCCTCTTGCTGCGCCCTCTCCCCGCTATCTCGCCCTGACCAACATTCGCAGACGGTCACAAAGTCTCCCCGCGGCAACTGAAGACAGACACCGGCCCCCCTCTACCCCAAATCGTGCCCGGACCATCGCCCTCCCTTGCCCCTATCGCCAGTTCCGCTGCTGCATAGTCATCCCCTCGGTGGATTTGGGCTTAACCACCGTTGTCCTCCTTGTAATATCTTCGTCAAGACTCCACCTTCTCCTCAGCATCCTCTAAGCCCGAATCCACCGAAGGACGTCCTTGGGGACAGCCCTTGAAGAAGGCAGAGGGTGCTCCTCTGAATCTGGGATAATGGTTTTGGAACAGAAACCCGCCCGGAAACAAGGAGCACCCAATAGATGCTGCCACAGAACAAACCCGACCGTATTCGCATCCTCTTTGACGACCATCGCCTGGTGGCCAATGCCGGCCTGCTCTTGCCGGCCACCCTAGCCCGGCACCTGGGCCTGCGGGAACTCGTCGACCATCACCTTGACCTCGGCGGAGCGCCGGGACGGGCGAACACTGGGGACAAGATGCTGACGCTGGTCGCTTCCGCGCTGGCAGGCGGCGACTGCATCGACGACGCCGATGCGCTGCGCGCTGGTGGGACGGTCGGTGTTCTAGGAGTCTGTCCGAGGATTCGTTCCTGGAGACGAAAACCGCCACGCAATAACCTGCTTACAGTAATCTGGACTTTGTCGTGGAGTAATTAGCATCTTTACACTCCACTAATGACGCATATCGCTTAGAACATTGTTTCTCGGACAGACTCCTAGGCTGCGTGGTCAAGGCGTCATCCACCCTGGGGACCTTCCTGCGCAGCTTCCGGTGGGGGCATGTCCGTCAACTCGACCGCGTGAGCCGCCAGTTGTTGGCCCGGGCCTAGGCCGCTGGGGCCGGACCCGGCGACTCGCCCCTGACCATCGACCTGGACTCGACCATCTGCGAGACCTATGGACTGGCCAAGGAGGGAGCGCGCCACCACGGCTATACCGGCGCCCGCGGCTATCACCCGCTGCTGGCCATTGCCGCCGGCACCGGCGAGGTGCTGATGTCCCGGCTGCGCGAGGGCCGGGCCAACACCGCCCGTGGCGCCGCCCACTTCCTGCGTGAGACGGTGGGGCGGGTGCGCTACGGTGGGGCCAGGGGACAACTCACGGTGCGGGCCGACAGCGGCTTCTACGCCCACACTGTCGTTGCCGCCTGCCGGGAAATGGATGTCCGCTTCTCTATCACCATCCGCCAGCGCGCCAGCCTGCGGGACCTGATCGAGGCGATACCAGAGGAGGACTGGACTCCCATTCCCTACTGGATGGACGGCGCCGCCGATGTCGCCGAGACGACTTACACCCTGTTCCAGACCAAGCCGGACGCCGCGCCGGTGCGGCTCATTGTCCGGCGGGTGAAGCCGACGCCCGGTTCCCAGCTCGCCCTCTTCGCCAGATACAGCTATCACGCCTTCATCACCGACCGCGATGGGGAGACGCTGGAACTGGAGGCCGATCATCGCCGCCACGCCGAGGTCGAGAACGCCATACGCGACCTCAAGTACGGCGTCGGGCTGAACCACATGCCGTCGGCGCGCTTCGCCGCCAACGGCGCCTGGCTGGCGGTCCAGGTGATGGCGCATAACCTGGCCCGCTGGACGGCGCGGATTGGTCTGGGCGAGCGGACCGTGATCACCAAGACCCTCAGGCGGCGGGTCTTCGCTCTGGTGGGACGGATCACCCGCTCGGCGCGCCGCCTCACTTTGCATCTCCCCCGGCGCTGGCCTTGGGAAACCCAGTTCAGTCGCGCCTTGGCCCGGCTGCAAGCCATTCCATTCCCGGCCTGACGGCCAGCCTGCAACTGACCCAACGTCCCCGCAATCTCGCGCCACCCCGGTCGCGAGAGTCCCCTGCTGCGTATCCTCTCGCCATCCCCCGCATCGCAACTCCCGCATAAGGCCTTAGGGGCCCTGTGCGGCGCCTGAAGACCGTCCGCCGGCCTCCCATCTACCCCAAGACCCCAGGCATCTCCCCTGTAGCTCCCTCACCCACCCCCTTCCGCTGTCCTCACGCCGTCCATCCGTGTCCCTCGGTGGATTCGGGCTTAGGATGACGCGGTGGTCTCTCTTTCTCCAGACCCTCTCCCTCTTACACCACTTCCTGGGACTCTACTATTTTGGGATAATCGAAGGCCTTGACACAACCTATGCCGAATGCTAGAGTGTTGCACGGTGTCTATCCTACGTATGGACAATCTCCGCCATCCAAATGATCGGCGAAGTTGAGGAGTTCTATGTTGAATCGTCCGTCTACCGCAGTAAATAATTGGTCAGTTGTGCGAGTCGGCGCCGCGCTGGCGTTGGTGGCGATTTTAGTTATATCCAGTCCGGCACCGAATGGAATCTTTGCGCACCCGCACGAGCCCGTGACTGAGGGGGATGACCACATCCACTACGCCGAGAACGGCATGGGTGAGGTGCGGGACTTCGACTCGACAGACCCCGAGGGGGACGTGATCGAGTGGAACGTAAGGGGAGTCGACGCCGCCGACTTCGAGATCAGCAGCGCCGGCGTGCTCACCTTCATGGAGTCACCCGACTTCGAGGACCCGACGGACCGAGCGCGAGCGGAAGCCGATGATCTGTCTGACCCTGGTGAGGCGGCAGTCATGGGCGGCGACAACGACTACCAGATAACGGTGAGCGCCACCGAGATGAGCGACGCCCTTCCGGCCAAGCGGACTGACATCGCCCTCACGGTCGAGGTCGAAAACGTGGATGATCCCGGTGAGCTGACCCTGCAGTGGCTGCAGCCCGAGGTTGGCACCGCGATAATGGCTACCCTGACCGACCCGGACGGCGACACCGCCGAGGAAGATTGGACGTGGTACACCTCCAAGGTTGTCGGCCCCGAGATCGGCAACCTTTCCCATTGGAACGTAGTAGCAGATCAAACCACTGCGTCCTATTCCCCCGTAGCGGCAAATGAAGGCAAGTACCTGTGGGTCCGTGTTCAATATACGGATCCGCTAAGCACCGACGACACCGACACCAAGACTGCGCATGCGAAATCGGAGAACCCGGTGCGGGCCGAGGTGGCCGATAACGCGAACGGCTCCCCCGACTTCGGGCAGGAAGAGGACATGAGGACGGTGCCCGAGAGCACGGCCATGGGCGACCACGTGGGAGACCCGGTTGCGGCCATCGATCCGGACGACGACACACTGACCTATGAGCTGCTGGTCGAAGTCGCCGACCCCAACGACGGCGATGATGAGTTCTTCGATATAGACATGGCGACAGGTCAGATCACGGTTGCGAAAAATCTGGACTACGACACTCACCAGGACCGAGGCCCCACCGATGATGATCGAGCCACGGCTGGCGAGTACAAGGTAATCGTCAGGGCCACGGACCCTTCCGGCTCGGCCGACAACATCACGGTCACCATCACTGCCGAAAACGTGAACGAGGCCCCGATAGTGACCGGACGAGCGGAGCTCAGCGTCGCTGAGGGGACCGATGACGGATACACCACCCTTCCCGATGCTCCCGGTATAGGGGAGCTCCCTGATCCAACCAATCAGCAAAACGAGTACGTGTACGAAGAGCCGGACGAACTTGACTCCATTGCCAGGTGGACCCTGGAGGGAGACGACGCGGGTGTCTTCGATCACAGCGGAAGGTTTGAGCCGCGCTACCTCCAGTTCAAGGTGTCGCCCGACTACGAAAATCCGACCGACATGAACAGGGACAACGTCTATGAGGTGACCCTCGTAGCCACGGACACCGATCCCTTGGGGACCGGCGCCGGCATCGGCAAGGTAAACGTATGGCTGACCGTCACCAACGTCGAGGAAAAAGGGAAGGTGGTGTTTACGGAAGGGGAGACGGCTTACCTTGACGAGATGCTGGTTGCGGAGGTGCAGGACCCCGACGACCACGGCGGCGACATGGGCGGGCCCTACCAGGGCGTCCACATCGTCAGCTGGCAGTGGTCCAGGGCGCTCACTGATGCGACGGATACGGATTTTGAGGATATCGTAGGCGCTACGACAAACAGGTACACGGCAAAGGACTCTGACAGGGGCTACTACCTGCGGGCAACGGCAACATACACCGACCCGCTCAGCGACCCAGACGATCCAGAGACACCCGAGGACGACCGCATATCCACAATATCCACAGAGGGTGCGGCTCCCTCGCTGAGAACCGTGATGGCGACAACGGAAAACGCGGTGAGCATTCCGTTCGGCCCGGGAAGCGACCCAACCTTCGATGAGACGGGCACCGTGACGAGAGAAGTGGCCGAGAACACCGGTCCCGGCGGGAACGTCGGCGCCCCGGTGGCGGCCATGGGGCCCGGAACTCCGGTTTACTCACTGGAGGGGTCCGACGCACAGTACTTCAACATTGACGCTGCGGGCCAGATTACGGTAGGCGGCGACGACCCGGACACTCTTGACACTGAGGAGGCCGGGACCGACCCGGAGTTGGACTACGAGAAAAAGAAGATGTTCAGCGTCACCGTTAAGGTCGAGGTCATGGACGGCGAGGCAAACCAAAACGCCCAAGTCGATGTGAACATCATAGTCACCGACGTCGACGAGGAGCCCGTTATCACGGATGAGGACGTCGACAAGCCCCCAATGACTGCGCCGACCTACCCCGAGATCGATGAAGACGGCGCGCCGAATACGGCGGCCGTAGCCACCTACGTCGGGACCGACCCCGAGGGGGACAGCATCAGCTGGGACCTGAGAGGCGCCGACGCGGCCCTCTTTACCATCGCGGGCGGCGTGCTCCAGTTCAGGGCAGCGCCCGACTACGAGAACCCGAGGGACATAGTCGGCACCAATACGGCCACGTCCGAGGCCACTGCTGACGACAACGAATACGTGATAGTCATTAGGGCCATCGCCAGCAGGAACTCCGGCGACACCGGCCCAGCTGAAACGGTGGATACGACCGTCACCGTCACCGTCACCGACGTGGACGAGGACGGGGAGGTGGTCATTTCATGGCTGCAGCCCGAGGCTGGGACCGCGATAACGGCCAGCCTGAGCGACCCGGACGGCCGCTCAGGCGTTATCCTGCCGGCAATCAACACAAAGATAACGGACGCCACGTGGGTGTGGACAGTCTCTGAGGTCGTGCAGGGTTCCCTTGATGTCGATAACGATGACCATTGGGGAGAGGCCCCTGGAGGCACACCTACTACAGATAGCTATACGCCGGACGACACGGACGCAGACGACATGGACTCAGGCAGAGCAGGCAAGTACCTGCGGGTAACGGCGACCTACACGGACCGCAGTGGTGGGGCCAGGATGGCGCGTGAGATGTCGGCCAACCCGGTGCAGGCGGAGGGTGGCGGCGATCAGAACGGGTCCCCTGACTTCGTGAAAGACAAGGTTGACAGAAGTGTGGCGGAGACCGCTGCCGTGGGCGCCAACGTGGGCACCCCGGTTACGGCCTCGGTGGAATCCCCCAGCTCGAAAGACACAGTGACCTACGGACTGCGCGCCTATGCTGACACCGACCTCGGCGCCACCGGCGTCACCACCCCGGTCGACCCCGTCGCCGACCTTGCAGCCTTCAACATTGACAAGGCGTCGGGACAGATCACCGTGGCGCGAGAGCTGGACTTCGAGAGCAGAGGCGATCCGGGCCCGAACGATGGGAAATACGTCGTGGTCGTAGAGGTGAGGGACCCCAGCGCGGACATCAACGCCCAGCCCTCTCCTACCGGGTACGACTTCATTGTGGTGGTCATCACGGCCGTCGACATGAACGAAGACCCGGTGTTGTCGGGACGGCCGGAGCTGACTATCCCCGAGATTAACAGCGGCGACGCGACGGCCGCCAACCCGGGCTTTGTCGGGGACGCAACCGTAAACGTTTACGGCGTGGTTGACGAAGACCGCCGTTCTGCTACCGATGAGTGGGACCTGAAGGGAGAGGACGCCGGTCAGTTCCAGCTTATCGGGACCGTAGGACGCACCCTTGTCTTCAGGAACCAACCGGACTACGAAAACCCGGCTGACGCCAACGGGGACAACGTCTACAAGGTAACGGTCGTGACCTTTGACGGCGACGGCGGGCGCGGCGAGTTTGACGTGTGCATAGCCGTCATGAATGTCAATGAGGCAGGAAAGATCACCCTGTTCGATGAGGACGACAACGAGTTGGTCCAGCCCCGGTCCCTAGGACCCATAACCGCTAAATTGAGCGACCCGGATGGGGGCGTCACCGACGTCATGTGGGAGTGGGAAATGTCCCAAGTCAATCCGCCCACCGACGCGAACCCTCTTACAATCATAGCCGACGCCACCGGCGCCACCTACACGCCGACCAACGCCGACACGAGCTTCTTCCTGAAGGTGACGGCGACCTACATGGACGCGAAGAACGATGATGAGACTGATGCCACCGACCGCATGGCGGACGCGACAGCGGCGCATGCGGTGCTGGAGGTCTTGGACCTGAAGCGGCCGCCGGAGTTCCCGGAGGAGACCGCAATGCGGATGGTGGCCGAAAACGCGCCTTCCACAACCTTCGTCGGCGAGCCCCTGTCCCTGCCCATAGACCCCGACGATCCGACAGGGTCGGGCCTAAAGTACACCTTGGAGGATAGCGATAACGGCAGCGAAGACACAGCGTTCTTCGAGCTCTTGTCGATTGGTGATGGCCCCGACAGGATGGCCTACACTGCGGATGATGTCTATTCCACGCAGATAAGGGTGAAGCTGCATGACATGGCCCATGACCTGGACCATGAGTCTGAGGGCAGGAATGGCATATACGAGGTGGTCCTGAAAGTCACGGACGACTCCGATTTGGAGGACACCATCGCGGTGGCGATCACGGTGATGGACAGGAACGAGGCCCCGTCGACGCCGGTGGAGAGCACTGGCGAGGCCCCGACGCCGGACGCAAACAACGCACCTGAGTTCCCATCCACGGAGACAGGCATGCGAAGTGTGGGCGAGAACACGGCCGCCGGTGAGAACATCGGCGCCCCGGTCATGGCCACGGACGCGGACGCCGGCGACACGCTCACATACATGCTGGGCGGCGCTGACATGGCCCCGTTCGACATAGAAGACACCACCGGTCAGCTGATGACCAAGGCGGCGCTGGACTACGAGGCCCCGGCGGACGCCGATACGGACAACGCTTACGAGGTTACCGTCACAGCCAGTGACGGCAACGCGGCCGACGACGCCACAATCGCGGTGACCATCACCGTGACCGACCTGGCCGAGGGTTCCGAGCTCAGCCCGTACGACACCGACAATAGCGGGAAGATTGAAGGCCCCGAGGTCATCCAGGCCGTAAAGGATTACTTTGCCCGTACTATTACCGGACTCGAGGTGATAGAGGTCGTTAAGCTCTACTTCGCCGGCAGGTCCAATTAGGCCAATCCTGGGATGTTAATGTTAAGATAAGGAAGTCCCGTTTGCTTGGATGGTGATGAGGAGATGATCTTCCGCTAGCCAAGCAAACGGGACCGATAAGGAGTATAGGCTTGATCAGAAAAGCGTTGCCACTGTTGGTGATCGTTGCAGTTGCGGGGATGATAGGGCTGTTAGGCCTGGGTCTCGTGGCAGCGCAGCAGGGTGGTGTTAACAGGTCGTTGCCTGCGGGTCCGGTGGCCCCGGATGATGTGTTCACTGTGACCATCAGCAATGTCGGTCTCGCCGACGGTTTTGGGTCAGTGGTGGAAACGCTGCCCGCCGGTTTCAGCTATGTAGACAACTCTGCCGCCAGCACCGATGCCAATGCGGTTATTGACGCTGTGGTCGTTGGACAGACTGTCACCTTCACCGTAGTGGGGGTAGACTCGCTCACGTACAGGGTTACAGTCGGTTCGGACGTGGCGGATGGTCCGCATACCTTCTCCGGCGCTTTGGAGAAGCTAAGTGGCACTGACACGATTGCCGATTCCACCGTTACGGTGGAGGCTGGCACTGACACGATTGCCGATTCCACCGTAACGGTTGGGGGACCTGCTCCGACGCCGAGCGGTCTTAGCAGGTCGTTGCCTGCGGGTCCGGTGGCCCCGGATGATGTGTTCACTGTGACCATCAACAATGTCGGTCTCGCCGACGGTTTTGGGTCAGTGGTGGAAACGCTGCCCGTCGGTTTCAGCTATGTAGACAACTCTGCCGCCAGCACCGATGCCAATGCGGTTATTGACGCTGTGGTCGTTGGACAGACTGTCACCTTCACCGTAGTGGGGGTAGACTCGTTCACGTACAGGGTTACAGTCGGTTCGGACGTGGCGGATGGTCCGCATACCTTCTCCGGCGTTTTGGAGAAGCTAAGTGGCACTGACACGATTGCCGATTCCACCGTAACGGTTGGGGGACCTGCTCCGACGCCGAGCGGTCTTAGCAGGTCGTTGCCTGCGGGTCCGGTGGCCCCGGATGATGTGTTCACTGTGACCATCGACAATGTCGGTCTCGCCGACGGTTTTGGGTCAGTGGTGGAAACGCTGCCCGCCGGTTTCAGCTATGTGGTCAACTCTGTCGCCAGCACCGATGCCAATGCGGTTATTGACGCTGTGGTCGTTGGACAGACTGTCACCTTCACCGTAGTGGGGGTAGACTCGTTCACGTACAGGGTTACAGTCGGTTCGGACGTGGCGGATGGTCCGCATACCTTCTCCGGCGTTTCGGAGAAGCTGAGTGGCGATGGGACGATTGCCGATTCCACCATAACGGTAAGGACTAGACCCGAACCTACACCTAGACCCGCTCCTGCACCTAGGTCCTCGCGGACCAACGAAGCGCCGGATTTCCGAGAAGGGACCAAGGCATCCCGCTCGGTAGCTGAGGCTTCGACCTCTGGAACGACCGTGGGCGAACGCGTAGCGGCTGAAGACCTTGACCCTATTACCTACACCCTCATCGGCGACGATGCGGATTCATTTGCCATCGACCCTAATAGCGGCCAGATCACTGTGGGCGCCGCGACAATCCTGAATTATGAGGTCAAAGACAGCTACAAGATCAGAGTTAGAGCCGCGGACCCATCTGGTGGACGAGATTTTATTGAAGTAACCATTGCCGTAATCAACGTTGATGAAGCGGGAACGGTAAGTTTGTCGTCAATGGAGCCCCAGGTTGGGACGGTGCTAACCGCCACCGTGACCGATCCCGACGGCAGCGTTTCCGATGTTACCTGGTCATGGGCCAAGTCCTCTGATCAGAGCGCGTGGACCGACATCAGCGGGGGCACGTCAGCCACCTATACACCGGTTAGCGGTGATGGGGAGAACTACCTGCGGGTAACGGCGACCTACATCGACGGAGAGGGTTCCGGCAAGACCGCGGTGGCGGTATCGGCCAATGCGGTGCATATTGAGCTACCGAGTGTTGGCGATGCGTCTGTACCATCGGCAGCCGAGATAGCGCTCATCTTGTCGCTGGCCCTCCTCGGCGCGGGCAGTCTCCTGGTCCTGAGGGGCCGGCGCTCCCGCTTACGCTCCTAGGACAAGTGAAGTCGGAATGATAGAGGCCCCGCCGAGCCGTCGGCGGGGCCTCTGCTTGCAAGCGAGGTCGCCACGGTGCTTCGTACGCTTACATCCTCCGGGATCCTGCTGATAGCGCGCTCCGCGCACCGATCAACCAGCGCCGGCGCATCGGGCCGTGGCTCGATCAGATGCGACATCTGCGGGTCCACGATGCTGAACCTGCATTGCAAGCTCCGATGCTCGCGCTGCGGGTACACGAGAGACTGCGCCGATCCGTAGGCCTGTCACAGATGGCCTGGCTGGAGTAGCGATGTTGCTGGGACCGAAGGCTGTGGCGCTATTCGCGATCGGAGCGTTGCTGCTGGTCGCTACTGGGTGCGGGCGCTCCCACTCGGCAGACCCCACACCCGCCAGGATCGAGCCGGCCCCGTCCGTCGCCGCGCCACCCACGCCCACACCCGTCAACCCGGAGGCAGCGCTGAGGCGGTCCGGCGAGGTGATGAAGGGGCTGGAGGCGTTCCACTTCCGGCTCCACCACGAGACTGGCGGCCTGGAGTTGCTGCCCAGTTGTTTCTATCAGCTTACTGCTTCACCAACCCCCCGGGAAGAGGGTTTATGGGACACGCTCAGAACAAGGGGTAGAAAAAACGGAGATGATTGAGGTGGGGTAAGCTCTCTGGATGAGGTAGAGTACTTCAGAGAGACCCAGAGAGAAACAGGTAAGGCGCTGGCGGCTGAGGAGCGCACAGAGGAGGCTAGGTCCTTTGTCCGCAGGGTGAAGGCAGCTGCCAGACACAAGCACACATCAGAAGAAAAGATTCGCATCGTGCTGGAGGGGTTTCGCCGAGAGGTGACGGTCAACGAGCTGTGCCGACGGGAGGGGATCAAGCCCCGTTCCTACTGTGCATGGACCAAGGAGTTCATGGAGACGTGGAAGGAGAGGCTGGCCCGGGACACGTTGAGAGACGCCAGTCAGCAGGAGGTATTGCAACTCAAGAGAGAGAACGGGGAGTTGAAGCAGTTGGTGGCGGAGCTGTCCCTGGAGGGGTACCGTCTGAAAAAAAACGACCATCCCGATATCCCACGCCGACGCCGGTACCAGAGGATGAGCGCCGAGGAGAAGACGGAGGTACTTTTGCCAGGGTAGCTTCGTCCTCTCTGCCCAAGCGGAAGGCGCTGGGTGAGCTTGGAGTGGCCAAGAACACCTACTACCGGTGGCTGAGACGGAAGGAGCAATGAGGACTTGAGGACGATGCAGGAGGCGGCAAGCCCCATGGAACAAACTGACTTCCCGGGAAGTCGACTGCGTTCTGTCAGCAGCCAGGGAGATGCCGGAGTTGAGTTGCCGGCAGTTGGGCAGCATGGACCACCGACAACCAGGGCTTCTCCGTATCAGAGACGACGGTCTACCGCATCCTGGGGAAGGAGGGTCTGGTGAAGAGGCCCGAGACACGGTTGGCCGCGGGTAAGGAGTACCATCGGAAGACCACGGGCCCTCACCAGATGTGGGCCACCGACGCCTCCTACTTCAGGGTGGTGGGTTGGGGATACTACTACGTGGTCACCGTCATGGACGACTACTCCCGCTTCATCCTGGCCCACAGGCTTCAGCGGGACATGACATCCGACTCCCTCATAGAGGTGGTCCAGGAAGCGGTGGACAGGACGGGCATGGACCAGGTCCCGATAACAGACCGGACCAGGCTGCTAAGCGACAATGGCCCCGGCTATGTATCCAGAGCCTTCAGGGCCTATCTGGGCATGGTGGGTATCAAGCACATCATCATGGCAGCGCCTTTCCATCCCCAGACCAACGGGAAGCTGGAGCGCTATCATCAGACACTCAAGCGGGACGTGAACCAGGTGCCCTATGGGTTGCCCTCCGACCTGGAGGCGGCAATCGTGGCCTTCGTCAGCTACTACAACTACCGGCGCTATCACAAGGCCCTGGGCAACGTGACGCCCTCGGACGTGCTAAGGGGCAGGCGGGAAGAGATACTACAGCGCAGAAGGGAGGTAAAAGCTCAGACAATCGAACGGCGAAGACGACACAACAGGGCCTTCAGGGAGCTCGCTACACCTCAAAACAGCCCCTGATCTCTCGGCTCTCTAAGTGTCCCAATTTTGCTGGTTGCCAACAACCGAGATAAACGCCGGCGTTTTTTTGGCAGCTAGGTCTATTCACTCTATATTGCCACCTCCCAGCGAAAAGTTCGCAATTCAGTCCCATTAGGCCCACTTGGTGAGGATCGAACCGATCCTTCGGGCCTACTTAGGGTCGCAAGCCACATCTGGAAGACTTCCCCACCTACCATCCGTGTCGGCCTACTACCCGGTCACGTCGCATCAGCGTCCCTGCGTCCCGACGCGTCACGCTACAGGAATTGAGAGACCTTGGTGCGTCGATAGGTTGCCGAGCCACATTTCGAAGATGGTGGTATCTACCGTATGCGTTGGTGGGCCGAGCACGTTGGTCTGTCCCATTCTTGTCAATTCGCGGGAATAGTCGACTGTGTTGGCGATACCAATTCATATATCGCCTCGGTCACTTGCTCAATGAAGTCGATGGCATCATCCACCATGCTGGGGTCTATCGGTGAACGTAAATACGAATAGGCTGTTTGCCCAGCATAGTCAGGCATGATATCGGCTTCGTGGGCGATTTTGTTGCGGCGTTGCACAATGAGCTTCAGTCTGTCCCTTACTTCCTGGGCATCTATTCCTTGCCGTAGAGCCACTTCATTCCACAACGATGGACTGGAGATTACGAGGCGGACTGCATCTGCAATGCTTTCTGGCGTTTGAAAGCTTTGGTGCCCGTGACTATCTCTAATTTGTTGATTGAGGTGGTACCCAAAAACTAGACAACTGGCTAAGAGAGAGTCCAGCTCCTAAAATAACCGGCAACTAACCGACGTGGAGGAGCAGGACATGAAGCAGACGAGGAATAAGCACAGTCCGGCGTTCAAGGCCAAGGTGGCCCTGGCCGCCCTTGCGGGGGAAGAGACCATCGCCCAGCTGGCCAGCCGATTTGAGGTCCATCCCAGTCAGATTCACGCCTGGAAAAGGGCCCTGGTGGAAGGAGCCCCGGAGCTATTTGCCACCAATCAGAAATCCCAGGAGAAAGCCAAGGAAGCTCAGATTAACCACCTCTACCGGCACATCGGCCAGCTGAAGGTGGAACGCGATTTTTTGTCGGAAAGGTCCGGTCTATGAGTCGCAGCATACGGCGAGCCATGATAGACCGAGACCACCAGCAGCTGTCTTTGGTGCGTCAATGTATCCTGCTGGACGTCAGCCGGGCCTCGGTGTACTACCGGCCGGTACCGACCAGGGCAGAAGACCTGGAGTTGATGGCCCTGATGGACCGTCAGTATTTGAAGACCCCCTTCTACGGCTCCAGGAAGATGAAGGCCTGGCTGCTGCAACAGGGCTATCTGGTGAGCCGAAAAAGGGTTCGAAGGCTGATGCGGTTGATGGGTCTGGAAGCGATCTACCGGCGTCCCAACACCAGCAAACCAGCGCCGGGACACCGGATCTTTCCCTATCTGCTGAAGGGAGTGGAGGTTAATCGGGTCGACCAGGTCTGGGCCGCGGACATCACCTACATCCCCATGGCGAAGGGCTTCCTGTACCTGGTGGCCATCATGGACTGGCACAGCCGGCACGTGCTGGCCTGGAAGCTCTCCAACACCATGGACACCAGCTTCTGCGTGGCGGCGTTGGAGGAAGCCCTGGGTAAGGGACGACCGGAGATATTCAACACCGACCAAGGGAGTCAGTTCACCAGTGAGGCCTTTACCCAGACGTTGCAGGAGCAGAGGGTCCAGGTCAGCATGGATGGTAAGGGTAGGTACCTGGACAACATCTTCGTGGAGCGGCTGTGGCGGAGCATCAAGTACGAGGAGGTGTATCTGAAAGCTTACCAGACCGTCGCCGAGGCCCGAACTGGGATCAATGCCTACCTGGAGTTCTACAACCGGCAGAGGCCTCACCAGGCTTTGGGCTACCGGACCCCAGCAGAGGTGTACCAACATGGCCAGGAAGAAAGGGGAGCAGCAGCTGAAGAAGCAGGGCTGCCATCGGGCTTGGTGAAACCTAGCGCAGGGGTGGGAGACTCTCTTAATTTAGCCCTCGTGCTGTCTTAATAATGGGGTCCACCTTAAACTTCCTGACCGGCAACTGGGCCCCCTCTAACCCCCAGGCGCCCCCGCCGCCGGGTAATAGGTAGGTAGTCTTCTTCCCACCCGCCCACCCTGAAGGTTTTATATAAAGGGGACACCCAGCTTTGCACAAAAAGTCCAACAGCAGACGTTTTCTTTCCCACCCACCCACCCGATATGTCTAATTCCTGAGGGGACACCCCCTCAGACTCCCTGGCAGAGAACCCAGGTTCTCTGCACTCTCCTGGCTTTTAAGCAAAGCTGAAATACCCCACAGGCTTCGTCGCGGCCCTGGTGGGGACGGTGAAGGACTGACTATGCGCCGCCCTTGAGAGCCGGCCACACCTCGCGAGCGAAGGTCTTGAGCTGTCCCAGGGGGTCGAAGGAGGCGAAGCGCAGTATTACCGTGTCCGCCCCTGCACGGGAATAGTCCTGGACCTGGTCCAGGACTCGCTCCGGCCTTCCGTAGGGGCCCCAGCGGCTCCTGCGGAACTCGGCGATGTTGGGGCCATAGTAGGCCAGTAGGAAGGCGTCCGCCTCCTTGGCCGCAGCCTCCTCGTCCATGCCCAAGTTGACGGTCATGGAGAAGATGGCCTCGAAGGGGGCCCCGGCGCGGCCCTCCTCGGCGGCGTAGCCGTGCACGATGCGGCACAGCTCCTCGAACTCCGGAGGGCTATCGGCGATGGCGATGATGCCGTCGCCCAGCCTTGCGGCACGGCGGAACTGGGCCTCCACATTCGAGTGCAGATGGCAGGTCAGGATCATGGGTATGCCGGGCTGCTGAACGGGCCGCAGGTCCAGGCTGGCCTTATCCAGGTGGAAATGCTTGCCGTGGAAGGTCACGTCGGACTCCGACCACAGCTTGCGCATCAGGACCAGGCTCTCCTCCAATCGGCTCACCCGTTGCTTTGGGGCTATGCCTACGTACTCCCACTCCTGGCGTAGGGCGTCGCTTACCGTGCCGCCCAGGCCGATGGCCAGGACCGTGCGCCCTCCCGACATCACGTCCAGGGTCGCCGCTGTGTGGGCCAGAAGCAGTGGATGGCGCAGCGCCGCCAGCAGGACGTTGGTGCCCAGCCGCACCCGCGGCACCATTGCGCCCACCGCCGACAGGGTAGCCAGAGGCTCCAGGCGGGGCTTAGAGGTCAGGCTATCCCCAACCCAAAGGGAGTCGACGCCCAGGTCTCCCGCCGCCTCAGCCATACCAAAGAGCAGCGAGGCGTCTTTGGGTCTTCCTCCAGCGCTAAAGACAACGTCCCGGGTGGGGAGCTGAATTCCTATCTTTACGCGTCCACTAGGCACTCTACTTCTCCCACGATTGAGCGTTCGTCACGTCTTACCCCTTCTTGTGGAGGGCCCGCCATACCTTCTCTGGGGTCAGCGGGATGTCGATATGTGGGTCTACGGCGGACAGCGCGTCCACTATGGCGTTGGCCACGGCCACGGGGGAGGCCACGGTGGGCAGCTCTCCAACTCCCTTTATGCCCATCGGGTTGGTGGGCGAAGGGGTCTCCTGCCTATCCAGCAGCAATGTTGGTATGTTCTCGGCCATGGGCATAACGTAGTCCATAAAGCTGCTGGTCAAGGGCTGGCCCTCCGGGCTGTACAGCATACCTTCTGAGAGGGCCTGGCCTATTCCCTGGGCGATACCTCCATGAAGCTGGCCATCCACTATCATCGGGTTGATAGTGGGGCCGGAATCGTGGACCGCGGCATACCTGAGGAACTTCACCTCTCCCGTGTGTTGGTCTACCTGCACCACCACCACGTGGGCGGCGAAGGAGAAGGGGGTGGCCGTTAGAGTATAGTCGACGGGAAAGTCTAGCCCGGGCTCAAGGCCCGGCGGCAGCAGGTCCTGCCTCTGGGCGGCGGAGGCTACCTGGGAGAAGGCCATCGCCTGCTCTGGGTCTCTCCTATTAAAAACCTTACCCTCCTGGAGCACGATATCTTCAGGGGAGCAACCCAGCAGGCGGGACGCTATGAGCGATACCTTATTGCGGGCCTCCTGAAGTCCTACAAAAACGGCCGAGCCGCCTACTGTCAGGCCACGACTGGCGTAGGTCCCCTGTCCCGACGGGAGCATGTCCGAGTCCCCATGGAGGACCTGCACGTCTTCGGGCCGCACTCCTAGCTGGTCGGCGGCGATTTGGGCGAAGGAGGTCTCCGTGCCCTGTCCATGAGGAGATAGCTCGGTATAGACCTTGACCTGGCCTGTTGGCTCCACCCTAACCAGGGCATTGCCTTTGCGAGTCTCGCCCCTGCCTCCCGAGGACTTCACGACGGTGGCCACGCCCACTCCGATGAGGGGTTCATCGGGGCCAGTTTCCCGTTGTACCTGGCGCCAGTGATGGTACTGGCCCAGCTCCAGCGCCCTGTTCAAAGCGGGAGCAAAGTCCCCGGAGTCGTAAGTAAGGCCGGTGGCGGTGGTGTGCGGAAAGGCCTCTTTCGATAGGAAGTTACGCCTCCTAACCTCTACTGGGTCCAAGCCCAGCTTCCGGGCGATGCGGTCAACGATGCGTTCCAGCAACAAGGAGGATTCGGGGCCGCCGGCGCCTCGGTATGGCCCCGTAGGTGGTTTGTTGGTCAGGACCCCCAGGCATTCCACTTCCATGTTGGGTATGTCGTAGGGACCAGCCACTCGGTGAGCGGCATTGATCAGGGGGCTGGCGCTGCGGGCCATAAAGTAGGCTCCCACGTCCGCAACAATACGATAGCGCATGGCGAGGATGGAGCCGTCCTTATTCACCGCGGCCTCAACATCGCCGGTATAACCCCTGCCTTGGTAGCAGAGCAGGTTTTCCATACGGTCCTCTATCCACTTGATGGGGCGTTCCAATTTCATGGAGAGGTAGCTTATGGCGACCTCCTCGGGCCAGATTTCGATCTTCTGGCCGAAGCCGCCTCCCACGTCTGGGGCTACGACCCGGATATACTTGGGCGGCGCGGTTAGAACCTTTGGTAGACAGGCCTTTATCCTATGAGGCACCTGGGTGGAGGTCCATAGCGTAAGCATTTCCTCTTGGGGTTGATAGCTGGCAACCACTCCTCGGGCCTCCATGGGCGCCGCCGAGAGTCGAGGAGACTCATACCGCTCACGTACTATATGGTCCGCCCGGGCAAAGGCCGCCTCCACATCGCCGCCCTTTTCGCGTATGCGCAAGGCGATGTTGGTGCTCAGCCCTTCGTGGATGAGCCTGGGCTTCCCCTGGGTCGCCTCCAGAGGGTCAAGGACTGGAGGGAGAGGCTGGTACTCCACCTGGACCAGGTCCCGGGCGTCCCTGGCGGTATACCTGTCCTGGGCCACAACTACGGCGACGAGTTGGCCCACGTAGCATACTTTCTCGCCTGCCAGGACCGGGTGCTCCGGGATCGCCAGATATTCGACGTCTTCTCGTACGTCTACAGGAATATCCCTGGCCTTGCCCACCAAGTCCCTGGCAGTGAGCACATCAACCACGCCGGGCGTGCTACGGGCGGCGGACGCATCGATTGACAGGATACGTGCATGAGCGTGGATGCTTCGGACTGCGGAGGCGTAGAGCATGTTTGGGAGCTGGATGTCGTCCACGTAGGAGCCCTGGCCTCTTAGAAGAGGCCCGTCTTCGAAGCGTTTTAGCGGCGTGCCCGTGTACTTAGCCATCAATTCTCCCAACAATAGAGATAAAAGAGACCGGCGACTCGCACCTACAGCTCCTCCCCGATGGGCGATATGTGGACGGGCGCTACTGGTCCTGGCGCGCCCAAAGGGATTCGAACCCCCGACCCTCGGTTCCGCAGACCGAGGTTGTACGTCCTGACCCATGATTCTGGGTGCCGACCCGTGTCATTCTGTATCTAACAAGAGGCGTGCCGATGCTGTCAAGTCCGTCCACTGACACCTGGTTACGGCGTTTTGGTCGGCAAAAGGTCGGCAATTTTGCACGTATGATTTATAGCTAGGGAGGTCGGCGTACACAAGCACCCCGCCTTCTCGACCTCTCTAAGATAGGGAGGGTACTATGCGCCAACATTTTGATTACGGGCTCATTTGCGACATTTTCTATTTAGGTAGTAATAGGTGGTGTCGCAAAAGGGGCGCTCCGAAAGCTTAGAGACTCAGACGTTGAGTCACTGGGTTCAATCTTGAGGGCCAGGCTCTTCTGGCACTTGCCACACCTGGCAACTTCCGGCAAGTACGGTAACTGATTATCGCTAGTCTGTGTATCCACCCTCAACGTATCGAAGCAACTTTACACCCTTGGGCGCCCGCGTGGGGCCGTAGGGGACCCCCTTGGGAATGTAGATACACGATCCCACCGCATACGTGGCGTCCCCCATCTCCACCTCCCCTTCGAGAACATAGAACATCTCGTTGAAAGGGTGGCTGTGTACGGGGATGTCGGCCTCCGGCCCCCAGGCCCGGATCATGATGCTAGGACCCTCTCCCTTCTCATGCTGCACCAGGAACTTTGAGTACCCCCGGGTTGTCTTGACCTCCTCCACGTCACGCTCGTTAACGACACGCATCTCCATTAGCTACCTCCTGCAAGGAATGCCGTTCTGACTACCGATGCAGACCTAGTTGAGAACTGAGGTGGTACCCAAAAACTAGACAACTGGCTAAGAGAGAGTCCAGCTCCTAAAATAACCGGCAACTAACCGACGTGGAGGAGCAGGACATGAAGCAGACGAGGAATAAGCACAGTCCGGCGTTCAAGGCCAAGGTGGCCCTGGCCGCCCTTGCGGGGGAAGAGACCATCGCCCAGCTGGCCAGCCGATTTGAGGTCCATCCCAGTCAGATTCACGCCTGGAAAAGGGCCCTGGTGGAAGGAGCCCCGGAGCTATTTGCCACCAATCAGAAATCCCAGGAGAAAGCCAAGGAAGCTCAGATTAACCACCTCTACCGGCACATCGGCCAGCTGAAGGTGGAACGCGATTTTTTGTCGGAAAGGTCCGGTCTATGAGTCGCAGCATACGGCGAGCCATGATAGACCGAGACCACCAGCAGCTGTCTTTGGTGCGTCAATGTATCCTGCTGGACGTCAGCCGGGCCTCGGTGTACTACCGGCCGGTACCGACCAGGGCAGAAGACCTGGAGTTGATGGCCCTGATGGACCGTCAGTATTTGAAGACCCCCTTCTACGGCTCCAGGAAGATGAAGGCCTGGCTGCTGCAACAGGGCTATCTGGTGAGCCGAAAAAGGGTTCGAAGGCTGATGCGGTTGATGGGTCTGGAAGCGATCTACCGGCGTCCCAACACCAGCAAACCAGCGCCGGGACACCGGATCTTTCCCTATCTGCTGAAGGGAGTGGAGGTTAATCGGGTCGACCAGGTCTGGGCCGCGGACATCACCTACATCCCCATGGCGAAGGGCTTCCTGTACCTGGTGGCCATCATGGACTGGCACAGCCGGCACGTGCTGGCCTGGAAGCTCTCCAACACCATGGACACCAGCTTCTGCGTGGCGGCGTTGGAGGAAGCCCTGGGTAAGGGACGACCGGAGATATTCAACACCGACCAAGGGAGTCAGTTCACCAGTGAGGCCTTTACCCAGACGTTGCAGGAGCAGAGGGTCCAGGTCAGCATGGATGGTAAGGGTAGGTACCTGGACAACATCTTCGTGGAGCGGCTGTGGCGGAGCATCAAGTACGAGGAGGTGTATCTGAAAGCTTACCAGACCGTCGCCGAGGCCCGAACTGGGATCAATGCCTACCTGGAGTTCTACAACCGGCAGAGGCCTCACCAGGCTTTGGGCTACCGGACCCCAGCAGAGGTGTACCAACATGGCCAGGAAGAAAGGGGAGCAGCAGCTGAAGAAGCAGGGCTGCCATCGGGCTTGGTGAAACCTAGCGCAGGGGTGGGAGACTCTCTTAATTTAGCCCTCGTGCTGTCTTAATAATGGGGTCCACCTTAGAGAACTCGCCGCATTTATTTAACACATTTATTCCATCGTGTCTAAAGGGAACTGCCAAATCTTCCAGAGACCGCCAATGCGTACGCCTCTTTTCAACAAAGAAGCAATCTAGGCTGTAGCCGCTATTCGCCATTTGCAGCTGCTTTGCCCTCTGCAGGCCCAGTAATGGAGAGCCATCACTTCCATCTTGGTACTTTCCGGGCCCTGCGAATCCATCAACGTACCATATAACCCCGCTCCTGCCACGGACCATGGAACCTAGCTTCGCTGCCCAAGGAGCCAGAAATTTGCCAAGAATCCTGAGCTTGATCTCCGAATAATCTCTTAAGTTGTCAAAGAATCCTGGTACCATTGTTGTCTTTCTATATTATTTTGGGCTGCCTTACTTCAGGCATTTCATCATATGTCAGGCCTTCAAGGACTCTTCCGCCGGACTTGGCTGTCCTCCCTCCCCACTGTTTAAAGAAGAAAGGTACCCCCGCAGATCTACAGTCATCTCGAATGCTTAGAACCCACTCCAATTTGATGGGCCTTGCGCCGGGTCCACTCTCACCCCCGACGATCACCCAATGGAGCGCACCATCTCGTAGCCATGGGCGGAGATCGATGCTTTCGAGGAGGGGTTCGACGCTAACGAAACGGACAGGTGCTGACACACGTTCCAAGACGGTGATTCGATGGGCGTATCGCTGGCTTTCTACGCTGGTGCCGGCCCAGACATTTAATGGCCAGTTGCGGCCCTGTGCAGGCAGGACGTGATTGGCAAAGTAAGCCATACGTCCTGGGCGCTTGGTAAGAACCTGGTATATATGCTGAGGGGTAGATTCCATTACAGAGAACACTGCAATGATAAAAGACCACGGTACTTGCGGATGAAACAAATCGCTCATAGAGCAGGTAAAGACCAACTGAGGGCGACGTCGTCCTATGGGTTCCTTTAGACGATCAAAGTGCAGTTTGATACGAGAAAAAGGTCCCCACCCAAACCGCTCTGTTAAGCGCTCAGCGTAACAATGATCACAGCCAGGGCTCACCTTGGTACATCCCGTAACAGGATTCCAGGTCGCGTTGGTCCATTCTATCGTAGTTCTCTGTCCCATCGGTGCCAATTGTAGTACAAATGTTCTCTATTTGTAAACCCTATCTTATCTCCCCAGCACCTTGCGCAGGGCCTCCACGTGGGCGTCCACCTCCTCATCGCCCATGGGAGTCGAAGGGACGCCTATGAGCTGCGGTGCGATGAAGATGCCCTCGTTCATCAGCCCCAGGAAGACGCGCTGCCTCATGGCCTTGTCGGAGGTGGCCACGTCGCGGTAGGTCCGCACCGGATGATCGGTGAAGTGGATGCCGTAGAGGGAGGCCAGGCCTGTAACCTGGACGGGGACCTCGAACTCAGCGCACACGCTGCTAATGCCCTGGGAGAGGCGGTCCGTGAGGGCTGCCAGCCGGGCGTAGACCTCGGGGGTCAGGCGTTCCATGGTGGCTATGCCGGCTTCCATGGTCATGGGGTTGCCCTGGAAGGTGCCGGCGTGGGGGACCTTGGGCCCTCTGGTGGGGTCGTAGAGCTCCATGATATCGCTCCGCCCGCCGAAGGCCCCCACGGGCAGGCCACCGCCTATTATTTTGCCCATGGCCGTCATATCCGGCGTAATTCCGTAGTGCTCCTGAGCGCCTCCGGGGGCGACTCGCAGGCTGATGACTTCGTCGAAGATGAGCAGCGCACCCTGCTGCTGCGTTGCCCCTCGCAGCATGGCCAGGTAGTCGGGCTCCGCGGGGATCATGCCTGACCCTCCCAGGACCGGCTCCACGATGACCGCAGCCAAATCGCGCCCATGCTCCTCCAGGATTTCGCGGGATGCCTCGGTGTCGTTGAAGGGCAGCAGGACGACATCGTCCACAACCCTTTGGGAGAGGCCGGGGAAGGAGGGCACCTTGGCGGGACGCCGGGCGTCTCCTCCCTCTCCCGGTGGGACGCGCACACTGACGGAGACGGCGTCGTGGGTGCCGTGATAGCCGCCCTCCACCTTGGCGATCTTACTGCGGCCGGTGTAGGCCCGGGCGGCGCGAAGGCAGTTGAGGGTGGCCTCGGTCCCGGAGTTGGTGAAGCGCACCAGCTCCAGGGAGGGGATGCGCTGGCACAGGATCTGTGCCAGGCGTATCTGTGACTCGTTGGGGCCAGCGAAGGCCGTGCCTCTTGTCGCCTGCTGCTGGAGGGCCTGGACTATAGCGGGGTGGGCGTGCCCCAGGATGAGGCTGGTCATGTTGTTGATAAAGTCGATTCGCTCCACGCCGTCCGCGTCCCACAGGTGGCTGCCTTCGCCTCGTGCCAGGAAGAGCGGATAGGGGTCCCAGTAGACGCTGGAGCGAGTGTCAGCGCCTGGCAGGTACGCCTTGCCCTCCTCCCAAAGGGCGCGGGACTTGGGACTTAGCTCCAGGTATCGCTGGAGCTCAAAGTCGGCGTTCGTCTGAGCCATGGGAACCTCCCAGTATCGTGCGAGATATCAGGTTCATTTGAGCACCCTTATCTTACTACCAGGCGACCAATTTTCCCAGAACTACCCACGCCCCTTGCGCTGTGGTAAAATCCCAGGCATCCAGGGGAAAAGGAGGTCACTGAAGGAGGTGAGTCTAGAGAATGAGACATTTGAAACGCTGCTGTACGAGAGGCGGGACCACGTCATCGTCGTAACCCTCAACCGGCCGGAGCAGCGCAACGGCATCATACCCAAGATGCGCCAGGAGCTGCAGCGGGTGTGGCTGGACTTCAAGTCGGACGACGATCTGTACGTGAGCGTCCTAACGGGTTCGGGAGATGCCTTCTGCATCGGTGGAGACGCCGACGTGGGCTATCATGGCCAGGTGGTTATCGACAGTGGAACTGGGAAGACCAAGCTGCAGAACAGAGACGAGGGCTTTCGCATAAATACCCCCAAGCATAATTTCTGCTGGAAGCCCTACATCCTGGCCGTCAACGGTGAGTGCGCCAGCGGAGCCCTCCACTTTGTGGTGGACTCTGACATCTGCATCTGCTCCGATAACGCCACCTTCTGGGACACCCATGCCGGCAGGGACAGCGTTGTAGTCTTTGAGTGCATCCAGCTTGCCCGCAGGATCCCCTACGAGTCGGCACTGCGAATGATGCTGATGGACAGGTTCGAGAGGCTAAACGCTGCACGGGCCTACGAGCTCGGGCTGGTCAGCGAGGTGGTGCCCCAGGCCCAGCTCCGCGACAGGGCGATAGAGATCGCGGAGACGGTGGCCAAGAACGACATCCACTCACTGATAGGAACCATCGAGGCTCTCTGGAAGGGACAGGACCTGGGCATGACACAAGCGCTTCACCAGGGCCTGATGCTGCGTCAGTTGCAGTCCTACAACCGGCAGCTTGACCAGATGCTGGCTGAGAAAGAGCCCGTCTCTGCCGACGGCTCTTAGGCCGCGTCAGGTTCTTCTGCAATAGTGGAAAAGGAGGTCATAGAAGAAGATGAGTCTAGAGAATGAGACATTTGAAACGCTACTGTACGAGAGGCGAGACCATATCATCGTCGTAACCCTCAACCGGCCGGAGCAGCGCAACGCCATCATACCCAAGATGCGCCAGGAGCTACAGCGGGTGTGGCTGGACTTCAAGTCGGACGACGACCTGTACGTGAGCGTCCTAACGGGTGCGGGCGATGCGTTCTGCATCGGCGGAGACGCCGACGAGGGCCATCCTGGGAGGCCAGCAGGTGGAACGGGGAGGACCAAGCTGCAGAACAGGGACGAGGGCTTTCGCATAAATACCCCCAAGCACAACTTCTGCTGGAAGCCCTTTATTGTGGCCGTCAACGGTGAGACCGCCAGCGGAGCCCTCCACTTTGTTGTGGACTCTGACATCTGCATCTGCTCCGATAACGCCACCTTCTGGGACACCCATGCCGGCAGGGATAGCGTCGTGGTCTTTGAGTGCATCCAGCTTGCCCGCAGGATCCCCTACGAGTCGGCACTGCGAATGATGCTGATGGATAGGTTCGAGAGGCTTAACGCCCAAAGGGCCTACGAGCTCGGGCTGGTCAGCGAGGTGGTGCCCCAGGCCCAGCTCCGCGACAGAGCCATAGAGATCGCGGAGACGGTGGCCAAGAACGACATCCACTCCCTGATAGGAACCATCGAGGCCCTCTGGAAGGGCCAGGACCTGGGCATGACACAGGCGCTTCACCAGGGCCTGATGCTGCGTCAGTTGCAGTCCTACAACCGGCAGCTTGACCAGATGCTGACTGAGAAGGAGCCCGTCTCTGCCGACGGCTCTTAGGCAGTGTCAGATTCTTCTGCAATAGTGTAAAAGGAGGTCATGGAAGATGAGTCTAGAGAATGAGACATTTGAAACGCTACTATACGAGAGGCGGGGCCACATCATCGTCGTAACCCTCAACCGGCCTGACGAGCGTAACGCCATCATACCCAAGATGCGCCAGGAGCTGCAGAAGACGTGGCTGGACTTCAAGAACGACGACGATCTGTTCGTGGCCGTCTTGACGGGCGCAGGAGATACCTTCTGCATCGGCGGCGATGCGGACCAGAGGAGCAGGAGAGAGGGGCCGCCAAAGCCTCCGGGCCTACAGAACAGGGACGAGGGCTTTCGTATTAATACCCCCAAGCACAACTTCTGCTGGAAGCCTTACATCCTGGCCGTTAACGGGGACTGCGGCAGCGGCGCCCTCCATTTTGTGGTGGACTCTGACATCTGCATCTGCTCCGATAACGCAAGCTTCTACGACACCCACCCGGAGTTACCCAGCGCGGTGATCTTCGAGTGCATCCAGCTTGCCCGCAGAATACCCTACGAGGCTGTCTCTCGCATGATGCTCATGGGCAAATACGAGAAGATGCCCGCCCAGCGGGCCCTCGAGCTTGGCATGGTCAGCGAGGTAGTACCCCAGGCGAAGTTGCGGGACCGGGCCATAGAGATCGCGGAGCAGGTGGTCCAGAACGACATCTACTCGCTGATAGGCACCCTCGAGGCGCTGTTCAAGGGACAGGACCTGGGCATGGAACAGGCTCTCCACCAGGGCCTGCTACTACGCCAGTTGCAGGGCTACAACAGGCGGCTTGACGAGATGCTGGCCGAGCAGAAGGCTTCAACACCCGCATAGGAATCATTAGGAGGAAGCTATGGCATTCGAGACTATACTTACGGAGCGGCGAGGCCACATCTTAATCGTTACCTTGAATCGTCCTGAGTTCGGTAACGGCCTCATGCCGAAGCTGCGGTCCGAGCTCCAGGAGATAACCCAGGAGTTCAAGATGGACGACGACCTGTGGGTGGAGATATTGACGGGCGCCGGCGACGAATTCTGTCTAGGCGGTGATGCGGACATTAAGGCAAATAGAGATACTCCCGGCTACACAGGCGCGTCAGGCCGCCCCGCACCGCCAAAGCGCCCAGGCCTGCAGAACAGGGATGATGGGATGCGGATAAACAATCCCAAGCAAAACAACTGCTATAAACCCTTTATTGTGGCCGTCAACGGCGGTTGCCGCAGCGGGGCCCTCCACTTTGTAGTGGACTCCGATATCTGCATCTGCTCCGATAACGCCACCTTCTGGGACGACCATCCCTCCCTACCTAGCGTGGTGCTCTTCGAGTCTATCCAGCTTGCCCGCAGGATCCCCTACGAGTCGGCACTGCGGATGATGCTCATGGGCAAGTTCGAGAGGATGGACGCTCAGCGGGCATACCAGATAGGCCTGGTTAGCGAGGTGGTGCCCAAGGAGAAACTCCTGGACAGGGCCATCGAGATTGCGGAGAAGATAGTACAGAGCGACATCTACTCTCATATGGGCACCATCGAGGGGTTGTTCAAGGGCCAGGACCTGGGGCTGACCCAGGCCCTCCACCAGGGGCTGATGTTCCGCCAGGTGCAGTCCTACAACCGCCAGATAGACCAGAAGCTGGACGAGCTAGCGAAGGGAACACCTGCTTAGCTATTTGTAGAGGGACTCTCCTCCTGCACAGGAGGAGAGTCCCTCTAAGAGGCGAGTTGTCTTGCGTATATTTAGGTGGCTGGTAGCTACCAAGCTTCGCCGGATAGCGGTGGGCGTTGTGGTGGTGCTCGCCATCCCAGTTATAGCCCTGGCCTGGTACCTGGGCTCTCCGCTGCTTTCCAACAAGACCGTTGACGAAGAGTTCCCTCGGACGGTCTCCGCTGAGATTCCGCCCGACATTAAACGCTCAGAGGTAGAGGCCGTCATGGAGATCATGGCCAAGGTCGAGAGCGAGATGACCGAGGTGATGCCAGAGGCCACTGAGTCCCCTGTAATAATCAGCACGGGCGAATTCCGCAACGCGGATAGATTCCACAAAGGAAGCGGCCGAGCCACTGTTTATCTCCTGCCCGATGGCGAACTCCTCCTGAGGGTTGAGGAGTTCAGCGTCACCAACGGCCCAGACCTGCACCTGCTGCTCAGCGGGCACCCGGACCCAGACTCCGGGTCCGAGGTTAAGGACCAGGGTTACATAGACCTGGGGAAACTGAAGGGCAACAAGGGAAACCAGAACTATCCCATCCCAGCCGGCACAGACGTTTCCCAGTACCAGTCGGTGGTGGTCTACTGCAAGCCCTTTCACGTGATATTCAGCGTAGCGCCCCTCAACGCCGTTGACGGCGCCTGATAGAAGAAAGCCCGGCAGCGCCAATCCGTCCAGCCTTCACAGCAGGCGCACCGGAGCCTTACGCAGCGCGAGTGGAAGCTGAAGGAGATAGCCCGACTCATAGGCCAGCGGCAGGTTATGTCCGGCATGTGGCTAGCGGAAGAGGGCCTCTCCAAGGTGGCTGGGCGGAGATTCCTGGGTGAAGTGCGCCTTCTGCGCGGGCCTGCGGGGTCTACAAGCGCACTTGGATGACGATGAGATGTGCTGGAACCGGATAGGTAACGCTGAACTCGTACCTGAGGGCTGGGAAGATGATGGTTGACCGGCATTCACAGGCTAGCATATACTCTGATCGCTCCATTGGACCAGGCCGGGATGAGTTGAAATGATAAATTCCGGGTAAGCACAATAGGGCATAGACGTTACTCGACTTTTGTAGGAGGTATGTCATATGGCAGTGCAGCAAGGCACCATTCGACCTGGGAGCCTTATAAGACCCTCCGTGGCGGCGGACTTCCTATCTAAGTCCACTGCCGCCCGTATCGGTCTTTTGGTCGCCGTGGTCAGGGATCCGGCTATGGCCACCGCGTCGATGCCCAGGAAGGAGATGGAGACGTTCTCCTTGATATGGGTGGGCAGGAAGATGCTGGTCCCTCGATAGATGAACCCGTAGAACACGCTAATGGCGAACACCAGCGATATTAGGCCAATCGGTAGCCTCGCAGGTGTAGATCGGATGGGAGGCTCGACAGCCTGGTTGGTGTCGTTAGTCTTTTCTTCAGTCGCAGGCTCCCGGATACCGGACATGAGGATGGCAAGGGCGACCCCAAGGGACACGATGGCGATGACCACGAAGGAGGCCCGCCAGGAGATAAGGCTGGCGATCCACGCCGCCGACGCCGGGGCCAGGGCGGTGCCTACGTTTCCCGCCACGCCGTGATAACCCAGGGCCCTGGCCCGGTGCCTCACAGACCGGGTGATAAAGGCGAGGCCCGCGGGGTGGTACAGCCCTGCCGCCAGGCCCAGCAGGGTGAAGGCCAGCCCAAACACCAGGAGGTTTGGGGATGCGGCGACCACCAGCGAGGCCATAGCCATTGCCACCTGGCAGACCACCAGCACCTTTCGGGACCCCAGCTTATCGGCCAGCCATCCACTGGGTAAGGCTGTGACCCCAAAGGCGATGGCGAAGTAGGTGCCAATGCTGCCAAGGACCAGCTTGCTGGCCCCGAACTCTAGCGCCACCACGGACAGGACTGCGGCGTAGCTCCACTCCGGCACGTGGTTTATGGCATGGGCCAAGGATACGAACCCCAGCACCTTGCGTTCACTACTGGTCATCTTTGCGGCAACGCGAGCCTCTGACATAAATCCACCGGCCATGCTGGGGTTTCAGCCGTATCTTATTTGATTCCTTCAGTTACCCTCTATTCAACCTCAACTACCATCTCCGTTTGCACGCAGGCGTTGGCTGCGGGGGTTGCCACCCCAATGGCGGTCCGGGCGTGCTTGCCGCGCTCTCCTCCGAAGAGCTCCACCAGGAAGTCGGAGGCTCCATTGGCCACGGCGGAGGTGTTGGAGTAGCCTTCGGCGGTATTGACCATACAGGTCAGCTTGACGATCTGTTTCACCTTGTCCAGGTCGCCGATGCACTCCTTCAAGGCGCCCAGGGCGTTTATGGCCGTCCACTTGGCCGACTCATAAGCCTGCTCTACGGTGACCTCGCCACCTACTTTCCCGGTGATTCTGGTGCCATCAGGCCGGCGGTCCGTGTTGCCGGAGACGAACACCAGGTTACCCACCCGCACAGCGCCGACCCTGTTGTCCTGGCCTTGCACATTGGCGGCCATCACGTCTATGCCCATCTCTTTCAGACGTTCCTCTATCATTATCCCTCCCTACGGTTTGGATTGGTTTTGATTGAGCCTACCAATGAAGAGCGGCGGCCATCCTTCTGAACGATTATTCATCGCTCATCTGGTCGCCACTCTGTCGGGGCTTCAGGCACGACTAGGGGGTGCCTACTCGGCGTGGGTCAGGTATCGGTCAAACCATTCGAGGATGCGTCCCCAGGCCATGTGGGCAGCGGCCGGGCGCCATCGGGGCTCCCGGTGCTCGGAGAGGAATGCGTGGTTGGCGTTATTGTAAGAGACTAGCTCATAGGACTTGCCATGCTTGTCCAGCTCCTTGCGGAGGACCTCCAAGTCTTCCTGCGAAGGATTGGGGTCGTCCTTGCCTACCAGGCCCAGCAAGGGGCAAGAGAGGTCCTTGACGCGGTCTATTACCGCCTGTGTATTCACCCCAAAAGGCTTTATTATGTTGTTGGGGTAGCAGCTAATCACGCAGGAGAGGTCGGTGGTGCTGCAGGCGAAGGAGAGGGCAGCGCTACCCCCTGAGCAGAATCCAATTGTGCCGATTCTGTCAGGGTTGACGCCCTGGTACTGTTTGATGAACTCAAGGGCAGCCTGAAGGTCTCCATTCGCCTGCTGATATGGGCGGTTTCGCACCCATTCGCCAGCCTTCTCTCGGAGGTGGTCCTCCTCAATGCCTATGTGTTCCTCTCTGCTAAAGAGGGAAGGGGTTACAACTATATAGCCGAAAACGGCCAGGCGTCGAGACATGTCCCTGAGGTGATCGTCCAGTCCCTCGACACCGGTGGTCTGAACGATGCCGGGATACACGCCGGGCTCGCGGGGTTTGCTCAGGAAGGCCTTTACAGTGTCTCCGTTGTGGCCGGGGAACTCAACCTCAATGCTGATAACATCAATGGGGCGATAGCCCGAGCCAGGATGGGCTATGATTGCTGGCATTTCTTACCTCCCAGGGGTCGAAAAATCCGCTCACGATAAGCGCAATTGATTGGCCGCGACGCGCGGTCGATAACAAGGGCACAGCACTCTTTCGAGCGACGGCCACTAAGTCCCAAAAGCCAGGGGCCTGGGCTTAGAGCCGGGCGTTTGCCTAGCTCATCCTCAGGAACTCGCTGCCGTTGTCCCAGAAGTAGCGGCGCAGGGCGTTTTCCCCCAGCTTATCCCATATGGGCCAGCTCATCACCATCTCCACAGTGTCCGGAAAATAGGACTCAGGATGAGGGTAGTCGGACTGATGAGTGATGCACCGGTCCCCCAAAAGCTCTAGTACCAACCGGGTCATCTCGGGGCCCTCGAAGGGCTCTGCAGGACACATAATCCGGCCCATCTGGGCATACTCGATGGGCTTGTACTTAAGGGATGGAAAGACGCCGGCGACGTAGGTTATCTGCTCGCCTAGGCGAATGAGCCAGTGAGGTAGCCAGCCGTGGCCCACCTCGGCAACGCCGGCCCGGAAGTTGGGGTAGCGGGCCGCCGCCCAGGGGGGTGCTGCGGTGCGGGCCACGGCGGCGTTGCCCCACATGTCACGATAACCAGGCCAGTAGGGCGGGTAGCTGTAGTAGCCGTGCATGACCAGGGGTAGGTCCAGGTCGCTCATGGTGGCCCAGACGCGCTCCAGGTCAGGGTGGTCGTAGGGCATCTCCTCCGGGAGGACCAGCCACACGGCAGAGAGCCACTTCTCCTTGGCCGCGGCCTCCATCTCGGTGATGGTCCACTCGATGTCGGACCCCGGGAGCACAAGCATGCCCTTCAGCCGGTCGGGGTCCGCGCTGCAGTAGGTCCTCATGTAGTTGTGGTGGGCGCGCCAGAGGCCCTCAGCCAGGGTGACGTCTGGCATGCCAATGATGGCTTCGACCCAGCCGCCGGGGTAGAGGAGGTCAAGGTCCCGACCCTCCAGGTCCATGTCATGCAGCCGCCCTACACTATTCTCCGACTGGGTGCCCGGCTGTGGTTCCACCCGGTGGTGGCCGCCCTGAGAGACACCCCGCGATTCTTGGACTCTTTTCGAGATGTCGCTGGCGGAGCCCCGAACACCCTCCGGGACCAGTTTATAGTTGGGGTCCGGCACCTCTCCCATCTTTCGGTCAAATGCAAGCAACTTCACAGCAGGGGTGGTCCCTCCCCCTCGAAGCGGCCGCAGGTAAGGCGCCACCTCCTCCAGCCGCGGTCGGAAGCTGGGGTCCACATACTTCTCCAGTATCTCATACGATGTATTCGAGTGGGTGTCCATGTCCGCTACTTTGTACCCGTTCTTCATCGGAACCTCGTATCAAGATACTTCATAACCGTATCGACCCGGTCTGTAGGCTGGGACGGGCGTTTGCCTAGCTCTTCCTGAGGAAGGCGACGCCGTTGTCCCACATGAACTTACGGAGGTAGTCCCCGCCCAGTTTCTCCCAGATAGGCCAGTCTATCACCATGGGGGCGGTATCAGGGAAGAAGGCCTCTCCGTGTGGATAGTCAGACTGGTGGGTCAGGCAGCCATCTCCTAGGAGCTCCAGGGTTGTCCGGGTCATCTCGGGGCCCTCCATGGGCTCCGCCGGGCACATGATTCGGCCCATTTGTGCGTACTCGATGGGCTTGTAATTTAGGGTCGGCACCGGTCCGGGGACGTAGGCTATCTGCTCGCCCAGGCGAAGCAGCCAGTGGGGAAGCCAACCATGCCCTACTTCGGCCACTCCAGCCCTGAAATTCGGGTAGCGGTCAAATACGCCAGAACATATCATGAAGGAGACAAAGCGAGCTGCCACCCACGGAGGCGCCGCCGTCCGGGCGATGGTGGCGTTCCCCCACAGGTCTCTATACCCGGGCCAGTAGGGCGGATAGCTGAAGAAGGCATGCATAACCAGGGGGAGGTCCAGGTCACTCATGGTAGCCCAGATCGGCTCCAGGTCCGGATGGTCTAGAGGCATATTCTCGGGGAGGATCAGCCAGATGGAGGAAAGCCAATCCTCGTTGGCTAGAGACTTCATCTCCGACAGCGTCCACTCGATGTCCGAACCCGGAAGCAAGGCCATGCCCTTTAGCCGGTCCGGCGCAACGCTGCAATACTCCTTCATATACCGGTGATAGCCGCGCCAGACGCCTTCAGCAAGGGTGACATCTTCCATGGCAATGATGGCCTCCGCCCAGCCGCCTGGATACAAAAGGTCCAGATCCCGTCCCTCCAGGTCCATGTCCTGAATTCTGCCTACCGCATTCTCATTCTGCACTCCCGGCTGAACCTGAACCCTATGATGTCCTGTATTTTTGGAGGTTCGGCCCTGCTGGATATTGCGCCCGGAGCCCTGAAGGCCCTCTGGCACCTTTCCTTCTTCGCCCGTAGGCATCTCGCCTATGTTTCTGTCGAAGGCCAGCAGCCCCGCGGCTAGAGTATGTCCGCTCTCGCCCAGATCGCGGTAGTAGGGTTTAAGCTCAGGTAGCCTGGACCGGAAGCTGGGGTCTACGTACTTTTCCAGCACCTCTTCACTGGGCAGCACGTGGGTATCCATATCGGCTACTTTGTATCCTTTGTACATGCGGTTTCTCCTTTCGGATTTTCCAGGATTCTACGCGACCATTCTTTCGGTGCCTCTGGCTACTTTGCCTTGCTGATATTTTCGGCGAAACACGGGTCAGTACATCCAATGGGGTGGTCGTAATCCCCCACTCGAGGGCCGACTGCGTACAGGGGCGGGATGAACTGGACCGGGATGACCACGGTATTGTCTATATAGTAATTGCCGAGTTCCGTAGTCAGCTTGATCATCTCGGGCTCGTCAGCGATGACGATCCTGGGAACGAGCTCCTCAACAAATGGGTCCTCACTGGATAGGAGGTTGTCGGCAATGGCGGTGCCAATAGCTTTGGCGAAGAACCAGGGGAACAGGTAGGACCCGTTGTAGGCAGCGAGTCGAGCCGTGGGAATATCGGTGCCAAGGACGCGCTTGACGGACAAGGCGCGTATGTTGGAATCGTATACCTGACGCCTCACTTTGATTCCCAGGGTTTCTTCCCACATTCTGGCAATGGCCTCTTTCGCCTGGCTATCCGCATACCGGCCTGGGACCCGGGAATAAAACTGCATATCGAAGCCCTCGGGATAGCCTGCCTCGACCATGAGCCGTTTGGCTTTCACTGGGTCATAAGGCACCGGCTCCCAGGAGGGGTCAAACCACTTGGTCCCAGGGAAGAAGCCGTTGGCTACCATTAGGAAGCCGAGGCCTTCGAAGAGGGTGTCCTTGAGAGTTTCCCTGTCCATGGCTAGCAACATGGCCCGTCGCACCTTGGCTGCTTTCTCAAAACCATTAGGGTCAGCCGGGTCCGCGACCCAGGGAATGTCGGGATTAAACTTGCCTAAGGTCAGCGGATCGTTTTCGTCATCTGGCAAAGCACGGGAAGGGAAATTCTGCCCATCAAGGGTAATGTACATCTGGATTCCGCCCTTGCCTTCAATTATTCGCACGCCACGTTTACTCGCCTCGCCGAACAGGTCCGGGGGCAGCGGTGCGAGGTCAACTTCACCGGCTCTAACTGCAGCCAGGGCAACCGCAGGCTCCGGGATCCCCCGCACTATCAGGTCCTTCCACTCAGGAGTAACAATGAAGTGGTCTTCTACGGCTTCGTAGATGACCTGGTCACCATCTATCAGCTTTACATGCTTCCACGGGCCGGCTCCTATCCACTGTCTGCCAGCCTTCGATAAACCCACGTCCTCGATATACTTTACAGAGTGGATTGGAGGGCCTAATACGATGGTATGGTTCATTCTGGATGCCAGGTAGTAACCGTTCCCTGTTGTTACCCCCATCTCCACGGTGTAGGGGTCCAGCGCGGTGTAGCTGGTAACATCCCTCAGCTCGCCGGAGTTGCCGTGAATCGAACCTTGTGAAGTAGCGTCCTTGAAGGACCAGATTATATCATCCGCTGTGACAGGTCCCCAGCCGTCGTGGAATTGGGCATCCCTGTCAATCTTAAAGATTATTTTGTTGGGCAGTATCTCCCAGCTTTCGGCAATTCCGGGTAGGACCTCCCCGTCGGAGGACTTCCTCAGCATCGTCATTACTGCATAATCCACGTAGGCGCTCCCGGCGCGCAGAGCACTGGGAATGGCGTTTACGGGTATTACATCCACTCCCAGGGTCAGCGTGCCCTCTGGCTTAACCGTAACCAGTCCAGCAGACGCCACCTTGGTAGGAGTGGCTGCTGGTGCGATCACGGATGTAGGAGTGGCCGCCGGTGCTGGCGCCGTTGTAGGGGCAGGCGCTGGCGGTGGCGGTGACGTGGTAGGTCTGGGTGTTGAGGTGGCGTCCGAACCACAAGCCAGACCTACTACAGCCAAAGCCGAAACCAGCAGGACCATAGGTAGTAAACGCATCTTCATGTTGTCCTCTCCTTGTCGGGTTACTTAATGGACTCTTGTCCCCCAAAGTACAAGCTAAAATTGATTCCCTCGTAAAAACCCGTTTTGAGGAAGTTCCAGCGCTTTAGCACATGTGAGCGCTACCGTATGTTGGGGTAATACACGGAACAGAGACTGTATATTGCACCCAGGCAAGGGTACGGTTGTTCTAATTCGACCTGCACAGACTTTTTACGAGAGAATCAAAATTCCCTGTCGGGCTGGATATCAGCCCATGAGCTAATTTACCTCGCGAATCGTAGTCTCTACTCTATGTCTCTGAAGAACTCCGCCGAGTTATCCCAGAAGAACCTCCTAAGAGCATCCTCGCCAAGATTCTCCCATATAGGCCAGTCCATGACCATCTGTATTGTATCTGGGAAGAAGGCCTCGGGGTGAGGGTAGTCCGACTGATGGGATATGCAATTGTTCCCCAGCAGCTCAATTGTGACCCTGGTCATGTCAGGACCTTCCATAGCCTCCGCCGGGCACAGCAGCCGGCCCATCTGGGCGTATTCTATGGGCTTGTACTTCAGGGTAGGCACCACGCCCGAGACGTAGGCGATCTGCTCGCCCAGGCGAATGAGCCAGTGGGGAAGCCAGCCATGGCCTACCTCTGCTACTCCGGCCTTCAGGTTGGGGTACCGGTCTAGCATCCCAGAGCAAATCACATAGCCGAAAAAGCGGGAGGCCAGCCAGTGGACCGAGGCAGCCCGAGCGATAACCGCGTTGTCCCACACATCCCGGTAGCCGGGCCAGTAAGGGGGGCCACTGTAGAAGGCGTGAATAACAATGGGCAGGTTCAGATCGTTTAGGGTGGCCCACAGGGGCTCCAGGTCGGGATGGTCCAGGGGCAAGCCCTCTGGGAGCAGAGGCCAGACGGCGGAGAGCCAGGGCTCGTTGGCCAGGGACTTCACCTCCGCCACCGCCCACTCCACGTCGTTGCCAGGCACCATGGCCAATCCTTTAAGTCGCTTGGGGTCCGCCGAGCAGTAGGCCCTCATGTAGTTGTGGTAGGCCCGCCAGATGCCCTCCGTTAGGGTTACGTCCTCTAGGCCAATGGGGTATTGCATATAGGACATGGGGTATATAACGTCTATATCCCTACCTTCCAGGTCCATGTCAAGGAGACGGCCCTCGGCGTTCTCGTCCTGGATGTCAGGCTGAGGATCAATCCTGTGATGTCCAGTGGACCTGGTGGTCCTCCCCGCCTGCGGATGCTGACCCCCTTGTGGGCCAGAGCTTGCACCCTCATTGGCCGGTATCTCGCCGATTTTCCGCGTGTAAGCGAGCATGTTGATGGCCAAAATGGAGCGCTTCTTCCCGTCCGTCTCAGTGGTCCGGCGATATTTTTCTAGCTCCTCGACCCTGGGTCGGAAGCTGGGGTCCACGTACTTCTCCAGGACATCAAAGCTTGGACCAACATGGGTGTCCGCGTCTATTGTCCTGTAGCCGTTCTTCATTACTTCCTCTTCGATCCGGTTGTATCGCTGTCTTTGCCTCGAGTGAGTCGAGTCCCCAGGTGATGTCCCGCGCCTAGACCTACTCTACGTCTCTAAAGAAGTCCGCCGAGTTATCCCAGAAGAACCTCCTCAGGGCATCGTCGCCCAGCTTGTCCCATATGGGCCAGTCCATGACCATTTCAACGGTGTCTGGGAAGTATGACTCCGGATGGGGGTAGTCCGACTGGTGACTGAAGCATTTATCGCCCAACAATTCGATACAGGCCCTGGTCATGTCAGGTCCCTCCATGGGCTCGCACGGGCACAGCAACCGGCCCATCTGACCGTATTCTATGGGCTTGTACTTCAGGGTAGGCACCACGCCCGAGACGTAGGCGATCTGCTCGCCCAGGCGAATGAGCCAGTGGGGGAGCCAGCCGTGGCCTACCTCTGCTACTCCGGCCTTAATGTTGGGGTACCGGTCCAGCATCCCAGAGCAAATCACGTAGCCGAAGAAGCGGGAGGCCAGCCAGTGTACCGATGCAGCCCGAGCGATAACCGCGTTGTCCCACACATCCCGGTAGCCGGGCCAGTAAGGAGGGCCGCTGTAGAAGGCGTGGATGACAATGGGCAGGTTCAGGTCGTTGAGGGTGGCCCACAGGGGCTCCAAGTCGGGATGGTCCAGGGGCATGTCTTCTGGAAGGACCGGCCAGACGGCGGAGAGCCATGGCTCGTTGGCCAGGGACTTCACCTCCGCCACCGCCCACTCCACGTCGTTGCCAGGCACCATAGCCAAACCCTTCAGTCTCTTGGGGTCCGCCGAGCAGTAGGCCTTCATATAGTTATGGTAGGCCCGCCAGACACCCTCTGTCAGCCCGGGATCGGGCAGCCCTATGACGTACTGGAGATAAGGCGCTGGGTAGAGGATATCCACATCCCTACCTTCCATGCCCATGTCAAGAAGGCGGCCCTCGGTGTTCTCCTCCTGGACGTCAGGCTGAGGGTCAATCCTGTGATGTCCGGTGGACCTTGTAGTCCTCCCCGCCTGCGGATGCTGACCCCCTTGCGGGCCGTACTCCGGCTTCTCTTTGGCAGGCAGTTCTCCAATCTTCCTGGGATAGGGGAGCATGTTGACGGCTAACATGGAGCGGCTTTCACCCTCCTCACCGAAGGGCGATCTGCGTCGGTATATCTCCAACTCCTCGACCCTGGGCCGGAAGCTGGGGTCCATGTACTTCTCAAGGACCTCGAAACTTGGCGTGACGTGGGTGTCTGCGTCGATTACCTTGTAGCCTTTCTTCATTCCTTCCTTCCCCTGGTCAGTTGTATTTCTGCCTATGCTTACTCTATGTCTCTGAAGAACTCCGCCGAGTTATCCCAGAAGTACCTCTTCAGGGCGTTCTCGCCAAGATTCTCCCATATGGGCCAGTCCATGACCATTTCAACGGTGTCCGGGAAGAAGGCCTCTCCATGGGGGTAGTCCGACTGGTGACTAAAGCATTTGTCGCCCAACAATTCGATACAGGCCCTGGTCATGTCAGGTCCCTCCATGGGCTCGCACGGGCACAGCAACCGGCCCATCTGACCGTATTCTATGGGCTTGTACTTCAGGGTAGGCACCACCCCTGATACGTAGGCGATCTGCTCGCCCAGGCGAATGAGCCAGTGGGGAAGCCAGCCGTGGCCCACCTCTGCTACTCCGGCCTTCAGGTTGGGGTACCGGTCCAGCATCCCAGAGCAAATCACGTAGCCGAAGAAGCGAGATGCCAGCCAGTGTACCGAGGCAGCCCGAGCGATAACCGCGTTGTCCCACACATCCCGGTAGCCAGGCCAGTAAGGGGGGCCACTGTAGAAGGCGTGGATAACAATGGGCAGGTTCAGGTCGTTGAGGGTGGCCCACAGGGGCTCCAGGTCGGGATGGTCCAGAGGCATGTCTTCGGGAAGGACCGGCCAGACGGCGGAGAGCCAGGGCTCGTTGGCCAGGGACTTCACCTCCGCCACCGCCCACTCCACGTCGTTGCCAGGCACCATGGCCAATCCTTTAAGTCGCTTGGGGTCCGCCGAGCAGTAGGCCTTCATGTAGTTGTGGTAGGCCCGCCAGATGCCCTCCGTCAGCCCGGGATCGGGCAACCCTATGACGTACTGCAGATAAGGTCCTGGGTAGAGGATATCCACATCCCTACCTTCCAGGTCCATGTCAAGAAGGCGGCCCTGGGGATTCTCGTCCGAGACCTCAGGCTGAGGGTCAATCCTGTGATGTCCGGTGGACCTGGTGGTCCTCCCTGCCTGAGGATGCTGACCCCCTTGCGGGCCGTAATCCGGCTTCTCCTTGGAAGGGGGCTCTCCTATCTTCCTGGGAAAGGGGAGCATGTTGATGGCCAAAATGGAGCGCTTCTTCCCGTCCGTCTCAGTGGTCCGGCGATATACCTCCAACTCCTCGACCCTGGGCCGGAAGCTGGGGTCCATGTGCTTCTCAAGAACCTCGAAACTTGGCTGGACATGAGTGTCTGCGTCTATGGTCCTATACCCGTTCTTCATTTTAGTTCTCCTCCACGCATGAATGGCCTGTTTGACACACCCTTAAGTAACACATCTTGGCACAGAAAGTCAATGCAGATACCAGGAGTTCAGCCTTGTAGGATTGAGATGAAGTCATCAACCTAATTAGACACAGTTGACTTATCTGCGCCTCTGTGCTACATATGCGGTTGCATTTCCGTCAACGTCTCCAGATTCAGCCCGGTGTAATAAAAGGGACTGTCGGTCTATCAGCAGGTGGCCAGGTAGCGTGGCCACTACAGCTACTGTAGCTCTCCAGGGGACTGACGATGCAAATCATTTAGCAGGAGGTATGTCTTGGGAAGAATAGAAGATAAGCTGAAAGAGATGGGGTTTACTCTTCCAAATTACCGGCGCGCCACTTACCCTTTTAACCAGACCAACCGGGTTGGTAACCTGGTGTTCGTCGCCGGACAGGTAGCCAGCGATGCAAATGGCGTCGTGGCCGGCAAGCTCGGCAAGGACATCGACGTGGAAGAGGGAGCAAAGAGGGCGAAGCTCTGCATCCTCAACGCCCTGACCGCCTTGAAGGGCGAGCTGGGTGACCTGGACAAGATCAAGAGGATTGTCAGGACCTTTGTCATGGTAAACGGCACGGAGGAGTTTAACTTTCCCTCTGGAGTGGCCAACGGGGCCTCGGAGCTGCTGGTCGCTCTCTTCGGAGAGTACGGCTACGCGACCCGATGCGCAGTCGTGATGCAAAACCTGCCCTCAGACACCTCAGTTGAGATAGAGATGTTCGTCGAGGTAGAGGACTGATCTCTTGGCGAGGTCGTAAGGCGCCCCTGAGCCATATAGCACCTAGGAGAAGAGTATGAAAGTAATCCGTCCCGGCGACATTCCTGAGGAACTCAGCAACGCTCCTGTCTTTAGAGGTACCGTTAACAGGATGAACCTTGTCAGCGGCGACGACTCTCAGGGGTCCCGCCTGACCCAGTACCGCTTCAGCCCCGGCTCCAAGACCGTCTGGCACACCCACACCTTCGATCAGATTCTGCTGGTGACCGATGGGAAGGGCGTTCTGGCCAACGAAAAGGAGTCGAACGTGGTCACGGTGGGCTGCATCATCCATGTTCCCCCAGGAGAGAAACATTGGCATGGCGCAACTGACGACTCCTATTTCTCGCACATCGGCATCACCACTGACGGCAAGACTGACCTGCTGGAGGAAGTCACTGGGTGACAGGCTACTAGCAAGTCCGACTGAAGCAAAATGAGCCCCCCTGAAGCAGATCAATCCTTCAAGGGCCAGCAGGCGACCATCTGCTCGGGATCGCCTCTGGCGGCCGAGGTAGGCCTTGATGTCCTCCGACAGGGGGGCAACGCCTTTGACGCTTGCGTCGCGGTGGCGGCGACGGAGACGGTAACGCTTCCCGCCTTCTGCAGCCTTGGCGGCGATGTCTTCGCCCTCCTTTACCACGCTCAAAGCGGCAAGTGCTATGGCGTCACAGGTAGCGGGCGAGGCCCTTACGCTGCTACCGCCCAGCAGTTTCGAGATATGGGCCATCAGGCCATGCCCAGGAGGGGAGTCCTCTCGGTTAACCTGCCGGGGGAGGTCCATGCCTACAAGTCCATTCTGGAGCGCTTCGGCAGCGGTAGTTGGAGTTTTCAGCGCCTTCTGGAGCCCGCCATTCAGTACGCTGAGGGTGGCGTTTCCCTATATCAGAGGCACAGTCGGCTATTCTCCCAGAACGCCAAGGAGTTAGAGAGCTTTCCAACGACCGCTCAGACCTTTCTGGTGGATGGACGTCCCTACCAGAGTGGTGAGACCCTGACGCGGAAAGCCCTGGCCGGCACCCTGAAGCGCTTGGCCCGCGAGGGCCCAGATGACTTCTACCAGGGAGGCATAGCCAAGGCCCTTGTGAATGATCTGCGCGAAGAAGGGTCCCTTTACACCGATAAAGACTTCTCCAGCCACCAGAGCGTCCTATACGATGATCCCATAGCCACCACCTACCGGGGCGATTCCGTCTATGAGACCAGGCTTCCTTCCCAGGGGCAGTTGGTGTTGCAGATGTTGAACCTCATAGAAGGGTTTGACGTCGCATCCCTGGGCCTCAATAGCGCGGACTACATCCATCTGCTGACCGAGGCCAAGAAGCTGGCCTACGCCGATCGCTCCAGGTACTTCGGAGACCCGGAGGTGGGCCACGTTCCCGTAGATGAGCTGTTGTCCAAGGAGTACGCGGAAGGGCGGCGCTCTCTCATCGATATGGAGAAGGCCGCCGACAGGGTAGAAGCTGGGGTAGTCCATCCCACCTCGGAGGCCGCGGCCTCCACTTGCCTCTTCTGCATCGCGGATGCCGAAGGCAACATCATTACTTTTATTCACAGCCTGTTCGGACACTTCGGCTCCTTCTATACGTCGCCCAGCACGGGAATCCTCATGAATAATCGCGCATCCTGGTTTTCGCTGTTGGAGGGGCACCCCAACGAGCTGACACCCGGCAAACGTCCCATCCACACCCTCAACTGTTACATGGTGATGCGGGATGGGCATCCTTACGTGACGGGAGGCACGGCGGGAGGGGACTCCCAGCCCCAGTGGAACGTTCAAAACCTCACCCGGGTGCTGGACTTCAAGTTGGACGTACAGCAGGCGACGGAGCTGCCCCGTTTCTCCAGCGCCCAGGGCCAGGGTGCTCCCCCCTCCGACGCGCCCTTTGAGCTGGTTATGGAGGAGGAGCTGCTGGAGGACCGAGCGCTGGTGGAGGAGTTGGAGCGTCGAGGGCACTCAGTCACCTCCCCCTCGAAGCGGTACGTCGGTAGCGCCTCGGCCCAGATGATCCTGGTGGACCCCGTTTCCGGGACCAAGAAGGGCGGCTCAGACCCCAGAGAAGACGGCCGCCCAATGGGGTATTAGGCGGTATCGGGTGATAGTATAATTGACCCGAAAACTTTAACGCCGTCCAACGTCGGCGATTTGCCGGCCATAGGAGAGGAGAAATGAAAATAGCCTTCGTCATCTTCAATGGCATGGTCACTCTGGACTTTCTTGGCGTCTACGACACGGTGACGCGCCTCAAGGGCATGGGCTTCATGGACAACCTGGAGTGGGACATCTGCGCCCTCACCGACAGGGTCACCGACGCCACGGGAAGCCTTCACATAACCCCCACAAAGACAAGGCCCAATCTGGGAGACTACGACATAGTGGTCATTCCGGGAGGGCGTGTCACCCCTGAGATCCTGGAGGACCCCGACTTCATGGGGTGGATAGGGACCGCGGAAAGCTGCAGGACCAAGGTCTCCGTCTGTACCGGCTCTCTTATCATGGGCGCGGCGGGATTCCTCAAAGGGAAGCGGGCCACTACCCACTGGCGAAGGATGGAGCTGCTGGAGCCTTACACCACCGTAGTCCAGGACCAACGAATAGTAGATGAGGGCGACGTCCTCACCGCGGGAGGCATCACCTCCTCCATCGACATGGGCCTCTACCTCTGCGGCAAGCTGGCTGGACGCGAGGCCATGGAGGCTGTCAAGCGCCAGATCGAGTATCCCTACGGCATCGAGCACGCAGACTTTGGCGCCCCCATTCCCGTGGGGTAGGCCGGAGTCGCTTTTGGAGGTTGAGTAATGGCTGGCCCTCTGGTAGGAATTCGTGTTCTAGACTTCACTCACGCCCTGGCCGGCCCCTTCGGCACCATGATCCTGGCCGACCTTGGCGCCGAGGTCATCAACATCCAGCGCGTTGAGGACACCGACGAGACCAGGGGGAACGGCCCCTTCGTCAATGGACGAAGCACCTACAGGTTCTCCATAGAGCGAGGCAAGAAGGGCATACAGCTAGACCTGAAGAAGCCGGAGGGCCGTGAGCTGGCCCTCCACCTGGCGGAGCGGTGCGACGTCTTGACCGAGAACTTCTCCCCCGGAACCATGGACCGGCTGGGCCTGGGCTATGAGGAAGTCTCGGCCCGAAACCCCCGAATCATCTATGCCTCCTGTTCCGGCTTCGGCCAGACCGGGCCCTACGCCTCCCGAGGGGCCGTAGACGTTATCGCTCAGGCCATGAGCGGGCTAATGAGCATTACGGGGGACCCTAAGGGGGGCCCCATGAGGGTTGGAGCATCCATAGGGGACACCCTGGGTGGGACCTACATGTCCATAGGTGTGATATCCGCCTTGTACGAGCGGGAGCAGAGTGGGGTTGGACAGAGGCTGGATGTGAGTATGGTGGAGAGCGTCTTCTACAACCTGGAGAACGCCATCATCCGCCACTCGGCCACGGGGGAGGTCCCGGGACGCATAGGCACCAGGCACCCCCTGATAACGCCCTTCCAGGCCTTCCAGACGGCCGACGGCTGGATGGTCGTGGCTGGGGTTCGAGACTGGGAGGCCTTCTGCGTCGTAATCGATCGGGAGGAGCTGGCGGCAGACCCTCGATATCAGGCCGGAGATGGCCGTACAACCCATCACGCTGAACTGGAGCCCCTACTTATCGAAGCATTCTTGGAGAAGACGACTAAGGAGTGGCTGGACTTGCTGGAGGGAATCTGCCTGGCGAACCCCGTCAACAGCATACCCGACGCTATCAACGATCCTCATATGAGAGCCCGAGGAGCCGTCATCGAGATGGCGGTGCCTGGGCCGGAGGATATTAAAGTCCTCCTGCCCAACTCTCCGGTGCACCTGTCCAGGACCTCCCCAAAGGTGGAGAACCCTGCGCCCTCGGTAGGTGAGCACACGCGGCTTGTGCTGAAGACTATTCTGGACATGTCGCCCGATGAGATCGCCCGCCTGGAGAAGGCCGGGGTCATCAAGAGCAAGCCGGGCACAGACTGATCGACCTACGGGGCGCCTTGATTAATAGGCGTCCCAGGGTTCATTTCTCTAGTCGCCACCAGGGATTGATCCCGTTCTCTCCAACTGCTTCGAGGGGCATAGTACATTTGCGTGGGAGCAGAAGACGCAGCAATCTCCGGGCGTGGGTCTGATTATGGAATTGCAGTTGGCGCATTCAAAGAAGAATTGACACGAATCAATAGGCATCTCGGCATCTTGGGCAAACCCGCACTCGGGACAGGTCAATCTAGCCTTAGTTGTGAATTTTGTTGTCGTTTTCTGCATGGGTCTCCTCTCTTAAATTGGGCTCACGCCCAGAATTCCCGCGAAGCGTAGAGCCCACAGCGTCACGGAGAGGACGGTAGCGAATGTCAGGGTCCTCCTTGCACGCCGTTGCCATATCGTTGCGCCCCCATGGGTTAGCTGTAAGTACCAGCCACGGCCCAGAGAAGCGACAGTCAATGCCAGGAAGGGATACGTTAGCGCCTGCAACGCGGGCGCTGCGGCCAGCCCGGACCCGCTGGCGCCCAGCAGGCCGAGCAGGCCCGGTATCACTCATCACCATGGCAGAGGCAGGACTCCACCAAGGGGCACAAGTAGGTTTTCGATATGCAGTAATCTCTTCATTATTCTCCACCCTCAACAGGAACCCTCAATTCAACCCTACACCTTCCAGTCGAGATCAAAGTCAAGCCTTTACACTCTTTCGTGTGAACTTACCATTGGTGCTCCGGGGCCTCTTCACGACTTCTCCGGAGGAAGCGCTGCAATGCTACCAGTGCCCACAAGGCTTCGATGACGGTAATGGGGTAGGCCTCCACAAGCCCACTGTAAACGGAGGTAGCCGCGGAGCCGATGGCGAAGCTCAGCACCCACCATTTAGACCGGGACTCCAGCCAGTAGGAGTAGAACATTACGCCCACGGCGATAGAACCGAATAGAGTCAGCATCACCATCTCCTATCAGGCCAGTTGTATAGCGTTCCAGCACGGCGGGACACATCATCGTCTCTCCTCACGCGTTTTTCCGCCCCTCTACCCAGGCCAGCGTATGTTCCGTAGCCCTGATGCCACTCTGCTCGATAATGCCACAGATCTGCCCGCCAGAGGGGTGACAGTCTATTAGAGTACCGGCCTCGTCCCTGAGATGCGCCAGCTCCCCTCGGAACTCCCGAAGGTCCTTCAGGGCCCTGTCCACTTGGGACAGCTTCTCCTACAGGAGGGAGCGGACGTGCACGCAGGTGGGCTCGCTGCGGTCGTGTAGCTGAAGGACGCCTCGTACATCGCCCAGGGATAAGCCGAGGCGCTTGGCCTTGCGGATAAACTCCAGCCGCCGGGCGTCCTCCAGGCTGTACATACGGTAGCCGGAATAGGTGCGCTGGGGTTTTGGCAGGAGGCCCTCCGCCTCGTAGAACCGTATTGTCTTGGCCGTCACCCCCGTGGCTCGGGCCAGCTCGCCGATCTTCACTAGCTTCCTCCTGGTGCCGTTTGAATCAAGTATAAACCTTCTAGTCAGATGGAAAGTCAATGCCGTTTCATAAATTTTCTGGAGGCAAATGTCTCGCTCCCACCCGCCCACCCACGGTATGCTTCTGGGGGACACCCCCAGAACCCCCGCGCAAGGGAGCGGAACCCCTATTGCGTATCTCCGGGATTTTGCCAGCGAACCTCTGATTCAGGACACTAGGGCCGGACCTCGGAAGCAGCGATTGACACCGCATTGTGCTGCCGGTATCGTTGAGGCCATCGTAACGACACCCGTGTGAAGCGACGCTAGATCGGAATGGAGATATGTCAAATGCCAGCGCAACCGGACTGGACCAAGGTCAGAGATGAGTACCCTACTCTGAAGGTATGGTCCAGGAGCTGGCCAAGCGCAGCATCATAGTGGACTCACGTCCCGGGGCTGTTCGCATCTCCCCCTACTTCTACAACACGGTGGAGCACATCGACCAGGCGGTCTCAGGCATGGTTGAAATCAGGTCCTCCCTGAGCCGCTAGCACAGCTTCTCCCGAGTGGCCTCTAGCTAAGGAAGGTGTTGATAGCTTCCTCAAAGGCGTTGGGCTGCTCGTCGTAGCACCAGTGGCCGCCCCCCTTCAGCTCAACCAGGGTGCAGCGAGGTATCGCCTGTTGCATTCGCTCCGCCACCGGCGCCGTCAGCAGGTCGCTGTCGGCCCCGCGTACCAGGAGAGTGGGTACGGCGATGCGCGGCAGGTACTCCCAAGCGTCGGGACGCTCGTAGTTGGTCACCAGCGCTCGGTCCCGTTTCCAGATGAAACCTCCATTGGGGAGGGGTCTGGTCATGTGAAGGGCCTGGTGTCTCAGGACCTCCTCCGAGGCGTTGGGCCCTCGTAGGCGCAACCGCTCCATCACCGCCTCCAGGCTCTCGTACTCGTCGGACTCCGTCAGGTATCTGGCGAACATCTGGGCCGAGCCGGGATTGTATTGGTCGGGGTCCATGTCAACGGTGGCCAGCCGGGAGAGGCGCTCCGGATGGTCGGCGGCGTAGATGAAAGCGTTCTTTCCGCCCGCCGAGTGGCCGATGAGAATCAGCTCCCTGAGGTCCAAAGCTTCGATGAACTCCGCCAGCTCTCCAACGTATTCTGACAAGGGATAGCCATCAGGGGAGGCCCACTGGCTGTCGCCGTGGCCGCGATGGTCAAGGGCCATTACGTGATAGCGGCCCCTCATGGCGGCGGCGTAGGCGTCCCAGCACCGGGCGCAGTCCTGCAGTCCGTGAAGCAGCAGCATGGGCTGGCGTCCCGCTCCACCCCAGTCGAGGTAGTGGAGGCGTAAGCCGCGTATATCTATGAACTGGTCTCGAGGGTTTTCTGAGGATGTCATAGCTCAGGTGTTAGCTAAAGTGCTGCTCCGAGGGTTGGCTAGGCCGCGCTAAACATACTATTCGTAGCGCAAGGCCTCGGCAGGGTAGATTCGGGAGGCCTGGCGGGAGGGAAGGTAAGTGGCCAATAGGGAGAAGATGTAGGTCAGCACGATAATGACGACGATCTGTAGCCAGGGGACAACGAACCGTATGCTGTCAACGCCCGCTTCCTCGCGGATCTCGTTGACGAGGTTATAGGAGAGGATGAAGCCCAGGGCTACCCCTATGGCCGTCCCCAACAGAGCCACAAAGGAGGACTCAAGAAGGAAGCTAAGCTGGATCATGTTGCGACGGTAGCCAATGGCGCGTAGGACCCCAATCTGCTGTCGCCGCTCCACCACGGCCCTGGTGCTGATCACTCCTAGGCCCGCAATGCCCACCAGTAGACCCAAGCCCATGAAGCCAGTGAAGAGACGGAAAAAGGCCCGACTGGCGGCCGCTCTTTCCTCCAACACCTTCTCCAATACCTCGGCCTCCATGCCATGCTCCACAAAGGCAGCCTCTATGTCCCTGGCCACCGGCTCCACGTCCACCCCCTGGGCCAACCTGAATCGATAGGTGGTTATGGGCACCGCGAAGGGTACAACGGCTTCCACGGTGGCCTTGGAGATGAACATACCATCACAACAATCACCATCCGGATTGGAGACGCGGTCCAGCACACCTACAACTTTAAGGGGGACGACGGAGTTTGTGATGCGATCTCGTACTTCTATATCGACTGGAGACATCTCCTCATCATCATAGTAGACGCCTTCTAGCTGAAATGGCGGCCATTCATTTTCAATGTCTGGGTTATTGTTCACCAACATCCCCTCCACCACGGCAAGGCCCGGGTTATCTTTAAGGGCTTGCCACAACTCTTTATCGGTGGGCCCATACCCCTCGGCGATGAGCTTTAACTTATATTCGTTGGCATCCAAGAAGGCATCATCTGCAGCCCGCACTGCCATGGCTCCCCAGTTCCACCGCTGATCCTCCGCGCCCACCTGTCGTGCATCGATGGGTATCTGAGTGTAGCCGCCAATGGCCTCGAAGTCCAAGATGCCAAGGCCTGGTGCTTCATCAATTGCCTGCCGGATGTCCACAATGGGGGTGGTGAAGTTAAGGTTGCCCTCGATGTCCCATCTTCCCGTGATCTCCTCAGTATTGGAAGAGGTTGACCTGGCGAAGACCTCTGGGAGGATGGACATAACCATTAGAGTGAAAATAACCAGAGCGAACATGGCCAGGGTCAGGCCGGTGCGGAACTTGGCACTCATGGGGTAGGCCACCGCAGTAACCATGACGGGGCGCAGCTGGCCGACACTCCCTGTGAGGAAGTGCAAGGCCTTCAGCAGGAGGTCGGCATTGTACATTACGGTCCACACGGCCGCAGCCACCATTAACACGCCGGAGATGAAGAACATCTCGAAGTCCCCTTTTAGCTCGCCGGTGATAGACTCAAAAGTATTGAAGGGCAGCGTCCAGAAGACCAGCATTACCACACCTATAAAGGTGTAGGCGATGCGGTCTCGCACATCCACCCGCATCGAAGTGCGTTGCAATACCGTTCTTACCGAAAGGCCTGTTCCTATTATCATCAGGGAGACCCCGATGGTGAAGGGCGCCGCCTGTTCCCAGGCTCTGGCCCCCTGTACTGCCAACAGCAGGCCCATGAGAAAGGCCAGCCAACCCTGGGTGAAGGGACGCCACAGGACCTGGAAGATGCTTCCTGTAGTGGCAGTCCAGATGGAAAGGATGGCCCATGGCGTGCGGAGGAGGTAAGTCAGGGCCCTTAGTGGATGAAGGGTCGCCAGGGCGTAAAGACTTCGCCATAAGAGGCGAAGTGGAAGCAGGAAGGCATGCCAGGGGGTAAGCAGTATCTCACGCCATCCCCTGGTGGAGACGATTATAGGAGAGGGCAGGTCGCGAATGGCCGAGACTATATTGAGACGGCTGACACGATAGGAGGACACGCCTACTGTGGCAAAAGTGATTACCATGCCCAAGCAGTAGGATACGATGACAGTGCGCAGCTCGAAGTGGCTTGTCACCCGGAATCCTTCCTCGAAAGTGGCAAATATTCGGTTTAGGCCCCAGACCATAAGGATACTTACCGCCAGTCCAAGAACTACTCCTACTGCAGCGGAGACCAGGGCATAGGCCGTCCCCTCGAAGAGAAACATCTGCACCAGGTGGCGACGCTTGGCTCCAATCGCCCGGGCCATTCCCATCTCCGACCTCCGGGCTGCCGCCAGCATGACGAAGATAAGGAAAATGAGAAGGATTCCCACCATGATGGAGAAGAGCCCCATGATAAGAAAGAAGGTAGTAACGAAGCTGCCCACTTCATCTGCCTCGTCCAGAAACTCCTGCTTCACGTCGAAAACGCGGAACTCGCCTAGCTCGGCAAATAGGGTGTCCACCTGTGGCTGAATATCTCTGAGCTCATCCTGCTCCAACACGTCCAGGACCTCGTCAGAGACATCTTCGTCGGCCAGCAGGCTGATCAGCTCGTCCTTAAGCTCCTGCCGCCGAAGCTCCCGTCTTAGCTGGCCCAACTCCTCCTGGATTCTGCCGCCTAGGGTCTCCCGCCTCTCCTCCAGTGCCTGGAGAACATTTGGCTGTTTCAGCAGCCGGTGGAGCTGGGACGCCACACTCCTGTCGGTGAAAATAACTCTCAGCCTCTGCGTGACATCTTCGCTCTCGCGGACCCCTGAACGCACGCCTCCCCTGTTGGAGACCACCATCAGGTTGATCTGGCCGGCCCTGTCGAAAATCTTCTGGGCCTGGTCCAGGGGGATGAGCAGCGTGGAGTCCCTCCCCGCCAGCCCGCCCCGTTCTACTATCCCCTTAACAGTGAAGGAGAGGGCGTCATCTCCAATGAAAATACGTAGCTCGTCTCCGGCTACGGCCTCCATCTCCTCGGCGGCCTCGTCATTGATGTATGCCTCGCCCTCGGCCAGCTCCTCCAGGCGTGCCTCCTGTCCGGATGTGAGGGTGAAGGCGCCGAACCCCTGTAGGCGTTCCGGGTCAACGCCCGTCACCCTCATACGCCCTTCGCTGAGGAAGGTTCTGAGGTTCAAGGCAGGCGCCGACTCAGCCAACTGGGGAGTCAGCCCATCAATATTGTCCAGCCCGGCCAGCTCCACCTGGAGCTGGCGGAAGCGCTGGGTTGGGAAATAGAAGCTGGTGCCGAAACTATCATCGGCGCTGGCCCGGTCGGAGACGATTATCTCGTCGATGGGCCCTAGTGCTTCTAGCACCTCGTTGCGTATCGAAAAGCTAAGGGTGTCGCCGGTGCCGAAGGCGGCTGAGATGATGAGGGTGCTTAGCATCACGCCTACAATGATGAGGACCGTCTGGCCCCGCCTGCGGGGAATGTTTCGCAGGCCCATTTTTAACATGATGCGGTTTTGCCAGGCTAAAACGGCCACCACCGCCATGGCCACTAGAAAAATGGCCAGGAGGACCCTCATGATGGCATCCATGGAGACGCCAAAAAGCTCTTCCACTACTCTCCCGTCGCCTGGTTTGGCTCGCTGAGGTCACCTGGGCCAAGCCCGTGCTCCACTATCTGACCGTCCCGCATGCTCACGATGCGATGGGCGCGCTCCCCCACCTCTCGGGCATGAGTGACAATTACAAAGGTCTGGCCGTTGTCGCGGTTGAGCTGGACCATCAAGTCGATGATGCCGGCGGCGGTCTCGCTGTCCAGGTCGCCGGTAGGCTCATCGGCCCACACTATGGCCGGCCGGTTCACCAGGGCCCGAGCGGTGGTCACCCGCTGCCGTTCTCCCCCCGAAAGCTGACCCGGAACGTGAGAGGCCCGGTCTACCAGCCCCACCATATCCAGCGCCTCCATTGCCCTCTCACGGGCCTCTCTGGAGCCAACACCCGAGACCAGCAGCGGCATCTCTACATTCTCCACTGCGGTGAGGACTGGAAGGAGGTTGTATAGCTGGAAGACGAAGCCCATCCTGCGAGCCCGGTAATCGCTGCGTTCGTCGTCTGGGAGCTGGTGAAGAGGACCACCATCGATGAGCACCTGGCCCGAGTCTATCTCGTCCAGGCCGGAGAGGCAGTTGAGGAGGGTGGTCTTGCCGCAGCCGCTGGGCCCCATGATGGCCACCATTTCGCCACGGCTGACGTTGAGGTCTACACCCCTTAAGGCATGCACCTTGACTATCCCAGTGTCGTAGGTCTTGTGGATGCCGGTGCTGGCGATGATCAGGTCATTGGATCCGCTCATTCTTCGCTCCTAAGGTGATGGAGTGCGCCTTATGGGCCCTTTCGTCAGGGTGAAACAGGCAAGCGATACCTTGGAGCCTAATTCATCCTTGGCCTAAAGGAATGGGCCCCTGGGCCTAAAGCGAGTAGGCAAAAAGGCCCAGGACTTGGCGATTTCTGTGCGCACTTGAGAAGGGAACGTAGGCATAAGCTCTCTACGACCCGTTTAGCCACCCGCCTATGACGTTCCAAGCATACTCTCGCTGGCCGGTATATACATGGTCGGCTTCAGGAATCGGTTCAAAGGTGAGGTTCTCCAGCTCCCCAGACATCTTCTCCATCTCCGTCGCCAGGCCTGCAAACTGCATCAGGGAGTTCCCCTCGCCCATGACTACGCCCTCCAGCCCACCGAGAGTGACCAGGAGGGGGACCTTAACGTTGGGGATATGCTGTACTATGTCGTACTTCCCGTCGGGGCCGTACTTGTCGATGAACACTTCTGCTGTCACCAGAAGCTCGCGGGGGAAGTCCACATCCATCAGGGTCTCTGGATGCCCCTGGTCAATGAGCTGCTGCGCCCGGTCGCATTCACGCTTGAACCCCTTCCACCCATCTTCCTTCTGAAGGGCAGAGTAGGAGAATCTAGGGGGCGAGCTGGCCACTACGTAATTGACGCGAGGGTCGTGCTGGGTGGACATGTAGTAGATGGACTTGACGGCGCCCAGACTGTGCCCCCAGAGGGCGACCCTTCGATAGCCGGCTGCCTGGGCTAAATCAAGCCAGGCCTCCCAGTCGTACCTGCATTCATCCACTAACTCATAGGCGGCGCCAAGCCGCTTGGACTCGCCTCCCACCATCCCACGGTTGATGGGGTGGTGACCGCGGTTATTGACCCGCATAACGGCACACCCCTTCTCCACCAGGGCATCGGTGTACTCCTCGAACATGCCGGCCCCGTAGAAATTGCCGCTGAGGCCGTGGTGAAGGATGACCAGGTCCACCCCCAACTGAGAGGCGTTGGCCTGAGGAGGCTTCCTCCATATGCCGTCCAGGCGTAGGCCGTCGCTGGTCTGCACGTTAACCAGGTTCACAATCATGAGGGCTCCTCCCGCTATTGGGATTTATCTGACTTTCGACGCAAAGGGCATTATACGAGATTAGACCTGGCCCTTCCATCCTTGTTTCTTTGACACGTCTCAGGGCCTAAACCTATAATCCCGGTTGTCGGCTGGCAGGCAGACTAGTTTCGCCGTGTCACGGAGGTGCCCGATAACCAGCGTTGGCCTCACCATTGTGGGCGACACCCTGGACAACTTCCTTCGCTACGTCCGTCAGGCCGAGGAGATGGGCGTGGAGAAGATAGGCATGGGTGACTCCCAGTCCCTCTACCATGAGATGTGGGTCCGTACCACCCTGGCCGCGGTGAACACCCAGCGTGTTGGAGTAGGGACCTGGTGCACCAACCCCCTGACCCGCCACCCCGCGGTCACGGCCAGCGCTGCAGCCGCAATAGACGACCTTACCGGCGGCCGCGCCTTCCTGGGCATCGGCCCCGGCGATAGCGCTGTATATAACATCGGCGCCAGGCCGGCCACGCTGGAGACCCTGGAGGCGTACATCAAAGCAGTGCGGGCATTGCTGGAGGAGGGCCGGGCCACATGGCGGGGTCGGGAGGCCAGCCTGACCTGGGCCAAGGGCCGTATCCCAATTGGCATGCCGGCCTCAGGCCCTCGGGCTCTGCGCATGGCGGGACGCCTGGCCGACATCGTCTGGGTGAACACTGGCATCCAGCCTGAGCCTGTGGCCCAGGCCTACGAGCTTCTGGAGCAGGGGGCAAAGGAGGCCGGTCGTTCCCTGGAGGACCTGGAGGTATGGTGGGTAGCCCTCCCCAGCATTGGCGACTCCTATGAAGGGGCCGTGGATGAGCTCAAGTTCGCCCTGGCCAGCTACGCCCACATCATCTTCCGCTTCACTTTGGATGGGAAGGCTGTGCCTCCCCATCTGGAGGAGCGTATCCGCCGTCTGTGCGATGGATATCAGTCCCGGTTCCATGTTACCCCCAGCGGCGTGAATCCCAACGCTCAGCTGGTCGATGAGCTGGGGCTGGCCGATTACCTGGCCCATCGCCTGGCCATAGTTGGCACGGCGGAGCAGTGCCTGCAACGGATCCAGGAGGTGCGCCGCCACGGAGTGGAGCGGCTCTGGTTCCCCATACGCTTCGCGGACAAAGAGCCTACGATGAATGGGCTCCAAGAGGTGATGGCTGGCTTAGCAAATAAGGCAGCGGGTTAGAGTCCCACGTCTGTCATTCTGGGCGAAGGCAAGAATTAGGTAGGTACCGTAGGAGTCTCGAGTCAGTTATAATCGCCCCAGCCGGCCCTTGGGTCAATTTCTTGAGTTGATAGAGACCCTGTCGCATCTCAGCAAAGCTATATACAAGGAGGAACAATGACCACGAACAGTAGATTAAGGGTAGGCCTTATAGGCGCCAACGTCAGCTACGGGTGGGCGCCCCGCGCCCATCTTCCGGCACTAAAAGCCATGGGCGACACCATAGAGGTGGCCGCCGTTTGTACTGCCCACGAAGAGACGGCCCAGACATCTGCCAAGACCTTCGGAGTGCCACTGGCCTACTGGGACCACAAGGAGCTGCTGGCCAACCCGGACATCGACGCCGTGGGCGTCATCACCCGCGTGCCGCTTCATTACGACCTCACAATGGACGTCCTGGGCGCGGGCAAGCATGTCTTCACCGAGTGGCCGCTTGGCGCCAACCTCAAGGAAGCCCAGCAGATGGCAGACCTGGCCCGAGAGCAGGGTGTCCACACCATGGTCGGTCTGCAGGCCAGGGCTGCTCCTGCTCAGTTGCGCCTGAAGGAGCTCATCGAAGAGGGTTATGTGGGCGAGGTGCTGTCGGTGCACATGAACCTCGTCAACGATGGTGTGCTCACGCGTCCCTCGGACCGGACGTGGCAGCGGGACGATGTCCTGGGAGCTAACCCGCTGACTATCTCCTTCGGCCATGCGGTAGATGCCATGTGCATGTGCTTGGGCGAGTTTTCCGAGGTCTCCGCGGTGGTCAGCACCCAGGTGAAGCAATGGTACGAGACTGACACTCATAGGTACGTGGATGTGACCTCGCCCGATAGTGTTATGGTCAGCGGGCGCCTGGAGAATGGCGCGGTGGTGTCCGCCAGCCTGACTCACGTTCCATACCATGGCTCCGGCCTGCGGCTGGAGGTGTACGGGCGTGAAGGTACGCTGGTACTTACCGGGAACCGTGCGGCTCAGATAGGAGAACTGAAGCTGATGGGTGGCAGGAAAGAGGACAAAGCCCTGCAAGATCTGGATGTGCCCCAGCGATTGACGACGGTGCCGGAGGGTGTTCCACAGGGCGAGCCCTTCAACGTGGCCCAGATGTGGACGCGCTTCGCCGAGGCCATTCGCACCGGCAAACGGGCGGAGCCAGACTTCCAGACCGCTTTAACCAGGCATAAGCTGATAGCCGCCATCCGGCAGGCCTCGGAAGGGGGTAGGCGTGTAAAGGTGGAGGTGTAGAGTATGGCGTTACAACAAATAACCAGCAACATATTCGCGGACACCGGCTGTCGAGGCTGCAACTTCGGCTTCCTTACTACTTCCGACGGGATAGTCATGTTCGATAGTCCCCACAAGCCCACCGACGCTATGGCGTTGAAAGCGGAGATCGAGAAGAGGGGTACGCTCCGGTATATTATCAATACGGAACCCCATGGCGATCACTGGACCGGGAACGCCTTCTTTAATGCGCCAGTAGTCGCTCAGGAAGGAGTCAGGCGCCGCATACTGGAAACCAACATGGAGCAGCATATCCAGCGGGTATCTTCCTTCGGGCCTGACGAACCCAAACTGATGGAAGGGTATAGGCCAAACGCCCCCGCTATTACCTTCGGGGATGGTCTGACACTGCACGTGGGCGACCACACCATACAGATGATCCACATGCCCGGCCACACCGAGTACCAGGCGGCCATTTGCATCAAAGAGGAGGGGGTGGTCTGGAGTAGCGACAACATCTTCAACAAGGTGCAGACCTACATCCAGGAGGGCAGCCCCGATAAATGGTTGGCAGCGCTAGAGTCGCTTCGTAGATTGGATGAGGAGGTATTTGTTCCCGGTCACGGCCAGCTATGCGACAAGAGTTACCTGGACGAGCAGGGCTCCTATATACAGGAGTGGAAAGAGTACGTCTGGGCAGCTATCGAGCGGGGCATGACCAAGGACGAGGCTATCTACGGCCTTACTGAGATGACGAGTCGCTACCCCATGGAGTCGCCGCAACAGGATGGCCCTGGGGTGATGAGGATGAACGTAGCAAACCTGTACAACTGAGGTGGTACCCAAAAACTAGACAACTGGCTAAGAGAGAGTCCAGCTCCTAAAATAACCGGCAACTAACCGACGTGGAGGAGCAGGACATGAAGCAGACGAGGAATAAGCACAGTCCGGCGTTCAAGGCCAAGGTGGCCCTGGCCGCCCTTGCGGGGGAAGAGACCATCGCCCAGCTGGCCAGCCGATTTGAGGTCCATCCCAGTCAGATTCACGCCTGGAAAAGGGCCCTGGTGGAAGGAGCCCCGGAGCTATTTGCCACCAATCAGAAATCCCAGGAGAAAGCCAAGGAAGCTCAGATTAACCACCTCTACCGGCACATCGGCCAGCTGAAGGTGGAACGCGATTTTTTGTCGGAAAGGTCCGGTCTATGAGTCGCAGCATACGGCGAGCCATGATAGACCGAGACCACCAGCAGCTGTCTTTGGTGCGTCAATGTATCCTGCTGGACGTCAGCCGGGCCTCGGTGTACTACCGGCCGGTACCGACCAGGGCAGAAGACCTGGAGTTGATGGCCCTGATGGACCGTCAGTATTTGAAGACCCCCTTCTACGGCTCCAGGAAGATGAAGGCCTGGCTGCTGCAACAGGGCTATCTGGTGAGCCGAAAAAGGGTTCGAAGGCTGATGCGGTTGATGGGTCTGGAAGCGATCTACCGGCGTCCCAACACCAGCAAACCAGCGCCGGGACACCGGATCTTTCCCTATCTGCTGAAGGGAGTGGAGGTTAATCGGGTCGACCAGGTCTGGGCCGCGGACATCACCTACATCCCCATGGCGAAGGGCTTCCTGTACCTGGTGGCCATCATGGACTGGCACAGCCGGCACGTGCTGGCCTGGAAGCTCTCCAACACCATGGACACCAGCTTCTGCGTGGCGGCGTTGGAGGAAGCCCTGGGTAAGGGACGACCGGAGATATTCAACACCGACCAAGGGAGTCAGTTCACCAGTGAGGCCTTTACCCAGACGTTGCAGGAGCAGAGGGTCCAGGTCAGCATGGATGGTAAGGGTAGGTACCTGGACAACATCTTCGTGGAGCGGCTGTGGCGGAGCATCAAGTACGAGGAGGTGTATCTGAAAGCTTACCAGACCGTCGCCGAGGCCCGAACTGGGATCAATGCCTACCTGGAGTTCTACAACCGGCAGAGGCCTCACCAGGCTTTGGGCTACCGGACCCCAGCAGAGGTGTACCAACATGGCCAGGAAGAAAGGGGAGCAGCAGCTGAAGAAGCAGGGCTGCCATCGGGCTTGGTGAAACCTAGCGCAGGGGTGGGAGACTCTCTTAATTTAGCCCTCGTGCTGTCTTAATAATGGGGTCCACCTTAAAAGCAGCGTCACCCCGGAACAGCAACCGCAGTCCTTTCTTCTGGTATCCTTTCACCACCGGCTCAAGGAGTTCCTGCCAGCCATCGGCACTATGCACGTTTCCGGGTCGTAGCGTCGCTCCTTCGCAATCCCCAAACTGGTTGAACAGAAAGAGGGGATGATAGCAGACACACTCGAAGTGCCCGTTGTAGGCGGCTCCTTCCTGCTGACCATGCACTGGACTCTCCGAACTGTCCGTGTCCAGAATCACTCGCCGGTGTGGAGTGTGAGCCATGGCCAGCTCCACCCACTGGGGATTCATCAGGGCCAGCCCCTTTAGGTTGTCCTCTTGAGTCAGAGTCTCCGTCTCAAAACGGCTCATGGTGTTGGTTCTGGCGGCGTTGCGGTCTGAGCCTTGCCAGCCCACGACAACTCTCATGGCTGGGTCTTGGGAAAGACGTTCGGCATCGTTGGTATCATCGTAGCCGGCCAAGCGGCTGTAGATGGACTGGCGGAGCAGAGGGACCAGGTGGTGGCGGATGTTGCGGCCGGTACGGCTTTCCTGGAGATAGTCGGAGGCTATGGGGGTAAGGTCCAGGGCGTCATCCAGTTCTCGGAATGCCAGCAGTCCGGCGTCGGAGGTGATGGTGGCACCATGTAACTCCAGCCGGATTTGGGGATTGAATTGGAGTCGAAGAGAGGCCTTTTCGCGGTCACCCATCGGGTGCCTCCAATGTCGGTACGCAAGTTATCTGAAATAGCCAACTTATTGCATGTATTATATCTGAAATACGGCTAAGAGATTCATGTAACGACTAGAAAAGCAAGAAAGTTGCCTATTTACCGCATCACTTGTTTGAGCCAAATGGGGAATACGGGATGTAGCGATTCATGCAGTTTTCACCTTGGCTTGAGTTTAGTAGGCCGACATATTTGAAATGATGGCATCACGAGTATGAATCTTGACGGAGAGCAGCGTCACCCGGTTATTGCCATTGCCGGGTGCTCACGCCAATCTCAGCTAATCCTCATTTCAATGATTTCGGACTCCTAAACCCGAATCCACCGATGGACAGGGATGGACGGCGTGAGGACAGCGGAAGGGGGTGAGGGAGTTACAGGCGCGATGATCCGGGCTCGAATTTGGGTAGACGGGAGGTTGGCGGGCGGTCTGCAGGCGCTTTTGGGGGCACCGATGGCGGCTTACAGTGGCTGTGGCGAGTGAGATGGCGGGATAAGACACGGCAAGAGGCGCTCGCGGACTGGGCTGGCGCGAGTTTGCGGGGACGGTGGGTTGGCTGGCGGGTCAGTGGCAAGTTTTTGTTTTTAATCCCCGGTTTCTGTGCGGGATTCTTGTAAATTCTGGCCGCTCGCCAGGCTCATCGGCTGACCGGAGGTGTTGGAGTTTCACTGCTGCCGGATGTCGAAGTCGCGGTATCGGCGGTACGGTCGCTCTGGCTTGATCGCGGGGTCCTTCCCGGCGGGTTTCCTGGCGCCGTGCTGGAGATCATCTGGGTACCCTTGGGGACCCGTCGCCGGTTACGGTCGCCTGGTTCTTCTGTTCCCTTGGTTAGAGGCGTAGCACGTTGGTCGGTACCAGGCGCCCGGCCACGGGGTCAACTGCCAGGAGCGCTGCCTCGAGCGTGCCGACGCCCAGCCTGCTGGGCTCGCCCTCTTCTGCGAATATCACCGGCGTGTGGAACTGCTGTCCTTCGATTCTTACGACCGTTTCTTACAACTCGCGTGCGCACGATCTTGTCCCATACGCACTGGCGGTCGCTGTCCCATACGCACCACAACGCTGCAACGACGAAGGTAAGCCCGAAAATGGCACCGCCCACTTGCTCGCCCAGCACAGCCACCAATACCCCATTGACTGCACCGAAAGCGATGGCACGCACAACCAAGTCCCTGATCAGCATCCAACCCAAGTCGGCCGATTGACCATCGCCACGGATAACGCGCGTACGCAGGAGTTGCTTCGCTGGGCTCTGTCCGCCTCGCGCCACGATCAGGTACCAGATGACCCAGCCGATACCGAGTGTGAGCACGAAGAGGAACCCGTCCAAGACGGCACCGGCAAGTCTGCGACCTTGGCTGGCAAGCTCAGCGTCATTGCTCTTCACGTCGCCTCCTCCTACAGCTCCAGTTTGAATTTCAAGCTGAAAGTTCTCGATTTTGTCAAGTCTGGTGGGCGGTGTAGGACTCGAACCTACGGCCTTATGCGTGTGAAGCATACGCTCTAACCAGCTGAGCTAACCGCCCCGGAAAGACGCCCTGATAGATTGCCGGAGCCCTCACATCCCCCGCCTGAAGATGTGGCAACGATAGGATTCGAACCTATGACCTAGCGCTTATGAAGCGCCCGCTCTGCCGCTGAGCTACGTTGCCTCGCCGCTTCCTTTCTAGGATAATATTATACGCACAGATAGGTGTCAATTACAGACCGGCTAGGCCAATAGGGGGTGACTTGTGTCCCTGGAGATAGACCCCATCGTCAAGAGAGCGGTGGCGGACGCCGTGGTGGAGCGGGCCGCCACGGAGCTGCGTAAGCTCATTGTGGAGGTGGCCCAGGCCCTGGACCCCTTTCCAAAGTTCATGGACCTGGAAACCATTCAGGCCTTGGAGATAGACCCCAGCGGCGCCCCTGACCCGGAGAGGGGATGCGTGGTGGTCTGCCCCGATGGGCAGCTATACGACCTCACTCTCCGCATGATTCCCGGGCCCGGGGACATCGGCGGCACGGACCAGGTAGAGGAGTTTAAGAGCCTGGAGCTTTCCGATGGGGACTACGTGGCCTACGCCCACGCGGCCATCCGGGAGATGACGCGCATTCTGCAGGAGCGTGAGGGTAGTCCCTAGCTTCCCGTTTCGGACTGCCACCTGGCGCGAGTCTCCCTGGCCAAGAGCCGGCGCCAGCCTAGCAACCCGTCCGAGGATTACTGGAGCAGGTTAGCTGGACAGCCGGATTTAGCTGGAGAAAGCCATCCGGGGGCAGGGTGGGTTTGTGAATGTTGAGAAATTCAAGAGGAACTTGCCGGCTGCAAGCTGAGGAGACTTTCGGGTGGGGGTTCTGCCGGTGCCTCGTCCATTGCCGGCGCGCCCGGCACCATACCGGAACAGCTTCAGCAGGTTGTGGCCCGTGCAGATCAGATGCCATTCCCGGTTCACCTTCGCCAGACCCCGCAACAGGAACTGCCGAAAGCCCCGGCCCTGCCTGATCTGGCCGAACACCGGTTCAACCGTCTCCATCCGAAGGGCGTAGCGCTCACGTCCCCGTTTCGTCCGCAGCTTGCGGCGCATTCGGTCCCTGACGGACAGTCCCTTGGGTATGCGGCCACGGGGCGCCGGTGGCGGCACCCAGCCGTGGCGGGTCTTCTCTGGCGCGACGAACGGGTCCACTCCCAGGTTGTATAGGCCATCCACCGCCTTGGCCGAGTAGTACCCGGCGTCGGCGGATACTTCTTTCGGCACCGCGCCGGTGTTATTCACGGTCTCCTCAATCATGCTCACGGCCTGACCCTTGTCCGAGGGCTGGTTGGTGGCACGGGCCGCCACGATCACCTGGTGGGCGCTGTCCACCACCGCCTGACAGTTGTAGGACTGCTGGAAGTCCCGCCCTCCCGGGGCGGGCATGATGCGGGAGTCCGGGTCGGTGAAGTTCCGCTGCGCCTTGTCATCAGGCACCCCTGGATGATTCCGTCCTTCCCTCTCGGCCTGCCCCGCCTCTGCCAGGGCCTCGGCCTCCAGCGCTGCCTTGGCCTCCCTTATCTTCCGCAACCGGCTCTCCCGGAAGGCCAGTTCCTCCGGCAACTCATCCCCACGCTTGTCTTTGCCGTAGCGGCGGTCCTCGTCATCGTCCACCTCCCCGGCCCGCCGCAGCAACTCTGCCACCTCCGCCGCCAACTGCCCTTCCCTCTCCCTCATCCGCCCGTAGCTCATCGCCTTGTGCCTGGATGCGTTGGCCCTCACCTTGGTGCCGTCCAGCGCCACGTGCCCCAGCTTCACCAGTCCTGCCTGCTGGCACAGCTCCAGCACCTGCAGGAACAGGTTCCCCAACGCCTCCAGATGGTCCTTGCGGAAGTCGGAGATGGTGCGGAAGTCGGGCGTGTTGTTGGCTGCCAGCACCCGGAAGGCGATGTCCTCGTGGAGACGCTGGGCGATGCGCCGTGAGGATGCCACGCCGGTGCAGTAGCCGTAGAGCAGCACCTTGACCATCATCCTGGGATGATAGGGCGGGCCGCCCCGCCTTTCCTCCTCGTAGCGGGCGGTGATGGCCGAGAGGTCCAACTGGTCCACCACGTCGGAGATGAAGTAGGCCAGGTGGTCCGGCGGCAGCCATTCCTGGAGGGCCGCAGGCAGTAGTAACTGCTGATCCGGATCGTAGGGAAGGTAAGTCTTGCTCATTGACCACTCCGCCCGTCTGATGCTCCGCCCCATCATACCCCCAACGGCTCACCAACCCTGTTTCTTGGACAGGCTGCTAGGGAGGCTGGGTAATTCTCCAGAAACTCGGCCAGCCGCTCAGACGCTCCCTGCGCCAGGGGACGGCCATGGCCCCCGCACGCGACCCGGAAATCGAGTTGCCGCAGCTTAAGTAGGGAGCTGTGGTAGTCCGCCATACTGGAGCCTGGATAGGGCATGGAGCCACTGAACCGGACTCCATTGCTGAGTAGGGTGTCTCCGGTGAAGAGAACCCCCTTATCCTCCAGGAGAAAGCATAGGCTTCCCGGCGTGTGTCCGGGAGTATGAATGACCTTCAGCCCGCCCAGGCCCGGCAGTGGATGCTCCTCCTCGGCCATAATATCTACGGGCGCTCTTCTCAGGAAGGGAATGGGGAGAGGAAGGCTGCCGAAGAGGCCCATGTAGCTGGCGGAAGTGTCCCCAGCTTCATGCTGCCTGGTGTCGTGGCTGTGGGCCATCACCTGGGCGCCGGTAAGCTTCCTGATGGCAGCCACGCTGCCTGTGTGGTCGGGATGGCTGTGGGTGAGGAGAATGTAGCGTAGCTCTTCGGGTTTTCGGCCCAGGGCCTTGATCAGACGGGCCACCCTTCCAGCGCTGCCCGGCGGGCCCGTGTCCACCAGGGCCATCACCTCATCCTCGATGAGATAGACGTTGGACCACCGGACTCCCTCCACCTGATGGACCCCAGGCAGAACCTCCAAGCCTACTCCTCCAGTATTATGTCGCCGCTTTTGCCGCCCCTCTTCTGAGCCAGCCTTATCCCTTCGATGCGCATGGCCCTGTCGGCGGACTTGCACATGTCATAGATGGTCAGGGCGGCCACCGCCACCGCCGTCAGGGCCTCCATCTCCACTCCGGTCTTGGCCTCGGCCCTGGCCGTGGCGGTGATGTGAATGCTGCTCTGGGCCTCGTCCAGGTCGAATTCCACCGTCACCTGGTCCAGAGGGATGGGATGGCACAGTGGAACAAGGTCCGGGGTGCGCTTGGCGCCCATGACTCCCGCCACCCTGGCGACTCCCAGGACGTCTCCCTTCTCGAAGCCGCCCTTCTTGATGAGGTCCAGGGTCTCCTTGCGCATGGTTATGGAGCCTCTGGCCACGGCCTCCCGCTGGGTGTCGGGCTTCCATCCCACGTCTACCATCTGGGCGCTGCCCGACTCATCCAGGTGGGTTAGGGCGGGATCGTGTGAGGCTGTTGGGGAGGCGTCGATACCGGCCTCTCGTTTTGCCAGGCGGTCCGCCTCCTCGTTTCCAGGGTTTCCGGTATGGCCGCGCACCCACTCCCACTTGACACGACGTCTCTCAACCGCCTCATCCAACCCAGCCCATAAGTCCTGGTTCGCCTTCCGCTGCCAGCCGCGTGTCATAGTATTGATGACATATTGACTATCACTGTAGATGGTAACCTGAGAGCCTTCAGGAGTGGCCTCCAGACCCTTTATGACAGCAAGAATCTCCATGCGGTTGTTGGTGGTGTGATCCTCCCTGCCTGAGATGTTCCGCTTCTGGCCGTTATCGTTGATAACCGCCGCCCACCCCCCAAGCCCGGGGTTCCCCTCGCAAGAGCCGTCCGTGTATATCTCGATCATTTTCTAAACCCTAGAAGTAATCTATGGGTTCCATTGTATATCAAGGCGACTTCCAAGGACACATGCGCCTTGTGAGCCCTCGGAGGCGGAGGCCAGGCTCCCTGCCCTTGGCGACCTGAGAACGTCCTGACGTAGCAGGCCCCAGGGGTTAAATCCCTGGGGCCTGCTCATATGGACAGATTGGTCAGCCGGGAATGCACAAGTTAGGTTACTTGAAGTAATCGTAGTTAATGGGTATGTAGCTTTTCCACTCTTCGGGGACTGAGTCCTCCGGGAAGATGGCGGCGACGGGGCACACGGGCTCGCAGGCAGCACAGTCGATGCACTCATCGGGGTTGATGTAGAACATGTTGTCCTCGTCTGTGGTGTAAATGCAGTCTACGGGGCAGACATCCACGCAGCCCCCGTCCTTGACGTCCACACATGGCTCTGTGATGATGTAGGTCATATCCGGCCTCCTAAGAAGCATTCTGTCAGCGCTGGGGTTTTATTCCTGACCGTCATATCATATACCAGGGTTTTATGTATTTTCAACACCTAAAGCTTTTATACCAGAAGTAGAGATTTGGACAGTCCCACAGCCAAACCAGCTAGAGAACCCCTCTGGACCGCCGATTACGTATTTGCATCCCTTTCTATACACTTCTTTTTCCTGGCCTACGCTACGCTCCTGACGATTCTTCCTGTTTACGTAGTGAAGGAGCGGGGTGGGGAGGAGTGGCAGCTGGGAGTCGCAGTGGGCGTTTTCAGCCTATCCTCGTTGATTATCAGGCCCTTCGCGGGCCGGTGGATCGCCAGGTGGGGTGGCAAGCCCGTTCTGGTGGCTGGCGCCCTTCTCTACGCCGCGGGATTCCTGTCTTACATGGGGGCATTCTCGCTGCTGGCACTGCTGGCGGTCCGGCTGTTCCACGGAGTGGGACAGGCCATGGGTCCCGTGGCCTGCAACACCATAGTAGCCAACTTGGTTCCAGAGAGCCGTCGTGCCGAAGGGTTCGGGTACTACGGTAATTCACCAACCATCGCCCATACCTACGGGCCAGCCCTGGGATTCTGGGTGATTACCGCGTATGGGCCTAACCCAGCCTTCCTGTTGGGAGGGGCGATATGCCTTGCATCGGCCTTGGCGGCTATTCCCATTTCCGCCAGCAGGACCAACCCGCCCAGAGATGAGGCCCATTCAGCTACTAGAATTCCGCTGATTAACAGGTCGGCCCTCTTTCCCTCATCGGTGTTTCTGGCGGTAACTGCTAGTATGGGGGCCATTGCCGCCTTCCTGCCGTTGCTGACCGATGAGAAGGGCCTGGGCAATCCGGGTCTTTTCTACGTCGTGAACTCAGTGGTCTCCATACCCGCTCGCATAGTGGCGGGGCCCATAGCCGACCGGGCTAGCCGTGGCGCGGTCATTGTACCGGGGCTGGCCATGACCGCTGCGTCCATGGTTATGCTGGGTCTGGCCTCCAACTACCCCGTCTACTTGAGCTCAGCCGCGCTCCTTGGAATAGCCTTTGCCTTTTCTCATACGGGCCTCATGTCCATGACGGTAGACAGGGTGAGACCTGTTGAGCGCAGTTCCGCCCTGGCCACTTTCCAGATAGCGTGGGACATCGGTGGCTCCGGAGGCGCGGTGCTCCCCGGGTTCATCGCCAGGGCGGCAAGCATATCATTCGCCTTCGGGGTGGTGGGATTCTTCTCCGTGTTCGCCCTGGTGGGATTCATCATCGGGAACGCGATGTCGCCGACGCCCCAGGCGCGTAAAGCGCCTGCCACCAGCGTGGCAGACGATAGCTAGGCATTCTCCAGCAATTGCGGCAGCTCCGCCAGGGTGGCGATCGTTGCACAGGGGCGGCTCTCGGAGCCAGTCCGGTCAATGAGGCAGGCGTCCATCCCCACCCGACCGGCCCCCACCACGTCGTTGTCGTAGTTGTTGCCTATATACACCACAAGCTCTGGAGCCGCCATCAGATGGCCCAGGGCCTCCTGGAAGATTCGAGGATGAGGCTTCCTGAAGCCGGCCCGGGCCGACGCCACCACAAAGTCGAAGAAGTGAGCGAGGCCCAGGTCGGAGAGCAGCTTGGGGAACTGCCAGTGGGTGTTGGATATGATACCCAGAGGAACGCCGTACTCGGATATGCTCTTCAGGGCGAGCACCGAGTCCGGGTAGACCATGTAGAACCCAGGGTCGTTTCTGTACTGGTGGACCCGTTGGGCTATATGTGAAACATCCCCCTCTACCCCCAGCCACCGCAGCACCGAGGCGTCGTACTGGAGCTGCATCTCATCATAGGACTCCTCGCTCCGGCTGGCATCCTGGTGGGCTGGCCCTAAGGGGGTGCGATGCTCCTCCCACCGCCCTACCTCACGGCGAGCTTGAGTGATTGCCTCAGGGGTTATCTTAACGCCAAAGTCCCGGCAGGCGGCTACGTACTGGTGGGCCCGCGACGGATACGGTGTTGCCAGGGTGTGCCCAAAGTCTAGGAGGATGGCCTTGTAGCGCATTGGGGCCCTCTTAGTAAAAACTCATCTTGACCTTTAACCCCTTCAGCCTTGGATGAAACGCCTAGACTTCCGCCACACCCAGGGGCCTCTCCCTACGCTTAGGAGGCGGCATGACCCAGAAGAGGACGCCGGAGATGATGAATACGAAGACGAAGGGCACCAGGATGGCCTCATAGCTATCGGTCAGGTCGAAGACCAGCCCCGCCAGCAGAGAGGAGATCAGCATGGCGACGGCATTGAAGGAGGTTATTATGCCTCTTAGGGTCGCAAAGTTACGCCGGCCGAAGAAGTCGCCCACCAGGACCCAGTTAAGGGGTATGACCGACTCTACCAGGGTAAAGATGAGCATGGCCGTGTAGACCTCAGTCTTGTTGTCGGCGACGTTGAGGAGATAAATGCAGAAGGCGGCGCCCAGCATCCCTGCCGAGACCATGCGCTGCTTGGAGATCCTGTCCCCCAACCATCCGAAGAAGATCCCTGCTCCAATGGCGAGGAGGGAGATGAGCCCAAGCAGGTTCGCCGCCTCCTGCTCGCCAAGCCCCTTCCACACCAGTATTGGGATGAAGTGCACGAAAATAGCTCCGAAGGCCGCGATGCGAACCGCAGTGGCCGCCGCCAGGAACCAGTAGGTCTTGGTCTTAAGGGCTTCCCTGACCCCATAGTCATTGTCTTCTGGCACTGAGGGACTTTCTCTGGCTGCTGAGCCCCCCGATGTGACGGGCCTGGGTGGGTCTCCGTCGGGTCTGAGGCCTCTACTCTCGGGAGAGCGATGGAACACCAGGGTCAGAGGCACTACGACCAGAAGCACAGATATGCCTGCAAAGCGGGCGGTATCCTCCCAACCGTAGCGGTGGACGGACAGGGCCAGGGCTGGCACCATTATGGCGGTGCCCAGTCGGTTTCCACCGGAGATGATGGAGATGGTCAGGCCTCTCTTGCGTATGAACCAGGTATTAACGGAGGCCATGGTTGCTTGCATGAAGGTGGTGGTGGCGCCCACGGATATGACCAGGAGGTAGACCAGGAGGAAGGTGGTGAAGCTAGTGGTGAAGGAGAGGAGGATATAGCCTAGTCCAACCATGGGGGAGCCCACCATCATAAGGCGTTTGACGCCATACCGGTCGATGAGCATACCGCTGAGGGGCCCCATAATGCCACCCTCCACCCTGGAGAGGGCGAAAGGCAGGGTTGTCATCAGGCGGCTTAAACCCAGGCTCCTGCTGATGGGGAGGAAGAAGACGGTGAAGCCCTGGAAGAAGATGCCGCCACCAAAGGCATTGATAACAGCACTGGCTGAGACGATCCACCAGCCGTGATAGACTTTTCCGCGGCGATCTATAACGCTTTGCAGGGTACGATTCAAACAGCAAGCTCCGCCCAGGGCCAAAGCATGTATATCAGGATATGCTGGGATTAGCCCCCACGCCGGGGATGCGTGTTGAGGACCTTCATCCTATAGTAGCGACCTTGGGACTTCATGGGAAGCGGCCAGGATCTGGTCTAGAGCCTCGAGGACCTCCGGCAGCGTGGTGCCCGAGAAGTGGCCTCTTCCCTTAGTGACCACCAGCTCCGCGCCCAGCTCCAGGGCGATCTTCTGCCCGTGAGGTAAAGGAGCCAGGGGGTCATCCTCGTCGTTCAGCACGATCACCCTTCCCAGGGCAGCTCTGAGCAGGGCCCAGTCGATGTAGTCCGGGAAGAACCGGTTGAGGAGACCGAAGTTTTCTATCGGCTGGCACTGTCCTGCCACCGTAACCATCCCCCGTAACCTTAGCTGCGGCAACCGGACTTGTATGGTGCGTAAGGTGGTGATGACTCCGATATCATGGGCCACCACCACCGTCTCAGAGTCCGTATCGCTGAGAGTCTTGGCGCAGGTGGCCACCCAGGTCAGCAGTCTCGGCGAGCGATGGGAAGGAAAAGAGGGTACCGAGGCCTGGAATCCTCTCTCTTCCAGGGTGGCTTTGAGCCACGGGTACCAGTCGCCCTGGGGATTGGAATAGGCCCGGTGCATCACTATGACCCGGGTCAAGGCGATTTTCCTATATCTGCACCTGCATTTCGATCTCTATGCAGACTCCCCTGGGTAGGCTGCCCATCCCAATGGCGGCGCGAGTATGTTTTCCCCGTTCCCCAAACACCTCGGTAATCAAGTCAGAGGCGCCGTCGGCCACTTCGGGTTGCTCTGTGAAGTCGGGAGCGGAGTTGACCATGCAGTGCAGCCGCAGGAACTGGCGTACCCTGTCCAGGTCGCCTATGGCCCCTTTCAGAGTGCCCAGGAGGCCCAGGGCTACCAGCCTTGCTCCCTGATACCCCTCTTCAACAGTCATGGTAGCGCCAAGCTTGCCCGTGACCCTGGTCCCATCGGCCCTGACGGGAGTATGTCCGGCGATGAATACGATATCCCCGGCGATTCGCCAGGGAATATAGTTGGGACCCTCGGGCCACCGGGGCGGAGACAGCACCAATCCCATCTGAGCTAGCTTCTCTTCTATTCGAGCCATTTGTACCCCCTATGTAAGTTGTTCGCAACGCTACTCCTCTTTGCACCGCTCCCTGGACGGGTGCGGGGCATCAGGAGGGCTCGAAGTCCACGGGCTCGACGCCTACGGCGGAAGCCCAGGCCAGTAGACCCCTCCGGAAGCCCAGCATGCCCATCGGGATCAGCACGCATTCCAGGGCCTCAAGGACCTCCTCAGGAGTGGCCCCTTCCTTAATAGCAAGCAGGATGTGGGTCTTGATATGCTCCACGTCGGTCCTAAGGGCCGACAGGACCACCGTCTGCAGCAGCTCCTTGGTCTTGCGGTCCAGGCTCCGCTGGTCGAGGTATGTGCGCCCTACGAAGGGATCGTAGGTTCGCAGCCACTCCAGGTCCGCCTGCGCCATGATCTTGTGGAAATCGAAGACGTATCCCCGCTTGCGGTACACCTCCTCCAGGTAGGCACGCTTGCTATCTGTGGTCATAATTGGTCCCTCCTCTTTCTCTGGTTCGTCCGGGCCCCTCAAACCATAAGCCGCTCGCCCTGAGCGAACGGCACGTTTCAGCCAAGGTTATGCTTTCAGAATAGCCGCTCCCTTGAGCCACCTCCCTCGCCAGCAGTGCCTTGTAGCACCTATAGGGCTGACCCGACGAAGCTAAGACTGGGCGTACTCCGACCCCACCAGCACCGCAACGGGCTTGGAGGTGCGTTCGGCTTCCTGGAAGGCCAGGGAGATACGCTCAACGTCCTGGTCCTGCTCGATCAGGTAGTAGTTGATGCCCCAGCCGTGGAGGATAGGCTCGGTGTAACGCCCCGCCGAGTCGGGGGTGGCGCCGTGCCTTGTCCAGCCTCGATAGCCGATCATCATCACCAGGGGAACATCGATCTCCAGCGCCAGGCCTCTGATGGAGTCCCCCGACTCAAACATGCCAGTGTTCTGTATAAGAACGACGGGCTTCTTTCCCCCGACCCACAGGCCGGCGGCAATGGCCATGCTCTCCCCCTCGCGGCATACCGGGACCAGGTCCAGCCTCCCATCGGAGATCATCTGGTTGTACATGAAGTTGCTCTCGCTGTCGGGGAGCCACACAACGTGTGTTACGTTGTTCTTGTACAGCTCCTGAAGAATGGCTGTGGGAGTAAGGGTGACTTCCTCCATATTGCTCCTTTCCCGTCTACGGGCTGTCCTGCCCGTTGCTGCGGATTATAAGGCCAGGCCCGTGTGGGGGTCAATTCTGACCGAGAGCCGTCAACAAGCCACCCCTGTGGTAGACTACGCCCTAGCGAGTTTTCGCAGGGGGTGCCCTATGCCCGGCATGACGGCTGGCCACGCGGTAGTGGAGGTTCTTGCCAAGGACGGCGTCGAGTATGTTTTCGGCGTGGTGGGCTCCACCTTCCTGGAGATCCTGGACGGCCTTCACGGCAGAGAGGATATCCGTTTTATCGGCGTCCGCCACGAGCAGTCGGCAGCCTTCATGGCCGACGGCTACGCCAGGGCTTCGGGCAACCCGGGCGTCTGCATGGCAACCAGCGGACCAGGGGCCACCAACCTGGTCACGGGAATATCCGCATCCTACATGGCCCACTCTCCGGTGCTGGCCATCATCGGATCTCCGCCAACGGGCTCTGTTCATCGAGACTCCTTTCAGGAGATAGATCACGTATCCCTATTCCGGCCCATCACCAAGGCCAGCCTGAACATTCCAGCGGCCAAACGCGTGCCCGAACTCCTGCGCCACGCCCTGCGAGTAGCTACCTCTGGCAAGATGGGGCCGGTCTTTGTGGAAGTGCCCCGGGACGTCTTAGGCGAGGACGCCGGAGAGGTGGAGCTTCTGTCGCCGGAGGCCTACCGCCCAGAGCAGAGGCTGGAGGGAGCACTGCCCCTGGTGGAGGAGGCAGCGAGGCTGCTAAAGGAGGCGCGGGCGCCCAGAATCATCGCCGGCGGGGGCGTCAACTGGAGCCAGGCCGGCCAGGAGGTGGTGCGCCTGGCGGAGCTCCTGTCCATCCCCATGGTCACGGCCTACGCCCGCAATGATGCCGTGCCCAATGACCATCCCCTGTACATCGGCCCTCTGGGCCGTGCCGGCTCCCCGGAGGCCGCCGAGGCCATCCGCTCCGCCGACGTTATCCTGGCCGTGGGGACCCGCCTCTCGGAATTCACAACCTTTTACGACCATCGTTACATCCCCGAGGAGGCACGCATCATTCAAATAGAGATCGATCCCAAGGAGATCGGTCGAAACTACCCTGTGGCGGTGGGCATCCTGGGCGATGCCGAGGCCGTGGTGGCCAGGCTGCTGCGGGTCCTGGAGGGAGCCGTAAAGGAAGGGCCCAACGAGGAGCGGCTTGGATACGCCAGGGACCTCCGGGAAAAGCGGCGCCAGCGATGGCAGGGGGAGGCACAGTCGCCGTCGACGCCGATAAAGGCGTACCAGGTGTACCATGAGATGCGAAAGGTGCTGCCGGAGGGGGTGGCGATTCTTGTAGACGCCGGGGCCGCCTGCGCCCGCGCCTACGATAGGGTGGTGATGAACCGTCCACGCAGCTTCTTTAGCCCCCTGGACCTCGGCTGCCTGGGTTTCTCCTTCCCAACTGCCCTGGGGGTCAAGATGGCGGACCCGGGCAGGACCGTGGTGAGCGTCAACGGGGACGGAGGATTTCTGTTCAATGCCCAGGAGCTGGAGACGGCGGTGAGGTGCCAGATACCCGTGGTGGCTATAGTAATGAACAATAACTCCTGGGGCTCGGAGAAGGCGTACCAGAAGGAGTACTATCAGGGACGTTTCGTGGGAGCAGACATCACCAACCCCCGATTCGACCAGCTGGCCCGTCTCTTTGGGGCCCAGGGCTTTTACGCCCAGCACCTGGACCAGGTGGGGGACGTTCTTCAGGCGGCCATCGGGTCAGGCCAGCCGGCGGTGGTGGAGATTCCCGTCGATCCGGAGGACCTGCCGCCCCCGCTGGGTATACCTGGGCGTTGAGAGACGGCGTAATCGAAATTACGCTAGCCCAAACTGTTTGGCCGCTTCTCTGAAGCCGGGCAGGGAGCCCTCGATGGTCCTGTCGTCAGCGCAGTAGGAGATGCGGAAGTGCCCCGGTGTGCCGAAGCCACTGCCGGGCACCACCAGCACGTTATGCTTCTGAAGCTCCCGCACGAAGGCTACGTCGTCTTCGATGGGCGAGCTGGGAAAGATGTAGAAGGCGCCCTGGGGTTTGACCATGGAGTAGCCCATCTCCGTCAGGTGCTGGTAGAGGAAGTCGCGTTTCCTCTCGTAGTCTGTGACGTCCACCGTCACTCCCTGGAGGTGGCGTACCAGGTGCTGCATGAGGGCCGGGGCATTGACGAAGCCCAGGGTGCGGTTGCAGAAGTTGAAGCCGTCCATGAGCTCGGAGACGCCCTCATAGGTGGGGTTGGCGGCGATGAACCCAATGCGCTCGCCGGCCAAGCCCAGGTCCTTGGAGTGAGAGGTGGCCACGATGCTTCTGACGTGGTGATGGAAGATGTGGGGATACTCCAGGCCGTCGTAAATGAGCTTCCTGTAGGGCTCGTCGCTGAGGAGGAAAATCTCCGTGGCGTACTCCTCCTCCTTACGTTGAAGGGCCTTCCCCAGGCTAGCAAGAAGCTCAGCGCTGTAGAGTACGCCCGTAGGGTTGTTGGGAGAATTGACCAGCACTGCCCTGGTCTTAGGGCTTATGGCCTTCTCCAGGGCATCCGGGTCCGGAAGAAATCCCTCGTCGGTGGGGACGACCTTGGTCACGCCGCCGTGGTTGTCCATGTAGAAGCCGTACTCCACAAAGTAGGGCGCGAATATAATCACCTCGTCGCCCGGGTCCAGCAGGGTCTTGAGGACAACGTTCAGAGCTCCAGCGGCGCCGCATGTCATCACGATTTCCTTGGCGGTGAAAGGGACGCCCGTCTCTTCAGCCAGGGCGGCGGCCACCGCGGCCCTGGTGTCAGCATAGCCGGAGTTGGGCATGTAGCGGTGCGAGCCCGGTAGCGGGCTCTCCGCCAGGCGTCTAAGCTCCGCCATGAATTGCGGCGGAGGCTCCAATATGGGGTTGCCCAGGGAGAGGTCGAAGACGTTCTCTTCGCCAAAGCGTTGCTTCAGCTCGATGCCCTCCTCGAACATTCGGCGAATCCAGGAGCCCTCCTCCATGAACCGCTGTATCTTCTTGGAAACCGCCATAGGCTCACATACCTCTACAAATTCAGACAACGGCAATTTAGACTCTTGGCGGACAAGTGTCAACATAGACTACAAATGTTGATTCTCTCGTAAAAAGTCTGTGCAGGTCGAATTAGAACAACCGTACCCTTGCCTGGGTACAATATACAGTCTCTGTTCCGTGTATTACCCCAACATACGGTAGCGCTCACATGTGCTAAAGCGCTGGAACTTCCTCAAAACGGGTTTTTACGAGGGAATCAATGTTGACTCCCGGGACTCACCTGGGTAGCATTGGTCTGCCCATGCCCTACCATCAGGAAGCGAATTGAGACCGACCAGCGCTCAACTGCCGGAAGAACCCTCCCCTGCGAGAGTCCAGGCTCTCACCCGCCGAAGCCCTCTCCTCCGCCCCTTCCAGTCCTTTAGCCACCGCAACTTCACCATCTACTGGAGCTCCATGCTTGCCACGGCCTGGGGGATGAACATGCAGATGTTCGTCAGGTCCTGGTACGTCTATGAGTTAACGGAGAAAGCTACACTGGTGGGTGTTGTGGCCATAGCCCAGGGTTTGCCGGTCCTGGCCTTCTCCCTCTTCGGAGGGGCGCTGGCGGACCGGGTGAACAAGCGCAACGTTCTCATAGGCGCCTACCTGTTATCGGGTATGGCCTCCCTGGGCATAGCCGTCGTCGTCAGCGTTGGGGCCATCCAGTGGTGGCACCTGGTGTTATCGTCGGCGACCGGTGGCTTGGGGATAGCCCTCATCGGCGGGGCCCGTCAATCAGTCATAGCGGAGCTGGTGTCGCGGGAGGAGTTGTTGAACGCCGTCTCCTTAACCAACACGGCCCAGAACATCAGCCGCCTGGCGGCGCCCGCCGTCGCTGGATTCGTTGTGGCGTCGGCGGTAGGGATCGGCGGAGTCTTCTACGTGATGACGGGGCTGTATTTTGCTGCCGCCGTTATTCTGTCTTCTATACCTCGCCGGGCATTCCGAAGCGGCATTCGCCGTCAGTCCGTCCTCAAGGACATGGGCGAAGGCCTGAGGTACGTTAGAAACAACGAAGTGATCCTGTGGCTGACAGTCATCTTTATGGTGACGGCCGTCTTTGGCATGCCCTACGTTTACCTGCTGCCGGTCCTGGCCAAGGAGGCGTGGTCGTCCGAGCCTCAGCAGATAGGGCTCCTCTTCAGCGCCGTTGGAGCTGGGGCCGTAGTCGGTTCCCTTAGCATGGCTTCCCTGGGTAACTTTCAGAGAAAGGGGCTGCTGCTTATCATCATGGCTGTCGGCTTCGGTGCCGGCATCGTGGCCCTTACCTTCTCCCCCTTCTACCTGATTGGCCTGATAGTGCTGTTTCCCCTGGGCGCCTTCCAGTCAGCCCGTGTGGGCTTGAACGCCTCGCTGGTCCAGCTTAACTCCCCCGACGAGATACGAGGGCGAGTCATGGGGATTTACCACATGGAGATAGGCGTTCACCCCCTGGGTGTGCTGGCGGTGGGCGCCCTTGCCGACCTGGTGGGCCCCCAGATTGCCCTGGCTGTCGGTGGAGGCCTGATGGTCCTCTTCCTTGCCTACGTCTATCAGAGGAAGCGCTTCATTCGGCAGCTGCCCTGAAGCACCCTCAGTCCCTAAATACCCCCTCACGAGCTTTGCACAAAAAGTTCAACAGCAAACGTTTTCTTTCCCACCCACCCGCCCGATATGTCTAATTCCTGAGGGGACACCCCTCAGACTCCCTGGCAGAGAACCTAGGTTCTCTGCACTTTCCTGAGTTTTTGTGCAAAGCTCGTTACAAGGGAGGGGGTATTATTCATTCATTTTCATGGGTTGACAAGAACATATATTCTGTTCTATTATGTTCTAAAACTAGAACAAGGAGAGCCATGTCAAGGGTTATTTTCGAGGAGATTCAGTGCAAGAGCCTCATCAACCGGGTCAGGGGTGATTACGTCCCCTTCCGGTGGACTATCAACCCCTACAGAGGTTGCCAGCACGCCTGCGTCTACTGCTTTGCCCGTCCCACCCACGAATATCTAGGATACAACTCGGGGCGGGACTTCGACGAGCGCATCGTGGTCAAGGTGAACGCGCCGGAGGTGCTGCGTCAGGAGATGAGACACCCCAGGTGGAGGGGGGAGCTGATAGCTCTGGGCACCGCTTGCGACCCCTACGAGCCCGCCGAGAAGAAGTATCAGCTTTCCCGTCGCATTCTGGAGGCTCTGCGGGACTTCCACAATCCGGTTTCGGTGACAACCAAGTCTGTGCTGGTCCTGAGGGACCTCGATATCCTGAAGGAGCTTTCCCAGGTGGTCCCTGTGAACGTGAACTTCAGCATCTCCACCCTGGACCGGGACCTATGGCGGGCTATGGAGCCCAGGACCCCCGAGCCCTCCAGGAGGCTGAAGGCTATGGAGCAGTTGGCCAAGGCGGGGATCAACACCGGCGTTCTTTTGGCCCCTATACTCCCCTCCGTGACCGATAGCGAAGAGAACCTGGAGGCGGTGGTGAAGGCCGCCGTCGAGCATGGCGCATCCTATTTAGCTTCCAACGTCCTCTTTCTTCAGCCAGGCACCAGGGAATGGTTCATGCCCTTTATTCGAGAGGCCTATCCCCATCTTACGGCCGACTACCTGAGGCTGTACAAGGGCGCCTACGCTCCCAAGGACTACACCTCCAGGGTGCTGGGATTGGTGGACGAGCTGCGGCGTCGATGGCGCCTGGAGCCGCGAGTTCAGTCCTCTCCGAAACCCGTGGGTCAGCTAGTGCTGGCTATCTAAATAGGCCATCCCTCCGCCCAGCTCTTACCTCTCCGATTCGCGGGCCCGTAACCTTTCAGCCTGTGTGCGTGCTGCTACAGGCGAGGTTGACGGACCATGATCCGCCTAGTCCCTTCTCCCTTCTCCCTTCTCCCTCCTTGCTACTTACCCCCCTTACATCTGAACGTACGATTTCCATCGTAATTCTGAAATGCAGGCCTTGCGGCTACGACAGCTAGGGGAGACAATGTTTCCAATGGCGGAACGCAGTTGACATAGTAAATATATGGTATGATTCGGTTCTGCCGCCTTTTGCTACGGCAGGTAAGCGTATAAGGAGAGGAATATGCCCAGAAAGACCAAGCCCAGGACCATTGGCGAGCTTCGTAAAAGCGGGTACCAGGTCCTGACCGTCAGACAGGAGATGCGCAAGAACCTCATCGAAAAAATCAGGTCGGGGGAGAACCTGTTTCCCGGTATCATCGGGTTCCAAGACTCCGTGATACCCCAGTTGGAGAACGCTATTCTGGCGGGCCAGGACATTATCCTTCTGGGCGAGCGAGGGCAGGCTAAATCCCGCCTGATTCGCTCTCTGGTGAGCCTATTGGACCCGGAGATACCCACTATAGCCGAGTGCGAAATCAACGACAACCCTTACAACCCCATATGCAGGGTCTGCCTGGACAAGGTGGCCCAGGATGGCGATGCAGTTAAGATAGCCTGGCTACCCAGAGAGGAGCGCTATGCCGAGAAGCTGGCCACCCCTGACATCTCCATGGCAGACCTGATCGGAGACATAGACCCCATAAAGGTGGCCGAGGGACGCTACCTCTCGGATGAGCGGGCCATCCACTATGGCATCATTCCTCGCAACAACCGGGGCATCTTCTCCATTAACGAGCTGCCGGACCTATCGGAGAGGATACAGGTGGGCCTATTCAACCTCATGGAGGAGAGGGACATCCAGATAAAGGGCTATCGCATCCGGCTGCCCATAGACGTATACGCAGTAGCTACGGCAAACCCGGAGGACTACACCAACCGGGGCAGGATCATAACACCCTTGAAAGACCGGTATGGCGCCCAAATCCGCACCCACTACCCCAGGACCTGGGAGGAGGAGATCGGCATTGTGGAGCAGGAGTCCCTCCGCTTCACAGACGCCGAGGAGAGGGTCTTCACCCCAGGGTATATGAAGGAGATCATCGCCGAGATAACGGCCCTGGCCCGTAGGAGCCCCGAGATAAATCAGAGATCAGGGGTTAGCGTAAGAGTCTCCATTGCCAATCACGAGACCCTGATAAGCAACGCCTTCAAGCGCAGCATTCGACTGGGCGAAGTGCCCGCCATGCCCAGGGTGACCGACCTGGATGCCCTGCTGGCCTCCACCACGGGCAAGATCGAGCTGGAGACCGTGGAGGAGGGGCGAGAGCCCAAGATCATTGAAGAGCTGACCCGCAAGGCGGTGCAGAACGTCTTCGGGCGTTACTTCAACGCCCGGGAGTTCGATGAACTGGTGGTGCGCTTTGACGAGGGTCTCTCTCTGGAAACAGGCGCGGAGGTCCCTTCGTCAGCCTACCTGGAACAGATAGGAGACCTGGGTGAGCTCAGCGAGGCGATGAAACGCTTGGAAGTGCCGGAAGAGCCCGCCGCCATAGCCTCCGCCACGGAGTTCGTGCTGGAGGGGCTGCACCTGAATCGCCGGCTCAACAGGGATAAGGTTGACGGCAAGTACAGGTATCGGAGCTGACAGTGACCTTATACCGCTATTCCAGATGGGACGGGGCCCAGGAGGTCTTTCCCATCGACGCAGATGACCTTATGGGTCAGCTCTCGGAACAACTGATGAGCCATGGGGACCTCTCCTCTGCCCTGCGCTCCATGCTCCAAAAGGGGATGATGGATCAGCGCGGCCGACGGCTGACGGGAGTCCAGGAGATCCTAGAGCGGCTGCGCAGAATGCGCCAGCAGTCCCTTGAAAAATACAACATAGATTCCGTTCTCCAAGGCATAGAAGAGCGCCTCCGGGAGATAGAAACGCTGGAGAGAGAAGGGATCGATCGGCGGCTGGAGGAGGTCCGCCAGCGCCACCAGAATCAGGAGGCTGAACAGGATGGCCTCGACAGCCAGCAGCGCCTGGTGGAGATGATGGAGCGGCTGGCCCAGCGCAACCAGGAGTTCCTGGATGGCCTTCCGCCGGACCCGGCCGGCAAGATAAAACAGCTCCGCGACTACGAGTTCATGGACGCTGAGGCCAAGGCAAAGTTCGATGAGCTCCTAACCTCGCTTCAGAAAGGGGTGGGGGAGCAATATTTCCGGGACCTGTCCCAGAACTCGGGGGGGCTGACTCCCGAGGCTATGGACTCCCTGCGGCAGATGCTCCAGGACCTGAATGAAATGCTGGAGCGGCGGATTGCTGGAGAGGACCCAGGCCTGGAAGAGTTCATGGACACTTACGGGGATATGTTCGGCCCCAATCGGCCATCTACCCTGGAGGAGCTGGTGGAAGGGCTGCAGCAGCGCATGGCCCAGGTGGAGTCGCTGCTTAAAAGCATGTCCCCTGAAAGTCGACGCCAGCTCCAGGAGTTGACGGACTCTATCCTGAAGGACCAGAGCCTTCGCGATGAAATAGCGCAACTGATGATGAACCTGGAGGCCCTGCACCCCATGGAGGAATTGCGGCGGAACTACCCCTTCCTGGGCGAGGAGTCGGTGGCCCTGGATGAGGCCATGGAGCTCATGGAGCAGCTACAAGAGATGGACGAGCTGGAGCGCCAGCTTCGCCGCACACAGCAGAACTCCAACCTTGCGGAGGTTGATAGCCAGCTCCTGGAGGAGGTCATGGGTCAGGAGGCCGCCCAGGAGATGGAGCACCTGAAGGGCCTCACTCAGCTTCTGGAGGAGGCCGGCTATGTGCAGAGGATTGGGAACCGGTTGGAGCTAACCCCCAAGGGCATACGAAGGATAGGACAGAACGCCCTTCAGGAGGTCTTCGCCTGCATCAAGGGGGAGCGTGTTGGTACCCATACCACCAGGTTCACTGGACAGGGGGGCGAGCGCCTGGAGGAGACCAGAAAATACGAGTATGGCGACGCCCTGGACCTGCACCTTCAGAAGAGCATAATGAACGCCATCACCAGACAGTCCTCCGGAGTTCCGGTGCGCTTCAGCCCAGAGGACTTTGAGGTATACCGCTCGGAGGAGGTTACCCGGTCCTCCACGGTCCTGATGGTAGACCTGAGCCTCTCCATGGCCATGCGCGGCAACTTCCTGGCGGCCAAGAGGGTTGCCCTGGCCTTGGACAACCTCATCCGCACCCAGTTTCCCCGGGACGACTTCTATATTGTGGGGTTTTCCACCTATGCCCGAGAGGTCAAGCCTGATAAGCTGGCCTACCTTAACTGGGACGAGTTCGACCCATACACCAACATCCAGCACGGCCTGATCATGGCACAGAAGCTTCTCTCCAAGACATCGGGCGGGACCAGGCAGGTCATCATGATTTCAGACGGCGAGCCCACGGCCCACATCGAGTCGGGGCAGCTTTTTCTGCAGTACCCTCCCAGTCCCAGGACCCTTCGCGAGACCCTACGGGAGGTCAAGCGCTGCACCAGCAAGGGGATTCGTATCAACACATTCATGCTGGACCGCAGCGCTCACCTGGTGGAGTTTGTGGAGCAGATGACCAGGATCAACCGGGGCAGGGTCTTCTACACCAGCCCGGAACGCCTGGGCCAGTACATCCTGGTGGACTACTTCTCCCAGCGCCGCAAGGTGCTGGCGTAGTCCTACTAAGAGCGAGGCTGGTTTCTCCTACCCACCCCTAGGGTCTGGTTACCGGGGGCACATGCCCCTAACGGGGAGTTTGAGGGGTGTCCCCAGGCCTGGACAAAAAGTCCAACGCTTCTTTCCCTCCCACCCGCCCAGAGGTTTTATCCAAAGGGGGACACCCCCTTGAACCCCTGACAGGGAACTTAAGTTCCCTGTACCCTCCTAGGGTTTTTGTGCAAAGCTGGGTGTCCTCTCAATTCAAAACATACCGGAGCGGGTGCTTGGGAGGGAGATAAGAGATTTGCTGTAGGAAAGCAAGCTGCGCCTGTCTGTTACTTCCGGCGATCCACTCTGTACAGCGGGCCCTCCTTTTCCAGGTGGTATCTTCTATCGATGGCTACGTCCTTGTAGGTGAGGTAGACGGGCCTGGAGGCGACCTCCAAGTCCACTATCGACGTCATCCTGGGTATGGCGCGTCGCAGGGAATTCTCTGGTTGCAGGAGCGGCTGGTCTCTCAGGAAGTCTTCCCAGTACCAGTCGTAAGTCAGCAGGGGGACGGCTACCACGGCGACCTCTGTGTCGGGGGATTCAACGTGCCTCATGTACCAGAGGCTGAAGATGTTCCTCTGGGTATTGGCCAGGACCAAGGCGCCCTGGGGTAGGCCCTGAAACAACTCTCGAGAGTTGTCCCGGGCCTCCCGGTCGTCGCTGATGTCCAAGGAGCCGTAGTTGAGGGCCAGGGTGATAGCCGGTGCCAGGAGCGCCACGGCCGCTATCGCCATGGCGGACATGGCGGGGGTGGCCCGTAGAGACAGGATGGTAGGCCTACGCTCCCTCAGGAGCTGGGAAGCCCTCGCCAGCGACCAGTACACTCCCAGGCCCATCCATATGGCGACGATATAGAATCCAGGGATCATGTAAACGAAGGAGTCCGGGGTGTTGTAGGTAACGGAGTAGGCGCTCAACAGGGCCAGGCTTGCGATTCCCGCCAGCAGGAGAGGCCGTGCCCGGACCCACAGGTGATAGGCCCCCAGAAAACCAAGCATGACTCCGATGGGAGTGAACTGGCGTAGAAAGAGGTCGGCCCAGGAGCTTAGCCTGGAGGGCAGCTCCGATATGGGCAGTCCCAGGAAATACCGCTGGTACGGCTCTGCAGTGACCATCCACCAGAAGTCCCGAATGTTATCGGGGTCGCCCCAGTTTATGGGAGGGTTCTGGAAGGCCCTTAGGGGCAGGTATAGGTATACGGAAAGCCCTACCAGTAGCGCTCCCAGGGCCAAAGGATGCGCCACTCTACGCCACCCCAAGGTGTAGGCTAGCCAGAGAGCCAGGGGGGCGGCCACCAGAAACAGCGACAGGTGGTTCCCCAGGCCCAGGCCCATCAGCATGAAGAAGAGCACCGGCCCCTTCAGCCTGGCGGCGTCGGAGCTCCCGCCGGAAGGGACTTTCCCTCTATTCGCCGACGAGGCGTAAGTATCCACGCCTACATAGAGTAGGCCGGCGGCAAAGGCCGCGTTAAGAGAGTAGACCTCGGCGATCAGGGCCTGGGACCAGAAGAGGGGTGATACGGCGAAGGCGGCCGTCGCCAATGCCGCTGATACGTAAGCCCGATGGGAAGAGGCGGACTCCTGCCCTGCGGACGCCATCCTCATCAGGCGCAGGAGGGTGTAGAACAGCAGCAACACCGTTATAGAAGCCAGAATGGCGGAGAAGAGGTTGGCCCTGAAGGCCACGTCGCCAAGGGGCACCAGGATGGTGAAGGGCTTAAGCAGGAGGACGTATGTGGGGTACCCCGGCGGATGGGGGATTCCCAGAGTGTGCGCAGCTGCTACCAGGTCTCCAGCGTCGGAGCCCATGTTTCGCCAGGTGAGGGTGGGGGCAATGATGGACAAATAGAGGCCCAGAGAGGCCAGGAAAAGCCCTATCCCTAAGCCCGAATCCACCGAAGGACGTCCTTGGGGACAGCCCTTGAAGAAGGCAGAGGGTGCTCCTCTGAATCTGGGATAATGGTTTTGGAACAGAAACCCGCCCGGAAACAAGGAGCACCCAATAGATGCTGCCACAGAACAAACCCGACCGTATCCGCATCCTCTTTGACGACCATCGCCTGGTGGCCAATGCCGGCCTGCTCCTGCCGGCCACCCTAGCCCGGCACCTGGGCCTGCGGGAACTCGTCGACCATCACCTTGACCTCGGCGGAGCGCCGGGACGGGCGAACACTGGGGACAAGATGCTGACGCTGGTCGCTTCCGCGCTGGCAGGCGGCGACTGCATCGACGACGCCGATGCGCTGCGCGCTGGTGGGACGGTCGGTGTTCTAGGCTGCGTGGTCAAGGCGCCATCCACCCTGGGGACCTTCCTGCGCAGCTTCCGGTGGGGGCATGTCCGTCAACTCGACCGCGTGAGCCGCCAGTTGTTGGCCCGGGCCTGGGCCGCTGGGGCCGGACCCGGCGACTCGCCCCTGACCATCGACCTGGACTCGACCATCTGCGAGACCTATGGACTGGCCAAGGAGGGAGCGCGCCACCACGGCTATACCGGCGCCCGCGGCTATCACCCACTGCTGGCCATTGCCGCCGGCACCGGCGAAGTGCTGATGTCCCGGCTGCGCGAGGGCCGGGCCAACACCGCCCGTGGCGCCGCCCACTTCCTGCGTGAGACGGTGGGGCGGGTGCGCTACGGCGGGGCCAGGGGACAACTCACGGTGCGGGCCGACAGCGGCTTCTACGCCCACACTGTCGTTGCCGCCTGCCGGGAAATGGATGTCCGCTTCTCTATCACCATCCGCCAGCGCGCCAGCCTGCGGGACCTGATCGAGGCGATACCAGAGGAGGACTGGACTCCCATTCCCTACTGGATGGACGGTGCCGCCGATGTCGCCGAGACGACTTACACCCCGTTCCAGACCAAGCCGGACGCCGCGCCGGTGCGGCTCATTGTCCGGCGGGTGAAGCCGACGCCCGGTTCCCAGCTCGCCCTCTTCGCCAGATACAGCTATCACGCCTTCATCACCGACCGCGATGGGGAGACGCTGGAACTGGAGGCCGATCATCGCCGCCACGCCGAGGTCGAGAACGCCATACGCGACCTCAAGTACGGCGTCGGGCTGAACCACATGCCGTCGGCGCGCTTCGCCGCCAACGGCGCCTGGCTGGCGGTCCAGGTGATGGCGCATAACCTGGCCCGCTGGACGGCGCGGATTGGTCTGGGCGAGCGGACCGTGATCACCAAGACCCTCAGGCGGCGGGTCTTCGCTCTGGTGGGACGGATCACCCGCTCGGCGCGCCGCCTCACTTTGCATCTCCCCCGGCGCTGGCCTTGGGAAACCCAGTTCAGTCGCGCCTTGGCCCGGCTGCAAGCCATTCCGTTCCCGGCCTGACGGCCAGCCTGCAACTGACCCAACGTCCCCGCAATCTCGCGCCACCCCGGTCGCGAGAGTCCCCTGCTGCGTATCCTCTCGCCATCCCGCGCATCGCAACTCCCGCATAGGGCCTTAGGGGCCCTGTGCGGCGACTGAAGACCGTCCGCCGGCCTCCCATCTACCCCAAGACCCCAGGCCATCTCCCCTGTAGCTCCCTCACCCACCCCCTTCCGCTGTCCTCACGCCGTCCATCCGTGTCCTTCGGTGGATTCGGGCTAAGACACGGGAGGGCGACAGGCGGCGCTTGAAGGTCATAAGTTGGTCTGGATTGGGGGCTGCTTTGACATGATACCAGAATAAGGGAATGGCTCCTCATGTCGCCATTCTCTTGTTACGCTGTCCATAGCCAAGGTGGATGCCAAGAGGTGCCCCGCTGGTTAAAGTATCTCCCAGGGTGGGCGGGTTGGAATAATGAGATTTGCCCTATGACATCAAAGGGCTGCTATGGTAGCCAACCCTCTTGCCAAGGGTATAAACGGGTGTTAGGTTAACCGTGCCCAAAACCCTTAGGTCTTTATCAGTAGGAGGTTAATAATGCCAGTGGTAACGGTGCGGTTACTTCCAGGGCGTACCCACGCGCAGAAGGCGGAGCTGACCAGGGTCATTACCGAGGCCGTTGTGACCATAGCCCACGCGTCCCCAGAGGGGACTTTTGTGCTTATAGAGGAGGTGCCTAGGGAGCACTGGGGCATCGCCGGGGTGCTGATCTCCGACTCCTCCTCCTAGATGGACTAACCTTGACCCCAGATAGAAGAGGACTATAGAATAACTTTGGACTGTCTCACGCTCATGGGAGGTGTGCAGCCCATAATGCTTTACTGCTCTCGGTATCAAGCTTGGCCCGCTAGCTCAACTGGCAGAGCAAGTGACTCTTAATCACTAGGTTCTCGGTTCGAGTCCGAGGCGGGTCAGAAATCTCAAACCGCGTGCTCTTGAGGGGAAGTGTCGGAACTGGTAGACGAGCATGACTTAGGATCATGTGCCGAAAGGCGTCCGGGTTCAAATCCCGGCTTCCCCACCAAGCTAAATCGGCCCAAAAAAGAGGCCCCAGGAGTGACCCTGGGGCCTCTTGACAGCAACGGGGTTACGGACCTACCAGGGCTGCATCCATCCGAGCAGCGGCGTCCGCCATCAAGACGGGCAGGACGTGGGTGTAGATGTCGGCGGTGGTGGCAAGCTGGGAGTGCCCCAAAAGCTCCTGCACTACACGGAGCAGGATGCCCTGCAGGAGCAACTGGGCCGTCGTGACATCAACACGACCCGTATTTACCTGCACCTTTCAGATGAAGACGTGAGGCGAGAGGTAGGGAAAATACAGTTTTAGTTGCTGTTCCTGGCCTTCCGGAAAGTTCAGGTTCTAGGTCTGGCGCGTAAGAGTGTTTCTCTAGAAAGTTCCAAGTTGAGTGGGCGCTTGCCCTCAGCCATAACAAGGAAAGGGGGACGCAACCCATTTTGCAGTGTAGATCTCCCAAAGGTCGGGTTGTTGTATGGCGATGTCGTGAGAGGTCTCTTCATACAGGGCGTCAACGTTGCTGGGTTTCTAGGGTGGCTTTGGCGCGTGGTGCGTGGCCCACCGGCGGTCGAAGGGGTTGAGGTCGCTTTCCGCCCGGCCATGGTTGGCGTGTGAACAGGCTTCCCATCGCCCGCCCGATCTCCCGCCACTTTGGCGCGTCCTCCGCGGTGATGAACGTGATCGCCTCGCCCCGGCGGCCCATACGGCCTGTGCGGCCGACCCGGTGGGTAAACAGCAGCCCTGAATCAGGCAGGTCGTAGTTGATTACTTGCTCGATGCCGCGGACGTCCAGCCCACGTGCGGCGACGTTCGTCGCCACTAGGATCGGCAGCTCACTGGATCGAAACTCCACCATCGCGCGCTCGCGGGCTCCCTGGCTCATATTCCCCTGCAGAGCGCCCACCGGATAGCCTAAGACGCTGAGTTGCTTTGCTAGCTGCTTCACACCGTGCTTGGTCCGGGCGAATACGAGGATCTGGCCGTCGCCACGCTGGTCTAGCAGGGTCTGTAGTGCGCCCAATTTCTCGCTCTTGGCAATATCATAGATCACGTGCTTGATCTCGGGTGGCGCGTGCATTCCTGCGTCCACCTGCACTGTCTCCGGATCGCGAAGGTACTGCGCTGCCGTCCTCATTACCCAATCGGGCATCGTCGCTGAGAACAGGGCCATCTGCCGTTTCGTCGGCGTTTGTGACAGGATCGCCTCTACGTCATGAGCGAATCCCTGGTCCAGCATCTCGTCGGCCTCGTCTAGCACGAACATGTGGAGGCTCCGCAGCGACAGGCTCCCTTGACGCAGATGGTCCAGCGTCCTTCCTGGTGTTCCGATGACCACTTGAGCGCCGCCCGCTAAAGCCCTGTGCTCCGGTTCTAAGGACCGGCCGCCGTAGAGCATCGTCACCTTCAGCCGTCGATGGGCGGCCAATACCTTCATTACGTCCGCGACCTGGATCGCTAGCTCACGGGTGGGCACTAAGACAAAGGCCTGGACGCCGCGAACCGACGGATCGCACCGCTCGATGAGCGGGATGGCAAACGCCAACGTCTTTCCGGATCCAGTCCGCGCCTGTCCGATCACGTCCCGGCCCGCAAGGAGGATAGGGATCGTCCCTTCCTGGATAGGTGTCGGCGTAGAAATGCCCATGCCGACGATGGCCGTTCGCGTCGTAGCCTGTAGTGTCAGGCCAGGGAAAGCAGTGGCAGGGTCGAAGGGATCGATAATCCTCTCCCCTGTCCACTCCTTCGGGTCATGGATCGCATTGTTTGCGCCGGCCGACTCCTGTAGTCGTGCCTGGAAGCAGCTTGGGCAATAGCCTGGTCGATCATGGCTGGGCTTGAACTGCAGCGTTGTATCCGCGCCGCAGCTCGCACAGACCGCTGAGTAGGTTTGCCGGCTGTCCCCATTGGAGGTGGGCCGTGCGATGGTCCGCGTCGCTCGTCGGTTGGCCCGGCATTCCTGGCATCGAGTTGGCTGGTTTGTGAAGCCCATGCGTGCGTGGGCAGCCTGCTGGCTAGCGGTGAAAGAGAACTCCCTGCCGCACTCGCGGCAGGACAGCGTCAGGTCAGATGGCATAGTGCGCTGACTCCTTAAGGTCGTAATGGTGGAACAGGTCGGTCAGCGCGATATGAGGAGGGGACAAACGAGGACGTGAAGAGGTGATCCTTAGCCGTGCCCAATCATGATTGTGAACTGCCGAGTATGCAACGTTACGTAAGTATACCATGAAACGCCGAGTCAGTGTGATGCCGTGGTTCCTGGTAGGTAAGAGGAGGTGGCCTGAGCCGCCTGCGTCAAGCGTTGCGTAGAGTTTTTCTGCCACAGGACACGAGAGCACGCCATGGTGATTTTACCATGGTGCCCTTTTGGAAAGTGTGGCCGCCGGGTCCCAAGGTTAACCTAACCATCGGAAGTACGATTTCCCAAGGCCCCCCGGGTACGCAGGCTGGCCGATTCGAACTCTGAAAGTGTGACGGCAAATTGGGGAGGCCACGCTTCAGTCGCTCTTGCCGACTTGGTGAGTCTGGCCTAGAATGCGCTTAGCTGGAGACGATGGAGGAGCCATGGACGCATACCGGTTTCAAGTGTAGGGTGAAGCGTGAGATCCGCAATCCAGCTCAAGTGGCGCTCAAGAATGGCAGGCCTGCTATCCGAGGAACATGCCCTGTATGTGGAACAAGGGTGGTCCGGATTGGCAGGGGTTAGTAATCACAGACTCGCGGGGGACTTGCAGTATGACGATCACGGATGGGAACATGCGCTCCGACTTTGTCCGGGACATCATTACTGATGACATAAGAAGCAACAAGTGGGGTGGTCGCGTAGTCACTCGGTTTCCGCCGGAGCCGAATGGGCACCTGCACATTGGACATGCCAAGTCGCTGTGCCTCAACTTCGGTATTGCGAAGGAGTCAGGTGGCACCTGTCACCTGAGGTTCGATGACACCAACCCGACGAAAGAGGATGAGAAGTACGTCGAGTCAATCAAGGAAGACGTACGATGGCTCGGTTGGGACTGGGGTGAGCACCTTTATTTCGCCTCCGATTACTTTGACACACTCTATGAGTTCGCGGTTGACTTGATCAAAAAAGGGAAGGCGTACATCGACGATCTAAACCAAGAGGAGATCAGAGAGGATCGCGGGACGCTGACAGAGCCGGGCAAAGAGAGTCCTTATCGCAACCGTAGCGTTAACGAAAACCTTGACCTTTTCACGCAGATGAGGGAATGCAAATTCGAGGCGGGGTCACGCGTGCTTCGAGCCAAGATTGACATGGCGTCAGGCAACCTGAATATGCGGGACCCTGTTCTCTACCGAATCGTCAAGGCGCCGCACCACCGCACTGGCGATAAGTGGTGTATCTACCCGATGTATGACTTCGCTCACGGCCAGTCTGACTCTCTCGAGGGCGTTACCCACTCCCTCTGTACAATGGAGTTTGAAGACCACCGCCCGCTGTATGACTGGCTACTCGATGCACTAGGGATCCACCACTCGCAACAGATTGAATTCGCTAGACTCAACATAAGCCACACGGTGCTCAGCAAACGAAAGCTTCTGCAGCTTGTCGAAGAGGGCCCTATGACTGGTTGGGATGATCCACGAATGCCGACGCTGTCGGGACTCCGGAGGCGTGGATATACTCCAGAGTCGATTCGGAACTTCTGCGATCGAATCGGAGTAGCCAGACGCCAGAACACGGTGGAGACCGCGCAACTTGAGCACTGTGTACGTGAAGACCTGAACATACGCGCACCACGAGTCATGGGCGTGCTTCGTCCGCTCAAGATCATCATCGACAACTACCCGGAAGGCCAAGTCGAAGAGCTAGAAGCCATCAACAATCCAGAAGACCCGAGTAAGGGAACTCGCAAGGTGCCCTTTTCGAGAGAACTGTACATCGAGTCGGATGACTTCCGTGAGGATCCACCGGGAAAGTTCTACAGATTGGCTCCCGGCCGTGAGGTTCGGTTACGGTACGGGTACTTCGTCACCTGCGTTGGTGTCGTCAAAGACGAACAGACGGGCAAGGTTGTCGCGCTCCACTGCACCTACGACCCAGAAACTAAGAATGGCCAAGCCCCGGATGGGCGCAAGGTCCGCGGGACTATCCATTGGGTCTCTGCGCCTCACGCCCTCGAAGCAGAGGTTCGTCTGTACGATCACCTTTTCGCGGCGGAGAGGCCCGATGAGCTTGAGGACTACCGCACTGGCTTGAACCCAAACTCTCTCACGGTGCTGACCTCGTGTCGAATCGAACCAAGCCTCGCCGACGCGGCCCCAGGAAGTCATTACCAGTTCGAGCGGCTTGGCTATTTCTGTGTCGACAGCGTCGACTCGAAGCCAGGGGCACCTGTTTTCAACCAGACCGTGACTCTACGCGACTCTTGGGCCAAGATCGAAAGCGGCGCCAGTGGGTGACCACTCCTGGCTGGTGCTGGTAGGGCAGTTTGACAGCAACGCCGGTGCACTTCCCTGAACTTTGATGGACTTTAGGACTTGTGACGGCCCTGTTTCCAAGCTAAAATGGACGGCGGAGGACGGCAGCGGCCTATCTGCTTCGGACTTAGGATCATGTGCAGAAAGGCGTAGGAGTTCGAGTCTCCTCCTCCCCACTCTCAAACCAGTACGAGCTATCCAGCAGAGACACTAGCCTTTTACCCACCTTGTAAAGTTGACGCCCTATGGCTAAAGACTGGTGTGCGGAAGAGGTGCTGGAGGTTAGGGGGTGGGAGGCGGGCATCCAGTGGCCTGTACCCGGGTGGGAGGGCTCTGGCACCAAAGCGGGTAAACCGCATAAGGTGGTCTGTATCCGCGGGTGATGAAGTCTGCCCTGAGTTAAGCAGACTACTGACTTAGCTGGCCTAGCTCACAGCGGGCCGAGGCTTGGCCACTGGAGCGCGGGGCTTGCGGGTGGCTGCACGAGGCCTCTTCCCCTCAACAGGCTGAGGCTCCTCCACTACCGCTTGAGGGGTGGCCTGGGCCTCCTCTGTTTCGGACACCGGGACCTGGGACTCAAACAGGTTCTCCAGCTCTGGACCCTCCACGCTTTCATGCTCGATGAGGTATTTGGCGATTTGCGCTAGCTCAGGCTGGCGGGTTGAGAGGATCTCCTTGGCTATCTCATACGCATGGTCCACGATGCGATGGACCTCATCGTCGATAACCTCGGCGACCTTATCGCTGTAGTCCCTCTGCTCGGTGATCTCCCTCCCAAGGAAGATTAACTCCTCCTTACGGCCGAATGTGCGGGGTCCCAGCTTCTCGCTCATGCCGTAGCGAGTTACCATGGACCGGGCGATCTGGGTAACCTGCTCCAGGTCGTTGCTGGCGCCGGTGGTTATCTCGCCGAAGACCAGTTCTTCTGCGGCGCGTCCCCCCATGGCGGTGGTCAGCTTGTCTTCGAACTGCTCTCTGGTCCACATATAGCGCTCTTCCGTAGGCAGGTAGCGGGTGTAGCCGCCCATGTTGGCCCTGGCCATAATGGAGATTTTGTGGACCTTGTCTCCATGGCTTACCGTCTTGCCTACCAGGGCGTGGCCGGCTTCGTGAAAGGCGACAAGCTTCTTCTCGTGCTCGTTGATAATGCGGGACTTCCTCTCGGGCCCTGCGATGATGCGGTCGATGGCCTCGGCGAAGTCCGGGTGGGTAACAGTCTTCCTGGCCTCTCGGGCGGCCAGGATGGCCGCCTCGTTGACCAGATTGGCCAGATCAGAGCCGGTGAACCCGGGGGTCTGCCTGGCGATGACCTCCATCTCCACAGTGGGGTCTATGGGCTTGCCTTTGGAGTGTACGTTCAGGATCTCCTTGCGGCCCTGGATATCCGGGTTGTCCAGCACCACTCGTCGGTCGAAACGGCCAGGCCGTAGAAGGGCGGGGTCCAGGATGTCTGGGCGGTTGGTGGCGGCAACGACGATGACGTTGGTGTTGGTGTCGAAGCCGTCCATCTCCACAAGGATCTGGTTCAGGGTCTGCTCCCGCTCATCGTGGCCTCCACCAAGCCCGGCGCCCCGGTGCCGGCCCACGGCATCGATCTCGTCCACGAATACTATGCATGGGGAGTTTCGCTTGGCTTGGTCGAAGAGGTCCCTTACCCTGGCTGCGCCAACTCCCACGAACATCTCTACAAACTCGCTGCCGCTTATGGAGAAGAAGGGTACCCCCGCCTCTCCAGCAACGGCCCTGGCCAGTAGGGTCTTGCCGGTTCCAGGGGGGCCTACCAGAAGGACGCCGCGGGGTATTCTAGCCCCCAGAGCAGTAAACCGTTCCGGCTCCCTGAGGAACTCCACAATCTCCGACATCTCCTGCTTGGCCTCCTCGGCTCCTGCTACGTCGGAGAAGCTCACCTGTGGTCGGTTGGCTATGATGAGCCGGGCCTTGCTTCTACCAAAGCTCAGGGTCTGGTTGCCGCCGCCCTGAGCCTGACGCATCATGAAGAGGAGGATGGCGCCGAAGAATATCAGCGGCAGCAGGTTCATTAAAATCCCGAAGAGGCTTCCCAGCCCACCCGATCCTTTGACAGTGACTTGGACGGAGTCGCTTCCATCAGCGTTGACGCCGGCCACATCCAGGAGCTCCAACAGGCTGGAGCCGTCTTCCTTGCGAGACTTAAAGGTTTCCCCGTTGATGGTCACGGTGGTCAAACTGTCGCCCTGGATGTCGATGCTCCGTAGCTGGCCCTCCTTGGCCATACTGACCACCTGGCTCACGGGGATCTCCTGGGAGCTGGCGCTGGACATCCAAAAGAGGAATATGGCGATTACAGCCCCGATGATCATCAGGTATATGAAGACGCTACGGCTCCACTGGGTGCTCATATCAACTCCTGTCGATCGAACCCGACATCAGGCTAGGTCAGAGGACTCGTACTTCTATTATAAGTGCTACCCAGGTTAAAATCAAAAAGCTGGCGGCCTCGCTTCAAGGGGACATGGGAAGAAGAAAGGGCCGGCAGGCTTCTGGCGCTGCTTCGGTAGGCGGTTTAGCCAGGGCGAGCCTGTGCTAAGCCTCCGGCTGCTCCTCCTCGGCCTTGGCCTCAACCTCAGCCCCTTCTGCTACCGCCTCAGCCTCCTCCTCTACAACCTCCTCGACCAGTTCCACTCGCGGAGGGGTGACCCTGGCAACTAACTGGTCTGGAGCAGTCAGGACAGATACATCAGTCCCCACCGAGATGTCTTGAACGCGAATCTCCTTATCCAGGCTGTCTAGAACTGTGACATCTATCTCTATCACCTGCGGAACGTTCATAGGCAGGGATTCTACCGACAGCTCATGGAGGATCTGAGACAGCATACCGCTGGTCATACGCACCGCTGGGGCTTCGCCCACCAGGACAATAGGTACTTGGGATCTGACAAGCTCGGTGGTGATTACCCGCTGGAAATCAACGTGGAGAAGCTCTCCGGTAATGGGGTGCCTCTGGACTTCCCTAATGAAGGTCATGTGCTGGCCGCTCTGGCCCTCGATATCTAGAGAGACAGGGATATTCTTGCCAGCCTGGGCAACTATTCCCGCCAGCGCCTTGGCCTCGCTCTGTAGGGCCAAGGACGGGGTGTCCTTGCCGTACATATGAACGGGGATCACTCCCTGTCTTCTGAGGCCCTTGACCTTTTTGCGTCTGACGTCCCTTGGAGTAACCGTCAAAATTGGATTATCCACAGGATTTTTCCTTCCATCCTACTTTGGGGAGTTTCCTACCTCGCGAGGAGTCTACCGGGGCAATATTAATCTTATCATGTACGGCGTTATCAGTGCTACAATTCTTGCTAATGGGTTAATTTGACGGGCATCTTGCGCAGACGTGCGCACGACCCTACCCTCTAGCTCACACCTTGAATTACATCTGGCAAACTGCTACTATTGTACTGTGGCCAAGCTGGAGGGGTGAGATGCGGGTACCGATAAAAGTCGACTACGGGGTTCGCGCCCTGGTGGATCTGGCTGTACATGCCGACGCCGGCCCGGTTCAGACGGCGGAAATAGCTCAACGCCAGGGGATACCAGCTCCCTATTTGGACCAGCTTCTGACCACCCTAAACAAGTTTGGCTTCGTAAACAGCCGTAGAGGGCCCCAGGGGGGGCACACCCTGGCGCGGCCTCCCCAAGACGTTAGCGTCGGAGAGATAATGACCACCCTGGACGGTAACGCTCCCATCCTGGAGTGCATACAGGAGCCCAGTGAATGCAGTATTTACGATGCCTGTGTCCAGCGAGACGTCTGGGTTTCAGTTGAAGAGGCAATACAGAGCGTGTTAGGCTCCATCACCATATACGACCTGGCCCAACGACATGGACAACTGATAAGTGTGGGAGCTTAGGCCGACAAGGTCAATCATGTTCCGCGCCAGCGCTCAACTTTCCCCCTCCCCTAAAGTCGCGTTCAACTGCGCGTGTACTCTGCTCCCTGAGTAGGGGAGCACGTCGGGCAAATACGTCCAGCCACCTCTGCCCTCCGCTGTGGCGTCTCCCGCGTTTCGTTGGAATCATCCCATGTGTGGTATTCTTGCGGACGAGTTTCATCAGCCCACACGGCTTGTAAGTCGATGAATTCGCGGAGGCACCCAACCCCCCTATAAAACATCCTAATTCTGTAAGGACGGGACCAGCCGCTAAATCAGGAGAAGTCGATTATGGCTCAGCAAACAAGAGCTCTGACGCCTACACAGGTCAAGCGATATAGCCGACACATAATAATGCCCCAGGTTGGAAGCGCCGGGCAGCGGAAGCTCCTGGACGCCAAGGTGCTGATTGTGGGCGCGGGTGGCCTGGGTTCCCCCGTGGCCGTGTACCTCACCCTTGCGGGCGTCGGCACCGTTGGCCTGGTTGATTTCGACACCGTGGACCTCAGCAACCTACAGCGCCAGATCCTTCATTACCACTCGGACGTGGGCCGCTCCAAGGTCCAATCAGCCCTGGAGACTCTGAAGGCCTACAATCCGGAGACCAACGTTGTTCTTCATGAAGCTCCCCTGACCTCCGAGAACGCCTTGGAGATCATCGGGCAGTATGACGTAGTGGTAAACGGGGCCGACAACTTCGCGACTCGGTACTTGGTCAACGACGCCTGCTACCTGTCGAACAAGCCCCTGGTGGATGGCAGCATCCTCCTGTTCGACGGCCAGGCCACGGTCTTCATTCCCGGCAAAGGGTGCTATCGCTGCCTCTTCCCAACCCCGCCGCCTCCTGGCGCCGTACCCAGTTGTGCCGAGGCCGGGGTCCTGGGAGCCTTACCAGGGATGGTGGGGACTATCCAGTCCACAGAGACGATAAAGCTTATCCTGGGGATCGGAGATTCCCTGGCCGGCCGCCTGTTGCTAATCGACGCCCTGAGCATGGAGTTTCGCTCGGTAAAGCTGCGGCGCAATAAGGACTGCCCCCTGTGCGGCGACAACCCCACCATACATGAGCTCATCGACTACGAGGCTTTCTGTGGGGCGCCCGTGGTCCCCGCTGGGGTGGCCTAACGGAGATAGCCCCATGGTAAGGGCCCCAACTCCTTGCCATAGAGCGCCACCAGTCGGGCGTTATTCCGCCCGAGATCGACTATGAAACACCATTCGATTATCGATGCCATAGGCAACACACCCCTGGTAGAGGTCCCTAGGTTAAGCCCCAAGCCCGAGGTAAAGATTTACGCCAAGCTGGAAGGGAACAACCCCACCGGCAGCTTAAAGGATCGAATAGCCAAATACATGATTGAGCAGGCGGAGGCCGATGGCGAGCTGACGCCCGACAAGACCATACTGGAGCCCACCAGCGGCAACACCGGCATTGCCCTGGCGATGATAGGCCGCCGCAAGGGGTATAGAGTAAAGGTGGTGATGCCGGATAACGTCAGCAGGGAGCGGCTTCAGCTTCTGGAGGCCTATGGCGCAGAGGTGATGCTCTCTGAAGGCGAGAAGGGCACCAATGGGTCGGTGCTGGTGGCCCAGGAGCTGGTATCCGAAAACTCCAACTACTTTATGCCTTATCAGTACGGCAATGAGGCCAATCCCCGGGCTCACTACGAAACCACGGGAGAAGAGATAGTCCGAGACCTTCCGGAAGTGGACGTTTTCATTGCGGGGCTGGGCACCGGAGGGACCCTCATGGGCGTTGGGCGCCGGCTTCGGGAGCACAACCCCAGCGTCAAAATAGTGGCCGTGGCTCCCCCCCCAGAAGACCAGATCCAGGGCCTCCGCAGTCTGGAGGATGGATTCATCCCGCCCATCCTGGACCTGTCGATGCTGGACTCCCGCATCATGGTGGAGAGCAGGGAGGCCTTCTACTACACCAAGGAGCTCCTGGAAAAAGAGGGGATCTTCGCTGGTATATCCTCCGGGTCGGTCATCGCCTGCGCCGAGCGCCTGGCATCTCGAATGGACAGGGGCAATATCGTCTGCCTCCTGGCAGACGGGGGATCGAAGTACCTCAGCACCGGCCTGTGGAGCCAACGCTACAAGGACATCAAGAAGGAAGTCGAAGGCAGGATCTGGTGGTAGCTGCCTCGACGAGCTAAGCTGGCGCTGGGGGTAAAGCCTGAGAGCCTGTCCAGCTTGGCGCGGATATCCGAAAGCTCCCACTCAGTCTCCAACCTTTTCTGGTATACTCATCCATCTTTATGTTTATTGGAGCTGTACCAGGAATACCTTCATCTCTAAAATTTATCCCAGTCGTATTTTTTCCTCTGGACTCCTAATTTATAGAGGCCAGGTATAATAGTAGACGCAGGCACAGAGCTGCACGAAGGCTCGTACAGGGAGTAACGTGAGGTCTAACGCGTGAGGCAGCTTCTTCTAATTGGCGCCAGCCTGGAAGAGAACCGTGAAGCCGTGGGCATTCTGGAGGCCCAGGGCTTTAACCTGTTCACATTGGGGGAGCCCCAGAGCCTGGACTCCCTCCCTCCGGAGGAGAGACCGGACCTGGTGCTCCTGGACCTGACCCACATTGCCCAGGAGGAGGCCCGCGGCTACGTGCAGAGGTGTCGTGTCCTGAGCATCCCTATCATAGCCCTGGTTCCCAAGGGCCGGCTCGCCGACATGGACTTTACCATCGAGTTCAATGATTTCATTACCTTACCTGTGGACCCTGAAGAGCTTATGACCAGAGCACGCCACGTCCAGTGGCGTGTCACGGGCGTCGACAGCCGGGACCTCATCCGGGTTGGAGACTTGGTGATAGACACCAGCCGCTTTGAAGTTACCGTGGGCGGCAACAGCGTCTTCCTTACCTTCAAGGAGTATGAGCTGCTGCGAGAGCTGGCCACCCAGCGTGGCAGGGTGTGCACGCGGGAAGTGTTGCTCAACAGGGTGTGGGGCTACAACTACTTTGGCGGCACCCGCACCGTGGACGTCCACGTCCGGCGCCTTCGCAGCAAGATAGAGGACGCAGACCACACCTTCATCGAGACCATCCGGAACGTGGGCTATCGCTTCAGGGAGCTACCGTAGGGGTCCCTTCGGCCCGCACTGGCCATGAACGGCCAGACGCAAGAACGCGGTGGTGACATTCGGCTCGGCATTCATGCCGACCGCTACGCCTCTTCACATCCACCCATTTCCCCGACATGTTTCCCCTTGTATCTTGATTTTGGTATGGGACAATCACTTCACTTAGGTGGATCTGGGTGCGGCAGACCGGTTTCTCCTTGGTCATGGAAGACCGTCAGAAAGCGAGGGTCGCCGCACCCATTCCGAATAGAGCCCGAACAGTTGCCTGGGCCAACGGAGCCCGCATCGTGCAAGGACGGGCCAGTAATTCGCAGGAGGTGCTCATGGAGCAAGAACCGATCTACGTAGGCATTGATGTAGCCAAGGCCCAGGTGGACGTCGCAGTCCGTCCCACGGACGACAGCTGGGAGGTTTCCCATGACGAGACAGGAGTCCGGCAGCTGGTCTCCCAGCTGAAGGCCCTTGAACCGGTCATGGTGTTGCTGGAGGCTTCGGGCGGCTTGGAACTGCCGCTGGTGACTGCCTTGGCAGCCGAGGCGGTGCCTGTGGTCGTCGTCAACCCCCGCCAGGTGCGGGACTTCGCCAGAGCCACCGGGAAGCTGGCCAAGACCGACGCTCTGGACGCGGCGGTCCTGGCTCACTTCGCCGAAGCAGTCCGCCCGCCCGTGCGCCCTCTTCGAGACACCGAGACTCAGGCCCTCAACCCCCTGGCTGCCCGCAGGCACCAGGTGATGACCATGCTGGTCTCGGAGAAGAACCGCCTGAGCTCCGCCACCATTGCCGTCCGTCCCCGCATCGAGGCTCACATTGCATGGCTCGAGCAGGAGCTGGACGATCTGGACGAGGGCTTGCGTCAGACTCTCCGTCAGAGTCCCGTATGGCGGGAGAAGGATGACCTCCTGCGCACCGTCCCCGGCGTGGGAGAACAGCTCTCCCTCACCCTCCTGGCCCACCTGCCGGAGCTGGGCACGTTGGACCGCCGGGAGATCGCCGCCCTGGTGGGTGTGGCTCCCTTCAACCGGGACAGCGGCACGCTGCGGGGCAAACGTACCGTCTGGGGTGGACGCGCCCGGGTCCGAGCCGCCCTGTACATGGGAGCGTTGGTAGCCAGCCGCTTCAACCCCCTCATACGGGACTTCTACCAGCGGCTGCTGGCCGCTGGTAAGCCGAAGAAGTTGGCCCTCACAGCCTGCATGCGCAAGCTGCTCGTTATCCTCAACTCCATGCTCAAGCATCGCTCCCCCTGGTGCGACCTGACTCCGACAGTCGCCGGCCATTCCTCTTGACTTTCAAGACAGTTGCTTTGTGGTACATCTGTCGCTATCTTTAGTGAAAAATGTAACAATAATGTAACATAACTGCAACACCTATGACATAGAGGTGGCGCATACTGTGTGGCAAAATGCACAGAGTCAGGAGGCGCAATGGCAACAAGGAGCAGTGGAAGGGCTAAATCGCAGCGGACCTCGCGCAACGGCCTCACTCCCAGCGAAGTGATAAACCTCTGCCGGGAACGAGACATCCAGGTCATCGACCTGAAGTTCGCCGACGTGCCGGGCACGCTGCAGCACCTCTCTCTACCCATTGGCGAGCTCAACGAGGAGCTCTTCACCGAGGGCACGGGATTCGATGGGTCAAGTATCCGCGGCTTCCAGTCCATCCATGAGAGCGACATGCTTCTTGTGCCTGATTCCTCCACCGCTGCCATAGACCCCGTGTATTCCACCCCTACCCTCAGCATGTACTGCAACGTTAGAGACCCTTCCACCGGGGGAGACTACTCCAGGGACCCGCGGTACATAGCCCAGAAGGCGGAGGCTTTCCTCAAGTCCTCAGGCCTGGCGGACGTCAGCTACTGGGGACCGGAGCTGGAGTTCTTTGTCTTCGATAGCGCTCGCTTCGACCAGACGGCCAACTCCGGCTACTACTTCATCGACTCCAACGAGGGAGTATGGAACGCCGGGCAGTCCACAGACCTGGACGGGGCCCGGAACCTGGCGTACCGACCTCGCCTCAAGGGTGGCTACTTCCCCGCGCCGCCTTTCGATACCTTCACCGACTTCCGCTCTGAAGTGGTGGCCAAGATGGGAAACTTCGGTATTCAGGTGGAGAAACATCACCACGAGGTGGCCACTGCAGGCCAGGGGGAGATAGACATGCGATACGACTCCCTCACCCGCATGGCGGACTTTGTGATGACTTACAAGTATATTCTTAAGAACGTGGCACGGGAGCACGGCAAGGTGGCCACCTTCATGCCCAAACCCCTCTTCGGCGACAACGGCACAGGCATGCACACCCACCAGAGCTTGTGGAAGGATGGCACCAACCTTTTCTATGACCCGGAAGGCTACGCCCTCATGAGCCAGATGGCCTCAACTATATAGGAGGGCTTCTGAAGCACTCGCCAGCCATCCTGGCCTTCGCGGCGCCTACCACCAACTCCTACCGTCGCCTGGTGCCGGGCTACGAGGCCCCTGTGAACCTGGCCTACTCTCAAGGCAACCGCAGCGCCTGCGCCCGCATCCCCGTTTACTTCACCACTCCTGGGTCCAAACGGGTGGAGTACCGCTGCCCGGACGCAACCTGTAATCCCTACCTGGCCTTCGCTGCCATGCTCATGGCAGGCGTGGATGGCGTCATCAACAAGATAGACCCCGGTGAGCCCATGGACATAGACATATACGACATGAGCCCAGAGGAGGCCGCCAAAGTCAAGCAGGTTCCAGGTAGTCTGGAGGAGGCCCTGGGCGCACTGGAGGAGGATCACGAGTTCCTGCTGAGGGGAGGCGTTTTCACCGAGGAGCTGATTCACAACTGGATTGACACGAAGCGCACCGACGAGATAGATGCTGTCCGTCTGCGCCCCCATCCCTACGAGTTTTTCCTCTATTTCGACGCTTAAAAGGAGCTGATTCGCCGAGAGACTGTTCACTTCTATTAGGGGAGTAGCTATAATCGCTGGTCGCCTGCGATGGTCTACATCGGGTTTCACAGGCAATGTGGACTCGAGCGTACAGCTCTTCCCACCGAGAGAAGGGTCCAATCCCGCTGGCGATCCCACCGCTGAAATCGACCCAGCCAGCGACAAAGATTCGACCACGGCCTTAAGCCTTGTATAGGGACGAATAAGACGATGATAGAAAGAGACCAGGAGGCCATAAACTATGTCCTCCAGACGGCCAAGGAGAACGACGTCAAGTTCATCCGCCTCTGGTTCACCGACATCCTTGGCGCCCTGAAGGGGTTCGCCATCACCGTCGAGGAGCTGGAGACGGCCCTCTATGAGGGCATAGGCTTCGACGGCTCGGCCATAGAGGGGTTCGCCCGCATCCATGAAAGCGACATGTTCGCCCTCCCAGACCCCCTCACCTTCGCCATCCTGCCCTGGAGGCCCCGGCAGAACGCTGTGGCCCGCATCTTTTGCCACATCCTTACCCCCGAGGGTGAGCCCTTCGGGGGAGACCCCAGGTACGTCCTGAGGCGCAACCTGGAGAGGGCCGCCAAGATGGGCTTTACTTATTATGTGGGCCCGGAGCTAGAATATTTTTACCTTAAGGACTCTGAAAGCTGCCAGCTTCTGGACTGGGGTGGCTACTTCGACCAGGAAGAGTCGGAACAGACTACGGACTTGAGGAGGGAGACCGTGCTGACCTTGGAGGCCATGGGGATTCCCGTGGAGTTCAGTCACCATGAGATGGCCAACGGCCAGCACGAGATAAACCTGCGCCACACCGACGCCCTCACCATGGCCGACAATGTCATGACTTTCAAGCTGGTGGCCAAGGAGATCGCCCAGCGCCAGGGGGTGTATGCCACCTTCATGCCCAAGCCGGCCTTTGGCGTAAACGGCAGCGGCATGCACACCCATCAGTCCCTGTTTATGAGCGAGCGAAACGCCTTCTTCGATAAGGACGACCCTTATCAGCTCTCCAGTCTGGCTAGGTGCTTTGTGGCCGGCCTCATGCGCCATGCCCCGGAGATAACCCTGGTCACCAACCAGTGGGTCAACTCCTACAAGCGTCTGGTCCCCGGCTACGAGGCCCCGGTGTACATATCTTGGGCTCGCATCAATCGCTCGGACCTCATAAGGGTCCCGGCCTGCCGGCCCGGAAGGGACGACTCCGTCCGCATCGAGTACAGGGCCCCAGACCCCGCCTGCAACCCATACCTGGCCTTCAGCACCATGCTGGCCGCGGGTCTAGAGGGCATTGAGAACGAGTACCAGGTTCCAGAGCCGGTGGAAGAGAACGTCTTCCTTATGCCAGAGGAGGAACGTAAGCAGAGGGGCATAGGCCTTCTGCCCGGCAGCATGGGAGAGGCCATTCAACTGACGGAGAAGAGCCAGCTTGTAAAGAATGCGCTGGGGGAGCACGTCTTCGATAGCTTCATCCAGAACAAGAAAATCGAGTGGGAGCAGTACCAGGCCCAGGTCACTGATTACGAAATAAAACGGTATCTGCCCCGCTTATAGATAAGGGCTTTTATGCGCATACAACAGCACATCGACGATGAAAGGCGGAGCTATCTAAGAGCGCTTCAGGATGCGCAGCGCGCTGCTGCGAAACATGGGTTGTACTCGCCAGCGCATGAGCACGATGCCTGTGGAGTGGGTATGGTAGCCAACATCAATGGCCACAAGTCCCACATGATCATAGAACAAGGGCTTGAGGTGCTGATTAACCTCGAACACCGGGGAGCCGAATGCTGCGACCCTGATACCGGCGATGGATCCGGTATTTTAATTCAGATGCCGGATACCTTCTTCCGAAAAATTGCACCGAGGCTTTCTTTTGATCTTCCCCCTCTGGGAGAATATGGTGTCGGTATGGTCTTTTTGCCTGTTGATAGTGACCTTCGTCAGCAGTGTGAGGGGCTCATTCAAGAAGCTGTTGAGGATCAAGGTCAAAAGTTATTAGCTTGGCGGGATGTGCCAATAGACCCAGACAACATTGGCTGGTTATCTCGTTCTCGCTTGCCAGTGATTCGCCAATTCTTTGTGGGATGTGGTCCAGCGACATTGGATCCGGCCACCTTGGAACGTAAACTCTACGTCATTCGCAAGGTAATAGAGCGGGCTGTGAATGAACGCCAGTTGTCCAATGGGGAGGACTTCTACATTTGCAGCCTCTCTACCAATCGAATTATCTACAAAGGTCTAATCAAAGCCTCCCAGATTCCATCCTTCTATTTGGATATCCAAGATCAGGATGTGGAGAGCGCTTTTGCGATGGTGCACTCCCGGTTCAGCACAAACACCCTGGGAGCCTGGCATCTGGCGCACCCGTATCGGATGATCTGCCACAATGGAGAGATTAACACCCTCCAGGGCAACATGAACTTCATGCATGCTCGATCAGCGATGTTTGAGTCAACCCTTTTCGACGGTGACATGGAAAAGCTGCTGCCCATCATTCAGCAAGACCAAAGCGATACCGCCTGTTTGGATAACGCTCTGGAGCTTCTCTGCCATACAGGACGGTCACTCCCCCACGCAATGTTGATGTTGATACCTGAGGCTTGGGGTGACCATATTCCTATGTCTCAGGAGAAGCGGGACTTCTATGAATTTCATTCCTGTTTAATGGAACCTTGGGATGGCCCAGCTATGGTCGCTTTCTCCGACGGGCGTAGTATTGGTGCCATTTTGGATCGAAACGGCCTGCGTCCTATGAGGTACCTGGTCACGGTAGACGGCCTCTTAGTAATGGCATCTGAGACAGGAGTGCTGGACCTGCCACCGGAGAAGGTGAGATTCAAGTCGCGTCTCCAGCCGGGTCGTATGTTCTACGTAGACTTTGAACAGGGCCGCATTATCGACGACACCGAGATCAAACATACCTTGGCTACGCAGCAACCCTATGGGCAATGGCTGCGGGAGAATGTAGTTGACCTGAATGCACTCCCAGAACCTTTGCGTATCCACGACGTCGAGTTTGACACTTTGGTGGAACGTCAGCGGGCCTTCGGGTACACCCAAGAGGATCTGCAAATGTTGATGGAACCTATGGGTACCACAGGATCAGAGCCTGTTGGGTCAATGGGAAACGATGTGGCGCTGGCCATCCTCTCCGAGAGACCACAACCCCTCTTCAATTACTTTAAACAGCGATTCGCCCAAGTGACCAACCCACCCTTGGATGCTATCAGAGAGGAGTTGGTTACCTCTGTTACAATCTTTATAGGATCTGAACAAAACTTATTTCAAGAGAGCCCCCTGAGCAGCCGCCAGCTTCGATTAAAGGAGCCAGTGCTCACCAACGCTCAGCTTGAGCGAATTCGCGCAGCTGATCTCCCAGGTGTGCGATCGACAACTATCTCAACCTTATTTGATGTAAATGCAGGGTCTGGATGTCTCAAATATGCTGTGGAGCGGATTCAGCATGAAGCCTCGAAAGCCATTAGCGATGGCTATACGATACTAATACTTTCGGACCGAGGAGTGGATCGCAATCACGTTCCTATTCCCAGCTTAATGGCGGTGTCCGCTGTACATCACCACCTTATCAGGGAGGGGACAAGGGTAAGGGCAGGCCTTGTATTGGAAACTGGGGAACCCCGAGAAACACATCATTTCGCAGCACTAATCGGGTATGGCGCTGGTGCCATTAACCCATACCTCGCTCTAGGAACTATAGCAGGACTGGTGCGTGAATCCCGCATTGACAGTACCCTTTCGATAGAGAAAGCTCAAGAGAACTACCTTAAAGCCGTCCACAAAGGTGTGGTTAAGACAATGTCCAAAATGGGTATTTCTTCTGTCCAAAGCTATAGGGGCGCGCAGGTTTTTGAGGCCATCGGGTTAAGTCAGGCTTTGGTGGACGGATATTTTACCGGGACACCCACTCGCATTGGGGGTCTGGACATTGCGTCGCTCGAAGAAGAGGTTCTCCGTAGGCACCATGCTGGATACCTGCAAAACCCTATGCCTGAGACTAGGGAGCTCGACAACCCTGGCGCATACTACTGGCGACGGGACGGGGAAGAGCATATGTGGAACCCGGACACTATTTCTAAGCTTCAATATGCTTCACGGCTTAATTCCTGGAAGATGTATGAAGAGTTCGCGTCCCTGTCAAACGATGAAGATGTTCGTCGCCGAACACTACGAGGGTTGCTGGAGTTCAAACCATCCGAGCAACAAGTGCCGCTGGAAGAAGTAGAGCCTGTTTCTGAAATTCTGAAGCGGTTCGCCACAGGAGGCATATCACTTGGGTCGATTAGCAGGGAGGCTCATGAGACTCTTGCGATTGCCATGAATCGATTGGGGGGGCGAAGCAACACGGGTGAGGGCGGGGAAGACCCCTCACGATACATGTTAGATTCCAATGGAGATTCGCGTAACAGCGCCATCAAACAGGTGGCATCAGGCCGATTTGGGGTGACGACTGAGTACCTGGTTAATGCCAAAGATCTCCAGATAAAAATTGCTCAGGGGGCCAAGCCGGGAGAGGGTGGCCAGCTACCGGGCTATAAGGTCAGTGAATACATTGGAGCGATACGTCTTACAACACCGGGGGTGGAGCTAATTTCCCCACCACCCCATCATGACATCTACTCCATAGAGGATATCGCCCAGCTCATTCACGACTTGAAGACCGCCAACCCACTTGCTCGTATCCATGTGAAGCTGGTAGCGGAAGCAGGTGTGGGAACGGTAGCAGCCGGTGTAGCAAAGGCCAAGGCAGATGTGGTCCTTATTAGTGGTGATAGCGGTGGGACTGGGGCGTCTCCGGAGTCCTCCATAAAACACGCTGGAATCTCTTGGGAGTTAGGGTTGGCGGAGACACAGCAAGTGTTAGTGGCTAACGACTTGCGCAGTCGTATCATTGTACAGACTGATGGCCAAATCAAGACTGGACGGGACATAGCTATTGCCGCAATCTTAGGAGCTGACGAGTTCGGAGTGGGGACAGCTGCTCTCATTACTTTGGGCTGCATATACCTCAGGAAATGCCATCTGAACCTTTGTTCCGTTGGCATTGCGACTCAAGACCCAGAACTCCGAAAAAACTTTGCTGGAGATCCACAGCACTTAATCAATTATTTTACTTTTATGGCAGAGGAATTGCGCAACATTATGGCGAAGTTGGGTTTCCGCACCGTAAATGAGATGATTGGACGAGTAGATCGGCTAGACTGGAGGCGGGCAAACGAGCATTGGAAAGCCAAGGGGTTAGACCTGGCTCCGTTGCTGCACAAAGCCGAGGTTGCCCCGACAATGGGCGAAGGTTCAGGCATCCATCAATCACAGGAGCAGGATCATAAACTTGACGAATCCTTGGATTTGGAGCTAATACGTCAGGCACAACCTGCTTTAGAACATCGACGGCCCGTTGAAATTGACCTTCCCGTCCGCAACAGCCATCGATCCGTGGGCGCTATGCTATCCGGAGAAGTGGCCAAGCGGTACCGCAATGAAGGTCTCCCTGAGGATACGATTTCCGTCAAGCTGACCGGCTCTGCTGGACAGAGCTTTGGAGCATTTCTGGCCCGCGGTATTACCCTCAACCTAGAAGGGGATTCCAACGACTACTTGGCTAAGGGTCTTTGTGGGGGACGAATCATCGTTTGCCCACCTAAGAACGTTATCTACACGCCGGAAGAAAATATCATTGTTGGCAATGTACTACTTTACGGGGCTACTGCCGGTGAGGTTTACGTCCGAGGGATCGCTGGCGAGCGCTTCTGCGTGCGCAACAGTGGGGCGAACGCAGTGGTGGAGGGCGTGGGTGATCACGGTTGTGAGTATATGACCGGCGGGAGAATAGTGATCTTGGGTTCCACTGGGCGAAACTTTGGGGCAGGGATGAGTGGTGGCATTGCATATGTCTTTAATGAGGATGGAGGCTTTGTCGAACGTTGCAATCAGGATATGGTAGAGCTGGAACCAGTGAAGGAAGAGTCGGATTTGGCAACCTTGCGACTGTTAGTCGAGGGCCACGCTCGATACACTGGTAGCGCCAGAGCCCGGATGGTCCTAGACTCATGGGAAGAGGTTATTGGTAAGTTCATACGAGTGATGCCTAAGGCTTACAAGGCAATCCTGGAACGAGAGCGTCAGGAAGTAAAAGGGTCTGCTACGGTGGCGAATGGGTAAACCTACTGGATTCACCGATTTTAAACGCGAAGGACCCGCCAAGCATACAACTCGTAATCGGGTCAAGAACTTCCAAGAGATTTATCTTCCCTGGCAGGAGGAACAGTCTCGTAACCAAGGCGCTCGGTGTATGAACTGCGCTATCCCCTTTTGCCATCATGGATGCCCCTTGGGTAACCTTATTCCTGACTGGAACGACCTCGTATATCGTGGCAAATGGCGCGAAGCCCTGGATGCACTCCATGCGACGAATAACTTTCCTGAGTTTACTGGCCGTATTTGCCCCGCGCCTTGCGAGGCTTCCTGCACTCTCTCCATCAACAACGATCCGGTTACTATTGAATACATCGAGAAAGCCATTTCTGACCACGGGTGGGATGAAGGGTGGATTACTCCACAACCACCTACTTGGCGCACCGGTAAGCGGGTGGCCGTAGTAGGTTCTGGCCCTGCCGGATTGGCGGCGGCGGCGCAATTGAATCGCTCGGGTCACTGGGTTACCGTCTATGAACGAGACGAAGTGATTGGGGGACTGCTTCGTTTGGGTATCCCGGACTTCAAGTTGGACAAAGAGGTGGTTCAACGTCGGGTGGAACTGATGGGGAAGGAGGAGATTACCTTTGTCACCAACGCACATATTGGAAGGGGTGTGCCAATTGCAGACCTCAGGAGTCAGTACGATGCTATCGTCTTAGCCGTAGGATCTACCATACCAAGGGACCTTGATATTCCTGGGCGGGAGTTAGGTGGGATTCATTTCGCTATGGAATATCTCCCTATGCAAAACCGGGCCAACGCGGGAAAGGAGTACTTGAAGTCTGAGTTCATCTCAGCGCAGGGGAAACACGTGGTGATTCTCGGTGGGGGAGACACGGGGGCAGATTGCTTAGGGACGGCGCACAGGCAAGGAGCAAAATCAGTGCACCAATTTGAGCTCCTTCCAGAGCCGCCAGAGACCCGAGGACCTAATAATCTTTGGCCGCAATGGCCACTAATCGTTCGGACCTCGGCTGCCCACGAAGAGGGCGGAATCCGCGATTATAGTATCCAGACGAAAGCATTCACGGGTGATGATGGTCATGTGCAGAGGCTTCATGCAGTGCGTCTGGATTGGGGACCTCCCGACGAGTCCGGTCGGCCCACGATGAAGGAAGTGCCCGGGACCGAGTTTGAGATCGAAACCGAATTGGTGTTATTAGCTCTGGGGTTTCTTCACCCGGATCGAGATGGGATGCTGCAGGACATGGCGGTGGATTTGGACCCTCGAGGCAACGTCGCTACCGACAAAGATTGTATGACCAGCGTTCCGGGAATCTTCGCTGCCGGAGACATGCATCGTGGGCAGTCTCTTGTGGTGTGGGCTTTGGCTGAGGGACGTCAGGCCGCACATGGTGTGGACAAATACCTCATGGGAACCACAAGTCTTCCTGCGCCTTTAAAGCTGTAAGATTCAGCTTTTCAAACCCGAATACTCCGGGATCTTTCTTTGAAGCCAAGTCGATTCTATTTGACGTTTTCCACCAATTTTAATGGGATCGAACATATTGGAGGGTACCAATAAAGATTGCCAACATTCAGTAAAGCGCTCTCCAATAAATACACGACCTAGATGACCCTCGCAATTGGCGCAAACGATCTCTGTTTGCTCGCCGACGGGGTCAGATAGGCAATACAGGCAGCGGCTCCTGGTCTCTTTTGAGATGTCCTTTATTGTCTGAAAAGTGCCGCTATGCTATCCTCTGTTTGGCCGGGGTGTGGCGCAGCCTGGTAGCGCACCTGCATGGGGTGCAGGGGGTCAGAGGTTCGAATCCTCTCACCCCGACCATCTTTCCCCTCGTCCCTCAGTAGATTTTAGTCAATCCCAGCTTGCTGAATTATTAGATATAGAGCCGATTACCGTTCGAAGATGGGCAGGGGTGCCAGGGAGGGGCGGGAAAAGGGGGGCACTACGCTCAAAGGCCTTGGAATTCTGTTCATTGTGGTGCTCATCCTCCTGGGCCTGACCCTTTACTCCTATGCAAGGGTGGAGACCAAGGTAGTCAGCGTGGATGGAGTGACCCCTGAGTTGGGCATAGGGATTGATACGTTGCTGTTAACTGCGGTCGCCTACTTTACGGGCGGTGGGACTGCATTGGCGGCGATTAAATCCGTTATAGATGGGGTGAACATCGAGGCGACTGCTGAGGTTCGGAACAGGAGCTTCTTACCCGTGTACCTACCGAAGACTGAACACAGGGTATCCCTGGAAGGCAAAGAGGGCACACTGGCGGCGACTACGGCGGGGCAATGGCTCTCTCCGGGTGAGTCGATAACGGTTCCGGTGAAGGTGTTGCTGCCAACGGACGACATCCAAGACATTGCGCTACAGGTCATAAGGCAAGGAGGGGAGGTCGAGGTCAGCATCGACTCAAAGTTCGCGCTGGCAGGGGTAGGCGTGACGCGAAGTGCCTCTGGCCAAGGGAACGTCGTGGAGTCGCTCCAGAGCCTAATCTTGGGGAGGGATGATGTTCAAAACACCGGACCGACAGACCTTTCGGCCATCGCTACTCCAACGTCGACCGCTGCTCCAGCGCCGAGCACGACGCCTGCCTCTGGTCCCGGAGTGTCGGTTCGGATAACGCGACTCGAAGCCCTAGACGAGCACGAAGCTCTTGGTGCCGGCGAAATTTATCTCCTAGTGGGCGTGAGCGACGGCAGTAGAGTTAATTGGACACGATTTCCCAGTGAGGACTCGCATTACTCGATGCTCGGCAACGAATCGAAATAAGGTGGACCCCATTATTAAGACAGCACGAGGGCTAAATTAAGAGAGTCTCCCACCCCTGCGCTAGGTTTCACCAAGCCCGATGGCAGCCCTGCTTCTTCAGCTGCTGCTCCCCTTTCTTCCTGGCCATGTTGGTACACCTCTGCTGGGGTCCGGTAGCCCAAAGCCTGGTGAGGCCTCTGCCGGTTGTAGAACTCCAGGTAGGCATTGATCCCAGTTCGGGCCTCGGCGACGGTCTGGTAAGCTTTCAGATACACCTCCTCGTACTTGATGCTCCGCCACAGCCGCTCCACGAAGATGTTGTCCAGGTACCTACCCTTACCATCCATGCTGACCTGGACCCTCTGCTCCTGCAACGTCTGGGTAAAGGCCTCACTGGTGAACTGACTCCCTTGGTCGGTGTTGAATATCTCCGGTCGTCCCTTACCCAGGGCTTCCTCCAACGCCGCCACGCAGAAGCTGGTGTCCATGGTGTTGGAGAGCTTCCAGGCCAGCACGTGCCGGCTGTGCCAGTCCATGATGGCCACCAGGTACAGGAAGCCCTTCGCCATGGGGATGTAGGTGATGTCCGCGGCCCAGACCTGGTCGACCCGATTAACCTCCACTCCCTTCAGCAGATAGGGAAAGATCCGGTGTCCCGGCGCTGGTTTGCTGGTGTTGGGACGCCGGTAGATCGCTTCCAGACCCATCAACCGCATCAGCCTTCGAACCCTTTTTCGGCTCACCAGATAGCCCTGTTGCAGCAGCCAGGCCTTCATCTTCCTGGAGCCGTAGAAGGGGGTCTTCAAATACTGACGGTCCATCAGGGCCATCAACTCCAGGTCTTCTGCCCTGGTCGGTACCGGCCGGTAGTACACCGAGGCCCGGCTGACGTCCAGCAGGATACATTGACGCACCAAAGACAGCTGCTGGTGGTCTCGGTCTATCATGGCTCGCCGTATGCTGCGACTCATAGACCGGACCTTTCCGACAAAAAATCGCGTTCCACCTTCAGCTGGCCGATGTGCCGGTAGAGGTGGTTAATCTGAGCTTCCTTGGCTTTCTCCTGGGATTTCTGATTGGTGGCAAATAGCTCCGGGGCTCCTTCCACCAGGGCCCTTTTCCAGGCGTGAATCTGACTGGGATGGACCTCAAATCGGCTGGCCAGCTGGGCGATGGTCTCTTCCCCCGCAAGGGCGGCCAGGGCCACCTTGGCCTTGAACGCCGGACTGTGCTTATTCCTCGTCTGCTTCATGTCCTGCTCCTCCACGTCGGTTAGTTGCCGGTTATTTTAGGAGCTGGACTCTCTCTTAGCCAGTTGTCTAGTTTTTGGGTACCACCTCATACTTCCAATAACTCTGGACGAAAACTGTCAGGTATCAGACACCCCAAAGTACTTCCACCTCTCCAATAGCACACATTCCTAGCCGCGGCCCACGAACCTACACACTAACCACAGCAGAGGGCCGGCCTCTACCATCCTCCTCTTATCTCATTGCCAACTTCCCCTGTATACTGGACGCGCCCAATTCCATCGGGGGATCGGTAAGGGGGCTGTGCCCCCTTACCCGGGGAGCGCGAGGGGTGTCCCCTCGCATTCTCAAACTAATTGAGGGCGGGTGGGTGGGAAAGACAGCACCCGCCTTTTGCTAAAAGCATTGGAGACTTTACGTGAAAGCAACCGACTCCCAGGAAAAACAATCTATGGCAAGCCTATATGCTCTACGGAAGCACCATGGATGACCTGCTGATCCGCAACGGCCGAGTCTACGACGGCACCGGGGCCCCCTGGTTCCAGGCCACGGTGGCCGTGGAGGAGGGGCGCCTGCGGCTCCTGCGGGGCGACACCTCCGGGGCCCCGGCGACCCAGACCATCGACGCCACGGGTCTGGCCGTGTGTCCCGGCTTCATCGACATGCACGCCCACTCCGGCCTGGTCATCCTCACCGAGCCCAAGCACGAACCCAAGGTCCGCCAGGGCGTCACCACCGAACTCATCGGCGTGGACGGCAACTCCTACGCCCCCTTCCTGTCTCCGGAGGACTTTCAGGCCTTCGCCGAGCTGAACGCCGGCCTGGACGGACGGCCTCCCAAAGGGGCCTCCTGGACTTCGGTGGAGGAGTACCTGTCGGCCTTCGACAACAAGGTGTCGGTGAACGTGGCCTACGTCATAGGCAACTCTCCCCTGCGAATCGCCGCCGTAGGATGGGAGGAGCGGCGTCCCACCTCCAGCGAGGCCCAGCGCATGCTGGACCTGCTGCGTAACGGCATGGAGGAGGGGGCCTTCGGCATGTCCACTGGCCTCAACTACCCTCCAGGTAGCTACGCGTCCACCGAGGAGCTAACGGAGCTATGCAAACAGGTCCGCCGACAGGGTGGCTTCTACGTAACCCACGTACGCTACCCCCTGGGAGACCGCTTCATGGACCCCTTCCGCGAGGCCCTGGACATTGGCCGGCAGAGCGGAGTGGCCGTCCATATATCCCACTTCGCAAGCCGCATGACGGCCCCCGGCGCGGCCCGCCGCCTCCTTTCGCTGACGGACGCCGCCGGCCAGGATGGGGTGCAGGTCACCTTCGACATCTATCCCTATCCCTACACCAGCACCCGCCTGGTGGCCATTATCCCCGAGTGGGCCCACAACGGAGGCACCCGGCGTATGCGGGAGCGAATGCAGGACTCAGACGAGCGCTCTCGCATGGGCCAGGACCCCGGCTTCCAGGGTCGCAACCTGCACGCCGTCCTGATTACCGGCTTCACTAAGCAGGAGTACCTGCCATTGGACGGCATGTCCATGGCGGACATCGCATCGGCCCTGGGCAAAAGCCCCATCGACGCCCTGTGCGAGGTCCTCCTGGCCGAGGATATGAACCTGGCCTACATAGGCGTCGTAGGGAGTCCGGTGAACATCCGTGACTTCATCAAGCACCCCGGCGCCACCATAGGCAGCGACGGCGTCCTCATCGGCGAGCACCCCAACCCCCGCACCTACGGCTGCTTCCCCACCGTCCTGGGAGACCTGGTGCGAGAAGAGGGCCTCCTGGACCTGCCGGAAGCCATTCGTAAGATGACCTCCTTCCCGGCCCAGTGCCTTGGCCTCAGCGACCGGGGCATCCTGCGGGACGGTTTCGCCGCCGACATGGTGGTCTTCGACCCTGGCACGGTGCGCTCCCCTGCGACCCTGGAGCAACCCAAGCAGTTCCCCCAGGGCATCCACTACGTGATAGTCAACGGCCAGGTGGTCATCGACCAGGGCCAGCATACAGGAAACATGCCTGGGCGGGCGTTACGGCGCGTGGACTAGTACCTTCGATGGTGTTGCCAGGGGTGGGGCTAGCTCGTCGGCATCACCGGCAGCAGAATATGGGAGGGGTGGTCGGCGTCGCGGTATATGGCGTTCTCGGCCACCAGGGTACGACGGCTAAGGCCCAGGGGCTCTCCGGTATTGGGGTTGATATCCAGCCTAGGGAAGTTGCTGCTGGATATGTCCACACGTATCCGATGGCCCTTGGAGAAGAGGTTGCTGGTGGGGTACAGCTCGATGGTGAAGGGGTACACCTGTCCTGGCGCCATAAACTCCGGCTTCTCTAAGGAGTTGCGATACCTGGCCCGTATGATGCCGTCGCTGATGTTCATGTCGAAGCCTTGCGGGTAGTCCTCGTTGGGTGGATGAACGTCTATCAGCTTGGCCGTGAAGTCGGTATCCACCGCCGACGAGGAGGCCCACAGCTTAACAGCCACCGGCCCCGTGACCTCCAGATCCTCCTCCAGGGGAGAGGTCTGGAAGACCAGGACGTCGTGGCGAGAGGCCAGGGGAAGGTAGGGCTCCCTGCAGCCGTAGAAGCGAGGGCTCTCCTGCTGGTGGAAGGCGCCCCCCTGCATGATGTCCGCCCCGGAGGAGATGTTTCCCACGATGGTGGGCACCGGGTCCCTGGGGTCGAAGAGGTAGCGGCTGGGCTCGACGCTAGGCCTGGGCTTTTCTGTGCTCAGTGAGCCATCGGCCTGGAGGTAGAGCTCGGTGTAGCGTATGCGAGCCGGGGGCCACTCATGCTCCTCCCGCCACCGGCCGCCGTGGTTTAGGCGGCCATCACTGGTCTTTCGGCCGTCGCCGCCGCCCATGACGAAGATCCACGCCGGCGCCTCTCGATCGACTTCATTGTCCATCTCCTTGAGCCAGCGGTCGAACCAGCGTAGACGCAGGTCGTCGTAGTCTTCGGCCAAGTTGACCTCGATGGCAGCCTGAGGGCCGAAGTCCACGTCGCCAGCAAAGGTTACGTCGTGGGCACCGTGGGTCCAGGGGCCCATCAGCAGGCGTATCGGCCCCTTCTTGATGGAGGAAAGGCCAATGAAGTTGCGGGTGGTAGTGCGAGCGTAGGGGTCGTACCAGCTACCCATGTGCAGCTGAGGCACGTCGGCATACTGGTCGAAGAAAAGCTCGTTGCAGATGCCCTTCTGCTTCCAGTAGTCGTCGAAGTCGGCCCTGGTCCACATGTCGAAGATGTACTCTTCGTACTCCGGCGCCCAGCGCAGGGGCGAATGGCCCTTCTTCCAGGGTGTACGCTGGAACCAGCGGCGCAGGTCCTCGGCCTCCAGGGCAGCCTTGACCTTTGGGTCCTCGGATGCCTCCTTCCCTGTCTTGGCGTTGGTGAAGGCCCAGGTGATCTGCCGCAGCTCGAAGGTGCCGCCGTTGCGGCAGGAGTTGTCGTAGGCGTTGGTGAAGCCGCCGCAGTCCATGAAGGTACATGTGAGGTGCGGCGGGTTGTTCACGGCCAGGGCGGCCTGAGTGTGAGCGCCGTAGGATATGCCGAAAGTGCCCACCCTCCCATTGGACCAGGGCTGGCGAGCTACCCACTCCACCGTATCGTACCCATCGCTGGGGTCGTCCAGGTACTTGACGAAGGTGCCCTCCGACTCGAAGCGACCGCGGACGTCCTGGAAGGCCACAATGTACCCCCGGCTACCGAAGTAGAGAGCTGTCCTTCTTCGGTCGGGCGTATCCTTGTCGTAGGGAGTCCGCTCCATGATTGTGGGTAAGGGGCCAGCGAGGCGGCTGCCGTCCTTCGCTGGGAAGTAGATATCGGTGGCCAGGCGCGTGCCGTCCCGCATAGGGACCATTACGTCCCCATCTTTAAGCACCTCGTACTTGGGCATCGACCTCTTAGCGGTTTGCTGGGCCATGAGACTCCTCTCACACGCAAGGTAACGAGGATAGGCAATAGCAGGAATGATTGTTGGGCCAATTCTAGGTCGGAATGAGGCGTCAAGGCAAGGCTGATGGAATAGCGAGCGTCCTGGGGGTGATACTCATAGCCCTGGCGCCGTGAGAGCCGTTAGGTTGCGCCCATTGGGGAGAGCTTGCTATGATGATGTCGGCCGTGCCCCTGTAGCTCAGAGGATAGAGCAGTGGTTTCCTAAACCGCGTGCCCGGGTTCGAGTCCCGGCAGGGGTACCAGCTTTTTGGATATGAAACAGCCCCGAGATCATTGGGGCGTTCACAGTTGTGTCCATTTTGACGGCAATTACCCCCTATCCCAGCCTCCAGAGCACCTCCCCCACCCGGTCCGCCGCATCCCCGCTGGTAACGGTTGACACCGGGATAACCAATAGGTTCCTGCTGTAGTACCCACACGTATCCCCGTGCAGTATCTACGGCTCAGCTTCGCGATAAAGTGGAAATTGCCGTTCATTTACATTCCGCATGGGCAGACGAGGTAATCGTATATCTGATGGCTTGAAACCACAAAGTGTGGGCCTTATGCTTACCTTCGCCATAGAGTCGCACCGGCGGCGACAGCCGCCAGTATGGTGCGCATCGGGCACTAGGGTGTTCGGCAAACGCCCTCCATTTGGCAAGGACAAAACAGTAGAGGTTGGGTATGCAAACAAACGATATGACGTATGTCATCGGCATAGACACGGGAGGCACGTTCACTGACGTTGTTGTCCTAGACCTTAGTGGGGATGTCGTTACTAACAATGCGCCAACTGCGGCAACTACCGGCATTACCCCCAACCGGTTTGCGTATGGTGCCATTCATTCGACGTGAACTGGGCACAGGTAAGCGGAAGGGGTACTGTGTACACGTTCGCTATATGCCATCAGGCTTTCAGCGGCTTCTTTCGCGATAAGGTACCGTATAACCTGGCCCTGGTGGAACTCGACGACATCCCTGGCATCCGTATGGTAAGCAACATTGTAGGTTGCGCCAACGAGGATCTGTATATAGGAATGCCAGTGGAGGTTGTGTGGGAGGACATCACGGAGGAGATAACGCTGTATTTCTTCCAACCAACAGCTACTTGAGCGATCGCTTCTCTGCCTACATCAGTCCCTTGGCCGCAGCTATGATCTTGCCAACATTTGGTATGAGCGACTCCTCCAGCGGAGGACTTGCGGGCACGGGAGTATCAGGGAAATTCACCCTTCTCACCGGCTTCTTCAAGCTGCTGAGCCCCTCCTCCGCAACTATAGCCGCTATCTCTGCTGAAACACTACATGCGGGGGAGCATTCGTCCGCCACTACCAAACGCCCGGTCTTGGCCACTGAGTTCAACACTGTGTCCCGGTCGAGAGGTGCCAGGGTCCGAAGGTCGACCACCTCCGCCTCGATCCGTTCCTGGGCTAGCTGATCCGCTGCCTTCAAGGCACGCACTAGGTCAATAGAGTAACCCACTATGGTTACGTCCCTGCCTTCGCGCACAATGCGTGCCTTGCCCAGAGGCAGGGATGAGGCCCCGTCGGGGACCTCCCATCGCTCGGGGACTAGGAGAGCGTGATCGATCCAGAAGGTGGGCCGCTCGCTGTCGAGCACGTCCTGGATCATACCCTTCATGTCCGAGGCCACGGAGGGGGCGATGATCTGGAGCCCAGGGGCCTGCATGAGCATGGCCTGGGGACGAGCCGAGTGCTGGGCAGCGCCGCCGGTCCGTATTCCCACCAGGGCATGGAATACAACGGGCACCTTGGTCTGGCCGCCAGTCATGTAATAAATAACGGGCGCCTCGTTGACGATCTGCGGCCATGCTTCGAAGGCGAAGGTCCCTGTCCCGATGGTCACGATGGGCCGCAGCCCTGCAATGGCCGCTCCAATGCCCAAGCCTACGAATCCCAGCTCGGAGATGGGTGTCCGCATGATCCGGTCGTCGAACTCCTGGAACAGGGGTGCAGTGATAGACTTGTGATGGAGCCCGGTAAAGTTGGCCCCTCCGATAATCACCACTCGATCATCTCGGCGCATCGCGTCTGCGACGGCTTCGATCTTCGCTTCTCCAAAGGTTGTCTCTGCCATGGCACATGTCCTATCTCAAAGACTGGGATCGGCTAGGGAGGCCACACGTCGGTCAGCGCCTCTTCCTCCAGGGGCCACGGGCTTTCCATAGCAAACCGCATGGCCTCACCCATCTGCTGCTGGACTTCCGCGTCCAGGGCCCGAATTTCACGGCGACTGAAGACCCCCGTAATGGTAAGCTCGCGGGCCAGCCGCAGCAGCGGGTCATCTTGAAGAAACCAGCTGCGAAGTCTTGTGTACTGGCGGGGGACACGGCCGGTCCAAGCCCGAGTGATGTCCGTAATTCCGGTTACCAGTTCCGGCCATGATCCCCCCGGCCATTGAGGGGTCCGAGCTTCAATGAACGTGGCGCCGTCTGCCGAGAGAGCCCGCTCCCTTGCATCTTGCGTTACCTGATAGACTGCGCCAAAGTCCGCACCGTCTACAGCCACCGCTGCTACGTTCAGGGCCTTCGCCACGTCCAATAGCTCGCGGGCGGCCAGGTTTGGCGAATGGTAGCTCGCCTGCCCAGGGGCACGTGACATGCCCCAGCTATTATTCTCGCAAACGAAGAGCACCGGCAGCTTCCACAACGACGCCAGGTTAAGGGCCTCGTAGAAGGCTCCCTCCTCCATAGAGCCATCCCCAAACATCATGACGCTCACGTTGGGCTGTTTGCGGTGCTGGAGGGCGAACGCAGCCCCCACGGAGATTGGGATGTTTCCCCCTACGATAGCTGAGCTAGTCGGAATCTTTATCTCCGGGGCGGTGCCGTGCAGCGTGCCAGCTTTGCCTTTGGCGTAACCCGTGGCCTTTCCCATGATTTCCGCCATGGCCTTTCCCGGATCAGCCCCGCGGGCGAGGAGGTGCCCATGGTTCCGATGAGTACTGAAGAGGTAGTCATCCGGCTCCAGGGCCGCTGCGACTCCTACACCTGTGGCCTCCTGACCGATGTACACATGGTAGTGGCCAGGCACATTGCCTTCGTGCCACGCTACGATGCAACTCTCCTCAAACCGGCGTATCAGAAACATCCTGCGAAGCATCTCCGATAGCTTCTCGCTGGGTAGCATCGGAATCATGGGTGGCCTTCCTTAGCGCACTATGAGCTGTCTATATCGTTCAGGAGCCTGAAGCGAAGGGTAACATAGCCCCCAAAAGGGGTCAATTCTCGAAGTCAGGCCCTGGCTCATAGCGCTAATTCCCCCAAGGAGTGTTATCTTGTCCACAAGAGGAACAGGCCCTGGTCGATGGTGATCAAATTGTCGTAGGGCGCTAGCCTTGACCATCTCCCCGCCAGCTCTTCGCGTTGGAAGGAGCTCAGGTCAGCCAGACCAGATTGAAGAAGGGCCGCCATGGACTCATGCCCGTCCCAAGGTGCCCCTTGGGAAAATAAGAGACCAGATGGTGCACCATCTGGGTAGCTACCCCACATACTATTATCCCGCACAACTAAGCTTTCATTGCTGACGAACCGTACCACTGCCTTGTAAGTGGCAAGTGGGCCCAACCCGCTCCTAGCCGCCAGCACAGGCAGTGACGCCCAGGAAAAACAACATGGGGATAGACCAAGGCACTCCTTGCGCTAAAGTGACGCGTGTACCGGGTTGGAGTACAATAGGCAGCGCGGCTCGATAGGCCTGGTATGGCGGAGGGTGGGTAATCCATTGTAACTCCCTTTAAGGAGATGATGTCATGGCCTCTGTGAATCTTGAAAGGATCATCGATGGAGACGGGCACATCTTTGAAGACTTCGAGGCGATTTTAAAGTTCATGCCGCCAATCTACGATGATCTTAGAAACATTCGTAGGCGTGGCGTATTTCCACCTCTTGATCACATGCATTCCCAGCCGTCCATAAACCCGCCAGGTTCTTTTCAGGACCCAGGCCCTGAGGGGTGGATGGATTTCCTTCAGGATGTCGGGATCGATACAGCTGTCCTGTACCCCACGGTCGGCCTGTCCTATGGAAGAATAATTGACCTTGACTGGAGCATCGCCGTCACCAAGGCATACAACAACTGGCTGTATGAAACATACCTGAAGGATAACCCTCGTTTCAAAGGAATGGGGCTCATCCCCATGCAGGAACCGGAGGCGGCAGTAGTGGAGTTGCGACGGGTGGTCCAAGACCTGGGGATGTGTGGCGCCATGCTTCCATCAACAGGCTTGAAAGCCCACCTGGGCTCCAAGGAGTACTGGCCGATCTATGCGGAGGCGGACCGACTCGGATGCTGCCTAGCTGTCCATGGGGGGAGCCACAGCGGCCTCGGGTTCGATGACCTGAACGTCTTCGCCGCTACCCATGCTATGGGCCATCCCTTCGGTATCACGATTTCTTTCGCCGGCATGTTGTTCAATGGTATTTTTGACAGGTTCCCCAACGTCAGGCTGGCTTTCCTCGAGGGTGGAGTAGGCTGGTTCGTCATGGCTTTGGAGCGTTTTTCAAGTTCATATAAGAGCCACATCCCGTACGATCCAAGAGGAGAGTCTTTCCGCTTGGCGCCAAGGGAGACGGTCTCCGACTACATTGTCAAGCAGGTCAAAGCTGGTAGACTCTTTGTGGGGGTTGAGGGAGATGAAGCAGCCCTGCCCTATTTAGTCAACACGGTTGGCAATGAGGCCTTCATGTTTTCCTCGGACTTCCCTCATGAGGTGAACAACGCAACCTGTAAAGACGCGATACGGGAGCTTCTTAAGAAAGAAGACCTAACATCAGCGGATAAAGCGGCGATTCTTCATGGTAACGCCGAGCGGTTCTACAACCTAGAGCTCGCTGGAGTTTAGGGCGATACGGCTGGACCTGCCGACGTCAAAGCTTCGGGACAAACAAGGTTGCCAATGCCTACCCAACCGCTCGAGGAGAGATGCCATTACTACTGGTGATCTGAGCCTCATGGACGCCACCATCGCCGAGTTGGGCCCCCTCATCAAGCGTCGCAGGCTTTCTCCTGTGGAGCTGGCTAAAGCCTCGTTAGAGCGGTCCGAACGGCTCGACCCCACCCTCCACGCTTTCACCACTTTGGCTCCTGAATACGCCCTTAAACGGGCCCAGCAGGCGGAAAAAGAGATTATAGCCGGCCAGTACCGCGGCCCCTTGCACGGTATCCCCTACACCCTCAAAGACGTCATCGCCACCAAGGAGGTGCGCACCACCTTTGGCCACCCGCGCCTCATAGACTTCAAACCTCAGGAGGATGCCACTGTCCACACCCTGCTAGAGGAGGCTGGCGCCGTCCTGCTGGGCAAGGTGTACTCCCACATAGGCCGTGGGGATACGCCCGTCATGTGCTTCAGCCCCTGGGACCCGCAGACAAGCCCTGGCACCTCCAGTAGCGGCTCCGCCTCCGCCGTCGCTGCGGGCATCGGTCTCTTCTCCATAGGCAGCGACACTGGCGGCTCAGTGCGTCATCCCGCCAGTAACTGTGGGCTCACAGGCATGAAGGCCACCTTTGGCCGTATCAGTCGCTTCGGCGTCCGGGCCTCCTCCTGGACCTCCGACCAGGCGGGCCCTTTGTGCAAGACCTCCGAGGACTGTGCCATCCTTATGGAGGTGCTGGCATGCTACGATCCCAAAGACCTGGTCAGCCTGAATCTGCCCCGGTCGCGATACCGCTTGAGCCTACGTCGGGGCATCAACGGCCTGCGCATAGGCGTTCCCAGAGATAACTGGGTTTGGAAGGAGTGGATCAACGAGGACGAGGAGACCGCGGTGCGCAAGGCCATCGGCGTACTAGAGGAACTTGGGGCTGAGATCGTAGAGGTGTCAATGCCGCTGGCAGAAGGGGCTAGGAGCAACTCCCTGGCGGCTGAAGCCTCGGTGTGGTTGGAGGACAACTTTTCCAAGGAGATACTAGAGGGATGGTGGGAGTTGCATCCTCAGATAGAGCGGGGTAGAAAACAGACAGTCGATGACTACGTGCATGGGCTGCACAAGCGCGCTGCCATTCGCCAGGAAATCGTCGATATTTTGACTAAGGTAGACCTGGTGGCCATGCCCACAGGCAACACCATCGCCGACCGGTGGGATGCCACCACGGCATCGATCCGTGGGCGTACGGTGCCTGCCCGGTCCCGGGCCGCATACCTAAACGGACTGGCCAGCCAGGCAGGCGTTCCGGCTTTGTCTATCCCTTGCGGTTTTGCCAAAGGCGGCAAGTTCCCCGTGGGCCTCCAACTTGTGGGTCGCGACGTGGACGAGCGAATTATTTTGCGGGTCGCTCACGCCTATCAGGAGGCCACAAAGTGGCATAAGAAGCGTCCATCGATATAGGAGGACTGTCGTCACCTCCATCGCCGTGTTTTGCCGGCGCCAGTGAGTATGACCCAGTGGCCTCCTGCTGCTAGGCCAGCCTCAACGCCTCGTCTCTGCCTAACAAACGCTTGCCCAAAATGAAGAAAAGTTATATCGTCCACACTCTAAGGAGGCTACTATGGGGATACTGAAAATTGAGGGCGTTACCCACTGGTCGATTCCTGTCAACAACCTGGAAGAGTCAGAAAAGTTTTACGGGGATCTGCTCGGCCTAGAATCGCGGGGACGTCTAGGCAACTCCCGCATGTCCTGCTTCAACGTTGGGGACCACAACATCCTGCTGTGCGAGCGTGCGCAACCCGTGAAGGATATGTCTGAAAGAGATGAAGGTGTCCACTATTCGTTCACAGTTAGCCCTGAGACATTTGTTCAGGCGTGCAAGGTTTTTCACGAAGGAAACATCCCGATCGCCGGACTTGTCTACCGTGCAAAAGGTCATTTCCCAGGAAAGGAGCTGTATTTCTCCGATCCAAGCGGAAACAGGCTTGAGATCCGCGACCTTACATGGGAGGAAGGAATGCCCGAGCCTTCTTTCGAAGAGATGGTTCAATCATAGGCAGCCGTGTGAAACGGCAGTTCGGGCGGATAGTTCCATCGCAGGAAGCCACCAGGGTCAGCCATGGCGTTCGTACAGGTAATGAGGTGCCTGAGCGCGTCGAGAGCGTCCCCTTATTTTCCTAAAGGCCAGGAATGGAAAGTCGGCGTCGGTCGGCAGATCGCCGCTACCAGAACGCTCATCTTGCGTTCAGGTATAAATCAACTCCCCCCCTCCCGTCTCCACCACGAACGCGGGCCGTGGCATTCGGGCTGTTCTTGGCCGGAGGCCCTTCTTTTGTCAGACTCACGCCAGCTAATTCTCTTCAGTCCAGCGCGGCGATAGCCTCGATCTCGATAAGGTAGTCAGGGTGCGCTAGTCGATTGATGAAGAGAAGCGTGCTAGCCGGCAGGTCTGTGGGGATATGCTTGATCCGCGCTCGCCGATAGCCCTCTATATCCTCGGTACGAGTCAGGTAAGTAGTGGTCTTTATCAAGCTAGAGAGGTCGGCTCCGACCGACGCGAGAGCGGTCTTGATGTTTTCATATACCTGATCGGCCTGCACCTCAAAGTTGCCGGCACCCACGACGCTTCCAGAAGAATCGGACGCCGTCTGTCCGGCAACGAAGGCTAGGTTCCCTACCCTCACGATTTGAGTGTACCCGGTGGGGCGGTTTAGTCCCTCGGGTTGGATCCTTTCTATCGGCATGTCTACCCTCCTCGGCAACAAGTAGTTGATGGCGACATTGTACGGAAAAAGAGGGGCGTAGTGTGCCTTCCTTGTCGGGTAAAAGTTACGGCCTAAGCGACTGAGAGCTTGGGATCAGGGTTCCCAGCATTCTTGGGGAGAGGCAGGCTGATAAATAGAGGGAATTCCGTAGTAAAGTTGACACAACCCCCCGAACAGGGTATCCTTTAGCATCAAGCTGTCTTAGGAGGTTATAGCCATGACCACGCCCCCTAGCTTCGGCCTCAGCGAGTCCGTCATTCGCGACATTGACGATTGCGTTCATCTCCTGCGGATGCTCCAGGAGAAAGGACTTCTCTTGGGCAGCAACACGATCAACGGACTCCCTATCCCCGAAGAACTGGCTAATGCCACTAAAAACATCATGGAACGCATTGTGGAAGCCAAGGCGTTCCATGCAAGCGTTGAGTCGATCATGTTCCTTGTGCTGAACGTGGCATGTGCGGATAAAGCAGTACCGGTGGAGTCGGTACATACGCCACCAGAAGAAGCGCCTCGTTTTGTTCGGGATGAAGCGGACGATGGAGTTGTTCGGCGGCTTCAAGAAGATATCCATGATGGCTCCGACCTTGAACATCGCTGGTGCCCAGAGTGCTTCGATTCTTCTCTCTTGACGCCGCTTCAAGAGATTGAACCTCTCCTTAATAGACCTATATCCGTTCGTTATTGCAGTCGGTGTGAAACTGTACAAGATTCTCCTCCTCGTTTAGTGAGTCAGTATCGCGATTGGCTGGGCAGTGCTCCTCAAGGTACATCCTAGAGGTTTCTATCATGCAACGGCTTGCAAGGTTCTTACTGTGGGGCGGTTTAGCTGTCCTGATTATAAGTCTCACCTCCTGCGGGGTTGGCTGCGTGGCGGGCCTTGGTACAGTAGCAGGCGACCCGGACGCGGAAGGCGTGATGACTGGAGCTATGACGACCGGGATGGTTGGATTAGTCATCAGCATCCCTATGCTCCTAGTAGGGTCGATCCTCAAAGCTATCGCGCCAAAATCGAGGGAGTGATGGAAATCGACAGAAACGCACGGCTAGACTTTACTTGCCTTCAATGCAGCAAGGCATTCAACAAAACGCTCCGGGAGATTGAAGACAGCCCGGACGAGGGGTTCTCCTGCCCCTTTTGTGGGGTCGGCTACAAATTCAATGGCCCAACCATCACTGAAAGTAGCGAGGAAGTCTTCAAAAAGTTCAGGGGCAAGTTCAAGCCGTTCTAACTCCTGCAAGGCACTTTCAACTCGTGAAGCATCAACTCTGCACCTATAAGTAGTCTCCTCCTTTTCACGTGAGGGCTGTTGCGGCCCTAGCATCATCCGAGTTGATTGCTCCAGTGCTTTCTCTTGTTTCTTACTGAAGGCCATCATATTCTCCTTCACGCTGTAAGCTGTGCGTAGGTTATGGTCTTTCCGGGCATCCCTTGAAACAGTGAAACCAGTCGCTCTTCGGTATCGATCTCGCAATTCCCCTCGTTGAGCCGGAACGTGAATTCGTCCACGTAGGCCCGCATATGCTTGCGGCTCCATCCGTGATAGACCCCGTAGTAGCCGCGCTTGAGCACGGCCCAAACGCTCTCCATGCCGTTCGTGTGCACCTTGCCGCGAACGTACTCGCCCGCGCCGTGGTTCACGCTATCGTGCTGGTAGAACAGGCCCGCAGCGTGGTCGTACGTCCTGGCCCCATCGGTGTAGACGGTAGAGCCAAGCTCAATGTTGTCGTGGACCGCCATCGCCACCGTCGGCTTATCAGCATTGGCAACCGGCGCTGCGTTGACGCGCCCGCCCCGCTCCCGCATCCCCAGGACTGCGGTTTTCCCACCGGGGCCGCCGCCGACGTTCAGGCGCTTGCTGGCGTGTTTGTTCCCCTCCTTCCCTCCTAGATAGGTCTCATCAATCTCCACCGTGCCGCGTAGGGCCTGCATGTGACCACCGCAGCTAATCCGCAGGCGGTGGAGCATGTACCACGCGGTGTTGTACTGGACTGAAAGCTCCTTCGATAGCTGCATCGCGCTGATGCCCTTGCGGGCCGTCATGAGCAGGTACCCTGCAAACAGCCACTTGCGGACATCGACCTTCGCGTATTCGAGCGGAGTACCCGTCCGCGCCGTGAAATAATGCCGACACGAACCACACCAATAGCGGCCTGGATGCTTCGGTTGCACCGTGATTTTCCCCAGGTCTCCGCAGCGAGTGCAGCACGGCTTGTCGCCCCACCGGATGCGCTCCAAGTAGTCGATTGCGTGCTGCTCGGTCGGGTACCTAGTCATCAGGTCAAACAGGCTGATTGTCGTTGCGCGTCGCTTTTTTGCCATCTTCATACTCCTTTCGGTTGTCAACTGTTCTAAGGAGTATTGTATCTGTTTTCTACTCATTTGTCAACTCTCCTACGGAGTTCCCTAAATAGAGGAGTGAAGGCCGGATTGCAGGGAGAGGTTACGAAGAGGCGCCGGGTTACTTCAGCCCCGCAACCTCTGCTAATGCCTCCAGTTGCTCTTCCAACGCGTACACTGGGTGCAGGAGCAAGTGGTCTACCCCAACGGAGGCAACATCCTCCAACTGCTCAGCGCATCGCTCCGGGCTGCCCCAAACACATATCTCGGAGGCCCTGTCCCCGAACCTCCGTCTCAGTTCGCGCTCCGCTCGCGCCTCGTCAGAATCGACGGCGATGTAGATGCGCTTGGAGATGGTGAAGGATGCAGGGTCGCGGCCCTCTGCTTCCAGAAACTGCCGGATTTGTGGTACCCGCGCTTTGAAGTCAGCGCTTGAAGAAGCCCCGGCACCCATCCACGCATCAGACATCCTGACCGAGCGGCGCAAGGCGTTGGGATGAGCACCGCCGAACCACACAGGCGGATGGGGATGCTGGATCGGCTTGGGCTCCATCATGGCGCCTGAAAGATCGTAAAACTCTCCATGATGGTCCACAGTAGACTCCGTCCACAGCGCCTTCATGAGCTGAACTCCCTCTTCGAATCGCCGAACGCGTCGCTCCGCCGTCAGGCCAAAGGCTGCGTAGGGCTCATCGGGGTTCCCTAAGCCAAGCCCAACCGTCACCCGGCCGCCGCTCACCTGGTCTATTGACGCCACCCTCCTGGCAACGTGTACAGGGCTGTGTAACGGAAACACCAGCACCGCTACCCCAAGACGCACATTGGCGGTAACTGACGCGACGTAGCTAAGAACAACCAGCGCATCCAAATTAGGGGTCCCACCTAGGATGCTCTCATTGGTCCACAGGCTATCGAACCCCAGGGCCTCCGCGCGTTGTGAGGCTTTTTTTAGGAGGGCCATATCCACACGGCCATCAGGAAAGTCTTTCGGGATAGCCATTCCGAGCTTTATTCTGCTTGCAAGAGTCATGGTCTGATCTTTCTCCAAATTTGATCGTAGCTCAGTCTAGGTTAAGGGGATAAGATAATATGCGCAACACTCCCGCTCAGGTCTCTAACGCTCGACTGGCAAAGCAGCCTTCTCTGCGCGACTCTCCATCTACAGTCACGGGATGTGAACCACCTCAGCTTGGGAGTGCCCATTAACGGGCAGTCAAATATCCGATTACACGGCTCGACCTTCGGCATCTACTAGATGCATTGGGAGACCGAGGGCTCGCAGTTTCTCTCCCACCTCGTCATGATCACCTACCACCAGTATCAGTCTTTGACTCTCGACACGCTCTTCGGCCACCCGCTGCACATCGGCTAGGGACACTGCTTCGACGTTTGCGCTAAAGGTCTGATAATAGTCGACGGGCAAGTCAAACAAAACCATCTGGGCCAACTGTTCCAGGACCTGCCAGCACGTTTCGAACGAAGAGGGGAACTGCCGCAATATCGCAGTCCTGGCCGCTAAGAACTCCTCCTCGCCGACGGGCCGCTCACCCCTAATCTCGTCGAGCTCTCGGAGAGTTTCCATCACCGCCTCTCGAGTGACGGCAGTCTGAACGCTCCCTCCGGCAAGAAGCAACGATGACTGCCGATGCCACTCTATCCAGGAGCGATAGCCGTAGCTGTAGCCCTTGTCCTGTCGAAGGTTCATGTTGAGACGGGACGTGAACTGGCCGCCAAACAGGTGATTAAGTAGGACAAGCGCAAAGTAGTCTGAATGCTGTCGCGGCACCCCGATAAAGCCGACTCTGATCACAGACTGGGCGGTGCCTGGTTTGTCCAGCAAATACAGCGATGTAGGATCAGGCCGCGGGGTGTTCGGTGGACCTTCCCCGGCGTCGGCCTTTTGGCCAACACCTTTCCAGCCCTGCAGATAGCTCTCCGCCAGCTTAACAACCTCTTCCAAGGAAACGTCTCCTACAACGGCCAAGGTGGCGCTCTCGGGGCCGTAGTTCGCACGGAACTGGTCTACCAGGTCGTCCCGTGACAGAGCCTCAAACAGGTCCAGGGTGCCGTTGAGCGGGTGGCCATAAGGGCTCTCTCTTCCATACAGGAGACCAGGCGCTACCTGGCCAGCTAGCGCCGTGGGGTCGTCCCGCAGGCGGCGCACGGCGGTCAGTCGCTCATTTCGAACTCGCTCAAGCTCCCCGTCGGGGAAGGTCGGGTTCTGCAGCAGATCAGACACCAGTTCCAAGGCTATGGGGAATTGGCGTGTCAATGTTTCGGTTCCCACGATTGTGCGCTCTCTCCCGGCCGATGCCGTAAGCTGGCTTCCCATGAACTCGAATTCTTCAGCGATCTGGCTGCTGGAGCGGGAGGTGGTCCCCTCCTGGAGCATGGTCGTGGTAAACGCACTTAGTCCGGGCAACGCCATGGGATCCCTGGCAGCGCCGGTGTTAAGAACGACGCCAAAGGCCACCATTGGAATCGCCCTTTTCTCTACTACTAAGAGCTCCAGCCCGTTAGACAAGCGGTGCCGCTGTGGAGCTGGCGGCGCAAACTGGCGCGGGGTGGCGGGAGTGGGTCGGACATTGCGGTCTATATCTGAGACACCGTGGGCCAGGGACGGTTCAGGAAGGACCAGGAGCTGTACTCGGTGATCAGTTAGGTAGGCATTGGCTACACGGCTCACGTCGTCAGGATCGACGGCCAGGAACCGCTCTATGTCATGGTTTACCATGACTGGGTCGCCCGCGAAGACGTTGAAGAAGTTGAGACGGTTAGCCTTTCCCCCGAAGCCCCCGATATTCGCCATCTGGCGGACGTGATACCACTCAAGACGATTCCTTGATCTGGTTACCTCTTCCGGGCTAGGAGGCTGATGTTGTATTCGCTGAAGCTCTGTTAGCAACGCCTCCTCCATCACTTTGCTGGTGTGGCCCTCAGCGGCGGTTATCTCCACTTCGAAGTCCCCAGCAATCTCCGCCGCGTCGTGATGGACCCTTACGCTCTGGGCGACCCGACGCTCATACACCAGGGCACGGTACAGACGGGAGCTTTTCCCGTTGCCCAGGATATCAGCCAGAATGGCGAGGGGGGCCTCGTCTGCGTGAAACCGAGGGACCGTGGGCCATGCCAGATAAAGTCGGGGCACCAGGACCCGATCGTATAGGGTATGGTGGACGCGCCCTTGAAGGGGGGAGTCGGTGCGGGTCGTGCGAAAAAGGCCGGAGCCCGAAGGCAGGCCCCCAAAGTAGCGTTCCACCATTTCCGCTGCCGCCTCCGGTTCAAAGTCTCCAGCGATGGTTAAGCTGGCGTTAGAAGGAGTATAAAAGCGTCGGAAGAAGGCGTGCGCGTCCTCCAACGTCGCCGCATCCAGGTCCTCGTGGTACCCAATGGTGGGCCAATGGTAGGGATGGGGAAGAGGGTACACCGCCTCCTGCAGGCGCAACCGGCTCACGCCGTAGGGACGGTTCTCATAGCTCTGACGCCGCTCGTTCTTTACCACGTCTCGCTGGATATCAAACCGGGCCTGGTCCAAGGCCTCTAGTAAGAAGCCCATACGGTCGGCCTCGAGCCACAGAGCCAGCTCAAGGTGATTCGATGGTAGGTCCTCCCAGTAGTTGGTTCGATCTGTGCTGGTGGAGCCGTTCAGCGTGGCGCCCAGCTGTACAAGGGGCTCGAAATGGCTGGCATTGTGATGCTTCGACCCCTCGAACATGAGATGCTCGAAGAGGTGGGCGTATCCCGTCTTTCCTGGCTCTTCGTCTTTGGACCCCACGTGGTACCAGACGTTCACGCCTACCAGGGGCAGCGAGTGGTCTTCGTGAAGGATTACATCGAGGCCATTTCCTAACGAAATCTTTTCGAACGAGATCGGTTCCAAGTCTTTCCCCTTTGCGATGAGTGTGGACATGCTACCAGGCCATATTAAACCTCCGGGCCTTGTTCTGCCATGTCCGACCAACTGTTGTTTCGCTCCGGCTTTGGACCCAAAGATGGCCCATGGACCCAAGCCCCCAGTCATCGATTTGCTGCGACTTCAACAGCGTCAGGCGCCAATCAGACCTGGACACCTGTGTAGACGGGGAGTTCATCTCTCCCCCGTCTCCACCAACCACTTGTTAGCCCGAATCCACCGAAGGACACGGATGGACGGCGTGAGGACAGCGGAAGGGGGTGGGTGAGGGAGCTACAGGGGAGATGGCCTGGGGTCTTGGGGTAGATGGGAGGCCGGCGGACGGTCTTCAGTCGCCGCACAGGGCCCCTAAGGCCCTATGCGGGAGTTGCGATGCGCGGGATGGCGAGAGGATACGCAGCAGGGGACTCTCGCGACCGGGGTGGCGCGAGATTGCGGGGACGTTGGGTCAGTTGCAGGCTGGCCGTCAGGCCGGGAACGGAATGGCTTGCAGCCGGGCCAAGGCGCGACTGAACTGGGTTTCCCAAGGCCAGCGCCGGGGGAGATGCAAAGTGAGGCGGCGCGCCGAGCGGGTGATCCGTCCCACCAGAGCGAAGACCCGCCGCCTGAGGGTCTTGGTGATCACGGTCCGCTCGCCCAGACCAATCCGCGCCGTCCAGCGGGCCAGGTTATGCGCCATCACCTGGACCGCCAGCCAGGCGCCGTTGGCGGCGAAGCGCGCCGACGGCATGTGGTTCAGCCCGACGCCGTACTTGAGGTCGCGTATGGCGTTCTCGACCTCGGCGTGGCGGCGATGATCGGCCTCCAGTTCCAGCGTCTCCCCATCGCGGTCGGTGATGAAGGCGTGATAGCTGTATCTGGCGAAGAGGGCGAGCTGGGAACCGGGCGTCGGCTTCACCCGCCGGACAATGAGCCGCACCGGCGCGGCGTCCGGCTTGGTCTGGAACGGGGTGTAAGTCGTCTCGGCGACATCGGCGGCACCGTCCATCCAGTAGGGAATGGGAGTCCAGTCCTCCTCTGGTATCGCCTCGATCAGGTCCCGCAGGCTGGCGCGCTGGCGGATGGTGATAGAGAAGCGGACATCCATTTCCCGGCAGGCGGCAACGACAGTGTGGGCGTAGAAGCCGCTGTCGGCCCGCACCGTGAGTTGTCCCCTGGCCCCGCCGTAGCGCACCCGCCCCACCGTCTCACGCAGGAAGTGGGCGGCGCCACGGGCGGTGTTGGCCCGGCCCTCGCGCAGCCGGGACATCAGCACTTCGCCGGTGCCGGCGGCAATGGCCAGCAGTGGGTGATAGCCGCGGGCGCCGGTATAGCCGTGGTGGCGCGCTCCCTCCTTGGCCAGTCCATAGGTCTCGCAGATGGTCGAGTCCAGGTCGATGGTCAGGGGCGAGTAGCCGGGTCCGGCCCCAGCGGCCCAGGCCCGGGCCAACAACTGGCGGCTCACGCGGTCGAGTTGACGGACATGCCCCCACCGGAAGCTGCGCAGGAAGGTCCCCAGGGTGGATGGCGCCTTGACCACGCAGCCTAGAACACCGACCGTCCCACCAGCGCGCAGCGCATCGGCGTCGTCGATGCAGTCGCCGCCTGCCAGCGCGGAAGCGACCAGCGTCAGCATCTTGTCCCCAGTGTTCGCCCGTCCCGGCGCTCCGCCGAGGTCAAGGTGATGGTCGACGAGTTCCCGCAGGCCCAGGTGCCGGGCTAGGGTGGCCGGCAGGAGCAGGCCGGCATTGGCCACCAGGCGATGGTCGTCAAAGAGGATGCGGATACGGTCGGGTTTGTTCTGTGGCAGCATCTATTGGGTGCTCCTTGTTTCCGGGCGGGTTTCTGTTCCAAAACCATTATCCCAGATTCAGAGGAGCACCCTCTGCCTTCTTCAAGGGCTGTCCCCAAGGACGTCCTTCGGTGGATTCGGGGTTAGTAACAATACCCCTGGATTCCTCGCCCACATCCGGCAATGAAGCTGGTCGTGTTAGCCGGACTGCGGCCTGTAGACCTGCACGGTGGAGGAGGCGGAGCCAAGCTTGGGGCCATGATACAGGCGGCGGGCGAGGTGAACCGGGGGCTAGGGATAGAGTAAAGGCGCGGCTTAGGGCGTAGGCGTAATCAGCGTCTCGTCGATGACGTAGACGGTGTCGTCCTTGGCGTTGGACACGTAGACGCGGTTCGTGCTGTGGTTGACCACAACGTGAACGTTACTGCGCGCACTGCCCACGGGGACCGTGGCGATGACTGCGTTGCTGGCCCCGTCTATCACGGACACGGTGCCGTCACCGCGGTTGGTCACGTAGATGCGATCGCTGCTGGGGTTCACCCCAACGTGAACTAGACCATCGGCCCCGGGGATGGTGGCGATGACGGAGTTGCTGGCCCCGTCGATGACCGAGACGGTGTCGTCCTCATGGTTGGCCACGTAGACCCGGTTGGTGCTGGGGTTCACCTCAAGGCCAACGGGGCTCTCGCCCACGGGAATAGTGGCGATGACTGCGTTGCTGGCCCCGTCGATGACCGAGACGGTATCGTCGCCTGCGTTGGCGACGTAGAATCGGTTAGTAATGGGGTTCACCCCAATATTCTGGGGAAAAAGGCCCACGGGGATGGTGGCGATGACGGCGTTGCTGGCTCCGTCGATGACGGAGACGGTGCGGTCACCTTGGTTGGCGACGTAGACGCGGCCGGTGGTAGAATTCACCCCGACGGTAACGGCCTGATTGCCCACGGGGACGGTGGCGATGACGGCATTGCTGGCCCCGTCGATGACGGAGACGGTGCCGTCATCGAAGTCGGACACGTAGACCCGGCCGTTGGTAGAGTTCACCCCAACGCCAAAGGGAACATTGCCCACAGGGATGGTGGCGATGACGGCGTTGCTGGCCCCGTCGATGACCGAGACGTTGCTAGCAACGTCGTTGGCCACGTAGACGCGGTTGGTGCTGAGGTTCACCTGAACGGCCTGGGGCCCATGGCCCACGGGGATGGTGGCGATGACTGGGTTAGGCCCTTCGTCGGGAGCAGCTGTGGGGGTAGGAGTCGCTGTCGGTTCAGCTCCGCCGCAAGCAGCCAACACAAGTACTGCAGCTGAGATTACGATGAGAGGCCAGCCTAAGGATATTCGCATGCGGTGATTATAGCATCCGAACGCCATCGCAGCCTCGTCTTCTTAAACATCAGTGCCCGATAGACTGACGGCGAGGGCGCACCGCTCCCTTAGTAATTCCAAAATCATTTTGGGGGCACTGGGCTTCATCCCTCCCCCGTCTCCACCAACTACTTATTAGAAGCAACATGCTTTCACCATATTATCGCATTGAGGTCCTGGTCGCCCCAGTAAGCGCGCCATGCGGCGATTTGTTGTCGCCGCCATATCCTACGCCTACTTCAAGAGTTCGTGTAATATACTGACCGGGTCGGTGTCTGACACCAGTGCCTATTCCTCATGTTTAAAGATGCGTGTAGCTTTTGAGAGTAGAGTCCCAGGAAGTGGTGTAAGAAGAGGAGGGGGTCTGGAGTAAGAGAGACCACCGCGTCATCCTTAGCGGGCAAAACAGAAGCTCGAGAAAGGAGGACAACGGTGGTCAAGGAAAGGATGGACCTGCTGGAGTTGTTGCGCAAGGGGGGAATGGACGGTGACGTGGACTTTCTACGGGAGGCTCTGAGAGTGCTGGTAGAGGGGATCATGGATGCGGAGGTGTCTGCGAGGATCGGTGCTGAGTATGGAGAACGCAGCCCTGAGCGGGTGACCCAGCGCAACGGGTATCGGTCCCGGGCGTGGGATACCCGGGTAGGGACTATGGAGCTGCACATCCCGAAGCTTCGAGAGGGGAGCTACTTCCCGAGCCTGCTGGAGCCACGGCGTCGCAGCGAGCGAGCTCTGCTGGCGGTGATCCAGCAGGCCTATGTGGAAGGTGTATCGACAAGGCGGGTGGACGACCTGGTCAAGGCCCTGGGGTGCGAGGGTATCTCCAAGAGCCAGGTGTCGCGTATCTGTCAGGAGCTGGACGTGGTGGTGGATGGCTTCCTGGGCCGTCCGCTGGACGGCGGACCATATCCCTACCTGTGGCTGGACGGACTAACCCAGAAGGTCAGAGAGGACGGCAGGATCGTCAACGTCAGCGTGGTGGTGGCAACGGCGGTCAATGGCGAGGGCAAGCGGGAGATCATTGGGATGGACGTGGGTACCAGCGAAGACGGCGCCTTCTGGCTGGCCTTTCTGCGCTCACTGTCCGCCAGGGGTCTGAGCGTGGTGGATCTGGTGGTATCGGATGCGCATCAGGGACTCAGGGATGCCATCGCGACTGTCTTCGGTGGGGCCAGCTGGCAACGGTGCCGCACCCACTTCATGACCAACCTGCTCACTCGGGTCCCCAGGCGCGCTCAGCCCTGGGTGGCCAACATGGTCCGCACCATCTACCAGCAGCCGTCCCCTCAGGAGGTCCACGCACAGCTCGAGCGGGTGATCGCCCAGCTACAGGACCCGTTCCCTCAGGTGGCCTCTCTACTGGACGAGGCTGGTGCGGACGTCCTGGCCTTCTCCAGCTTCCCTGTCCCCCACTGGAAGAAGATCTGGTCCAACAACCCCCTGGAGCGCCTCAACAAGGGGATACGGCGTCGCACCGATGTCGTGGGCATCTTCCCTAACCGACCAGCCGTGCGTCGCCTGGTTGGCGCCGTCCTCGCTGAACAGCACGACGAATGGGCCGTCGGCCGTCTATACACGACACCCGCGGTCTACAGCATCGACGAAGCTCTACCCGAGGCGGATCTAGCGAAGGCAGTGGCATAGACCGCGATCAACAGGATGACGTACTCTTACACCACTTGACGGGACGTGACCCTTTTGAGGGCAGTTCGCTATCGCAAGGAGGCAAACCATGGTCACAGGAGCAGGGTTGACGGGCCGGGACCTCTTTCCACGATTCTCCGACGCAGAGTTCAACCGACGCCACCGCCTGGTTCGAGAGGCAATGAAGCAGGAGGGTCTGGAGGCCATCCTAATCCTTGGGGGCCCGGCATCTCCCGAAGTCTCTTACCTCATCAACTATCTACCTGCTTCGCCTTGCTGGCTGGTATTTCCAGGTGAGGGAGAGGCCACCGCCTTCCTCCATTTCTACAACCATATTCCATGCACCAAGGAGCAGGCCATAATTGAGGATGTGCGCTGCTACGGCCCCCGGCCCACGGAGACCATCGCCGACCACCTACGGGAAAAGAACCTAGCCAATGGCAGGATCGGAATGGTCAGCCTGAACACCATCTCTTATAACCATTACATGGACTTGCGGCAGCGCCTTCCCGAGGTGGAGTTCGTGGAGTTTGGACGGCAATACAATAGTATCCGTTGGGTGAGGAGCGAGGAGGAGCTGGGACTTTTCCGCCGCAGCGGCTACCTAACCGACCTGACATGCCAAGCTTTGGAAGAGCGCCTGAGGCCTGGAATGACGGAACACGACATTCGCTCAATTGTGAGTAACGCCTTCAATAATCAGGAAAGCGATCCCGGCATTCATTTCATTGCGACTACTAGTATGGCGGAGCCCGATCGGTGCCTGCCGTGGCAGCGCACCACTCCACGAACTATTACCGAGGGGAGCGTGGTTATTACCGAGATCACGGTGAGCTACTGGGGCTATTCCACTCAGATCCACCGAGCTTTTGCCATTGGCCAGGAGCCTACGCCTCTTTACCAGGAGCTATTTGACGTAGCCCTGGAGTGCTACGAGAATGTGAGGCGGATCTGCAAGCCAGGCACTACCAGCGAGGAGATCGTGGCCGCTACCTCCGTCATCGAGGAACGGGGCTTCACCACCTACGATAGCGTGTTTCACGGAGAGAGAGCCAAATCGCCCGAGCTGGGTACTAGGTCGGCATGGCACCCCTTGGAGCCGTGGACACTTGTGGAGAATATGGTACACGTCATCCAGCCCAACCCGATCACCCTGGACCAGAAGGCGGGCCTGCAGCTGGGGGCGGCTGTCGTGGTCAAGCCCGACGGGGGGGAGTCCTTACACAACTACCCCTTCAAGTTCCCAGTGTGCGGCCTGTAAGCGGCTTAAGCTGAGGTCCGAAACAGTTCCTTGGCGTTAGGCAGTATTCCCCGGGGCACGGGCCTGCATAATGCCTTTGGCTAGAGCCCCGAGAATTACAAACGTATCGAGTGCGGGCAACGAGCCACGGGTGGGGCGTCACCTTCAGCCTGAGTAGGTTTGTATAAAGTTCGTCACCACCTTGTTGAACTCGTCGGGGTACTCCCGGTAGTGGAAGTGGCCACCGTGGTTGACGATGTACATCCGGGTGATGTGGTTCTCCTCCCGGATTATCTGGTACAGCAGCAACCCCTGCTCCAGAAGCGCGGTTGGATCGTCGGCAGCCCAGCACAACAGTATCGGGACCTGTAGCCGGCCCTCTTTGAGCCACTGGAGGGTCTCCGGCTTCTGCGCTGCCATGCTCTTCCTCCAGGAGTCGTTTCCGAAGGCCTCCATCTTCTTCTTGACATCCACCGACTTGGGCAGGGTCTCCATGAAGTAGCCGGCGTCGACATAGTCGTCGGTAACGTGCTCCCTGGTGTAGGACATCCTCTCCCAGTAGAAGCGGATGTACTCGCGGATTCCATCAGGCTGACCTTCGTTCACCTTTCGCAGCCGCTCGGCGAAGCTGCCCACCTCGGGCGCCAGACTGTTGGTGTCCACCATTATCAGTGTCTTCGTCATGTCGGGATGCTCCAGGGCCAGACGGGCTGCGATGTAGGCCCCTAAGCCCGAATCCACCGAAGGACACCGATGGACGGCGTGAGGAAAGCGGAAGGGGGGTGAGGGAGCTACAGGGGAAATAGCCTGGGTTCCATTTGGGGTAGGGAGGTCGGCGGACGGTCTTCATCGCCGCACAGGGGCCCCTATGGCCGTCTGCGGGAGCTGCGATGCGCGGGATGGCGAGAGAATACGCAGCAGGGAACTCTCTCGGACCGGGCTGGCACGAGTCTGCGGGGATCTTCGGTTGTCCGGTGGGTGGGTTGGTCGCCGACGGTGCCGTCAGGCCGGGAGTGGAATGGCTCGCAGCCGGGCCAAGGCGCGGCTGAACTTCTCAGCCCAAGGCCAGCGATCCGGAAGATGCAGGGTCAACCGGCGTGCCGAGCGGGTGAGCCGTCCGGCCAGGGAGAAGAACCGCCGCCGGAGGGTCTTGGTGGTGGCTATCCGCTCTCCCAGACTGATCCGCGCCGTCCAGCGGGCCAGGTTGTGGGCCATCGTCTGGACGGCCAGCCAGGCGCCGTTGGCGGCGAAGCGGCCCGAGGGGAGATGGTTCAGCCCGACGCCGTACTTGAGGTCGCGTATGGCATTCTCGATCTCGGCGTGGCGGCGATGGTCAGCCTCCAGTTCGAGCAACTCCCCGTCCCGGTCGGTGATGAAGCCATGATAGCTGTATTTGGCGAAGAGGGCCAGTTGGGAACCGGGCGTGGGCTTCACACGCCGGACGATGAGCCGTACCGGCGCGGCGTCCGCCTCGGCCTGGAAGGGGGTGCAGGTGGTCTCGGCCACATCGGCGGCACCGTCCATCCAGTAAGGAATCGGCGTCCAGGCATCTTCGGGTATCGCCTCGATGAGATTGTGCAGGCTTTTGTGCTGGCGGATGGTGATGGAGAAGCGGACATCCATCTTGCGGCAGACGGATACCACGCCATGAGTGTAGAACCCGCTGTCGGCCCGTAGCGTGAGTCGTCCGTTGGCCCCGGCGTAGCGCACCCGTCCCACCGTCTCCCGCAGGAAGTGGGCGGCGCCGCGGGCGGTGTTGGCCCGGCCCTCGCGCAGCCGGGACATCAGCACGTCTCCGGTGCCGGCGGCGATGGCCAGCAGCGGGTGGTAGCCCCGCTTGCCGGTATAGCCGTGGTGGCGGGCGCCCTCCTTGGCCAGTCCGTAGGTCTCGCAGATGGTGGAGTCCAGGTCAATGGTCAGGGGCCCGTCGCCGGGTCCCGCCCCGGCCTGCCAAGCCCGGGCCAGCAACTCGCGGCTCACCCGGTCGAGTTGACGGACGTGGCCCCACCGGAAGCTGCGCAGGAAGGTGCCCAGGGTGGATGGCGCCTTGACCGTGCCGCCCAGGGTGCAGGCCGTCTCCCCGGTGCGCAACACATCGGCGTCGTCAATGCAGTCGCCCCCAGCCAGCGCAGACGCCACCAGCGTCATCATCTTGTCGCTCGTGTTCGCCCGCCCCGGGGCATCGCCCAGGTCGAGGCGCTGCCGGACGAGTTCGGGCAGGCCGAGGTGCCGCGCCAGGGTGGCCGGAAGGAGCAGCCCGGCATTGGCCACCAAGCGGCGGTCGTCGAAGGTGATTTGGATCCGGTCGGGGTGGTTGCGTGGCAGCATCTACTGGGTGCTCCTTTTCCGGGGCCGTTTTTTTGCTACAAAACCATTATCCCAGAAGCACAGGAGCACCTTCTTGCCGCCTCAGGACGCTAACCCGACGCCCTCCTTCGGTGGATTCGGGCTAAGGACTGTCCCACGAGGTGGAGTTCCTTGATTCCCATGGTCTGAATGTAGTCGTACAGGTGTGCCACCACTGCCTGAATGGTGTAGTCATCGTCACTCTTGGGGTTGTCGGTCATCCCGCTGCCCAGCCGGTCGGGCGAATAGACGTGGAAGCTCTCTGCAAGGCCGCCTATATTGCGGGTCCAGGTGTTGGTGCTGCTGGCTCCGGAGAAGGTGGCGCCGTGGATAAGCAGCATTGGGTCGCCTGTCCCTAGCTCGTAGTAGCGGGTGTTGATCCCCTTCACATCCACAAATTTTGCCTCGTGGATGACCGAACCGGTGCTGGTCATCACCGATGCTGTCGTTTCCAACGGTCTCCTCCTTTGGTCCGCGAAAGTAGCCCCATTCTAGCACGGGGGCAGTGGCAGTCAACATAGATAGGACGACACTAGTCGGGACAACGGACTTGGAATCTGCCGATCGCGTAGACGGCATAGAGAGTTGACAACCAGGTGCTGAATGGTATTACCTCACCACAACGACAGAGTGCCAGGAGGTGTTCATGGCGAGAGTGACATCACAGGGTAGGCTTCACGGGAAGGTAGCCATCGTGACCGGTGGGGCCCACGGCATCGGCCGAGCCTACTGCCTCGGGCTCGCCAAAGAGGGAGCCCATGTAGTCATTGCCGATCTAGACCTGAGCAGTGCGGAGGAGGTGGTGCGAGTCATCGAGGATACTGGATGAGAGGCTCTGGCCGTCAAGACCGACGTGTCCAACGAAGGGCAGGTGCTGGAAATGGCCCGCAACACGGTAGGGCGATTCGGAAGAATCGATGTCCTTATCAACAACGCCGCCATCTTTGAGCAGGTCCCGATGTCACGAGTGGGCATGATGGACCTCAGCGTGGAGGAATGGGACAGGATGCTAGGTGTCAATCTGAAAGGGCCTTGGCTCTGTGCGAGGGCCGTGTTCCCTTATATGAAGGAACAGGGCGGTGGCAAGATCATCAACATCTCCTCTGGAACAGTGTTCGGTCGCAACGCCACGCGGGCACACTATGTGGCCGCCAAAGCCGGGGTCATCGGGCTGTCCAGAAACCTGGCTCGTGAACTAGGCCAATACGGAATCAACGTCAATACCTTGTCCCCGGGCTCCACGCTCACTGAAGACCTTCCACCGGGCGCCGACGTGGAGACCCGTCACCGGGCGGTCGAAGCCCAGGCTTTCAAGCGAGTCCAAGCCCCTGAGGATCTCGTGGGTGCCGCCATCTTCCTGGCCTCAAGCGATAGCGATTTCATCACGGGTCAGCTCCTGAACGTGGATGGCGGTGCGGCCATGTACTAGCAGGCGAACTCACTGTTCTGCCGGACCCTTGCTCCAATGCTAGTGTTGGTAACTTGCCGATTGGAGGCGATAATGGGCCAGGAGCGAAGTCGGGCCGATGCGGTGCCGGGCAGAGTGGTGGATGATCGGGTGGTGGGGCCGGGCGAATATTGGGCGAAAGTGATGCCAAAGGGCGCTATGCTGCGTATCGTGGACCTGGAAGGGAAGCAAGCAGTTGACTTCCTCTGCTACAACGCACAGGACCCCTCGGAGCGGTATAACGCCGCCGACACCATGAAGTACGCGGGCACCATCTTCCTTACTAAGGGGCACAGCATCTACTCCGACATGGGGCGGCCCCTATTTACCATCGTCGAAGATACCTGCGGCCGCCATGATACTATCGGCGGTTGCTGTAGCGCCGATAGCAACCTGTTTCGGTACAGGGTCGAGGATACTCCCAACTGCCGCGACAACTTCCTACGGGCCCTGGCGGAGTTCGGTCTGGGTAAGAAGGACATCGTGGCCAACCTCAATTTCTTCATGAACGTCCCGGTGCAGCCCAATGGAGAAATGGCCCTGGCCGAAGGCTTCCCTGGGCCAGGAGACTTCGTGGACCTGCAGGCCGAAATAGATGTGCTGGCAGTGGTCTCCAACTGTTCCCAGACCCGCAACCCTGTCAACGCCTACAACCCCACTCCTATACGGCTTATCGTTTGGGAACCTGCCAACTCTAAATAGTCCACTCTCTCATTGGCTTCAATCTCAAAGGGCCCAATTTGCCAAACGGCCAGGATCGGCGAATTACTATTCTCCCTCTTTGGCGGCTACCGGGCCCGCTAAATCGCGTTTCAGGGGGAGTTCGACCCAAGGAAGGTCTGGACAAGTCCTACGTGTCGTATAGGAGTTCAATTGTCGACCCGAATCCGTCGTAATGGCAACCCAACCGCTTAAGGAGGTATGTCATTCCTACTAATAGTCTGGACCTCATGGACGCCACCATCACCGAGTTGGGAGCCCTAGCTAGTCCCACCTGTGGTTGCCTTCTCGCCCTTCTCCCATTATCAGGCGGGTCCAGACATCCTTCTGAGTCCTAGCGGCGACTTCTGTGATGTATGCCCAGTCGGCAGGTAACACGCCGACTGCTCGGGGCCTCCGTATGCTGGTGGGGTCCCTCTCGGAACGCTTCCTTCTTGTGAGAACCGCGCCCAGCATGTCCAGGCGAACATGATTTACTATTCTGACCAGAAGCCCTTGCGGCGTTGGTTGTAGATAGCCCAGAGTCTCTGTCGTGGCCATGCTCCCGTTTTCTTCCTCTACGTTCTCAGCGACGGAAGGTTCCTGGCGCTGTTCCACAATTCCGTTCAAATCCGGAACTCCAGGTTGGCTATCCTTCCTGACCTTTACTTCTGCGCTTCTTTTGTCCGTTTGAGTTGCCACGACCGTCCTCCTTGATCGAAATAAGGTCACCAAACCAAAAGGTGGCCTCTGTTCCAACACGCGATTCTGCCCGTAAATGACATCCGGGCAGCGGAGCTCTTCCCCTCCACATTCTCACTCTGAGTTCTCATGCTGCTGTCCTGGGTACCTCCTCTGATACTGGAGTGCGGTAGAAGTTGCTTCTAGGTTACGGTGTGACCCTTCACCCGTCATCAGCAGAGCTACCGATTTCGCCCCAGACAAGAGACCTATAGCTTGATGGGCCTTTCTATGGATGCACTCACCCTCCGTTGGTATGAGCCGCAAAGAATGTGGGTACAAGGGACAGGTGGGATCGGGGTCACTCTGATCCTGACTTCATTCCTATAGCTGTAGAGCGCTTGGTGGCGCAGAAGCCGCCGGTACTTCACGACCCCCTCCTTGATCGAAATAAGGCCCCCAATCTAAAAAGTGGCCCCTGCTACTCCCGAAGACGAAGCCCCCTAGTAGCAACCTGACTCCCTCTAGGGAGTCCGCACTCTACTATCCTTTTACCGTCTTTGTCGGCATCAACTCCTGGTGGGAATCTCTGTTTGTTCTTCGTTAATTTCCAGGTGAACTTGACAAGGGATATGAATCCATGCTCAACTGTGAGCCTCCGCCATGTCTATATTCATTGAGCATGATTTATGAACCAAGAAATGGTATACCAGCAAAATATTACCAGTAATCAAATACGTCTATAACAAAGCATGAAAAATATTTCTTCTTTCATTCTGCCACGTTTCCTCATCAAAGTCAAGACCTGGAAGAGCCAATGCCAAGACCTGAAAGAACCAATGTCAAGACCTAGAAGAATTAGTGTCGAGACCTAGAAGAAAGGGCCTAGCATGCCGGAGTGGTCTTTCATCACCAACCATGGCCTTGTCCTAGCTGCCATAGCCATGCGGCTAGGATTCACAGCCCGGGAGATAGGGGATGCTGCAGGAATCACAGAGCGAGCAGCTCATCGGATCATCAACGACCTGGAAGAGGCCGGATATGTGACCAAGAGTCGAGTAGGCCGGCAAAACTCCTACCAGATACACCCGGATGTGCCCCTGAAGGACGAAGTCAGTGACGCCTCAGTGGGCGAGCTTCTGATAGTCCTCGGCTGGAAACGTCGTAGGGGCTGGGCTAGGAGTGTGGAAATACCAGAACCATCGGAAGCACAGGGATCCAGGGAGTAACAGTTGGTGGCGTTTTTAACCCTTGATCCTGACCGTCGACGCACGGGAACTACAGTTCGCCAGCTTTCCACCGCAGAACTGCCCAGACCCCTGCACCGTATTTCCTATATAGGCATCCTATAGCCACTGGAAATGCGATACAGTATTCTCGTGAAACGCTTATTGGCAACTCCTCTGCTTCTGCTAACGCTGGCGGTCTTAGCCGCCTGCGGCGGTGGTGAACCTACGCCCACTTCCATCCCTTCGCCGGCTGCCGAGCCGCCGCCCACCACCTCGCCGGTGCCTACCGTGACTTCCACTCCTTCGTCGGCTGCTGAGCCGCCGCCCACCACCTCACCGGCGCCTACCGTGGCATCCACCACTTCGCCGGCGCCTACCGTGACTTCCACCACTTCGCCGCTCCCTCAACCGGACTCCACACCGATACCGTCGCCTCAACCAAATCCCACCTCGACGCCTTCTATGAACGACCCCAACGCACTGATGTGGGAGTCCATCAGGACCATCCCTTTTGACGATTACGAAACCCTTGAGAGGATGGCTGACAGCGACGACCAGACCTTCGTCCCCGTGCTGGCGGAGCTACTATTTTCCTTTGTGCCTGAGAGCCGGGAAGGGTACCAAGAAATCGAGGATACTCTGCGGCTGCTTACCGGCGAGAACTACGACGACTTCGACTGGAATGAGTGGGTCAAGTGGGTGGGTAGACATGACGAGATAACACCGCCCCCTGGGTTCGATGGTTGGAAGGGTCAGCTTTTCGAAAAGATAGATCCCAGCTTTGGGGACTTCCTGTACGAGGGAATACCCAACCGGATTCGGCTGGAGGAGATCATGTGGGGCGGCGTCAGAAAAGATGGCATCCCGGACCTGCGTTTCCCCCCGAATATACCCGGCGACTCAGCGGGCTACCTGGAGTCCCAGGACAGGGTCTTCGGGGTCTCCATCAACGGCGAGCACCGGGCCTACCCTCATCGGATTCTCAACCCTCACGAGATGGCCAACGACATCCTGGGGGATGAGCAATTCGCTCTGGCCTACTGAACGCTGTGCGGCTCTGGAATCGTGTATTCCACCAAAATCGACCAGCTAGGCGGAGACCCTGTGGAGTTCGGCACCTCGGGCCTACTGTATCGCAGCAATAAGCTGATGTATGATCGCCGGACCCTAACCCTGTGGCGGCAGTTTACCGGTGAGCCCGTGGTAGGGGACCTAGCGTACAGCGGCATCAAGCTGAAGCGGATCCCGGTGGTGGTAACAACCTGGAGCGAATGGTTTGATATGCACCCGGACACCACAGTCCTGAGCCAGGAGACGGGGGTGTACCCAGCGGATGCCTACCTGCCGGAGTCCAACTCCTTCTCTATTTACTATAACTACCGCGTCAACCCGGGCACCATGTTCCCAGTCTGGCTGCAGGACGACTCTCTGCGCACCAAGGCCACGGTGTTGGGAGTCATCCTTGGTGGCACCCCAAAAGCCTATCCCCTGACTAACCTGAATGAAGAGCCCCTGGTGGTGGACACCATAGAAGGCGTCAACCTGGTGGTGGTCACCAATCCGGAGGGGGGAGGCCCTCGCGCTTACCTGAGTTCCGACGTTCAGTTCCAGGTGAGGGTAGACGTTGGGCCGGGGGGCTTATCAATTACAGATACGGAAGGCAAGGTGTGGCGCGTCACCGAGGAGGCCCTTGTCCGCGCCGACGACCCGTCGCGTCGCCTAGAGCGTATCCCTACCCACATGGCCTACTGGTTCGGCTGGCATGCCTCCTATCCCAACACCCAGCTATATGGCCAAGAGGCTGAATAGTTGGGTGGCAGAGCCGGCTAATGTCCTTCGCCTAAAGGCGGGCATCTACTATCTGCCTTGAGGGGAGGATTGCGCAAGCGCCTGGTTCTCGGCAGAATGTACGGTAACTCATCGGTGCGCCTTGGCGGGACAGCAATGGCTAGGACTATCAGCCTGGAAGTGGAGTCCAACGACAACTGCGACGGCCTCTCAATGCAGGTCTTCGAGGTAGAGGAGGAGCCGGCGCCTGTCCTACAGGTCCTCTTCTACCCCCCTCGAGAGGCCGGTGGCGGTCCGGAGACCTTGTGTGACGTTACGGGATGGCAGAGCGACGATGGAGGGAGCCCCTGTCCCGCCTATTTTGCCCCCGTGAGCGACTCCGGAGAGGGTGTGGCCTACCTGGTGTTCGGCGGCGACTGTGGGCTGAGGCTGAGGCCGGCCGGGGCTAACGAGGCCTGGGATATCGGTAGCCGGCGACAGTGGGGTGAGGCGTACCTCCTTCTGGGCGATAGGGCTGATATAATCAGCGCGGAAAGCTAGCGAGCTATCCTCTACCGGACGCACCCAGGTGAATCTAGTCAAAGCTCAGGAGGTAGCCTATGCCCGCCGCCGAAATCGAAGTCATATCCCCGGCCTTCAAGAACATTATCAGAGCCGAGTCGCAGGTGGAGGAGGTGGCAGAGGGCCTGCAGTTCTGCGAGGGCCCTATTTGGGTCCAAGAAGGCGGCTACCTGCTCTTCAGCGATATCCCGGCGAACCGGATCATGCGCTGGTCCTCCCAGGAGGGCCTCAGCGTCTGGCGTGAGCTCAGCGGAAATGCCAACGGCCATACCCTGGACCTCCAGGGACGCCTGGTGAGCTGCGAGCATGGCAACCGGCGGGTGAGCCGGACGGAACCCGACGGCACGGTGGTAACCCTGGCGGACACTTATCAGGGGAAGCGTCTCAACTCCCCCAACGACGTGGTGGTGAAGTCCGACGGCACCATATGGTTCACCGACCCACCCTACGGCATCGACCCTCAGGTGCCCGAACAGCCCAGGCAGTACGTCTTCCGACTGGACCCTGAAACCAGGTCCCTTACGCCGGTGGCGGAGGACTTCGAGCGACCAAATGGCCTGTGCTTCTCGGTGGACGAGAGGAGGCTTTACATCGCCGACTCCTCGCGGCGTCACCACATCCGAGTTTTCGATGTGCAGAGGGATGGCACCCTGTCGGGCGGTCAGCTATTTGTGGCCATCGACCCGGGCGCACCCGACGGCATGAAGGTGGATTCCGAAGACCGCCTCTACTCTACGGCAGGAGACGGCGTCCACGTCTTCAGCCCCGAGGGAGAGCTGCTGGGTAAAATCAAAGTCCCTGAGACCCCGGCCAACTGCGCCTTCGGTGGCCCAGAGGGGAGCACCCTCTACATGACGGCTCGCACCTCTCTCTACGCCGTGAATCTGGCGGCCACCGGAGCCGGTAGGCCGTAAGGAACCAACATAGATCCGTAGACTGTCCACAAGCCCGAACTAAGGGACTGGTAAAACTGGTGAGAAACTGACCATAAAAATGACTTGACAAATGACTGACTATCAGTCATATTAAAGCGAGCAACTACTAATGAGGGGAGAACGCGGTGACTGCGACCAGGGCAAGAAGGACCGAAACCGAACCAGTGCGAAGGGCACAGCTACTCAAGGCAGCTCGAAAGGTGTTTCGTGCAAAAGGGTACGACGGAGCGAGTGTCTCTGAGATAGTGCGTGAGGCAGGGGTGGCCCAAGGGACTTTCTATCTCTACTTCCCGTCGAAGAGGGACGCCGCCGTGTCCCTGCGCGACGGGCTGATGGAGACCATGGCCCAGGCAGTGGCCACCGCTGTGAAATCGCGCACGTCTTTTGAGGACCGGCTCGAATCGCTTATCGCAGCAGGCTTCAAGGTAGCTCGAAGGAACGCTGACCTCTTCAGGCTGGCGTTCATAGGAGCTGACGAAACGCACCCGGAGATGCACAGCGAGTCCCCGGAGCACGCCTCGTTCTTGAGAGCTATTACGGATCTCTTCAGGGTTGCGGTCGACGCGGGAGAGATGGAGGCGATGGACCCGGAGATCGCGGCTCGGCTGGCAATTGGCCTGCTTCAGCACGCCATGATCGAGGCCTTTGTTTTTGGTGAGGGGGAAGAGTCGGACCGGCTTGAGCAAGGTGTTTCCGCACTGCTTCTGAATGCGCTGAGACGAAGAACCGTCTAGGTTTTTTTTGCATTATAGTGACTGATAGTCAGTCATACTATGGAGGGATAGAGAGGTCAGTCTTTTGGCCATGGCAAAATCATCAACCCTACCGATTACGAGAGGCGGCAAAGAGTCTACTATTTTTATCAGGCGATGACTGATAATCAGTCATAAGCCCAGATGGAATCACCGAGAAAGGGGAAGTCAGATGAGAACAGCAGAGGGGAACGAGCCCAGGTTAAAGAATCAAGAGCACCGGAAGGAGGCGATTACGGACGGCATCACCACCCAGGAAGAGGCGCAGTCGCGTAAGGACCGCTTGCGCTGGTGGACGCTGGTAGTAGTTTCAGTCACTGTCCTGTTAGCAACCATCGACGAAACGATACTCAACGTGGCTATCCCGTCGCTGCAGCGAGACCTGGGAGCGTCGGCCTCGTCGCTGCAGTGGATGTTCAACTCGTACATGCTGGTCTTCGGTGGCTTGCTCTTGACGATGGGCGGCGTCGGTGACCGGTTCGGACGGGCCCGGATGCTGCGTTATGGGCTCGCGGTGTTCGCCCTGTCTTCGCTTGGCGCGGCGCTGGCGCAATCTCCGGTGCAGCTGATCGGGGCCCGGGCAATTATGGGTGTGGGCGGAGCGATGATGATGCCGGCGACCCTCGCCGTCATCGTGAATGTGTTCAAAGAAAAGGAGTTGCCGAAAGCGATCGCGATATGGGCGATGATGGCAGGGGTCGGCGTCGCGCTTGGACCGATCCTTGGAGGGGCGCTGCTCAAGTACTTCTACTGGGGGTCGGTGTTCCTGGTGAACGTGCCGATTGCCGGGATCGCGATTGCAGCAAGCCTATTCCTCGTGCCGGATAGCCGAGACCCCAAGAGCAGGCCACTCGACATTCCAGGCGGACTTCTATCGATGGGAGCGGTCTCTGCTCTGATCCTCGCCATCATCGAGGGTCCTGATTGGGGAGTCGCGTCCCCGTTGCTCGCGATTACGGTAGCCACAGCGATCGTTCTGGGATTGGGCTTCGTCCTGCGGGAGAGGCAAGCCGCATACCCGTTGCTGGACTTCTCGCTGTTCCGGCTGCCGCGGTTTTCGACCGGAGCAGCCGCTGTAAGTCTGGCGTTCTTCTCGATAGTCGGCTTCATTTTCGGCTTCACGCAGTACCTCCAGTTTGTTCAGGGATACACTTCGCTGGCCGCGGGAATTCGATTCCTGCCGATAGCGGGAGGCTTCATGTTGGGCGCCATAGCCAGTGAGGAGTTGGTGCGTCGCTTCGGCACCACCAGAGTCGTGGCAGCAGGACTCGTTATCATGACAGCTACGATGCCGCTGGTACTCCTCTGGGAGGTGAACACCTCTTACATGGTGATCGGGCCTATTGTGGCCATGATCGCACTGGGAGTAGGTCTGGTTTTCGCTCCGGCAGCCGAAGCGGTCATGGGCGCGGTTGAGGCAGCGAAGGCGGGAGTTGGGTCAGCCATGAACGACATGACCCAGATGCTGGCAAGCACGTTCAGTATCGCCGTGGTCGGATCCGTGACGTATGCGATTTACGCCGCCAGGCTCGGGGACGCCGTGGCATCGCTGCCCGCCGAGGCGGCAGAGGTAGCACGGGATTCGATCGGGGCGGCAGTTCAGCTGGCGGCGTCGCTGCCGCAAGAGCAAGCGCTCGCCCTATCCGTCGCTGCGAAGTCGGCATTCACGGATGCACTGGGTCTGGCGGTGCTGATTGGCGCCGCGTTCTCGCTCGTCGGGGTGCTGGTTGTCGCCAGGTTCATGCCGGCGCGCGGCACTAATGTGAGTGAGGATGACGACAGCAGTCTGCCAGGTGGAGAGGCTGTTCCTCAGCCAGTCCCCGCCGGCGCCGATGATTAAATAGCCCAAAAATAACCCCTCAAAAAGGGTTCCCGATGGCCTCATCGGGGGCCCTTTCCTTTTCGTAATATATAATGGTATGGATCGCCTCTAGCCTGGAGTGCAATTGGAAAGGTCTAGAAGGCACAGCCCTTGGCCTCGGAGAGGATATGGACGGAAGTTTTCAGGAGCGTGTCCAGGCTTTAGTCGACAACATCCGTCAGGTGGTGGTAGCCAGTCCGGATGTTATCAGGCTGGCTATACTGGGGCTGCTCTGCCAGGGCCACGTGCTGCTGGACGATTTCCCCGGCGTGGGCAAGACGCTTCTAGCCAAGGCCCTGTCCCAGTCCCTGGACGCTGATTTCAAGCGCATCCAGTTCACCCCAGACCTGCTGCCCACGGACATCACCGGCTCCTCCATATACAATCCCGCCTCCCGAGAGTTCCAGTTCGTGCCGGGACCCGTCTTCGCCAACATTGTGCTGGCCGACGAGATAAACCGCTCCACTCCTCGCACCCAGTCGGCGCTGCTGGAGGCCATGGGTGAGGGCCAGGTCACCTTTGATGGCTTCGCCCATCCGTTGCCCAGGCCCTTCTTCGTCATCGGCACGCGGAATTTGGCGGAGCTTCACGGCACCTTCCCCCTGCCTCACGCACAGCTAGATCGCTTCCTCCTCTCCTTCAGGATCGGGTATCCAGATCGAGAGGCAGAGGTGGAGATCCTGGAGCGGCACGAGCATGGACAGCCAGACCTGGCTCCGGTGGCGACAGCGGAGGAGATCGTAGCTATGCAGGAGGAGGTATGCGAGGTGGAGGTGTCCCGGCCCGCCAAGGAGTACATAGCGGCCATTGTGGCCGAGACCCGCTCCAGCCCCGAGCTGGCCATTGGGGTCAGTCCCAGAGGCGCGGTGTTGCTCCAGAGGGTTGTGCAGGGCCAAGCCGCCATGGAGGGCAGGGAATTCGCCACTCCCGATGATGTCAAAGCGGCGGCGCCGCAAGTCCTCCTGCATCGCATGGTCTCTCGCTCGGCCGAACCCGACGCCGTCTTCCAATGCCTTGACTCCATTCTCAGCAGCGTTCCCGTCCCTTTGTAGGGGGTATTGCCTATGACCAAAGCAGGCGTAGGCTCTATCGCCGGTGGTGTGGTGGTTTACCTGCTGGCTGGCCAGACTCAGATTGGCTGGCTGTACCTCTTTGACGCCGTTATCTGGAGTCTAGTGCTCCTCTCGGCGATCATCCCCTGGTGGAGCCTAAAGCCCCTGCGGATAAAGCGACGCGTGCGGGTGCATCATCCATCGAAGGGGCGGCTGGAGCAGGCGGTCCCGACAGAGGATGACACGGTGGAGATCGAGCTGAGGGTGGAGAACAGAGGGCGTCTGGCCAGGTATTTTGTGAAGGTCCTGGAGGAGTGCCCCCTGGAGGAGCCCGGAAAGGGCTCCAGAACATTCCTTTTACCCACGGTCAAGCCTGGGTCAGACCTGGCCTTCTCTTACACGGCGACCTGCTATAAGCGGGGCCGGTATGCCTCCGCGACGGCGGTCCTGGAGACCTCCGGGCCCCTGGGTCTGTTCGTCCGACGGCGCCGCTTTGATGTGCCCCTGAACGTTACGGTATACCCCTTATACTACCGCATGAGTGGAATGCTGACGGCCAGCGAGGTTCCGATGTACCAGGAAGGCGCAGCCCGGATTAGGGCCGCCTCCCAGTTCTACGGCTCCCGGGAGTATCAGCATGGCGACCCTCTGAGGCACATCCACTGGCGCAACACCGCCCGCCTGGGAGAGTTGGTGGTGAAGCAGTTCGAGGAGGCCATCCTGGGCTCGGTGGCAGTCGCCTTCGAGGCTGGGCGTGACTGGGGTGTGGGTAGAGAGACCACGTTGGAGTACAGCATCAAGATCGCCGCTAGCCTTGCCATGGACTGCGCCGGCTCAGGCCGGTCCATCGACCTTTTGACGGGCCCTTCCCCTCTGTATGGAGCGGGCTGGCTGGAGGCAATGGACTACCTCTCGGGACTCTCCGAGGGCCGGGGCGTCGCCCTATCTGAGCTTGCCACAATGGCCGAGGCAAACCAGCCCCTCCTGGTGGTGGTCACAGCCAGGGATACGCATCTGCTTCCAGGCCTTATCGGTCTGGCTCTGGACAGGCCACTTACCGTGATGCTCCTGGAAGAGTTTGCCACGGCGGAGAGGCCCCAGGAGTTCATCTCACAACTGACTTGGAGGGGCATAGGCCTCGTCAGATGCTCCAGAGGCCATCTAAAGGAGGCCATAGAGGAGCTGAGCGGCTCCATGGCCCTCGCTGGCCAACTGCCGAGTGTGGTGGGTTAAATGGTTGGAATCGCGGGGTACGTCGTTAGCTCCAGGTTTATGGCCTTCCTGGCCATAAGCTGCGCCATTGCCCTGGTGGCCTCTATAAGCCGGGATGCTCTCCTCTTCTGGACAGGTGTGGCAGGGCTGGCCGCCGGCAACTTCTACATGTGGCGCACCCAGTATGCCCCCTCCCGTCTCCGCACCGTCCTGCTTCTAGCGATGATGCTCATCCTTCTGGCATACCTGGGCCAGGACATGTCCTTATCGGGTATCAGCAATCCGCTGCTGCTGGCCCGCTACCTGGTTTATGGACTCATTGTTGGTAGCTTTGATCTGAGGACTCAGCGTAACGTTCTGGGCAACCTGGTGCTAGCTGGGATGATCTTCGTCCTGCTCAGCCACATGGCCTTTGGCTTCTGGTTTGTCGGCATATCGGGGGTCTTTGTGCTCCTGGCATTGGCGGCGGCTACCATGGGCCATGTCGAGGAGACGTCCAGCAGAGCGATAGTCGTGGGCGGGCGAACCTGGGTTGCTGCGGGCCGCGTGTGGTTGGGCTTTGCTCCGGTGACGCTGCTGCTTGCTGCCGTGCTATTCCTTCTGATGCCCAGGATCGGCTCCGCCAACCTGACCCCGGAGGGGTGGCTCCCCAGCCGTATCGACCTCACCTCTGGCGGGCCGGGACGCTCTCCAAGCTCATCCAGTGACCCACTGTCGTCGGGGATTCTGGCTTCGTTGACCGATGTTTCCGGGGATGGAAAACATGTTTCTCTTGGCTATGTGGGTCCTGAGGAAGACTCCGTGGTGATGCACGTGCGCAGTCTGGTCCTCAGCTATTGGAGGGGCGCCGTGCTGGATGAGTATGATGGTGTGGGATGGCTGCCCTCGATAAACACCATGGAGCTAATAGACGAGAGGCAAAGCCAGTATGGGTTTCCCGACTCCAGGCTCCCTGTTACCTCCAGCAGGCGCTATACCCAGACCTATTATCTTGAGATCGACCAGCCCAACGCTATTTTCACCGGCTACAGCCCAGGAAGGGTATATCTGACCGAAGGCAGCTTGACTTTCTTAGGCCGGGGCAGCGTTTATCTGGCCGTTTCTCCGACGCCTCGCTTGTCCCCAGCGCGTCTGCGCGTTGACCGCGTCGACCTTAGGGACGTAGACTACCTTGCCCTGCCAGACATCAGCCAGAGGACCGCCGCTCTGGCCGAGTCCATCGTGGAAGGGGCCCCCACGGATTATGATAGGGCTGCCCGCCTGGAGGAGCACCTGCGCCTCAATTATCCCTACGACCTGGATGTTAGCCCCCTGACGCCTGGGCGCGACGCCGTGGATGAGTTCCTCTTCGAGCAGAAGGCCGGCTACTGCTCCCAGTTCGCCACGGCAATGGCGGTCATGGCCCGACACGTGGGCCTGCCTGCCCGCGTGTCCATAGGCTACCTGCCGGGGGTGCATAACCCCATGACGGGAGCAAGTGACGTGAGGGCAGGGGATGCCCACGCCTGGGTGGAAATCCGCTTCCGCAATAACGGATGGGTGCCCTTCGACCCTACGCCTAGGCCCGACGTAGACTTCGGCAGAGGTGTAGGCAGCGGCTGGCTCTCCTTTGGCCTGCAGGACTACATCGGACTGGACTTCACCGGCGCCATATCATCGTTAACGCTGGACTGGGCAGTGGGCGACCTCGCTATGCCCGGCTGGAGCTGGCTGGCCCTTATTTTTCTGATAACGGCTGCTGCCACGGCAGCAGCCCTGGTGCTCTCTCGCCGAAGAACGGCGCAGAAGCAGGCGGCCACGGGCTACACGGCCCTTTCCGGTGATACACGGCGACTGGTGCTGAGCACGTACCGCAGGATGGCGGCCCTGCTGCGCCGGCGGGGCCTGCCTTCCAGACAGCCCTCTCAGGCGCCCGGCGAGTACGCCAGGATGGTGGCGCCGCTCCTCCAGGGCGGCGGGGACATGGTGGAGTGGCTGAGCCAGGCCGCCAGCGCCGCCGCCTACAGCCCTGGCCCCCTCAGCCCATCGCTGGCTGACGAAGCTAGGCAAAAGCTGGCGGCGTTGAGGCGTGTGCTGGCCGTGAGGACAGGGCTATAGAGTCGCGCGTGTTGCGTATCACACCCCCAGCAGCTCCCTAAGGATCTTGCGGCTGCGGACCACGGCCCCCTCCATGTCATCCCTGTTTATGCCCTTGAAGATGATGGGGCCGGGAAGCTGCTTGAGGAAGTCGACGTGAGGCCGGAAATCGATGGTGCCGGCGCCCAGCTCAATGTGGTCGTCCTGCTCGCGAATGCCGTGGTTGTCGTGGACGTGAACGGAGTAGGTCCTCGTGCCCAGCTCCCTGATGGCGTCGGCCATGCCGGTGAAGATGTTGGCGTGGGGCAGGTCCAGCTGGAATTTTACGTTGGCGCTACCGGTGGCCTCCGCCAGGCCGTTGTACTGGGCGTAGGTGTTCATGACCTCGATGGGGCGAAGCTGGGGGTTCTCGATGAGCAGCAGAACGCCGCAGCTGTCGGCGACGGAGGCGCACTGCTTTATTGCGTCGATTGCCAGTTGGTAGGCCTCTGGTCTGGCCGTATCGACATCGGGGGGCACGGTCTGAGTCCCCAGCCCAATGCGGGTGGACACAGACTGGGCCCCCAGCCTCTCCGCCAGGCGCAGGTTGGCCTCCATTCGAGAAACGCCTCGCTCGACTGTCTCTGGACTGCGGTCCGTTAGGTGCGGGCCTCGAAAGTTATCGTCAATGGAGAGGGCCCAGTTATTGCGGGAGGCCGCCTCCTTGACATAAGCGATATCGCCCTCGGATAGGGCCTCGGGCCAGAAGTGGTCGGTGCCCAGCTCTAGTCCCGTGAAAGCGTTCTCCTCGCCTGTGCGGATGACCTGGCGGACGTCCGCATCCCGCCCGAAGCTGTAGGTAGATATGGATATGAATGGCATAAAAACTCCTTGGTATCCGCCCACCCTCCTTGGGATTTTCTGCGCTATGGTTGGATTTGGCCCAACGTCTGCTCCGACTCGGCCTCCTTCTCTATTCTCTGCCAGTCCCACAGTAGGGGGCGGTATCGCAGGTTGAAGTAGTCCTCTAGATGGTCGGCGTAGTGGGGGCTGGCCACGTGTCCCGACTGGCCCGGCGGTATGATGAAAACCGAGTTGTTGACGTCTCCCAGGTCGATGATCTGGCGGTAGGTGGGAATGGACTCGGCCGTAAATGAGGGTCCGCTTCTGTGTCCTGCGTTGTTCACGGTGTCGCCTGAGCCTCCAGCCGGGAGGGCGCCGATGTTCAGGAGGGAGGCCTCAGGCTCCTCCCGCCCAATGCCGTGCCTGAAGTTGATGGAGTGGAGCCCTCCCCAGGTCCATCGTGAGGGGTCCTCTCCCAGCTTCTGCTCAAGGAACTCCGCGGCGGCATCCAGGGCCTCTCTCAGGGCTGCGTCCCAGCTACCCAAGGAGACAGCCTCGTGGTGCAGCAGCTCCTGGTCGTCCCTCTCGATCATTCCCAGCACCGCGTACATGTAAGTGCGCAGGGTCTCGTCCGCCGGTTTGGGCTCCGGCATCCAGTCTCTCAGCCGGCCCAGGATCGATTCGTAGAGCTTCCAAAGCAGGGTCTCGAAGATGGCGCCTCCGGCGCTATCCCTCTTTAGGTTGCCGTCCCAGGCCGCCAGGATATCCTGCGCCCGGCGCCCCAGGTCGGTGGAGGGCCGGACGGCGGCGATCCGCTTGGCCATCCGAAGGCCCGGTATGTTGAAGTAGTCGCCTTGCATCCGGGCGAACTTCTCGATGCTGAAGGGCTTGCCCTCCTTCAGCATCTGCACCACCCTCTGCCCCCTATAAGGTGTGCCCGCCGGGGCGACGTAGTGGGGGTAGTCGTAGGAGACGATGAGGTTGTTGGAGGTGTTGACGAAGTGGCTGTCCGGGTTGAGCACTCTGGGCATCTCCTCGAAGGGAACCTCCCCTTCCCACTCGTGGTCCCCCGTCCATCCGGGCACGGGCAGGTGGGCGGGGTCGCCTTTGCGAATGGGTATCTGCCCCGATAGGAGATAGCCGATGTTCCCCTGGGTGTCGGCCAGCACCCGGTTGGTGTGGCTTGTCCACTGGCGTTGACCCTCCATCAGCTCCGGGACAGTCCTGGCCGAATGCATGGCTGCGAAGCTGCTGAAGGTCTGCTGCGTCTCCATGCCGGACCAGCGAAGGGCAACAGCTGTGCCATCGCGGCCAGGCCCTCCGGAGATAAGCGGTCCGTGGTGGGTCTCAATGACTCGCTCCACCACCGGCTCCGTTCGACCCCTCACTTTGATCTCTTCGATGTGTACTTCTACCTCACGCCACTGGTCCTTGAACAGGTATTGAGGCGGGTCGCCGTCACGGATCTGCTCCAGGAACAGGTCCTGGGCATCGGCTCCGGCGGTGGTGATGCTCCAGGCCGTGTGGCCGTTGTGTCCGTAGTAGGTAACGCCGGGTACCCCGGGCATGGAGGCACCGACGAAGGAGAAGTCCGGCCCCTCGATGTGCTGCACGTGCCAGAAGGAGGGCACTGCGATGGCAAGATGCGGGTCTCCGGTCAGGAGTGGATGGCCCGACTCCGTTAAGGTGCCGTCCACGGCCCAGTTGTTGGAGCCGTTCTGCTCCGAAATGCCGGCTTGAGCATGGGCCGCCTCGAAGAGCTTAAGCAGCTTCGCCATGGGCCGCTGGCCCGCGGGCCGGCCTGGCGGCACAATGGTGGGCGCATCCTCCGGGAAGTAGGGAAAGAGCTTGCAGAAGAGCTTTGGCCCCAGGGCCTTCAGGAGCTGGAGATGGCCCAGCTTCACCTGGCCATTCATGGACTGAGAGTAGACGATGAGCTTCCACCGACCCGTAACGTCCAAAGGCTCCCACCTGGAGGGAGTGTACCCCAGGATCTCGAACTCTATAGGCAGTGGGAGACCCAGGTCCAGGTAGGCGTTGACGCCCGCTACGTAGGCCTCCACCACCTGTCGGCCCTCCTTCTCCAGGTGAGGCCACTCCCTACGGGCGGCCCGCATCAGGCCGATGCGCCTGTAGAGCCGGTCGGGGCCCAGGCCGCCCTCCCCCACCACCTCCGCCAGGGTCCCGTGGAAGAAGCGGCGGGTCCGCTCCATGCCCCACAGTCGCTCCTGGGCGTGGAGGAAGCCCTGGGCGAACCACATGTCGTGGATGGAGGTGGCCTTGCCGTGAGGCACTCCGTGGCGGTCCCACACTATCCGAACGGGGCCTTCCAACCCTTTTACGGATACCTGGCCCTCGTGGGATGGGAGCCGGCGCACCGCCTCCTCGCGAAGGGATTCAAGGGTCGGCCTGGTCTGGGTGCTCATGGGCGCCTCCCATCGTTATACTTTAAGAACGCCCAGAGTTTATACCAGCGGCCATATGCGGGCAAGCCAAGACTGTTAGGGACTCCCAAAGATACAAATCAGGCGCAGACAAATTGTATAATCCTGGGTAACAGTGGAACGTTGGGCAAGATAGGCACCGGGAACCAGGGAGGAGGATAAAACGTGGTGAAGACTCCAGATGAAGCTAGCTACATGTATGCTAAACCCGAATCCACCGAAGGACACGGATGGACGGCGTGAGGACAGCGGAAGGGGGTGGGTGAGGGAGCTACAGGGGAGATGGCCTGGGGTCTTGGGGTAGATGGGAGGCCGGCGGACGGTCTTCAGTCGCCGCACAGGGCCCCTAAGGCCCTATGCGGGAGTTGCGATGCGCGGGATGGCGAGAGGATACGCAGCAGGGGACTCTCGCGACCGGGGTGGCGCGAGATTGCGGGGACGTTGGGTCAGTTGCAGGCTGGCCGTCAGGCCGGGAACGGAATGGCTTGCAGCCGGTCCAAGGCGCGACTGAACTGGGTTTCCCAAGGCCAGCGCCGGGGGAGATGCAAAGTGAGGCGGCGCGCCGAGCGGGTGATCCGTCCCACCAGAGCGAAGACCCGCCGCCTGAGGGTCTTGGTGATCACGGTCCGCTCGCCCAGACCAATCCGCGCCGTCCAGCGGGCCAGGTTATGCGCCATCACCTGGACCGCCAGCCAGGCGCCGTTGGCGGCGAAGCGCGCCGACGGCATGTGGTTCAGCCCGACGCCGTACTTGAGGTCGCGTATGGCGTTCTCGACCTCGGCGTGGCGGCGATGATCGGCCTCCAGTTCCAGCGTCTCCCCATCGCGGTCGGTGACGAAGGCGTGATAGCTGTATCTGGCGAAGAGGGCGAGCTGGGAACCGGGCGTCGGCTTCACCCGCCGGACAATGAGCCGCACCGGCGCGGCGTCCGGCTTGGTCTGGAACGGGGTGTAAGTCGTCTCGGCGACATCGGCGGCACCGTCCATCCAGTAGGGAATGGGAGTCCAGTCCTCCTCTGGTATCGCCTCGATCAGGTCCCGCAGGCTGGCGCGCTGGCGGATGGTGATAGAGAAGCGGACATCCATTTCCCGGCAGGCGGCAACGACAGTGTGGGCGTAGAAGCCGCTGTCGGCCCGCACCGTGAGTTGTCCCCTGGCCCCGCCGTAGCGCACCCGCCCCACCGTCTCACGCAGGAAGTGGGCGGCGCCACGGGCGGTGTTGGCCCGGCCCTCGCGCAGCCGGGACATCAGCACTTCGCCGGTGCCGGCGGCAATGGCCAGCAGTGGGTGATAGCCGCGGGCGCCGGTATAGCCGTGGTGGCGCGCTCCCTCCTTGGCCAGTCCATAGGTCTCGCAGATGGTCGAGTCCAGGTCGATGGTCAGGGGCGAGTCGCCGGGTCCGGCCCCAGCGGCCCAGGCCCGGGCCAACAACTGGCGGCTCACGCGGTCGAGTTGACGACATGCCCCCACCGGAAGCTGCGCAGGAAGGTCCCCAGGGTGGATGGCGCCTTGACCACGCAGCCTAGAACACCGACCGTCCCACCAGCGCGCAGCGCATCGGCGTCGTCGATGCAGTCGCCGCCTGCCAGCGCGGAAGCGACCAGCGTCAGCATCTTGTCCCCAGTGTTCGCCCGTCCCGGCGCTCCGCCGAGGTCAAGGAGATGGTCGACGAGTTCCCGCAGGCCCAGGTGCCGGGCTAGGGTGGCCGGCAGGAGCAGGCCGGCATTGGCCACCAGGCGATGGTCGTCAAAGAGGATGCGGATACGGTCGGGTTTGTTCTGTGGCAGCATCTATTGGGTGCTCCTTGTTTCCGGGCGGGTTTCTGTTCCAAAACCATTATCCCAGATTCAGAGGAGCACCCTCTGCCTTCTTCAAGGGCTGTCCCCAAGGACGTCCTTCGGTGGATTCGGGCTAAGAAGTCCTTCATGGCGTATCTAGAAGAGGGGCGTTTCAGCGAAGACAAGAAAGCTAACCTAACCTGGATTATAGGGATCATCAGAGCATCCGGAGTCCGAGGACCTGAACTACAGTTGATATTTCACGAGACAGTTGCATACGGTGATCCGAAGATGCATCAATTGGTAATGGGAGAATGCCAGCAGCATGGCTGGTTGTGAGAGAGGACACACTTGGACACCGTAGATTGGGGTTGGAACCTCCAAACCCTCCAGGCAGCCGGTAGTATTGGAACAACTTTCGCGGCCCTGGGAATCATTGCAACGCTTTTCTTGACCATGCGGGCTACCCAAGTTGCCCAACGAGAAGTCGCTTCACGAATGCGACCGTGGTTAGGAGTGTCAGATGTCAAGTTCGAGGCTTCAGGAGGAACGGCTCCCTCCCCCACCGATTTAGTGATAATTGAATACCACAATGTTGGGGCCCTACCATCCCAGAATGCGAAAATATACCTCCGTCTCGAACCTGAAAAAGTGAAGAACCACCATCGACGACTCAGGACGATGAGCCAGTGGTACTAGAAGAGCCTCTCCTGGGTTCAATTTTCCCGAATGAACCTAGCAAGCAAAGATTCAAAATACAGGGCACCAGGGTTCCTTCTTGGCGCCAAGGCCGTCGGACAGTGTTGGCAATAGGTGAATTTCAATATGCTCTGGATGGTAAACGATTCAGGACAGAGTTTGAGGTCAAGCTAGACTTCACTTCTGACGCGAACCATCCAGACATTTCGTGGCACAACATTCGGGCAGAGTAACTGCCGGTAACCATGGAGGAGGATATGAAGGCTGAGGACAACGCCGAAGTCTTCCGCATCGCTTGAAGGCCCCCTTGGGATGTTTCGTCAGTAGGAGGATTGTGTAATGAACCAACTTGAGAACCGCGAGGAGTTTCTGAAGGGGCCCAACGTGGCGGTGCTGGCCACCGTCACTCCCAAGGGCAATCCTCACGCCGTCGCCATATGGTATCTGTACGAGGACGAAGTGTTCGTCATGAACGCCGACCCCAGCTCCCAGAAGCTCCGTAACATCCAGGCGAACCCCAACGTCACCCTGGTCATCGACCGCCGGAGCCTACCCTACTACTCGGTCATGGCCCAGGGCGTGGCGGAGGTAGGCCCTGCCCTATCGGAGGAGACGCGTCTTAAGCTGGCGGTCCGTTACCTGGGCGAAGAGCTGGCCCAGGGCTACATGGCCAGGATGCGGGGTGCAGGCAACATGGATGGGTCCGCCAGCATCCGCCTACGGCCCACCAAAGTAATGGAGTTCTTGGGCACCTCTGGGAGGGCTGGGAGCAGTTAGCTTTGAGATGCAGGCGTGGTTTTCCCCACCTACACACCCTCGAAAAGTAAATTCTGGGGGCACATCCCTCGGGCCCCCTGCCAGGAAGGGCTGGACTCTCCCATTATCTATTCATCGGAGCGGTACTGCCATAGCTGGCGCCATCCCAGCCCGATGAGGAGGACTACCCCCGCCGAGATGGCGCCTCCCACCAGAAGGGCTCCGGAAGCCCCCAGTACCGCTGCCAGAAACCCCGCCTCCATGGTTCCCAGGGCGTTGGCTGATTGGGAGAAGACGGCCATAAAGCTGGTAGCCCGACCTCGTAGCTGGTTAGGGGTCACGAGTTGGGTAACCGTCTGGCGCACCGTCACGGTGATGGAGTCGGTGTAGCCGAGGGCGCCCAAGGCTATCACCCCCAGCCAAAACCAGGAGGAGGCACCCAGCACCGTCAGGCCGAGAGAGTAGCAGAGGGTGGTTATCAGGGTCAGGACTCCCTTGCGCCGGACCCTGGCGGCCAGTAGCAGAGTGGCGGCGCCCAGGAAGGAGCCTACGGCGGGAGCGGCGTTAAGCACTCCCAGCCCCGCAGCTCCGACCTCAAAGACATCCTTGGCTAGGATGGGAAGGAGGGGCCTAAAGAACCCCACCAGTACGACGCCAAAATCCAGAAGAAACAGGGCTAGCAACACCCGCTGCCACCAGGCGTACTGGAGCCCCTCGAAGAGGGCGTGCATGGAGATCCCGCGGCTTGGGCCCTGGGGCACTCCCGAGGTTCTTATAGCAACCACGCTGCCCAGGGTGATTGCAGCTAGCAGCCCGTTGAAGAAATAGGCACTGGAAACTCCACCCCAGGCGATAAAGAATCCTCCCGCCAATGGGCCTAGGAAAAAGGCGCCTCGCATTATAGTTGAGTTAAGGGTTATGGCGTTGAGAAGATGGGATGCAGGAACTAGCTGAGATACGAAAGAGAGCTGAGCTGGCCTTCCCAGGAATGTCATGGCCGAAGTCACCAGGGTGAAGAGGAAGATATGCCAGACCTGGATGGAGTCGGTCAGGGCCAGCAGCCCCAAAGCTACTCCTGGGGCTAGATTGCCGACCTGGCTGAAAATGAGCAGCTTTTTACGGCTGACGGCGTCGGCCAGGACGCCGCCGAAGAGGCCCAAAGTCAGGGCCGGGATAGCTTGAAAGAGCCCCGTAAGGCCCAGGTTCACCGCCGAGCCGGATATGTCGTATACAACGTAATAGTTGACCACCAGCAGCATCTGCTGGGCGGTCCTGGAAAAGAAGTTACCTGTCGAGAGCCATCGGAAGTCTCTATAGGCCAGAGAGCTCCACGGGCGGATGTAGACGGACTCGGTGCTCTCTTCTGATCCCGGCCCCGGGTTAGAAGCCAATTACGGCACCAGCACCAGCTTGCCCGTGGTCAGCCGGCCCTGGAGCTGGCGATGGGCCTCTTTGGCATCCGCCAAAGTGTAGGTGTCGTGGATGCGCAGCTTCAGCTCCCCAGACTTCACCCATCCAAGGACGTCGTTGGCCCTCCAGAGGAGTTCCTCTCTGGTGGGGGTATAGTGGCCCAGGCTTGGCCGCGCCAGAAAATTGGACTTAGCGAAAAAGACGCGCAAGTCCTGAGGCGGGATCGCCCCACTGGACTGCCCGTAGAGCGCCAGGTACCCCCGGGGCATCAGGACGCCAACGCTGCCCTCAAAGGTGTCCTTGCCAACGGCGTCGTAGACCACGTGGACCCCCTCGCCGTTGGTCGATTTCATGATGGCTTCCTGGAAATTATCCCTTGAGTATAGAATGACCTCGTCGGCCCCGGCCTCCTTGGCGATGGCCGCTTTGGCCTCGGTGGACACGGTGGTAAAGACGTAGCCTCCTAGGCGCTTTGCCATCTGTATTAACAGCAATCCCACACCGCCGGCACCAGCGTGGATGAGCACCCTATCGCCGGGCTTCACCGGATAGGTCGAGTGGACCAGGTAGTGAGCGGTCATCCCCTGAAGCATGGTGGCCGCCCCCATCTCGGGGGAGATCCCTTCTGGCAGCTTCACCAGCCGCCACGAGGGGGCTATCGTTTTCTCAGCGTAGGTAGCGGCACCCCCGGTATAGGCCACCACATCGCCTACCTTCACCTCCGTCACGTCCGGGCCCAGCTCAGCCACCACGCCCGCCGCTTCCCCGCCGGGTATCCAGGGAAGGTTCTGGGGGGTGAAACCGCCACGGCCGTTGACGTCCATATAGTTGATGCCGGAAGCCTGCACCTGGATCAGGGCCTCTCCGGGGCCTGGGCGAGGGTCGGACACGTCCTCATACTTGAGGACCTCGGGGCCACCGAACTCGTGAACACGGACTGCTTTCATTGTACGTCTCCTCTCAATTGTGCTGAGCGTGTCGATAGTATACAGGGCATTTCCCGATGGGCAAAGGGCTTTGGCTTAGTTGACCCTCCTCCCTAGTAGCGCCTACTATTTTTCGGTGGTAAACTACGAACCTTGATGGGGGTAAATGGCCGCCCCGCTTTGACCCCAGAATTGAAGTGAGGACGTGTGCGGCTTCCATTAGGCAATGCAGTTGAGGGGCAGGAAGCTTTTTTAGAAGGAGTCGCTGATGGCTAGGAGTAACGAGAATGGGGGAATAACCAGGAGGCTGGCGGATTTCGCCGCCAACCTGTCCTACGAAGACCTGCCGCCGGAAGTGGTCGACAGGGCAAAATACCTGTGCCTGGACTTCGCCGGCGTAGCCCTGAGCGGGTCCACCACCCCTTCGGGCCAGGCGGTGGCCCGCGCAATCGAGCGGGCAGGCCGCACCGGCCCTTCGGTCATCGTGGGCACAAAGCAGCGGGCCCTGCCGGAGTACGCCGCTCTGGCCAACGGCATCTCCTTCCACAGCATTGAGCTGGACGATGTAAACAACGAGGCGTCCCTTCACCCTGGCGTCGCCACCTTCCCCACGGCTCTGGCCCTCGCCGACATTACGCCAGTGGATGGCAGGGCTTTCATCACGGCCGTCACAGCTGGATACGACGTTATGGTGCGCCTGGGCCGGGCGCTGAAGCCGGCGGAGCACTACGGTCGCGGCTTTCACCCTACGGGCACCTGTGGAGCCTTTGGCGCTGCGGCGGTGTCGGCCCGGCTCCTGGACCTGAAGGAGGAAGCCTTTCTCTGGGCCCTGGGGATAGCCGGAAGCCAGGCATCGGGGAGCATGGAGTTCCTGGCGCAGGGCACTTGGACCAAGCGGTTCCACCCGGGCTGGGCGGCCCACAGCGGCATCTGGGCGGCCCTACTGGCACAAGAGGGGTTTACTGGCCCATCCACTATCATCGAAGGGAAGAACGGGTTTCTCGCCTCCTATTCGGGCGATCCGGACCCAGACTCGGTCCTCAGAGACCTGGGAGAGGTCTTCCACACCACTCGCACCGGCATAAAACCCCACGCCTGCTGCCGGTACAACCAGGGCCCCATCGACTGCCTGCTGGACCTGGCCCGTAACCACAACTTGAGGGTGGAGGATGTGGAGGAGGTGAGGGTTGGGGTCCTGAGCGCCGGATACGATATCGTGGCGACGCCTGAGGCAGAGAAGATGAACCCCACATCGGTGGTGGACATGCAGTTCAGCATGCCCTTCGGCGCAGCGGTGGCCCTCCTGTACGGCCGCGCCTCCCTGGAAGAGTTCACGTCCGATGTGGCGCAGCGCCCCGAAGTCAAAGAGCTGATGTCTCGGGTGAAGTGTGTCCGCGACCCTGTCCTGGACGCAGCCTTTCCTCAGAAGTGGCCCGCCTGGGCCGAGGTGACGGCCCGCGGCGGCCAGATCCTTCGCAGCGATATCGTCTACCCCAAGGGCGACCCAGAGAACGCCCTGACCTGGGATGAGATGAAAGAGAAGTTCCACCTGCTGTCGGGGCCCGTGGTGTCCCAGAGCAGTCAGCGCCAGATCATCGACGCCGTTGAGTCCCTTGAGGAGATGACGGACCTCCGGGAGCTGGGCGCCCTGCTGGCGGCGGAGTAGAGGGCCCTTATGCTCGCACCTCTGGACGGCGTTCGAATTCTGGACCTGACCCAGGTCCTGGCGGGGCCCTTCGCCACTCGGCACTTGGCGGACCTGGGCGCCGAGGTCATCAAGGTCGAGCAGGCGGGTGTGGGCGATGCCTCTCGACGCTTTGGGCCTCACTTCCTGAACGGTGAGAGCGTCTACTACTTGGGATTCAACCGCAACAAACTGGGCATCACCCTGGATCTTCGCAACGCCGAGGGGCAAGAGGTGTTCTACGACCTGGTGCGCATCTCCGACGTGGTCTTCGATAACTATCGGCCCTCGGCCCTGCCTCGCCTGGGCCTGGACTTCGAGACCCTGAAGCAGTTCAACCCCACCATCATCTCCTGCTCCCTGTCGGGTTTCGGGCAGGAGGGGCCCTACAAGAACCGTCCCGCTTACGACGGCATGATCCAGGCCATGGGCGGAGGCATGAGCATTACAGGAGAGCCCGGCAGGCCTCCGGTGCTGATGGGGTTCCCCATGGGAGACCTGGGTGGGGGCTACGTCGCCGCCCTGGGAATCGTCACTGCCCTTTTTGCCCGTCGCTGCACAGGCGAGGCTCAGCGGCTGGACCTGAGCCTGCTGGACGCCCAGATCGCCTTGCAGGCCCACCTGGGCCAGTTCACCCTGGTATCTGGGGAGCCTCCGGGGCCAATAGGGTCCAGCCATCCTTCCAATATACCGATAGGGTCCTACCAGACCAAGGGCGACAACTACCTTCAGATAAGCTGCCCCACTCAACAGTTCTATGAGAACCTGGCTCGGGTCATGGCCTCCCACATTGAAGGGCTGGAGAGCCTGCCGGAGGACCCCCGTTTCGCTACACCGGCCGACCGTATAGCTCATAAGCGGGAGCTGGAGGAGCTACTTCAGGAGGCCTTTCTCACCAAGACCAGGGAAGAGTGGCTTAGGATAATGCTGGAGGGGGACGTGCCCGCGGGGCCCGTCAACAACCTGGCCGAGGCCCTGTCGGACCCCCAGATACTACTTCGAAATATGGTTGTGGAGCTGGAGCACCCCGTCGCCGGGAAGTACAAGAGCGCCGGCAACCCCATAAAGATGGGGCAAAAGCAGCCTCTCCGTCCCGCTCCAACACTGGGACAGCATATCGATGAGGTGTTGCAGGGGCTCCTAGCCTACTCGAAAGAGGAGGTAGACTCCCTGAGGGACGCCGGAGCCCTCTAAAGGCGGCTCCAGCCGCCAAACAGGACAGCGGCTTGGCTGCGACCCGAAGCGATATTCTCCTTGGCTAGCGGGCCAACAAAGGCCGGGCCATCAATGCTCCGCCAACGAGGGCTATGATGGCCCCAATGGTGGCCAGCATGGGGGTGTACTCTATATCGCCCGGGCGAGGGGTATCTATCACCAGGCCCTGCCACAGCCAAATCGCGGCTATCAGGCTAACCAGCCCAGAAGTGATAGAAGCCAGCGGGGAGATACTTCTGTAATGGGATAGGATAGCAAAGATAGTCGAGAAGCTGGCGGACACGAAGACCAGCACCAGTGGCAGGCCGGGAAACAGGGACCAGCCCGCCTCAATCTGGTCGGATACGCTGATAGCTGCTGACTCGGTGGCGGCGTCATCACCAAGCAAATACCAGGGAAAGGCCACAGTGGCCGCCGCCAGTATGGCCCCAAGCAGGATTAGGGGCACGACGGAAATAGACCTGTCCTCGGGCGTTCGTACCTCCGACACCCTTCCACGCAGTGGCTCCGGTTGATCGCCAATTTCCCTCGTGAGGGGCTGGCCACACCGGCCACAGACCAGGCCCAGCAGCCGTGCATTGCATACCTGGCAGTAGACCGCCCCGGGCGGATTGCTGAACCTACAAAACTCGCACCGCATTCCCTACAGCCCCTAACGAGTCATCCGCTTGTTGTATGCAGTATACTCTCTGACGGGCTCAGCGTGTCAATATCATGTCGGGGCTTCTTTTGACTCAGGCTGAGTTGTAAAATCGTTACGTTCAAGAGGTCACTGCAGATTCCCCAATCCTTATCCAGGAGGTCCAAGATGGGACTTGATAAGCCACAGTACGTATCCGATCTCATCGTCCATTTGCTGAACCAGATGGGGATAGAGTACGCTCCCCTTAATCCTGGAGCCACCACCAGGGCCATCCATGAGTCTCTGGTGACCTATGGCGAGAACCGCTCACCCGAGTTAATTCTCTGCTGCCACGAGGAGCTGGCGGTGGCCATGTGCGAGGGCTACTACGCAGCCACCGGCAGGCCCCAGTTTACCCTGATCCACGACATTGTGGGGCTGCAGCACGCCAGCAAAGCAATATATGAGGCCTGGCTCAAGAACGTGCCTATGATTATCATGGGTGGCACAGGGCCCATGGACGTTAGCCATAGAAGGCCGGCCATCGACTGGCACCACACCGCGCAGCTCCAGTCCCAGATAGTTCGAGAATACGTGAAGTGGGACGACCAGCCTGAGGGAGCCCAGAGTGTCGCGGAGTCGGTCATGCGCGCTTACCAGATAGCCATGACCCATCCAAGGGGACCCGTATACCTCTGCTTGGATGTCGAGCTCCAGGAAAGCGAATTGCCAAGTGACTTCCAGGTTCCCGACGTAAGCCGCTACCTTCCTCCTACGTCTCCCTTGGGAAACGCCGAAGTCATGGCTCAAGCTGCCAAGGCCCTTCTGGAAGCGGAGCGGCCCGTGCTGGTTGTCGAAGACGTGGGTCGCTCCCCAGGAGGCGCCGAAGCTCTGATAGCCCTGGCCGAGCTCCTGGCGATTCCCGTTGTCGAGCAGGGCAGCGGGTTCAACCTGCCCAACCGTCACTATCTCAGCCTGGCTGGGGCCAAGGAGCAGGTCTTCCGGGATGCGGACCTTGTGCTCTCCGTCGGAGTTAGGGATCTGGAGGCGGTGATTAGGAAGCCCGCTCCTGAGCCGGGCATTGTGGCGGAAGGCATTCCTACCCAAGGCTCCAGTCACGAGCGGAGGTACGTAGACCTGCTGCCCCAGGGGGTCAAGACTGTACACGTAGGATTGCGGGACTATGGCATTCGAGCATGGTCAGCCAGCTATGGGAGGCTTCTCCCCTCCGACGTATCGATTCTGGGTGATGAGGTGGAGGTCCTGAGAGGGATGCGACAGCTATGCCAGGGGTCCATGGAGGGGGAGAGCATAGGGAAAAGGGTGGCTGCAAGGAAGGCCGCCGCCCAGGAGATCCACGAGACCATTCTGGATAAGGCGCAACGCGACCTTCGCGAAAAGTGGTGGGGCCAGAGGCCCATCTCTACAGCCAGGGTGTCTGCGGAAATCTGGGAGGCCATCAAAGGCGAGGACTGGGTTCAGATTCACGGTTCCTTTGGTGGTTGGGAGAGGCGCCTGTGGGACATCGACGATGGGTCACGATGGGTCGATGGATCGGGAGGCACGGGTACCGGCATGGGAGTGGCCATGGGTGCAGCCCTGGCCTTCAGAGATACGGACAAGGTGTGCGTCAGCATGCAGAAGGACGGAGACCTCCTCTACACGGCGGGCTCCCTCTGGACAGCGGCCCACCACCGGATACCAATGCTGATGGTAATGCACAACAACAGGTCCTACTACCAGGACGAGGGACATCAGATTGCCATCACCCAGCAGAGGCAGCGTTCCATGGAGCGGGTAGGGGTAGGAATCAGGCTCGAAGGTCCAGAGACCGACTTCGCCAACCTGGCCAGGAGCTTCCAGCTCTACGGCGATGGCCCTATCACCGAGCCCGACGAGGTCCGCCCCGCCTTGATGCGTGGACTGAAGGTGGTTAAGGAGGAGCGCCGCCTGGCCCTCATAGATACAGTGACCCAGCCCAGGTAACCCTATGGACGACGGGGAGCCGGAAAGGGTGACGATATAATAAGCCAGGCGACAAACCGCCAAATCAGGAAACACTACCATTATGGAGGCAAAGGGTGTGGGCCTTTTACCTCCTGATATTCGTCCTTTTGGGCCTGGCGACGGGAAGTTTCCTGAACCTCATCTCAGACCGCCTGCCCAGAGGAGAGTCCATCCTTTGGCCCGCTTCCCACTGCGATTCCTGCCAAAAACCTCTAGGTTTTTGGGACCTGGTCCCTGTCTTCAGCTACCTATGGCTGAGAGGACGTTGTCGCTATTGTCGCCACCCCATGTCGCCGCGAATGCCCCTGGTGGAGTTGACCAGTGGACTACTCTTCGGCCTGCTCTACTGGCACTTCGAGGTGGGGGCTCAGCTAGGGGTAGCTTTAGCCTACACCAGCCTCCTGATCACTATCTTCGTCATAGACTTGGAGCATGGGCTGGTACTAAGCCCGAATCCACCGAAGGACGTCCTTGGGGACAGCCCTTGAAGAAGGCAGAGGGTGCTCCTCTGAATCTGGGATAATGGTTTTGGAACAGAAACCCGCCCGGAAACAAGGAGCACCCAATAGATGCTGCCACAGAACAAACCCGACCGTATCCGCATCCTCTTTGACGACCATCGCCTGGTGGCCAATGCCGGCCTGCTCCTGCCGGCCACCCTAGCCCGGCACCTGGGCCTGCGGGAACTCGTCGACCATCACCTTGACCTCGGCGGAGCGCCGGGACGGGCGAACACTGGGGACAAGATGCTGACGCTGGTCGCTTCCGCGCTGGCAGGCGGCGACTGCATCGACGACGCCGATGCGCTGCGCGCTGGTGGGACGGTCGGTGTTCTAGGCTGCGTGGTCAAGGCGCCATCCACCCTGGGGACCTTCCTGCGCAGCTTCCGGTGGGGGCATGTCCGTCAACTCGACCGCGTGAGCCGCCAGTTGTTGGCCCGGGCCTGGGCCGCTGGGGCCGGACCCGGCTACTCGCCCCTGACCATCGACCTGGACTCGACCATCTGCGAGACCTATGGACTGGCCAAGGAGGGAGCGCGCCACCACGGCTATACCGGCGCCCGCGGCTATCACCCACTGCTGGCCATTGCCGCCGGCACCGGCGAAGTGCTGATGTCCCGGCTGCGCGAGGGCCGGGCCAACACCGCCCGTGGCGCCGCCCACTTCCTGCGTGAGACGGTGGGGCGGGTGCGCTACGGCGGGGCCAGGGGACAACTCACGGTGCGGGCCGACAGCGGCTTCTACGCCCACACTGTCGTTGCCGCCTGCCGGGAAATGGATGTCCGCTTCTCTATCACCATCCGCCAGCGCGCCAGCCTGCGGGACCTGATCGAGGCGATACCAGAGGAGGACTGGACTCCCATTCCCTACTGGATGGACGGTGCCGCCGATGTCGCCGAGACGACTTACACCCCGTTCCAGACCAAGCCGGACGCCGCGCCGGTGCGGCTCATTGTCCGGCGGGTGAAGCCGACGCCCGGTTCCCAGCTCGCCCTCTTCGCCAGATACAGCTATCACGCCTTCATCACCGACCGCGATGGGGAGACGCTGGAACTGGAGGCCGATCATCGCCGCCACGCCGAGGTCGAGAACGCCATACGCGACCTCAAGTACGGCGTCGGGCTGAACCACATGCCGTCGGCGCGCTTCGCCGCCAACGGCGCCTGGCTGGCGGTCCAGGTGATGGCGCATAACCTGGCCCGCTGGACGGCGCGGATTGGTCTGGGCGAGCGGACCGTGATCACCAAGACCCTCAGGCGGCGGGTCTTCGCTCTGGTGGGACGGATCACCCGCTCGGCGCGCCGCCTCACTTTGCATCTCCCCCGGCGCTGGCCTTGGGAAACCCAGTTCAGTCGCGCCTTGGCCCGGCTGCAAGCCATTCCGTTCCCGGCCTGACGGCCAGCCTGCAACTGACCCAACGTCCCCGCAATCTCGCGCCACCCCGGTCGCGAGAGTCCCCTGCTGCGTATCCTCTCGCCATCCCGCGCATCGCAACTCCCGCATAGGGCCTTAGGGGCCCTGTGCGGCGACTGAAGACCGTCCGCCGGCCTCCCATCTACCCCAAGACCCCAGGCCATCTCCCCTGTAGCTCCCTCACCCACCCCCTTCCGCTGTCCTCACGCCGTCCATCGGTGTCCTTCGGTGGATTCGGGATTAGGATCTACGCTACACCGGCTAATGTAAGGAGTAGAAGTGGCCGCCGACGTACTCTCTTCATGCCCATTACCCTCCTGGATGTAGGAGGCAAATGCCTTTGTTTTACGGTACTAATATAGGCTGTCCTTTTGGGGCCTGTAACCTACAGAATGACTATTTTGTGAAGGCAGATGTTATCAAATAGGTTAGCCCATAAGGATGAGATTGCAAAACTGGAGTCCGGCCGGTCATGTAGCCGGGAACCAAGTAGCCTCTAGCAGCCCGTCCGAGGATTATCTAGCGGTGCTTGCGGGTCAGCGCCAATGGATCGCGACAACTAATTTTGCCGGTTGCCCCAGCCGGCCCCCAGATAGCTTTGCGAATAGCGCCGTGCTCACTACCTCGGCAAAGTTCCTGATGCGTTGGGCTGGCCCATCGGCCCGTGCTTTCCTGTGCAGATTGACCCCAAAGCGGAACAGTTTGAGCAGGTTGTGGCCGGTGCAGATCAGCGACCATTCGCCGTTCACCTTCTCCAGTCCCCGCAGCAGGAACTGCCGGAATCCCCGGCCCTGCTTGATCTGGCCGAATACCGGCTCCACAGTTTGCATCCGCAAAGCGTAGCGCTGCTGACCCCGCTTGGTCTGTAACTTCCGTCGCATCCGGTCCCTGGGAGACAGATGGCTGGGTATGCGACCTCGGGGCGCGGGTGGCACAACCCGGCCGTGGCGGGTCTGCTCCGGCGCGACGAACGGGTCCACGCCCAGAGCATAGAGCTCGTCGACTGCCTTTGCCGAGTAATAGCCAGCATCGGCGGATACTTCCCTGGGGACTGCACCGACGTTGTCGATGGTCTCCTCCATCATCGCCGCAGCTTGTTGCTTATCCGAAGTCTGGTTGGTGGCCCGCGCCGCCACGATCACCTGGTGAGCGCTGTCCACCACCGCCTGACAGTTGTACGCTTGCAGGAAGTCCTTTCCTCCAGGTGCGGGGATGATGCGCGACTCGGTATCGGTGAAGTTACGCTGGGCCTTGTCGTCGGGCACCCCCGGGTGATTACCACCTTCGGCCTCGGCCTGTTCGGCAGCCGCCTGCGCCTCGGCTTCCAGCGCCGCCATGGCTTCCCGTATCTTCTCCAACCGACGCTCTCGAAAGGCCAACTCCTGCGGCAACTCATCTCCACGCTTGTCTTCGCCGTACCGCCGGTCTTCCTCATCATCCGCTGCCTGGGCCTGTCGCAACAACTCCGCCACCTCCGCCGCCAACTGCGCTGCCTTCTCCTTCATCCGTTGGTAACTCATCGCCTTATGCTTCGATGCGTTGGCCTTGACCTTCGTGCCGTCCAGCGCCACGTGCCCCAGCTTCACCAGCCCCGCCTGCTGACACAACGCCAGTACCTGTACGAACAGGCCCGACAGCGCATCCACATTATCCTTGCGAAAGCCGGAGATGGTCCGGAAGTCCGGTGTGTTGTTCGCCGCCAACACCCTGAAGGCGATGTCCTCGTGGAGACGCTGGGCGATGCGGCGTGAGGACGCCACCCCCACGCAGTAGCCGTAGAGCAACACCTTGACCATCATCCGTGGATGATACGGCGGCCCGCCACGCCGTTCCCGCTCGTAGCGAGCGGTGACCTCCGACATGTCCAACTGGTCCACCACGTCGGATATGAAGTAGGCCAGATGGTCGTCAGGCAGCCACTCCTGCAACGCCGCTGGCAACAGCAACTGCTGGTCGGGTTCGTAGGGAAGGTAGGTCTTGCTCATCAACGACTCCCCGCTACTGGGCTGGGCCCATCATACCCCCAAATACTCGCCAACCGTGTTTCTCGGACGGGCTCCTAGGGCAAAAAGCTAGCCATAGTGGTAAAGTAAGGATGGATTTGGACAGGATGAGTCAAGGATGAGTCGGCTCAAAGTTGGCCCCTCCGCCTGTCCGGCCCTCTCACTCTAGCGCAAGGCAAAGAGGCACCCACAGCCCACCCCGGAAACGTCGAGCTCCACTGGGCTCTCTGTAAAAGAGGTTCAATTTAACTGAATAGCTGGGATTTCTGGAGACAAAGGATGGAGACTCCCTGGAAGATAGAGCGTAAGCAGACCGTCGAGGCCGCCAATGAGCTTGCCAGGATGGGACTGGTGGCCGGGACAAGTGGCAACGTCAGCCAGAGGTTGAGCCAGGCAGAGGGACGGGAGCTTCTGGCGATAACCCCTTCACAGAAGCCCTACAGCTCGCTGACCCCCGAGGATATCGTTGTAGTGGACTTCGAAGGGGAGCCGGTGGAAGGTCAGCTGGTTCCCTCTTCGGAGACCATGATCCATGTCCAGATATACAAGGCTCGTCAGGATGTCCGGGCGGTCATCCACGCCCACCCCATCTTCTGCAGCGTGGCCGCGGTGGCCGGCATGGACATCCCGCCGATCATCGACGAACTGGTGATTCTGGTGGGAGGCGCCATCAAGGTGTCGGAGTACGCTTTTCCGGGAACCGAAGATCTGGCCCGCAGCGCCTGTAGCGCCCTGGGGGAGCGCAAAGCAGTGCTGCTGAGGAACCATGGCATGGTAGGCGTTGGGGAGAGTCTCCAAGAGGCCCTGGACATCTGCCTGTTGGTGGAGAGGGCCGCTCAGATCTTTATCCACGCTTCCCAACTGGGCAAGGTAAACCTTCTACCCGCCGTGGTCATCGAGGCCGAAGAGAGCCTGTACCGGATGCGCCTGCGAGCTGAGCAGGAGTAGCCTGTAAGAGGTTCCTGCCTCCAAAGACCCTCCTTTCCCTCTGGACACCCTGCTACAGGATTCCTTACAATCCCTCCATGCTGGATAGCGGAACTATCTAACTCGCTCGTCGATGGACCTCTTGTAGGGAGGCGCTGAATGGTCACCGTACCAGGATTTCTGCTGAGGAGGCTGTACGTCAAGGGGAGCCTCAGGAACAGCGACAGGGGTTTCCAGTTCCAGTTGAAAAACCAACTAGGCTCGGGGTACGCCCGGAGGATGCTGCCGCTAAGCCTGGACAGCCAGGAGATACCGATAGAATCGTCCCGATTCACCCTGGAAGCTGAGGAGGTATCATTCAGCGACGTTTCGGAGTCGGTGCCCTTCACGCTAAAGATGAACAAGATTGCCACCATCATGGTTGATGGGATCAGGCTGGATAAGTCGCCACACAAGATAGGAATGGCCTTCGAGGTCAAAGGACTGGGGGTCCTGAGCTTCGACTTTATGGATACCGTGACCGATGGATGACACGCCCCTCAGCGTGGCGGTGACGGGGGCCTCGGGGTACATCGGCAAGAACCTGATACAGCGTTTGGAAAGAGAACCGGGGGTGGACCAGGTCGTCGCCCTGGACGTGCGGCCTCTCTCCCCCTCTTTTCAGTCACCCTTCTATCACAAGGACATCACTCTTCCCATAGACGACATCTTGCGGTCCCACTCGGTGAACGCCCTTGTCCACCTGGCCTTTCTCCTTCGTCCCGGCCATGACCGGGGGAAGGCCCGCCGGATCAACGTTGAGGGCGCCATGAGCGTCCTCAGGTCCTGCGCCCAGGCGGGGGTGAAGCGTCTTTTGTACCTGAGCAGCACCACGGTTTACGGTGCCCACGCGGATAACCCCGATCTTCTGACTGAGGAGTCACCCCTTCGGCCGGTGCGCGGCTTCCAGTACGGCGAAGATAAGGCAGAGGTCGAGGGCCTGCTGGGCCGCTTCTCTCAGGAGCACCCTGAGATAGCGACGACGGTCCTGCGAGGCTGCGTAGTGATGGGCCCCACCGCCTCCAACTTCATCTCCCAGGCCCTCACCAGGCCGGTTCTGATCTCGCTGAAGGGCTACGATCCCCCCATGCAGTTCCTCCACGAGGATGACCTGGCCGATGTCATGGCCTCCTGCCTGAAGTCAGAGCTTCCGGGCGTGTATAACGTGGCGGGAGAAGGCAGCGTACGCTGGAGCGAGCTTACCAGCGTTTCCAGAGGAAGGGTCATCGGACTGCCGTCGCCCGTCGCCTATGCCATCACCGAGGCTACATGGAGGCTCAGGCTTCAGAGGGAGTCGCCGGCCTGTGGGTTGGACTTCATTCGCTATCCCTGGGTGGCCAGCACCGAGAAGATCCAGCGAGAGCTGGGGTTCCGGCCTCGATACACCTCCGCGCAGGCGGTCCAGGATTTCGTTGTCGGACAGGGGTTGCCTCAAGGGGTGCGATGAAGCGCATCGTCATCGATACGGACCCCGGCACCGACGACGCCCTGGCGCTGATCATGGCGGTCAAGGCGCCGGACGTGGACATCCAGGGCCTCACCACGGTTGGCGGGAATGCCTCTCTCAAGCACACCACCTACAACGCCCTGCGCCTCATGGAGTACCTGGGCCATCCCCATATGCCGGTGTCCAAGGGGGCCGCCAGGCCTCTGCGTGGGAAGTTTGGCTACGCCTATGCGGTTCATGGGGACCGCGGCCTTCCGGTGCGTCTGCCCAGGCCCAAGGCGAGGCCCAGGCCCCTGAAGGCCTACGACCATATGATAAGCGTGGGCTACTCCTTCCCCGGCGAGATGACGCTGCTCGCCCTTGGCCCCTTAACCAACGTGGCCCGGGCCTTGCAGAGGGAGCCCAGGCTTAGGGAGTGGATCAAAGAGATGGTGGTGATGGGTGGAGCCATGGGGGTTCCCGGCAACGTGACGCCCTTCGCGGAGTTCAACATCCACTCGGACCCCTTGGCGGCCAACCGGGTATTCGAGTCAGGGGTTCCCATCACCCTGGTGGGGCTGGACGTATGCAACCAGGTCTACCTGACCCGTGAGGACCTCCCCTCTTTGGCGGGTGCTACCAAGGGGGCTAAGTTGGCCCATCGCATCCTTTCAGGCTGGTTCGAGGCCAATCCGGATAGCCCACGATACCTTCTGTACGATCCCTTGGCCATGGCGGCTACCCTGCAGCCTGAGCTCCTTACCACCCGGCAGGCCACGGTGCGGGTCATCGAAGAGGGCGAAAGGGCAGGCCAGACGGTAGCCCAGTACGGCGGCGGGTCGGTGAAAGTGGCGGAGGGTGTCGACAGTGAGGGGTTCCTCCGACTGTTCAGGGGCTTGCTCTGAGCCGGGCCCTATCGTCGGCCAGCTTGAGGCAGGAGTGGATGAAGTCGTTCACCGGGGTCTCGATGCCCGTTTCCCTGCCGAAGCGGGCCACCGTACCGTTGAGGGCCTCAACCTCCAGCCTGTTGCCCCGCTCCAGGTCCAACTGCATCGAAGACCGTAGCTCGTCGCTGAACTCGTCGAAGTGGGCCACCGTCTGCTCTACCACGTCGACGTCAAGGCCCACCCCCCTGGCCCGGCCCACGGTCTCGGCCTCCCGCATCACTCTGACCAGCAGGTCCCGGGTCTCGGGGGATGCCATGACCTCCCCCAGAGAGGCCCTGGCGATGCTGGTCATGCCGCTGAGGGCGCAGATAAAGATGAACTTGTTCCACAACTCCTTGAGGATGTTGTCGGAGATCTGGACGGTTATCTCCGCCTGCTGCAAGGCCAGCAGTACCGCCTCGGCGCGAGGGGTACGGCTGCCGTCCACCTCCCCGAAGAGGATGCGACAGGGGCCTCCTGTCTGGTGGACCACTCCGGGCTCCTTCAGGTGCGTCTCGATGTAGGCGGCGCCTAGGAGGACGCGCTCTTCGCCGAAGGCGTTGGACAGGTGCTCGCCGTTGGCCACGCCGTTCTGGAGGGTCAGGACGGTTGTGTGGCCGCCCACCATGGGCCTGATGGTCTCGATAGCCTCAGGGGTGGAGTACCCTTTGACGGCGAAGAGGACCAGGTCCGGCTGCCAGGCGCCGTCGGGGGCTGGTGCGACTAAGGGATGCACCGTAAAGTCGCCGGAAGCGGCACTCTCCACTCGAAGGCCCTTCTCCTGAATGGCCTGAGCGTGCTGGCCACGGGCCACCAGCAGGACATCGTTCCCTGCTTTGGCCAGCAGGCCGCCGAAGTAGCCTCCCACACCTCCTGCGCCCATAACGGCTATTTTCATGCTCAACCTCTAGGATTCGTTTTAATTGTTTGTTCGGAGGGAAATTGTTTTTGAGGAAACGAATCCGAGATACGCGGTGGTAAAGTATCTGGCACCGGAACTGGGTGGGCCTGAGATATCCGGTTCATGGCAAGGAAGATACATGATGCGGAAAGTACGGGCAAGGGGCTAATTGCAGAGCCAGTGCGCATCTGAATTACACATTCAGGGTATGTCAAAAAGTTTATTCGCTTGAACCATAAGGGATTTGATGTAAGGTTAGGGCAAGCTAAGGGGGTTTACTATTTGAGGACCAAGGCCGAAGGCTTCTCGAGGTTCGATAAGCGATGAATCGCAGGCGGCTATTGAGGCGCTTGACCCGAGGGGCGCTGCGCAATGTCGCCTTTAGCGATATGGTAGACTTGGTGGAGGGGTTTGGCTTCCGCCTGGCCAGGGTCTCGGGCAGCCACCACATTTTTCGGCATTCGGTTACAGATGCAAAGCTCAACCTACAACCGTACGGTGGGCAGGCTAAACCATACCAAATACGTCAGCTCCTTAGGCTGGTGGAGAAGTTAAATCTAACTCTGGAGGAGGGGGATTGAAGGAGTATCACATCAATATCTTCTGGTCAGAAGAGGATAGCTGTTATGTCGCGGACATTCCCGACCTGGAAGCCTGCTCGGCGTTGGGCGCAACTCCTGTAGAAGCACTGGAGGAAGCTCTCAGGGCCAAGGAGGCGTGGCTTGCCGTCGCCCGGGAGAGCGGCGATCCCATCCCACGCCCACGATACCGTCCAGCCATCTACCAGGCGTCCAGGTAGGTTAGCAGAGCCAGCCGCGAAGTGACTGCCATTGAAGCCGTGGCTCACTGCAAAAACCATTACGTCAACTGGCCCTGCACAAAAAGTCCAACAGCGGACGTTTTCTTTCCCACCCACCCACCCACCTACCCACCGGATATGTCTAATTCCTGAGGGGCGCCCCTCAGACTCCCTGGCAGAGAACCTAGGTTCTCTGCACTCTCCTGGGTTTTTGTGTAAAGCTGGGGATACCCCTCAACTCCCCGGCGGTGGCCCTGCTCCTGTACCCTTCTAGAGCGGGTGAATTACTGACTTTTGCAATAGTTTCCATGACTATACCCTGAATGTGACCTTTGTCAAGAATTCACCCTCGCTGCCCCATCTTGTACAATGGCCTAAGACTGGGGACGGGGGGGAAACTGCTTTGACGTCACCGTCACGGCGACAGTACCTGCGCATCAAGAAGGAGCACCCAGACGCTATCCTCTTCTTCCGCATGGGCGACTTCTATGAGACCTTTGACGACGACGCGCGGGTGGCTTCCAGGGAGCTGGAGATAGCTCTTACCTCCCGGGAGATGGGCAAGGGCCAGCGGGTGCCCCTGGCCGGCATCCCCTATCACGCCCTCGACTCCTACCTGGCCCGCCTAATCAAGCGAGGCTACAAGGTGGCCCTCTGCGAGCAGGTCAGCGACCCCGCGACCTCCAAGGGCTTAGTGGATCGAGAGGTGGTGCGGGTGGTTACGCCGGGCACCGTGATTGAGCCCAACCTCCTGGAACAGAAGGCCAACAACTACCTGGCCGCCGCGGTGGTGGAGGGAGACAATGCCGGCCTGAGCTACATCGACATCACCACCGGCGACTTCGCCACGGCCCAGATTCCGGCCAGTGACCTGCCCCTGGAACTGGCGCGCCTCACTCCCTCGGAGCTGCTCTTCCCAGAAGGAGAGGAGCCGCCCTCCTTCGAGGGCGTACCATTTCATACGCCTCTGGACTCCTACGCCTTCGACCTGGAGCTATCCAGGGAGACACTGCTGCGCCATTTTGGCGTGGCCTCCCTTGAGGCCTATGGCTGCGACTCCCTTCCCCTGGCCATCAGGGCCGCCGGCGCCATCCTGGACTACCTGTCCACCACCCAGAAGGCGGCCCTAGCACAAATAACAGGCCTGTATACCTACTATCCCCAGGACTTTATGACCCTGGACCCCCAGACCCGGCGAAACCTGGAGCTCTTCCAGGGCGGCCGCTGGGGTGACACGTCCTCCTCCCTGATGTCCGTGGTGGACCACACCAGGACCTCCATGGGCGGTCGCCTGCTGCGCAAGTGGCTGGGGCAGCCTCTTCTGTACCTGGATGAGCTTAACAAGAGGCAGGATGCGGTGGCCTGGTTCCATCGTAGCCTCCTTCGTCGGGAGCGAGTCGTCTCCCTTCTGGCCCAGGTCTCGGACCTGGAGCGTCTGGTCAACCGCGTCATCCTGGGCAGCGCCTCGCCCCGGGACCTGCTGGCCCTGGGCCACAGCCTGGAGGTGGGCCCCAGGGCCAAGGAGGCCATGACGGAAGAGGAGGACTCCTCCGCTGTTGCTTGGCTGGCCGACCTCATAAAGCCCTGCGATGAGGTAGTCGCCCTGGTGCAGAAGTCCATAGAGGAAGACCCAGGCCCAGCGCCGGGGGAGGGACGCGTCATCAAGTCGGGCTTCTCTCCAGAGTTGGACGAAATTAAGAGGGCGGTCAGCAGCGGTCAGGAGTACATAGCGGGCCTTGAGTCCACAGAGCGAGAGCGGACTGGCATCAAGTCCCTGAAGGTGGGCTACAACCGGGTCTTCGGCTACTACATAGAGGTGACCAAGTCATACCTCTCTCGGGTGCCCGAAAGCTACGCGCGGCGGCAGACTCTGGTTGGCGGGGAGCGTTTCATCACCCCTGAGCTGAAGGAGTACGAGTCCATTGTGCTCAACGCCCAGGAGCGCATCGCCGAATTGGAGTCCAGCCTCTTTCGACAGGTGTGCCAGCAGATAAGCCAGAGCGCTTCGGCCATCATGGACACCGCCCAGGGCCTGGCGCTGGTGGACGTTTTCGCCTCCCTGGCGGAGGTGGCCTCCAGGTACGGGTACTGTCGCCCTCAGCTCACGAAGGACGATACCATCGAAATCAAGGGCGGACGCCATCCCGTTGTGGAGCGAAACATTCAGTCGGGCCTCTTCGTCCCCAACGACTCCGACCTCTCCAACGGCGACTGCCAGCTAATAATCCTCACCGGGCCCAACATGGCCGGCAAGTCCACCTATATCCGGCAGGTGGCCCTGATTGTCCTCATGGCGCAGATGGGGAGCTTCGTTCCCGCCGAATCTGCCACCATCGGCCTGGTGGACCGCATCTTCACCAGGGTAGGGCTCCAGGATGACCTGTCCATGGGCCAGTCCACCTTCATGGTGGAGATGCTGGAGACGGCCGCCATCCTCAACCACGCCACCCCTCGCTCCTTCATCATCCTGGACGAGATTGGAAGAGGCACCAGCACATACGATGGCCTCTCCATCGCCCGGGCCGTGGCCGAGTACATCCACAACCAGCCTCGTCTGGGGTGCAAGACCCTCTTCGCCACCCATTACCACGAGCTGACGGAGCTTGCGGAGTACCTGCCCCGGGCCAGGAACTACAACGTGGCCGTCTCCGAGGCCGATGGCAAGGTCGTCTTCCTTCACCGCATTGTGCCCGGTGGCGCCGATAAGAGCTACGGCGTCCACGTGGCCCAATTGGCGGGGCTGCCCCGCGCGGTCACCAGCAGGGCTTGGGAGGTGCTGAAGGAATTGGAGGCGGATTCTCAGAAGCCGGTGGGAATACAGAAGGGAGGCAGGGCTAAAACCAGGGGCTTGCCTCCAGTGCAACAGCTCTCCCTTCTGGGCCTTCCCTCTTCCCTCCTGGATGAGCTGCAGGGCCTGGATATCTCCTCCATGACGCCCCTGGAGGCTCTCAACAAGCTGTACGAGCTGCAGCAGAAGAGCAGGGAGGGAGGGTGAGGTGCAACCCCTGTCTGGCCCAACCTGCCCATGCTATAATTCCCATGTGTCACAGTTGAAGATCGTCATAGTGGACTACCAGGCCGGCAATCTAAGGAGCGTGGCCAAGGCCCTGGAGAGGTTCGGCCCGCCGTCCATCATCAGCAGCGAGCCCGATGACCTCCTCGAGGCCGACGCCCTGGTCTTTCCCGGCCAGGGCTCCTGCGATAGTGCCATGAAGGCCCTCCAGGAGCGGCGCCTGGTGGAGCCCATAAAGGCCTTTATCCAGCAGGGGAAGCCCTTTCTGGGGGTTTGCCTGGGGCTCCAGCTTCTGCTGGAGCGCTCCGAGGAGGGAGAGGAGCCCGGCCTAGGCCTTTACTCGGGTACGGTAAAGCAACTGCCTCCGGGCCTGAAGGTGCCCCACATGGGGTGGAACCAGGTGGACTTACGCCTGGAGCATCCCGTGCTCCAGGGCGTTCCCAGCGGCTCCTACTTTTACTTCGTGCACAGCTTCTACGCCGACCCGGAGGACCGAAGCCTTGTGGCTGGCACCACCTGCTACGGCGTCCCCTTCTGCAGCGCCATCGCGGATGGTAATCTCGTGGCGACCCAGTTTCATCCGGAGAAGAGCGGAGCCATGGGATTGAAGCTTTACGAAAATTTCGTTCGCTTCGCCGGTGGCCAGCAGGGAGCCGACTCTTGGAGGTGATACCCGCTATAGACCTGCGGGGAGGTCGCTGCGTCCGCCTCTACCAGGGAGACTTCGACAAGGAGACGGTCTACTCAGAAGACCCGGTGGAAGTGGCGTTGCGCTGGCAGCAGCAGGGAGCGCCCAGGCTGCATGTGGTGGACCTGGATGGCGCCGCCAGCGGCTCCTTCGTCAACGGCGAGGTCGTCGGCAGGATCACCGCCGCCGTGGGCATACCGGTGCAGGTTGGTGGAGGCATCAGGTCTCTGGAAATGGCGGAGAGGCTGGCGAATATGGGAGCGCAGCGCGTCGTTATCGGGACCGCCGCTGTCGAGGACCCAGACCTGGTGAAGGAGGCATGCCACCGGCTGGGGACAGAGGCCGTGATAGTTGGAGTGGATGCCAGAGACGGGCATGTGGCGGTGAAAGGGTGGACAGAAAATACTCGTACCTCCGCCAGGGAGGTAATGCAGGCAATGGCTCGGGCAGGAGTACGGAGATTCGTGTACACAGATATCGCAAGGGATGGGACTCTCACCGAGCCCAACTTCCACGCCATCGCCGAAGCAGTGGAGAGTACGGGGGTGAGCCTGATCGCCTCGGGAGGGATATCTTCGGTGGCCCATTTGAGGCGGCTGGCGGGTATGGGCGTAGAGGGAGCCATCGTGGGAACGGCTCTGTATACTGGGGCCCTGGATCTGAAAGAGGCGTTGGAAGAGTTAAAGTAGCCCAAATAGTGTAGAGAGGAATGTAGACCTATGGCATGGAAGTTTCCACCAGATAGAAAAGAGGTCCTGCTATCTCCATCGCGAATGGAGAACCTGGACCCCTATCACATCGTCTCCCTGCTTCCCATCCGCCCTTACCACGTGGTAGTGGACGTAGGCTGCGGACCTGGGTATTTCGCCATACCCCTAGGGAAATCCGTCTTCGAAGGGAAGGTGTACGCTATAGATGTGGAGCAGGAGATGCTGGATACCCTCCGGCAGAGGATGGCTGAGGTCCACCTTGGCAATATCGAGCCAAGGTTGAACAAGGGAGAGAAGCTCTCTCTGGACCCAGACTCCCTGGACGGCGCCTTAATAGCCTTTGTGATCCATGAGTTCGACGACAAGGAGGGCCTGCTGACCCAGGTGCGGGAGGGCCTGCATGCGGGAGGATGGGCCGCCGTGCTCGACTGGCAGAAGAAGGAGACTGAATACGGGCCTCCCTTGGAGGTCAGGGTAACCATGGAGACAGTAGAGGAGCTGGCGGCCAAGGCGGGTCTGCATCTGGTATCTCGGAAAAACCTCAACTCGGACCAGTTTATGGTCTTGCTACGGAAGTAAAAGTGGTAGCCAACTAAGAAGAGGCCGCATGCTTTCCAAACGAATCATACCCTGCCTGGACGTGGACGCCGGTCGGGTGGTTAAAGGCGTTAGCTTTGTGCAATTGCGAGATGCCGGTGACCCCACCGAGATGGCCGCCTTCTACGATAGGGAGGGGGCCGACGAGCTGGTGTTCCTCGACATAACGGCCAGCTCCGATCACCGGGGGACCATGGTGGAGGTGGTGAAAGCCGTCTCCCAGGAGGTCTTCATTCCCCTGACGGTGGGAGGCGGCATCCGTTCCGTTGCCGACGTACGACGCATGCTGGAGGCTGGGGCCGACAAGGTCTCCATAAACACCGCTGCCGTCCAGGATCCGGATGTGGTGGCCCAGGCCTCGCGCCAGTTCGGGGCCCAGTGCATAGTGGTGGCCATCGATGCCAAGAGGGTTACGGCTGAGAGCCAGGCAGCCCAGGGCAACGAGCTTGCTCTGGACATCGGCTCCCGTTGGGAGGTCTACACCCACGGCGGGCGGGTCCCTACCGGACTGGACGCCGTCAAGTGGGCCCAGCGTGTCGTGGAGCTGGGTGCCGGAGAGCTTCTGGTCACCAGCATGGACGCCGACGGCCAGCAAAGCGGCTACGACCTGGACCAGATACGCACTATCTCTGAGCTGGTCTCGGTGCCGGTCATAGCCAGTGGCGGCGCGGGAAACCTCCAGCATCTGTACGAGGTCGTGGCTATAGGCAAAGCCGATGCCGTTCTGGCCGCCAGCATCTTTCACTACGGCACCTATCGTATCGCCGAGGCCAAGGAGTACCTGGCCCAGCGGGACGTTCCCATCAGGCCCAGCACCCATCCGTAAGAGCAATCGCAGAATATGCGAAAGTGGGCGAATGGGAGCGAGAAGGTTTGCAGCAGGGAGAGAAAATTGGGCGTAGAACCTTTGACCTCAACAAAGGGTTTTCTTAGCGGAGCCTAGAGATGAGACGCCAACCCGGGGCCGTCGTTTTCGATGTGTACAACACCCTCTTCCATAACGACGTGGAGGACTGGGTGGACGTCTTTAATGATATCTCCTCCTCCCAGGGACTTCCCATCGATGGACCGACCCTGTACCAGAGGTGGAAGGTCCTGGAGGTGGAGTTCAGGAAAACCCGCACCAACCTGGAGGACCCAGAGAAAAGCCCCCCCTTCAAGTCCTACGAGGTGGCCTGGGGGGACTGCTTTCAGGTGATATTTCGTGAGCTGGGCACCGGCGACGCTGCGACCGCCGCCAAGATGGCGGTGCGAACCATGGGCGAGAAGGACCCATTCCCCGAGACTCTACATATGCTAGAGGTTCTTCGGGCTAGGACCAGGGTAGCAATCCTCTCCAACGCCGACGACGGCTATTTGCTGCCCCTTCTGCGGCGATACGGCCTGGAGTTCGAGGTGGTTCTGAGCTCGGAGTCCGTGGGGGCCTACAAGCCCCATCCCAAGCCCTTTCTTCAGGCGCTGGACCGGTTGGGCCTGCCTCCTCAGGAGACCCTTTACGTGGGGGATAACGCCTTTGACGACATACTGGGCGCCCACGGGGTGGGCATGGGCACCGTCTGGGTCAACCGCAATGGTCAGGAGTACGATACAGCCTATCCTGCGCCCGACTATACTATCGCGGACTTGAGAGAGCTAATACATATATTAGACGGTTCTAAGTGAGGATGATGCCATGATCAAGCTAGACGACAAGGGCCTGGTCCCCACCATCGCCCAGGACGTCAACACCAAAGAGGTGCTTATGCTGGGCTACATGAGCCCCGGAGCTCTTAAACGCACCCTGGAAGGGGAGGACGTCTGGTTCTACAGCCGAAGCCGCTCCGACCTGTGGCACAAGGGCGAGGTCTCGGGCAATTATATGCGCATAAAGTCGGCAACCGTGGACTGCGATGGCGACACTCTCCTCCTCCAAGTGGAGCCGACGGGGCCCGTCTGCCATACCGGCAATCCCACCTGCTTCTTCACCCCTGTGGAGAGCCTTCCAGACTTCGAGGCCTCTCAGGAGGGCCCTGGCATTCTGGAGGAGCTGCTGGCCGTTATCCAGGACCGTAAAAGGGAGCGGCCCCAGGGCAGCTACACCGCCCGGCTCTTCGACGAAGGGATGGACAGAATGGCTCAGAAGGTCATCGAGGAGGCGGGCGAGACCTCCATCGCCGCCCTCAGGGGCGACAAGGAGCATCTGGTCCGGGAGCTGGCCGATCTCTGGTACCATACCCTGGTGATGATGTCGGCCTCCGAGGTAAGGCCGGAGGACGTCTGGCAGGAGCTGCGCAGCCGACGCAATGGGTAGTTGGGCAATAACCTTTACTGGTCTGTAGGACCTGGCAGCCAGTAGCGATTTCAGTACAGAATTACGTATTAAACGTCGAGAAGAGTTTACATCACAAGCAGTTCTGAGAGCTTGACGCAAGGCATAGTGAGTGATAGGATGCACATCTGAGCGGAGCCACTTAGGGAACACAACCAAACAGGGAGACAGAGCATGTTTGCACAGATCAACCACATGGCTTTCATCAGCCACCAGTATCTGTTGCTGGGGAAGTTCTACGAGTCCCTCTTCGGCCTCAAGGTCACCGGACAATCCAAGCCGCAGGATGCCGTAGGTTCCACCGACGGTTATGTGGGCGTCCAGTTTATTCCCAGGAGGGATGGCTATGTGGGGGGCCTGGACCACTTTGGGATGATCGTGGACGACCTGGAGCAGGTAGAAGAACGTTTGCGCAAATACTCCTCGGCCAACATGGTCAAAAGGCCCTCCACCAGGCCCTTTGCGGCGTACACGGCCAACGATCCCGACGGCAACCACTTTGACCTTTCTCAGAAGGACTCGGATGCCAGGAAGGACATCTACGCCCTGGAACAATGGGACCAGGAACGGTCTGCCAATCTCTTTGCCCTCAGGACCCTCCATCCGGAAGAAGTTGCGGAGTTTTATGCCGACGTATTCGAGTTGACCCTGTTGAACAGGGGGCCTAACGACCCTCACCTCCGCCTTACAGATGGGCGGGTGACCCTCAAGATCATGCCCTGGAACATCGCCGACTTCGAGGGTATGTCCATCAAGAGGCCTGGCGCGGACCACATCGGGTTCAAGGTGGAGGACATAGAGGCCTTCAAAACGGACGTAGCCGTCCTGGCCGGCACCAACGCGTACCTTGCGCCGGTCCAACTGGGCGGAAGCCCCGAAGCCGAAGTCAGGCGGAGGTACTTCGAACGGAGCGCCGGGGGCAGGTTCCAGCTCACCGACCCCGACGGCGGGTGGATAGACGTAACCGACGAGGAGTGATAAGGGCGGCTGAGCATATTTGATTCTCTCGTAAAAAGTCTGTGCAGGCCGAATTAGAACAAACGTACCCGCGCCTGGGTACAATATACAGTCTCTGTTCCGTATACTAGCCCAACATACGGTAGCGCTCAGATGTGCTGAATCGCTGGAACTTCCTCAAAACGGGTTTTTACGAGGGAATCATATTTAGAAACCACATAACGGCGATCTTCAGTGGAGGCGGCCTAGCAAGAGGTGAGGCGCGCTCCCTTGCGTAGGGAGTGCGTGCCAGGGAGGGTATCCATACAGTTTTAGGAGCAGTTCACCTAAGCGCAGCCGCCTCAGTAGTGGGAGCGTGAAAGATGGACGTACTTCTAACCGGTTTTACGGGTCGCGTTGGCCCGACTGTCTTGAACGAACTGCTAAGCGCCGGCCACCGGGTGCATGGTCTCGTCCAACCCGAAATCGAGCTGTCCAGGCAAACCCGAGGGTGTCTTGACGACGTTCTTTACGGTGATATCAGAGACATTACGGCCTGGCGTACGGCTTTAAGGGAGGTGGAAACGGTGGTGCACCTGGCCGGAATAGCGGTGGATGCCCCTGATGCCTTCGATACCAATGTGACCTCGACGCGCCTTATGACTCAAGCCTGCCAAGAAGTTGGCGTCCGCTCTATCGTGTTCGCCAGCTCCAACTGTGTGCTGGGACAGTGTAATCGCGAGGGCAACCCTCCCTTTGATCTCGAGTCCTTGCCCGTCGATGAGTCCCATCCCCTTAAGCCCCATGCCGACTACGGCCTGTCTAAACTAGTTGCCGAGCAGGTCCTTCATGCGGCGGCCCGGCGATGGGGTATTCGCGTAATTGCTCTGCGGCCGGCCTATGTCCTGGTGGAGGAAGCGGTCGTGGATGAGTCGTGGCGGGAGCTCGGGGAGGCGTGGGGTGTGGCGCACCTCTGGGCGTACACCCACGTCCTTGATTTTGCCTTGGCCTTCCGCCTGGCGCTGGAATCGGCAGGGAGCAGCTGTTTTGAAGCGATGTATATCAGCGCAGCAGATACATTGTCCGATGCTCCGACCCGTGAACTGGTAGAGCGTTATTACCCGGCTTTTAGGGATTACGCTGCAGTGATGGACGGCTATACCAGCCTATTTTCCTGGAAGTGCGCCGAATCGGTCATTGGGTTTCGGCCAACGAGGTCATGGCGAGACTAAGGCTGGGCATTATCGGTTGTGGCAGCATTACCCACAGGGGGCTGCTACCCCATTTATCCCTGGCGGACGCCCGGGATATCGCTCAGGTTGTGGCTCTGTGTAGTCGGACCGTGTCCCGTGCTCAAGGCCTGGCGGACGAGTATGGCATCGGCCACGTGTTCGGCAGTGTTGAAGACATGCTTGCCTGGCACGAGCTAGACGCTGTCCTGGTTGCATCCCCTATCCCATTGCATTACGAGCAGGTCCGCCAGTGTCTCCAGGCTGGTTTGCACGTACACACTCAGAAGACTCTTGCGCGCACCTATTCCGAGGGCCAGGAGTTGCGACACCTGGCGGCATCCAGGGAGCTGGTGCTGGCCGCCTCGCCCGGACAGATTCTGCTGCCTGCCTATCGCAAAGCCCGTGATTACCTTCTCGAGGGCGCCGTGGGACAGCTCTATCTAGCCTGGGGAATGAACGTATCCTCCGGGCACGAACAAGATCCTCTAGTAAGAGACCCTAGCTGGTACTACGAGCCCGGCGGTGGCCCTTTGGAGGACATGGGCATTTATAACATTCATGCGCTAATCGACCTAATCGGCCCTCCTAAAAGCGTTTCCGCTGTGTTCGGCCGTCCGCTGGCTGAGAAGCAGTGGGGCGAGAAAAAGATCCGGGTAGATACCGATGACAACGCGGGCCTTCTCCTGGATTTCGGGGATGGTGTCATTGGGATGCTATCTACGGCCTTCGCCTTCGAACCCGAGGTGGTGCGCTGGGGACATCTCGCCATCGTCGGCGACAGGGGCGCTATAGAGATTCGCAGGAGTCCAACGGCGCGGGGTCAGTATGAGCTGGTCCGTCGCTCAGCCGAAGGGGTGGAGGTGAGCCTCTTGGGCCATGGCCTAGAGAAAGGCCATGAGGATATGGAAGAAGCCCATGTTTATGTGGACATACGCGACTTCATCCATGCCGTGTCGGAGAGACGAGCTCCCGGAGCATCCGTTGACACGGCCTGCACCGCTCTGGCCATCCTTGATGCAGCCGCGGCTAGTGCGAAATCGGGAAAAGCCGTGCCCATCCACCTTGATTAACCTACCTATCAGGTGAGGTAAAATCCTCATGAGGTACTGGTCTAAACCTTGGGCCGGACTTCTGTGGGGAAGGGTTCTCGGCTGGTGGGGACTCTGGGCAGTGGATGTCCGCACCGTCTTGAGTCTCCAGGCATCTCATTTCATGTACAGATTTGTTTCAGGGAGGTGTTCATGCTGGATAAATATCAGAAGGCTCTGGTAACCGGGGGTTGTGGGTTCATTGGAAGCCATTTGACGGAGGCCCTTCTCTCCCTAGGCAAGGAGGTTAGCGTATTCGATAACTGCTCTTCAGGTACGGAAGAAAATCTGGCGCCAGGTGCACACCTCTCCAAGGGAGACTTGCGGGCCCCAGAGGAGATTGCGGAGGCGGTAAAGGGAGCAGAGGTGGTTTTTCACCTGGCTGCCAACGCCAGTGGTACCCGCTCCATCATAGATCCCCTATACGATTTCGAGGTCAACACCCGGGGAACGATAAACCTCTTAGCTGCGGCTGTGGAGGCAAAGGTAAAAAAGGTCGTATACGTCTCCTCGGCTGCCGTTTATGGAGTACCTCAGGCTTTCCCCATGGCAGAGGACCATCCAACGGAGCCGTTTCTCCCTTATGGCGGGTCCAAGCTCGCCTCCGAAGTACTATGCAGGACCTTCTCCCGTGTATATGAGTTGCCAGTGGTCATCGCGCGACCTATGGCCGTCTATGGACCCAGAGAGAATCCGGAGTCGGCTCTAGTGGAAATCGGGCGTTACCTGCGCTGGCACCTTAACGGTGGCCCCATCAAGATTGTAGGGGACCCAGACAGGAAAACCAGGGATTTCGTTCACGTAAGCGATATGATTCGGGGCCTGATTCTGCTGGCCGATCGGGGAAGCTTGGGCGAGGCCTACAACGTGGCGTCGGGAGGGGAAGTGAGCATGCGACAGCTAGCCGATATCATCGGCTCCGCGACCGACCGCCCGGCGCGGATAGATGTAAAACAGGATATACAAGAAGACACCTATCGTCTGGTGGCAGACATCTCCAAAATCAGGTCTCTTGGGTACGACCCGCAGATGTCCTTGGAGAAGGGTGTGAAGCAACTGGCGGAGTATCTGGGAGAGAACCCTACCCTACCCGGTGGAGAGACCATATTCAATCTTGGTCAACAGGGAGGCTCCTGGTAAGGGTTACCCGTTCACTTACGCGGAAGTTCAGCATCGGTGCATGCCCTCCACAAGATTGCACGGCTCCCCGGACAGCGGGAAGCTATGAACTTTCGTGGCGTTCACGACCTTCGCGAGACTAGGCCACCCAGACGGGCGAAGGCCAGCACAAGCGGTTCACCAGTTGGCTAGGACGGCGAAGGTCAGACCGCTCGTAGCTATGAGTGACGTAGAGCCTAAGGTAGCTGTGTAGGCGACCCTTGCGGCGTGCGATGCTTTGTTTAGCGTGGCGGGTAGCGATACAGACCAGAGCCCGGTCACAATGACCGCCGCAAGAATGGCCGTAACTATCCCCGAGGCCGTTACTACAGCGCTGTCCTTCTCAGCGCCCGCAACGTTGAACAGAGCTATCGCCGGGATGGTACTCATTCCGCCGCCTAAAAAGAGACCAAAGACACCGCCCAGCCCTACACCCCATAGAATGCCCTTCACGATGCCAGCCACATAGGCCTCCGTGCCATGTGCCGGATGAATGGTCTGTTAACCATGTCATTAATATTAAGTGATGGCTCCCCGGATGAGCTACGAACCGGGGTTCGCCTCGCTGGCCGGGGCCTCTTCATGGAGGGGTTCGCCAGCAGCCTGCGCCTCGTCGCCGGCGATGGCCTGCTTCATGGCATGGATGGCCACCTCTATCTGGTCGTCGTCGGGCTCCCGTGTAGTCAGGGACTGAAGGGCCAGGCTCGGGGCGGTGATGAGACGCACCAGGAAGTGCTGGGCGTGGGCGCCGCTGAAGCGTATGACCTCGTAGCTCACGGCGGCGATGACCGGAACAAGGACTATTCTGGATAGCACGCTCAAGCCTATATTGGGCCTGCCCAGGAAGGCGAAGACCACGATGGCTATGATCATCACCACCAGCAGGAAGGCAGTGCCGCATCGCGGGTGAGCCGTGGAGTACTTACGCACCGAGGCCGTATCCAGGGGCTCGTTATGCTCGAAGGCGTGGACCGTCATGTGCTCTGCGCCGTGATAGGCGAAGACCCGCCGGATGTCGGGCATTAGGCCGATGAGGGAGACGTAAGCTAGGAAGAGGGCCAGCCGTATGACGCCCTCCAGGAAGTTGCTGAGGATGCTGGAGGATATATAGCTGTCGAGGCTCCTGGCGGCGAAGAGGGGCGCCAGGAAGAAGAGCCCTATACCAAAGGTCAGAGACACCAACAGCATCAGGGGGATGGCCCATTTGGAGACCTCTTTCGACTCCTCCCCCAAGCTGACGTCCGCCGAATAGGTTAAGGCCTTCATCCCCAGCACCAGGGTCTCGATGAGGACTAACACGCCCCGTACCAGCGGCACCCGTCGCCATCGCCCGGTGAACATGGGGTGCAGGAGGTCCGTGCGGCAGGTTATTTCCCCATCGGGGCGCCGAACCGACACCGCGGCGCTCTTCAGGCCCCGGATCATGACCCCTTCGATGACCGCCTGTCCACCGTAGAAATGTTTCTGCTGGCTCACTGCGTCCCTCTTTCCTTGGTGGAAAGGCCTTGCACTAAAAGTTCAACAGCAGGCGTTTTCATTCCCACCCACCCGCCCGATATGTCTAATTCTTGAGGGGGCACCCCTCAGACTCCCTGGCAGAGAACCCAGGTTCTCTGCACTCTCCTGAGTTTTTATGCAAAGCCCTGGTGGAAACGAAAAGGGGGCGATTGACTCACCCCCAGGAACCGCCGTATTACCCGGGCATCATTGCAGGTTGTACCTGCGCTTCAGTCGCTCGATGCGACCCTCGGTGTCCACCACCCGCTGCTCACCTGTGTAAAAGGGGTGGCACCTGCTGCAAACCTCGACCCTAAGCGTGGGCTTGGTGGAGCCCGTGGCGAAGGTGTTGCCGCAGGAGCAGGTGACCTGGGCGTTTGGGTAGTACTCTGGGTGGATTTGTGCTTTCACGGACTGCTCTCCTGGCTTGGGTACACGCTGGCGCGCTTCTTAACCTTGGTGACGTGCTCGAACCTGACCTGGCCATCCACCAGGGCATAGAGGGTATGGTCTCGGCCAACGCCCACGTTGACGCCGGGATTAATCCGTGTGCCCCGCTGACGGAGGATGATGGTGCCGGCTCGTATCAGGGACCCGTCAGACCGCTTTACTCCTAGTCGTTGCCCTGGGCTGTCTCGTCCGTTTCGGCTGCTGCCGCCGCCTTTTTTGTGGGCCATCTTTAGCCTCTCCTTCACCGGCACCGCCCAGCAGGATCTCTTCTATCTGAAGCTCAGTGTATGGCTGGCGGTGTCCCGTCTTCCTGCGGTACCTTACTTTGCTCTTGAAGCGAAATACGATGATCTTCTTGCCTTTTCCGTGGCCTCTTACTCGAACTTTTACCCTGGCATCCGGCACCGTGGGATTGCCCACCGTTACCTGCCCGTCTTGAGAGACCATCCTGACATCGGTCAGCTCAAGGGTAGAGTCCACCTCTCCAGACAGGGATTCAACCCGGACCACGTCGCCGGTGCTGACCCTGTACTGTTTGCCGCCTGTCTGGATTACTGCGTAAGTCGTCAAAACGTCACCTGTAGCACTTATTCTACGGGGCGGCCTATCCGAGCGTCAAGCAGGCTTAGCTGGAATGATAGTTTGCCTGGTTTAAGACCTGTGGCCCTGCGGTGAACATCTAATACTACGGACGTGTTAGACAAGGGCATGCGCCCAACCTATAATCATTTCCGTTGGGCCCAACAGCGGTTAGGAGAGAACGCATGGTAGATACAGATAAGGCATCCGTAGCTGAAGGGGTTAACTCCTTCTTCGAAAAGGCGGCCGACTACCTGAAGCTTGACGGCGGGATCAGGGAGTTGCTGCGGCGGCCCTGGCGGGAGCTCACCGTCGCCCTGCCGGTGAGGATGGATGACGGCACCATACGGGTGTTCAGCGGGTATCGAGTGCAGCATAACGGCGCCCGAGGGCCCTACAAAGGAGCAACTGTCTTGAAAGTCAAGAGGAATGGCCGGCGACTGTCGGAGTCAGGTCGCACCAGGGGGAGCGATGCTTGAGCATGGAGTTGAGGATAACGAGCAGCTTGCGCATGCAGGCTGTGAGGGCCAACTTCTTCGGCTTACCAGCGGCCAGCAGCCGCTGGTAGAAGTCCCGTATGAGGGGGTTGAAGCGGCTGGCTACCAACGCTCCCATGTACAGGGCGGCTCGGACCCGGGCGCGTCCACCCCAGACGGTACGTTTGCCCCGCAGCGTGCCGCTGTCCCGGTTGAAGGGAGCCACACCCACCAGGGCGGCGATCTCCCGGCGGTCCAACGTGCCCAGCTCCGGCAGGTGGGCCAGGAGGGTGAGGGAGAGCTGTTCTCCCACGCCGGGGACGGTGCGCAGGAGGTCATCCTTCTCCCGCCATACGGGACTCTGACGGAGAGTCTGACGCAAGCCCTCGTCCAGATCGTCCAGCTCCTGCTCGAGCCATGCAATGTGAGCCTCGATGCGGGGACGGACGGCAATGGTGGCGGAGCTCAGGCGGTTCTTCTCCGAGACCAGCATGGTCATCACCTGGTGCCTGCGGGCAGCCAGGGAGTTGAGGGCCTGAGTCTCGGTGTCTCGAAGAGGGCGCACGGGCGGGCGGACTGCTTCGGCGAAGTGAGCCAGGACCGCCGCGTCCAGAGCGTCGGTCTTGGCCAGCTTCCCGGTGGCCCTGGCGAAGTCCCGCACCTGGCGGGGGTTGACGACGACCACAGGCACCGCCTCGGCTGCCAAGGCAGTCACCAGCGGCAGTTCCAAGCCGCCCGAAGCCTCCAGCAACACCATGACCGGTTCAAGGGCCTTCAGCTGGGAGACCAGCTGCCGGACTCCTGTCTCGTCATGGGAAACCTCCCAGCTGTCGTCCGTGGGACGGACTGCGACGTCCACCTGGGCCTTGGCTACATCAATGCCTACGTAGATCGGTTCTTGCTCCATGAGCACCTCCTGCGAATTACTGGCCCGTCCTTGCACGATGCGGGCTCCGTTGGCCCAGGCAACTGTTCGGGCTCTATTCGGAATGGGTGCGGCGACCCTCGCTTTCTGACGGTCTTCCATGACCAAGGAGAAACCGGTCTGCCGCACCCAGATCCACCTAAGTGAAGTGATTGTCCCATACCAAAATCAAGATACAAGGCGTTCGCTTTCACCCCCAGGCCGATCTGGATGAGGTGAGAGCCCTGGCCTCGCTGATGGCCTGGAAGACGGCCCTGGTGGACATTCCTTTCGGAGGTGCAAAGGGGGGAGTACAGTGTGACCCCCGCGAGCTGAGCGTGAACGAACTCAACAGGCTGACCAGGCGCTACACCTATAGCATTGAGCATCTGATGGGGGTGAAAAGGGATATCCCGGCCCCAGACATGGGAACCAACTCCCAGACCATGGCCTGGATGATGGACGCCTACGGGCAGATTAATGGCCACTCCCCCGCTGTCGTCACAGGCAAACCCGTGGAGATGGGGGGAGGGATGCGGCTACAGGTCGAGGGGCCGTTTACGTGCTTCAGGAGGCCGTCAGAGACCTACGCATTGACCCCTCTGGCGCCAGGGTTGTGGTGCAGGGTTTTGGGGAGGTGGGCACCTGGGCCGCCAAGCTGCTGGACGAGTTGGGATACCGGGTGGTAGCGGTCAGCGATTCCAAGGGTGGCGTTTTCTGCGAATCCGGCATAGACGTAAAAGGGCTCATCGAGCATAAGAGGGAGAACGGAAGGGTGGCGGGTTTTCCCGGATGCGACTCTATTAGCAACGAGGAGCTTCTGGAGCTGAAGTGCGACGTGCTTGTGCCCTCCGCCCTGGGTGGCGTCATCCATTCGGACAACGCCCTCAGGATCGAGGCGCGGATTGTCCTGGAGGCGGCCAACAACCCCGTCACTTCGGAAGCCGACGCCATTCTGAATGACCGTGGAATCAAGGTCCTACCGGATATTCTGGTCAATGCCGGCGGGGTCATCGTCTCCTATTTTGAGTGGACCCAGAACCTCCAGGAGTATCGTTGGGAGGAGTCCAGGGTCAATGAGGAGCTCAAGAGGACCATAACCAGCGCCTACTCCAGCGTCAGGGACCTGGCGTCCAGGGAGGGGCTTACCTACAGGGAGTCCGCATTCATCATAGCCGTTCAGCGGGTGGCCAGGGCCGTAGAGCTGAGGGGCTTCGTCTAAGGTAATTGTTGGCCTGGTTTTACCGCAATCACTGGATTGCCGAGGCTGGAGTACCTTCCTTCATGGAAGATCAGCGGCGTGCCCTTCCCAAGCCCTATCTCATCCACCTCTGCTACGTAGATAGTATGGTCTCCGGCCACGTGGCTGGAGACTATGTGGCAGTCCATACCGGCCAGACAGCCGTCTACCAGGGCTGTCCCATTACCTGTGAAGCGGATGGCGACCGTCACGTCGCCAGTCCGGTCCTTGGGGTCCCGGGTGTAGTACTCGGCGATGCTCTGCTGATCCTCCTTCAGGATGCTTATCCCAAAGCGGCCGTTGGCCTCGATCAGGGGATAGGTGTGGCGATTATGCCCCACGCTGATGAGGACCAGTAGGGGTTCCAGGGACACAGAGCAGAGGGCGTTGGCGGTCATGCCGTGGACTTGACCATCCGGCTCCAGGGTGGTGACAACGGTCACCCCCGTAGCGAACTGACCCCACGCCCGCCTGAATTCATACTTGTCAGGCAAAGGCCCTCCTATCCAGGTGCTGGCTGAGATTATAAAGTCCAGGACTCGATAAGAAAAGGCCTAAGCTACAACTCTCCTGGGCCTGCAGAAGGATGGGCCTGTCGAACCATCGTGGTGAGCCCGTCACTTCTCTCCTCCTTTACGGGGGAGAGTCAGAGAGGGGGTAATGCCCGCTTGGCCTGAGCTCCGACCCCAAAGCAGGGCGGTCCGAGGTCAGGACAAGCTACTCAGGAAACAGCCGTAGGGTATCGCCTTGGTTGGCTCCATTGCTCTCCACAGACGGTGGCTCGTCCAGGTCGTTCGACTCCGGCTCGCTTACATCATCCTCTAGGCCGTCTGTTTCCAGGTCTGTAGCCTCCTCGATGACCTTTCTGCCCCTCCTGGTGCCTGTCACGGGTGTGTCGGAGCTGGGCTCTCTTGATGGTGGCGGGCTGACGGAAGCGATGGCGGCCACGGCGTCGCCGGAATGCGGCTTCCAGAGTGTCGTGCCCTGGGTTATGCGCCCTCTAACGGCTATCTCCTCCAGCTCAATGCGAATCAACTGAGCCTTGTTGGAGACCAGAAAGACGTCTGAGTTATCGGAAATAAAGGCTGCCGCTGCCAGGGGCCCCGTCTTGCTAGTTATCTTGAAGGTGGTTAGGCCAACTCCACCCCTTTGCTGCGTTTTGTAGTAGGCCAGGGAGGTCATTTTACCGAAGCCGCCCTGGCTGACCACAAGGAGCCGCCCGTTGGGGTCCGCCTCCACCATCGCGATGACCTGATTGGTGGGCTCCAAACGCATTCCCTTCATTCCCCCGGCCTGCCGAGAGTGGGGGGTGACTTGTGAAATAGGGAAGCGGATGGACTTCCCCTGCTCGCTCACCATAACCACCTCGCCTCCTTCATCCGCCAGGAGAGCGGCCACCAGGGAATCTTCGCCGGGCAGGTTCATAGCTGCCAGACCCGATGACCTGATGTTGGTCAGGTGTCTTAAGGGCATGCGTTTGACCAGGCCTCGGCGAGTGGCCAGGAGGAGGAATGTGTCCTGCTGAATACTCGTAACGGCTAAAACGGCGTTTACCTGTTCCTTTTCGCCCAGGGATATGAGGTTGGCTAAGGGGACTCCTCTGGTATTGCGTGTCAAGGCCTGGGGTATATCGTAGCCCCTGAGGGCAAAGACCCGCCCCCGGTCTGTGAAGAAGAGCAGGGTATTATGAGTATCGGCCACGGTTAGGTACTGGAGGGGGTCGTCCTCCCTCATCACCTGGCCCTTGATGCCCTTACCTCCCCGGTGCTGGGCTCGGTACGTGTCGGCAGGCATTCGTTTTATGTAGCCTGTCTGGCTTAGGGTTACTACAACCTCCAAGTGGGGCTCCAGCTCCTCACGCCTGAAGGCTTCTGGCTCCTCGTCCAGGATCTGGGTCAGCCTGGGGGTGCTAAACTTCTCTTTCAGCGTCTGGGTCTCCTGCCGCACCGTAGCCAAGATTTTCTTGGGGTCGGCCAGCAGGGTCTCCAGCCCTCTTATCGACTTTTGCAGCTCCTGGTGCTCCTGCAGTATCCTCTGGCGCTCCAGGGCCGCTATGCGCCGCAGGGCCATATCCAGGATGGCGCTGGCCTGGACCTGGTCCAGGTCATATGTTTCCATCAGGCCTGTGCGGGCGGACTCCGCATCCTTGGAGTTTCGGATGAGGGCTATTACATCGTCCAGGTTGTTCAGGGCCACCAGCAGCCCCTCCAGGACGTGGTCCCTCTCCTGGGCCTTTTTTAGTCGGTACTCAGAGCGGCGTACCACCACTCTTTGTCGGAAGGAGATGTAGTGTATCAGTATGTCCTTGAGGTTCACCACCCTGGGGGTCCCGTCCACCAGCGCCAGCATGTTGACGCTAAAGGAGGACTGCATTGGGGTGTGCTTGTAGAGGTTGTTCAGCACCATCTCCGGCTGGGCGTCCCTGCGCAGCTCAATAACTACCCGCAGACCCTCCCTATCCGATTCGTCACGGACATCGGAGATGCCGTCGATGCGCCTGTCCTTCACCAGGTGAGCTATCTTCTCCACCAGGGATGCCTTGTTGAGCTGGAAGGGCAACTCCGAAATAATGATGGACCGCCGTCCAGTGCTCTGGGACTGCTCCACTTCAGCTTTGGCTCGGACTACCACGCGTCCTCTGCCCGTGGTGCAAGCGTTGACTATGCCTTCCCTGCCGATGATTAAGGCCCCGGTGGGGAAGTCTGGCCCCAACACGAACTGCATCAGGTCCTCGTGTGTAGCGTCCGGATTATCCAGCAGGTGAACGATGGCGTCGCACACCTCGGAGAGGTTGTGGGGCGGTATGTTGGTGGCCATGCCCACCGCTATACCCGAGGCGCCGTTTACCAGCAAGTTGGGGAGCCGGGCTGGCACAACCACGGGCTCGTGGAGAGACCCGTCGAAGTTCTCTATGAAGTCGACGGTATCCTCGTCTATGTTGACGGTCATCTCTTCTGCTATGGCCGCCAGGCGGGCTTCGGTGTAGCGCATGGCAGCTGGAGGGTCGTCGTCCACGCTACCGAAATTACCCTGGCCGTCCACCAGAGGCATCCGCATGGAGAAGGGCTGCGCCATGCGGACCATGGCATCGTATACGGGGGCGTCGCCGTGAGGATGGAACTTCCCCAGGACCTCTCCGACGATACGGGCGCTCTTGCGGTAGGAGGAGTTGGGGCGTATACCCATCTCCAGCATGGCGAACAGAATGCGTCGCTGCACCGGTTTAAGGCCATCGCGAATGTCCGGAAGGGCCCGGGAGACGATGACGCTCATGGCGTAATCCAGGTACGCCCCGCTCAATTCCGATTCGATTCTTACGGGCCTGATTGTTCCGATATTACTGACCATAGGACACCCCCAGGCTTGAATGGGTCATGTTTACATGAACCACGTCAGGACGTGATCCAGGGAGGTAGGTGGATAGAGCAGGGGCTGCACACGGTGATGTGCGGATCACAATAGATGAAAACGTTAGTGGCATAGCTTGCTAGGCCATTTTAACATCTGGCTGCCGGCAAAACAACCACTATATGTAGTGATTCAATTGAAGTTGACCTCTATTATTTGTGGGGTAATTCGATGTGTATTAATTGACCTTTATTGACAGCAGGGTGATAGTCTAGCTTGGTCCTTCTGGTTTACCCTGTGGCATAGGCATTATATAATCGGCCTCTAGACCAAAGACAAGCCAAAGGAATCCTTCTCTAATGAAAGCTCTCATCCTGGCCGCTGGCAAGGGGACCCGCCTTTATCCGTTGACCCACACCCGGCCCAAACACTTGATCCCGGTGGCTAACCGTCCCATCCTCTACTACGCCCTGGACTGGATTACCGAGGCCGGCATCCAGGACATCGGCATCGTCGTGTCGCCGGAGCAGGGGCACCTGCTCCGTGAAGCCGTGGGCGATGGCGCCCGCTGGGGTGCCAGGGTGACTTACATAGTTCAGGAGGTCCCGGGAGGCCTGGCCCACGCTGTGAAGGTGTCTTGCGACTATCTGGGGGACTCTCCCTTTTTGATGTATCTGGGGGACAACCTCATAGAAGGTGGCGTCAAGGAACCCTTGCAGAGGTTTCAAAGTACACATCCCGATGCCTTGATCCAGCTAAAGGAAGTGGATAATCCCCAGGCATTTGGAGTGGCCCTGCTGGACGAGGGGGGGCAGGCGGTGAAGCTGGAGGAGAAGCCTCAGGAGCCCAAGAGCAACCTGGCACTGGTGGGGCTGTACTTGTTTACGCCCAAGGTCCACCAGGCGATAGACCGCATCAAACCCTCCTGGCGGGGTGAACTGGAGATCACCGACGCGCTTCAGGAGCTTATTGACGTTGGCTCCATTGTGCAATGCACCATTCTAACGGGATGGTGGCTGGATACGGGAAATAAGGAGAGCGTTCTGGAAGCCAACCGGGTGCTGCTCCAGTCCCAACTACGGGAACAGGTTAAGGGCCAGGTAAACGCCGGGTCCTTATTGGAGGGCAAGGTCGAGATAGGAGAGGGGGCCATTATCGAGAATAGCCAGATCACTGGGCCCGTATCTATTGGGGAGAGATGCCACATAAGGAACTCCCGGATAGGGCCCTTTACCTCCGTGGGACCCGATTCGGTGATTGAGGACTCCGCACTTTCCGACACCATCATCATGGAGCAGTGCTCTATAAGAGGGGTCTCATCCCTTGAGGAGAGCCTTCTGGGGAGGCGGGTTCTAGTGACTCAAGGCAACGTTCACCAGGGCCCGGTTAGGCTGATGCTGGCGGACGATTCCAGGGTAGAGATGGCGCCCTGAGGATTGCCTATTATCTGGCCCTCTACCATATGTATCCTTCTCTTAAGCCACCCGAAGAGGTAGCGAGAGGGAGTCAGTATATGGCCAGCGAGCTGCGCCCCGTGGAATCGGACTCGAAATGACTCAAAACATGCCACTAGGTTGGATAAGCCGCGATGGCTGGCTGTTGATTATTGCTAGGCTAATACGGGCCTTTGGCCAGAGCTCTGTCGCGGTCCTCCTGGCCATATACCTGAGTCTTCAAGGGCTAAGCACCGTTTACATAGGCCTGTTTCTGACCCTGGGGCTGGCCGGAGGCGCCTTATTCACCTTCCTGGAGGGCCTAGTCGCCGACGCCCTGGGCCGCCGTCGCTTGATGGTCTTCTTCGCCCTGACCACCGGTGTGGTGGGTGTGGCTCTGGCCGCCACCGACAATGTGCTCCTGCTTTTTCTGGTTGCCTTCCTGGGCACCTTCAGCGTGGGAGGGCCGGGAGGAGACCCTATCCAGCCTCTGGAGCAGGTCTCCCTCCCGGAGACATGTCCGCCCGAGAGGCGTACGGACCTCTTCGCTATATCAGGCATAGTCAGGACTTTGGGCAGCGCTTTCGGGGCCCTGGCGGCGGGGCTACCAGTCATATTCCAGAGCAGCTTCGACATGAGTGAGATAGGCTCTTATAAGGTCATGCTTCTGGGCTTCACCTTCTTCATGGTCCTCTCGGCGCTGCTCTACGGCCTCCTCTCCTCCTCTGTGGAGGTAGCCTCGGCGGAGCGATGGGTGAGCCCGCTGCGTCTACAGTCGCGAGGCATCATATTCAAGCTTTCGGGCCTTTTTGCCATAGACAACTTGGCCAGTGGTTTCATCGTTCAGAGCCTGGTCTCCTTATGGTTCTTCGAAAAGCACGGCATAGAGCTCAGCTCCATCGCCTTCATCTTCTTCGCATCCCACATCATCACGGCTACATCCCTTTGGGTGGCGGCCAAGCTGGCCAATCGCATTGGGCTGATAAACACCATGGTCTTCACCCACATTCCCGCAAGTCTGCTGCTCATAGCGGTCCCTCTGGTGCCCTCAGCCTGGATGGCCATAGCCCTGTGGCAGGTCCGCTCCTTCTTCCAGCAGATGGACGCTCCCACGCGGCAGTCCTACACCATGGCCGTGGTGCCCCAGAACGAGCGTACCGCCATGGCCGTCTACAACAGCGTCAGCCGCACCAGCGCAATGTCGACGGGCCCCACTATCTCAGGGGCAGTCTGGAGCATAGGTGCGGCAGCCGTGCCCTTCATAGCTTGCGGGGTGCTGAAGATCGTCTACGACCTCTCTCTTTTCTTCATGTTCCGCGGGCTGAAGGCGCCGGAGGAGGTGGCCAGGGAGCAGGCGATGGCGGGAGAGGTCAGCGAGGCAGAAGGGGACTCGTAGGGGCCGGTTTTGTAGTGAGCTTGTCGAACCACGTCCTTCGACAGGCTCAGGACGAACGGTGGTTGTTTACCCGTTCATGGTGAGCACGCCGAACTATGAGCCCCTAACCGCTTCTGGAGCGAAGACTTCTTGCCGTTTGATAGTCTGCCCCCAGAGGGGGGTCGTCGGGTCTGCACACCTTGCAGGCCCTGTAGCCGGCGGCAAGGGCGTCGGCGATGGAAGGGAAGGCGACGCGATTTTCAGGCTTGGTGCGCCTACCAGGCGGACAGTCTGGACGGCAGTAGATTTTGGTGGTGCGGCATCCGCCGATCATGTGGGAAGCCTCCGGTGTAACAGAATGGCTGGGGATCCTGGATTCGAACCAGGGTTACCTGATCCAGAGTCAGGCGTCCTACCGCTAGACTAATCCCCAGCGCAACTATGATTGTAGCAATTCGCAGCTAGGGCTGGCAAGACGAGACGAGATGGGCAGCGTCAGTTGTGTAACGCCGATTCGCCGCCGTCCAGGTAGAGCATCTGCCCGGTCATCCAGTCGGAGGCGGGGCTGGCCAGGTAAACGGCCAGCAGTCCCAAGTCTCGCAGGTCGGTGAGGCGACCCATGGGCACCTGGCCAACTCGTTGCGCGTGTATCTCCGGGTCCTCGAAGCCCGCCCGGGTCATCTCGGTATTGAACCAGCCCGGGCCGATACCATTGACGTTGATGTTATAGCTGGCCCACTCCCCGGCCAGGACTTTAGTCAGCATCTTCAGCGCCGCCTTACTGCTGTTGTAAGCCGCTCCATAAGGGTAGGCCAGGATGTCGTTGACGGAGGAGATGTTAATGACCTTGCCCCTTCTCCTCTCCAGCATCTGCGGGGCGATGGCACGGCAACAGTAGAAGGCGCTACTCAGGGTACTCTCGATGACTAGGTGCCACGTCTCGTCGCTCATGCCCACCCTCAAGTCCCATCGGCTCTTGCTGCTGGGCGGGTCCGGTAGCGGCACCACGGGTCCTCCTCTGGATATCCCAGCGACGTTCACCAGGATATCGATGCGCCCCAGGCCCTCCGTGGTCCTGGCCGCCATCTCATCCACCTGCCTGGAGTCGGAGACATCGGCCTGGATGCTCAGGGAGCGTCTGCCGAGGCTGCGTATCTCCTCGGTGGTCTCCTCCACCTGGCTCAGGGTGCGGGCAGCGATAGCAACATCGGCCCCGGCCTCGGCCATCACCAGTGCGATGGCCTTGCCGATTCCCCTGCCGCCTCCCGTAACCAGGGCCGTGCTCCCCTCCAAACTGAACTCCTTTAGCATCAGACGCCTCCTCTTCCCGACTTGCTTCGGCTCGACTGGATGCCCGGGGGGTTTAGCGGCATCCTTCGGCCTTGTCAAGCAGTTTTCGCTGGTGTCTTTACCTTGGGAATAGTGATGGTCCCCTCTTCGGGCAGGCCCAACGTCTCTGTCTGGCCCAGGGTGTGGAGGTATCCAGTGTAGGCGACTACCAGGGCGTCGCACAGATCGTGGTCAAGTTGGCCTGTGTATTCCTTAAGTGTAGGTACGACCTCCAATAGTCGAGCCTTCAGAAAAGCCAGGCCCTCGGGTCGCATCTTGGACGGAATACGCCTGCCGAAGAGACGCACCTTGGAGGCGTAGGGATAGACCTCCAACGCCTCACATTGGAGTTTAGACAGCTCCTGGACCAGCCCGACGGCCCTGTAGACCATGGCCTTGATGATGCAGCGCTTGGTGGTGTAGAAGAAGCGGTTCGTGACCTTTTCGATTAGCTCCCGCTCGCAGACCCTTCCTTTGAAGTCCCATACCGACTTACACGAGCAGGTCTCCTCAAGGCAGCACTGGCCCTTGGGAAAGCCTACGGGCGAGTCGATGCCCACTACGCGAGCATGTACGTTGGCGGCCAGGGCTACCATCTCCTCGTCTGAGCGCAGGAAGCCCAGGTCCTCCAAGGTCCCCGTGGGATGGAGAAGGGCGTAGGCTGAGGGCCGCTTTTCGGAGGCGGTTAGGTCTATGCCAAGGATCATATTATTGTGCCTCGTCTTTCTCACCCACCCACCCATGGTGTGTTGTTGAGTCTGAGGGGACACCTCGGCTTTGCCTAAAAAGTCGTCTGTGCCCAAATAGTGGCGAGGCTACACAAAAAGTCACCGCAGCTTACACTTAGCCAATCCGAGCCCGCACTTTCGCCCACATCGCCGGTTGCATAACACTTTCAGCCAACTGGGTCACATCTTGGAAAACTTCGGGTGGTGCTTCCGCCTTTACGATGTTCAGGATCAGGGAAATCTCATCGGGGTTATAACTGGCGCACATCTCGGTTAACCATTCTCCCATGCGTTCTGGAGGGATTTCTCTGGCAATCGCCGCATCCATGGCGATCAACTCCTCTTCGGTAAAATTGTCCCAGAGGGCCTGCTGGAGCTCGGTTTCCTCACGGCACAGATGGCCGAGATATATCCCAACATATGCGTTGAAGTGCTCATGCATCGCTACTGCCAACTCGACCCTCCGCGCACCGTTCGCGTTCCTAATTTGGGTTGCAAGTTGCTCAATCTCCGTGGATAACGTGTTGTCCTCTTCATGGTCTTCGGCGAATCTAGTCGTGATGCCGGGCACTTTGCTCTCCAACGCCGGGTGTACATGGGCATCCTCATGCCCCCTGTGCTCTCGGAGGAAGCCGATGGTCCGGTCCAAAGTGGCCAAGGTTTCCTGGGTTACGGCGTCATCGGCGAAGTCTGCCAAACCAATTTGGCGAGAAGTCGAGAACAAAAGATGGCGCATGGCTTTATGGATAGGCCGGTAGATTGAAAATCGCTGTTCAGCCATTGTATTCTCCTACTTTCTTGCTAGAATAACCGGTGGGATTCTACCACCTGCGTATCCGTGTGGCTACGGGACCACCACCGTTGATAAGGGCAGGGCCGATTAGCCCTGCCCTATTTACAATATTTGCTGCTTGATCCTAGCGACGTACGAGCAAGGCATCAATCCGACTTCTTGGGCAGAACCACCGATTGCCCAAGAAGTATGTGAAAACTGAGGGATTTTGGGCAAACCCGGGACACACCTCAAACTCCCTGACAGGGGGGCTAAGCCCCTGCACCCCCCTATCGGGGCATATACCGACTTTGGTAATGGCTCCTACAATTACACCTCGCCGACCAGGCTGTGGAACACAAGGCCCGTGGTCAGCTTCGGGTAGAAGAAGGTGGACTTGGGTGGAAGGCGGTCCCCGCCGCTGACCACTCCCTCGAAGAGTTCCATAGGCAGGGCTCGCATCAGGAGGGCCGCCTGATGTCCTCTGGCGACGGCATCGATGGCCTCCACATCCTCGTGGATAAAGGTGGTGGCAGCCGCCGCTCTTTCGACTCCCAAGGCCGGCTCAAGCACCCTTTGACTGAGGACCCAGTAGTCGCAGCGTTGCAGCGGTGACGCACCTGTCTCTGGCGCCAGCGACTCCTTGAGGGTCAAAATATAGGCCTTCTTCTCCAGCCCCATATAGGCGCCCAGGGCCATTTGTTCAGGCTTCACCTGCTCCAGCCTCCTCATGATGGCCTTTGCGATCTTTGCAGAGTCCGCGTCGGGGAGATCAACTTCATCCCAGCTAAACATCTCCCGCAATCGACCTTGTAGAGAGTCCATCTCACCCGGCGACAGCCCTCCCAGTAGCCGGTGATAGGGGAGCAGGAGAAGGCCTGGGTCTTCCATGGATATGAGGGTGACCAGGATAAAGTTAGAGGCCGCGTTGGCGGAAGCAGGGGTCGCCATGGAGTCGCGATAGGTAAGGGCCGTCTCGTACCTGTGATGGCCGTCGGCGATAAAGATATTATCGTCTGCCAGAGCTGACCTTATCGCCGATAAAGTCTCCTCCCTCTGTACAGTCCACATTCTGACCGCTCCCTGGCCTTCTACTTTAGCTGAGGCAGTCGGTTCGGCCTTCCGAGCATCCGCCAGCAGAGGAGTGATGATGCCCGTTGGGTCTCTGTACAGGCCCATGGCGGGACTGAAGTTGGCCTGGCAAGCCCGCATCATCTGCATGCGGTCCGCCTTTGGCCCTGGTGTAGTGTGCTCGTGGGGTAGGACGATTCCCTTTTCAAACTCCTCGAGACGCAGGGAGACGATTAGTCCCATTCTCGCACGCTGCTGCCCTCGATCTAGGAACTCCTCCTCTACCAGGTACATAGCCGGCCTCGGCTCCGGCGTCAGAACGCCCTCCCTCTGCCACTGCTCCCATAGGAGGGCGGTCCTTTTGTACAGGTTACTGGTATCGGTATCCTCTGGTAGGGCTGGCGGCAGTTCTAGGCGGACGGCGTTGTGCGGGCTGCGATCCAGCAGGGCCCGCTGCTGGGTCGGAGAGATAACATCGTAGGGCGGGCAGATGACCTTAGAGAGGTCGCCCACAGCTTGGGTGTTGTACCGGATGCCCCTGAAGGGCCTAACGTCTACCATATCGCTCCAAAACGCCTCCGCTGGCGCCGACCGCGTCGGCGCCAGCGTCCCGACTTATCGGGATGGCCTGGCGTTTATGCCGGCGCCCTAAGCATAAAACATCCAGCAGAAGTATATGACCATTAGCCTTCGCGGGGTCAATCCTTTGGTGGCCTGGAAAGAGGCGGGAAAATGTAATAGCATTCACCCGCATGATCCAATCGAAGGAAGGTGGTGATAGCAGGTGACAATGCAGGAGTCCATAGTAACTGATGAGATGCACGCCCAGGTGGGCGTGGAATCTCGGCCCTGGGTGATGGAGGTGGAGAGGGGCGCCATCCAACGCTTTGCCGAGGCCATAGGGGACCTGAACCCCCTCTTCTACGACGAGGAGTACGCCAGGCGAAGCAGGTATGGCGGCATCATCGCTCCGGTGGGCTTTTTCGGCTGGCCCGTCGGCGAGCCTCCCCCGGAGTCCACCGTGGAATCGCCCTTCATGCGCCGCGTCAACGGCGGCAACGACTTTACCTACAATAGGCCCGTCTACGCGGGGGAGAGGCTCATCGCCTCCCGGAAGCTGGCGGATGTTAACGAGCGCCAGGGCAGCCCCCGCACAGGGAGGATGCTGTTCCTCATCTCGGAGACCACCTACCGGGACCTGAGCGGAAAGGTGGTGGCCACATCCAGAAATACCGGCATATCCTACGAGGGGCCTACGTCCAGCTAAGGAGGAGCAGATGGCATCGCAAAGATTCTGGGAAGATGTTCAAGAAGGTGAGGAGATGGAGCCCCTGCCCAAGGTGGCTACTACGCAGATGCTGGTGAGGTTTGCCGGGGCCTCCGGCGACTTCAATCCACTTCACTATGACGATACCTTCGGCGAGTTCATGGTGCCGGGGACAGGCATCATAATCCATGGGGCCTTGAAAGGCGGCTGGCTGGGCCACTTCGTCAGCCAGTGGGCAGGCGAGGAGGGTTTTGTAAGGCGGCTCGCTTGTCAGTACAGGGGCATGGACGTGCCTCGCCGGATGAATACTCAGACCGAGACTAAGGATGGGGAGACCTGGCACTGCAAAGGGAAGGTAACAAAGAAATACGAAGAGAATGGCCAGCACCAGGTAGACCTGGAGGTGTGGGTGGAGAACGGCCAGGGCCAGAACACTACCCCCGGACAGGCCACGGTCGTCCTACCTTCCCGTAGTTAAGACCTCCCTTGAAGGGGGGCAAGCCATTTCCCCGCTTAGATCTGCCGTATTATCCGCATGGGCAGGCGTGTGGATTTATCGTGAGTGTTATCATACTCGCCTTAAACATGTGTAAAATTGTTATGTTTCGTTAAAGAGAGGTCACTGTGAAACGATATGGTGACAAGGTGTGTCTCAGTTTGAGACTCCAGCCCAGTCTAGGAGAGAACCGAGAATGAATCGCCTTCTAAGATGGTTACTCGGGCTGCTTCTCTTCCGCAGGCGTTACAAAAAGCCGGCGCCGAAGACTATTGTGACGCTTCTTATCTTCCCCAGATTATCGGACGACATCGAGTTCGATAGTACCGCCGAGGTAGGCGAAGACAAATACTATGTATCCTCGCCTTGGGAGCTTAGCAGCAGCAAGGTTAACGAAGCTATCAGAAATGCTGAAGACTGGCTAGCGGACGCCCTCGGTACCCGAATTAAATGGAATCAGGCCAGGTCCATAAGGTCCCAACGAAGTCTTTCCGAATGGCGGTCTGAAAAAATAGAGCTGATCAAAGGGGAGGTAGATCTACTGGGCCTGCCATGGACAGATGACTACATCTACCTGGCTTTCGTTCGAGGAATGGGTGGATACGCTGGTGGCATCCGCTACGAGAACGGCAACGCCGGCTATGCCATGGTCGGCGACGTATGCCTTGAAGCCATATGCCAGTACACGTTCCCGACGTCAGGCTCTATATTATTGGCTGGGTGGCCAACCAACGCGTTCAGCCTGACTGGCCAAACCGGCGCGTTCATTCACGAAGCGCTACATGGCCTAGACCTCCCTCATCCCGACGGCTGGCCTGAGGGAAACCAGCCAGATTGGGACGAAACATTGATGGGTCACTGGTGGAATATGCCCGACTTCAGAGACACCCGAGGCCTCACCCAGAGAGAGGTTGACAGGGTCATGCAATGGATACTATCCAGCACGAGATATTTCTAGAAAGGAGAGAGGGGGAGGCTATACGCCCTCGAAGAAACAGGTATTGTGCGATATGTTCTGACCCAGTACAGTCCATTGACAACCAATCAGGAAGTACTTATCGTTGCGTCAAAGCGGAATCACGGCCCAGCGTATGCTGGGGAAAGAGAAGCATTATCTAGGTTGCGGTAGGAGGGAAGAGTCAATGAAAGAGCTGCAAAGATTTCAGGCGCGGCCAGACAACTCGATCCTCATGGTCATCGACATTGACAACGAGACGGGCAAGGGCCCCGGTGGCTCCGTTGAGCCCGTTGAGAATATCTCTACCAAAGAAATGATTATCCCTAAGGTGCGGAAGCTCATAGACCAGGCTCATGAGGTCGGAGTGCAAGTGATCTACATTCAATCGGTACGCACTCACCTTGAGCCGCAGTTCACGGTGTTTGAGTACCATCATATGACGCGAAAGATAGGCACGCGGGCTTGCGCCATCGTGGACGAGCTCACTCCAGAGCCAAGAGATATAGTCGTTCGGAAGTGGTATCACGACCCCTGGTTTGAGACGGACCTGGAGCGGGTCTTGACGGGCCTTGTTCCCGACCCAACCAAGTGTCAGGCGCTGATCACCGGAGGCGCCGGTACGGGCTGCGCGTTTTTCGGCTTCAATGGGTTTTACGTCCGCAATTTCCAGACGGTGATTGTTATGGATGGAGTGTATAGCGGCCCGGTGATAGCTGCGGCTCACTTCTCCAGGACCAGCTACCCAACTTATCCGAACGTCTATTTGACCAAATCAGAGCTGATCGAGTTCTCGAAGACCCCCGAACTGGTGGCGGCTGGCGATTAGCATGGTTTGATTCCCTCGTAAAAACCCGTTTTGAGGAAGTTCCAGCGATTCAGCACATCTGAGCGCTACCGTATGTTGGGCTAGTATACGGAACAGAGACTGTATACTGTACCCAGGCGCGGGTACGTTTGTTCTAATTCGGCCTGCACAGACTTTTTACGAGAGAATCATGGTTTGCATAGCTCGGACGGTATTCAGGCATGCTTGAGGAGCGGGAATGAAGGATATCCATGCCATCTACGCCAACCCAGGAAACGCTATTGTCACCTTGGTAAATATGCAGAACGAGTTCTGTAAGCCAGGGGGAATAATTCACGACGACCGTGCCCTGGAGCAAATGCCCCAGGTTATCTCCGCTATCAGTACAGTCACAGAGCAGGCCAGAGAGGTTGGCATTCCCATCATCCATATCCAGTCTCTACGCACCCAGGAAGAGCCGGAGTTTACCGTGTACGGTGCGAAGCCCATCTTGAAAGCGGGAACCTGGGCGACGGAGATAATTGATGAGTTGAAGCCTCATGAACAGGACATAGTGGTGCAGGCATGGTGGCATGATCCGTTCTCCAAGACTAAGTTGAACAACATCGTAGAGGGGCTGGTGGAAGAACCGACCAAAAGCCATGCCATAGTGATGGGCGGTGACATAGTCGGGTGTGTATACCTCACGATTATGGGATTCTTTCTCCGAAACCATTGGGTAGTGCTTCCCATAGATGCGGCATATGGTGATCAAGAGGGTCAGGAGTTTGCTCTAACCCAATATTCTAAGTCTAGTCTTCCAAGCGTTTTTCTCGCACGCTCTGACCTTTTAGAGTTCTCCAGGGTGCCGGACATGGCTGTTAGCGGACTGAAGCCGAATACATAGCTTCAAGCCGATAGTCAAGCAGAGACCGCTCAATTACGTTCCGCACGAGTGGCAGCCGCGCCACCTTCCATCATGGTGCAAGCCCATAAGTGGGCAGCTATCCCCAAGTCCGCACGGCGACTTGCTGCACCAGCTCCAGCTTGCGCCATTGGTCATCTTCGCTGAGCAAGTTGCCTGGTAAGCTAGAGGCAAACCCGCACTGAGGGCTGAGGGCGAGCTGGTCCAATGGGAGAAATCGGCTGGCCTCCTCGATCCGGTGTCTCAGCGACTCGCCGTCCTCAAGCTGAGGGAACTAAGGTGGACCCCATTATTAAGACAGCATGAGGGCTAAATTAAGAGAGTCTCCCACCCCTGCGCTAGGTTTCACCAAGCCCGATGGCAGCCCTGCTTCTTCAGCTGCTGCTCCCCTTTCTTCCTGGCCATGTTGGTACACCTCTGCTGGGGTCCGGTAGCCCAAAGCCTGGTGAGGCCTCTGCCGGTTGTAGAACTCCAGGTAGGCATTGATCCCAGTTCGGGCCTCGGCGACGGTCTGGTAAGCTTTCAGATACACCTCCTCGTACTTGATGCTCCGCCACAGCCGCTCCACGAAGATGTTGTCCAGGTACCTACCCTTACCATCCATGCTGACCTGGACCCTCTGCTCCTGCAACGTCTGGGTAAAGGCCTCACTGGTGAACTGACTCCCTTGGTCGGTGTTGAATATCTCCGGTCGTCCCTTACCCAGGGCTTCCTCCAACGCCGCCACGCAGAAGCTGGTGTCCATGGTGTTGGAGAGCTTCCAGGCCAGCACGTGCCGGCTGTGCCAGTCCATGATGGCCACCAGGTACAGGAAGCCCTTCGCCATGGGGATGTAGGTGATGTCCGCGGCCCAGACCTGGTCGACCCGATTAACCTCCACTCCCTTCAGCAGATAGGGAAAGATCCGGTGTCCCGGCGCTGGTTTGCTGGTGTTGGGACGCCGGTAGATCGCTTCCAGACCCATCAACCGCATCAGCCTTCGAACCCTTTTTCGGCTCACCAGATAGCCCTGTTGCAGCAGCCAGGCCTTCATCTTCCTGGAGCCGTAGAAGGGGGTCTTCAAATACTGACGGTCCATCAGGGCCATCAACTCCAGGTCTTCTGCCCTGGTCGGTACCGGCCGGTAGTACACCGAGGCCCGGCTGACGTCCAGCAGGATACATTGACGCACCAAAGACAGCTGCTGGTGGTCTCGGTCTATCATGGCTCGCCGTATGCTGCGACTCATAGACCGGACCTTTCCGACAAAAAATCGCGTTCCACCTTCAGCTGGCCGATGTGCCGGTAGAGGTGGTTAATCTGAGCTTCCTTGGCTTTCTCCTGGGATTTCTGATTGGTGGCAAATAGCTCCGGGGCTCCTTCCACCAGGGCCCTTTTCCAGGCGTGAATCTGACTGGGATGGACCTCAAATCGGCTGGCCAGCTGGGCGATGGTCTCTTCCCCCGCAAGGGCGGCCAGGGCCACCTTGGCCTTGAACGCCGGACTGTGCTTATTCCTCGTCTGCTTCATGTCCTGCTCCTCCACGTCGGTTAGTTGCCGGTTATTTTAGGAGCTGGACTCTCTCTTAGCCAGTTGTCTAGTTTTTGGGTACCACCTCAGACTTCGTGCTCACAATGCCCAGCACAGCAGTCTTCCCCTGAGGCACGTACTTGAGAGGGTCAAAGCTTCCGGCACGCTCCGTGTCGTACTCGAGAAGCAGCCGCTGACAGTCCAATCCGTAGAAAAGCCGCTCAGCAATCGCATCGTAGGCGCCCTCGCGGTGGTACGTGCTCTGACGGTTGCCGCGGCAGATATGGATGCCGAAGGTAACGCTCGGGAATCCCTTCATGAGCGCGTTATCGGCCTGTATAGCGCGGTCCAAGTTCTCTTGGGGGTCTTCACCCCGCGCCCGCATCGCCGCTATCCAGGTCGGATCGACGTAGGCGGTGTAGGAGGGCTCGTCGATTTGCACGTAACGGCAGCCTGCCTCTACGACCTCGTGCACCATCTGGCGCTGGATTGCGACGACGTCGTTCATGAAGTCCTCGACATCTTGATAGACCGAGCGTGAGCCCTCAGGGTCGAACCGCTGCATGATGCGACCTGGACCGAGTAGTGTCATCTTTACCGGCCTGTGCGCCACGCTCTGTGCAAAGCGAAACTCATTGAGCAGTACGTTTCGCACTAGGCTCAAGCGCTCGGAAGCGATCTGGCGGCGGTTGATCGTCGGGTCCTCGGACTTACCGCCGGGGCTGGCGTCTACCGGTGTTGCGGTCGATCTGACGTTAATGCCAGAAACCGCGGTGGCGAAGCTGTCTTGGAAGTTATTGCGGCGAAATTCGCCATCGGTAACTACCGGCAGCCCGGTCGACTCCTCCTTGGAGATGAGATCGCGGACCGCCTCGTCTTCAGCCTCCCGTAACTCATCATCTGCGACTTCGCTCCTCTCCCAACTGATACGGACTTCCTTTAACCCAGGTGGTCGGAGGAAGCTACCCACGATGTCGGTCCGGACATTATTCAGACTGGGCTGGTGCTGCGTCACCACCGACCTCCGTCCTTGGCGTCTACGTTTGCATTCCGCACTGGCAGAAGTGGGAGTCCATCGCGGCCTCGGCAAAAGCCACCGATGATTGAACAACGGCCAAATCCGACCGTTAAGGTCCCTGGGCACCCGTTGTCGCGAGGCTCTTGATCTAGTACTTCCTTGCGAAAAAGTGCGGTATGAAAAGCCGCTCATGGTGAGCCCGTCTAACCACGAGCGGCTCAACCTTCGACGGGCTCAGGGCGAGCGGGCTGCGGCTAACCCTTCCGTGGAAGGGTGCACGCGAACTTACGCAACTGAGTACTAGCTGCCTGGAGTTATGCCGAGTTGCGCCATCATGCCGGCCAGATCGAAATATCGATGCTCTTCTACAAACTGGTCTTGAGCGTTAACCCGGCCCCGAGCATATTTAGGCGCCGGTTAGTTGGGGGTATAGTCACCGTCGGGCCAACCAGTGGGCCCTGGTGCGTACCGGTCACTTCCACCTCTACCATCTGGAAGCCTCCCTCCCACTGAGCGGCCAATCATACGTCAAAAAGTACGCTAGATCAGCCCCTCCTTGCGCATGGCCGTCAGGGCCTCTTCATGGGCGGAGATGGTCTTGTCGACGTCCTGCTCTCGGTGGGTAGCCGACAGCAGAATTGTGGTGGTGGAGTCTACCCCGGCGTTCATCAGGGCCAAGCGGAGGGGGCCGGTGATGTCCCGGCTGAGGGAGGCCTTGATGTCGTCATGGGGTAGGGAGCATATCTCCTTATCGCACTCGTGGGCCTTGCCCAGACGCAGGTGGAGCATAGAAGCCACGCCGCTGCAGCAGCCGGGTACCTCCATGTCGGCCAGCAGGCCGTTGAGGCCGTCCTTCATCCTCTGGGCCATGGCGTCGGCTGTAGCGTTCACCGGAGTCGTGGCCACCAACTCCAAGGCCTTGCTCCCTGCCGCTGCGGATAGCGGGTTGGCGTTGAAGGTCCCCTGGTGGGAAACGCGACGGGTTGCGTTCCATTCGGGGTCCCGCCACTCTAGCATATCGATCAGGTCTGCCTTACCCGCCACTGCGCCTCCTGGTAGGCCTCCTCCGAGTATCTTGGCCAGGGTGCACATGTCTGGCGTCACGTCGTATAGGCCCTGGGCGCCACCCGGAGACACTCGGAAGCCCGTAACCACCTCATCGAATATCAGAAGGACGCCCTGGTCCTTTGTGACCCGCCGGAGGTCCCTCAGGAACTCGGGCCCTACGGGCAGCTGCCCCATGTGGGCTCCCGTGGTCTCGACCATCACGGCAGCGACGTCGTTCTCCTTGAGGGTCTTCTCCACAAGGGAGATGTCGTTTGGGGGCAGGACTATCATAGTACTGTGGGTCTCTGCGGGGATGCCGGCTACGCCACGGTCCTCCCTGGCGACGGCCTGGTCGGCCCAACCGTGAAAGTGCTCTGTGAACTTGATGATCATCTTCTTGCCCGTGTAGGCGCGGGCTATGCGGAAGGCCATCATTGTGGACTCGGTACCGGAGCTGTGGAAGCGCACCTTCTCCGCGCATGGGATAAGGTGGGTCACCCACTTGGCCCACTGGATCTCTAGCTCCGAGCTGGCGCTCAGATGGGTGCCCCGGGCCACCTGGTCGGCCACCGCCGCCACGATGTCCGGGTGAGCGTGCCCCAGAATCATGGAGCCGTGTCCGGTGCGGTAGTCCAAGTACTCGAGGCCGTCCACGTCCCACTTGCGAGGGCCCAAGCCATGGGTCATGTAAAGGGAGAAGGGCTCCAGATGACGGCTGTCGTGGGTAATGCCGCTGGGGAAGACCTCCTTGGCGCTCTCGAATAGTTCTATCGACTTGGGGTGAAGCTCGTGAAATCGTTCCTCGATGGTGGGCATATCCTTCTCCTTCTTTGGGCTACCTGCTATTTTCCACTTTATGGCGCAAAATGCAAGGGCCTGCGTGAGTGCACCTTGCTTCCCTGCTATAATCCTTGCCAGAATCGAGGAGGATCGCCACGAAAAGCTACCTGAGCCATCTGGAGTGCACCAAATGCGGGCAGACCGCATCCGCGGAGGAGCCTCATCGCACCTGCCCAAAATGCGGCAAGGTCCTCTACGCCAGGTATGACCTATCCAAGGCAAGACAGGCGTTTACAAAAGAGTCCCTGGCGGCCAGACCCCCTACCATGTGGCGCTACTTCGAGGTGATGCCCCTTCGGGACCCGGCCAACCTGGTTTCTCTGGGCGAGGGGTTTACGCCCATCTTTGAGGCCGCGCGGTTGGGAGAGAAACTGGGGTGCTCCAGCCTATACATCAAAGAGGAGGGCCTGAACCCAACAGGCTCCTTCAAGGCCAGGGGCCTTTCTGCGGCGGTCTCCAAGGCCAAGGAGTTGGGCCTAAACAGGCTGACCATTCCCTCGGCGGGCAACGCGGCCGGGGCCCTGGCGGCCTACTGCGCCCGGGCAGGAATGGAGGCCCACGTCTTCATGCCTCGTGACGCCCCGGAGTCCAACGTGAAAGAGTGCATTGCCCTGGGCGCTCACCTGACCCTTGTGGAAGGGCTTATCAGCGACGCCGGGGCCGCGTCCAGAAAGAAGGCCGCCGAGGAGGGGCTTTTCGACGTTTCGACGTTACAGGAGCCCTATCGGGCCGAGGGCAAGAAGACCATGGGCTACGAGATCGCCGAGCAGATGGAGTGGAGCCTGCCCGACGTCATCGTTTACCCTACCGGCGGCGGCACGGGCATAGTGGGGATGTGGAAGGCCTTTGCGGAGATGGAGGAGCTGGGCTGGATTGGCCCAACACGGCCCAGGATGGTCTGCGTCCAGTCGGAGGGGTGCGCCCCAATAGTGAGGGCCTTCCATCAGGGAGTGGAGCACGCCGAGCCCTGGCAGGACGCCCGGACCATCGCGGCGGGCATACGAGTGCCCTCGGCTATAGGCGACTACCTGATCCTGGAGGCGCTGCGAGAGAGCGGTGGCGCCGCCGTAACCGTCTCCGACGCTGAGATGCTGACATCTATGAAGGAGATGGCCTCCCTGGAGGGCATCTTCGCCTGCCCCGAGGGCGCGGCGACGTTGGCGGGCCTCAAGAAGCTCCTGGCCCAGGGAGACGTTTCGTCCAACGAGCGCATCCTGCTGATGAACACCGGTTCCGGCCTCAAGTACCTGGAGATGATGGAGGGGGCGTAGCTAGGGTGTTGTGTCCTCTGCTTCCTGGAGCTGCTGCATATGCCCCTGGATATGCCTGGCGTTCATCTCAAGCTGCTGAACCATGTTCAGGTGTGTCCCGTCTCCCCGCACTCGCACAGGCGCGTCCAGCTCGCTGAAGGAGCGGACCCGGTCCAGGTAGGTATCATGGAGGCCACGCCACTCGGCCGCAAGGTCCGGGATGGACTTGCCCGCCTGGCGCGCTAGGGCCATGGCGTTGGTCTCGTCCAGAGGCGCGGGGATACCCAGAGGCTGGCCTCCCTTGGTAACCGACTCTAGGGAGTCGATGGTGAGCTGGTGCCAGTAGAGGAAGTGGGCCAGGACCTCCCAGGCGCCCCACTCTTCCACCCTGGCCTGGGAGGTGAGGCCTGGGCCCTCAAACCAGGCGAAGGCTTCCTGGACTACGGAGTCCACCTCCTGAACCAACTTTTCTTTCTCTTGACTTGTGGTCATTATTCATCTCCAAAGCCCAATATCCATCTATACTTGGAAAAGGTCTTTTTGTTTCATGGACAGTCTCCGGGGCAATGTCCGAAAAGTTAATGAAAGTGGCATATGACGCAAGCATGTCCGTAGTCTTGTCCATAACCCTATTCTCGCTTTTTCAAAACGCGCCGAACTCCCGCTGCTCCCCGTAGACACCCCGGAAGACGTCGCAGATCTCTCCCAGCGTGGCGTAGGCCTCCACGCACTCCAGGATGGCCGGGACCGTGTTCTCAGCGCCCCGGGCCACCTCCTCCAGCCGCGATAGCGCGGCCTTGGCCTTGCCGTCGTCCCGCTCCTTCCGTAGCTTCTGGAGCCGCTCTAGCTGCCTCTGGGTCTGCTCTGGGTCTATCTTCTGCAGCCCGGTGATGGGAGACTCCGGTCCCTGGTAGCGGTTCACCCCCACCACGACTCGCCGTCCCCCCTCCACCTCTAGCTGGTGCTTGTAAGCGCTTTCGTGGATCTCCTGCACTTGGTACCCCTGCTCGATGGCCGCCAGGGCGCCTCCCATGGCCTCAATCCTGTCGATGTAGCGGAAGGCCTCCTCTTCCAGCCGGTCCGTAAGGCTCTCCACGTAGTAGGAGCCGCCCAGGGGGTCCACTGTCTCGGCGACGCCGCTCTCGTAGCCCAGGACCTGCTGGGTGCGCAGCGATAGCTGCACCGACTCCTCGGTGGGCAGGGCCAAGGCCTCGTCCCTGGAGTTGACGTGCAGCGACTGGGTGCCGCCCAGGATGGCCGACAGCGCCTGGATGGTGGTGCGGACGGTGTTGTTCTCCAGTTGCTGTGCCGTGAGGGTGACACCCGCGGTCTGGGTATGAAAACGAAGCATCCAGGAGCGGGGGTCCTTGGCCCCGAATCGCTCCCGCATGATCTTGGCCCACATGCGGCGAGCCGCCCGGAACTTGGCCACCTCCTCGAAGAGGTTGTTGTGGGCCACGAAGAAGAAGGAGAGCCTGCCGGCGAAGGCGTCGATGTCCAGGCCAGCCTCCAGGGCAGCCTTCACGTAGGCGATGGCGTTGGAGAAGGTGAAGGCCAGCTCCTGGACCGCCGTGGCTCCGGCCTCCCGCATGTGGTACCCGCTGATGCTAATGGTGTTCCACTTGGGCATGTGCTCCGTGCAGTATTGAAAAGAGTCTGTCACCAGGCGCATAGAGCCCTGGGGCGGGTAGATGTGAGTGCCCCTGGCGATATATTCCTTAAGGACGTCGTTCTGGAGTGTGCCGTTGAGGTCGGCGGGACTAACTCCCTGCTTCTTGGCGACGGCCACGTAGAGGGCCATCAGCACCGATGCTGTGGCATTGATGGTCATGGAGGTGCTGACTTTGTCCAGGGGGATGCTCTCGAAGAGGAGTTCCATATCCTGCAGGCTGTCGATGGGCACCCCCACCCTGCCCACCTCTCCCTGGGCCAGGGGATGGTCGGAGTCATACCCCGTTTGGGTAGGCAGGTCGAAGGCCACGCTGAGGCCCGTTTGGCCCTGCTCCAGGAGGTATCGATATCGGCGGTTGGACTCCTCCGGGGAGGCGTAGCCCGAGTACTGGCGCATGGTCCATAGCCGGCCACGGTACATGTTGGGCTGAATGCCCCTGGTGAAAGGGTACTCTCCTGGGTAGCCCTCTTGCTCCAGGTGGCCCCGGCCTTCGGCGTCCTCGAAGGTATACAGCGGGTCGACCTCCAGCCCCGACTCGGTCTCGAAGCCCTCCTCACGCTCCCCGAACCGCTCCTTCAAGGGGCCCAGGGTTTTTTCTTCCCATTCTTTCTTGCTCTGGCTAGGCATGACCTTTCTCCTTGCGGCAGAGTTGATGCCCAATGGCCCCGCTAACATCTTTAAGGAAGGTTCGGGGCCAAGGGTTCGCGGGTGTCCCCCGAATTCATCTCAGGATGGGAGGGTTGGAAAGAGGCGTTTGCTAAAGGACGTCAACAAAGCCACGCCTAATTATATCAGCAAATCACTTAGTTGCCCTTTCTTGACATATTCATGGCGAATTGGGTTAAAATGGACGTAAGTTCGATAATCGGCAGGTGCGCGTGACACAGCGTCTTGTTTCTGGCAAGCCCCAGGAGGCGGACCTCTCCCTGGACAGCAGCCTTCGGCCCCGTAGCCTGGAGGATTACGTTGGACAGCAGAAGGTCAAGGAGAACCTCAAGATAGCCACCGCCGCCGCCAAGCAGAGGGGTGAGGCCCTGGACCACGTGCTGCTCTACGGCCCTCCGGGTCTGGGGAAGACCACCCTGGCCAACATCATCGCCACGGAGATGGGAGTGCGCATCCGCACCACCTCTGGGGCCGCCATCGAGCGGCCCGGAGACATGGTCTCCATTCTCACGAAACTGGAGAAGGACGACATACTGTTCATCGACGAGGTCCACCGCCTGAGCCGGCCGGTAGAGGAGGTCCTCTACCCGGCCATGGAAGACTACTTCGTCTCCTGGGTGGTGGAGAGGGGGCTCAAGGCCAGGAGCATCAATCTCAGGGTGCTCCCCTTTACTTTTGTGGGCGCGACCACCCGATACGCCATGATAACGGCCCCCCTGAGAGACCGCTTCGGCATGGTGTACCGCCTGGACTTCTATGACCAGGACTCCATCCAGACCATCCTGGAGCGCTCGACACGAATACTGGGGGTGGAGGCGGAAACCGAAGGGCTGGCGACCATCGCTCAGCGAGCTAGGGGCACCCCCAGGGTGGCCAACCGATTGCTGAAGCGAGTCAGGGATTACGCCCAGGTGGTGGGCGACGGCGTTATCACGGCGCAGTTGGCTCTGGATGCCCTGGCGAAGCTGGAAGTGGACCATTTGGGCCTGGACGAGGTGGACCACAAGGTGCTGGGTATGTTGGTCGAGAAGTTCGATGGTGGGCCCGTGGGCCTGGAGACCCTGGCCGCCTCCATCGGCGAAGAGGCGGACACTATCATGGACGTCTACGAGCCCTACCTGCTGCAGCTAGGCTTCCTAGACAGGACACCTCGGGGGCGCACCGCCACCCGCTTGGCCTACGAGCACCTGGGCGTGCCCTATCCCAAGGGCAAGGCCGGCGCCGACCAGCCGAGCCTGTGGTGAGGAGGGATGGAGGCAACTCGCCCCCTCTCTGACTCTCCCCCATACAAGGAGCTTTGCACAATAAGTCCAACAGCAGACGTATTCTTTCCCACCCGCCCGCCCGATATGTCTAATTCCTGAGGGGGCACCCCTCAGACTCCCTGGCAGAGAACCCAGGTTCTCTGCACTCTCCTGATTTTTTGTGCAGAGCCCATACAAGGGGAGAGAAAAAGTCCTTTTCCCCTCGATGTGGAAGGGTTAGGCTTACCCTGAGTCAAGTCGAAGGGATGGGGGTGGAGGCCGCGTACAGCAGGCGGCCTTATCTGACCAGCGCTGGAATCACCTCTTCCTTGAAGACGTCCAGGTGCTCCATGTCGTCGAAGACCTGATTGAGCAGGATATGCCTTGCCCCCAGCTCGACGACCTCTGCCAGCGTCTCAACGCACTTTGATGCGCTGCCCCATATCGCAACCCGGTTAGCCAGGTCGGCGTTGCCGTAGCGAATGCCAAACCACTCTCGCAGTCGCCGCTCGGCCCGGGCCTCGTCTTTGTCTATGGCAACGTACATGCGCTTCGATATCAGAAAAGTAGACGGGTCTCGGCCCTGCTTTTCCAGGGCCTGATTGATGGTTCCAACGTGCTCCCTGAACTGCTCCATGGTAGTGGAGCCCGCCCCATCCAGCCGTCGCCGTATCTTGCGGACCGACTTAGGGCGTCGGGGTGCCGTCCGCCGAACCAGATGGGTGGACGGGGCTTTTGTACCGGCTGAGGCTCCATGGCTTCGCCGTCTAGCTGCCAGAAATGGCCGTCGAACTTTGGCGACGGCTGAGTCCAGAGAGCATTCATCACCTCTAAGCTCTCCGCAAAGTGTCGCACTCGCTTCTCTGTGGGGGCGCCGAAGAGGGGGTACTGGGCGGAGCGGCCTCCCAGGGCTATGCCGATGATGAGCCGGCCCTCGCTCATGTGGTCCAGGCTGAGGAAGGTCTTGGCCAGGAGCACCGGGTTGCGTGTCGTGGCGACGATGACCGACGTTCCAAGGCGTATCCTGCTGGTTATGCCCGCCACGTAGCAGAGGAGGCTTATGGGCTCCAGGGACTCGCCGTGGCCCAGGAGGTGCTCCTGTACCCAGAGGCTGTGGTAGTCCAGGGCCTCCGCCCTTTTGACGAAGTCCTGGATCAGCTTCATGTCCAGGGGATGCTCGGTGAAGACCTGTGGAATGGCTACCCCGAACTGCACGGTTTCCTGTCCGGGCATGGCATGTTACCTCCTATGTGAAGAAGCGTGAGGCCCTGAAAGAGGAGGCTAGAGGAGGTCCTTGGGGCCCTTAGGACCCGTCGCCGTCGGCGGTGGCGGCAGCCGATTCCAAAACGGCGTAGTTCGAGGCGTAGAGCTGGGCGTAGAGGCCTTCCTTGGCCATGAGTTCATGGTGGGTGCCCACCTCTACAATGCGTCCCTGGTCCAGCACCACGATCTTGTTGGCGTCTCGAATGGTGGAGAGTCGGTGGGCTATGACGATGGCGGTGCGGCCCTTCAGGAGCTCGCGTAGGGCCTTCTGGATTAGCATCTCGGTGTAGCTGTCTATGTTGGCCGTGGCCTCGTCCAGGATGAGGATGCGAGGGTCGGCCACGACGGCCCGGGCGAAGCTAATGAGCTGGCGCTGACCCACGCTGAGGTTGCCGCCCCGCTCCTGCATCACTGTGTCGTAGCCCTGCTCCAGGCGCATTATGAAGTCGTGGGCGCCTACTGCTCGGGCGGCCCGCTCTACGTCCTCGTTGGTGGCGTTTCGTCGGTTGTAGCGGATGTTCTCCCCGATGGACACGGAGAATAGCAGGGGCTCCTGAAGCACCATGCTCATCTGCCTGGCCAGGGACTCGCGAGTCACATCGCGCACATCGTACCCGTCCACCAGGACACGGCCCTCTCGGACATCGTAGAAGCGAGCGGCCAGTGCCACGGTGCTGGTTTTGCCGGCGCCTGTGGGTCCCACCAGGGCCACCGTCTCTCCTGGTTTGACGTGCAGATTGATGTCCTTCAGCACGTCGATCCCTGGAACGTAGCTAAAGGTCACATTCTCGAACTTTACTTCACCTCTAATGGTGGGCAGCTCCTTGGCGTCGGGGGCGTCCTTAAGCTCAGGCTCCACATCCAGCAGCTCGAAGATTCGGATTCCCGATGTCATGGCTCGCTGGAGCTGGCTATACTCCCTGGTCAGGCTGCGGATGGGATCGAAGAAGCGCTGGATGTACATGACGAAGGCTATGAGTGCACCCACCGCAAGGGTATCGTTGGAAACCATTATGCCGCCTATGACGATGACCATCCCCATAGAGATAGCCGTCAGAATCTCCACGACAGGCTGCAACATGGCGGAGAGCCGGCTGGCCTGAAGGTTGGCGTCCAAGTGAGCGGCGTTCTTCTGGTCGAAGATCTGCTGGTTCATCCCCTCCCGGTTGAGGCTCTGTACTACCCTCACTCCAGAGATGTTCTCCTGAAGGTCTCCATTGACGATGGCTATGGCGCGTCGTACACGCATAAAGGAGATCCGGGCATATCTCTGCCAGACAATCATTATGATGAAGAGCATGGGAATAACCGTCATGACAGACAGGCCCAATTGCCACTGCAACACGAGCATGGCTACCACGATTCCGCCCAGGCTCAGGATATCTCCCACGGTAAGGATCGCCAGTTCCAGGAACTGCTGGAGTGCCTGCACATCGTTCTGCACCCTGGACATGATCCGGCCCACCTCCATCCTGTCGAAGAAGGACATGGAGAGCTTCTGCAGGTGGGCGAACATACCGGTGCGAAGGTCGTACAGGACTCCCTGGCCCACCGTGGCCATGGTTAGCATCTGTATATAGTTGGAGCCCCAGTTGAGGAAGGCGTTGGCCAGGAAGAAGAGGGCCACCCAGTTTAGGCCCGAGAGGTTTCCTTCCTCGATGAAGCTGTCTATCCCGAACTTTATGATCCAGGGTGCGGCCACTATGGTCAGGGTGTAAAGGAGCATGGCGAAGAAGCTTATGAGGGCGTAGCCCTTATAGGGGCCTATATACCGGGCCAGGCGCATAACCACCCGGTGGTTGTAGGCCTTTGCCCAGGTCATCATCCTCGGAGAGGTCGCCGCGGCCGCCTCCGCCCATGCGCCAGCAGCCGCCTCCGCCCATGTGAAAGCCGCCGCCGCCCCAGCCGCCTCCTCCTCCGTACCAGCTTCCGCCAAGCATCTTAAGTATCCCTCCCCTCGGCAACTACCGTTGTTTCCAGCATAACCTCTTCCTGGGGCCTTAGTTGCAACTCGTAGATATCCCTGTAGAGGCTGCTCTGCCTGAGTAGCTGCTGGTGAGTCCCCTGCTCAACAATCTCCCCGTCCTTGAGGATCAGGATAGTGTCGGCGTTGTGCACTGTGCTGAGGCGGTGAGCTATCACGAAGGTGGTTCTGCCACTTACCAACTGGTTCAAAGCCTTGCGTATAAGCTCCTCTGTCTGGGTGTCCACGCTGGAAGTGGAGTCGTCCAGGATCAGAATGGGCGGGTCTAGGAGGATGGTCCTGGCGATGGCCATACGCTGACGCTGTCCTCCCGATAGGGTAACTCCTCGCTCGCCTACCCAGGAGTCGTACCCTTGAGGCAACTCCTGGATGAAATCGTGGAGCTGCGCGATCTGCGCCGCTCTGATGATGTCCTCTTCCCTGGCCTCGGCACCGCCATAGGCTATATTTGCCCTGATGGTGTCGTTGAACAAAAAGACGTTCTGCATCACGATGCCAATGTTGCGCCGTAGAGAAGGCAGGGTCGCATCCCGGATGTCTATGCCGTCAATGGTGATGCGCCCCTGATCGACGTCATAGAAACGGGGCAACAGGTGCACTATAGTGCTTTTGCCGCTGCCGGGAGCCCCCAGGAGGGCGATTACCTGGCCGGGCTCCACTTCGAAATCGATGTTTTTTACTGTGGGAACACTGGAGTCGTAGCTAAAGGAGACGTTCTCGAAGCGGACGTTGCCTGTGGTCCTGGGCAGAGTTATGGCGGTTGGCTTCTCTTTCACCGCCGATTGGGTGTCCAGTACCTGAAAGATGCGTTCGCCGGAGGACATGGCCCTGGAGAATCCGTTGAGCATCTCACCCGACATGCGTACCGGCATGGCCAGCATGCCCAGGTAGAAGATGAACTGGGCCAGCTGGCCCGCCGTGAGCTCATCCCGAACTACCAGTCGTCCCCCGAACCAGAGAATGAGCGCCAAGGCCACGGTAAATATAAAGGTCATGAAGGAGGTGTTGGAAGCTCGCAGCCGGTTGGCCACAATGGTCTCCTCGGCCACCTGCCACGCCTGTGTATTGAACTTCTCCTTCTCTCGTAGCCCTCTGCCCCGAAGGCCCTGATCACTCTGGCTCCCGTCAGGTTCTCCTGAAGGAGGGTGGTGAGCTGGCCTATGCTCTCTTGCACCCGGACCCAAACAACGCGCATGTAGCGGCTGACCACCACGGAGCGGAAAATCAGTAGGGGCGTAAAGCTCAAACTCAGCAGCCCTAGTTGCCAGTTCATATTTATGAGAATCACGCTTACCGCTACCAGCAGGATGACCAGATAGAGAGAACGGATCAGGACCATGCTGATAAACATACGCAGGTTCTCTACGTCAACGGTGGCCCTAGACATGAGGTTGCCCGTATGCGGTCACGTCCCGTCAAGTGGTGTAAGAGTACGTCATCCTGTTGATCGCGGTCTATGCCACTGCCTTCGCTAGATCCGCCTCGGGTAGAGCTTCGTCGATGCTGTAGACCGCGGGTGTCGTGTATAGACGGCCGACGGCCCATTCGTCGTGCTGTTCAGCGAGGACGGCGCCAACCAGGCGACGCACGGCTGGTCGGTTAGGGAAGATGCCCACGACATCGGTGCGACGCCGTATCCCCTTGTTGAGGCGCTCCAGGGGGTTGTTGGACCAGATCTTCTTCCAGTGGGGGACAGGGAAGCTGGAGAAGGCCAGGACGTCCGCACCAGCCTCGTCCAGTAGAGAGGCCACCTGAGGGAACGGGTCCTGTAGCTGGGCGATCACCCGCTCGAGCTGTGCGTGGACCTCCTGAGGGGACGGCTGCTGGTAGATGGTGCGGACCATGTTGGCCACCCAGGGCTGAGCGCGCCTGGGGACCCGAGTGAGCAGGTTGGTCATGAAGTGGGTGCGGCACCGTTGCCAGCTGGCCCCACCGAAGACAGTCGCGATGGCATCCCTGAGTCCCTGATGCGCATCCGATACCACCAGATCCACCCCGCTCAGACCCCTGGCGGACAGTGAGCGCAGAAAGGCCAGCCAGAAGGCGCCGTCTTCGCTGGTACCCACGTCCATCCCAATGATCTCCCGCTTGCCCTCGCCATTGACCGCCGTTGCCACCACCACGCTGACGTTGACGATCCTGCCGTCCTCTCTGACCTTCTGGGTTAGTCCGTCCAGCCACAGGTAGGGATATGGTCCGCCGTCCAGCGGACGGCCCAGGAAGCCATCCACCACCACGTCCAGCTCCTGACAGATACGCGACACCTGGCTCTTGGAGATACCCTCGCACCCCAGGGCCTTGACCAGGTCGTCCACCCGCCTTGTCGATACACCTTCCACATAGGCCTGCTGGATCACCGCCAGCAGAGCTCGCTCGCTGCGACGCCGTGGCTCCAGCAGGCTCGGGAAGTAGCTCCCCTCTCGAAGCTTCGGGATGTGCAGCTCCATAGTCCCTACCCGGGTATCCCACGCCCGGGACCGATACCCGTTGCGCTGGGTCACCCGCTCAGGGCTGCGTTCTCCATACTCAGCACCGATCCTCGCAGACACCTCCGCATCCATGATCCCCTCTACCAGCACTCTCAGAGCCTCCCGTAGGAAGTCCACGTCACCGTCCATTCCCCCCTTGCGCAACAACTCCAGCAGGTCCATCCTTTCCTTGACCACCGTTGTCCTCCTTTCTCGAGCTTCTGTTTTGCCCGCTAAGGATGACGCGGTGGTCTCTCTTACTCCAGACCCCCTCCTCTTCTTACACCACTTCCTGGGACTCTACTCCGTATGCTGCTGGTCGAAGTAGGCGAAGCTCAAGCCCTGGAGGTGGTTGTAGAAGGTGTTTCGGAGCCGGTAGGAGACCTTCTGTCCCAGGGACTCCCCCAGGTATTGCTGGCCATATGCGAAGACGCCCCTGATGACGCTTACGCCCAGAATTGTGCCAGCGGCCCACAGCAGCTTAGCGGTCCCTCCGGCTTCTAAGGCCGTGTCTATTGCATCACCCAGAAGCCTGGGGACAACTAGGAAAGCAGCGCTGGAGACAAGAAGGCAGACGTATGCGCCGGACAACTGCCATTTATGCTCAAGGGCAAATCCCAAGAGTCTGGAGAATGTTCGCATCGTTAAAGTCCCAGTGTAGAGGAGCCTATGGTTTGGGAGTCTGCCTCCTCGTCGGGTTACGGTTACCCGTGATTACAGTGATTATATAAGCTAAAAGGCTAAAGGTCAAAGAGAGTCGACATAAAAAGGATGTCAAAACTACTAGACAAAATATCAAACTTTGTTTATATTTTGTTCGCAAATGCCTTTACTAGCCTATAGCCGCATGGTAGAATTCACCAACTCCGACGTAAAATCTCTGGTTATGTATAAGAGCTTCTTATGAGTGTCAGGGTAATAGGCGGAGAGCTCAAGGGGCGCAAACTGGCCTCATCCCGCGCGGGCCAGTTAAGGCCTACCTCCTCTCTGGTTAGAGGAGCCATCTTCTCCATCCTGGGAGCAGAGAGAATATCCGGCGCCCGGGTCCTGGACCTGTTCGCCGGCACCGGCGCCTTGGGCATAGAGGCTCTGAGCCGGGGCGCTCAATGGGTGGAGTTCGTGGAGAGGGGGCCGAAGCTTTGCGCCAACATCCGTAGCAGTGTGAAGCAGATGACTTTTGACCATCGTTGCCAGGTCCACTGTGCCAAGGCAGAGAGGGCCATCGCCTCCCTGGGGGGAGGCTACGACGTGGTCTTCATGGACCCTCCCTACCGTCAGGAGGGGCTGGATGACATCCTAGCCTCCTTGGACGGGGCCGGTATCGTTAAAGCCGGTGGCTTGGTCATTGTGGAGCACTCCAAACTCACCGACCTCAAGGACCAATACGGCACTTTACAGAGGACGGATACTCGTCGCTATGGCGATACTTCTCTTTCCATGTACAGGCACTCCGGAGGCACGGATGGTTAGCGCCATCTATCCCGGCAGCTTTGATCCGATGACCAACGGGCACCTGGACATAGCCGTCAGAGCCGATAAACTCTTCGATAGGGTGACCGTGAGTGTTTATGATTCCGACCCCCAAAGGACTCTCTTCTCCACCCAAGAGCGGGTGGATATGTTTCGGGATGCCGTCAAGGACCTACCCAACGTCCAGGTGGAGCCCTTTTCGGGACTTGTGGTTGATTTCGCCCAAAGTCTTGGCGCAAAAGTCATAGTAAGGGGGCTGCGGGTAGGGTACGATTTTGAATACGAGTTCGAGATGGCCTTGATGAACAGGACTCTGGCGCCAGATGTAGAACTGGTTTGTCTGATGAGCTCCCTAGAGTACCAGTTTGTACACTCCAGCCGTATGCGGGAGGTAGCACAACTGGGGGGAAATATAAGTGGCCTGGTTCCGCCCCTTGTTTTACAGGCCCTAAAGGAGAAGTTTCGAACGAAGGTTACGTAGCAATCTATTTGGAAGCCAGGTATCGGCCAGTCCCGCGGCCGCCAGCGGGCGCCGGTACAGGTAGCGCCCTCTGATAAGGGTGACTTAAGGCTCTTGAGCGGTCGCCGCCATTGGCGGGACTGTATATCAGTAAGGAGGTCCCAAAATAGAGACGCAAGGCATTTTAGAACAGTTAGAGTCGCTGATATCCTCCAGCACCAGCGTGCCCGGTACTGGGCGCCGCCTGGTAGATGCGGACAGGGTAAAGGCCATGGTGGATGAGTTGGGGAGGGCCATGCCCAACGATATGCTGGAGGCCAATGAGATCATCCGCCAGCGCGACAGCATCTTCAGCTTGGCCAACCTGGAGGCGCAGAGGATCAAGAACAGCGCCGATGAGTACGCTGCGGCCTCTAGTGCTTCCGCCGAGGAGGAGTCCAGGGCCAGAGTCAACGAGAGCGAGATCGTAAGGCAGGCCCAGGCCCAGGCCCAGTCCATCCAGGATGAGGCCAAGCAGGAGTCACAGCAGACTCTAGAGGAAGTCCATAAACGCGCCCAGCACATCCTGGACGAAGCGGAGTCCGTGGCGGCCAGCAGGCGTAATGGCGCAGACCAGTACGCCCGTGAAATTCTCTTCAACCTCGAGGAGCGAATATCGGAGGTTCTGGGCCAGGTACGCAAAGGAATAGATGCTCTCGGAAAAGAGAGCGTCCCCGTAGGCTAGCGGCTACCTAATATTAGAAGGCGTTTCCTTCCCACCTGCGCGCGAAGTTCCAAGGGGGTTCTGCCTCTTTGGAACTTCGTACCGGCGCTATGGGTATCACTGGCCTTGCACAAAAAGTCCAACGCTTCTTTCCCATCCACCCGCCCAGAGGTTTTATTCAAAGGGGTACACCCCCCTTCGGCAAGCTCAGGACAGGCTCTTGAACCCCCGACAGGAAACCCAGGTTCCCTGTACCCTCCTAGGGTTTTGTGCAAAGCTGGTATCACTCGGTTGAATTAGCAATCGGGTTTTTCAAGGGCACCACGGCTAGTATCGTGGTGCCCCTCCCCATGGCAGATGTGATTTCCAGCTTCCCACCAACGCTGGCGGCTCGGTGTCGCATTCCTAAAAGCCCCAGGCGACCTGGCCTTTCGGCGGCACGGTTTGCATCAAAACCCACTCCGTCGTCCTCTACTCGTAGCGCAATAAAATCGGGCACGGCCTCCATATGCACCGCTACCTTTGTTGCGTGGGAGTGCTTCAGGACGTTGGCCAGGGCCTCCTGGGCGATTCTGTACAGTGCTGCAGTACCTTCGGGCTGCGCGTCAAGGCGACTGCAACCCTCATCGCTATAAAAAGTCACAGGCACCCCAGCAGACCTCTCGATGCCTTGTGCCAGATTTTCAATGGCGGCCGCGATTCCGCGCGGGAACTCGTCGGGGATGTAGCTGAACTGTATAAGGAGGCGCATCTGCCGAAGCAGCTCTTCGGCCAACGCTCTGGTTTCCGCAGAGACCTGCTCCCTGACCTCCAGCACTCCTAAGAGCTTGGTCAGGGTCTGTACGGGGCCATCGTGGAGTTCCAGGCCAAAGCGACGCCGCTCCTCCTCCACGATTTGGGGAAAAGTAGAGGACTCCAATGGCGCAGGAGGAGGAAGGCGGGTTTTCCTTCCTGTTCTTTTGAGCCACGTTAAGGTGGGCAAGGACGTAACCTCCAGGGACAGCGACCCCGTTCGTTGACTCGGATTTTATCACCATGAGTTGTAGAGGGTGCATAGGCGAAGAAGTATTTTGTAGAGGGGATCAGGCTCTTCGTCCCCACACTTAGGGACTCAAGATGACTGGGTAGTGCCCACGATAACAGTGGGGAAACATATCTAAGTGAAGGTGCTTTTGGATGCAAAGGCGGCATGCCTGGGCTTCATGCCCCGACCGCGCTGTGCTACTATTCATAGGTGATGGACAGGTCCCACATCCGCAATTTCAGCATCATCGCCCACATAGACCATGGCAAGTCCACCCTGGCGGACCGGCTGCTGGAGATGACGGGCACCGTCGATTCCAGGGATATGAGGCAGCAGTACCTGGACCAGATGGACCTGGAGCGGGAGAGGGGCATCACCATCAAGGCCCAGGCGGTGCGCCTTAATCACCGGGACCCCTCAGGCCAGGAGTACCAGCTCAACCTGATAGACACCCCGGGCCATGTGGACTTCAGCTACGAGGTCTCCAGGAGCCTGGCGGCCTGCGAGGGCGCACTGGTCCTGGTGGACGCCACCCAGGGGATTCAGGCCCAGACCCTGGCCAACGTGTACCTGGCCATGGAACTGGACCTGACCCTGATTCCCATCGTCAACAAGATTGACCTGCCCGGTGCAGAGCCCGACGCCGTGGCCAGGCAAATGGAGCAGGTCTTCGGTTTTGGGTCCGATGAGATCATCTTCGTCTCGGCCAAGGAAGGTACGGGGGTGCCAAGGGTCCTGGAGGCCATCGTCGATAGGATACCTCCCCCAGCAGGAGACCCATCGAAGCCCCTGAGGGCCTACATATTCGACTCCAAGTACGACTCATACAAGGGTGTTCTGGCCTACGTGCGGGTCTACGACGGCGTAGTCTCCGCCAACCAGTCGCTGCGCATCATGGCCAACGGCACCGTGGCAGAGGCCCTGGAGGTGGGCATCTTCAAGCCCCAGCTTATCCCCCTTAAACAGCTTTCCGGCGGTGAGGTGGGCTACATTGCAACTGGCTTGAAAACCGTGAGGGATTGCCCAGTGGGAGACACCATCACCCTGGCCACCGGCGATGCCGGCGAGCCCCTCAGGGGGTACCGGCCTCTCAAGCCCATGGTCTTCGCGGGCATGTACCCCGCCGAGGGGGAGCATTACATTGAGCTGCGGGAGGCCCTGGAGAGGTTACGCCTCAACGATGCCGCCCTGGTCTTTGAACCCGAGAGCTCGGTAGCTTTGGGCCCAGGTTTCAGATGCGGCTTTCTGGGGCTGCTCCACATGGATATAGTACAGGAGCGCCTGGAGCGGGAAGAGGGACTCAATATTCTGGCCACGGCGCCCAGCGTTGCCTACCAGGTAGTGACTACCAGCGGTGAGACCCTAGAGGTGGACAACCCCTCCAGGCTCCCGCCACCGCAGGAGATCAGCGAGATAGGGGAGCCGTGGCTCGACCTGAGCGTTATCACTCCTAGCAGGTACACCGGCGCCATACTGGACCTGATAACCAGCCGTCGTGGCAGCTTGAGGCGAATGGAGTACCTACAGCAGGATGGCTCCGGGGGTGCGCTGGGCGACGCGGCGCCTATCATGGAGGCTCGCGTGCTGCTGGAGTGCCAGAGCCCCCTCTCAGAGGTTCTGGTGGACTTCTACGACATCCTCAAGTCTCGCACCCAGGGTTACGCCTCCATGGACTACACGCTGGCGGAGTACCGGCCCGGCGACCTGGTGCGATTGGACATCTTGGTGAACAACCAGCCGGTGGACGCCCTCTCCGTCATCATCCACCGCGAGAAGGCGCAGCAGCAGGGCAGGGCTCTGGTGGAGCGGCTTAGAAGCCTCATACCCCGCCAGCTCTTTGAGGTGCCCATCCAGGCGGCTGTCGGGAACAGGGTGATCGCTCGCGAGACCATCAAGGCGCTGCGGAAGAACGTGCTGGCCAAGTGCTACGGCGGCGACGTGACTCGAAAGCGCAAGCTCCTGGAGAAGCAGGCCGAGGGGAAAAAGCGCATGAAACGGGTGGGCAACGTGGAGATTCCCCAGGAGGCCTTCCTCTCTATCCTCAAGATGCAGCGATAGGGAGGCCTTTTACTACAGGCTCGAGTATTTTTTCATATCGGCTTCGGCTTCCATATGTTGTCCCAATCTGCGGTACATGGCGGACCTGTTGTAGGAAGCCTCTTTAAAGGTGGGGTCCAGCTCCAGGGCCTTGGTAAAGGCCTCCAGGGCCTCCTCCCACTGCTCGCCTTGAATGAATAACATGCCTTGTCGGTTGTGCTGGGCTGCTGTTTGAGGCTCTGTTTCCTGGGTCATGATTCTCGCTTCCCCCTATCCTTTAGCAGAATCAGGTAGCTAAGGCAATAGCTGCTATAACATAATATCAATTACCGTAATTGGCAAGTGCCCAGAAGTCCAATGGCCGCTATAGCCTGTCAGAGCCATACTGTTCTATGCTCAGGGGGGAGGGTTGAAGCGCAACGATAACTTTTTCCCTTCTCCTGAAGGTGGTCACATCACCAAGCAGGGGGCTGACTAGATCAACAGGAAGGCGGCAGGCCCGGTACGTCCGCAGCGAAATGCCCACGCTCATCTATTCCGCCACGGCTATGCCATCAATTTTCTGAACTGTGGAGGTCGACAATCAGTAGTGAATTGCGCGGCCGACGCCACCTCCGGCAGCCACGGCGTCTCCGTTTATGGCTCCCGATTTAGGAGACGCCAGGAAAGTCACTACGTAAGCGATCTCTCTGGCATCGATGATACGGCGCACCGAATTTGCTTGAGCCATGCCCCGTTCAACTTCTTCGGGTGAGACGCCCTGCTTCAGTGCCCGATCTGCTATGACCTGAGGCGTCTTCTCAGTGCGGGTTGTCCCTGGATGGACCACAGTCACGTTGATTCCTTGTGGCCCCAGCTCGTCGGCCAGGTTCTTGGTCAGTGCCGCTACGGCTACATTCCGAATGCTTCCTATAGTCGTACCGGACTGACGGGCTCCCATGCCACTGATGTTGATTATCCGCCCCCAGCCCTGCTGACGCATGTGAGGCGATACTTCCCGGGCACATCGCAGATATCCCATGACCTTAACGTTCATGTCGTCCCAGAACATCTCTCCGGTGATCTCCGGCAAGCTGGGGACCGGCCCCTGTCCCCCTGGTACGGCTGCGCAGTTCACCAGAATGTCCACGTGGCCGAGAGATTCTACTGCCTGTCGGACCATCGCCTTAACAGACTCGTCGTTACCGGTGTCAGCTGGGATCGCCAGGATGCGTCGTTTCGTATTTTGGGATATTTCTTGAGCCGTGGCCTCTAGTGCCTCCATCCCTCTCGCGACAATCGCCACATCAACTCCCTCTAAGGCCAGCTCGTTGGCGATCGCTTTGCCAATGCCTCGGCTGCCCCCAGTCACGATGGCAGTCTTTCCGCTGAGTTCGAGATCCACTGTGCATGCCCTCCTGACCTATATATCCTCAAGTCTACTCGTATATCTCATCCGATGCCAGTTACGATGAATGGAGCGCGTCATTTGATCTCATTGGACGGTGGAACTTTCTCAGCCTGGCCAATGGTAAAGTTCGCGGCCTCTCGCCGAGCTTAGATTAGGGAATCACTACAGGGAGGAGGGCAACTCTATTGCGAGGGCTCCCCTCTGTATCAAGCACCGTAATACAAGGTTGATTCTCTCGTAAAAAGTCTGTGCAGGTCGAATTAGAACAACCGTACCCTTGCCTGGGTACAATATACAGTCTCTGTTCCGTGTATTACCCCAACATACGGTAGCGCTCACATGTGCTAAAGCGCTGGAACTTCCTCAAAACGGGTTTTTACGAGGGAATCAAGGTTGGTAGGTGGGATGGAGACCGAGGAGCCCTAATCTCTATCACCACTTAGCGGTAGTCACACTTGTGAGAGTCGCACTCTGGACGAGATAACGCGACTCTCACAAGGCTGTTCGCCAGGTACCCTATTCCCCTGGCCACTATGCGGTCGTTACAATTAGGATATGAGGAAGAACAGTAGGTGGCCCTTCACGTTATTGGTGTTAGCCGTACTGCTGATCGCAGCTTGCACCCAACCTGAGCCTTCCCCCCCCCTCCAACGCCTACACCCCTGCCGCTGACACCTGCACCCACAGCGACTCCAACACCATCGCCGACCGCCACTCCCACACCAACGCCGACCGCCACTCCCACACCAACGCCTACACCAACGCCTGCTTCCATACCTACGGCCACGGCCACCGCTACGCCTACGCCCACCCCAACGCCCACACCCACTCCCACCCCAACGCCCACACCCACTCCCACCCCAACGCCCACACCCACTCCCACCCCAACGCCCACACCCACTCCCACCCCAACGCCCACACCCACTCCCACCCCAACGCCCACACCCACTCCCACCCCAACGCCCACACCCACTCCCACCCCAACGCCCACACCCACTCCCACCCCAACGCCCACACCCACTCCCACCCCAACGCCCACACCCACTCCCACGCCAGCACCCACACCTGGACCCGACGCATACCTGAAGAGCTCCTATGAGTTGCAGAAGATGCTTATTCAGGTTGACCGCCAAGGGGTCCGGGGGCCTGGCAAGAGGGGTGTCATCGCAGCCGCTGGGTATGCGGATTTCGATAGAGACGGGGATATCGACGCGCTTATGAGTCCAACAAGGCTGAGTACTAGCCGAACTCCAATGGAATTCTATCGATCTGGGTCAGTGGGGACCTTTATCAAAGACGATTCGATATTTGCTGGACCCGTACCGGGGATGGTGAACGCCCGCAAGATGTTGGTCGGGGACTACAACAGGGATGGATGGCCTGACGCTTTTGTGATAGGTACTGGCTTTGACGCACCGCCTTTCCCTGGAGAATATCCGATACTCCTGTTGTCAGATGGACAGGGTAAGCTCGTCTCGACACCCTACACTCAGGTGTCAAGTTTTCAGCACGGCGGCGCGTCAGCCGATATAGACCACGATGGCGACTTGGACATCTTCGTTATGAGTGGCAACGGCACTTCGTACTTTCTGATGAACGATGGCACCGGGACATTCACTTATGACTCGGCCCGCGTACCTTCGGGAGGGCAGGACCGGTTTACCGCGGAATTGGTAGACGTGGACGGAGACGGCGCCTTTGACCTGGTCACCTCCGGGCACGACCACGAAGGCTCCCCAGCCGTCATAGCCTGGGGTGATATTGACGGGGAGTTTTCGAGCGACCGCCAGACCACGCTGCCCGGCGTTCCCTGTTACGGTGTGGCTATCGACATCGAGGTCGAAGACCTGGATGGTGACGGGGACAGGGATATCATCGTCAATCGCACTTCGGGAGGGTGCGGGACTTTCTACGAGGGCTTCTATGTACAAGTTCTACGTAACGATGGGCAGCGTACTTTCACTGATGCGACCGATCAGATGATCGTACAAGGCAGCTCCCCGACGGCCCGGTCGTTGGTTTGGCTCACAATCTCAGACGTCAACGGCGACGGAAGCCCCGACTTGATAGCGGGTGATTTAACCAGCGGTCTACTGTGGCTGAATCAAAGCGGCATATTGCAATCCAAAACTCTGTCCAAAACTCTGGTCATCTATTTGGGCCGTAGCGAGACCTTGGTCGGCCCCATCATTGAGCAGTTCAGCAGCGCCACTGGAATAAAGGTGGAACCCATATATGCCGGTACGCAAGCGCTGGCGGCCACACTTCTGGAGGAGGGAGACCGCACCCCTGCCGATGTCTTTTTTGCCCAGGACTCAGGAGGGCTGGAAGCAGTGGAGCCCATGCTATCGCGCGTGCCCGATTCGATCCTTGATTCGGTGCTGCGGTGGGCGTTCCCATTGGAAGGCCAATGGGTGGGCATTTCGGGCCGAGCCAGGACCCTGGCCTACAGCACTGAGAGGCTGAGCCAGGATGACCTGCCCGGCGACATCTTTGAGCTTACCGATCCGAAGTGGCGGGGCAGGCTTGGCTGGGCGCCAACCGATACCTCCTTCCAGACAATGGTGACGGCTATGCGGGCGACCTGGGGAGAGAAAAAGACGCGCCAGTGGCTAGAAGGCATGAAGGCGAACAACGCCAGGGACTACCCCAACAACGCCGCCCAGTTGGCAGCCGTGGCCTCGGGGGAGATAGATGTTGGGCTGGTTAACCATGACTCCCTTCATAGAGTCATGGCAGAAGAAGGAGACTCCTTCCCCGCACGCAACTACCATACGAGGGCCGACGGGCCGGGAGCCATCATTACCTTTTCTGGGGCCGGCATCCTCTCCAACTCCGACAATAAAAAGGCCGCCGAGATGTTCCTGGAGTTTTTGCTCTCCACAGTTGGGTACCAATATTTTGCCAGCCAGACCTTCGAGTACCCTCTGAAGAAAGGCGTGGCACCGGCCCTCGGGCTACCCCCCATATCTGAGATCTACGGCCCCGGTATCCCCTTATGGGAGCTGACCGACCTGGAAGGCACCCAGGCCCTTCTCAGGGAGGCAGGAGTGCTGCCCTAAAGGGAGAAGGGTAGGTGGATCTGTACGACCGTCCTGCTACTGACCGGCAGTGACACGAAGAGGAGTTGCGATCCGTCCTTGGAGCAGCCCCTTAGCCGCTTATCCTACCTAGGGCCTCCCTGGCAGCCCGGGGCACCAAGACCGTGACCAACTCGCGTTTATACTCCGCGGAGCCTCGCGTGTCGTCCGAGGGATCGACTTCGGTGGCTGCTACCCTACCCATCTCTCGAAACAGCTCATCGGAGATCCGCTCGCCGTGCACCACCCCTTCCGCTTTTTTCGCCCTCAAGATGGTGGGGCCGACGGAGTTCAGTGCTAGGCGTATGTCTTTGCATTGACCGTTCCGCACACTTAATGCCACAGCTACACCTACGGTGGCAAACTCCTCTTCGGTGCGAGGAGTGAATTTGATGTGAGACCAGCCTAGCCCAGGCGTGGCCGGGGGCACATGAACCTCGGTGAGGATCTCATCAGGTCCCAGGGCCGTCTGGTAGTAGTCAACGAAGAACTCCTCCAGGGGAAGCACTCGCCGCCCCTTCATACTGGCTAGCGTGACCTCTGCGTCCAGCGCAATGAGGCTCGATCCTGGGTCAGTGGCGGGATCGCCGATACACAGGTTCCCGCCGATGGTGCCCATAAGTCGAATTCTGGGCTGGGCTACGTTGTGGAAGGTATCGTACAGGAGGGGATACTGCTCCTGGACCACTGCCGCCATCTCGATATCCCGGTGACGGGCACCCGCGCCGATCCTGAGCCCGTCCTTCTCATCGAAGAGGATGTAATCAAACTCGGGTATCTTGGCGAGGCTTATGAGCGCCTTTGGGATCAGTAGGCCCTGGCTCACCCATATGGTCATTGCCGTTCCGCCAGCGATGAGCTTCGCCTCATCACCGTATCGCTCCAGCAATGCTCCGGCTTCCTCCAGGGTCGATGGCTCCAGGTAGTCGAAGTCAACCATCAGTTATCTGTCCGCCTCCTGCTTTTCCTTCAGGGCCTTCAACACTTTTTCAGGTGTGATCGGTAGTGTCCTTATGCGAACTCCAACGGCGTCAAAGATGGCGTTCCCTATTACCGCTGCGGTTGGGTCCGTGCCCAGCTCTCCCAGGCCCTTGGCGCCGAAGGGTCCCGTCGGCTCATAGGAGTCAGCGAAGGCCTGGCTCAGCTTGGGCATGTCCCGCATTGAGGGGATTCGGTATCCAGACAGGTTGGGCGCTGTTGGCCTTCCGTCTTCAAAGGTCATTCCTTCCGTAAAGGCGTATCCAATGCCCTGGGCCAGGGCTCCCTCAACCTGCCCCTCGGCTCCCACCGGATTGATTACCGTACCGCAATCGGCAGCCGACGCGTAGTGGAGTATCTTAACCTGTCCAGTCTCAGGGTCCACCTCGACCTCCGCAGCCTGGCAACCGAAGTTGTAGCCGCCTGATTCATTGCCGTAGCGAGTAGCATCTTGCATGATGGAATCGGCGTCGAAGCTTCCGAAGGCCACAATTGGCTTCCCACCGCGGCGAAAGAGCCGGGCCCTCGCCGCATCCGCCACCGTCACGAATCTCGTTTCCTTAGAACCCTTAACGAAGACTTTACCGTCCCCGGAAGCCAATTCGTCCGCATTCGCATCCAGTAGATCGGCAGCTTCCTCAAAGATCTGTAGCTTGGCTTTCGCGGCGGCGTCTCTGACGGCGTTTCCGGCGACGTAGGTCAGACGGCTTCCGAAGGCCCCCAGACCGTATGTGGTTAGGTCCGTATCCGCCCGAGAGATAGCCACGTCTCTAAGTGGCACGCCCAGCTCCTCGGCGACAATCATACACATGACAGTGTTTGCTCCCTGCCCTCCCTCGCCCTCTCCGCTCATGATGAACACCTTGCCGTCCTCGTTCACCTTGACGGTCGCAGTAGCGCCGTCGTAGTCCATGAAGTGTCGTTTGCCGCTCACATGAACCGTGCAGCCTAGGCCGAGTCCATGATTGGGCGCCTTGTTCTCACGCTTCTTCTTCCAGTCCATCATCTCTTCAACTAGATCTATGCACTGCTTCAACTCGCAGCTACCTACCCGGTTGCCGTGAGGTGAAATATAGCCTGCCTCGACTGCATTGAGGCGAGCCATCTCCAAAGGATCGATGCCTAGCTGATGGGCGGCGGCATCTATGAGCTGCTCAAGCGCCCACTCCGCCGAGGGGTTGCCGAAACCGCGAAAGGCGCCCGTGGGAATCTTGTTGGTGTATACCAGATATGCTTCCGACTTCACATCAGAGTATCTATAAGCGGTATCGTGGCGTAACGCAGCGACGCCTGTGATAGCTGGTGCCTTGCCCGAATAGGCCCCGTTGTCGGCCACTATGCGGAGTTGCTTGGCCCGGATACGTCCGTCTTTCATGAATCCCATCTTGATCCAGACCTTCATCGGCACCCGGGGCCGACTCCCTGCCAGGAACTCTTCTTCGCGGGTGTTGATGATCCGCACAGGCCTTCCCGCCTTCCGAGCTAAAAGGGCGGCGATAATAGCATTGTTGTCGTCGCAGGACTTACCGCCGAACCCTCCCCCCACGGCGCTTTGAATAATCTGTACGTCCCCCTCTTGCACGCCCAGGGCCAGGGCTATCCGACCCCGGGCCATGAAGATGGTCGAGGTGTTCATGTAGATGGTGTACTTCCCGTTGTGATACTCGGCGATGCTGCCGATAGTCTCGATGGCGATGTGCCACTGGTGCATACTCTGGAAGGTGTCCTCTACTATCAGATCGGATTCTTCGAAGGCGCGTTGAACATCGCCCCTCTCTACATCGATATGTATTGCGATATTGCGCTCCTTGTCGTCGTGGACCAGGGGCGCCCGCTCCAGCATGGCTTCCTCAGGGTCGAAGACCGCGGGGAGCTCCTCCCACTCAACCTCGATCAACTCGATGGCCTCGGCGGCGGCGTTCTGATCAATGGCGGCTACCGCCGCTATCTCGTCTCCCACATACCGGGCCTTGCCAATGGAGAGAGGAAACTGGTCCTGGACAAAGGCGCCCCACCCCTGTTTGACCGTGTCGTCCGCGGTGACCACGGCACGCACACCGGGCAAACGCTGCGCCCGGCTGGTATCGATGTTGCGGATGCGAGCGTGGGCATACGGGCTACGGAGAATCTTGCCGTACAGCATCCCGGGGAGCACGATGTCTGCTATGTACTTGGCCTCTCCAGTGACCTTCTCATGCCCTTCATACCGGTCGACTCTCTGTCCGACGATGGAGAGCGGCTCTCTGCTGGTCACCTATTTCCTCCTCAAGGTGTGTGATCACTCGTACTTAAGCGATGTGATTGGTCTACGTGTCACGAAAGCGGGCGTCGTCCAAGCATTACGGCTTGGTTCCTTGACTCTGCTTGACCACCGCCATAACGGATTCAAGAATCTTATAGTAGCCGGTGCAGCGGCAGAGGTTGCCGGACATCCATTCCCTGGCTTCTTCTTCGGATGGGTTCGGATTGGTGTCCAGGAGGGCTTTGGCCGCCATGATTTGACCAGGAGTGCAGAAGCCGCACTGAGAACCCCCCTGTTTGATGAAGGCTTGCTGGAGTGGATGGAGCACGCCGTCCCTTACCAGCCCCTCTACGGTGGTAACACTTTTGCCATGGTTGGCGATGGCTAAGGTGAGGCAGGAGCTGGTCAGCCGGCCATCGACTATCACGCTACAGGCGCCACAGACCCCGATGCCACAGCCCTCCTTCGTGCCGGTCAACCCAATCTCTTCCCGCAGAGCATGAAGCAGCAAGCGGCTGGGCTCCACCTCGATCTCGTAGTCCACACTATTAACCGTAATCAGGATATGGCGTTTCATAGACTTACCTTTGCCATCTGTAAATCCCTACCCCATTCGCAGGCGGAGTATACCCTCGGCCTCATTGCTTGTTCAAGCCCAACTCACCGGACGGCGGGCATGACTTCTTCTACGAACACCTGGAGCGCCTCCCACTCCACCGGAGGGCGAATCGCTACGCTGACCCGCGCTGCCCCGGCCTCCTCAAACGCTTTGATCGTTTCGATGGCCTGCTGAGCTGTCCCTGCGACGGCCCCTTGCGCGCTCCCCCGCTCCCTCTCGATCCTGGCTGCGTGTTCAGCGCTCGTCCCCATCCTCATGTGTAGGTTGACGCTGCGTTCCAGGTCGGTGGGGTCACGGTCTTCTCGCTCGCACCACATATCCAGGACACCATTCAGCCGCCGGAACTCCTCGGAGCTGATGTACGCCACATTCCAGCCGTCTGCGTGGCGAGCCGCAGTGCGTAGGGTGCGCTGTTCTCCACGGCCGCCGACGACGATTGGGATGCGTTCTTGCACCGGGCGCGGATACAGCTTGGCGTCGTGGAGCTCGTAGTAGGTGCCAGAGAAACTCGATATCTCCTGCGTCAGGAGCATGCGGAGCGCCCGGACTCCTTCTTCCAGCCGATCTGACCGCACCTTCTGGGAGTCGAACGGGTATCCATACGCTGTGTGCTCGGCGACGTGCCAGCCGGCTCCGATACCGAGTTCCACGCGGCCGTTGCTCACGTGGTCGATTGTCATAATCGAATTGGCCAGAAGTCCCGGGTTTCGGTAGGTGACACAGAAGACGTGGCACCCGATTCGGGCCTTCTGCGTCTCTGCCGCCAGGGCCGCCATCGCGGCGATCGCCTCGAACTCCGGCGTGTTCCCGTCGTTGGACGGCGCTTCGTAAAAGTGGTCCCAGACCGAGATGAAGTCAAACCCGTGCTCGTCGGCGTAGCGCCAGAGGCGCCGAAGCTCGGCCATCTCGATGTTCTGCTGCCCTGTGTGGAGTCCTATTTGCAGGCCCATACTGCTCTCCCCTTCGCTAGTGTGGACGCCGCCTTGGGCCGGAACGCGATGTGCCCGCGTTCTGGGAGTGGGTGAGGTCTGCCAGGGTTGGCGGCTTATCCATCATTTTCCGCTTCGCTGGGCAAGATTGCAATTGGCGGTTTGGGTAGCTTTGGTGGATGGGCATGGATGCCTGCCATGAAGGAGCACATCGCCGTGGGCATCAAAGTGAACCTTGCGTTCCAGTAGCAGTATGGTTCGTAGTTGACTCGCACCATCGATAGGCCGATAATCGCTGGCGTGCGACTCTTTAACTGGATTCCTATCCTAGCTATAGGCGTAGCGCTGTTGGCCGCCTGTCAGGGTCAAGCAACGCCGACTCCCACGCCTACAGCAACTCCCGCTCCCACACCTGCCCCTACGGCTACCCCAAGCCCTACACCAACACGCACTCCAACCGCTACCGCTACTCCTGAAGCCACAGCGACGGAAACCCCTCAGGGGGACGTGCTCTTCGTGAACACATGGGGAAGCAGTGAGCGGGACCGGGGCGTCGGTGTTGCCTTAGACTCCTCGGGCAATATCTACGTAGTAGGCGACACCGACGGTTTTGGTGCTGGGGATAGGGATATCCTTCTTTTGAAGTACGATCACTCAGGGAGTCTGCTCTGGCAAAGGACCTGGGGCGGCAGCAGCTATGATTGGAGTCCTCGTTCCGGCGTTGCTTTGGGCTCTTCGGGAAACGTTTACATCGTAGGCTCAACCGGAAGCTTCGGTGCGGGTGACGCGGATGTCCTTCTTTTGAAGTACGATCCCTCCGGTGATCTGCTTTGGCAGCGGACCTGGGGAGGCAGCGAACTAGATTACGGGTTGGGTATGGCCTTAGACTCCTTAGACAACGTTTACGTAACAGGGCTAACCGAAAGTACCGGCGGCGAGGATGACGATCTTATCCTTTTAAAGTTTGACCCCTCCGGGGAGCTTCTATGGCAGAGGACCTGGGGAGAGAGCGGCAAAGAGGACTGTGGTGTTAGCATTACTTTTGACTCGTTGGGCCACGTCTACGTGGTCGGGATTACCGATAGCGCGGGCTCGATGGGCCAGAAAGGCTTTGTTGGTGGCCAGCCTGACATCTCTAAAGATGCTCTGCTTCTGAAGTTTGACTCCTCCGGGGACCTCCTTTGGCAGAGGACCTGGGGGCAATTCGGCGAGGTTGAGTGGGGTACGTATCTTGCCGTGGACTCCTCCGACAACATCTACGCGACCGGGTGGGCCTCCAATCCAAGGCCAAGACAAGAGGACCTTTTTCTCCTGAAGCTCGATACCTCTGGGAATTTGCTTTGGCAACGAACATGGGGAGGCAGAGGGACTCAGCAGGGTTTCGGGGCTACAGCGGACGCTTCCGGCAAAATCTACGTCTCAGGCATCACCTTCATCAGCGGTCCCGACGGGCCTGGGGACGTTTTCCTTTTAGAAATCGACTCTTCTGGGAGTATGGTGTGGCAGAGTACGTGGGGAAGCAGCGGCGTTGACGGGCCTCATTCGAGTAGAATAGCTCTGGACTCCTCGGGGGCTTTGTTTGTCACCGGCGAGGTCCGGGCCCCACCTTACACGCTCGGCACCCCAATCTTTGCCCTGTCCACACCTGACTTCAGCCTGGGAGAATCCTCCATTCCCGTCGATATTCCTTCCTTCAAAGTGGGCACTCCCGAGGGTATCGTTGGAACTCCCGAAGGGAGTGAGAGTTACGCTGGGGAACGCGATCTCTTCCTTTTGAAGTACATGCCGCCCTAGGCGCGCGTATCCAGTGGTAAGTAACGTGAAGAAATGTGGGGTGTTGACTACCGTCTTGATTGACACGACACTATTCTGGCAAACGACCTGGAGAGGGTCTCCATAAAAAAGAGTGGCTCTACTTTTGGCTGTGCGCGGTGGGCTCCTCGGTTTGACGTTAGCCACTGCGGCAGCCGGGGGTTCGCCTCCTGGTCACGCTCTCGCTAACTACCGCAGCGGCGCCACCAGGCTAGACCGCTCATGCGCCCCGGTCACACCGTCCTGAGGAGATTTCCCATGCGCATCGGCATACCGGATATGGTTTCGAACTCCTACTTCCCGGCGATAGCCGCGGTGGACCTCGGTGCCTTCAAGGCCGAAGGCCTGGACGCGGAGGTCGAACTCCTCTTTCCGGTGCCGAAGGCCATGGAGGCTTTGCGGGACGGAGAGTTAGATTACGTCGGGGGCTCGGCTCATGCGACGCTGACGGTGTTTCCCGATTGGAACGGCGCAAAGCTGCTCGTGGCGCTGGCGCGGCACATGTACTGGTTCCTCGTCCTGCGCTCTGACCTTGGTGCCAAGCGAGGCGACGTTGAGGCTGTGAAGGGACTTCGAATCGGCGCGGCGCCTGGGCCAGATACCGGGCTGGTGGGGCTACTCGCCGAGGCCGGTATAGACCCAGAGCGGGATGGTGTCAACATCGCTCCTGTTCCCGGTGTGCTTGGCTCGGGCGTCTCCTTCGGGGTGCATGCCGCCAAGTCACTGGCAGAAGGCTTGATCGACGGCTTCTGGGCGAATGGTATGGGTACCGAGGTAGCGGTGCGCTCGGGCGCGGGTACGGTGGTGCTCGACGTGCGTCGCGGCGACGGCCCCCCAGCGGCTCGAGGCTACACGTTCCCGGCGTTGGTCGCCTCAGACAAGAAGATCGCGGAGGCTCCCGACGAGGTGGCGGCGGCGGTGCGGGCCATCGTAAGTGTGCAGCAGACGTTGCGCGAGAACCCGGCCCGGGCTAAGGAGGTGGGGGACCTGCGCTTCCCATCGGCAGAGGCTGGTATCATCACAGAGCTCATCGAGCGGGACCTTCCCTACTACGATCCATCCATTTCGGAAGAGAGTGTCGGTCAGATGAACCGGTTCGCACAGAGCGTAGGAATGCTATCCAAGCCGGTGTCCTACGAGCAGGTAGTCGCCACCCAATTCAAGGAGCTATGGGCTGGTTAACAGAGCCTTCGACGGCCCAGCGAGCGCCTGAACAACAAGGAGGAGCAATACCATGCCAAAGCCTGAGTTGGAATTTTTTGACCCTAGCGGGGTTCCGAGCCAAGGGATTGGCGAGATCCAGGGTCTCAGCGAGCAGATCCTGTCTCGGGACGAGATAAGCGGCGACTACACCCGTTTGCTGCGCTTCGAGCCCGGCACCGATACCACTCCTATGGGGCCGCAGCTCCATGACTTCTGGGAAGAGGTCTGGATCATCGAAGGAGGTATCTACGACATCACGCTGCAGCAGAACTTCACCGCCGGCATGTACGCGTGCCGCCCGCCAGGTATGCCACATGGCCCGTGGCGCTCTCCGGATGGGTGCAGGACGGTGGAATTCCGGCGTTACGAGTGCAAATAGATGGAGACTCCAGTACAAAGGCCTCGCAAGACGCTCACGTTCCAGCACGGCTCCAAGACGTTGCGATTCACCGTGCGGCGGCTGCTAATCGCCGGGTACACGGGCCGCGACCCCGAAGCCGTGCGACGCCATATAGAGGAACTCGAGCGCGAGGGCGTTCCTCCACCGTCGCACGTCCCCATGATCTTCGTCGCAAACCCCATGATGGTTCAGCACGGCGGCACCATATGGGCTTATGACGGCTCGTCGTCGGGAGAGGTGGAGTACGTTCTCCTCATCGGCGCGCGTGACACCTGGGTTTGCATCGGAAGCGACCATACCGACCGTGGCCTGGAGACGCTCTCGGTGGAAAAATCTAAGCAGATCTATCCAAGGGCACTCAGCCGCGAGGCGTGGAATCTCGATGAGCTGATTGGCGAGTGGGACGAGCTAGGCTTGAGGAGTGCCGTCGGCAATGAGCAGAGCCTCGAGGACTACCAGCGGGGGACGCTTGGCCAGCTGATCAGGCCCGAGCTGCTCTTGGAGCTCATTGGGCCCGCCCGATCGGCCGGCACCGTAGTATTCTCCGGCACGCTGCCTGTTCTTGATGGCAAGGTTCGGTTCTCTCCTCTGTTCAAGGGTGAGCTCACCGCGCCGAGCGGCCAGGTCTTGGCGAGTCTCGCCTACCAGACCCGGGTGCTCGAGCAGCCGCAACCCATAGACTGAGCGGCGGCTCTAGGCTGAGGAGCAATAGATAGTATAGGTTGTGTTGGCTTTGCACAAATACTCAGGAGAGTGCAGAGAACCTAGGTTCTCTGCCAGGGAGTCTGAGGGGTGTCCCCTCAGGAATTAGACATATTGGGTGGGTGGGTGGGAAAGAAAACGTCTGCTGTTGGACTTTTTTGCAAAGCTGGTTGTGCTATCCACTCTAGCTTGGTGGCAAGTCTTCCAGTTCCCCACGAGCCCTCGCCTCCTGGATGGCATAGAAAACACGCTCTGGAGTCGCCGGCGTCTCGGTTATCCGGACACCCACGGCGTCATAAATGGCGTTGAGAATGGCTGGAGTGGTGGGTATGGTGGCCGGCTCTGCGACGCCCTTGGCCCCGAAAGGTCCCCTAGGGTCATATACCTCAACGATCTCACACACTATCTCCGGCACATCCATTGATGTCGGTACCAGGTAGAAGGCAAGGGACCCTGTTCTTGGTACGCCATTATCCAGAATATGCTGCTCATAGAGGGCGTAACCCATGCCCATGGCAGCGCCTCCCTGGATCTGGCCCTCCACGGCTACCGGATTGATTGCTTTACCCGCATCCGTGGCGGAGACGATCTTCAGCACCTTCACCTGGCCGGTCTCGGTGTCCACCTCTACCTCCGCCAGCTGGGTAGCCCAGCCATAGGTGGCGTAGGCGTCACCCTGGGAGGTCTCAGGGTCCACGTCCTTGCTCATATTGTCATGCCAGCCCCAGCTTGCACAACGCCTGCCCTGCCGGTGGATCTCAGCCGCAACCTCGGCCACCGAGATCAGGAGCGCCCCGGTAGCTATTGCGTAGATCCCCCCTTCATACGCCTCCAGCTCCTCCTTTTGGCGATGGACCATATCCGCAGCCATCAGAAGGAGTTGGTCACGCAGGTCCTCAGACGCCTCCTGGACGGCCACGCCCTGTACGAAGGTAGCCCGGCTGCCGGAAGTGGGCCCGGCGTCCGGGGTGCTCCCGGTATCCGCTGCAACCACACGGATCACGTCCGGGCTGATGCCTATGGTTTCCGCCGCAACCTGCGCGACTATGGTCATCACTCCCTGCCCCATGTCGCAGGCGCCGGAGTACACAGTTGTGGTCCCATCCTCGGCCATCTCGATATAGGCGGAGCCGATGTCGGCCCGGCTGAACCCGTAGCCGATACCGTGGTACGCGGACCCAACGCCCAATCCCCTTCTCTTTGTCATGGCCGATTGAACATCAGGTTATGGGTCTCCATGTGGTCCTTAACCCTCTGTAGCGTAGCCTCGATGCCACACCCTTCGTTCATCTCCTGGCCGGTGGAGGAGGTGAGGCCTGGCTTGAGAGCGTTGATCATCCGAAACTCTACAGGGGACAAGTCCAGCTTACGGGCGAGATTATCCATCTGGGCTTCGTGGGCCACCGCAGCCTGGAGCACCCCGAAACCACGCATGGCGCCGGAGGTCAGATTGTTGGTGTAAAGAGTGTACGTATCCACCCGAATGTTGGGGACGTAGTATGGTCCGCACGCATGGATTCCCGCCTTCTTGATCACATATGCGCCCAGGGAGAGATAGGCTCCAGTGTCGCCATAGATATCACCATCCACAAAGGTAAGACGGCCGTCAGAGCGGGCCCCAGTGCGGAACTTCATCAGCATGGGATGACGCTTGGTGTTGGCGATCAGGGAGTCCTCCCGAGTGTATACCAGGCGCACCGGACGCCCGGTCTTTAGCGCCAGGAGACCTACGTGAATCTCTGCCGTGATATCGTCCTTACGCCCGAAGCCTCCCCCTATGGGCGCTTGTATCACTCGTACCTGGTTCATGCCGAGATTGAGAGCCGGCGCGATCTGGCGGCGGTCACGATAGGGGTACTGGGTGCCCACAATGATAACGAGGACACCCGATGGGTCTACGTAGGCCAAGCCCGCCTCCGGCTCCATTGCCATGTGGTCCATCAGGTGAGTACGGTAGGTCCCCTCGACAATAACGTCTGATTCCGAGATCCCCTCTTCCAGATTCCCTTTGCGCACCTTGGTCTGCTGAAAAAGGTTACCACCCTCATGTATAGCCGGCGCCGTGGGGTCCAGCGCATCATCGATGCTAAGTATTGGACGAAGGGGGTCCAGATCAAGCTTGATCTTGGGTAACGCCTCCTCAGCCTCCTCCTCCGTGTCCGCCGCCACCAGGGCTACGGGGTCGGCGACGGTGCGCACTTTGTCGTCCGCCAGCACCCGCTGGTCCAAGAAGGCCAGGCCATACCGGTTTATGCCTGGAATGTCGGCAGCGGTGAGCACGGCCCGAACGCCGGAAGCTTTCTTGGCCTCAGAGGTGTCGATGCCGCGAATGATGGCGTGGGGCACACCCGCCCAAAGGATACGAGCGTGGAGCATCCCAGGCACCTGCATGTCGCCCACGTACTGGGTGTCACCCAGGGCCTTCTCCTTCGAGTCTATCTTTGGCACGCTTTTGCCTATCCAGCGATACTGGCCGGGGCGTGCCTTTGTAATAGTTTTATCCTGCTGCTCTATCATGCCCTACGTTGCCTCGGTGAAGGATGTCCACCGCCTCCTCGATGGAGGCGGGTTCAAAGTACCCGTATCGCCCCTCTTGCTATGTCCGCACTTCAATGGGGTCAACACATCGGCCAGCGCGTACCTAGGAAGGCTGGTTGAAGAGGCGGCCAGATCCCAATTGGTCTACCAGGTTTCTGGCCCAGTCCATCTTCTCAGGGTCCATGACAAGCTTCTCGGAGAAGGGGTCTCCTAGGGGTTTTGTGGCATCGACGCCCAGTTTAGCCGTCACACCCTCCTCGGTGGCTGAGGGGTCCAGGATGGCTCCCAACGATCCGCTGATTACCACCAGGTCCCGGTCGGCTTGGACCCTTGTTGCAATGGCCCAGAGAACGTCCGACTCGTCAAAGACGTCTACGTCGTCATCTACGATGACTGCGAACTTCAAGTAGTGGTCCACCCCCAGGGCAGTGGCGATGGCATGCTTGGCTTCCCCTGGCCGGCTTTGGCGTATGGAGATGAAGGCGGTGAAGGCGCTTCCTCCTGAGGTGGGAAAGTGGACATCCTTAACACCGGGAATGGTTCTCTTTAATGCATTTCGGACTTCTACCGCCCGAAGGACGCTAGTTATTGTGATGTGATCCCCCGCTCTTCCGGAGGCGACGCTCTGGAACCAGGCGTCCTCACGCATAGAGATAGCCTTGACGTTGAAGACGTGCTGCGTGCTTCGTCCCGAGAAGTACCCGGTGAACTCGCCGAAGGGCCCCTCCGGCTCGCGGGTTCCGGCAAGGATCTCCCCTTCAATGACGATCTCGCTCCAAGCCGGGACAAGAAGGTCGATAGCGGAGCAGCGGGCTACCTGCATTGGCTCATTAAATAACCCCCCGCAGGCCTGGAACTTGCTGATCTCAGGTGGCGGATAGGAGAGCGAACCCATACCTATTGCCGGGTGCAGGCCTAAACAAATGGCCGCCGGCATGTTCTGGCCCCGCTCTTCGTACAACCGCTGGTACTCGAACATACGCCGACGAGAATGAAGGCTGCACCCCATCCTCTGAGGCCCTTTGATCTGGAGCCGGTGATAACCCTCGGTCACTACCCCTGTATCGGGGTGTTGAGCCACCACCATACCCGCCGTGAAGTAGGGGCCGGCGTCCCCCGGGAAGTAGGTTGGGATTGGAAGCAGGCCAAGATCGGCATCTTTACCTGTTCTCACGACCTGATGGAAAGGCGGGTCCTCTATCACCTGTGGATCGATGTAATTCAGAAGCCGACGGGAGAACTGGTCCGACAGCTCGGGCTCGTCTACTCCAAGTGCAAGAGCCAGAGAGCGGCGCGCAGCCATCAAGTTGCAGATTACGGGAATTTTGTGGCCCTTGATGTTATCGAAGAACAGGATCGGGAAACGCCGTCGCCTCTCGTACTCAAGAACCAAGGCCATGATGTCATATTGCAAATCGATGGGTTCGGAAACCCGAATCATATCCTCAGGGAACTTATCCTGGAATGTACTGACAAAGCTCCGTAGGTCCTGACTCATTCCCTTTCTGTTACCTTTCCGAGCCGCTTTCCAATGACTCGACTATCCGGCTAAAAGACCTTGGCTCGAAAATTGCTTCGGGAGGGTTTCACCCTTCGCGGGACACTATAGCATACAAGGCTTTTCTCATCTGCTGCCAGTGGTTCGACAGGCTCACTATTAGCGGTCATTGCCCCCTCTCTGACTCTCCCCCGTAAAGGGGGAGAGTCAGCTTTGCACCAAAAGTCCAACAGCAGACGTTTTCTTTCCCACCCACCCACCCGATATGTCTAATTCCTGAGGGGACACCCCTCAGATTCCCTGGCAGAGAACCTAGGTTCTCCTGCACTCTCCTTAGTTTTGTGCAAAGCTGGGGAGAGTCAGAGAGTGGCTCACCACGAACGGTTTAGTGTTCAGTTCTCCGCTCGTCCTGAGTTGAACGCACGCCACCGACAATGAGCGTGATCGTTTTTTCCTCCGTTTGCTATGGGAGGCTGGCCTACGGGTCAGCGAGGCCACAAGGGTCAAACTGGGAGATGTGGGCAGGGACCGTCCGCTATCCTCTACCCAGGTCTTTCTTTGTGTCGCCGTTAGCAAAGTCCTCAACATCACGGCCACGGCCTTGGCCGGCTACTACGGTATCCCCTGGCTACTTCAGTCCGTAGCGTAACAGCTACCGGAATAAAGTCAGGATCAGAGCGACCCCGATCCCACCTGTCCCTTTTACCCACCTTCTTTGCGGCTCATACCAACGGAGGATGAGTGCATCCATAGAAAGGCCCATCAGGATATAGGTCTCTTGTCTGGGGCGAAATCGGTAGCTCTGCCGATGACGGGTGAAGGTGACGGGCATATTCTGGAACCCGAAAGAAACGGAGCAATAGGTCCAAGGAGGGAATCATGGGACTCATAACGTGCAGCAGGTGCTTCAGGAGCATAACCTTCGTTGCCAGCCCCTACGTCGTTTCCGGACTCGTTTGCTGGCAATGTTTAGGTGATGCCCGAACCGGCATCATCAAGATGGCTGTTCAACGGTGATAGCCCACATCGGTAAAGGCCCTTATAAGGAGGAAGTCATGGACTACGCTAACACTCACACCCTCGGAGCTACTGAGAATAGGACCAAGGGGTTCAATCTGAGCACTGAAGCCCTGGCACGGGCGGCCGCCCGCCGGCCCTGGACCACGATTGGCATCTGGCTCTCGGTCCTCGTAGCGGCCATCATGTTGACCGGTACGCTGCTGGGGGACGCGCTGACCACCGAAGACAGCTTCACGAACAACCCCGAATCCCAGCAGGCCGATAACCTGCTGCACGAGCGGCTCGGGGAATCCAACAACACCATCGACGAGATGGTCATCGTGCGCTCCACCACCCTGACGGTGGACGACCTGGCGTACCAGAGCTACGTCGAGGGGCTCTACGGCGACTTCGTGGCTCTGGGCGACGACGTGATCGCGGGCGGGGAGAACTACTACCTGACGGGCGACGAGTCGCTGGTGTCCGCTGACCGCCACACCACCCTCATGCCACTGATGATACCGGAAGGCGCTAAGGAGGAGATCGATCAGGTCCACCAGGTCGTGGATAAGGCCAGCGAGAACGGCTCCTTCCAGGTCCTCATCACAGGTGAGGCGACGCTGGATGTGGAGCTCCAGGAGGTTGCTGAGAAGGACCTGCAGACCGGTGAAAGCATAGGAATCCTCGCGGCTCTGGTCGTTCTGGCGCTGGTGTTCGGCGCCATCGTCGCCGCCCTCCTCCCAATCGTGCTGGCGATAGCCGCCATAATAGTGGCCCTGGGGGCCACCGCGCTGGTGGGCCAGGCCTTTGACCTCTCCTTCTTCGTGACTAACATGATCACCATGATGGGGCTGGCCGTAGGCATAGACTACTCCCTCTTCATCGTCTCCCGCTACCGGGAGGAGCGAGCGAAGGGGCTGGACAAGGTCGATGCCATCGCCGCCTCGGGCGCCACCGCCGGCCGCACCGTGCTGTTCAGCGGGATGACCGTCGTCCTGGCCCTCACTGGCCTGCTGATTATACCGATGTCCGTCTTCCAAAGCCTGGGAGCCGGTGCTATCCTGGTGGTCATCGCCGCGGTGCTGGCTTCGATGACCCTGCTGCCCGCCGTCCTAGGTCTGCTGGGCGACAAGATCAACGCTATACGCATACCCCTGATCCAGCGCCGTAAGGTCGGGCAGCCGACCGAGGCCAGCGGCTGGTTCTGGGACTGGACTGCCCGCGCCGTCATGCGCCGGCCTGTGGTCAGCCTCGTGGTCGCAGCCGGACTGCTGCTGGCCGCCGCAAGCTCTTACTCTGATATCAACTTGGGAATGGCCGGTGTGAGCGCCATGCCCGACAGCATGAGGTCCAAAGAGGCGTTCGTCGTGCTCCAGGATGAGTTTGGGTTCGGCCAAGATGCGCCGGCCGTTGTAGTCATAGATGGCCAGACAGATTCGGAGTCCGTGCAGGCGGCCATTGAGCGCCTTGAAGCGACCGTCGCATCGGACCCGGCCTTCATCCCTTCCAGGCTAGAGGTGCACCCAGAGGCGGACCTCTCCGTCCTCTACGCCAGGCTGGCGGGGGACCCGTTTAGCAAGGAGGCGATGGATGCGGTAGAGCGGCTGCGGGCGGAGTACATCCCAGAGGCCTTTGACGGTGTGCCGGCCAGGGCCCTAGTCACCGGCGAAACCGCCGAGACGGTGGACTTCACTCAGATTACCGACACCTACACGCCCATTGTGTTCGCCTTCGTCCTGGGGCTGAGCTTCCTGCTCCTGATGGTAGCGTTCCGCTCCATCGTGGTGCCGGTGACGTCCATCATCATGAACCTCCTTTCGGTGGGAGCAGCCTACGGGCTAGTGGTGCTGGTATTCCAGAAAGGGGTCGGGGCCGACCTGCTGGGCTTCCAGCAGATTGACACGATAGGGACCTGGCTCCCGCTGTTCCTGTTCTCCATCCTGTTCGGCCTCTCCATGGACTACCATGTGTTCCTGCTCAGCCGGATCCGGGAGCGGTTCATCCAGACGGGCGACAACAGCGAGGCGGTGGCCTTCGGGCTTCGCTCCACGGGCCGCCTGATCACCGGCGCCGCCCTGATCATGGTCGCGGTCTTCGGTGGCTTCGCCCTGGGCGACCTGGTGATGATGCAGCAGTTTGGCTTCGGCCTGGCTGTAGCGGTGCTGATGGATGCCACCATCGTCCGCTCCGTCCTGGTCCCGGCCACCATGCGGCTGCTAGGCAAGTGGAACTGGTACCTGCCCACGTGGCTGGAGTGGCTGCCGAGGGTCGGCGCAGGTGAGGGAGTCCATGAGGATGTACAGCCAGTTCTGAATCCAGAGGCACCGTTGGGGCAGCTTATCCCGGCGCCTGTGCTTGTTAGCGATAACGATTAGCAGTTTCTCGAAGTATGCTGCACTAGAGGGACCCTGCGGAATCCGCGGGGTCCCTCTTATTTGCCAAGTGGCTAGGCAGCCCCCGCTGGCTATAACGTGGTGTTAAACCGAGGCGACCTCAAGTATCGGTATTATCTGCTTTCCAAGGTGTTACAGATTGCACTATGATATCGAAAAGAGGAGCAGAGGGAACAAAAAGTGAGCTACTCAGGACAGCCTTTGAAGCGGTTTGAAGACCCCAAACTTGTGGCGGGTGAGGGCACCTTTGTTGGCGACATTAAGCGACCAGGCATGCTCCACGCTTGCGTCCTCCGAAGTCTTCATGCCCACGCCTTAATCCGATCCATAGACGCTTCTTCTGCTCGCCGCATGCCCGGCGTGATAGCTGTGATGACCGGGGATGACATCGGGGATACCCTTAAAGAAATCCCGGTAGGAACACAGAGAGCAGACGTGATGAAAGCTCCAAGGCATCCCGTTTTGCCGCGGGGAAAAGTGTGCTATGTGGGTCAGCCCGTAGCCATAGCGGTTGCTGAGGACCGTTACCTGGCACGCGACGCGATAGACCATATAGAGATAGACTACGAGCCCCTTTCACCTCTTCTGGATCCTTTTGAGGCTATGAAAGAGGATTCCATACCAATCCATCAGGAGTTAGGCACTAACCTAGCTTTAAGACTACGCCAGCAGGGTGGAGACTTGGAAAAAGCCTTCACCCAGGCCGAACACCTGGTTCACCAGACATACCAGGTACAGCGTCTCGCTCCTGTACCCCTTGAGACGCGAGGGATGATGGCCTGGTTCCAACCGGAGGAGGGCTTACTGACCATATGGAACTCCACTCAGGCACCCCATCGGTTAAGAACGTACCTGTCGCAGCTCTTCAACCGGCCAGAAGAGTGCCTACGAGTTATCGCCCCGGATGTAGGAGGCAGTTTCGGGGTAAAGGACTGCATATTCCCCGAAGACATCCTGGTGCCTTACCTCTCCCTCACCCTGAAGCGGCCCATTAAATGGGTAGAGGAGAGGCAAGAAAACATGCTTGCCTACCACGGTAGAGACCAGACCTTAGACGTGGAAGCCGCCGTGAGAAAAGACGGCCTAATTCTGGGGATGCGGGTGCGGATTGTAGCGGATTTGGGGGCCTTCTTTCTCTTCACCACCTCGGCGCCGCCAACTAATGCGGGTCGCCGCTTTCTGGGGCCATACAAAATCCCAGCAATCGACGTCGAAGTAGTGGGGGTGGTCACCAATAAGACCCCTACTGGGGCCTACCGGGGTACCGGAAGTCCCGAGGCTGCCTATTCTATGGAGGGAACGATAGACCTCATTGCCAAAGACCTGAATTTGGACCCGGCGGAGGTGAGAAGGAAGAACCTCATATCGCCAGATGCCTTCCCCTATACGACACCCACTGGTGTAACTTACGACTCAGGCAATTATCAGCAAGTGCTGAACCGGGCCTTGGAGCTGTCGGATTACTATAGCTTTCGAGAAAAAGCATCGCAAAGGAGGACGGACGAACCGTTCATAGGCATCGGGTTGGCTACGGTCTTAAAGTCATCCGGGTCCAGCGGTTACCATCGAGTTGAGAGCGCCGGTGTGAAGATAGAGCCGTCGGGTCAAATCGTCGTCTTTACTGGAATCTCCCCTCACGGCCAAGGGTCGGAGACAGCCTTTGCGCAGATTGTGGCCGATGAGCTGGGGGTAAGCCCGGGTCAGGTACAGGTACTGCATGGGGACACAGCCATCTTCCCTTCGGGTGAAGGCACCAGCGCGAGCCGAGGTCTCGTCGTTGGCGGCGCTGCTTTGTACATGGTGCTGCGAGAGGCTTGCCAGAAGCTCTCTCTGATAGCCTCCCGGCTACTGGGATGTTCCCCCGAGGAGGTCTCATTTCAGGATGGATCGGTCTTCAATGCCCGTAGGCCTTCTGACAGTGTTCCTTTCCCCCAGTTGGCTGCCGCCGCCTATAATGCGGAAATGGTGCCTCCCGGAGTGGCAGTAGGGCTGGATTTTAGCGACACCTATACTCTGCCTGACAACCCCTATTCCTTCGGGGCTCACGTGGCAGTGGTGGAGGTGGAAAGGAGTACTGGGGAGGCTAAGATCCTTCGATATGTAGCGGTACATGACTGTGGCCGCATCATTAACCCTAAACTGGTGGAAGGGCAGATGCACGGTGGAATAGCCCAAGGAATAGGTCAGGCGCTGGTGGAAACCATTATGTACAACGAAGACGGGCAGCCTTTGACGGGGAGCCTAATGGACTATGCCATGCCCACCGCCGAAGACATGCCCGATTTGGTACTGGATGCCATAGAGACGCCTTCGCCGACTAACCCTCTAGGCGCGAAAGGAGTAGGGTCCTTCGCCACCGTTGCCCCTCCCGCAGCGGTAGCTAATGCTGTACTTAATGCTCTTTCCGGCTTAGCCCGAATCCACCGAAGGACGTCCTTGGGGACAGCCCTTGAAGAAGGCAGAGGGTGCTCCTCTGAATCTGGGATAATGGTTTTGGAACAGAAACCCGCCCGGAAACAAGGAGCACCCAATAGATGCTGCCACAGAACAAACCCGACCGTATCCGCATCCTCTTTGACGACCATCGCCTGGTGGCCAATGCCGGCCTGCTCCTGCCGGCCACCCTAGCCCGGCACCTGGGCCTGCGGGAACTCGTCGACCATCACCTTGACCTCGGCGGAGCGCCGGGACGGGCGAACACTGGGGACAAGATGCTGACGCTGGTCGCTTCCGCGCTGGCAGGCGGCGACTGCATCGACGACGCCGATGCGCTGCGCGCTGGTGGGACGGTCGGTGTTCTAGGCTGCGTGGTCAAGGCGCCATCCACCCTGGGGACCTTCCTGCGCAGCTTCCGGTGGGGGCATGTCCGTCAACTCGACCGCGTGAGCCGCCAGTTGTTGGCCCGGGCCTGGGCCGCTGGGGCCGGACCCGGCGACTCGCCCCTGACCATCGACCTGGACTCGACCATCTGCGAGACCTATGGATTGGCCAAGGAGGGAGCGCGCCACCACGGCTATACCGGCGCCCGCGGCTATCACCCACTGCTGGCCATTGCCGCCGGCACCGGCGAAGTGCTGATGTCCCGGCTGCGCGAGGGCCGGGCCAACACCGCCCGTGGCGCCGCCCACTTCCTGCGTGAGACGGTGGGGCGGGTGCGCTACGGCGGGGCCAGGGGACAACTCACGGTGCGGGCCGACAGCGGCTTCTACGCCCACACTGTCGTTGCCGCCTGCCGGGAAATGGATGTCCGCTTCTCTATCACCATCCGCCAGCGCGCCAGCCTGCGGGACCTGATCGAGGCGATACCAGAGGAGGACTGGACTCCCATTCCCTACTGGATGGACGGTGCCGCCGATGTCGCCGAGACGACTTACACCCCGTTCCAGACCAAGCCGGACGCCGCGCCGGTGCGGCTCATTGTCCGGCGGGTGAAGCCGACGCCCGGTTCCCAGCTCGCCCTCTTCGCCAGATACAGCTATCACGCCTTCATCACCGACCGCGATGGGGAGACGCTGGAACTGGAGGCCGATCATCGCCGCCACGCCGAGGTCGAGAACGCCATACGCGACCTCAAGTACGGCGTCGGGCTGAACCACATGCCGTCGGCGCGCTTCGCCGCCAACGGCGCCTGGCTGGCGGTCCAGGTGATGGCGCATAACCTGGCCCGCTGGACGGCGCGGATTGGTCTGGGCGAGCGGACCGTGATCACCAAGACCCTCAGGCGGCGGGTCTTCGCTCTGGTGGGACGGATCACCCGCTCGGCGCGCCGCCTCACTTTGCATCTCCCCCGGCGCTGGCCTTGGGAAACCCAGTTCAGTCGCGCCTTGGCCCGGCTGCAAGCCATTCCGTTCCCGGCCTGACGGCCAGCCTGCAACTGACCCAACGTCCCCGCAATCTCGCGCCACCCCGGTCGCGAGAGTCCCCTGCTGCGTATCCTCTCGCCATCCCGCGCATCGCAACTCCCGCATAGGGCCTTAGGGGCCCTGTGCGGCGACTGAAGACCGTCCGCCGGCCTCCCATCTACCCCAAGACCCCAGGCCATCTCCCCTGTAGCTCCCTCACCCACCCCCTTCCGCTGTCCTCACGCCGTCCATCCGTGTCCTTCGGTGGATTCGGGCTTAGGTATACGTCATATAGACACCCCCCTGACCTCAGAGAAGATATGGAGGGCCATCCAGAGTGTGGCAGGGGCCTCAATAGTGGGTTCTCAATCTAGCCGTTGAAGCCACTAGCTTAAGCTCGGAATTTTTGCCATGCAACTATGGCCGTGTGGCAACCCGGTACTAAGTTGGCCGTAAATGCCTAAAAGCACGACGTCGAGGGATGTTAGATAGAAGGAGGTGCGAGGAATGGTCGAAGGTAGTACGGTAGCTATCGATCCCCACTGGGGTCAATATGAGGCGGAGCAATGGTCCGACGCGGTTGTGGTGGCAATGAAACTGGGCGGGGTGGAGAATCTCTTTTTCGTGTCGGGCTCGGAGCTTACCTTCTATCAGGAGAGCGTGGCCAAGGCTCACGAACGGTAGTGGCCGACCCCTCGGCTCTTGACAGTGACCCATGAAGGGGATGCGCTGAATGCGGCCCTGGGCAACGCTATGGTGACCGGCCAGCCAGCGGCGACGGCAGCCCATGTGGACGCCGGCACCTTCAACTACGGCGCTGCCCTGCATTCGGCTTGGCGTGGATCCTATCCGGTCCTAATCACCGCAGGGTCGGGACCCAGGGCCTACCCCGGCTCCATGCCCGGAGCTCGGGACGCGGCAGTTCAGTGGGTCCAGGAGCCGCGAGACCAGGGCGAGATTATTCGTCAGTACACCAAGCTTGACCATCGCATGGAGCATCAGGACAACCCTGGCCTAATGGTCAGCCGGCTGTTGCAGGTGGCCATGAGCGAGCCCAAGGGGCCTGTCTATCTGATCATGCCCCGAGAGACGGCGATGTTGCCTATGCCCGGCACGACGCGCTTTCCGACAAGGGATCAGATGGGCGTGGCGCGTCCAGCTTGGCCAGACCCCTCCGACGCTCGGCGGGTGGCTGAATGGTTAATCAAGGCTGACAACCCCTGCATCTACACGGCGAAGTCGGGGCGAAACCCGGAGTCGGTGGAGGAGCTGGTGCGCTTGGCGGAGCTGCTGGCCCTCCCGGTGATGGAAACCAACCGAGTGGACAATTTGAACTTCCCTACCACACATCCCCTCTACGGCACGGGACCCAGCCCTGGGGAGGCCGACGTACTGCTAATTATAGAGGCGCCCGTCCCCTTCATGCCTTCAGAAGGCCTGCCTGGCCTCGATGCCAAGATCGCCTGGGTGGATGTGGACCCGGTGCAGTCACGCTACAAGACCATGGAGTTCAGGGCCGATGTGTGGCTTCCCGTGGATGCCGCCGGTGCTGCGCGGGCCATCTACGAAGCGGCCACTGGCATGCTGACAAAGGGGGACATGAGCCGCATCGCAGATCGGCGTGCCCGACTAGAGCAGCGCAAGCGGGAGCTAACGGCCGCCACCGAGGCTAGCGCCCTGGAGGCATCCCGACGCAGGCCCCTTCATCCTCAGTGGCTCGCCTACGAGCTAGGTAAGATCCTGGAGCCTGACGCTATCCTGCTAGACGATGCCCTGAGCAACGCCCAGTACGTCCAGGCATACCATGGCCGTTCTCAGCCAAGGACGTATTTCAGGAGTGGAGGCAGTTCGGGAGGCTGGGGCAGCGGCGCGGCCTTCGGTGCAAAGCTGGCCAAGCCTGAGAGTGATGTGATTCTGGCCACGGGGGATGGGTACCTTATGTTTGGCAATCCCCTCTCGGCCCTGTGGAGCGCCGCCCACTATAAGGCACCCTTCCTAACGGTGGTATTTGTGAACCGCTCTTACAGCACGGGTACCACCGCCCTAAGGCGCGCCTACCCCGATGGTGTGGCAGTGCGCACCGGCAATTATGAAGGTGGCCTCTTTGACCCTCCGCCGGACTTCGCGAAGCTCGCCGAGGCAGCCAACGGATACGGGGAAACGGTTCGGGAACCAGAAGAGGTAGGTCCAGCTTTGAGGCGGGGCTTGGAACAGGTGCGTAAAGGCTCGCCGGCTCTCATAGCTGCCGTTCTGCCTACACTGGTTGAGGAGATGAGCCTGCGATAAGGGGTGGCGGCCTCAGAGGACTGGCCCTTTCACTTCAAAGCTGGCTTCGCATGTCCGTCGGGTTATGGTCGATGCGAATCACTCCCGGAAGGGTGCAGTTGCCATCGACCTGGTTGAAGGAAACTAAAATACGCACTGAATATGGCCAGCAACCACCGTGATGAGCCCCTGATACGGCTGATGGTCATTCTGCATCGTCGGTATATAGACGTGATAACCATCTCCCACGAAGCGGGCATTTTCCAAAAGGGCACTTTGGGCAAATTGGGTTAGTGTCGAGACCTACGCCCCCAATAGCTCCTTGTGTTTGAGGGCGTGTTCCAGGGAGGGTTGCAACTTCATCTCCCGGAACTCGTTGGCGGCGAAATCCAGATGCTCCTGGGCTTATTTTTGCTCCTGTAGGTGGTGTTTCAGAAGGTCAGAATGCGAAAGGGAGAAATAGCGGAGTCTCCATCCGCCCCCCGTATTCTCCAATGTTTGCTTACAGCCTTTGAAGGCAGCAGCAACTTGCGGGTGGTAAGCGGTCAAGCTGAGCTTGTCGAAGGGCGACCTCTATTCGACCATGAGAACTCTCAAACGTTTACGCCTCCTCGTTGACACCCACAACGGGCTGCTCTAACATGGCCTTGGGTCGTGCTAGGCGGGGAGCTAGCGGTGCCTTGTACCCGCAATCCGCTATAGCGGGGCTGAACTCCCCCTGGAGGTCCCCTTCTTCGGGCCTCTGCTTCAGGTGGACGGCGCCGAGAGTTGGGCCCTGCGCGGCGGAAGCCTGTGAACCCCGTCAGGTCCGGAAGGAAGCAGCGGTAAGCGGGAACTTTCGGGTGCCGCAGAAATGCCTGGCTTGAGCCTTCCTCCCTTGGGCATGTTTGGGGAAAGATCGAATCGGGGGTGCACGGCCCTTATCACCTCCACTTCAATAATCCAAGGCTATCCTTACTCTTCCCACCCTCCCACACGTAATGTTTTTCCTCAAGGCCGACACCCCCCTCGAACCCCCTACAGGGACCTTCCTATGAAGTCAACTAGCCGGCTGTTACGCGCTAGATAATCCCGAAGGAGGGGGGTGGGACGTGAGAGGTCTGCTTTTTGGAAACGAAGAAGCGTATGTCAAATCTGACATATGTAAGGTACATCTAGCGAGAATTTGTGTGTTACTATTGGCAGCCGTAGGCATCGCCTAATGAAAGAAACCGGGCAAGAAGCGAGAGAAGCTGCCCCCAGGCCTAGGGCGAAAAAGTCCCTGGGCCAGCACTTTCTTGAGGACGGAAGAGTGGTGGCCCGAATTGTTCGGGCTGCCGACCTGTCTCCCGACGACTTGGTGATTGAGGTTGGCCCCGGTCGCGGCGCTCTCACCCGTGAGCTGGCTTCCAGAGTCGGGCGACTTATCGCTGTGGAAATGGACGGGGAGCTGGCCCGACTTCTTAGGTCCACCTTCGCTGGAGCGGACAACGTCTCTGTCCTGGAGGTTGACGCCCGAGAGCTGGACATAGATGCCCTGATTGATCCGGATGAGGCCTACAAGGTCGTTGCCAACCTGCCCTACTACGCCGCCTCTCCCATCATCAGGCGCTTCCTTGAGGCGACCCACAAGCCTGCACTGATGGTGGTGATGTTACAGCGGGAGGTGGCTCAGGCCGTTGCCGCCCAGCCTGGTGGGATGACCCTTCCTTCAGTGGGGGTCCAGCTTTACGGTCGTCCGCGGGTCCTCTTCTGGGTGCCCCCCAGGGCCTTTCGCCCGCCTCCTAAAGTGACCTCGGCCGTCGTGCGCATCGACGTCTACCAGCGCCCCCTCCTATCCTTGGACTCGGAAGAGGCCTTCTTTCGCCTGGTTCGCGCCGGCTTCAGCGCTCCGCGTAAGCAGCTTCGCAACTCCCTTAGCCATGCCCTGGCTATTCCTGGAGCGGAGATTGAGGGGCTTCTGGGCCAAGAGGGAATCGACCCCCGCCGTCGAGCGGAGACCCTGAGCGTGGAGGAGTGGGGGACCCTGTACAATCTCTTCAAGACGGCCCTTCCCTCAAACGTTGCGTCATGCTGAGGGAAATGTTCAGCCTGAAGGCCCACGCCAAAATCAACCTCTCGCTGGAAGTCACGGGCCGACGCTCCGACGGCTACCACGAGATCTCCACCGTTCTTCAAACGGTGGACCTGTGGGACCTTCTGACCTTCGAGCTTGCCGATTCGATAACCCTTGAATGCGATAACGCAGACCTTCAGTCTCCCGATAACCTGGTGCTGAGGGCGGCCCATATGCTTCGCGAGGAGTCTGGCGCCATCTTGGGGGCGAGGATTCGCCTGGAGAAGGGCATCCCCGTGGCTGCCGGGCTTGGAGGAGGGAGCAGCGACGCCGCGGCTACCTTGAAGGGCCTGGGCAAGCTATGGGGCCTCACGCTTCCAGAGGGAGACCTGGCGGCCATGGCCGCCAGGCTAGGCTCCGATGTGTCCTTCTTCTTGCATGGCGGCACCGCCCTGGCCCAGGGCCGCGGCGAGCGTATACTGCCCCTACCTCCTGCCAGCATCGAGTGGCTGGTGATACTTGACCCGGAGATACGCCTGCCTCAGAAGACCTCCACCCTCTACTCCCTTCTCTCACCCGACAGCTATACCAGGGCGCTGTTGACCAACAAGCTGGCGGGTCGCATACGGGGCGGCGGCGATGTGCCGCCTCAGTTCCTCTTCAACACCTTCGACGAGGTGGCGTACGCAGCCTTTCCGGGCCTGGATAAGTACAGAGATGCCTTCCATTCCGCTGGCGCCACTGAGGTCCACCTGGCGGGCAGCGGGCCGTGTCTCTTCTCACTGGTGCCTCGTCGGGAAGTGGGGACCGCTATCCAGCTTCTCCTTCAGTACCAGTATGGGATGAATGCGCACCTGGTTACCAGGTGGGACCCTTCCCCGGAACAGGACGGTGAATGAAGCCCTGGCTGGAGGGATAAGCGGCGTCATCATGGCCCACGTATTCATCGTTGTGGGCGCCCTTGCGTTGCTCTCCCTGTCCAGAGATCCCCCGGCCCGTCTTAAAGCATACTTTGAGCGGGTCTCCTGGATGGTTCTTACAGTGCCCATCTCCCTCTTCTCCATCGCCATATGGAGCCTTTTAGGCGCCGCCCTGGGCATCCTCTACCGCGTAAGCCTCGATCATGCTCCCGGTGGCGGCCTGGGAAGCCCCAACCAGGTCTACACCCTGGCAATCCTCCTGGCGGCGGCGGTCCTTGCGGCTCCCTGGCTGGTCCTGCTCAGGCACATCCTTAGGCACCTCCTGATTATATCCCTGGCCTTCGTGGGCATCTTCGGGTGGCTGTTGCCCCTCTTCTCCAACTGATGGAGCGTTGACCATTAAGCCGCCGATAGGTTAAAATTTGCTGTGATTCTTTTCACATCGGAGTAGCCTTTGTCCGTAATCGACATGCATGTGCATACGGTGGTGGGGAGCAGCGATAGCAACCTCACGCCGGAAGAGCTGGTAAGAGAGGCTGTGAGGATTGGGCTGGATGGAGTCTGCTTGACGGAGCACCGGGGCAAGTGGGACAAGTTCGCTTTCGAGAAGTTTGCCAGAGAGCAACCCCTTCTCCTGATTAACGCCATGGAAGTGGAGACGGACATGGGGCACATCATAGTTCTGGGCACCAATGGCTATGTGTCCGGCATGTCCGATGCTCGTACCCTTCGTAGGGTGGTGGAGGAGACCGGTGGCGTTATGATTACGGCACACCCCTTCCGCAACTACTTCAACCGGCCTCCCTACAACCAGAATCTAGTCTTCAGGGATGTCCACCCTTTTCCTGAGACGGCTCTTGAAGCCGCCAAGCATCCCCTGTTTGAGCTGGTGCATGAGGTGGAGGTGGGCAACGGCGGCTGTAATAACCAGGAGAATTTCTTTGCGTTGGATGTGGCCCGACAGCGAGGACACTGCGGGACCGGTGGTAGCGATGCTCACTCTACCCATGGCCTTGGCAAGTGCGTCACCGTTTTCGATGGCGACATCAGGTCTGAGAAGGACCTCATCGAAGCCATTAGGGCCAAGGCCTTCAAGGCCCTAGAGGGGTTCCATCTGGGCCAGTTCAACTATTATGACCTTGAGGCACAGGATGATGTTCCTGTGATCAAGACCTATCAACGAATGGACCCCGTGTAGCCTGCTGGAACCAAGATTGGCCTCCTCTTCTCCACCCCTGTCCGTCTTAGATGGCCCCTGGGTCTCCCTGGACCTTGAGACCACTGGGCTGAGCCCTGGCAACGACGAGATAATCGAGATTGGGGCCGTCAAGTTCCGCGGGGAGGAAGACCAAGACACACTTCAGACCCTGGTCAACCCTTACCGGCGGCTGCCTAGTTTCATCACTCGTTACACCGGCATCAGACAGAGAGAGGTAGATCAGGCGCCACCCTTCTCAGCCGTAGCAGGGGAGCTGGTTTCCTTTGTGGGTGACCTGCCTGTCATAGGGCACAATATAGGCTTTGACCTGGGTTTCCTGGAGAGCAAGGGCCTCAGGCTGACCAACCCCCGAATAGATACCTGGGACCTGGCCTATATACTTCTGCCCCAGGCGCCGGAGTATTCTCTGGTTGCTCTGTCCGAGGCTATGGGGCGTCCCCACCTTCAGGCTCACCGCGCGCTTCCCGATGCCATTGCTGCTCAAAGGGTATTCCTGAAGCTGCTGGAGATGCTGGACGAGCTGGACCCGGGGCTACGCTCAGAGATGGCCCGCCTGGCCAGTATTTCTCAGTGGTCCCTATCCTATCTCCTGCAGGGGCTGGAGTCCGGCGGTCGCCAAATAGGGAAACCCATGTCTCGTGCCAGAGGAATCTTTGGCGTAGATACCGATTCGCTGAAGAGCCGCACCCACATTTCGGATCCCCCTGTAAGCTCCGGCAGGGAGACCGTGACCCTCGATGAGGGATACTTGGCCTCGCTGCTAGGGGATGGCGGGCCCCTGGCCAGCGCCATCCCTGGCTATGAGGTGCGCTCGGAGCAGGTGGAAATGACGAAAGCTGTTTCGGAGGCCATCAACCAACGTCATCACCTGATTGTGGAGGCGGGCACCGGTATCGGCAAGTCCTGGGCCTACCTCCTTCCAGCGATTCTCTATGCTGCGCAGAACAACCGCCGTGTAGTAGTCTCCACCAACACCATCAACCTTCAGGAACAGCTCCTCAACAAGGATATCCCCGCTCTGATAGAGGCGTTGAAGGACAGTGTGGAGGGAGGCCTGGAGAAGTTCCGCTACACCCAGCTGAAGGGCAGGGCTAACTACCTCTGCCTCAAGCGGTGGGCTCATCTCGGCTCCAGCCAGAGCCTGTCTCCCGACGAAGCGACGTTGCTTTCCAAGATCCTGGTCTGGCTTGAGGACACGGTCGATGGGGATAGAGGGGAGATCAACCTGACGGGTCGACCTGGATTCAGATGGAACCTGGTCTCGGCCCAGGGGGCCCCAGACTGCCCGGCGGTGACGGGCCCCTGCTTCCTACGTGCTGCCAGGGAGCGGGCGACAGCCTCCCACCTCGTCATCATTAACCATGCCCTGCTGCTTTCGGACATGGCCATGAGCGGCGGCCTGATTCCAGAGTACGATACCCTCATCATAGACGAGGCGCATCATCTTGAGGAGGAAGCCACTCGGCACCTGGGATTCCAGGTGACCCAGGGGGAAGTGGAGGAGCATCTGCAGTCCCTTTCGGGACAGGCAGGGGTCCTCCAGCAGGCCGTAGCTGCCTTCAGGGGGTCCTCCGCCTCCCAGGCCCGCCGCAAGGGCGTGGAGGACGTGGTAGGGCCCCTACAGGACAGGGTGGGGCTGACCAGAGAGAGGCTCGCTATCATGTACCAGGCCCTGTTCCAGTTTACTCGAGAGCACAGGGAGCCGAGAGATGATAGGGAGGGAGCCGTAAGGGTCTCCCCCTCTCTGCAGAAGCAGCCTGCCTGGCAGGCCATCGAGGTTTCCTGGGAGAATGCCGACCTCTCTCTATCGGAGGTGGCCACAGGGCTGCGAGACCTGGACCTGGCCCTGGAGGGCCTGGAGGAGGCCCGTCTGGTTGGCTACGAGGGGCTGCTTCTAGAGATAGGCCACCAGCGGCAGGTGAACAGCGACCTACGCTCGAAGCTTCGGGAGTTTATTCCGCATCCGCAGGCGGAGAGGATTTACTGGCTGACGTCTGGCCGTCAGGACGGGTCCATCACCATGGACGCAGCCCCATTGAGAGTGGGCGAGGAGCTGGAGCGTCGGCTCTTCTCGGAGAAGGGGTGCGTGGTACTGACCAGCGCAACCCTTACTTCGGAGGGAAACTTCCAGTCGATACGGGAGCGGTTGGGCCTCTCCGGTGCTAAGGAGCTTCTCATCGGGTCACCCTTCGACTATCCCAAGCAGGCGCTGCTCTGTCTGCCCGCCGACGTGCCGGAGCCCTCCTCTTGGGCCTACCAGGCGGCCCTAGAGCAGGCCATCGTGGGCCTGGCTGAAGCAGCCGAGGGGCATACCATGGCCCTGTTCACGTCCAGGAACGCTTTGCAGACCACAGCCTCCGCTATTCGCCCATCGCTGGAGCCGTCGGGTGTGGAGGTCCTGGCCCAGGGTATAGACGGCACACCCAACCAGCTCGTTCGAAGGTTCCTGAACTCACCCCGCTCCGTTCTGCTGGGGACCAGCAGCTTCTGGGAGGGGGTCGACCTTGCGGGAGACGTGCTGAAGGTGCTGATACTCGCCCGCCTTCCCTTCAACGTACCCACGGAGCCCGTTTTCGCCGCTCGGTCCGAGCTGTATGAAGACTCCTTCAACCAGTACGCCCTGCCCCTGGCTGCCCTACGGTTTCGGCAGGGCTTCGGCAGGCTCATTCGCACGCGCACCGACAAGGGCGCCATCGTGGTCCTGGACAGGCGAATCACCTCCAGGAGCTATGGCCCAGCCTTCCTGGACTCCATTCCTAAGTGCGCTATGAGCACGAGCCCTCTGAGGCAGCTCCCCTCTGAGGTGGCTCGATGGCTGGCCAATTAGGCTGTGAAAAGGGTAGACTTTGGGAGCTGTCAGATATATATTTACCTCCGTAGAAAAACCGACTGGCAGCTTCAAGGCAAAGCAACGGATGTTTTTAGAGACCGCCAAGACAGCTTTCACTGATATCCCCGCCCGTATGGGGATGAAGTCTCATTGCTGGCGCCTCGATGTTTGCTGCTGTTGCTGTAACATTGAAAGGCCCCTAACTATCTAGCGACCCCTGGCAGGCTCAACCGCCAGGGGTTTTCTTGTGCATAGCGTTTTCCATAAAAGGAGAGGAATGACAGTAGAGTCCAGTCAGCGCATTCATGTAAAGCCCACTCCACCCGAACTGTTCATCCCCCACGATGTCTGCATGGAGACGCGATGGGAGCACATGGGCAAGGATGGATATCTGACTCCTGCCTCCCTTTTCTTTATCCGCAACCACAGCCCAACGCCCGTTATTGATGCCGCTACGTGGCAGCTGAGGGTTGAGGGGCCTGGTGTGGAGAGGCCGCTACAGCTTACTTACGACGAGGTTCTACGGCTGCCATCCATCACCGTAACTCGGTACCTGGAATGCGCCGGCAACGGTAGATATTTCATGAACCAGAAGTATGGAAGAGAAGCCAGGGGCAGGCCCTGGAAGTTTGGCGCATACGGAGTGGCCGAGTGGACTGGCGTGCCCCTGCGGGAAGTCCTGGAGAGGGCTGCCATAAAGCCTACCGCCGTAGACGTCATGCCCACGGGCCTGGATGAGAGGCGCGTCGAGCGGCCTATGCCCGTGGAGAAGGCCCTGGCGGAGGATACCATTCTGGCCTACAAGATGAACGGCGACACCCTGCCCGCGGACCATGGCTTCCCCGTGCGAGTGGTAGTCCCGGGGTGGGTCGCCGTAAACAGCATCAAGTGGGTGGGGAGTATATTCGTCTCGGAAGAACCCATCTACGTGGATAGAAACACCGTGGAGTACGTGCTGGCTGGGCCGGACTACCCTGAGTCCCCTCCGGCCAAAGGGCCCATGCTTACGACCACCACTCTCAAGAGCGGCGTAGCTCTTGAGTGGCCTGCCAGGTTATCACCGGGACCTCAGCAGATACGGGGTTTCGCCTGGTCCCCCTTCGGCACCATCTCCAGGCTGGAGTACAGCCTTGATGAGGGCAAAAGTTGGACGGAGGCGACCCTGGTGGAGCCCAACATTCCGGCTGCCGGCTGTCGCTGGGAGTTCACCTGGGATGCTAAATCCGGCGAGTACACCATCATGACCAGGGCGACGGATAGCCAGGGAAACATCCAGCCCGATGCCAGCGCCATACGCTGGAACGAGCGGGGCTACGACTACTGGGCCACCGTCTCCCACCCGGTTACGGTGGCCTAAGTTCCGACCGCGTAGGGGTCGAGGGTCTCGACAGAGGTGCGCGCCTGTCTAGGAGCGTGGTTCGACAGGCTCACCACATACGGAAGTAGAATAGCCGCTCACCCTGAGCCAGTCGAAGGGTGAGCGGCTAAATTCATGGAGACAGAAACCCCTGGACAGGAGAGGCAGCTAGATCTGTCCGCCGCCTGTGGGCACCGTACCTATGATGCCCAGCTCCTCCATCTCTCGGACTCCCTCCGCGCCGAGGCCCAGTAGTTCATGGTAGATGAGCTCGTTATGCTCTCCAAGCCTTGGGGTAGGCCATTTAATGGCCCCTGGAGTCTTGGACATCTTCCAGCCTGGTCCCGGCAGTAGGTGGGGCCCCGCGGCTGGATGGTCCACCAGCTCCAGCAGCCCCCGTTCCTGATTATGGGGGTCGTTGAAGATTCCCTCTGAGGAGAGGACTGGAGCGGCGCTCACGCCGGCCCTCTGGAGGGCCTCCGTAACGTGATAGCTTTCCTGGTCCCTCGTCCACTGGGAGATGATTTCGTCCAGTCTTTCCCGGTTCTTCCAGCGGTCCAGCCCCGACTGGAAATCAGGGTCCCAGGCCAGATCGGGCCTTTCTAGGAGGCCGCATATGCTCTGCCACTCCAGGTCCGAGGAGACAGCTATGGTCACCCACTGGTCCTCGCCTCTGCAGGGGTAGACGCCGTGGGGAGCCATGTAATGGTGGCCGTTGCCCTGCTGCTCTGGGCCTCGTCCATTCATCTGGTAGCCCAGGATATGCTCGCCCAGGACCGAAATGGAGGACTCCAGGTGCGAGAGGTCTATGAAGGTCCCCTTTCCGGTACGGCGTCGGTACAGAAGGGCTGCTAGAACCGCGCCGGCGGCGTGGCCGCCGGTTATGGGATCGCCGAAGTTTATGCCCGACTTCATAGGCGTACCGTCGTCCGGATACCCGGTCATGGAGGCTATACCCGAGAGCTGCTCCTGCCCGATGCCATAGGAGATGAACCTCTTCCAGGGGCCGGAGTTGCCGAAGGCCGGCATGGAGATGTAGGTGATGTCCGGCCGCAGGGCACGAAGGGACTCGTATCCGAAGCCCAGCCTCTCCAGCACTCCGTAGCTAAAATTCTCGATTACCGCGTCGCTGATGGCAACCAGGCTGCGAAAGACCTCTTTACCCTTGGGGTGCCTCAGGTCCAGGGTAATGCCGTACTTGCTGAGGTGCATAAGGTTGAACCAGCCATGGCGGTTCCACGGCTCGTTGCCGGGGTCTCCGTCCGGATAGTTCCCAGAGCCGGGAGGCGGGTTCATAGGCCCCCTGTGGGGGTCATAGGAGTGGAGCGCCTCTATCTTTATGACATCGGCGCCCATATCCGCCAGGAGCTTGGTGGCGTAGGGTCCGGCCCATACCCGGGATAGGTCCAGGACCCTTATGTCTTTAAGAGGCAGGTTCATCTCTATATGACGCCCGCCGCCGCCAGCTTGGCCAGGTCCCCTCTGGAATATCCCAGTCTACCGCAGTACACCTCCTGGTTGTGTTGCCCCAGGGTTGGAGCGGGCCGGAACTGCCAGGAGAAGCGCTCAGGCCTGTATGGAGGGCCTGGATACTCCAGTGCACCCGCCTTGGGATGGTCTATGGCGACAAAGTATTCCCGCTCCCGCAGGTGAGGCCAGTGGAAAATATCCTCGGGCGTCGCCACATACGCAAAGGCCAGCCCTAGCTGCTGGCCTTTTTCAAAGATCTCCAACTTCTCGTGGGCGTCCAGCCAGGGCTGCATCAGGCCCTCGATCTCATCGGCGTGTAGCTCTCTACCCCGCCTGGTTTCGAAGCGCGGGTCTGAGAGGGCGGGCTCCTCCATCAGCTCCGCGACCGCCGGCCACCGATGGTCGGGGCCGGCTATGATGCCGACATAGCCGTCCTTGCAGCGGTAGATGCCCCATGCCGCCCGACCATACCCCCGGTTGCCACTCCGTCGCAGGCTGTTGCCGGTGTAGCTGTAGGTGCTGAGGGCGTTCTCCAGTATGGTGGCGCAGTACTCAGCGATGGACACATCCACCTGCTGGCCTTCTCCTGACATCTCCCTATGCCAGAGGGCCGTAAGGGTCCCTACGAAGGCGCTCTGGCCCGTTCCGTATTGCGCCAGCCTGGCCCCCACCTGCAGGGGCTCCCGACTCGGTTCTCCGGTGATGTGCATTAGCCCGCCAATGGCGTGCAGGTTTAGCTCCTGAGCGCTGTAGTCCCTGTAAGGGCCCCACTGCCCGAAGTTGGAGATAGAGGTCATAATGAGGTCGGGGTTTATCTCCTTCAGGGTCTCGTAGTCCAGGCCCAGAGAAGTCATCACTTGAGGCTGGAAGTTCTCCACCAACACGTCGGCATCACGCAGCAGCTCACGAAAGATTTTGCCGCCGGTGCCGCTCTTGAGGTCCAGGGTTATCCCCAGCTTGCTGCTGTTCAGGTGCAGAAAGAGGGCGCTGGTCTCCCGGTGAGGTATGTCCCCAGGAAAGGGCCCCACTCGGCGGGCCCCATCGCCCACCTGCGGGCGCTCCACTTTGACGACCTGGGCCCCCAGGCCGGCAAGGAGCCGGGTGCAGTAGGGGCCGGAGACGTAGTGGGAAAGGTCCAGGACCTTGAGGCCCGAAAGTAGTCCGTCTTGGAGCATCGTTACTGCTTTAGCTGCCCTTGAAGACCGGCGTTCGCTTCTCCTGGAAGGCTTTGAGGCCCTCCTTGGCATCCTCGGTCTGAAGCACCCTGGTCCTAAGACCTGAGGCTATGGCCACTCGGTCCTCAAGGCGCAGGCTCAGGCCCCGGACCGCCGCCTGCTTGATAGCTCGCATGGCCAGGGGGGCGTTCTCCTGAATCTTCTCGACATAACTCTGCACAGTTGGCATCAACTCCTCGGAAGGCACCACCTTGTTTACCAGGTGAAGTCGATGAGCCTCATTGGCATCCAGGAACTCGCCGGTAAAGAGATATTCAAAGGCTAGGTTCAAGGGGATGCGATGGGTCAGCATAGAGGGGCCGCTGATGGAGGCGATTCCTCTTTTGACCTGGGGCCAGCCGAACTGGGCCTCCTCTGAGGCTATCCGGATGTCGCAGGCCAGGGCGATGCCGCCTCCCTGGGCCAGGCAAAAACCGTTAATGGCTGCAATAGTAGGCTTCCACATATTGCTCAAAAGCACGTAAAGGTCGTCGGTGGAGGTCCGCCCAAAGACCCCCCGGTCATCGGCCATATCTATGAGGTCATGGCCCACCGAGAAGGCGCGTCCGGCCCCAGTAATGACCAACACCCATACATCAGGGTTGGAATTCACGTCGTTGAAAATGCGCCACAGCTCTTCTCTCATCTCCATGTTGATGGCGTTCAGCTTTTCGGGACGGTTAAGGGTGACGTAGGCCGTCCGGCTTCTGACTTCGTACTCTACTGTGGGCATGGGCGCCTCCTGGGTGCATCAACGCTTCCCTACCTAGCGATAGACAGGTGTCATGGAATATAACATAGCTATATGGGTGGTACAAGAAGCCCAGCATTGACTGAGGAGTTTCCTAGGCACCATAATGCTGTTCGGCAATAGCTATCTTAAGAAGTGGCGAAAAGCTGCCTGTCGGTGCCTCATAACGAAAAACGAAGCTGACGATGGAGCGGCGATATCCTAGAAGGGGTCAGTTGGGAGAAGAATGAGCGGCACGATTTACGACTTTCACACTCACACTTACTTGAGCGACGGCGTTATCTCGCCCACAGGCCTTGCCAGAGAGGCCCTGGTAAGGGGATACAAGGTGATCGCCCTAACTGACCACGTGGGCCTTGGGAACCTGGAGCACGTAGTGAAGACCCTGGTCAAGGAGTGCGAAAGTATTTCCGCGGCGTGGGATATCCTGGCTCTCCCTGGAGTGGAAATAACATATGTGCCCCTGGGAAGCATCCCGGAAGCTGCACGTAGCGCCAGGGAGTTGGGGGCCCGAATAGTGGTTGTCCACGGCGAAACCATAGCGGAGCCCGTTGAGCCTGGGACCAATCTGGCAGCGGTACAGTGCCCGGACGTGGATATCCTGGCTCATCCCGGTCTTCTGAGCGATGCCGAGGCGAGGATAGCCGCAGAACGGGGCGTATTCGTTGAGCTATCGGCCAAGAAGGGACATAGCCTAACAAACGGACACGTTGCGGCAATCGCCCTTCGTGCCGGAGCGAAGTTGCTTCTGAACTCAGATAGCCACGACGTGCCTGACCTGCTTACGCCTGATCAAGCGCGCAGAATCACCCTGGGTGCCGGGCTTGATGAGGATGCCGCAAGCCAAGTGTTGCAGCTTAATCCGGAAGAGCTACTAGGCCGGCGAAAAACTAAATAAGAATGCTGAAGAAGATCCGCGCGGAAGCTCTCTGGCGCGCCGTTGCACCTATGGGGTCTATCCACTACCTATGCGGTAGAGCTGGGTCGAGCATACTCTGCAGGTGCCCCTGGTTGCGGGACGTCCGTTTTTAAGGGTCACAGTTTGAGGGTTATTAATCTCCCTCTTAGCTCTGCACTTGAAGCAATAAGCATCCATAAGCTCACCTCCTCGCTGGTAGCTAGACATTATAGGGATTTGAGCGCCTTGTCAAGAGGTGTCAGCTATGGGCGACGTAAATTGACACGTAATTCAGGAGAAGCCGGCCTGAGATCAATCTATGGCGCCTATGCGGGAGTGGGAGCGAACACCTTTTTGGGCACCCACTGGCTCTTACTGGCGTCGAAACATATGATAGCGAAGAACCTTCCTTGGGTGTTGTACACCCGGCACTCCTCGTAGGGCTTCGAGGATGGGATGCGTACGCCTCTGGGAAGGTACTGCCCATTGCGGATAAGGGCCTCATCACGAGGATTGAGAATGGCGGCCCTGAGGTTGAGAAAGAGGGTATCTACAGGCCAGAGCAGCTCCTTCCATCCGCCGCTCTGAATAGCCTCTTCAGCCTGGGCAAGGGAAAGGGCGTCATCCAGATGAAATGGACCCGTCCTCACCCTTACCAGGGACTTAAGGTGTGCTCCACAACCCAGGGTCGTGCCCAGGTCGTGGGCTAGAGACCTCATATAGGCGCCTCGGCCGCACTCCACCTCTAGGGAGATCGTTGGTGTTGACCACTCCAGCAGACGGATCTGGGATACCTCCACCTTCCGGGGCTCTCGTTCCACTTCTACGCCGGACCTAGCGAGATCATAGAGGCGTTGACCCTTCTGCTTCAGGGCGCTGTACATAGGGGGCACCTGATAGATGATGCCCTTGAAAGAGTCCAGGGCCCTCTCCACATCTTCCAACGTAATGTGAGATGGGTCGCGGGTATCGGTAACATTGCCCAGGGAATCGTAGGTATCGGTGGATACGCCCAGGTAAACCACAAGACTGTAGGACTTGGTGCCATTCACCAGGTATTCCATGGCCCTGGTGGCTTGGCCCAGGAAAATGGGAAGAACCCCGCTAGCGTCCGGGTCCAGGGTGCCCCCGTGGCCGACACGCCCCTGGCGGGTGAGGCTTTTTATCCTGCGCACCACGGCCATGGAGGTCATGCCCGTTGACTTATTGATATTGAGGAGGCCGTCAACGGGCGTCTCCGTCACGATGGCTCCCCCGGGGTTGCTTTGGAAGAGACCTCCTTAATGGTCTTCAAGAGGTGGGCCGCCTTCTCTAGGGATTCATCCAGGACAAAGGTCAGCTCAGGAATGTTCCGTAGAAATACGCGGCCTCGCATCTGTTTTCGCAGAAATCCCGTTGCTAAGTTGAGGACCTCCAGGCTTTCATCTCTGGACTCCTTCGGAGCCAACACGCTTACGAAGACCTTGGCGTGCCTTAGGTCTTCGGTGGTTTCAACGGCGGTGACGCTAATGATGGTGGGCAGCCTGGGATCTCTGAGTTCCCTCATGATCAGCAGGCCGATCTCTTGGCGAAGAAGTTCGTTAACCTTGTCCACACGGCGGCTCATAGCGGGTTCCTTAAGACGATGTTGAAGTAGAGGAGGAGGTTGAAAGCGAGGGACTAACGGCTGCCAGCTCGCTCTTTCCGGTAGGCTTCCAGGAGGTCGCCTTCCTGGAAATCATGGAAGCCAGTGACTGCTATGCCGCACTCGTAATTTGCGTTTACCTCTCGCACATCGTCCTTGAAGCGTTTGAGGCTGGAGACCGTGCCTTCAGCTATGAGCTCTCCTTTTCGAAGGACCCTAATTGTAGAGGCACGGGACATCTTTCCGTCGACTACGTAGACTCCTGCCGCCCTGTTTCTCCGTCCCACGTCAAAGACGGCCCTCACCTCTGCGTGACCTTCCAGTATCTCTCTCTCTTCAGGCTCCACTAGGCCGAGGAGGGCCTTCTCTATGTCTTCGATGAGGTTATAGATAATGTCGTAAAAACGTATTTCCACTCGTTCCATTTCAGCCAGGCGGCGGGCGCTAGGGTCCGGCCGGCTGTTAAAGCCGATGATTATGCCCTTGGAGGCCACTGCTAGAAGAACATCACTCTCGTTGATGCTGCCGGCGGCGGCGTGAATAACCCTTACCCTGGCCTTGTCAGTGGACAGGCGTTCAAGAGCCTTGTGCACTGCTTCGACTGTGCCCTGGACGTCGGTCTTGACGATGAGGTTTAGGTCCTTGACCTCTCCCGCTTCTATGCTGGCGTAGATCTCCTCCAGGGTGGGAGACTTTCGTCCCTGATCAAGCTGCTTCTCTCGCTGCCTCTGTTCCACTAATTCGCGGGCTATCCTCTCAGTGGCCACGACCATCAGGGTGTCTCCAACCTGAGGCTGGCTGTCCAGGCCCAGGAGCTCCAGGGGCGTCGCAGGCTCCGCTTCATTAATGCGCTGGCCCGTCTCCGTCATCATGGCCTTGACCCTTCCTCTTACGTCCCCCACTACCAGGTTGTCGCCCACCCTGAGGGTTCCTGTCTGAACCAGGACAGTAGCCATAGGTCCCCGGCTTTTGTCTGTCCGTGCTTCTATCACAACGCCGCCGGCTGGCCTGTCTGGGTTGGCCTTATACTCGGCGACTTCCGCCACTACCAGTATGTTCTGGAGAAGCTCATCTATGCCCTGGCCCTCTTTGGCCGACACGGAAACGGATATCACGTCGCCACCCCACTCCTCAATGAGCAGGTTTTGCTCCGAGAGCTGGCGTTTCACCTTCTCAGTATCGGAGTCGGGTTTGTCCACCTTGTTGATCGCTACTACAATGGGCACGTTTGCCGCTTTGGCGTGATTTATGGCCTCTATGGTCTGGGGCATTAGCCCATCGTCAGCAGCCACCACCAGAACGGCAATGTCCGTGACCTGAGCCCCCCTGGCACGCATGGCGGTAAAGGCCTCATGGCCGGGAGTATCGATGAAGGTGATCTTCTCCCCGTTGTACTCAGATTGGTAGGCGCCGATGTGCTGTGTTATTCCGCCTGTCTCGGCCTCCACCAGGTTGCTATGCCTGATGGTGTCCAGCAGGGTAGTCTTGCCATGGTCGACATGGCCCAGGATTGTGACTATTGGAGGCCTGTGGCGCAGCTTGGAGGGGTCTTCTTCCTCCAAAGCGTCGGCTTTAGCTGGAGTCTCGACCTCGCTGTTCTCCTGTAGGGCTGCGACTTTATAGCCTAGAGCGGCAGAAACGGAGCTTGCCGTTTCGTAATTAATGACGTTGTTAATGGTTGCCATCATTCCGGTGCGCATTAGCTGTTTGATTACTTCAACAGGGTTGACTCCCAAGAGATCAGCTAGCTGATGCACTGAGACGGCGGAGGGGACCTGCACGCCTTGCGCCGGCTGACGCCCTTTTGATTCAGGGACGGTCCCGGCGCGGTTATTGTCAGTTCTTCTGGAAGATCTACTGGTCATGCTAGCTGCCATCTGGCGAAGTCAGAGTCTGAAGGACGAGGGCCAACTCCCCAAGGCTTGCTTGATCTATCTTGCCATGAAGAGCGTATTCCAATCGATTTCTCGTTAGAGGCTTGCTCCCGCAGGTTTCCGATTTGCATATGTAGCCGCCTCTACCTGGCTTTCTACCTGTAAGGTCCAGCTCAATATGGCCCTGGAGGGTACGCACAACCCGGAGCAGCTCCCCCTTAGGGGTCTTATGGCCGCATACCATGCAGGTACGGAAGGGTGTGTGGCGCCTGCTATGAGCTGCCGTCTTCAACATCCTCACTGGCGCCGGGCACGCTTACACGGCGCCCTCCACCTCCCTTACGGGCCTTGTCTTCGGCCTCACCTTGTGGTTCTGCCCGACGGCCTCTCCGCCCTTTGGTTCGTGGAGCTCTTGGGCCCAAAATATCTTCAGCGAAGCGCAGCTCTCCCGGCCCTGGAGCGGCTCTTGGGATAAACCAGACCTCCTCCGGAATCTCTTCCAGAGACTTGGCTTCCTCCTGTGGAGCGACTTCTTGAAGCTCCGGTTCCAATGAGGCGACAGCCAACGCCTCTTCGGGTGAGATTACATCGGCGTCTTCCTCAACGGTGGCTTCTTCAAGAGCAGCCTCCTCGTAAGGAACCTCAGCCTCCGCCACGGGAGCCTCGATGGTTTCAGGGACTGCTGGGGCCTCTGTTTCTGAGACCTCCTCCAAGGCTGGTTCCTCTATTGAAGGCTCGGCAACCGCAACTGCCGCCTCAACGGCGCCATCCCGCCCCTCGGCCGCTCTCATGAGGCGTTCCTCTTCCGCTTCTGTGGAGCTCTTGATGTCCACTTTCCACCCTGTGAGCTTGGCGGCCAATCGGGCGTTCTGCCCCTCCTTGCCTATGGCTAAGGAAAGCTGGCGGTCTGGTACCACAACCAGGGTGCCATTCTCTTCCTCGTTGAGGTCGACACGCATTACCTGAGCCGGGCTGAGGGCGTTGGCCAGGTATACGGAGGGCTCCTTGTGCCACTGGACCACATCTATCTTCTCGCCCTGAAGCTCGTTGACTATGTTTTGGATGCGTATGCCCCTAAGGCCCACACAGGAGCCCACGGCGTCTACGTTTTCCTGCCGTGCTCGTACGGCGACTTTGCTTCGAGAGCCGGGCTCTCGGGCTATGGACATTATCTCCACGGCGCCATTAAAGATCTCTGGGACTTCCATCTCAAAGAGGCGCTTCAGCATGCCTTTGTGGGTCCTGGAGAGGATGATCTCCGGTCCTTTGCTGCTGTGTTGGACCTCCACCAGGTATACCTTCAGCTTCTGCCCAATGCGGTAACGCTCAGAGAGCACCTGCTCTGAAATAGGCAGGATTCCCTCTGTCCGCCCCATGTCCAGGACTATATGCTTCGGCTCAACACGGACTATGGTTGCCGTGAGAATGTTATCTTCTTTGCCCGAGTACTCCTCGTAAATCAGCTCTCTTTCCGCTTCGCGGAGGCGCTGAATCACTGCCTGCTTGGCCGTCTGAGCGGCGATCCTTCCAGCGGTCTGGGGAGGGGCTTCGATCTGGAGGACCTCCTCTAAGGCGGCATCCTTCTTGATCTTTTGCGCCTCCTCCAGGCTGATTTCGTTTCGAGGATCTTCGACTTCCTCGACCACGGTCAGCAGGTAATACACCTGTATCTCGCCTGTGCCTGGGTTTAGCTTTACGGTAAGGGAATGCCCCGATGCGACGCTGTCCTTCCTATAGGCAGATGCCAGAGCCGACTCAATGGCGGAGAGGACCGTCTCTTTGGGCAGGTTTCGCTCGGCGGCAAGCGCAGTGAAGGCGACTAGGAAATCGCTTTTCATTTCTGTTTCACCTCCTTGTCGAGCTGAAAGCCCTCACCTAACAAAAAAGTGGGCGTAACCCACTTTCCATAACAAACCAGATATGCATCCTAGAGTATAGCATTTCCCCAGGGGGTGTGCAAGGGTCAAAAATTGTTATCCACGGTTTTTTGAGGCACTATCTGCCTTGGTTGGTCCACTCCTGTGCAACATCCGCGGCCGGCAGGAACCTGACCTGGCTGAAGCCCTGGATGTAGGCGATGAGACGTTCCAGCATTCTTATCCTGCCGGGCCGCCCTATGACAAAGGGATGCATCGTAAGGACGAAGGATCGCCCGTAGTGGTAGGCTCCCTCAAAGGCGGCGGACCATACCTGGTACACATGCTCCGGGCTGGCCATCAGGTTGCGCTGGCCTCCTGCCGGGGCGTAGTTGAAGTAGGGAACATCGTCCAGCTCCCAATGAACGGGTATCTCCACCATCCTGCCGGAGCCGGCCTCCAGGAGGTAGGGGATATCGTCTTACATGAGGCTGCTGTCGTAGAGGAACCCCCGCTCCGATAGCAGAGCGAGGGAGTCTTCGCTAAGCTCCCAACTTGGCGAGCGATAGCCCACTGGCTTCTCTCCAGTTATCCCTTCAAGGATGCGGATGCCTTTATCCAGCACCTGGGCCTCCTGCTCTCTGGTTAAGGTGGCTGGAGGCTCGTGCATGTAGCCGTGGTGGGCGATCTCGTGTTCGCGTTTCTGGATCTCCTTCACCATGTCCGGATGCGTCTCCGCGATGAAGGCTGGAATGTAAAAGCTGGCCTTGACCTGATAGTCGTCCAGCAGTTGGAGGATGCGGGGCACCGCCACGGTAGGCCCGTACTCTCGCATAGACATGAAGCTGGGGAGATGGGCCGTCTCCGGATCGCGGTAAATGGCGCCCGAGACGCCGTCTACGTCGAAGCCGAGGACCACGGTGCAACGTACGCCTTCTGGCCATATGTTCTCCATGATGGTTGCCTCCTTGCATGGGTTGTGGGCATCCTAATCATAAACGCCTCAGCAGGCCAACGAAAGGGGGCGGCCCCGACTCTGTCGGGGCCGCCCCCAGACGCAGGGTAATGGGTGCGTACCGCTAATACTCCTTCAGAATACCCTCTATCGTCTGGCAGGCGCCGGCCAAAGGCACCTGCTGCGCCTCTGACTCCTTGCGCTTTTTGACCTCAACGCTGGCTGTCCGCAGCGTCCGAGGGCTAACTACCAGACGTATAGGCAGGCCCAGGAGGTCCGCATCGTTGAACTTGACGCCGGGGGACTCCCCCCTATCATCCAGCAGGACTTCAATTCCGGCCTCCTCCAACTGTCCGTACAGGGTTTCGGTGGACCGGGAGACCTCCTCATCCTCTCCACCCAGGGCGCACATGTATACCTGGTATGGCGCGATGGGCGGCGGCAGCATCATGCCCTTCTCGTCATGGTTCTGCTCTAGGGCGGCGGCCAGCAGCCTTCCTACGCCGATGCCGTAGCAGCCCATGATTATGGGGTTGAGGTTTCCCTCCTGGTCCAGGAAGGTGGCGCCAAAGGTCTCGCTGTAGCCGGTGCCCAGCTTGAACACGTGACCTACCTCGATGCCGCGCATGGCCTTGAGAGCCGTACCGCACTTGATACACTCGCTTCCTGCCTCAGCCAGGGCGATGTCCGTGACCAGGTCTACCTGGAAGTCTCGCGGGTAGTTGGCGTTCCGTAGGTGGTAGTCCTGCCTGTTGGCCCCGACTACGAAATTGGAGCCCAGGGTGATGGAGTCGTCTGCGATGGTCCTGATGCCTTCCAGTCCTACGGGGGAGGCCGAGCCCGCCACCAACCCAGCAGCCTGAACCTCTTCAGGGGTGGCCAGCCGCACTTCGGAGACACGAAGAGCGTTCCTCAGCTTCACATCGTTGACCTCCAGGTCTCCCCGTATGGTGACGAATACAACTTGGCTGTCGGCGACGTAGAAGACGGCTTTCAGGGTTTCGCTCCTGGAGATGCCCAGGAAGGAGGCCAGCTCCTCGATGGTCTTGACTCCTGGGGTGTGCACTTCCTCCATAGGCTGGGGTGTTTCGGGGGCTAGAGGCGGCTTCGCGCTCTGGGCTTTCTCTGCATTGGCGGCGTAGTCGCAGTTGGGGCAGAGGATAATCTCGTCCTCTCCACTCTCCGCCAGCAGTATGAATTCGTTAGAGTCCTTGCCTCCGATGGCGCCGCTATCGGCCTCTACCATGATGGCCGGGAGGCCGCAGCGAGCGAAGATGTTTTTGTAGGCCTTTACCATGGCCTGATAGCTTCTGTCCAGGCTCTCCTCGTTGGCATCGAAGCTATAGGCATCCTTCATGTCGAACTCGCGGACCCTGACCAGGCCCGCCCTTGGCCTGGCCTCGTCCCGAAACTTGGTCTGAATCTGGTACAGAATCAGGGGTAGGTCTCGATAGCTGTGGACGTGGGCCTTCACCATGTTGGTGATGACCTCTTCATGGGTGGGCGCCATGACCATAGGCCGTTCCCGGCGGTCCAGGAGAGTGAAGAGGTTGGGCCCGAAGGCGTCGGCCCGCCCCGACTGCTCCCACAGCTCTCGGGGTTGCATGGCAGGCATACGCAGCTCCTGGCCCCCAGCGGCGTTCATCTCCTCCCGTATGATCTGCTCGATCTTGCGGAGGGAGCGCCAGGCCAGGGGCATGTAGCTGTAAAAGCCGGAGGCAACCTGATAGATAAAGCTCGCCTTGAGCATAATGCGGTGACTGGCCGTCTCCGCCTCTGCGGGCTCCGATCTCAGGGTCTTTCCAAAAAGTTGTGAGATACGCATCAGATAATCGAGTCTATGCTATCCCCTGGGGAGGCCCAGGCCCCGGGTGGCGATGACGTTGCGCTGGACCTCCGAGGTGCCTCCGGCAAGGGTGATGGAGAAGGCCCGGTACCAGGACTGCAGAACACGCCCTTGTAGAGGGGCGTAATTGGAGGAGTTATCGAGTTGCCCATAGAGGCCCAATATCTGCAGCATCCCTCTGGCCATCCGCTGGTTGGTCTCTGTGCCGAATAGTTTGGCAGTGGCCGCCTCTCTGTTGGGCACCGCCCCCTGCTCCTGCGCCCAGGCCACCTTGTAGCACATAAGCTTCGCCGCCTCCATCTCAATGGCCATCTGGGCTAACTGGTGCTGCACTCTCGTGTTTTCCCATAGGGTCTTGCCGTTGGAGCGGGTCTCCTTGGTGAAGGCTACGAAGTCCTTGAAGAGCACGTAGTTGGATAATGCCCTTTCTATGTCGGCGCGTTCGAAGTCCAGGTTGCCAGCCACTATATACCAGCCGGTGTCCTCCTCCCCAACCATCATCCGCTTGGGTATGCGCACGTCGTCGAAGGTGACCAGGTTGAAGTCGTCAGACCCCATCATATTCATCACGGGATTGATGGTGACTCCCGGCGTCTTCAGGTCCAGGAGAAAGACGCTGATGCCCTTGTGCTTGGGCACGTCTGAGTTGGTGCGAGTCGCCAGCCACATCCAGTCGGCGTGATGGGCGGAGTTCCATATCTTTGAGCCGTTGACAACAAAGTCGTCTCCATCTGCTACGGCCTTGGTCTCCAAGCCGGCCAGGTCTGACCCAGTTCCGGGCTCGCTGTAGCCTATGCAGAAGCTTATCTCTCCCGCGGCGATGCCGGGCAGGAACCACTCCTTCTGCTCTTCGCTTCCGGATATGATGAGGCTGGGGCCCATCTGCCGTTCGGCGACGTGGTGATAGCCCCTGGGGGCGCTGCTAAGGCACATCTCCTGGCTGAAGATGAGGCGGTCTATGTAGCTCAGGCCCTCTCCACTATACTCTTTGGGCCAGGCCAGACCTATCCACCCCTTCTGCCCCAGCTTGCGCGAGAACTCCTTTGAGACGCCGCCGAAGCCACCTTCGCCTGAAGCCATGGCGGCCCTTAACTCGGGCGTAAGCTCCTGTTTCAGGAACTCCCTGATCTCCTGCTGGAACTTCTCCTGCTCTGGAGTCAATCTGAAGTCCATGGCCGGCTCCCTCTAATTCGGGTTCATATCCTGAGCTTTGTCATCTAACTGGCCGGGCTACCTGGCCGAGGATGTGAAATCAGCTAGGAGGGGATCTCCACCTTCTCCACCTCCTCCATCAGCGCGGAGAGCATCTCACTCTCATCCACCACCCGCACCTTCTGCCCCTTTCGGAAGATTACGGCCCGGCCTGCACCGGCGGCGATGCCGACCTCGGCGTCCTTGGCCTCGCCGGGGCCGTTGACTTCGCACCCCATGACGGCCACCTTGATGGGCTTGTCCATTGCCTTCAGCAGCTCGTCTACCGTGTTGGCCAGCTTGATGACATCCACGTCGGCGCGGCCACAGCTTGGGCAGGCCACCAGGACAGTACCCTTCTTGCGCAAGTCCAGCGACTTCAGGATCTCAAAGCCCACCTTGACTTCGTCCTGGGAGTCGGCGCTGAGGGAGACGCGTATGGTGTCTCCGATACCATCGTACAGGAGCATCCCCAGTCCGATGGCGCTTCGTATGCTGCCAGATTGGGCGGTGCCGGCCTCGGTGATGCCCAGGTGAAGGGGATAGGGCACCATTTGGCCCAGGCGACGGTAAGCCTCCACCGTGGTATCTATGTCGAAGGCCTTCAGTGAGATCTTGATCAGGTCGAAGTCCAGGTCCTCCAGGATGCCTATCTCCCACAGGCCCGTCTCAACCATGTGGTCCACGACGTTGTACTCGCCGGCGACGGCCTCTCCGGCCTTGGCCAGCTGGTTCACACCGTCGGTCAGGCGAGAGGCTCCCGCCTTCATGCCGATACGCCCCACTGGCGGCAGGCTACCGAAGTTTACGCCGATCCTGATGGGGACCTGCCTCTCCTTGGCTGACCTCACCACCTCCTCCACCTTCTCCCGGTCCCGGATGTTTCCAGGGTTCAGCCGCAGGCAGTCAACGCCGCTCCGAAGGGACTCCAGGGCCAACTGGTAGTGGAAGTGGATGTCCGCCACCAGGGGAATGTTTATCTGCTTCTTGATCTCTTTAAGGGCTTGGGCCGCCTCCATATCCGGGACTGCACACCTGATGATCTCGCATCCCACTTCCTCCAGCCCCTTGATCTGGTCCACGGTGGCCTTAACGTCTCGAGTGTCCGTTTTGGTCATGGACTGGACCGTAATGGGGGCGCTGCCCCCAACTAAAACATCCCCCACTTGTACGGCTTTGGAGACTCTGCGTTTAATCATCTTTTCCTCCGGCTTTTGTTATCCGGAGCGAGCTTACGGTAGTAAGGTCTCGCCCCGTATGAGTCGTACCACGTCAAAGTAGCTGATGCTCAGTATCAGCCCTATCAGGATGGCAAAGCCCACCAGGTGCACCAGCCCCTCCTTCTGGGGCGATATTCGCTTTCCGCGACGCACCCATTCTATAGCTAGGAACAGCAGACGTCCACCATCCAGGGCAGGTATAGGGAGGAAGTTGACGATGGCCAGGTTGATGCTGATGACGGCCGCCAGATTGATGAGGGGTATGGCCCCGAACCTGGACACCTCACTGGTAACCTGGGCTATGCCTATGGGGCCAGATACCTGGGGGCTAGTGGTCCCCCGGACCCAGCCTGATATCTCCTCCCACATCAAGCCCAGCAGATCCCACAGGTGCTGGACTCCTAGAGGGATGGCCTTCCATATTGGAGGCTTGGGACCCGTCACAGCTGTGCCCACTGTGGTGATACTGATGCCCGTTCGGCCTTGGCCCGGGGGTGGGTCTACTCTGGGCACCACGTGGATAGTCGAGGCGGCGGCAGGTTCAGGAAGAAGGCCTGCGTCAGCGTCCCAGTCCCTTACCACCTGCCACTCCATCTCCTGTCCGGCGTTCTGCTGAATGCGGTCCCTGAGTTGCGGGAAGGTAGTGACCTGCTCCCCGTCTATGCTGATGATCGCGTCTCCCGGCCTGAGGCCAGCCTCTGCTGCTGGGGAGCCGCGCACCACCTCGACGATCTGCACCGTCCCCTCGATGATCCTTGGGGCAATAACGGCGAACAGAATGGAGAAGATGACTATGGGCACCAGGAGGTTCATGAAGGGGCCGGCGGATATGACCATAAACCTGACAAAGAGGGGCTTGCCCGCCAGGCTCCTGGGGTGGCTGGGGTCTTCCTCTCCCACCATCTTGACGAAGCCGCCCAAGGGGATCAGGTTGATGGAGTATATGGTCTCGCCGCGGCGTATGCCAAAGAGCCGGGGAGGGAACCCGAAGCCGAACTCGTTTACCTGGATGCCGTAGGCCCGGGCAACCAGGAAGTGCCCCATCTCGTGGATGAAAATCAGGAAGCCCAGGATGGGGATGATGTAGAACAGTCCGGGGAAGATGGCCAAATCCTAGGCCCCCACCAACGCCTGGACCCTCTCTCTGGCCCATGACGCCGCCTGGAGGATATGGTCCCTGGAGGGACTCGTCACCGACTGGTGCTCCTTCAGGGCCTCCTGGACCACCTGATGCATCTCCGTGAAGCCCAGGCGTCCCAGCAGGAACATCTGCACCGCCTCCTCGTCGGCGGCGCAGAGGGCCGCCGGCCAGGTGCCCTCCCTTTTACCCATCTCCAGGCCCAGGTAAAAAGAGGGATACCGCTGTGGGTCCAGGGCTTCGAAGGTCAGGGGGCTGGCGGAGAGGGGATCGAACTTAGGTAGGCTCTGATTGTACACACGTTCCGGATAGAACATGGCGTACTGGATGGGCAGACGCATGTCCGGAGGGCCCATCTGGGCCTTTACGGAGCCATCGGCGAACTCCACCATGGAGTGGATGATGCTCTGGGGATGCACCACCACCTCTATCCGCTCCCAGGGGACGCCGAAGAGCCAGTGGGCCTCGATGACCTCGAAGGCCTTGTTCATCAGAGTGGCCGAATCGATGGTAATCTTCTGGCCCATGCGCCAGGTCGGGTGCTTCAGCGCCTCTTCAGGAGTAACGTCCGCCATCTGGTTCAGCGGCAGCCTGCGAAAGGGGCCGCCCGAGGCCGTGATGATGAGCCGGGAGACCTCCTTCTCTTCACCCCTTAGGCATTGCCATATGGCGCTGGGCTCGCTGTCCACGGGGAGCAGGTCTACCTGGTTGGTCTTGGCCAGGCCGGTAAGCAGTTGCCCGGCCATAACCACCGACTCCTTGTTGGCCAGAATCACCGGCTTACCAGCGTCGAGGGCGGCCAGGGTAGGGCTAAGGCCTGCCTCCCCCACGGTGGCGCTCATCACCATGTCCACGTCGGAGCAGCAGACCATCTCCTCCATGGAGCAGGCCTCTCGACTGACCAGGGGCGCCGTCACTTCCTGGCTGCCGTTGGCTTGAAAGCAGACCATCCGCGGGTTGAACTCCTGGACCTGCTTTGCCAGGAGGTCCAGGTTGTTCCTGGCCGCCAGCCCAACTATGCGGAATTCGTTGGGGAAACTATGGACAATATCCAGGGTCTGAGTCCCGATGGACCCCGTCGACCCCAAGACCACCAGTCCCTTCATGTAGCTACCCACCTAGCGAAATGATACACCACCACCAAATTGAACACAATGCTATCTAACCTGTCCAGAATGCCCCCGTGGCCGGGCACCAGCACCCCTGACTCCTGCACGCCAGCAGCCCTCTTGAGGGCCGACTCCACCAGGTCGCCCAGCTGTCCCCCTGCGCCGATGAGGGCGCCTAGGAGAACAGCTTGCCATACCGGCATGCCCAGGCTGAAGACGCTGGAGAGCAGTGTGCAGGCAGCCAGGCCCAAGATGAACCCTCCTGCGGCTCCCTCACGGGTCTTGCCCGGGCTGATTGCTGGGGCAAGGGGCGTTCTGCCCACGGCTCTTCCAACGAAAAAGGCTCCGGTGTCTGTGGCGAAGGTGGAGAGCAGGGCCAGATACACCCACTGGAAGCCCTGGTCCAGGTCACGGAGGAGAAGAGCATGAGAGAGGGTCCAACCTACGTAGAAGGCGGCGCCCAGGGTGTATTCCCAGTCCATCAGGACCCTTTCCCTCCTCCTCCAGGCCAGCCAACCCAGGGAGGTGATTAGTCCGATGGCCGCTATGGCCAGGAAGGGGATGTAGTAGGAGATATCTCGTGTTACCAGATGGGCTGCGACCAGAAAGGATAGAGCCCAGGCTACGGCAAATAGTGTAAGGGGTCTTCCTCCCCTTCGGGTCGCGAGGCCGCAGAACTCTATCACTCCGGCTACTGCAACCAGAGATGCAAGGACCGTGATGAGATAAAAGCGAAAGCCCGCCCAGATGATGAGCAGGAGAAGGGGAAGGCCTACAAGTGCGGTAATTACCCTTAGTCTCATTTGCCCTTTCTATCATAGGGCTCAGACAGAAGGGTGTCCAAAGCCAGTCCAGGGTGAATGTGGAGCAAGATGAGCGGCTAGAGGTAAGCCAGGGTAGAATCTCTAGACGGAAAACCTTGTGAGAGGTGCAGGATAAGGCTGGCCTGACTCAGCACTAGGTTACTTTGCCGAAACGCCTCTGACGGCGGCTGTACTCCAGGAGGGCCTTGTGGACCTCCTTTTCGTCGAAATCTGGCCAGTAGGCCTGGGTGTAGTAGTACTCGCTGTAGGCGGACTGCCACAGGAGGAAATTGCTCAGGCGTTGCTCTCCACCGGTGCGTATTATGAGGTCCGGGTCCGGTATGTCCGGCGAGAACAGGTAACGGGCGAAGGTGGCCTCGTCTATTTGGGTGGGGGAGAGGCCATCGGCCAGGATGCGCTTTACGGCGGAGAGGATCTCGCTGCGGCCACCGTAATCAAAGGCCACGCACAAAGTTAAGGTGGTGTTGTCCTTGGTCAACTCCAATGCCTGATAGACCGCCTCCCTCAGCTCTGGAGAAAGCCTGTCGTGATTGCCCAGATGGCGAATCCTCACGCCCCGTTCGTGAAGCTCCTGGGTCTCCTTTTTGATGACCTCCTGTAGGATGTCTAAGAGACCCTGGACCTCCTCGGCAGGGCGGTCCCAGTTTTCCGTGGAGAAGGCGTACAGGGTGACGTATTTAACCCCGTACTGAGTCAACGCTCTTATAATACGGTGTAACTGCTCGGTACCTGCGCGGTGTCCGGCAAGGCGAGGTAAGCTGCGTTCCTTGGCCCAGCGCCCGTTGCCGTCCATTATGATGGCGACGTGATGAGGTACCAGGTCCACAGGCGAGTCTGTTGGAGCGAGTCCGTTGGTGTCCACTATTCTCATGGTGTACGGTGGCAGCGCCAGCTTAGACCTCCGTAACCTCGGCTTCCTTTATTTCAGATATGGAGTCCATTCTGGTTATATAGGCGTCTGTGACCTTCTGAAGCTGCTCTTGGGAGCGCTTTCCTTCGTCCTGGGAGATCTCCTTGTTCTTCTCCAGAACTCGCATCTCTTCCAAGGTATCCCGACGGACGTTCCGCACGGCCACGCGTCCCTCTTCCACCTTCTTCCTGACCAGACGCACTAGGTCCCTTCGCCTCTCTTCAGTAAGTGTAGGGATATTAAGGCGTATGACGGTCCCATCGTTGCTGGGGGTGAGGCCCAGGTCAGACTTAAGGAGGGCCTTCTCTATGTTGCCTATACTCTGGGCGTCCCAGGGATGAATCACCAGCAGACGAGCCTCGGGAGCAGATATGGAGGCCATCTGGTTGAGTGGAGTAGGTGCGCCATAGTAGTCCACCGACAGGTGTTCAGCTATGGCAGGGCTCGCTCGGCCGGTGCGGACGGTGTTCAAGTCCTGCTGAAGGCTCTCCACGGACTTTTTCATCCGGGATTCGGTATCCGAGAGGAGTTCTGCAACAGTAGCCATGGCCGGCTCACGACTTTGCCTGTGTCAAAATGGGTTCGACTGTCTCTGCTATGTAGGTGCCTACGGGTTCTCCATGGACCGCCTTGACTAGTCTGCCTGGCACCATGATGTCGAACACTATTATGGGCATGCTGTTCTCCATGCAGAGGGAGAGGGCTGTGCTATCCATCACTTCCAGGCGCCTCGCCAAGGCGTCGATGTAGGTCAGAGAGTCGAACTTTTCGGCGTTGGCGTTTTTGTGGGGGTCTGAATCATATACGCCGTCTACATTGTGTTTAGCCATGAGGAGAACATCGGCTTCTACTTCCAGAGCTCGAAGAGACGCGGCGGTGTCCGTGGTCATAAAGGGATTGCCTGTGCCCGCCGCGAAGATGACGACCCTCCCCTTTTCCAGGTGGCGCATAGCCCTTCTGCGGATGTAGGGCTCGGCTACCGACTGTATGGGTAGGGCGGTCTGGGTACGGACAACCGCGCCGACTCGCTCCAGTGAGTCCTGCATGGCCAGGGCGTTGATAACCGTGGCCAGCATGCCGGCGTAATCGGCGGTGGCCCTATCCATACCCTCGGCCTCCGCCTCTTGCCCTCGCCATAGGTTGCCGCCACCCACGACCACGGCCAGCTCCACGCCCGTGTCGGCCAGGTGCTTTACCTGCTCGGAAAGATATCTGACGGCGTCCGGGTCAATGCCGAATTGACGCTGGCCTTTCAACGATTCGCCGCTTAATTTGAGCAGGGCTCGTCTGTACTTGGCTGTGGTCATGGCCCCGATCTTCTACTCCCCAAGCGCGAATCTGGTAAATCTTCTGACCTGCACGTTCTCTCCTACTTTACCAATTACGTCGTTTATCACGTCATGGACCGTCTTTGACGGGTCCTTGATATACGGCTGCTGTAGAAGAGAGACTTCTTGAGGGCTTTCGTCTACGCCTTCCGGGATGCTCTCCTGGTCCACATAGAGGGGCGACATAGCGGCCACTTGCATAGCCAGGTCGTGGACCATATCTCTGAACTCCTGGGTACGCGCCACAAAGTCCGTTTCGCAATTGACTTCCACAATAGCGCCAATCCGGTTTCCGCTATGGACGTAGCAATCGACGAGGCCTTCTTTGGTCTCGCGGGAGGCCTTTGTGGCCGCGATATTTATACCCTTGGCCCTCAGGAGCTCCACCGCCTTCTGCATGTCACCCTGAGCATCCTCTAGGGCTTGCTTGCAGTCCATGATCCCCGCGCCCGTTTGCTCCCTGAGGGCTTTTATCGCCTCTACAGTCGCCTCCAACCTCTCCTCCTGCTAGGTCTCCTGGCTCACGGTCAGCACTTCCTCCTCCACCGGGACCTCCTCCTCCTCAACCTCTGGCTCCTCTGCGGCCGCTGCGAACTCCTCTTCCCTCGTCACCCGACGGCGCCTTCCCTCTATTATGGCGTACGCTATCTGCTCCGACATCAGTCTCACAGAGCGTATGGCGTCGTCGTTTCCTGGTATGGGCACGTCTATGAGCTCTGGGTCGCAGTCTGTATCGACAAGGCCGACCACTGGAACACCCACCCGGGCCGCCTCGGCAACGGCGATCTTCTCCTTACCCACATCCACCACGAATATTAGGCCGGGGAGGCGTGTCATCTCCTTTACGCCACCCAGATATCGATTGAGACGTTGTATCTGTGCATCCAGCTTCAGGGCCTCTTTTTTGGTGAGCCGGTTGAACTCCCCTTTTAGCTTACGTTCCTCTAGGCGAACCATCTCATCAATGCGGGCCTGAATAGTGGAGAAGTTGGTCATGGTGCCGCCCAGCCAACGCTGGTTTATATAGAAAGCGCCGCACCGTATGGCCTCGCTTTGAATGGCCTCTTGCGCCTGTTTCTTGGTCCCCACCATCAGAACGGCCTCACCGTTCTCCACCACCTCAGAAACTAGGGCGCGAGCCTTTTCCAACATCCCCAGGGTCTGCTGAAGATCGATGATATGAATGCCGTTTCGCTGGGCAAAAATATACCGCTTCATCTTAGGATGCCAGCGGCGTGTCTGGTGGCCGAAGTGTACCCCAGCCTCCAACAGGGCTTTCATACTAAGGGGCTCTCGGACCGTCTCTTGTTGTTGGGCCTCTAGCATAACCTCGCATTCCCACCGGCGACAGAGATTTGATATGCCCCGGCGTTTAGCGGATGGTAGTATACCATAACGGTTTGACCCAGGTAAATAGAGAACCGCCCTGCTGGTTGCATTCCCAGGGAGCTTATGTAGAATGGGTCTCGATAAGGACAGGAGTCTGATAAGCCCCAATATGAACCTAGACGACAGCGCCGTCTATCAACAACTTGACCCCTCAGGCATGTATCATCGCATAGCAGCCCTCCCACAGCAGTGCCGGCGTGCGTGGGAGCAGGCTTCGGCCCTAAAGTTACCTGAGGGGTATCGAGGGGTAAAAGAGGTGGTCATCGCTGGCATGGGGGGATCGGCCGTAGGCGGTGACCTGATAGCTGACCTGGTCGGCCTAGAGGATTCGCCGGTTATCGTGACGGTAAGAGACTACATTCTGCCCTCTTGGGTCGGGCCCCAGACTCTGGTCATCGCTTCAAGCTACTCTGGTGAAACGGAGGAGACCCTGGCGGTCTTCCAGGAGGCTCTGCGGCGACAAGCCAGAGCCATCGCCCTTACCGGAGGCGGAGGTCTCAAGGCGCTGGCCGAATCTCAGGGACTGCCGGTGTTGGAGGTGGATTTCGATGGGGAGCCCAGGTCCGCCCTGGGGTATAGCTTTATTGCTCCACTGGCTATACTTTGCGGCCTCGGTTTGATTAAGCATAAGTCCCCCGATCTGGAGGCGGCGCTACGTTCCCTGGACCTCAGTTGGGGTAGGGATGTTCCCACCGGAGAGAACGCCGCCAAGCTCCTGGCCGCCGAGTTGCAGGGGTGCATTCCCGTGGTGTACGGCGGAGGAGTCCTGACAGGAGTGGCGCGAAGGTGGAAGAGCCAGCTCAACGAGAACGCCAAGTCCTGGGCCTTCGCCGAGGTCTTGCCGGAGCTCAATCACAACTCGGTGGTGGGCTATGGATGGCCTTCGGCCATAAGAGAGCGTCTCTTTGTGGTCCTGCTCCGTTCCTCCTATTCGCATCCCAGGACCAATCTGAGGTATGACGCAACTATGGAGCTGCTGCGAAAGGAGGGGATAGGGTACCGGCTTCTAGAGGCTGCAGGGCCCAATCCCCTGGCCCACCTGTTGAACGCCCTTATGCTGGGCGACTTCACCAGCTACTACCTGGCGATGTTGAACGGTGTGGACCCCTCTCCGGTAGTCGCCATTGACTTCTTGAAGGGAAAGCTCGCAGACCTCGGTTAAAGGGCTAGCTCCGCCTCTCCAGAACGTAGTCAACCAGGTTAGTAAGGGACTCCTTGGCCGCACCTTCAGGCAGGTCTCGAAGGACCTTCATGGCTTCGTCGCAGAACCCGCGCGCTATGGCGTAGGAGTCCTGGATGATGGAGGAGTTCTGTATCATCTCCACGGCCCGCTGCAGGTGTCCGTCGCCTCCGCTCTTGTCAAACAGGGGCGGTATAGGGTTGTCCTTGGGGTACCGCTCCAGCAGCAGGATGCCAGGCAGCGTCAAGGTGCCTTGCAGCAGGTCCTGGCCCACTGGCTTTCCGACCTCCTCTGCCGTGCCCTCAAAGTCCAGAATGTCGTCTGCAACCTGAAAGGCCATTCCTAGGTTTCGTCCGTACTCCTTCAGGCTAAGCACCTCTTCTTGTGGTGCGCCGGACAAGATCGCCCCACATTCGGCGGCGGTGGAGAAGAGAGAAGCGGTCTTATTGTAGATCCGCTCCCAGTAGTGCTCTCGAGACTGCCTCCAATTGTAAGCATCGACGACTTCGCTGAGCTCGCCGCTGGAGAGCGCCAGGATGGTCTCCGAGAACCTGCGCACGACGAAGGGGATTTCCGTATTGCTAACGAAGATGGCCGAGCTGGCGAAAACGTAGTCCCCCAGCAACACCGCCACCTTACGACCCCAGAGGCTGCTGACGGTGGCGCGACCTCTACGCGTGTCGGAGTCATCTACCGTGTCATCGTGAATCAGCGTTGCTATGTGGAGAAGCTCAATCGCAGTGGCCATTAGGACCGTCAGCTTTTCATCGTGGGGCCGAAACTTGCCGGACAGCAGGGTAACAGCGGGTCGAATTCGCTTGCCGGGGACATCCAGTACATAGTTGAGAAGTTCCGACAGGTGACTGAAGGGGGAGCTACTGACGGTTTTCAGGTTCTCTTCAACCCGCGCCAGCTGCTCTAGGACAGGTTCGTAGATGGATAGGGCTTGCAACTTACACCCCCAGCCTCTGGGTCTCCCTCTCGATTATGCTGTCATCCAGCTTTGTGAATAGGGGCTCCGGCTGGCCTAGAGGCTGTCCGGGAGGCAGCAGGGTGGGACTCCAGGCCCAGCCATGATCCCTTACATAGTCCTGGAAGCCCAGCATCTTGTGGAGTTTCTCCGAGCTATAGGGTAGGTAGGGGTAGAGGCCCGTCTTCAGACAATTGATTACGGTGAGGGCGGTCCACAGACAGGATGCTGCCTTGGATATGTCCTCCTTAACCAACCTCCATGGCGCGGTGACATCCAGGTAGCGATTGGCCTCCCTGGCCAGACTCATGAGGGATGTGATGCCCATGCGGAAGCGGCAGCCCTCCAGGTAGCGTCCCGCTTCGACGAAGAGCTCCTCCGCCTTATCGAGAAGTTGCAAGTCAACTTCGTCCTGACTTTGAGGTTCTGGGACCCTTCCGTCGAAGTGGCGGTTAGTAAGGGTAAGGACCCGGTGCACCAGGTTTCCGTAGGTGGCCACCAGCTCATCGTTGTTGCGGCGCAAGTACTCCCGCCAGGAGAAGTCGGAGTCGCTGGTCTCTGGCATATTGGCGCTGAGGTAGTAGCGCAGCGGATCAGGTTCGAAGCGCTCCAGGTAGTCCGACACCCAGACGCCCCAGTTTCGGCTGGTGGAGAACTGCTGTGACTCAAAGGTGAGGAACTCGTTGGCGGGAACGTCATAGGGCAGGTTTAGGCCGCCGTACCCCATGAGCATGGCAGGCCATATGATGGTGTGAAAAGGTATGTTGTCCTTCCCCAGGAAGTTGTAGACCCTGCACTCCTCCTTCCAGAACTGCTCCCAGTATTGAGGTTTTCCGATGGCCTGGGAGTGCTCCATTGAAGCGGAGAGATACCCTATCACGGCCTCGAACCAGACGTAGATGCGCTTGGAGTCGTAACCCTGGATGGGCACCGGCACTCCCCAGTCGAGGTCCCTGGTCACCGCCCGGTCCTTAAGGCCATCCTCCAGGAAGCGGGTGGTGAAGTTCAGGACGCTGGGTCGCCAGTGGGTCTGGCGCCGGACCCAGGAGAGCAGCTGCTCCTGAAAGGCAGTGAGCTTCAGGAAAAAGTGCTCCGACTCCTGGAAGTCGGGCGTATCCCCTGAGATGCGACACTTGGGCTCCTTCAGATCCTTGGGGTCAAGGGTGCTGCCGCAGTTGTCGCACTGGTCTCCTCTTGCGTCGGGATTGCCGCAGACGGGACACGTTCCCACTATGTAACGGTCCGGGAGGAACCGATTGCACGTGGGACAGTAGGGAAGGAGCATGGTGTCTTTGTAGATATACCCCTTCTGATAGAGGGCGCTGAAGATCTCCTGCGCCATGGCGGCGTGGTTGGCCGTTCCCGTGGTGGTGAACAGGTCGAAGGAGATGCCCAAACGCTCCCAGCAGTCCAGAAACTGGCTGTGGTACCTGTCCACCACCTGCTGTGGAGAGACACCTTCCTGCTCGGCCTTGATGGTTATGGGAGTGCCGTGCTGGTCGCTGCCGGATACCATTAGGACATCGTCGCCCTTCATGCGGTGGTAGCGGGCAAAGATGTCCGCCGGCAGGTAGCAACCAGCTATGTGTCCCAGGTGCAGGGGGCCGTTGGCGTAGGGCCAGGCCACACCTACGAGAATCCGTTCAGGCATACGCTCTTCGAGATACAAGTGGAATTGGGTATTTCACTTGATAGGATACTCTTTTCCTGAGGATTAGCATAGCTGGCCCCTTAGCCTAGACGTGTAGTGGCGTGCTGGTGGCGATCCTTCTTCTTCCCATCCACCCGCCCAGAGGTTTTCTTCAAAAGGGGGCACCCCTCTTAGGCTTCGCCAAGGGCAGGCTCTTGTACCCCAGCATTGCACAAAAAGTCCAATAGCGGACGTTTTCTATCCCGCCCACCCACCCGATATGTCTAAATCCTGAGGGGGCACCCCTCAGACTCCTCGGCAGAGAACCTAGGTTCTCTGCACTCTCCTGAGTGTTTGTGCAAAGAGCTTGAACCCCCGACAGTGGGTTCCCAGTACCCTCCTTGGTTTTTTTGCAAAGCTGGGAACACCCCTCGAACTCCCCGTCAGGGAACCTTCCTCCTGTGCGCGTTTTATTCGCGTTGCAACGTGTTCAGAAGGCTAGCGTGAGTGGTAGGGGTCGGCGTGGCTTAGCTGGTGATGGCGCCTACGGACGCCGACGAGACCAGCTTGGCATACTTGGCCAGGGCTCCGGTGGTGTAGTGGGGGGGCAGGGGCTTCCATTGGCCCAGGCGCTCCTCTATTTCGGAGTCTGAGAGCTCTACCCTCAGCACCCGCTCCGGTATGTCGAGGGTGATGGTGTCGCCGTCCCTGACCACGGCTATGGCGCCGCCTACCGCCGCCTCCGGGGCCACGTGCCCCGCCATGAGCCCTCGGGTGGCTCCCGAGAAGCGACCGTCGGTAATCAGCGCCACATCCTCCCCAAGGCCCTGGCCTACCAGGGCGGCCGTCACTGCCAGCATCTCTCGCATCCCGGGCCCTCCCTTGGGTCCTTCGTACCGGATGACGACGACGTCGCCCGGCTTGATTTGCTGCCGGCTGATGGCCTTGAAGGCCTCCTCCTCCTGGTCGAAGACCCGCGCCGGTCCCTTGTGCTGTAAGTGAGTGCCGGACACCTTCACCACTGCGCCCTCCGGGGCCAGGTTCCCCTTCAGGATGACCATGGTGCCCGTGGAGCCCAGCGGCGCGTCGACGGGATAGATGATCTGCTGGTCACTCCCGTCCCTTGTCCCCTCCAGGTTCGACTGGAGGGTGCGCCCGGTGACCGTAAGGGCATCGCCGTGGAGCAGCTTCGCGTCCAGCAGCCGTTTCATCACCAGGGGCACGCCGCCTACCCTGTCCAGGTCTGCCATTACGTGCTTTCCACCGGGCTTCATGTCGGCGATATAGGGGGTGCGCCGCGCGATGCGGTCGAAGTCGTCTATGTCCAGCTTTACTCCGGCCTCGTGGGCTATGGCCAGCAGGTGTAGCACAGCGTTGGTGGAGCCGCCCATGGCCACCACCACCGTGATGGCGTTCTCAAAGGCCTCGCGGGTCAGGATGTCCCTGGGCCGTATGTTGCGTTCGATAAGCTGGAGCACCTGCTCCCCGGCCCTCTGGGAGGCCGTTAGCCTTCTGCCGTCTACCGCAGGTATGGAGGCGTCTCCGGAGATGGACATGCCCAGAGCCTCGATGGCCGAGGCCATGGTGTTGGCCGTGAAGAGGCCAGCGCAGGACCCCTCTCCGGGGCAGGCCCGCTTCTCGATCTCTGTCAGGTCTTCCAGGGAGAGGTTTCCCTTGGAGTAGGCCCCCACCGCCTCGAAGACATCCTGGAGGTTGATGTCCCGCCCCTGGAACTGGCCGGGCATGATAGTGCCGCCGTAGGCGAAGACCGTGGGTATGTTCAAGCGGGCCGCCGCCATCAGGGTCCCGGGGAGGTTCTTGTCGCAGCCGGCTATGGTGACCAGCCCATCGAAGCGAGCGCCGAAGGCCACCAGTTCTATGGAGTCAGCGATGGCCTCTCTGCTCACCAGGGAGGCCTTCATGCCCTCGTTGCCCATGGAGATGCCGTCGCTGACGGTTATCGTGCCGAACTCGAAGGGGGTGCCCCCGGCGGCACGGATGCCCTCTTTGACCCGCTGGGCCAGGCGACCCAGGTGGAAGTTGCAGGGTGTAACCTCGCTGGCCAGGTTGGCCACACCGATGAAGGGCTTCGATATGTCTTCGTCCCCCAGGCCCATGGCCCGCAGCATGGCCCGAGCGGGGGCTCGATCCGGCCCCTCCACAAGCTCCCCGCTGCGGTGCTTCAGGTTGGTTTTGCTGACCGTCGCCATTCCCTTGCCTCCTTCGGTTACGGGATTTAGATGCAGGGCTGATATATTATAGATGATTGTGGAGAGGATGGGGGGGGGACCCTGGAGTATCCAGGGCTGGAACGAAAGACCGTGACGCCGAAAAGAGCAGGCGCTCCCGAGAGCGACTAATCGCGTGTAAAGGGCAGGTTGCTTATTCGGCTGGGTTTTGACTACCGCTCGGCCCTCATTGCGCTCTGGCTCTCGGGAGTTCCTCGATATCTAGAGGCCTTACATAGGCATTTTCCGCTTACCGGCAAACGGAAAGTTCAGTGGTGGGCCTGTCGGAGAATCAGCGGGGAGCGGCTGGTCTTAAAATGGCAGTTGCACGCCAATGCCGCGCTCTTTGGCCTGTTGGTAAATCCACTTGGCTGAGGCGATGTCCTCCAGGGCGATGCCCAGGGACTCGAAGAGGGTAATGTCTCTGTCGCCGTTCCGGCCCTTGACGTTGCCTGCGACCACCTCCGAGAGCTCCTTCACCTGGTCCCAACGCACTATCGCCCGCTCCGCCGGGTAGATGATGTCGCCGCACTCCATCCTGGCCTGCTCCAGGTCGTCCACAACAATGACATCGCTGCGGCGCAGGGCCTCGTCGTCCAGTTCCCGGCGCATCCAGGAGGTGGCCCCGGCGGCGTTGACGTGGCACCCTTCGCTGAGCCATTCACCTTGGATGACCGGCTCATTGGAGTTTGTGACGACGATGGCTATATCCGCCTCCCGAACGCACTCTTCAGCGCTGGCTACGGACATAGCGTTTACCGAAAGGGCGTCGCTCGTCTTCGAGGCGAACGCCTCTCGGCGCTGGGAGGTACGACTGTAGACTTTGACCCGGCTTACCTTCCTCACGGCGCAGACGGCCTCAAGCTGAGTCTCGGCCTGGTACCCGGAGCCGATGATCCCGACGGTGCTGGCGTCGGCGCGGGCCATGTACTTGGTGGCGACGCCACTGGCGGCGCCGGTGCGCACCTGGCCCAGCCCGCCGGCCTCCAGGACGGCCAGGAGCTCGCCGGTCTCGGTGCTGTACAGCAGCACCAGGGGGCGAGCGGGGTTTGCTCGGGAGCCGCCGTAGGCCTTGTAGCCCATTACGCCCATGTCGAAGGCGGCGGCGAACATGAACCTGAACATACCCGCGGGAAGAGGTATGGTGGAGCGAGGCTGGTTCACGGCCTTGCCCTGGCCTCGCTGCCGGAACACCTCCTCCACCACCTCCAGGGCGGCCTGCATGGTGAAGAGCTCTCCCACCTCCCTCGCGGTGAGGAATAAGGCCAAGGGTCACCTCCTGGATTTGGCGTGCGGGATAAGTTTAGCACTCACGGGCCGTCAGCAGAAGGCGATGGCTGACAGGCCGCGGCGCATCCCGATAGAATACAAGTAAGAAGGTACTCAAGGCCACGGTATTCACCTTGGAGAGTGTTATGGTCCAACCCAAAGTCTACGTGACTCGAATGATAGCTCAGGAGGCCCTGGACATGATCCAGCAACATACGGACATGCGAGTGTGGCCCGAAGAGCCGCCCCCTTCCTACGAGGTTCTGAAGCGAGAATCCGTTTTGTTGGACGGCCTGTTGACGACGGTAGAGGACAGAGTGGACAGCGAGCTTATGGATGCGGCGCCGGGCCTCAAGGTCATCAGCCAGATGGCCGTGGGCTGCGACAACATCGACCTGGCGGAGGCGACCAAGCGGGGCATCCCCGTGGGCCATACACCGGGGGTCCTCTCCCGCACCACCGCCGAGATGGCCTTCGCCCTGATGATGGCGGCGGCCCGCCGGGTAGCGGAGTCGGACCGGTTTGTGCGGACGGGACGCTGGCAGTTCTGGCACCCGCGAGCCTTCGTGGGAGTGGACCTGCTGGGCGCCACCCTGGGCATCGTAGGCATGGGGAGAGTGGGTCTGGAGATGGCCTGCATGGCCCGCGGCTTCGATATGAAAATCGTCTACCACAGCCGGACCCGCAAGCAGACGGAGGAGGTGCGGTACGCCATGGAATGGATGGAGGACCTACCGTCGTTGCTGCGCCGGGCCGACTTCGTTTCCCTCCACGTGCCTCTGACGGACGAGACCCACCACCTGATAGGAGAGCGCGAGCTGGCATTGATGAAGCCCTCTGCTATGCTCATCAACGTGGCCAGGGGGCCGGTGGTGGACCCCAGGGCTCTGTACCAGGCCCTCAAGGGGACTATTGCGGCCGCCGCCGTGGACGTAACGGAGCCGGAGCCTATAGACCCCCAGGACCCCCTGCTAACGATGGACAACTTCACCGTTACGTCTCACATAGGCAGCGCCAGCGCCGCCACCCGCGCAAGGATGGCCATGATGGCCGCGGAGAACCTGCTGGCCGGCCTGAAAGGGGAGATACCGCCCCACTGCATCAATCGAGAGGGCCTGGAGAGGTAAGGTCGCCGTTCCGTGGGGAAGTGTATACCATCGTCGTCTAAGAGAAGAGGGCTGGGACTCTTGGAGCCACAACCCCCTTCGATTTCTTAATTCAGGTCAAGCCTTTTAGTCTGCCGAAGTGGGTACCGCCTGTCGTCGGGCGCCCCACTTGGCGTAGTCGCCCGACAGCAGGGAGCCGTGGCCCGGGATACCAGCCTTGATGTTGGCCAGCTGGAGGGACTTCCACAGGAGGGCCTGGTTGTTGCTGATGACCGGCTTGCCCAGGTCATCCTCCAATTGTTGCAGAATGGGGAAGGTCCGCAGGTCCGTGGCCAGCAGGCATATGGCATCGGCCTCCGGGGTGTTGGCCTTCTTCGCCAGCTCGTACACCTTCTCAGTGGGAATGCGGTTGACCTCCCGCTGATCCTTGACGTCTGCCGTCTCCGCAGAGACCACGTTGAAGCCGTAGTTCTTGAAGGACTCCTTCACCAGGGGCAGTCGCTCAGGAGAGTAGTGGCAAACCAGGGCCACGTTCTTCGCGCCGACGGCCTGCAGCGCCTCCTTGAGGGAGGTGGCTGCTGCCACTGCCGGAACGCCGAACTGCTCTCTGGTCTCCTTCTCCCAATTTGGCGCGTCCACTAGGCTGGTGGCCATGCACGCGTAGGCAATGACATCTACATGGCCTCGGGAAAGGGCCTCGGCCGCCTCTCCGCCCACGTCCTTGTTACGGCCATCGCGGACGGCGTCCCTAAAGATGACCTTGGTGAAGTGAAAGGACACTCCATCAGGCGCCACGCTGTAAAGCTCTGGCTCGATGACAGTATTGATTCTCTCGTAAAAAGTCTGTGCAGGCCGAATTAGAACAAACGTACCCGCGCCTGGGTACAATATACAGTCTCTGTTCCGTATACTAGCCCAACATACGGTAGCGCTCAGATGTGCTGAATCGCTGGAACTTCCTCAAAACGGGTTTTTACGAGGGAATCAGTATTGTTTGACGGCACAATGAAACCTATCTGGGACCGCCAACCGTACATCTCTTCCTCCCCTAGGTTATGGTTCTACAGATATTTCGCTGTCAATCATCCTCGCACGGCGACAAAATATCAACGGCTTCGCCTGCCGTCAAGACCCATCTAGTGTCGTCCTCCCTAAAACTCCCCAACAGGGAGCCGGAGTTCCCTGTACTCTCCTTTGTCAGTTTCTACCTATGATGTGGATATTTTCCGGTACCAGAATAGCTCTCGCTATATAGAGGCCATCTCCTGGCCTCGGCCCTGCTCCCTGGCTCGCTTGTACACCTTGAAGGCGCAGGCGATGTCCTCTATGGCGATGCCGTTGGTCTTGAACAGTGTGATCTCTTCTGGCGTGACCCTGCCAGGCTTCGTTCCACCAACGATCTCCGATATCTCGCCGTACACCTTGCTGGGGCTAAGGGCCCCGTTTTTGATGGGTATCACCAGGTCTCCCGCCTCCTGGAGGGTTTGCTGGAGGTACTCGGCGACGATCTTGCTGCGTAGCACCGTCTGGTCGTCTACCTCACGGTAGTCCGGGGAACTGGACCCGATGGCGTTGACGTGCATCCCCGGCTCCAGGAGCTCTCCTCGAAATACCGGTTCCTTGGAGTCGGTGCAGGTTACGATGACATCGGACCCCGTGACGGCGTCGTCGCTGCTCTCAACCGCTGTCACGTTCGCCTTCAGTAGCCGCCTAAGCTCCTGGGCGCACCCTTCTCGATTTGCCGGAGTGCGGCTGTAGACCTTGATTTTCTCGATGGGCAGTACAACGCTAATGGCTATCGCCTGCTGCTGGGCCAGCTTTGAAGACCCGATGAGGCCAAGAGTACGGCTCTCCTCTCGCGCCAGGTATCTGGTGCCCACGGCGGTGACGGCGGCGGCGGCGGCGGTGCGTATTTTTGTGAACTCGCTGCCGGACATCTCGGCCAGAAGGGAGCCGTCGTTGGAGTCGAATAGAAGTATTATGAACCTGGTCCTTCCCCTGGGCTGGCCTCCGGGAGAGGAAGCGATCAGGAACTTGCCCCCCATAACCCCTATACCGTGTAGCGTCCCCGGCATCAGCCATTTCAGATAGTACTGGGCCGAGGATTCCGGGGGCGGCGTCGTGATCCTGGGTACAATGCTGGCACCGCCCAACGCCAGTTGCCGAAAAGCCTCCTCTACCGCCTCTATCGCGTCTTCCATGGTCAGGAGGTCTGCGACATCCTTATCGGTGAGCACCAAGGGCATTCCTTGCACCTCCCGGTGGGGGTATGTTGGCTGACGCCACCGGCCCCTCTACCTGCGCGGGCGCACTACGTTCCCCCGAGGAGACCCTTCCACCACTGCTCCGTTTTCCGCGATGACCTGCCCCTTTAGCAGGACCGTGGCGGGGAAGCCCTTCAGGGAGCGCCCTCCGAAGGCGGAGTACTTGGGTGCCGTCACCAGATAGGCGTCCTCAACCACCTTCTCACGGTCCATGTCCACCAGGACTATGTCGGCATCGGAGCCGACCTCTAAAGCGCCCTTCTGGGGATAGATACCATACTCTCTGGCCGGCGTCTCCGACATCAGGTCCACCAGCTTGGAGATACTCAGCCTGCCGTTGTTGACCTCGTTGAGCATCAGGCGAAGAGAGAGCTCAACCTCCGGCACGCCGGTTGGCGCCTTCCATATATCTTCGTAGCCGGCCTCCTTCTCCTCACGGGTGTGGGGAGCGTGGTCGGTGTCGATCATGTCTATGGTGCCGTTCAGGATACCCTCCCAGATGGCTTCGTTGTCGTCCCTGGTCTTGAAGCGCGGAATGACGGTGCTGAAGGGGCCCATTCTCAGATGGTCCTCCTCGGTGAGCAGCAGATACTTGGGGCTGGTCTCCACGGAGAACTCCCTGCCCGAGTGTTTGGCCTGCCTTAGCAGCTCTACGGCCCTTCTGGTGGTGATCATATGGAAGTGGAAGCGGTAGGGCGTTCCTTCGGTGAGGAGGAGAACCCTGGCCGCTCCGACGGCCTCGTTGACGGCAGGCCAGGCGCTGATCCAGGCAGCCATGTCCTTCTTGCCGGCCTCCTGTAGCTGCTGACGCATGAACTGCGAGTAGCCGCCGTCGCCACCGCTGAGGGAGGAAATCCCTCCATTCTCATGTACGACCTTCATCACCTCCATCATCATAGGGCCCGTTGAGCCCTGGCCCAGGAACTCCATGGAAACGGCGCCCGCGTCCAGCATCCCCTTGATCTCTCCCATGTTGCCAGGCTCCGCCATTGCCTGGATGGTGAAGTCCACCACCGACGTCTTGGGCCACTCCTCCAGCACCTGCATGACGGTCTCGACGCTGTTGATGGGTGGAGAGGTGGTGGGCTGGCACATGATGGTGGTCACGCCCCCCACTGCGGCGCCGTGGCTCAGAGTGGCGAAGTCCTCTTTGTGGGTCAGCCCGGGGTCCCGGGTGTGGACGTGGGCGTCCACGCAGCCGGGCAGGACGAACATGGCCTTGGCATCGATGGTCCTGGCGGCATCCAGCTGCGCGTCTGGGGCCGCCAGGGTGTGGACCTTCCCATTCAGGATGCCGACGTCTAGCTCCCGCACGCCCTGGGGACTGACTACCTTTCCACCCTTTATCAGGGCATCTAGACGCTCCATGGCTCTCCCTTCAAACCTGGGGCTGTTTTGGCCTTGCACAAGAAGTCCAACGCTTCTTTCCCACCCACCCGCCCAGAGGTTTTATTCAAAGGGGGACACCCCCTTGAACCCCTGACAGGGAACCCCCTGTACCCTCCTAGGGTTTTTGTGCAAAGCGGGTTGTTTTTAAGAATGGGCTTCGCTACAGGCTCAGATGGCAGGGAAGCCTGCCACTGCTATCTGACGTGCAGGCCCGCCTGGAAGACCGCTGCCACGTTGACGATGTCGTTAACGTCCTGGTGGGGAGCGCCGTTGAACACGGCCATGTCCGCCTCCTTACCCTCCTCCAGGGTGCCGACGATGTTGCCGATGCCTATGGAGTCCGCCGCGTCCCTGGTGGCCGATACGACGGCCTGCATGGGGCTCAGGCCCGCCTTGACGAAGATCTCCATCTCCTTGTGGATCTGGTTGAAGGGCACCTCACCCCAGCCGCAGTCAGTGCCGGTCACGAACTTTATGCCCAGCTTGGACATCTTCTGTATCTGCTCCAGGCGCAGAGGGTAGGCCCGGTCCAGGTTGTCCATCCTCGTCTGTTCTGGCGGGGTCAGGCCCACCGTATCGGCCTTCGTGTGCAGGTTATCGCGAGGCGCGCCGATTATCTGCTGCAGAGTGGGGTTGACCCAGGCGCCCTGTTTGACAATCCTCTCGCACAGGGCCTCCGGGAACACGGAGGAGCCGTCGGGCTCTCGCCAGGTGCAGTGGATGATCATATCGATCTCGGCGTCCAGTGCGTTCCTAATCCCCTCGCTGGCGTGGGCGTGGGCGGCCACCAGCCGCTGGAACTTGTGGGCCTCGTAGGAGATGGCGCGGAGTTCGTCCACATTGTAGGCGGGCAAGGTGGGGTAGGTGCCCAGGGTGCTGCCGCCGGTGACGGCCACCTTGATGTAGTCGGCGCCCAGCTTAATCATCTTGCGTGTCATGGCGATTACAGCGTCGATGCCGTCGGCCTCGGCGCCCATCTGCCACATGTGACCGCCGGTGATTGTCAGAGGGTTGACGCATATCTGCAGCCGCGGGCCCGTAGCCAGGTCTCGCCGGATGCCCTCTTTCAGGGAAAGGGTAGTGTGGTTCTTGGCACCGTTATCACGGATGGCGGTGACGCCCAGGTTCAGGTAGTTGCGGGCGTTGACGATGGACTGCATCAGCAGGATGTCGTCGGTCTCCTCCATGACGACGTTGGTGTGCGTGCCGTCCCCTGGGTAGTTCAGATGGGTGTGAACATCGACTAGCCCGGGCAGGATGCTGCCGTCGGGGAAGTCATACACCTCCACGGAGGCGCCCTCCGGAGCGGCCAGCTTGTGCTGGGCATCTATAGCCCGAATCTTGGTTCCCTCCAGCAGGACCGCACCCTGCTCCAGGGGCGTGCCCCCTTTTCCATCGACTACGAACTTGCCCTTGATAAGTTTGAACGAGGCCTGTTGCTGGGTCATTTTGCGCTCCCTATCAAGCCTTGGAATTACCGGATGGCCCTGCGAGGATGGCGCAATCATAGGTGTGGTGTCATAGGGCTGTCAATCTCGTTAGGCATCGGCTGGGTATGATGAGCGCTTCGGTCCCCTCATCCTTCGACAAGCTCAGGACGAGCGATTCTCCGCCGCTCATGGTGAGCCTGTCGAACCTCAAGCTAAGCAATACCTGCAGGCTAATTCGGTGATAGCCTTGAGGCTATACAAATCCTGGAATATTCTCAGGACCTGACCTCCTTGTTCCAGAAATCCTCATACTCTTTCCGGCGTCTCAGCACGCTCGGTCTCTTTTGCGCGACTAGCTCTTCTGGCGTCTTGCCCTCCACTTCGAAACGAGTTCGGTTGCGGAGAGAATTACAGAATAGACAGGCAGTTACTATGTAGTCAGGGTGGTCCCGCCTGGGATCGCCCTCTGGCAGAAGATGATCCCACGATAAGTAGAGCCAATTGGGCCACACCTTGCCATTCAGACCACAGTACTTGCATACGAAATTGTCTCGTTTGTGAGTTGGAAAGGCGTAGCCTCTTAAAGAACCGTCATACTTAGCCATGCGAACCCCCTTTCTGTACCTTGGATTTTGCCTGCAAAGGCGGGTCAATTGTCGAGCTCGGATAACCACGAACAGTTCGCCCTGAGACTGTCGAAGGGCGGACGGGGTTGGGGCGAAATTCGCGCACGCGAAATTACATAACTTGGCACTAGTAGAAGCTCAGGATACGCTGGGCGTTGCCAAAGAGGATGGCGTGTTTCCCCCCCTAAATAAACGAAAGGGTAAGCTGATCGGGCGGTGGGTTTCTATAGGCCGAGCCCCTCCAGCCCCTTGGACATGGACAGCCACTGCTGGTAGAGGTCCTGGTACTGGGCCGACCGCAGGGGGTCAGGCTCCAGGGTCCGCAAGGAGACGGCGGAAGCTCCCTCTTTAAGAGAGGTGTAGGTGCCCAGGGCGACGGCTCCACATATGGCCGCTCCAAGGGCGCTGGCCTGTGGTAGGCCGGATACCTGGAGTTCGCACCCCAGCACATCCACCAGGATCTCAACGAAGGCGCAGGTGTTGATCATGCCGCCGCCTACCCGCAAAGAGCTGGCCTTTATACCTGTGACCTCTTCCATGCGGGCCAGATTAGCCTTTATAGCGTAAGCGTATGACTCCAGGGCGGCCCTGACCAGGTGGCCCCTTTCCGGAGGGGCAAAGCTCAGGGGCGTCGGAAAGACGATCCCCCCGGGCCTGATTCCCAGCCTGGTCATCTCTACCACCGGTGGGCCCAGGAAGGCCCAGACGCCTTCAGCGCCCTGGGGCGCCGCCTGAGCCAGAGAGTCCATACGACTATACGCCTCCTCATCATTGGCAAAGAGCATTTCCCTGAGCCAGCCGTAGGTATTTCCGATGTTCCCGGCGTTGCTCTCAGCGACCCAGCAGTCGGCGGTCAGGTGGCAACCGACCCAGGCCTTCTGCTCCCTTGAAAACAGGGGCTTGGAGGTAACCATTTGCAGGGGAAGGCTCCATCCAGCCACAATGCCTACTGTTCCCTCGGATAAAGCTCCAAGACCCAGCAGCCCGCACTGAGTGTCGGCGCCAGCTATAACAACAGGGATGCCTTCGGACAGACCCCACTCCTTCGCCAGCGATTTTGACAGGGGCTTCGATGCCGTTTCGGGTGGAATCAAGGGTGGAAGCATGTCGTGGGCAATTCCCAACTCCTCCAAAAGCTCGTAGCACCAGTCGCGTTCCTTGATGTCCAGCAACCCCGCTTCTCCAGCCAGGGTGGTCTCCGACGTCAACGTACCGGTAAGCTTCAAGCCCAGCCAGTCGCCGAGGGTGCACACCTGGGCGATCCTGTCGTGGAGCTGAGGTTGGTGGGCCTGGAACCAGCGCAGCTTAGCGGGCGCCAGCAAGAAGGATGGAAAGTGTCCCGTAACCTGGTAGACCCTCTCCCCTAGCCGCTCGTCGATTTCGCCACCCTTGAAGACGGCCCTTAGGTCCACGTTGGGGCCCAGGTATAGCTCCCGCCCCTTTCGGTCCAGGAGCGCCAACCCCTGACGCTGACTGGTTATCGAGATGGCGGCAATCTCGCTGGCCGGGACCTTCGCCCGCTTAACGACCTGACTCACTGTTTGTTGAACGTCACGCCAAAGGGCCTCCGACTCAAACTCCCGGGCCAGAGGAGAGGTATCCTCCGACGTTTTGTAGACCCAAGGAATCGCGCTTGATGCAACCAGACGGCCGCCCATATCGAAGATATGGGCGCGAACTTCGCTGGTGCCGGCGTCCAGCACTAGGGTGTGCTTACCGGCCATCTCTGACCCAGGCTTGGGGGTTGACCAGGTTCCTCGGACGCTTTCCTTCCAGAAAGCGCAGAATGTCGGTTAGCATCATTCGGGACTGGCGCGCCACCGTTCCGTCGGTGGCGCCTCCCAGGTGGGGGGTCAAAACCACGTTGGACAGTTTCAGCAAGGGGCTCTCCGAGGAGACCGGGTGCGTCTCGAAGACGTCCATGGCGGCGCCGCCTATCCGTTCCGTCTCCAGGGCGGAGACCAACGCCTCCTGGTCCACAATGGCGGCCTCTGAGGTGTTCACCAGATAGGCGGTGGGCTTCATCAGGGACAGCTTCTGCGCATCTATTAGGCCCTCGGTCCCAGGAGTAAGGGGCGCGTGAATGCTCACGAAGTCCGACTCCCTCAGCAGCGACTCCAGCCCGACCATCGCAACTCTGCCGGGAGGCTTCACGACGTAGGGGTCATACCCCACCACGCGCATCCCGAGGGCCCTGGCCATCCGGGCCAGGCGCCGCCCTATGGCTCCCAGGCCCACTATGCCCAGGGTCTTTCCAGAAAGCTCAACGCCCCTCATGGATATGTAGGGCTCCACGGGGTCCTGCCAAAGGCCGGTGGCAACGTATCCGTGGGCTTGAGGTATACGCCGGGAGAGGGAGAACATCAGGCCCAGGGCGTGCTCAGCGACGGCCTGGGCGTTCCTGGAGGGGGTGTTCACCACCAGGACTCCCTGCTCCGTGGCAGACTCCACATCGATGTGGTTCAGAGCGTTCCTGCATACACCTACCAGCTTTAGGGGTCTGGCCTTCTCAAACACCTCGCTGAAGAGAAAGTCGGCTTCCACGACCAGGATGCCTATATCCTCCCGGTTGACGCGAGAAGCCAGCTCCTCCGGGTCGTACAACTTACGAGTCTCCGTCCAGCTCTCGTAGGATAACGTGGTGACCCTGCTCAACTGCTGGAGGTCGTCCGAGGAGAAGGGGGCCAGGACAAGGGCCTTCATACCATATCTCTGGCGGCCAGGGCCTCGGCAGCCATGATCCCACTGCGGACTGCGCCCTCCATGGTGGAGGGCCAGCCTGTGTCTGTCCACTCGCCGGCCAAAAAGAGGTTGGGGATGGGAGTTCTCTGGGGTAGCCGATGGCTTCCAGCTCCAGGAACGGATCGGAAGGTGGCCTGAGGCTGCTTTACCACCAGGACCCTCTCCAGCTTTGCGCCTTTGGCGCGGGGAAAGCGGGCTTCCATCTCCTGAACAAAGAGGTCCCTGACCTCGGACTTGGACATCTCGTTGTACTGCCACGCACCGCTTAGAGAGATGCACAGGTACTGGCCGGGGCCATCGTTTTGCCCCTGTATACGGCTCTTGTTGAAGAGGAACTGCAGCGGGCTGTCCACAAAGCCGGCCATATCGCCATCCATAACACGCCGGTCGTACCAGAGATGCACGCCAACAATGGGGGCGTAGTCCAGCTCGCTGGCCCGGGAGAAGAAGGAGTCCTGGGCCACCGCCGTCGGTAGAAGCTGCGTTAGGACGTCAAAGGGGAGGGCGCTGACGTAGTAGTCGGCTACGAAGGGATTGCCGCCGGCCACCTCTATCCCCTGCACCTTGCCCTGGTCTATCTGGATGGAGGTCGCCGCCCTCCCCATGACAAGGCCGCCGCCTCGTTCCTCAATGTACCTGGCGGCAGGCTCTCCCGCCAAGGATGTCAAACCGATCTTGGAGAGGCCGATGGTCGCCTCCTTGGGCGATTTGAGCAAGCCCTCCTGAAACACCATAATGGCCATCAGGGCGCTGGCGGTATGCGCATCTTCATTGAGGGTGGGCAGGATAATGAGGTTCCAGAGGTTCCTGATGGCGCGTTCACTCTGGTGGTGCTCCCTCAGCCACTGGTAGAAGCTCTGGCCGTCCAGCTCCTCAGCATGGGCAAGGCAGTCGGTGCGCTTGATGCTCAGCAGGGCGTTCATGGCTTGTAGCCGCTCCTTAATGCTGAGGTGCGTGTATCCCAGGATGGAGGGAAGCAGGTGCAGGTCGCCAAGCTGCGGACGGCTCAACAGTGTGGCTACTTTGTCCCGCCCGATGACCTGGAGATGGAGCCTATCCTGTATGAAGGCGTTCTTGTAGGCCCCGATTTTTTTGAGGAAATCAATATAGTAGTGGCAACAGCCCATAAATACGTGCTGGCCGTTGTCCACCTCCACTCCGCTCTCTTCGTCCTTGAAGGAGAAGGCACGCCCCCCTAGGAAGGGCCGCTTCTCGATGAGGCTGACGCGGTATCCATTGTCCAGGAGATGGCAGGCGGCCGATAGTCCAGACAGTCCTCCCCCCAGGACTAGGACTGTCGATGAACGGGATTCCCCGGAAACAGGCTTTGTATCCATATCTTTGCCGTCAGCAGGACCTTCTCCGAGGTGGCCAGCCCAATCCTGCCGTTGAAGACGTTATACTCTGACCTCTCTATCCGGTCAAGGACTCGGCTATAAATCCCATGCAGAATGGCCGGGCATGCCCTGGAGCGGTGAGATAGAAGGGGAATAAGACGGCGCCCCCTCTCAAGGTATTCACGGGCCCTGCGTACCTGGAAGGCCATTAGGTCTAAGAAGGCTGGATTGACTGCGCCGTCGAACAGCTCCTCTTCTGAGTATCCGAATTCCTTCATCTCCTCCAGGGGCAGGTATATGCGGCCCCTCTGGGCGTCCTCCTTGACGTCTCTCAGGATGTTGGTGAGCTGCATGGCCAGACCCAGGTCAACGGCGTAGTCTCTGGCGCTGGGGTCCTTGTAGCCAAAGACCTGAATGCATATGAGGCCCACGACAGAGGCCACCCCGTAGCAGTATGATTTCAGCTCATCAAAGGTCTGATAGCGGGAGTAGGTCAGGTCCATCCTGACGCCGCGCATCACCTCCAGGTAGTAGTCCACTGGGATGGAGAAGGCGTCGGAGGCATCCCGCAAAGCCATGAAGACTGGCCCGTTGGGCTCATTGTGGAAGCTCTGCTCCAGTTGCTGCTGGAGGGATGCTAACTCATTGACCTTGGCCTCCAGTGGCATATCGGCGTCGGCGATGTCGTCGCAGAGGCGGCAGAAGGCGTAGGCCGCATATATGGCGCGCCGCTTCTTGAGAGGAAGAGTCACGAAGGCGTAGTAGAAGTTTCTGGCCTGCTCCTTGGCGACGAGCTGGCAGTGCTGATAGGCCTGTTCTATCTCCGCGTCCTTACCCAATCCCGTAACCCTCCGGGGTTGACCTTCGTGTCTATGGAGCGCCTACTCTGCCGTATCACCCTACCAAGCCGTGAGCTATTTCGAAAGGCAACCACAGATGCGGCCCCCAGGGCTATCAGATACGGCCTCTGGTGGCCAGCAGCCATATGGCCTTTGCCATCAGACCCATCTTACCAGCTTTGGAAAGAGAGGGCCTCCTGCTTAAGACGTCGTAGTTCTGTTTCTCGATTAAGTCCAGGATCCTCATGCCGCCCAAGCTGAAGAGTGCGATATCCAGCCTCAGGGTGCCGCGCATCATGCCCACAAGCTTCAGCCCCTCTCGGAAGAGATTCCGGGCCCGCTCCACCTCAAAGGCCATCAACTGCCGGAAGGCGTCGTTGACCACACCCCCGGCCAGCTCCTCCTCCGTGTAACCGAATCGATCCATGTCCTCCAGCGGTATGTAGATGCGGCCTATAGCGTAGTCCCTGACCACATCCTGCCAGAAGTTAGCCAGTTGCAGGGCGGTGCAGGTGCAGTCCGAGAGGCGCTGTCGCTCTTCGTCCCTGTAACCGCAGACATAGAGCACCAGATGGCCCACGGGATTGGCCGAATGCTGACAGTAGAAGTCCAGGTCTTGGTATGTGGGGTGGCGATTGCGAGCCTGGTCCAGTCGGTTGGCCTCAATGAGCTTCAGGAAGGGCTCCGCCGGGATGTCGAAGGTGCGGATGGTCTGCTGAAGGGCAATCAGGTACGGGTGGGAAGGTGTGCCATTGTAGCAACTCTGCAGGTCCTGCTCCCACAAGTCCAGCAGGTGAAGCCGATCGCCGGGAGCCTCGTCTCCCAGGTCGTCCACCCGGCGACAAAAGGCGTAAACGTTGTAAAAGTGCTGGCGCTTATCTTTCGGCAGGAACCAGGAGACTACTGTGAAGTTTTCATAGTGAGTCTTGGCCAGCTTCTCGCAGAGAGCCGTGGCCTCCTGGACGGTGTAGCTGCTCGGACCACCGGCAGCCAGGGACTCCATGGCTCCCCCTACACTCCCAGGACCTGGATTATTACTTCCCTGGCTCTAGGCCTATCCAGCTCCAGCATAAAGATCCGCTGCCACTTGCCCAGGGTCAACTGGCCGTTCACAATGGGTACCGTCTCGCTGGCGGAGAGGACCAGGTGCTGGCAGTGAGCGTGCCCGTTGGGGCACTCGTCCTCCGTCATATTCACGGTGCGGACAGAGAAGTCGTTGTGTCCGTAGGTACCGTTCCTGGGGGCTATTCGCTCCAGGAAATTGGCCATATCAATCATCAGAAGGGGCTCGTTTTCGTTGATCTTGATGGCGGCCGTTGTGTGGGTTGAGTAAATAACCGCAAAGCCCATCTCCACCTGAGACTCGCGTATTATCTGGACGGCCTGGTCCGTGATATCGATGAACTCAGGGGCGCAGGTGGACTCCAGCTTCAAGGTATAAGTACAGGCTTTCATAGGGCGCCCAATCAAAGGGTTGTTGGATGTTCCGACATCTTTTGTCAACATGATACCTTAGCTCCTTCTATGAAGCGTTTATATCTACCTAGGGCCATTAACGGCCAGTAATTGCGATATAAATGATAGTTGATCATAAAGCCCGCGGGGAGAGCTTTGGTCTGAAAGCCGTCCTTTTCAGGCAACAGGTAGCTCTTTAGCCGCTGCCCTACACCGTAACCGGGAAAGCCGGTCCCTGTAAAGTAGGGCTCATCCCAAGAGCCGTCCTCCTGTTGAGTATCGGCTAGGTATTGGATGCCGCGCTCGGTGGCTGGATGGCCTCCTTCTCCCGCCGCAAGGAGGGCCATCAGGGCCCAGGCCGTCTGGGATGCCGTGCTGGGTCCCCTGCCTCTGGATGAGGGGTCCACGTAGGAAGCGCAACTCTCTCCCCATCCGCCGTCGGTGTTCTGATGGTCAAGGAGCCACTGCACCGCTCGTCTCACATAATTCTGGCTCATATCCTCGCCGATGGCCTCCAGAGCGGGAAGGACCGCCCCAGTTCCATAGACGTAGTTCACCCCCCACCTGCCGAACCAGCAGCCATCGGGCTCCTGTTCCGACAGGATCCAGCTCAAGCTCTTTGCTACAGGAGGGAACTCTTTTCGATAGCCCAGCCTTCCGAACATCTCTACCAGATGGGCCGACACATCCACGCTTGGAGGATCAAGGACCTCTCCAAAGTCAGAGAAGGGAATCCGGCTGATGATTGACCTGGTATTGTCCTTGTCGAAGGCGGCCCACCCACCGTTTTCACTCTGCATTCCCAGGACCCATTGGACGCCCAGGGCCACGGCCTCTTTTTTGTCCCGCTCGTTGGGCAACCTCACTTGGTCCAGAGCCATGATGACCTCTGAGACGTCGTCTATGTCTGGATAGCGGTCGTTTTCGAACTCGAAGGCCCAGCCGCCGGGCTGCAATTTCCCGTTGCGCACCTGCCAATCGCCGCCGGCTCGGATCTGCTCCTTGAGCATCCACTGGCTCGCCTTGACCAGCGCCGGATGGTCTGGAGGTAGGCTGGAGTCCAGAAGGCCTATCATGGCCAGGCACGTATCCCAAACCGGCGAGAGACAGGCCTGGACCCGCCAGGTATCTCCTTTTTCGATGGCGAACCCTTCAAACCCCTGCATCCCCTTGGCTATGACCGGGTGGTCCGAGGGATACCCAAGACACTTCAAGGCCATCAGAGAGTAGACCCAGGGGGGCTGAATCCCACCCCAGCTTCCATCCGCCTCCTGATGGGAGAGGATCCAATCTTCGGCCAGGCGTAGGGCGCGACTTCGAGTGGGCTTCCAGGCCGACTTCTCCGCCTGCTTCAAGAGGCGGTCTGCGTAGTAGAAGAGGCCCCGCCATCCCAACATCTCTTTGGGCTTGAGCAACGAATAGTCGGTCTCGCTCCTGGAGTTGGGGTAAAGCTCATCGATGTGAGCATGGTCCGGCACGGGACATACCGGGTGCTCCGTCAGAAGGATGAACATGGGAACAATGGTTGCCCTGGCCCAGCTGGAGAAGTCATAGATGTTAAGCGGGAACCAGGAGGGCAGGAACATCACCTCGGGTGGCATGGTAGGCGTGCCCTTCCAGTCCCATTGGCCAAAGAGAGCCAGCCATATTTTGGTGAAAACGCGGGTCTTGGGGACGCCACCCTGGGATAGGATGAACTCCCGGGCCCTCTTCATGAAGGGCTCATCTGGTGAGACGCCTGCCAGTTTCAGCGCGAAGTAGCACTCCGTCGTGGTGCTCAGGTCGCCTGGGGCGCCGTAATACTGGCCCCAAGTGCCGTCCTCTCGCTGCCTGCCGACTATGGAGTTGACCAGCTTTCGCCATCGCTCCGGATTGGCCAGCCCCAGGAAGTGGGTCAGCAGGAGATATTCCGCCTCCATGGTGGGGTTGGTCTCCAGCTCTCCCCACCAGTAGCCTTCTGAGTACTGGATGCCCAGAAGATACCCCTGCCCCCGCTCTATGGTCTTTTCCATAGTAGCGGGCTTCGCAGAGCTATCTATCTCTGTAGGTTGTCTAACCATTCTACGACTCATCAACCAGCGTTTTGATAGGCCGACTTTCTATCGGCCCTCCGGTGCTGTCCCCCCGTTGTAGTCGTGCCTTCTCCGCCTCCCGGCGAAAGCTAAATAAATACCTTTACAAGTCCAGTATCTCTTTATACATACCCTCGGTCCCTGAACCAGGTCACGGCCTTGGCAATGGCCTGGTCCACGGGCGCTTGTGGCATCCCTAGCTCCTTGACGGCCTTGCTGCAGTCCACATACATCGGGTGGCGGGCCGCCATAACACCCTCCAGGGGTATCAGTGGCTCCTGTCCCAGTATGCTCCCCTGGATAACGTTATCAATGTAGGCTGTCCCAAGAGCCAGCCAGAGAGGTATCTTCATGTTGGGCGCCCTTTTTCCGCTGACTGCCTCCAACTCTCCCAGGAACTCTCTCAGGGTCATGTTCCTGTTGCCCAGTAGGTAACGCTGACCGATACGCCCCTTCTCCATAGCCAGGACGTGCCCCTCTGCCACATCCTCTACGTCTACCACATTGAAGCCCGTGTCCACGTAGGCCGGTAACCTTCCTCGGAGAAAGTCCAGGATGATCTTACCCGTTGGCGTCGGCTTGACATCCCAGGGGCCTATGGGGAGGGTGGGGTTGACCACCACTAGAGGCAGCCCCTGTTCGTGTAGCTTGAGGGCTGCCCTTTCGGCCAGGGTCTTGGTGCGATGGTAGTTTCCATACAGATCGTCGTTGCTGGGCCAAGACTCTTCATTGCTGGGCACTCCCTCCCTTGGAGGAGCTACTGCGGCTACGGTGCTGGTGTAGACCACCCGCTCTACCTTTGCCTCCAAGCAGGCCTCCAGCACACACTGGGTGCCCACTACATTTATCTCGTAGAAGAGCCTGGAATTGGGCTCCCATAAGCTGTACAGAGCCGCAGTATGAAAGACGGCGTCACATTCCTTTACAGCCTCCCCGACCGCCTTGGCGTCTCGGATATCGCCCTGGAACCGCTCTATGTCTAGATCGTCGATATTTCTTGTGTCGCTCCCCCTTCTTATTAAGGCCTGGACCCGGTGTCCTCTTTTCAGCAGGGCCCTGGCGACGTTGCTACCTATGAACCCGGTGGCTCCTGTGACCAGAGCCTTCATGACAAACTGGCCACCTCCCCTACCTCAGCTGCTAGTCTTGGGACCACGGTAGATAGGGCCTGCGATAGCGACCCCTGGGCGGCACCAGCCTCTCCGGACAGCCGTATCAGGAGAGGGATCTTCCAGGGTCGTTTAAACACATATTTCAGGGCGCTCCGCCAGCCACTTCCCCCTTCCCGGGTGAAGTCGAGGTCGAAGGCTGGAAGGCTCTCCGCTAGAGGGTCCAGTACCGCGCGCAAGGCTAGGCACGGGACACCCTGTTCAGCTGCGGTCGCAGCGACCCAGTAGCTCTCCATGTCCACTACGTCTACGGGGTAATTATCTCCGAGCCATTGCTTCTCCGAGGAAGAAGCCACCTGTTGAAGGGCCATGGACGCTCCCACACAGTATCTCAGGCCCGTACTCTCTAAGACCTCCTGTGCTTTGACTATCAGAGAGTCTTGTGCCTCTATGTAATCCGAGGTTTGTCCTTGCCCTTCCACCGGAGCGTAGAGGCGTCGGCAGAGGATGAGTTCGCCAGGTCGGAGATGGCTTCGCACTCCTCCGGCAAAGCCGGCGGAGATGATCAGAGAGGGCGGGCCCGAGGTCAGGAGCTGTTGTGTGGCTCTCTGAGCCCTTTCACGGCCAACGCCGCTCACAACCAACGCAGGGTGATGATGAGCTTCGTCGACGTAAAATCGAGGCAGCCCTCCTCCTCCGCTGCCGTGAAGGCGGTTGGCTTTTATATAGTCCCTGGCCTCGTCTTTAAAGGCCACTATAATAGAGATCACTCAAGCTCTCCAGAAAAGGCCTTACTGCTATCCTGCTCCGATGCCGCTCTTATTGAACGCCATACCCTTGATCATGGGAATAAAGTCCTTGGGATTGCTCATGGCGCCGAAGATGGTGGCCGACTCAAACCCGCAGTGCATCATGCAGTTGGCGCAGCGGTCGTCTTTTCCGACTCCGTACTTCTCCCAGAGGGCTCCATCCATGAGTTCATTGACATCCTGAGTATGGCCCTCGGTGGCCAGGAGGTAACATGGCTTGCGCCACCCCATAATAGTATAGGTGGGATTGGACCAGGCGGTGCATTGATAGTCCCTGTTGCCCCTCAAGAAATCCAGGTAGAGGGGGTTGTTGTAGAAGCGGAAATTCTTGGAGGGGTCCAGCACCTTCTTGAAGTATTCGTGGGACTCTTTTCTGGTCAAGAAAAGGTCCTGGTTGGGGACGGACTCATAATCGAAGCCTGGTGCCACCATGCACCCCTCTATGCCCATGTCCGTCAGGGTTCCAAAGAGCTGGTGGAGGTCGTCGATGTCGCTGCCCTTGAAGATGGTGGTGTTGGAGCAGACGCGGTACCCCTTGTCTAGTGCCGACTGGACAGCCCTCATAGCTACCTTGAATACGCCCTTACGGTATACCGACTTATCATGCTGCTCCTCCATACCGTCCAGGTGTACTACGAAGCAGAAGTACTTGGAGGGCTTCACCTGCTTCATCACCCGCTCCATCAGCAGGCCGTTGGTGCACATGTATGCGAACTTCTTTTGAGCGGTAATGCGGTTGACGATCTCGCCGATCTGTGGATGCATGGTTGGCTCGCCGCCGGCAATGGACACGATGGGCGCCCCAGACTCCGCTACGGCGCTGAGGCATTCGTCGGCGGTCATGGTCCTGTGTATTACGGACTCATACTCCCGGATGCGCCCGCACCCTTCGCAGGCCAGATTGCACATCTCCAGGGGTTCCAGCATGGTGACCAGGGGAAACCGTTTTCTCCCCCGTATCTTGTTCTTGAAAATGTGCCATCCAAAACGCAGTGCCAATTCCATTGGCCTAGCCATGTTCAGCTCCTTTCAAAGCAGGCTACCCTGCCTTGACGCTTCTTCAAAGCTTTACCTATTCCTGGTCAGCAGGAAGGCTACCAACTCCTCTATCTCATTCATGGCCCCGGGGATAAGCCTGGCAGAACTAAGGGCTTGCAAGGCCTCATGGCATTTCGTCTCTGCCAGCTCCTGCCCCGACTGTATAACCCCTAACTCCTCCATAATGCCGAGGACTCTCTCTACATCATCATCCCCCATAGCGTCTTCGGCATAGGCAGAGCATAGGACGTCTCTCTCCTTGTCGGTAGCCCTGTTCAGGGCATAGACAATAGGAAAGGACTTCTTCTTTCTGAGGATATCCTCCCCAACAGGTTTCCCGGTAATCTCCTCTTTGCCCCAGACGCCCAGGAGGTCATCCCGTATTTGGAAGACCTGTCCCAGGGCTGTTCCACATCTGCTGAAGGCGTCTCTGGTCTCGCCGTCCTCGGTGCCCATCAGGGCTCCGATATGCATGGAGCAGCGCAGGAGGGCGCCCGTTTTAAGGGAGATCATGGCCAAGTAGTCTTCTACGCCGATGTCCAGGCTGGCTTCATAGCTCAGGTCCAGGTACTGGCCTTCGATCATCTCCAGGTAGGCGGAGGAGAGGAGGCTCGATACCTCCAGGGCGATGGATTCCGGCAATCCCTCTCCCAGCAAGTCCCACACCGCCCTGTCGGCGATGGCCCTCATGCCGTTGCCGGCCACCAGGGCTTTGGGCTCCCCCCAGATGGACCAGACCGTGGGCCGGTGATGGCGCTCTTCGTCGCGGTCCTGTATATCGTCATGCACCAGGGAGAAGTTGTGGATGAGCTCTAAGGCCACGGCGCCCGGCATGGCCCTGCTCCACTCTCCGCCCACGGCCTCGCAGGAGAAGAGACAGAGGGTGGGTCTCAGCGCCTTGCCCTCGGCGCCCCTTTGGGGGCGGCCTTGAGGGTCTGCCCAGCCCATATGGTATCGCAGTAAATCGTACAGGCCCGGCGTTCCCTCATTCAGGCTGGTCCTCAACGAGCGGGCCAACTCATCCCTATACCTCCCGAAGAAATCGGGAAGAGAATTGACGCCCCGCGCTGAAAGGTCTGTAGCAGGGTTGACCACCGGAGCCCTTCCTTTGTCAGCTATGGACAATGGGATGCAGCAGGGGGGCCGATACATCGCCTCACGAGGTGTTATGCTACATCGTCGAAAGCTGTCTGTCAAGGTAGCTACGGTATTCCTTTTAACGACCACTGACTCCCCTTGCCCCTTGAGGTGTTCCGTAAGTCCAGTCTAGCAGGGGATGTAGGGGTTGTTACGTCGGCCCCTTGTCTTGCCAACTGTCCCACTTCGGCTGGGTGCCAATAGTGCAGCGTGCCAGCGACTGTTGGACAGTTGTGAAGCCTGAGGACCCGATGATCTCCTCCGCTGTGTGTTTCTTCCAGGGCCCTTCTTGGCCCAGTTTGCCTCACATGAGATCTGGACCAGTTCTTGGGGCAGGTCATATTATGCTTTGCATATGGACACACTATATACGGAAGGAATGGCTTGATTGAGGGCGTCCACGCTGACTGCCACCACGCTTGCTCCTAGCCCCCGAAGCTATCGGCGGCGGGCGTGCATTGACCACCGCGAGCCCGCCCGGGTTCGGAACATGCTATAATCATCTTAGTACACTGGCCCTTGGGGGCCAGTTTTTGCGCTCCGGTAAAGGTAGCCATGCCCAAAGACATCAGAAATATCGCCATCATTGCTCACGTGGACCACGGCAAGACCACTCTGGTGGATGCCATGCTCAAGCAGAGCCATGTTTTGCGTAAGAAGGAGTTGGTCGGCGAGCTGTTCCTCGACAGCAACGAGCTGGAACGAGAAAAGGGCATGACCATTCTTGCCAAGAACACCGCCGTATCCTATCTGGGGGTGAAGATCAACATCATCGACACGCCCGGCCATGCTGACTTCAGTGGCGAGGTTGAGCGGGTTCTGAACATGGCCGATGGATGCCTTCTCGTCATCGACGCCGTGGATGGCCCGATGCCCCAAACACGCTTCGTGCTACGTCTTGCCCTCCAGAAGCACCTCAAACCCATCGTCGTCATCAACAAGATCGACCGGCCCTTCGCCCGTCCGGCGGAGGTTGCCAACATGGTACAGGACCTCTTCCTGGAGTTGGCCACGGACGCCGAGCAACTGAGCTTCCCGTTCTTCTATACCGATGCCAAGACGGGGTACGCCTTGGCCAACCCGAAAGACCAGCCAAGCAGCATGGCGCCTCTCTTCGAGGCCATCTTGGAGCATATCCCTCCGCCCACCGGCGACGTTCACGGTGGCTTCCAACTTTTGGTGGCCGCGCTTAGCTATGACAGTCACCTGGGGCAGATTGCGGTGGGACGTATTGCCCGGGGGAGCGTATCGGTGGGAGACGCAGTGGCCCGTATGGCGCGAGACGGCATGACAACCATCCACAAGGTGGCCAAGCTTTTCGTCTATGACGGGCTCTCGCGGGAAGAGGTAAGCAGAGCGGAGGCGGGCGAGATCATCGCGCTTTCCGGGCTTGACCATGTGGCCATCAGCGACACCATAGCCACGGCAGATGAACCGGAGGAGTTGCCCGGCATCGACATCGGCCAACCGACTGTCCAGATGACCTTTGGGGTGAATACCTCGCCCTTCGCCGGACAGGATGGACGCTATGTGAACACGAGACAGCTTCAAAAGCGCCTCTTAGATGAACTCCAGACCAATGTGGGCCTGCGTGTGCAGGACACGGACAGCGCCGACACGTTCCTGGTCTCGGGACGCGGTGAGCTACACCTGGCCATCCTCATAGAGACGATGCGCCGGGATGGCTATGAGTTCCAAGTTTCTAAGCCGGAAGCCATTATCAAGGTCGCGGGTGGGCAGAAGCAGGAGCCGTATGAACAACTGGTCCTGGATGTGGGTGAAGAGAGCGTTGGGTTAATGATAGAGAACCTCTCCTCTCGGTTGGCACGGATGACGGATATGCGTGGCGATAGCCAGGGGCAAGTGCGACTGGAGTTTGAGATTCCCACGCGCGGGCTCATCGGCTTTCGGAGCTTTTTCCTGAAGGCGACCAGGGGAAATGGAGAGACGAACAGCCTCTTCATGGGGTACGAGCCGCTGCAGGGCGAGGTGAAGTCCACTCGAGCGGGAGCTCTCGTCGCCTCCGAGACTGGCGTCGCATTGACCTACGGACTGAATAACGCCCAGCAGCGGGGTTTGACCTTCATCGAGCCCGGCGTCCCAGTCTATGAGGGAATGGTCGTTGGACTACATGCTCGTGACGACGACCTGGTGGTCAACGTGTGCAAAGAGAAGAAGCAGACCAACGTGCGGTCCTCCACGTCTGACATAGCCGTCAAGCTCACTCCTCCGATGCTGATGAGCCTTGAAGAGGCTTTGGACTTCATTGCTGAGGATGAGGTCGTGGAGGTCACGCCCAAGAATATGCGCCTCCGCAAGCGCATCCTCCTCAACGACGAGCGCCATCGCCTGGGTCGCGGGAAGGCCCGTGTCCTAGCCGAGCAATAGTGGGCTGGCTGTCCTGTCTCTTACCCTCCCCCGTGTGGCGCGTTCCGACCTTTTCGTCCGACCTAGCGTCTTTTTATCTGTGACATCAGGTATCGCGCAAACTCGGTTAATGTAACGGCGGTCATAAGAAATCTTCTGTCATTTGTGGTAAACTATCGTTCAGTGGTAGATGTTTGCACCCATACCCCAGATTGTCTATAGCGTCTTCTGTGCCCCTTCTGGATTCTGCATTGCGTCCTAAGCGTGCCCACCCGACTCTCCAAGGCATCCTCTGTATCGGTGACCATGCTCCTGCCAACTACTGCAAGAAAGGAGTTCACCGATGAACTACGAGGACAAGACACTTACGTGTCAGGATTGTGGGCAGCCGTTTACCTTCAGCGCGGACGATCAGTCGTTCCATGCCATGAAGGGTTTCACCAACGAGCCCAAGCGCTGTGACTCGTGCCGTCAGACCCGCCGCAACGAGCGGAATGGTGGTTACGGCCAAGGCCAGCGTGAGATGTATCCCGTGGTCTGCGCCGAATGCGGCAAAGATACCACGGTCCCGTTCCAGCCCCGTGGCGATCGTCCGGTTTACTGCAGTGAATGCTTCAGCAAACAGCAGACAGCCGGACGGCCAAGCTGGTAAAGGCGCGACAGAACACAGAGGGGGCAATATTTGCCCCCTCTGGACAATTATCGGCGGGTAACTAACGCAGATCTGCAAGAGAGGAAAAGAAATTGAGGATTTACATAGGGAACTTTGGTTTTGAAACGAGCGAGCAGGAGCTACGCGAAGCTTTCGAAGCCCATGGTCAGGTGCAAGAGGTCTCAATGATTCGGGATCGCGACACAGACCGCCCGAAGGGGTTCGCCTTTGTTGAAATGCCGACAAGTGCAGAAGCTCAGGCTGCGATCGGCGCTATCAACGGCAAGGAATTCGGTGGACGCGCCGTAACTGTCAACGAGGCCCGGCCTCGACCGGAGCGAAGCTTTGGCGGTGGCGGTGGCGGTGGCGGTGGCGGGTATGGTGGTGGACGTAGTGGTGGTGGTGGTGGAGGACGTGGAGGCCGCTGGTAGAGATATAGTGTTCGCCTGCGCCCAGGCTGGCCTTGTACTAGCTGGGTCGCTTGTGCGCAGGCAACAGGACGCCGCGGACTAGCCACAGATAGCGTCTTTGGATTGATTCGATTCTTCACCATGTCAGGTAAGAACAATCTCTCGGGTTGCCTGGTTATAACTATTGGCGGTATCCTGCAGCCATATGACTGCTGCAATCAAAACAGAAGGCCTCACTAAATTCTACAGTAAGGTTCTGGGAATTCAGGGATTGGACCTGGAGGTGGCTGAGGGAGAGATCTTTGGATTCCTTGGGCCCAACGGCTCTGGTAAGACCACTACCATACGCATCCTCACCGGCTTCCTGCGGGCCACCGATGGTCGCGCCCAGGTGCTGGGGCTGGACTGCTGGAAGGATGCTATTCGTATCAAGGCTCGTACCGGCTTCCTGCCGGACTCGCCTAGCATCTACGGCAGCTTCACAGGTCTGGAGCTGCTGGACTACCTGAGCCGTCTGCAATACGGCAGCCGGCCGGCCCTTCGACAGGAGCTTTGCGATCACCTGGAGCTGAGCCAAGAGGACCTGGCCCGTAAAGTCAAAGGCTACTCCCGGGGCATGCGACAGAAGTTGGCCATCATCCAGGCCCTTCAGCACGACCCCGAGTTGCTGATGATGGACGAACCCACCGAGGGGCTAGACCCCCTCATGCAGCAGGCCCTCTTTGAGGTTCTTTTCGACTTCCAGGCCCGCGGCCGCACCATATTCTTCTCCTCTCATATCCTACCCGAGGTGGAGCGACTGTGCAGCAGGGTGGGCATTATCCGTCAGGGCTCGCTGGTGGCCGTGGAGGAGGTCCAGGAGCTGCGTAAAAGGAAGCTGCGCCAGATGGAGCTTGTCCTGGCCACGGAGACAACTGACAACTTCCAAGATTGGCCTGGGGTGGTCTCCGTCGAGCGGGACAGCCGTAGGGTCCGCCTGCTGGTCAGGGGAGAGGTGAACGCATTATTGAGAGAGGTTGCCAAGCTGGACCTGGAGGACATGGCCTTTGAGCAGCCCGACCTAGAGGATATCTTCCTCAGCTACTACAGGCCCGAAGCGGAGATGGGGACCGATGTCCACCATTCTTCTTAAGACCCTCAAGGGCTATCGCTGGCCCATGCTATTTACTTACACCCTGGTCGTGGGTTTCGGAATCCTCATAGCCACCAGCTTCGAGGAGTTCGGGAGGGATTTTGCCGAGGAGATTCCCAAAGGCGTGTCCGCCCTGCTAAAGGCCGAGGGTAACCTGCTGCTGGCCAAGGGAGCACAGGGGTACATCGCCATCGGCTTTCGCCACCCCCTCTTCCTCATCATCGTCTCCGCCTTTGCCATCGCCACCGCCTCGGGCGCCCTGGCCAGGGAGATAGAGCAGCGTACTATCCTCCTGCTCCTGGCGCGACCCATTCCCCGTTACCATCTGGTGCTAGGCCGAGGGGGAGAAACTCTGCTGGCCCTCATACTGCTCGTGGCCGCCCTGCTGGTGGGCACCTTCATCGGGGTAGCGGTGGCGGGCCTCACCGACAGCGTTGGCGTCGGCCCCTTTCTGGTCATAGGGTTCAACGCCCTCTGCCTGGCCATGGTGATTATGGGGTACTCCTACCTCTTCTCCGCCCTCAGCAGCGACGGCGGACGGGCCACCCTTTTGGCTACCGGCCTGACCCTGCTCTTCTTCCTCATCGACTTCATCTCCAGCCTCTTTGAGCTCCTGGAGCCTATAGATCCCGCCTCCATCTTCCACTACTACGACCCGGTGGCCATAGCCCTGGCCCCGGACTTTCCGGCCCTGCATGTGGGACTTCTTCTGGGGCTCGCCGCCATCACCTTCGGCGCGGCGGTACTGGTCTTTCAGAGAAGAGACATAGCGGCATAGAGGGTGTGTCCTCTGAGAGAAGGGAAAGAGGTAGTACGAACCTGCGTACGCGCTACTCCGGACGCTACGGGCCCATTACCCCGTCGGGGTCGTGGCCCTTCATGGCCTTCAGGTAGCCGGGGAGAATGCGCTCCCTGTAGATCTCCTCTAGCTCGGCCAGCAGGCTCTCGGGGTCCGAGTGGTAGCAGACAATGGACTCGGTCTTCTTGTCCACCATGACGATAATCTCTTCCAGATGCTCGGTGATGCCGCCCGTGTTCTCCAGGACGCCAATCACCTTGCCCTCGTCGTAGGCGATGGCGAACTCCCCCAGGGTCCCGGAGCGACCACCCGCAAAGATGATTACGTCACAGCTTCTGATGTTCTTGATCTCCCTCCCCATGAGCCCGCTTCCGGTGTAGATGATGGCGTCGTATCCCCGGGTCGGCGAGCGATACTCGTCGATGTGCTCCTGCAGGTTAAGGGCGGGAGAAACACCCACGACGAAACCACCAGCCGACTTGGCTCCCAGCACCGCCTCATGAGGCAGTCCTGGGCAGGCGCCCGTTATCAGGACGTGGCCCCTCTGAGCTATGGCGCTCCCCAGCAGGCGTACACGCTTGCACACCTTTGGGTCCAACTCGCCTCCAGCGGAGCCCATTACACCGATGGTCATGTTGGGAAATAGCATATCTGCAGTCTTTCCATTGCCCATGTCTCTAAAGGCCTCCCCGGTGTAATGGGAATTGAAGGTAGCTATGCACCTATATTCCCATAACATTGTAGCCTGTGTCCACGTAGATGATGGAACCGGTGACGGCGCTGGAGAGGTCGCTGCAGAGGTAGAGGGCCGTCTTGGCCACCTCTTCGTGGGTGATGTTGCGCTGCATGGGAGACCTTTCGGCGTGGATGCGCTTCATATCGCGGTAGCCGGATATGACCCGAGAAGACACGGTGTCCAGGGGCCCGGCGGAGATGGCGTTGACGCGTATGTTTTTGGTGCCCAGCTCCGCCGCAAGCTGCCGCACCTCGTTCTCCAGGGCGGCCTTGGCCGTGCCCATGACGTTGTAGCCTGGGAAGACTCGCTCCGAGGCCTGGAAGGTCATGGTGATGATGCTGCCGCCATCGGTCATCAGCTCCGAGGCGTGCCGCACGATGGGTATCAGGGAGTAGGCGCTGATCTCCATGGCCACCTGAAAGCCCTCCCGACTCGTCTTGGAGAAGTCGCCGCCCAGGTCGTCCCTGTTAGCGTAGGCGATGCTGTGGACCACTATGTCCAGCTTCCCGAACCGGTCGCCCACGGCCCTGAAGGTGGAGGCCACAGCCTCGTCCGAGGTGACGTCGCACTCCAGGAGGAAGGGATCGCCCAGGGTTTTGGCCAGGTTTGTGACGTCTTCTTTAAGCCGCTCACCCTGGTATGTAAAGGCCATCTGCGCACCGGCCTGGTGCAGGACGCCGGCGATGGCCCAGGCAATGCTGCGGTGGTTGGCCACGCCAAACACCAGGCCCTTCTTGCCTTCTAAGTCAATGGTATACAAAACTTGTTACCTCCGGTCTCAACCCAGGGATATTCATAGCAAATCCGTTCTTCTCACCCTCCGCCCTCGGGAGGATTTCTGGGGGGCACCCCCAGACCCCCGCCGAAGGGGCACAGCCCCCTGGGAACCCCCAGAGAAGCCGGCCTAGGGAATGCAGGTATTGAGGACATTGTTCACTTGAAGTGGGGCATGACGTGCTCGGCGAAGAGCCGCAGGGAGTGCTTCACCTTCTCGTTCTCTATGGCCCCAAGGGCCATGACGCAGTTGAGATGAGTCATCCCCACGGCGTCCACGTACCGCTGCAGCTTCTCTATCACCGTCTTTGGGCTTCCCGTTACGGTGCGGCTCTCGAACAGCTCGTCCAGAGAGGGCTCTCCCTCCACCGGGTCGACGTAGGCGACGCCCTTCTCTACCCGCTCCGTGGCGCCTCGGAGACGTGTGACCATTCGGAAGTGCCAAAGGGGATTCTCCATCTCGCGGCGCGCCTCTTCGTCGGTGTCCGCCACGAAGACCTGCTGCTGCACGGCGAACTCAGCGTGGGAGTCCTTGCCCTCGGCCTTCAGGGTATCCTGAAAGACGCCCCAGGTGTTCTCCACAACGCTGAGGGGCCTTGTGGACCCTGTGGTGAACAGGTTGAGCCCGCGCCGGACCGTAGACTGGATGCTCTCCGGTGTAGTGGCTGCGATCCAAAAGGGCGGGTGGGGCTTCTGTATGGGCTTCGGATAGATGGCGGTCTCGGGGATTTGGTAGTAGTGCCCCTCATGGGTGAAAGAATCGGAGGTAAAGGCCTTTATGACGATATCCAAGGTCTCCTCAGACCTCTCCCTGCTCTCCTGGATGTCCAGCCCTATGCGGTCAAACTCGTACTTCTGATATCCCCTTCCAAAGCCCACCTCCAGCCGACCCTCGGTGAGAAGGTCGGTTAGGGCTATATCCTCTGCCAGACGCAGGGGATGCCATATGGGGAGCACCAGGACCGCTGTGCCGATGCGGACTTTCTTAGTTACCTGGGCGACCTTGATGGCCAGGGGAAGGGGGTTGGGGCAGTAGCCGTAGTTGGAGAAGTGGTGCTCGGCCAGCCAAACGGAGTCGTAGCCCAGCTCGTCGGCAAGGACCATCTGCTCCAGGGCGTTGCCATACACCTCCTGGGTGGGCCGCACGCCCGGCGATTGTAGAAGCCAAAAGCCCCCGAACTTCATGCGCGTCTCCTGTTGCGGATTTTCAGAGTCGGACGAAACAGGTGAATTTTAGTGGGCTGGTGCAAGGATAGCAAGGGAGGCTACCCGGGGCTGCGTAACGTTTGCTGGCGAAACAGGTCCGCAATATGGTCTGGCGTGAGGATAGCCTCCTCTGTGGCGTAAGCTGATATGAGCTCTGGCAGCACCAGCTCGAAGCCCTTCTCAAGAGCGGGGTCTTCGTCTAGCTTGTAGGTCTCACAGATGGAGTAGAAGGGCGTCAGACCCTTGGCGGCCTGGGCCACCTCAAGGCTGGGCGCCCCGTTGACCAGGGAGCCGTCGGGCAGCGCTTTATCGGCGCCCACCAGCACCATGCTGGCTCTTTGGACTGCACGCGGGATATCGGGGGCGGGGATCAGCTCACCGTCGATGCCTGAGGAAGCCATCTGCTTCAGCACCTCTCGTCCGTATGATTGTGCCCCTCCCTTTGACTCCACGGCCAGGACCCTGAACCTCTTTCCCGATTCCGCAGCAGATTTAATGGCATCTACTACGGCGGAGCTGAAGCTGCACGTCAGCACCGCGGAGCCTTGGGTGATGAAGCTGGCCGCCCTGATGGCGGCTTGTGATGAAGCGGTATCCAGGTGGTCTATTAGGTCCTGGCAAAGCTGCTCTAGCTCCAGGTGTGTTCTATCCATATCATCCATGAATCGGCGGGCCATGTTCTTAACGGCGGCCATGGCTGGCCTGGCGTTGGCCAGCTCTGTCACGATTTCCCGCAGGGCCCCGGCGTCCACGTTGGCCTCGATGGCAAGCGCCAGGGTCTTTAGGGACTCTCTGGCCAGGAAGGAGGCTCCATGGATGCGGTCTTCCTTGATAGCTTGGATGCGACCCCTCACTTCTTCCACAATTGCTCCCAGGCCTCCTTGAGCTGACGTGTCAGAAAACGGGTGAGCACTTCGGTCATGGGGTTGCACTTAGCTTTCGGAGGCCGGTCGAGGCGCTGGCTAGACCCCCTGTGTCAGCTCGTCGCTATAGCTGAAGAGCTCCGGCAGGCCTCCTGTGTGGATGAAGACAACTGTATCGCTAGCGGCGAGGATCCCTTTCCGCACGTGGTCTATCAGACAGGCCATAGCTTTGCCGGTGTAAATGGGCTCCAGGATGATGGCCTCGGTCCTGGCAACCAGGCGTATCGCTTCTATGGAGTCGGGGCCTGGTATGGGGTAGCCTGGGCCGATGTAATCGTCGGTGATGTTTACTTCTCCCTCAAGGAGGCGCACAGGCAAGTCCAGCCGCTCCGCTGCTCCATCGGCCCAGCCGTAAACGTCGGAGAAATAGACCTCCCGGCTGGAGACGTTGACGCCTGTGATCTTCCAGGGCAGACCCAAGGCCTTGGCTCCCAGGGCCAGCCCGCCGGTGGACGCTCCCGACACCAGATATATGTGTGCCTCCTGGATGCCCGCCTCCGCCATCTGGTCCGCCAGCTCCAGGGTTGCGTTGAAGTAGGCTATGGAGCCCGACATTCGAGACATGGGCTGGAAGTCGTGGACGTAGGGGGTGTGCCCTTTGGCCCTCTCCTCCTCCGCCAGGATAGCCAGATATTCTCTTACGTAGGCCCCATCTGAGGAGTCCAGAAGGTGCAGTTCAGCTCCCATCAGGTGATTGACCAGCAGATTTCCCTGGTATGGCTTCCCCTTTCCATCCGGGACGACACAGACGAACCTTAGTCCCACCTTCGTTGCTGCGGCGCCAATGATGCGAGAGTTGTTGGAGACCCAGAGGTTGGCGTTTATGGAGACATCGGCGCCCTGGGCCAGGGCATCGCCCATGCAGAACTCCATGTGGCGCACCTTGTTCCCCCCGAAGCCCAGGCCCGTCAGGTCGTCACGCTTAATGAAGATACGTGGGCCGCCCAGGGCCTCGGTGAGATTGCGGCACTCCTCCAGAGGTGTGGGGATGGCGGCCAGCGACACTCTGGGCAGGCGGTCAATGGCCTCCTGGGCCTCATCTCTGGTTAGCAGGGCTTCTCTAACCATTGTGCCCCAACTCCTCTCGATGGTTTAAGGCTTACGGGGCCTTGCACAAAAAGTCCAACAGCAGACGTTTTCTTTCCCACCCGCCCGCCCGATATGTCTAATTCCTGAGAGGACACCCCTCAGACTCCCGTGCAGAGAACCTAGGTTCTCTGCACTCTCCGAGGGTTTTGTGCAAAGCTGGCTTACGGTCTGCCGTGGAACCGGGGTATTACCTCTGTCGCCAGCAGCTCCAGTTGTGAGGTCATCATATCCGGCGGGCAGGCGGGACGGGCCACGAACTTGGTGGCCCCGGCCTTTATGTACCTATCGAGCAGGTCCGCCATATCATCCGCGGTGCCGAAGGCGGAGAACTGGTTCGGCGAGGTGTCCGTTCGTCGGCGCAACTGATAGGGCTCGGCCAGCTTCATGGCCTCCTCCTTGCTCCTGGCAATGCAATAGCTGAAGAGGACACCGTAATGGTCCTCCTCTATGCTCCTCTCGAACTCGGCGCTCCACTGCTTGACCTTCTCGATACCCGCTCCCACCTCCTGGGGCGTGGCCTGGGACACCAGCCAGCCGTCCCCAAAACGGGCAAGCCGTCGGAGAGCGGCGTCGGTCCTACCACCGACCCATATAGGCGGGAACCCCGGCTTGGTGGGCTTCGGTTCCACCGTCACGTCATTGAGGGTGAAGTACTTGCCGTGGAAGGTAACGTGGTCCTGGGACCAGAGCATTCTCATCACCTGCATGGCCTCGTCGGTCCTGCCGGCCCTCTGGGCCTTGGGCACGCCGCAGGCCTCGTACTCCCGGCCGTCGTCGGTGCCTATGCCCACGGCCAGCACAAAGCGTCCTCCCGATAGGAAGTCCAGGGTGGCGATCTCCTTCGCCAGGACGGTGGGGTTACGCAGGGGCAGGGCGATGACGCTGGTGCCGAACAGCATTCTGCTGGTGCGGGCGGCGATAGCGGCCAGGGCCATTATGGGCTCCAGGCTCATGGCGGTGGAGACCACCCGGTCGCTGAGCCATATGGAGTCCACATCCATCTCCTCCGCCATCTCAATGTAACGCCACAGCTCGTCGGGGCTCTTCTCCTTAAAGGGCCACGCTCCAAAGCCCAGGCCGATCCTTACCGCCATGACTCCTCCTTCACTCGTCGCGGCTTTCGACCCACTGCAGGAAGTCCGTCACCGCTTCATTAAACTCGTCTGGCTTCTCCACGTGGGTATTGTGGCCGGCGTCGGCAATCACCACCAGCCGGGAGTTGGGTATCTTCTCCTTCATGAAGTCGGAGGGTGCGATACAATTCTCGTCCAGCTCTCCGACAATGATGAGGCCCGGCACCTGCAGTGCCTTGAGCTGAGGCTCTAGAGCAAAGATGGTGGGGCGCGCTCCCTGTACTCCCCGCATGAGGTTGGCCACGCCTACTGGGGAGTTGGTGAGGAAGTCCTTTTCGATGGCTTGATATATCTGGGGCTGGGTCCTGTAGAGCGTGGCCCAGGCGCCCCCGAGCAGGACCTGGTCTTTCATGGCGGCCATCCCATCATTCTCGAAGCGGCCGGCCTGCTCATCCATTCTATTTTTAAACTCCTCCTTGTTGTTGGAGCCGGTGCCGGTGTCGGCGGAGATGAAGGCTCGGGTCATCTCCGGGTGCTTGATGGCGAAGTTCAGGGCCACGTTCCCGCCCATGGAGAGGCCTCCTATATAGGCCCGCTCAATGCCTAGCTTTAGCAGTAGCTGACGCAGGTCCTCTACCAGGATGTCCTGGGAGTACTTCTCTGGCTCTGGTGGAGCATCCGATTGCCCCAGTCCCCTGGAATCGAAGGCTATCACGCGATACTTGTCACAAAAGAAGGCGACCTGAGCGTCCCAATTCCGCAGGCTGCCGTGAAGTCCGTGCATCCAGACCATGGGGAAACCGGAGCCCCGCTCCTCGTAGTTGATGTTGACGCCGTTCACCAGGGCCTTGGGCACCTCTTCACCTCTGGACTGCTATTTCGAGCGCCATTATATCTCAGGGAGGCAGGGTTGTGGAAACTGTGGCTACAGGGGGGCTTTGCACAAAAAGTCCAACGCTTCTTTCCCACCCACCTGCCCAGAGGTTTTACCCAAAGGGGGACACCCCTCTTCGGCAAGCTCAGGACAGGCCCTTGAACCCCCGGCAGGGAACCGAGGTTTCCTGTACCTTCCTAGGGTTTTTGTGCAAAGCTGCTACAGCGCTTTCAGAGCCTTTTCTGCAGCCTGCTGGTTGAAGAAAACGGCGGGCGGTGTAGTATCTTTCGCCCTCCAGGAGCACCCTGGCCGTTTGAAGGTCATCGTAGGCCTGAAGCAGGAGGTTTTGGGACTCTTTGCGCAAAGGATTCTACCGGTTAGCGCCGGTTGCCTGAGCCACGATATCCACGTCCTTGTCACCGCGGCCGCTGAGGCACAACAGGATTATCTGGTCTTTGGGTAGAGTGGGCGCCACCTGAGAGATGTAGGAAATGGCGTGAGCTGGCTCCAGGGCGGGTATGATCCCCTCCGTCTGGCAGAGCAACTGGAACCCTTCCAGGGCCTGGGTGTCTGTCACGCTCACGTAGGTTGCTCGCCCCGAGTCCTTCAGGTAGCTGTGCTCCGGTCCAACGCCCGGGTAGTCCAGCCCGGCGGAGATGCTTTGGGTCTCCATCACCTGGCCGTGCTCATCCTGCAGGAGGTAGGACTTGCTGCCGTGCAGGACTCCCACCTGGCCCGCCGTCAAGGTGGCGGCGTGCTTTCCGGTCTCGATGCCCGGTCCCGCTGCCTCAACGCCGATCAGCTTTACCTCCGGGTCTTCAATGAAGGGATAGAAGAGGCCGATGGAGTTGCTGCCGCCCCCAACGCATGCGACGGCGTAGTCCGGCAGGCGGCCCTCCGCGGCCAGTAGCTGCTCCCTGGCCTCGCTCCCTATGACGGACTGAAAGTCGCGCACCATCATGGGATAGGGATGGGGTCCTACCACGCTTCCCAGAAGGTAGTGGGTGGTCTCAACGTTGGTAACCCAGTCACGTATGCACTCGTTGATGGCGTCCTTCAGGGTGCGGCTGCCGGAAGATACCGAGATGACCTCCGCTCCCAGGAGCCGCATGCGGTAGACGTTGAGCTCCTGCCGCCGGATGTCCTCCTCCCCCATGTAGACGACGCACTCCAGCCCCAACATGGCGCAGACGGTGGCTGTGGCCACGCCATGCTGGCCGGCCCCAGTCTCGGCGATGATGCGCCTTTTGCCCATGTGCTGCGCTAGAAGGCCCTGGCCAAGGGCGTTGTTGATCTTGTGGGCCCCCGTGTGGGCCAGGTCCTCTCGCTTCAGGTATATGCGAGGGCCACCGCACTGTTGGGTTAGGTTGCGGGCGTAATAGAGGGGGGTGGGCCGCCCCGCGTACTCCTTGGATAGCCTCTGGAGCTCTACCTGAAAGGCCTCGTCGCTGCGGGAAGCCTGGTACTCCCGAATCAGCTCCTCCAGGGCGCTCATCAACGTCTCTGGGACGAAGCGCCCACCATAGGGGCCGAAGTGTCCCATATCATCCGGCAAGGCCTGCTTCTCGTTCATACTTCTTCTCTACCCTTTAGTCTCCACCGACACCGATCGCACAGCCAGGCAGAAGGCGGATATCTTGGCGACATCTTTGACGCCGTCCGTTTCAACGCCGCTGGACACGTCCACGCCCCAGGGTCGCACTGTCTCGATAGCATTCGCCACGTTGGAGGGAGTCAAGCCTCCCGCCAGCAAGAAGGGGTAGCGCTGGGCCACTGCCCCGGCGATGGCCCAGTCGAAGGGGCGCCCTGTGCCGCCGGGGGCGCCCTCTTCGTACCTGTCCAGCATACAGATGTGGCCCGACGATATTACCCGCTCCACCGACTGACAGACCTGCTGGACTACCTCTTCTTGAGGCCCGCTGTCGGAGACCTTGACCTGTTTGATAACTGGGCGTTCCACCCCTCCCCAGTATTGGGGAGGCTCGCCACCGCAGAGCTGTGCCAAGTCCAGCCCGCAGTAAAGGAGTATGTGGTTTACCTCACCGAGAGGTTGGTCGGCGAAGAGGCCCACCAGCTTTGGTCCGCCTGGGCCGTTAACCCGTCGGAACTTCTCGATAATGTCCCTGGCCTGGTCTACCTCCAGCCTGCGGCGGACTCCCGGCACGAAAACGAACCCGAGGTAGTCTGCTCCACCCTTGGCGGCGGCCAGGGCGTGGGATGCGTCCATGAGGCCGCAGATTTTGAGTTTGGTCATGCCAGCTCCCTCACCTTGGCGGCGACGTCCGGCGCAGTAACCAGGGCCTCGCCCACCAGGGCGGCGTGCACCCCCAGTCCCTTCAGGCGGCTCATGTGCTCCCGGGTATTGATGCCGCTCTCACTGACGATGATCTTGCCTTTGGGCACCCTGGGCGCCAGCCTCTCAGTCACCGAGAGGTCCGTGACGAAAGTGCGCAGGTCCCGGTTGTTTATCCCAATGACCTCCGCGCCGGCGTCAAGGGCCACGGCCAGCTCCTCCTCATTGTGCACCTCCACCAGGCACTGCATCCAGAAGCGCTGGCTGAATCGCAGCAGGTCCTGGAGGCACTGAGGGGTGATGGCGGCCACGATGAGCAGAAGGGCGTCGGCGCCGTAGGCCCTGGCCTCGTGGACCTGGTACTCGTCGAAGATGAAGTCCTTGCGCAGAACGGGAACGCCCCTGGGGTGGGCCGCCTCCTTCACCTGGGCCATGTGCTCCAGTGAACCCTGGAAATGGTCCGCCTCCGTGAGTACCGATATGGCCGCAGCGCCGCTGTCAAGGTAGGCATTGGCCAGAGCCAGCGGATCGAACTCCGAACGCAGGAGACCTTTGGACGGAGAGGCCTTCTTGACCTCGGCGATGAGGCGCACCTCCGGCCCCCACAGGGCCCCGCCGAAGTTCAGAGGGGGAGGTTGTTTTTGAATGCGCGTTTCCAACTCAGGGAGGGGAACCCTAGCCTTAAGGTCCTCCACCTCCCTGCGCTTCCCCTGAAGTATCTTGTCCAGAATGCTACCTGATGCCATTGTTCATGTTCTGTTTGCCCTTCGACAGGCTTAGGACTGCCCTGTCGTTAGGAGAGAGTCTGACTGAGTTGGGCCAGCCCCTCAAGCGTCTGAAGGGCTTTCCCGCTGTCGAGGGCGGCGGAGGCCATGACGACACCCTCCAGCAAAGTCTCGGCTCCTTCTGAGGCCACCAGGGCCGCTGCTGCGTTCATCAGCACCGCATCTCTGGCCGCCCCCTTTTCGCCTCGAAGAACTGAGAGGAGGATATCCCGATTGACCTCTACATCTCCGCCTTTGACAGAGTCCTTTTGGGCTTGCGAAAGTCCCAGCTCCTCTGGCCGAACGGTGTAGCTGGACACGGTGCCCTGCTTCAGCTCCCAGACCCGAGACTCCCCGCAGGGGGTGATCTCATCCAGCCCGTCTTCTCCGTGCACTATCAGCGCATGCTTGCAGCCCAGCCTGTCCAGCACCGCTGCCATCTTCTCTCCCAGGCTGGCGTCGGCTATCCCCAGAACCTGGGCCTGTGCGCGAGCCGGGTTGGTGAGGGGCCCCAAGACGTTGAATACGGTGCGAACACCGATTTCGCGGCGGGGTCCGGCAGCGTGCTTCATAGCGGGGTGGAAGACGGGAGCGAACATGAAGCCTATGCCCACCTCTTCTAAGCACCTCTCCACCCCTGGAGGTGAAAGGTCTATCTTCACCCCCAGGGCCTCCAGCACGTCGGCGCTGCCACAAGACCCCGACATGGCCCGGTTTCCGTGCTTGGCGACCTTCTGACACGCTCCGGCCACCACTAAGGCAGCCGTGGTGGATATATTGAAGGTCCCGGAGGCGTCACCGCCGGTTCCGCAGGTATCAACCAACATGCCTTTGGATTCTACCTGGAGGGCCTTCTCCCTCATGACGCTGGCCATCCCGGCGATCTCGTCGGGGGTCTCATCCTTGATACGCAGGGCCGTGATGAAAGCGCCGATCTGGGCTGGCGTGGCCTCGCCGTCCATGATTTCGCTCATCACCTGGGCGGCCTCGTCCATTGACAGAGAAGAGCCCGAAACCAGGGACTGAATGGCATCGCGTATCACGTTTATTCTCCCGCCTCATGGGTGCCTGACTACAGGGCTTTTATTTCGTAGGCGCCTCTGAATCCAGATACCTGCTCTCGCAGTAGTAAATACAGAGCCTTGATCGCAGTCCAGGAGTAGCCGTCAATGGTAAATACTACCATATAACCAGTTGGCGGGACGACGACACGTATAGCTATGAATGGCTGGCCTGAGGATGGTATAATAGGGTTAGCGGAGGCCTGATGGGTGCTGCACTGCATCGGGAACTCTTGAGGTCTGCGGGGTTGCCCGCAACGCAACGGTGAAATGTTATGGTCATTGAGGTCATAAACAGAATACGACGGAATCATGCTCTGGAGCATGCCACAATAGCTATGCTACTGGAAGGTCCTGGACTTGGTGTGCCCCTGGCCGGAGTCGCCACCGTCAATGGTTTCCTGCTCTATGGCAACGTCTCAACCGAGGCGGTGACTAATGCTGCGGAGGAGGCCCTCCGGCGGTTGAGGGCAGGAGAGCACGACCTGGCCGTCTCAAATTACTGCGGCTCCAATCTGGTGGTGGCCGCCCTCCTCACGGGGCTATCTGTTGCCATCGCTTCAAGGGGTAAAAAGGGAATCGCAAAGCTGCCCCCAATGGTCACCTGGGCCTTTTGGAGCAGCCTGGCCTCTCGCCCGCTGGGCCGCCTGGTGCAGAAACGCTATACGACCCTGGCGGATATGAGGGGGATGGCGGTCGGCGATGTTCAGAGATGGGGTAGAGGTAACTGGACCTTACATAGAATAAAGACAAGTTAGGCGAGCTGAGAGGCAACGTCCTCAAATCTCAATGACACAACAACCAAAGGAGGAGCCACATGGATGCAGAGGTAAAAGACCTTGTCGAAGCTCTTGCAGATGTCAAAAATGAGATGAGGAACAGCCTTCAGGAATTTCCACTTGATGCCCTCAACTGGAGCCCCATCCAGGACGAAGCCAACTCTGCTTACGCCATAGTTACCCACTTCTGCGGCTCTGAGAGCTTCTGGCTCCGCCAGGTGGTGGGAGGGATCGATATCCATCGGGACCGGCCCTCCGAGTTTAAGGCCAGGGGCGAAGACATGCAAAACCTGCTGGACACACTGGAGAGGACTCAGGCCTCCTCCACCGAGATCCTGGCCAAAGAGACGGCTGAGAGCTTGAGCCGGATTGTGGACCCCGGCGGAGGCCGCCCTACATTAACTGCTCGCTCGGCCGTGATTCACGCTATTGAGCACGGTTTTACTCACGTTGGCCACATCCAACTGACTAAGCAGTGGTGGGAGCGGCAGAAGAAATAGTCCATGTATCGCAGGGAGCCAGCGGTTTATGGCTAAACGGGCCTCGCACAAAAAGCCCAACAGCGGACGCTTTCTTTTCCACCCACCCGCCCAATATGTCTAATTCCTAAGGGGGCACCCCTCAGGCTCCCTGGCAGAGAACCTAGGTTCTCTGCCAGGGAGCCTGGGTTTTTGTGCAAAGCTGGCTAAGCTCTCTACTTGGAGGGCAGGAGGGCTTTCAGCAGGTCGATGGTCAGCCTGGAGGCCGTCTGGGTAGTCGTCTCCGCCCAGTCGTAGTTGGGGGCCACCTCCACTACGTCGAAAGCCACCACCCGGTGCCTTCTGGCCAGAGCCTGAAGCGCGTCTCTCACATCGTGGTAGAAGAGGCCTCCCGTTTCTGGTGTGCCTGTGCCGGGCGCTTGTATCTGGTCTAAAACGTCGATATCCAGGGTGATGTACAGGTTCTCCGAGGGCGGGACCAGGGCAACGGCGGCCTCGGCGCCCAGCTCCTTGAACTTGTCGGTGCTGATGATGAGGCTGCCGTCCCGCAGCGCTTCGTCGTAGACCTTCTTCTGGGCCCTGCGTATGCCCATGGAGGTGATGTTCCTCACGAAAGGCAGCTCCCGGCAGCGCCGGATGGGACTTCCGTGGGTATACAGGACTCCCTGCACCTCGTGGCTGTAGTCCATGTGGGCATCAAAGTGGACTATGTCCAGGGGGGCAAAGCTGCTGAGCCCTCTGACTACGGGAAAGGTAATGGCATGGTCTCCTCCCACTACCACTGGAAAGGCTCCGCGCTCCACGATCTTCTCCACAGCCTTTGTGAGCCTATCGAAGTTCTGTAGCACCTCTGAGGGAATCACGGGTATATCGCCGCAGTCGGCCATGGTGACGCCTTGGAGCCAAACACTCTGGGAGTCCACGTCGAAGATGCCGGCGGCCGCTCCTTCATCGCCGTAGGAGCCGTGATACCTGTAGCCTCTGGCGTCTCGTATTCCGTTGGGCCCGAAGCGCGCTCCTGGCCTGGCCGTGGTGCCCTGGTCAAAGGGCATGCCGATGAAGGCCACGTCGGCATCCAACTCCTCCAGGTTCTCGCATCGAGGCGCCCCAAAGAAGGTCCTGGGGCTAGCCCTGACTATAGGCCAGGGCTCTTCGGTGGAAGCTCCTGGGTCTGGACGGGTCTGCTCTGTGCTCATTTAGGAGATGCCCAGCCTCTGCTCCAGCTCCGACAAGGAGGCGTCCAGCTCTCGGACGACGTGGTCTACCTCATCTCGGGTGATGCAGAGAGGTGGAGCCAGGGAAATGACATCCCCGGCTCTAGTCAACAGTCCGTGCTTGAGCAGGAGTTCCGTGCAGATTTTGCCCAGTTTGGCTTCCTTGGGGAAGCTCTCCTGGGTCTCTCTGTCCTTGACCAGCTCTATGCCGCACAGGAGTCCCATGCCACCTCTGATATCTCCAACGATGGTATGGCTGTATAACTGCTGTAGCTGATCAAATAAGTAGGAGCCTACCTCGGCGGAGTTCTCCACCATGTGCTCGTTTTCTATTATCTCCAGGTTGGCCAGGCCCGCTGCACAGACCGCAGGATGCCCTCCGAAGGTTATAAGGTGGCGGAAGGTCTCATCTTCTCCGCCGGTGAAGGCGTCGGCGATCTCTTTCCGGGCCACGGCGGCGCCGATGGGAAGGTAGCCGCTGGTCAGGGCCTTGGCTGTGGTCATGATGTCCGGGACTATCCCCCACTGCGCGGAGGCAAACATCTTGCCGGTGCGTCCAAAGCCCGTGATGACCTCATCGACAATGAGGAGAACGCCGTACTTGTCGCATATCTCCCTGATGGTGGGCCAATAGTCTCGATGGGGCATGGCGACGCCCGCGGCGGCGGAGATGGGCTCTCCTATGAAGGCCGCAATCGTCTCTGGGCCCTCATGCTTGATGGCGACCTCCGCCTCCCTGGCGCACTGGAGGTTGCATTCGCCCTTGTCTGAGCAGTAGGGGCAGCGATAACGCTGGGGCTGGGCGATATGGATGTTGCCGGGCACCAGAGGCTCATAGTCTCTGGGCGCCGACACGCCTCCGGATCCAAGACTTACGCAGGCCATGGTGGCTCCGTGGTAGGAACCGCGTCTGCTGATCATCTTGAACCTGTTGGGGTATCCCTTGATGCGCTGGTACTTCTTGGCCATCTTCATGGCGGTCTCAACGGCCTCGGAGCCGCCGCTTACAAAGAAGACTCGGGAGTCGGGGTCGGGGGCCAGGGACGCCAGCTTGGCCGACAGCTTGATGGTCGGTACTGAAGTCGTGCCGCCGGGAGCGTAGTCGATCTCTCGCATAGCCTTGTCCACGGCATCCGCGATCTCTGTGCGGCCGTACCCTATGTTCTTTAGCCACAGGCCGGACATCAGGTCAAAGAAGGTACGCCCCTCGACGTCCGTAACCCAGCATCCTTTGCCCTCCACGAAGATCTTCAGGCCATCCGGATCATCCGGATCATCCAGATCGTTAAGCTGCCGGGAGTGGACCCACAGGTGGTCATGAGCCATCTGGCGTAGCTCTTCAAGCTGCTCCCCGGTGTACTTGGTGGCGACCATCTAGATACCCCTTTCTAGGACATTTCTCTTATTCGACTTACAACTTTACACACAGGGAATAGGCCCGTCAAGAATGCGCCGTCCTTACACCGACTTACCAAACCAGGCACCGTGCTCTACAATAGAGCCTAGCTGCACAGTAGAGGCTTCTAGGGTAGTGAACAAAGAGAATGCAGACGTAGTCATAGTGGGAGGCGGCATCATTGGCCTTGCTACCGCTTACTATCTGGGCAAGCGGGGAAGGAAGGCCCTGGTGATAGAGCGGGACTCCGTTGGCAGCCATGCCTCGGGGTTCGCTTACGGCGCCCTGAGCCCTCTGGGTGGCGATGGCATCCCCGGCCCCGTCCTGCCCCTAGCCATCGAGGCCATGAAGCGCCACAGAGAGCTCTCCAAGGTGCTGCCGGAGGAGACGGGCGTCGACATCCAGTACCGCCTCAAGTCCACCCTCTCCCTGGCCATTCGGGAGGAGGAGATATCAGGGCTGAAGGCCAATTTCGCCTGGCAGCAGGAGCAGCAGGGGTACAAGGTGGAGTGGCTGGGCGATAAGGAGGTACACTCCCTGGAACCCAGAGTCTCGCCCGAAGCCCTTGGCGGCGTCTACACCCAGGGGCCCGCTGAGGTGGACCCATACAGGTTAATGCTGGCCCTAGTCCAGGCTGCGGAGAAGGTGGGTACGGTCATCAGGCATGGCGAGGTGACTGGTTTGGATTGTAAAGGCGATAGAGTCAAGGGAGTGCTGCTGGAAGGGGAGAGGGTGCCCTGCGAAGAAGTGGTCTTGGCCATGGGTCCCTGGGCCTGCGCCGCCTCCGAGTGGATTGGCGTTCCGGTGCCCATTCAGCCGCTGAAGGGGCAGATCCTGCGTTTGGCCTGGGAAGGCTCTCCCGTCGAGTGCACCGTCAGTTGGTCTGGCAACTACGCCAGCACCAAGCCCGAGGGCCTAATCTGGGCCGGCACCACCGAGGAGCTGGTGGGCTTTGACGAGACACCCACGGCAGCCGCCCGGGACAAGATAATGGAGGCCCTGCTTCACATGATACCCTCCCTGGATAGCGCCGAACTGGTGCAGCAGACGGCCTGCCTGAGGCCCTACTGCACCGACGGCCTACCTATACTTGGCCGTGTTCCCAATATGGAGGGAGTATATCTGGCTACGGGCGCTGGCCGTAAGGGGATCCTCCTGGGCCCCGTCATGGGCGGCGCCATCGCCGACCTCATCCTGCAGGGCAATACAGAGCTACCCGTGGACCCCTTCGATCCAGGGCGGTTCCACAAGGAAAAGCCATCTTAACAATACGGCAAGAGATAAGTTGACATAAACCCTAAGCCGGTAGGAGGCATTATGGGGCGGACATCTCCTCCCGGTCGTAGGAAGACTTGCCTATACTGTGGCCGGGATAGCGATGGCTGAACTGGATGCCGGGTCGTAGCGATGCCGTATCACTTTATCCAGCCTCTGCCCTTCAACGCGGAGAATCAGGGCGGCATCCTCGCCGGCGGTACGGGTATGGTGTATCTCTCCCGGCATGAAGAAGGCCACTTCTCCAGCTTTTTGGACGAACTGGTCTGCCTCCTGGAGCACCGGGGAGGTCCTATCCCCGTCGGGATGAGCCCATCGGAACCTGGTCTGCTCGATGGCCCCCTGGCATACACCGTAGACTACCCAGGATGGCCCATGGTCATGGGGCGTTACGCCTCCCAGACCTGACGATGTGCTGGGGGTCTGAAGAGCGCACATCACCAGAAAGCCGGGGCCGGGATGGCCGTACTCGTCATCTACGTATAGGTCTACTCGGTTAGAGCCAGTTTCGGGCTTGAGGTTGGCTTTCTTTTCCAGCCAGCCGGGCGCCGCCAGCAGCTCTTTCATGTGCTTCGCTACTCCCTGGGCCTGGGCTCTTGCGTCCTGATTGGATGCGAAGACCTGCCTTATGTCGGCAATAAACTGGTCAAGATTATATGACGCTTCCAGTGTCATTAGGTTCCTCCTCCGAATATCTCTTTTCCCACACAGTAGGTTATATCTGGGGGCGTCCACCAGACCCACGGTAGAGGGGGAGCCCCTCTGCACTTTCATGTAGCTGTGGATTCCCAGCCTTTGGAGGGCTATGAAGTTAACCCTATCGTTACGGAGTATCAGCAGGCTTTTCGGACTCCTCCTGGGCACGCAAGGCACGGTAGACCTTCTCAGCCGTGATGGGCAGGTCCGTGATCCGAACGCCGCAGGCGTCCTCTACTGCGTTGGCGATGGCGCCGGCCACGGGGCATATGCTGCCCTCGCCGATGGACTTGCCCTGGTAGGGCACGGGGCCCGATGGCGACTGGACCAGCACGGTGACCAACTCCGGAATGTCCTTGATGGTGGGTACCTTGTACTCCCCCATATGCAGGCTGGTGACCCGCCCCCCCTCCAAGGGCAACTCCTCCATAAGGGCGTATCCTAGGCCCTGAATGAGGCCCCCTTCGATCTGCCCCTGGTGAAATATGGGGTTCAGGATGTTGCCCACATCGTGGGCCGAGACGATCTTTTTGACAGTGATCTGGCCGCTCTCAGTGTCCACCTCCACCTCGGCCACTTGGGCACAAAAGGAGGTGACCTCGGAGGGACTGGAGGTATAGGTGAACTCCGTTTGCAAGGCGGGCTGGCTTTGGGACGCCACCCTGGAGGCCAGTTGCTCCAGGGATATACCCTCCTCCGAGGAGGACGGCCTCGAAAGTATGCCATTCTCCAGGGAGATCTCCCCTTCCGGCCAGCCTGTGAGCTTGGAGGCCTCGGCGATGGCCTTCTGCCTCAAGGCCTGGGCTGCCTGGTAGGTGGCCTGGCCGCCTACGTGGGCTACTCGGCTGCCTCCAGCGCCGGTGTCGAAGCTAACCGTGTCGGTATCGGCCACGTTTATCTTCACCTGCTCGAAGGGGATGGTCATCACCTCGGCGACCACCTGCTCAAGGATGGTGTAGGTTCCTGTACCCGTCTCGGGCAATGTTGTAGTCAGGGCCACGGAGCCGTCCTCCTCCAGCGTAGTTATGGAGGTGGACTCCCCCGTGCCCGGCTTTCGCTCCGCCATAGCGATGCCCCGGCCGTACCGTTTGTTGGGCTTGGGCTGGTTCCAGGTAGAGGACGCCACCGCCTTCTCCAGAGTCTCCTGGGCCTTGACCTCATGCCACTTTTCGCCCAGGGCGTCCTCGTCCCCTTCCTGGAGGACGTTCATCATTCGGAACTGATAGCGGTCCAGGCCCATCTCCCTGGCGATCATGTCCATATGCGACTCCACGGCGAAGATGGTCTGGGGCTCGCCGGGGGCCCGCATATGTCCCCTTGGGGGCTCGTTGGTGTAGACGCAATACGCGTCGATATGCATGTTGGGAAGGCGGTAGGTGCCTCCAGCTCTGGCAGCTCCCCCCAGGGTGACCAGTTGGCTGGGCTTAAAGGCCCCGTAGGCGCCGCTGTTAAAGACGGTCTTTACCTGTCTCGCCCAAAGGCGACCATCTTTCTTAAGGCCCGTCCTGATATTGATTACCGAAGGATGCCTGGCGTTGCTGCTGGCCATCAGTTCCTCAACGTAGGTCATCACCATCTTGACGGGCTTCCCAGTGCGTTCCGCCAGGTAGTAGCAGACGGGGGCATCCATTATGGAGCCCTTGCCCCCGAAGTCGCCTCCAATGTAGGTAGGGTTGACTCTGATACGGTCAGGAGGTACGCCGATGGCCGCGGCCAACTGGTTTCTGGCTGCGAAGGGGGTCTTGTTGGAGATCCAGACCTGGATGCGTCCGTCGTCATCGATGGCAACCACGCAAGCATGAGGCTCGATGTATACGTGGTGGACCATCTGGGTGGTGAAAGTATGCTCAAAGACCACGTCGGACTCGCGGAAACCCTGCTCCACGTCGCCGTGAGACCAGGTTATATGGGAGAAGATGTTGCTTTTGGGAACGGCGTGAAGGCCCCCCTGATATGCGCTGGGATCATCATGAACCCGGGGTGCTCCCGGCTCCATGGTCTCCAGGGAGTCGAAGATGGCTGGCATCTCCTCGTACTCAACGTCGATGAGGGTAGTTGCCTCCTCGGCGATATCTGGGTCGTCGGCGGCCACCGCCGCCACCTTCTCGCCGATGAAGCGCACCTTGTCCCGGGCCAGCATGGGCATGTCCAGGATTCGGCGCCCCACCAGGGTCGGCGGAAGGTCGGCGCTGGTGATGACGGCCCTCACGCCTGGAAGGGCTGAGGCTTTGGTGGTATCGATCCGAAGGATCTTGGCGTGAGGATGAGGGCTCCGCAGGACCTTACCCCACAGCATTCCCGGCAGGGCGATGTCTGCGGAATACAGTGCCTGGCCTGAGACCTTGTCGGGGCCTTCAACTCGCTCTATGGGCTTTCCAATGGTGGTGTAGGTGGTCATATGTACCACTCCCTTGCGTAGAGATACGCTTTAATATAACATCCCACTGGCCTTGACGTCACCAGTGGCCGAATAAAGGCGGTGATAAATAGGGAACGCTGGGGCGCTGTAACTACTCGGATAGGGCTACCAAAGACATTAGTGGTTCTAGACTGCGGCGAGGAGGAGAGCGATGCGCTTAAAAGACCGGGTGGCTATCGTTACTGGAGGAGGTTTCGGTATCGGCCGCGCATATTCTCAGGGCCTGGCCCGCGAGGGGGCCAAGGTCGTCATGGCGGACATCAATGACGAAGGTATGGCCATTACGGAGGAGGCTATCGGCGCCGAAGGGGGCGAGGTCATGGCCGTGCACACCGATGTCTCCGACCAGAAAAGTACCGAGGCCATGACCCGCGCGGCAGTCGAGCGTTTTGGCCGCATCGACATCCTGGTCAATAACGCCGCCTGGGTAGCTACTCTCCCACTTCGTGATTTCGAGGAAATCGAGGTTGATGAGTGGGACAAAGTGATGGCCATCAACCTTAGGGGGCCTTTTCTCTGCTGTAAAGCCGCGGTGCCGTACATGAAGGAGCAGATGTATGGCAAGATCATAAATATCTCCTCTTCGTCCATAATGACCGGCAACCCCAAGCGCATTCACTACGTTACCTCTAAGGCAGGGTTAGTTGGCTATACCAGGTCTCTGGCCCATGCTCTTGGGGAATACAATATCTGCGTTAACACCCTGATGCCCGGCTCCACGGCCAGCGAAGGAATCGTGGCAGCCTACCCGGAAGGGCAATTAGAACGAGCAGCAGTCCGGCGTGCCTTTAAACGAGTCGAGTTGCCGGAAGACCTGGTGGGAGGTCTGATCTTCCTTAGCTCCAGCGACAGCGATTTCATGACCGGACAGAGCCTGGTGATTAATGGCGGAGACAAGATGCTTTAATGGGGCGGTTATTTCATAGAGCAGCATAGCCGCAGCTTTAGCCCCTCTGCTGAACTGAAGTAGGCGTCAATGAGCTATACTGCATCCAGGAGCTACACCCATAGGAGCCAGGGAGAGTCATGAACCAGAAGATAAGCTTGTCAGTCAATGGCCAGAGCCACCAGGTGGAAGTACCTGCTCGGCGGCTCCTTCTGGACTGCCTGCGCTATGACCTGAGTCTCACCGGGACCAAGGAGGGGTGCAGCGTCGGAGTCTGTGGAGCCTGTACGGTGCTGATGGACGGAAAGATGGTCAGCTCCTGCTTAGTGCTGGCGGTCATGGCCGATGGCTCGGAGGTCACAACGGTCGAGGGCCTGGCCCAGGACGGTAAACTGGACGCCATCCAGAGAGCTTTCATACGCTATGGCGGCTTCCAGTGTGGAGCCTGCACTCCGGGCCAGCTGATGGCGGCCAGAGAGCTGCTGAATAACAACCCTGATCCCAGCGATGAGGAGATCCGCGACTGGATGATGGGAAACCTGTGCCGGTGCACCGGCTACTACAAGATCCTGGAGTCGGTGCGGATGGCGGCCCAAAGCCAGGAGTAGGTCTGAGATGAGAGACTTCGAATTTCATTCACCCGCCACTCTGGAGGAGGCGTCGACCCTCCTGACGGAGTACGGCGACGAAGGCCGGCTGCTGGCAGGCGGCACCGGCCTGGTGCAGCTAATGAAGCAGCGGCTGGTTCAGCCGGCCCACCTGATTAGCCTGCGACGTATCCCTGGCCTAGGCCAGATCCGCCACGAAGGGGATGGCCTCCACATAGGGGCTTTGTGCAGCCACCAGTCGGTGGTTACCTCGCCGATAGTCCAGGAGCATTGCCCGTTGCTGGTGGAAACCTACGGACACGTGGCCACCCCTCGTATTCGGAACATGGCCACCGTGGGGGGTGGACTGGCCCACGCTGACCCCAACCAGGACCCCCCCATCAGCCTTCTGGCCCTGGACGCTATGGTCAATGTGGCGTCCCGCAATGGGGAGCACACCATGCCCCTGGACGGGTTCTTTGTGGACTACTATGAGACCGTTCTAGAGCCGGGCGAGATAATTAAGGAGGTGATCATACCTCCTGCTATGCCTGACCTGGCCACCTCCTTTATCAAGTTTCTGCCTCGAACGGCGGACGACTATGCTACTGTAAGCGTTGCGGTGGCCATCGAGCTGTCCAGGGACAACAAGTCCTTCTACGACACCCGCATCGTCCTGGGCTCCGTAGGGCCAACTCCCATTCGCGTCCATCTGGCGGAGGCCTTTTTAAACGGCCAGCCCATGCAGGAACAGCGACTTCGTTCCGCCTCTCGCGCCGTCTGGGATGCGGTGGACCCCGTGGACGACTTCCGGGGCTCAGCCGAGTACAAAAAAGACATGGCGGCCCTCTTCACCTACAGGGCACTGAACAAGGCCATGGGAATCGAGCCCGATGAAGCTTGAACAGCGAATCACCATACCCACGAATGTTGAGCGAGTTTGGAAGTTGCTTATAGACATTCCACAATTGGGCGAGTGTATCCCCGGCGTGGATGGGCTGGAGCAAAGGGATGACGACTCCTACGTCGGACGGATGAAGGTGAAGGTAGGGCCTATAAGTCTAACCCTGGAGGGCAAGCTTACGGTCCAGGAGATGGACTCTGTCGAGAAGAGGAGCTCCTTTATAGTAGAGGCGTCGGATAGACGCGTAGGGGGTGGTCTAAGGGCTGCGGTGCAGGTTAGCCTTCATCCCCAGGGTGAGCAGATTACAGAGATGGCAGTAACTACCGACGCCACCGTCTTGGGCAAGCTGGGGCAGTTCGGCCAGCCTATCATGCGCAGAAAGGCTGACGGCATCCTCAAGGAGATGGCTGAGAACATAGGCAAAAAGGCATCCGAGTAGCCTGGAGGAGCCTTAATGGGTGAGCTAGACGGGAAGGTGGCTATAGTGACCGGCGCGGGACGCCTGCGAGGCATAGGACGTGCCGCGGCCGTGGCCCTTGCCAGGATGGGGGCCGACGTCGCAGTAACTGGGACTGGTAGGGATCCAGAGACCTTTCCGCCTGACGAGAAAGAGGTTGGCTGGAGGGACATCGAGAGCACGGCGGAGCAGGTGAAAGCGGAGGGTCGGCGGGCCTTGACGCTGGTGTTGGATGTGGTCAGCTCTGAGCAGGTGCAGACCATGGTGGACCGGACCCTTCAAGAGCTTGGCCGTATAGACATCTTGATCAACAATGCCGCCTTTCGAAGAGGAGAGGACAGGGTGCCAATGGTGGACCTGGAGGAGGAGGTTTTCAAGAAGGTAATGGACAGCAAGGTCCTTGGCACCTACCTGTGCTCAAAAGCTGTCGCCAGAGTGCTAATAGAGCAGGGGCAAGGCGGAAAGATCGTCAACCTCTCCTCCACGGCAGGCAAAAAAGGTTCCGCCAACACTGCGGCCTACAGCGCCGCCAACTTTGCCGTCAATGGCCTGACCCAGTCCATGGCCAGGGAGTTGGGCCCTCACGGTATCAACGTAAACGCCGTCTGCCCTGGGCTGACGGATACCTCACGCATGGACGTGCTGGGCCGAGACGAGGTGTGGCAGCGCTCTGTGGCGGCCATACCCATTGGCAGAGCGGGTACCGATGAGGAGGTGGGGGAGTTCATAGCCTACTTGTGCAGCGGAGCCGCCTCCTGGATTCATGGCCAGGCCATTAACATAAACGGCGGCGCAATCATGGAGCACTAATTCAGGCGCTGAACGTCTACGACGGGGAGGAAGCTACCAGGGTAACCCAGTCGCCGTCGGATTTGGCTCCACCAGGTTGAGCCCCCGCCTTGTATAGCGCCTCCTCTACCTCATGCCGCTTCTCCTCCAGGAATCCCGAGGCTATTATCCTTCCGCCAGACCTGGTCGCTTTGACCAGCTCATGGGCCAGCTGAGATATTGCCAGTGCGCTTATGTTGGCCACCACCAGGTCGTTTGTGCCTGGTTCCACCTTGTCGTTGGGAAGGGTTCCCTGGAGGACCTGCACCCTTCCTGTCATGCCGTTGATCCTGATATTGCGCCTGGCGTCCTTGATCGCATCGGGGTCCAAGTCCATCGCCAGGACGCGGGACGCCCCCAATCCGGCTGCCAGGATGGCCAGGACACCCGAGCCGGTGCCCACGTCCAGGACCCGCATGTCCGGTTCGACTAGCCTCTCCACCTCCTCCAGGCACATGCGGGTTGTGGGGTGGTGCCCCGTACCAAAGGCCATACCTGGGTCTATCTGAATTACGACCTCTCCTTCCAGAGACTGATAATTCTCCCAGGGAGGCCTTACGACTGTGCGCTTACCAATTCGGAGGGGGTGAAAGTGCCTCTTCCAGCCATCCATCCACTCCGAGGCCTCCATCACCCTTTCTTGAAGTGGTGGGAGAGGGAAAACCTTTGAAACGAGCCTTACAGCCAGGTCGATCTTCTGACGTTGTGCTTGAGTAGAGGGGCTCAGTGGGATGTAGGTCCTTAGAGTTATCCAGTCCTCAGGAGGAGGCGTTTCTCCCTCATCGGGGTTGAAGCCCACCTCCTGCTCAAGAACGACACCGCCGCTCCCGTACTTGTGGAATATATGCGAGAGGGGCTCTACGTATTCACCAGGCGCTTTAACGCTGAGTTCCAGCCACTTCAATTAAGTAATTCCCAAGGTCAGCCTCAAGTTTCTCGTGTTCAAGCGGTAGATGCAATACAAGTTAAGGACACTGTGGCGGTTCCTGGTAGTACCGTAGAGCCGTGGTCCTGTGGTTCTAGGAAGGCTAGTCGCTGTTGTTGAATGTATCCTTGATCTTGCCAAACCAGCCGCCATCGCCAGGTGAGGCCTTCTCCGGCTCATCTACGCTCCTGGCCATCTCCTCAAATAGTTGTCTTTGACGGCTATTCAGGGAGCTAGGAGTCACCACGGTTACAGAGACCAACTGGTCGCCTCTGCGGTTACTGTTCAGGTAAGGTACGCCCTTGCCCTTCAGCCTCAGCACTGAGCCCGATTGGATCCCCTCGGGGATCTTTAACTCCTCGCGCCCATCCAGGGTCGGGACACGCACGGTGTCTCCTAGCGCTGCTTGAGCGAAGCTTATGGGCAGGCGGTAGAGTATATTGGTGCCGTCTCTTCTGAGAAAATCGTGGGGACTTACTGTCAGGGAGATGTAAAGATGGCCTGCTGGCCCTCCGTTTATTCCGGGCCCCCCCTCTCCAGTAAGACGTATCTGGGAGCCGTCCTCGATCCCCGCTGGAATGTTCACCAGGAGCGTTCGGCTGCGACGCTCTGAGCCGGTTCCACGGCATTTGGAGCAGCGGTTGGTTATTACCTTTCCCTCACCCTTGCAGACGCTGCATGTAGACACCTGAGTGAACTGGCCAAAAATGCTGTTATGCATTCGTCGGACCTGCCCCAGGCCCTGGCAGTTCTCGCATGTGGCCGCCTGACTCCCTGGCTCCATCTTGCTGCCCTTGCAATGAGCGCACACTTCAGCGCGAGCAATCTCCAGCTCCTTATCTGCACCGAAGACGGCTTCCTCAAAGGAGATAGTCATGGCGTACTGAAGGTCTTGTCCACGCTGTGTCGATGCCCTGGTGCGAGTGCCGAAGCCGCCAAAGAAGGAGTCGAAGATATCCCCAAAGCCTGAAAAAGGGTCGAAGCCTTCAAAGCCGCGACCGGGACTGCCGTTTCCGCTCACTCCGGCGTGTCCAAAGCGGTCGTATTGGGCCCTTTTCTCCGTATCGCTGAGAACCTGGTAGGCTTCGTTGATCTCTTTGAACCGCGTCTCCGCCCCAGCCTCCTTATTCTTGTCTGGGTGGTATTCCATGGCCAGCTTCCTGAAGGCCCTCTTTATGGCCTCCCCGGTAGCGTTTCGGGAAATACCCAGAACTTCGTAGTAGTCTTTTTTTCTAGTAGTCATGACGCCTGTCTCAAACAGCGCTAACAGGCTATTATAAGCCAGCTACTTCACGTTGCCAAGGCATAAAAGGCGCTTACAAGCAACATCACGCTGGAAGGATAGCTCCAGCGTGATGTTGCTGACCTTTCAGGGGAAGTGGGTCTAGCTCTGGTGAATAGTTTCCACCAGCTTGCTCATTAAGGAGGCGATGTACCTGACGGTGGATATTGTACGGTGGTACTCCATGCGCGTTGGGCCTATTACTCCTACTACTCCTCCGGCCTCGCCGGGAACACCGTACTCGCACATCACGATGCCGAAGGGGCGCAGCTGTTGGCTAGGATTCTCCTCTCCAATGACCACCTTTACTCGTCCCTCAAAGGGCTCGGCCTCCATGATTGTGCGAGTGTAGGTTTTTGTTTCCAGAACCTCCAGAACGTCACCGGTTCTCTCTCCGCTGGTAAACTCTGGCTGCGTTAAGAGGTGGCGCAGACCCTCCACATAGTAGTCTCGGTGGGTGTCTGCATCCTCCTCTTTCATAACGTCGAGGGCGGTCTGGACCAGCTCACCTTCGAAGGGCGACAGCTCCAGATGGCGCTCTTCTATTTCCTGTCGGGTGAGGCCGGATAGGTGGTGGGTTAGCTTGTTCGCCATATAAGCTAGGTCATCGGGGCTTTGCGGTTCACTGTGGGGTATCAGTCTTTGCCGTAGCTTTGCCTCCTGGAAAACCAGCACCAACAGGGAGACGAACTCCTGGAGGTTAACCACCTGAAGGTGTTTGAGCCTCGCCTGATTGGCCTTTGGATAGCTGCTAATGGTCAGGTTATGGACCATCCGTGCCAGGATACTGGCTGCACCGCTGCTCCAGGCTTCAACGTCCATTCCCACCTGGTTCAGGTATTGACGGACCTCTGCCTGTATGTCCAGGGATGGCTCGATTCCTGAGGGGAAGGACTCGACATAGGTCCGGTAGGCCTTGTCCAGGGGTAAGCCTCCCGAGGAGGAGTGGGGCCTACCGATATAGCCCTCGTCCTCCAGGTAGGCCATCTCATTCCTTATAGTCGCTGGGCTTACGCCTATGGGGAATTTTTTGGCGATGGTCTCCGACGCCACAGGGACCGCCGAGTGTATATACTCCCCGACCAACAGGTTGAGGATGGTTGATTGGCGGTCCGTTAGAGTTGCAATCATGCGGGAGGTCTCTGACCCTATTCATGTAGCTACTTCTGAATTTAGCATCCCTTAAAGGGAGGTGTCAAGGAAGCTAAGTCTCAAAGAAAGGCTGATTAACATTGGCCAGGAGCGTTTGCGTTGCTATTCTCCCTGCGGAAAGGGGCGCATGGAGATAAGCTGGCTGGGGCACTCCTGTTTCTTGATACGAGACGCGGGGACTACGGTAGTTATGGACCCCTACTCCGATGACGTGGGGTTCTCCCTCGGTATTACCAAAACCGATGTAGTCACCGTCAGCCACCCGCACCCCCACCATGCCCATGGGCGAAGCTTGGAGAGGTAGGCAGGACGATACAGGCCCCCGGAGAGTATGAGATCGGCAGCTTCCAAATATTGGGCATGGGCTTCCCGCGGATGGACCCAGAGGATGCAAGGATGGTCAACACGGCCTACCTTATGGAGAGCCAGAACCTGATCCTCTGCCATTTGGGTGACCTTAATGTAATGCCATCCTCCGGGCAGTTTGAGGAGCTGCGCAAGGCACAGGTCCTGCTGGTGCCTGCTGGTGGAGTGTGCACCCTGGGCCCGCAGCAAATGGCGGAGGTGGTCTGTCTTATCGACCCGAGGCTGGTCATCCCGATGCACTATAAGGTCGAGGACCTCAAAGTGGAGCTGGGACCCGTGGCGCCGCCCTTGAAGGAGCTGGGTGTGCGAGAACCGGCTCCCCAGTCCAAACTAAATGTGACTCCCTCCAACCTAACTTCAGAAATGCGCGTGGCCATGTTTAGCAGATCCAGTTGAGTTGGATGGGATTCCCTGGTTTGAAGAAGTGTGAAAGCGCCAGGAGCCCCCTCTCGTGAGGGGGCTCCTGGGTTGTCTCTGCGTGTCTGGCGGTTTATGTCCGCCTTCGCCACATGTAGAGGCCTGCCAGTCCCACTGGTAGTAGTATCAGCGTCAGCTCCGCGGAGCCGGACTGCCCGCTGCATACACCTCCGCCCTCTTCTGGCGTGGCTGTTGGGGAAGGAAGCACCCGCGTCGGGGTTGGAGCAGGCGCCACGACGATGGCTGTTGCGGTCGGCGTAGCCGTTGGAGTGGGCGCAGGTGTGGGAGTTGGCGTCGGCGTTGGGGTAGGAGTTGGCGTCGGCGTCGGCGTCGGCGTCGGCAAAGGCATTGGAGTAGGCTCCGGTGTCGGCATTGGGGTAGGGAAGGGAGGCGGTACTGTGGTAAAGATAAGGTTCAGGTTCTTGGTCTTGCCCCCTTCGAAGATATCGGTTGTAAAAGCTTTGAAGCTGTCGACGAAGAACCCGACCTCCTTCCCCTCAAAGTCCACGTTGATGGGTGAAACCAGAAGCTGGTATGTTCCTGATACTACGGTGGCCGGCAGCGACTGGTACTCCCCTATACGGGCCACTATCTGGGTCCCATCTGGAACGAATAAGCCCGCAACGGAGGCGATGCCAAAGTATACAGCAGGCTGTACAACTGGCACTGGGGTGGGCGCTGGAAGGACGGGGAAGGTCAAGTCTAGGGTTCTTATCTTGAAGCTGGCCCACGCGTCCGACTCCTCTGCCTTTATGCCGTCCAGCCAGAAGGTGACTTCCTGGTTTGTGTAAGTACTGTCACGAGGGGCCACCACCAGGGCCGCGTACTTTCCGCCCTTGGTCACCACGGGCAGGGATACGTATCCACCCACCTTGGCGATTATCTGTAGTCCGTCCGGCGCGGGGCTACCTGCCACTGTAACTTTTCCGGAGTAGATGGCTGGTACTGGTGGTATGGGACCTTGGGCGTGTATTGATGAGCCGAAAGCTGCAGTCAGTAAAAGAGCTAAGGCTGCCAGGATAGCTGTTGCAACTGGTTTCGTCATAAATCTCCTGCTATTTATTCTGAGAGTGCCACCCTTCCTGTATCAAGGGAAGGGTGGCACTCTTTTCAAGCCTTTTACGGAGACTGGCGGCTTTACGGCACCAGCGTTCCGGCTTTCTCGAAGAAGACCCAGTAGCCGTTGCCCACCAGTAGCTGACCCTCTGGAGGATAGTTATCAGGGTCGGTCAGATCACCGTTGGGATCTGTAGCATCCTGATCGGGCAGTATAACATCGAAATTATTGTTGATGGTGTCGAAGCTGTAGGCCTTGACCCACTTGAGTTCGCTGAGGTATCGATCGGCTATTATCGGGTCTCCGGACACCTGTCCGCCGGTGATGTCTAGAATGGGGATCAGGTTCCAGCCCACCACCACGTCTATAGTAGGTGGCAGTATCTGCTGTCCGCCGGCGATGCCGGGTATGTGCACCTCGACGTCCTTGAAGGAGGCGGTGTTGATCCAGTAGGCCCGGTTCGCCGTGATGTCGGTCAACTCGCCCGACCAGTCGCCGTCCACCCGCACCGCCACCACCCAGCTATTGGTAACCGCGTTGTAGGTCTGGACCGCAACCACGTCCGGGTTGTTGGCGAACACTGTGGTGATATCGCTGTCACGCGGGCTACCAGGCAGGGAGAGGAGGTTCCAGCCCGGGTTCACTTCGAGCTCGAAGAGCTCCGGCTCCTCCACGTCGAAGGTGGCCTCAAATGCGTCATCCGCGTCTATTTCGTTGCCGGACTCGTCTACCACGGTGATGGAGATCTCGTGCTCTCCCAGGGAGAGGCCGGAGGCCTTGTACAGGAAGAGTACTCCATCCTCAGTGTTGACCTGGTCCAGGATGTCCACTCCATCCAGGGTGGCCGAGGTAAGGGTGACCTTCTCGTGCTCGTCGAAGTTCTCATCTACATCCGCCGGGACTTCCGTGAAGACTCCAAGAAGGTCCAGGCCGTACTCACTGCCCTCATCGGCGAAGTCGATGGAGATGAAGGTGTTTGGATTCGTTGTCTCCCCCTCATCTGCGGGACTGAAGACGGGGACCGGGACGCCGGTGTCGATCTCAAAGAGGATAACGTCGTCGTCCTCAATATCGATGATGTCGCCAGCTATATCGCCCTGAATTCCCACCTCGGTCACGATGTGGTCTGGGCCGGTTTCAGTGCCGGTGACAAAGACGTTGTACAGGCCGGCGCCATTACCGTCCAGGTCCATCTCGATCTCCCAGATACGGTTCTCCGTGTCCACCAGAGCGAGGTCGTTGGGGTCCGCCAGGTTGAGTCCCGCCAGGGTGAAGTCATCCTCTATCCTGAACACGAAGACCGTGGGGCTGCCCAGCAGGTTCTCGTCGGACTGCACCGCTACGGTCATGTCCTCGTCGCTCACCGCTCGGGACGAGGCGGTGCCGGTGACGGTAATCGTCAGCTCGGCGGCGATACTATCGTCGGCAGTTATGCCATCGTCCGCGCCCATGTTGTTGCCGGCGGCATCCAGGACGTCCTTAGAAACATCTATCTCAGGCTCCGCGTCAGAGGCTATCTCCTCGGTGATCAGGAAGGCGCTGCACCTTATGCAACCCGCCTCGCCGTCTCCATCAACGACGGTGTCCACATCGGGGCCGTCCACGTTGTCCTCGTCAAACCAGTCAACGCCCGTGATGACCACGTCGTCGGAGGAGAAGTTGGCCAGGATGATGGAATCGCCGTCCATGGGAGCGTCGAAGATCACCTGAATGCTGGTCCTGCTGCCGTCCTGGCCGGTGTCCAGCTCCTCGTCACTCTCGTCATAGACGTTGCCGGTGGTGGCTCTTTGGATAACCGGCTCATCCTTGTCGACTCTGACGACAAAGGGGTCGCAGCCACCGTCAACATTTCCACCTGTGTTTATCGTAAAGAGTGCTGGATCACAATCGGTGTCATCGTCCTCGTCGCTTACGCCAACGTTCCCAGCCAGGTCCGTGGCCTGCACCCACCACTCGATCAGGTAGGTGTCAACAGTCGGGAACCCGATGGTCACGCCTGGCAGCTCGTCCTCTATTGACCAACCAGCGGGAATCTCTATGACCTCGCCCAGGTTGGCATCGTGGGTGAACGGGTTGTTGGTCAGGGGCAGAACGGCACCGGCCAAGTTGGTCAGACGGAACACCCAGCCCGCGTCTATCAGGTCATCATCGTCCAGGGGTATTCCGGAGTCGCCGTCGGTTATATCCACCGAGAACTGAGGCTCCCGGTCATTGTCGGCGGACTCGTCTGAAGGCAAGAAGTTACCGAAGCTGGGCGTCCTGCTCTCCACCGTCACCAGGTCTTCTATATTCCCCAGGTCCTCATCGTCATATACCAGCTCAACGGTGTCGTTGGCTACATCGTTCACCTGCAACTGGGGAGGGTTGGCGGTCGGATTAGAGGCAGTGGCGACCAGGTCCAGAAAGCTGATGTACTCGCCGGAGGTCGGGCCGGTCTCGGTCAGCCTGATATCGAAACCGGTCGGGTCGGCGCCGCTGGACACATGTACCAACTCGGTGTCATCATCATCGTCTGTGTCGACGAAGGTGCCGTTGATGGTGGCGCCTTCATAGGCCACTATCTGGGTCGTCGTGCTACCGGTGGCAGTTAAGCACTTCAGGATCACTTTACCGTTGGGACCGTCAACGCTCAGCACTGAGGTCTCGCTGTTGGCCCCGGTCCCTAGGGTGACGTCCAAGAAGTTAACCACCCCGTCACCGGTCGCGTCGTCGATGGGGAAGTTCACCACCCGGATATCTCTTAGCGCCCCAACTGCGCGACATGCACCCAATCCACCTTCGCCTAGTGAGTAGTCAAGAACTTCCCCAGTGACTTCCATACCTTCGTTCAGGTCGGGGTCAGCCACGTGCAGCGTGACCTGCCCACCCACGCCAATCCAGTCGATCTTTTCGGCGTCGTCGGGATCGACTGGAGCGTCTCGGATTTCTACAAGCTCATCATCTGCGGATACTGGCAGCATAATGAATAGAGTTGCCAGCAGAGCTAACATTGCTAGAATCGGTATAAACTTTACCTTAGTTCTCACTACATTACCCCCTTTAATTGGTCATATGCCCTAAATGAATGCGTTGGTGGGCTCAGAAATAGAATACCTGGGCCGCACGTCGTCCCAGGCAAAGAAAAAGGGTCAGTTCTGAAAAAAGAATAGACAAACTCCATCAAGACCTCGCTTTCGTAGGTCGAACCCCGTAACCTTTGTACAGTATTGGTATTCGTTTGTCAAGGGCCGCAGCTTCATGTATTGCCCTCTTTGGGGTTCATACCCTTAGACTTTCCCTCGTATTTGTAGACGTTCCATCCCTCCAAAAAGTTCCCTCTCCGGGGAAAATCGAGGTAAATACAGTCCGCAGCACCCAGGGCCGCGGCGATGCTTAGACCTGCTGGAGGTCTAAGCGGCCACCCAGCGACAAACTATATTGTAAGGCCATGGCCGTGTCAATGAGAAATCCTACATCTCTTTGGTCAGAGTGGCCAGGAACTCGCCGTTGTTGCGGGTTTTCCCCAGCCGCTCCAGGACCTTTTGGGTGGCCTCCGAGGAGGCCATGCCATCCGAAGATATCATGGTGACCATGCGTCTCAAGAGCCAGACCTGTTTGAGGACCTCCTCGCTCAGCAGCAGCTCCTCCCGGCGGGTGCCGCTGCGCTGGATATCAATGGCGGGGAAGATGCGCTGCTCCGACAGTCGGCGGTCAAGGTGCAGCTCCAGGTTCCCGGTGCCCTTGAACTCCTCGTAGATGACCTCATCCATGCGGCTGCCGGTGTCTACCAAGCAAGCGGCGATAATGGTGAGGCTTCCCCCCTCATCGGTGTTGCGGGCCGCCCCAAAAAAGCGCTTGGGTGGATAAAGGGCTATAGGGTCAATGCCGCCAGATAGGGTACGCCCGCTGGTTGGTATCGCCAGGTTGTAGGCCCGGGTCAGACGAGTGATGCTGTCCAGCAGTACGACCACGTCCTTGTTGGTCTCTACTATGCGCTTGGCGTGCTCCAGGGCCAGCTCGGCCACCCGGCAATGGTCCTCCACCGGCTGATCGAAGGTGGAGCTGAAGACCTCCCCCGAGGTGGACCGACGTATGTCCGTCACCTCTTCTGGACGCTCACCGATGAGGGCGATTATCAGGTGAAGGTCAGTATAGTTGGTGGTGATGCCGTTGGCGATCTGCTTCAACAGCGTGGTCTTGCCGGCCTTTGGCGGCGAGACGATGAGACCTCTCTGCCCCCGGCCAATAGGACAGAGCATGTCTATCATTCGAGTGGACAGGTCCTGCGGCGTTGTCTCCAGTTTGATGTGCTCTGTTGGGAAGACTGGGGTGAGGGACTCGAAGGTGGCGCGCTTTCGGGCGGTCTCCGGGTCTATTTCGTTGACGGTCTCGACTTTGGTCAGCCCGAAGTACCGCTCTCCTTCCTTGGGTGGCCTTACCTGGCCCATTATGGAGTCGCCAGTTCGGAGGGCGAAGCGCCTTATCTGGGACTGGGATACGTACACGTCGGCGCTGCTGGGCCGCATGCCATTGCTTCTGAGGAAGCCATATCCATCGTTGACGATGTCCAGGAGGCCGCTGGCCGTAAGAGGACCGTCCTGCTCGGCGGCGACGACCCGCATCATTTTTGCGAGGATGTCCTCGCGCCTCATCGAGGGGTCGCCTTCAACGCCGACATCGCGCGCCATCGCCAGAAGCTCCTCTTTGGACTTGGTTTCAAGTTCGGTTATATTCATAAGGTTCTCCATGGGTTATGGGTGTCCGGCTGGATGGTCAAACTCCGGTGATTGACGGTCAGCAGGTGCTGGCGTACGTGGCACCAGCTAAGAGTCGTGAGCGAAATGTGATAGGTGTGCGTTAGATCATAGGATATTAGGGTCGGGACGGATTTCTGATAACCGGGTTATGACTGGCCTAGAGGATCTGAAGGATCGGTGCTAGACCTTCACCGCCTTCCGCCAGTCGCTGGAAAATCGCTCCACACCAAGGTCGGTCAAGGGGTGATGGGTCATCTGCATGAGGACCTTGAAGGGTACGGTGGCGATGTCCGCCCCTGCCTTTGCAGCCGCAATACAGTGTAACGGGTGCCTTATGCTGGCCGCAAGTACTTTGGTGGCGATATTGTAGAACCTAAAGGTTGTCACTATGTCTGCCACTAGCTGCATTCCGTCGTGTCCCTCGTCATCCAGGCGGCCCACGAAGGGGCTCATAAAGGAGGCTCCCGCTCTGGCGCCCAGTAATGCCTGGTTCAGCGAGAAGCATAAAGTCTGATTTATACGTATCCCCTGCCGGGACAGCAGGGACATGGCTTCCAGGCCCGCCGGCGTGCTGGGAAGTTTGATTCCCTCGTAAAAACCCGTTTTGAGGAAGTTCCAGCGCTTTAGCACATGTGAGCGCTACCGTATGTTGGGGTAATACACGGAACAGAGACTGTATATTGTACCCAGGCAAGGGTACGGTTGTTCTAATTCGACCTGCACAGACTTTTTACGAGAGAATCAAGTTTGACCACTACGTTTGGGTGCCAGGAGGCGATCTCTGCCCCCTCCTCGACCATGGCCTCCGCCTCAAGGGCAACCACCTCCGCCGAGATGGGGCCGTCAATAATGGAGGCGATCTCCAGGATTGCGTCTCTGTAGTCTCTAAAGTCGCTGATGCCTTCTTTGGCTGCGAGGGAGGGATTAGTGGTAACCCCACTAAGAACGCCGAGCCTGGAGGCCTGTTGAATCTCCTCTACACTGGCGGTATCGAGGAAGATTTGCATGGACGGCTCCTTTATTGTACAAGAGTTTCGTGGTCTAGTCCACACACCGTGGTTAAGAGCCCGAGGCCTCCAAGGGCAGAGAATGCTGCCCGCCTTCTCTCAATACCGATTTGGCAACGCCTATGAACTCCCGGAAAAGAGGATGGGCCCTGTTTGGCCGCGAGAGGAATTCCGGGTGGAACTGTACACCTACCATGAAGGGATGGTCAGTCACCTCCATTATCTCCACCAGGTTGCCGTCCGGCGATAGCCCTGCGGGCCATAGCCCTACCCCTTCCATGTGCTCTCGGTAAGCGTTGTTGAACTCGAAGCGGTGACGATGTCGCTCGTGTACCAGAGACTTCTCGTAAGCGGTGGCCGACCGGGTCCCTTCAACTAATTGGCAGGGGTATTCGCCCAGACGCATGGTTCCGCCCTTCTCTGTCAGGTCTCTCTGCTCCGGCATCAGGTCGATGATGGGAAGCGATGTATTTTCGTTGAACTCCGTGGAGTTGGCGTCCTCGATGCCCAGCAGGGAGCGGGCAACCTCTACCACCATAACCTGCATCCCCAGGCACAGACCCAGATAAGGGATCTTCCTCTCCCTGGCGTAACGCGCTGTCTGGAGCATCCCCTCCACTCCCCGGGGGCCAAAGCCCCCCGGAACTACAATGCCGCACGCGGAACTGAGGAAGCGGTGCGGGTCCTCCCCCTCTATGTCTTCGGAACTTACCCAGGATACCTCTATATCCCTGCCGTGATACAGGCCCGCGTGGCGCAGGGCCTCCCTCACAGAGATGTAGGAGTCCGGGAGCTCAACATATTTCCCCACCACGGCGATTTGCAGCGGCTCCTTGGGCTCCTCCATTTGGGCCATCATCGTCCTCCAGCCGCTCATGTCCTTTCGGCCTGAAGACAGGCCTAGGTGCCTTACGATGAGGTCGCCTAGGCCCTCATCCTCCAGTATCAGGGGCACTTCGTAAATGTTGCGAACTGTGGGCAGGGCGATGACCCCCTCCACGGGCACGTCGCAGAACAGGGATATCTTGCTCTTTATATCCGGTGGTACCGGGTGGTCGCTACGGCAGATTATGGCGTCGGGCTGTATGCCGATGGTGCGAAGCTCTTTCACGCTGTGCTGGGTGGGCTTGGTCTTCAGCTCACCGGTGGCGGATATGTAGGGCAGGAGAGTCATGTGGATGTGTAAGACATTGTCCCTGCCAACATCGTTGCGCATCTGCCTGACGGCTTCCAGGAAGGGAAGACCTTCGATGTCGCCTACGGTGCCGCCCACCTCCACCACAACCACCTCGGCGCCCGTCTCGCGGGCCAGCCCGGTAATGTGCCCTTTGATGGCATTGGTGACGTGAGGAACCGTCTGTATAGTGCCTCCCAGGAACTCTCCCCTGCGCTCCTTGGCGATGACCTCGCTGTATATCTGGCCCGCGGTAACGTTGGAGGCCCTGGTCAGCTCCTCGTCGATAAAGCGCTCGTAGTGGCCCAGGTCCAGGTCCGTCTCGCAGCCATCCTTGGTGACGTAGACCTCGCCATGCTGGTATGGTGACATAGTGCCGGGATCCACGTTCAAATAGGGGTCCAGCTTCTGAACCGAAACGCTGGTGCCACGGCTCTTTAGTATCCGGCCTATAGAGGCTACTCCGATGCCCTTGCCCAGGGAGCTTACCACTCCACCGGTCACGAAGATGTACTTGGTCATGGGCATATCACGGTCCGCCGATTGGGAAATGTACTTGAGAGCAGGATGGGCGGGTAGAAAGATGCGTTGGAGAGACGGGTATCCGGTGGTGGGTAGAAGCGATCCTGGAGGCCAACTCCAGAGATCACAGCCTCTCCATTCTAGCGGGGATGAATGTTACTGGGGGATGCTCGTAGAGCAACTTATCCTACCTACTGGTATTGTATGGTTGCCTTCAGACCTCTGTCAACTTTAGCAAATCCAATAAATTTGGGATTTTGCAGGTATCTCTGCCCCATTCTTTATTGACACCTCAAATCCTCTATCATTACGCTGTCTCCATGTAGTGGAGGGGTAGCATGATTCTGGTCACCGGCTCCACCGGCTTTGTGGGCCGTCACGTTGTCAGAGCCTTGGTCGCTCATGGGCATTCCGTGCGCTGCCTGGTGCATACGCCGTCAAGAGCGAACGTCATTGAGGGAACAGGTGTCGAGATAGTTCACGGAGATGTGACGAAACCGCCCTCCCTGGCCGCAGCAGTGGAGGGAGCAGAGGCGGTGGTCCATCTGGCAGCCATTATTCGTGAGAAGGGGCCGTTCACTTTCCACCGCGTCAACTATCAGGGGACCAGAGACCTGGTAGCAGCGGCCAAAGAGGCTGGCGTGAAGAGGTTTGTCTACGCCAGTGCCATCGGCGCTTCTGATGAGCCCTCTCTTCCCTACCTGTACTCCCGCTGGCTGGGGGAGCAGGAAGTAATCGGCAGTCCGCTACCCTTCACAGTCCTGCGCTTCTCTCTGGTCTTCGGAGAGGGAGACGGGTTTATCAACCTCCTGGCCGCCCAGGTCAAAGCATCCCCTCTGGTACCCATCCCCGGGGACGGCAAGTCCAGGTTCCAGCCCATCGCAGTTGAGGAGGCGGCGGAGTGCATAGCGAAGGCCTACGAGGACCAGGGCATGGCTGGGAGGATCGTGGAGTTGGGCGGCCTTGAGCAGATGACGTATGAGAAGATCATCGACCTAATAGGCGAGACCCTGGGGAAGAGGATCGTGAAGACCCACGTGCCCATCTCCGTCATGAGGCCTTTGGTGGGCGTCATGGGGGCCCTTTTGCCCCGTTCTCCAGTGACCTCCGACGAACTCAAGATGCTGAGCATAGACAACATAGCGGAAGTGGACTCGGTGGAGAGGGCCTTCGGGTTCACGCCCAGGTCGCCCAGGGGTAATATAGACTATATAAAGATGATATCTTTTCTGGACGCCGTTAAGATAAACTTAGGGCTCATGCCCCTCCATATTCGGGACCATTGAGCGCCACAAAGCGGTAAGGGAGCGCCTTGGATTACCCTACAGCCCTGGAGCACCTCCTGAGCCTGGCTGACTTCGAGAGGTCCGTCAACAGCCCTTCTCACTCCAGCTTTCATCTGGACAGGATCTCTCTGATCCTGGAGAAACTTGGGAACCCCCACCTGGGGATTCCCACGGTGCACGTGGCGGGAAGCAAGGGCAAAGGCAGCACAGCGGCCCTCATCGCCTCCGCGCTGGCCGCTCAAGGCTATCAGACGGGCCTGTACACCTCTCCCCACATCCACTCCTTCTGCGAACGTATAAGGGTGGGCGGAAAGCCTCTTGCCAGAGAGGAGTTCGCCGCCCTGGTTGCGGAGCTGTGGCCCCTGGTAGACCGGGTCGGCCGTGAAGGAGGCTATGGCGAGGTCACGACCTTCGAGATGTTGACGGCCATGGCCTTTCACCACTTCCGCCTTCTAAAGGCGGACGTTCAGGTAGTCGAAGTGGGTTTGGGCGGGCGTCTGGATACCACGAACGTCGTGCGCCCGGATGTGTGCGTTCTCACCTCCATCAGCCTGGACCACGTGTCGATCTTGGGTAATACTGTGGACAGCATCGCTCGAGAGAAGGCCGGCATAATCAAACCCGGAGCCGTAGTGGTGGTGGCACCGCAGACGCCTGAGGCGTTAGGGGTATTTCAGGAGGCCAGTGCAACTGCCGGTTGTCGCATGATAAACGTGGCCGAAGAAATGAGCTGGACCAGGGGTTCGTGGAGCCCGGAGGGCCAGTCCTTTACGTTGCGAAGTCGCGGCTCGTCCTACGACCTGTGGATTCCCCTCCTAGGGACCTATCAGTTAGAGAATGCAGCCACCGCCGTTTCGGTCCTTGAAGAGCTTAAACAAAGGGGACTGCCCATCTCCCGCGAAGGGATAGAGGCCGGATTTCGGGAAGTGCAGTGGCCGGCCCGACTGGAGGTGCTGGTCCATAACGGAAAGACCGTGGTGGTGGACGGCGCCCATAACCCCTACTCCATGAGCCGACTTGTCGAATCTCTTGGGCAGTACTTCCAGTTTCGGCGCCTGGTCCTGGTCTTCGGCGCGACAGAGGGCCACAACGCCGAAGGAATGGTCGCCGAGCTGGCCTCTTTGTCGCCGGTCACCATCCTCGGGCGCTCCAGGCACCCCAGGGCCTCGGACAACGCATACTTAAGGAAGCTCTTTGCTCAGCACAACGTGCCCGTAATAATGGAGGCCGAAGATGTGGGAACGGCAACTCGCTACGCCCTTGAAATAGCTCAGGAGGGCGACTTAATATTAGGTACTGGTTCACTCTTTGTGGCCGCCGAGGTAAGGGAGGTGGTTAAGGGTATCCCATCGGAGATCTATTCCAGCCTTCAACGCACTCCCAAGCAGCGGCGGTCTCTGGTGTAATAGGCCAATTCAATTCCACGGAGCATTCGTCTGCTATGAATCATCACAGAAATCGAGTCGTGGTAACGGGCATGGGGGCGGTGACACCCTTAGGCCAGTCGGTGGAGGAGTACTGGAAGGGACTGGTGGAGGGTCGCTCTGGTATTGGCCCCATCACTATCTGTGACGCCTCGCCCTTCACCTGCCGAGTCGCTGGCCAGGTGTGGGACTTCGACCCGGGCAACTGGTTGGACCCTAAGGAGGCCCGGCGTATGGCTCGTTTTTCTCAACTGGCCATCGCGGCTTCCCAAATGGCCATCGAAAACTCCGGCCTGAACCTTTCGGGAGAGGACCCCGAGCGGCTGGGAGTGGTGATGGGCAATGGCAACGGCGGGTTCCCCACCACAGAGGAGAACGCAAAGTTACTTTTCGAGAAGGGGGGCATGCGGGTAAGCCCCTTCTTTATTCCCATGATCTTGCCAAACATGGCGGCGGCCAACATAAGCAGGACTTTTGGCCTCAAGGGGTACAGCAACACGGTCATCACCGCCTGCGCTGCCTCCACCCAGTCCATAGGGGAGGGGACGGAGGCCATCCGACGTGGCGCCGTGGACGTGCTCCTGGCGGGAGGATGCGAGGCTGGCATCTCGCCTCTAGGCCTGGGCGGCTTTTGCGTTATCGGCGCTTTGACCAGCCGCAACGATGAGCCGCAGAAGGCCAGCAGGCCTTTCGACGCCCATCGGGACGGCTTTATCCCGGCGGAAGGTGCTGGAGTGCTGGTGCTGGAGAGCCTGGAGCACGCATTGAGTCGTGGCGCCAACATACTGGCGGAGGTGGCCGGCTACGGAGTCTCATCCGATGCTTACCACCTGGTCCAGCCCGAAGAGGGCGGAGCGGGGGCTGCCAGGGCCATGCGCTGGGCGATCTCAGACGCGGGCCTGGAACCTGGCGACATCGATTACATCAACGCTCACGGGACCTCCACGCCCAAAAACGATGAAACGGAGACGCTGGCCATCAAGAAGGTTTTTGGCGAGCTAGCCTACAGGGTGCCTATCAGCTCCTCCAAGTCCATGATAGGCCACGCTCTCGGTGGCGCCGGCGCGTTGGAGGCCATCGCCTCCCTGAAGACTATCCAGGAGGGCGTAATACACCCCACCATCAATTACGAGACACCAGACCCCGCCTGCGACCTGGACTACGTGCCCAACACTGCGCGTGAGCAGAAGGTGCGCACGGTCCTCTCCAATAGCTTCGGTTTTGGCGGGCAAAACGCCTGCCTGGTCTTTCGTGAGTTTGAAGGCTAAACAAAGGGGGGATCATGGAAAGAATAAGCTTGATGAAAGTGAGCGGAGTCTGCGCCATTCTTACCGGCGTATTGGCTGCGGTGGCTTTCATCATGATTGTAACGGGAACAGACCTTCTTGATGCCGAAGACGCAGTCGAAATTCTGCCGGCACTTGATAAGGACCAGAACCTTGTAGCCACCGCTCTGTGGCTCTTTGTTCTCGCTCCGGTGTTGGCCATTGGCGCGGCGTTGGGGCTCTTTCAGGCTTTAAGGGGCGCCGGTGACCTGATGTGGATAGCGGTAGTCGCCTTTGTTATTGGTCTGCTCCTCGTTATCGCCCGTAGCCTCATCGGCCTGGGTCTTATTTATGAGTTGGCGCCAGATTACGTTGATGCCAGCGGCGCCGCTAGGCTTTCTTTGGAGGTGACAGCCGACACCCTGAGTACTATCGGTGTGTTGGCGGACCTTGTGGCGAATGCGCTCACTTTTGGCATTGGAGTTCTCCTGTTTTCCCTCGCTATCCTTAGGACTTCGGTGGCGCCCAAGTGGGTTGGTTGGCTCGGTCTGCTGGTCGCTCTATTGGGGGGCTGGCTTTCCCTTATAGGGCCCGCATCTGAGGTCTTTGAAATAATCGGTTTCGTGGGCTTCATCGGGTTCTGGGTGTGGATGATTGTCATAGGGGGAATCCTGTGGAGGGCCCAGGAGCCCGCCACATAAGCTACCGGCACATAGGGCCGTCCTTATGATGGCACGTCAGTTTAGCTCTGGCATAAGACCTGGAGCCGTCGTCCGAGGCCTCTCTACATGCCAACGTCTTCGTACAGCTCCGTGCCGGGATAGTAGTCCGTCCACCCGAACCAGAAGGCGTAATGGGAGGGCGCCCTTTCCAGGACGGTGCCCTGGAGAGGCCCTTCTATGGCCATGCCGGTAAATGCCAGCCAACGGGACCCCGTTTCATTATCTACCAGGACGGTCTGAGTCCCTTCTGTCCCCGCCTGTATGCGAAAAGTCAGCGTCTGTCCGTTGACGGTGCGCTGGTAGGCGATGGCCGTGGCCGTCTTAGGCTCGTAGTAGATAAGCAGATTCTGCCCTGCCACGGAGTCGTTGAGGAGGGGGTTGCTGGCCAGCTCCCGCATCGGATATGCTTTGGCCTCCCCCGCAACTCTGACGCCCAGGATGTACTCCTTGCGATCCAGCCTGGGGTCCCGATGGGTCTCTCCTATTATTCCAGCGCTTCCCCCGGCGTAATAGGAGGCGTAGGGGTCCGAGCCGGGCCGGCCTCTGCCACCCTTGTCCAGGACCAGGGTATCGGAGTGAAGCTCCACCCAGTAGGCGAAAGACGTCTGGGTAACAGGGATAAGGTCCAGGTTGACGCCCATCAAGTCACCCCTTACGGCGCGACCCAGGATCTGGCTCCAAAGGGTCCTGGTCTGATGATCGTACATCACCAGGCCGTTCATTATCAGCTTGCCGGAGACACCGAAGGTATGGACTTCGTTGCCTATCTCCCGGGCATACACGATGCCCGTGAAGCAGAGAGGTCACCAGGTTACGGCTATGGGCACGCCGCCCACCACATCATTGACGATCTCGTGGCGGCTTAGGGTAGGGATGGAGTAAGCCCGGTGCTCCCCGTTAATGGAGACTCCCAGGACGCCCTCTTCCGGCGAATAGTCTCTTGTGGCCTCTTCTGCGCTCACAAAAGTTGGGTCGAGGATGGCGGGTATGGAGTCGTATCCCAGGATGGTTATTATCTCCAACTCTCGGGGCCCTTCTGCACTCTCTCCCACCCCACGGGGCATGGGGTCCTGGTCAAGCGGCACGCGGTTTTCCGGCTCCAGGACTACCGTCTCGGTGGGACGAGGGAGCCCAAATACTGCTCCAAAGTTACGACCCTGGGGTGAGAAGAACAGGAGGGCAACCACCCCTATCAGCACGACGATGAAAAATCCTTTAACCACTGCTTACGCCAATCCTTGTTTGCTGTTTGCTCAATCTGCCAGTATCCGTACACTATTAGATGTATAGTCGTCGGGCGGGATGCAGCGTAGCGCTCCCGACAACGGAAGTCCAGGTATACTAGTAAACGTGTTGATGATAGCATCTCCCAGTGATGAGCCCTCGGAGGGGAACCATTCTCATTACGCATTTGAGCCTGATCAACATCCGCAACTACGAGCGACTGGAGCTGGAGCTAGGCCCGGGCATATCCCTTTTCCAGGGGATGAACGGCCAGGGTAAGAGCAACCTGCTGGAGGCCGTCTACATGCTGGCCATCGCCAAGTCGCCAAGAGCCACGTCGGACAGGGAGGTGATCAGGTGGCAGACGGCTCGCGAGCAGGGGTACTCGCAGGTGTCCGCCACACTAGAGAGAGGCGGCGAAAATCTCCGCATCCGGATGGACTTCGCTCTAAATCAGCAGGCTCCCTCGGATGGTGGGCCAGAGGAAGCCGGAGTCCGGGGTCCCGGGACCTTCACTATAGGGAAACGCATTCGGGTGAATGGTGTGCCACGTCTCTCCTCGGATCTGGTGGGCGAGGTCAACGCCGTCATGTTCAGCGCCCAGGACATCCATCTGGTGGATGGCCCACCAACGGAGAGGCGGCGCTACCTAGACATCCTTATTTCACAGGTGGACCGTGCTTATCTGAGGGCCCTCCAGAAGTATCAGCGGGTGGTATCCCAGCGAAACCACCTGCTTCGCCTGATAAGAGATGGACGGGCCCAGGAGCAGGAGATGGAGTACTGGGATAATGAGCTGGTGGCTGAGGGGAAGTACATCGTGGCGCGGCGACATCAGATAATACAGGAGCTGGCCGCCGTGGCCGGGTCCGCTCATCAGAAGCTTACCGGCGGCGGGGAGAGCCTGGAGCTGGCCTACAGACCCAGCGTGGGGGAAGAGGCTTGCGGCACGACAGAGGAGGTCGAGGAGGCCTTTCGCCATGCCCTGTCTAAGTATCGTCGGAGGGAGATAGCCCAGGGGATGTCCCAGGTGGGGCCTCACAGGGACGACTTGCAGCTCCTCATAGATGGCATGGACGCAGGAGTATACGCCTCCAGAGGCCAGGCTCGTACGGCGGCCCTTTCGTTGCGCCTGGCGGAGGCGGACTACCTTCGCCATCAGCGTGGCCAGGAGCCCATCCTTCTCCTGGACGACGTCCTGTCCGAGATGGACAAGCCTCGGAGGGACGAGGTGCTGGAAGCCGCCGCTCAACACCAGCAGACCCTCATCACCACCACGGACCTGGACTTCCTCGACAGGCGCTTCCTGTCCCAGATGGCCGTCTTTTCGGTACATGGAGGAACCGTTACACCGATGGAACGGCTGGGCCTGGCTGGGGGTCAGCATGGAGATACCGGGTGACGCTTTGCACAAAAACTCAGGAGAGTGCAGAGAACCTAGGTTCTCTGCCAGGGAGTCTGAGGGGGCACCCCTCAGGAATTAGACATATCGGGCGGGTGGGTGGGAAAGAAAACGTCTGCTGTTGGACTTTTTGTGCAAAGCTGCCGGATGACATTAAACCGTTCGTGGTGAGCCCGTCGAACCATGAAGGGTGGAGAGCACTCCTCCTGAGCCCTTAAAAGGTGAGCAACATTTCATATGGAGAACCAATGCAGCTATCGGACGCCATCGATAACGCCGCACGCCTTATCGTTCAATCGGGTCACCTGGTGGCTCTGGTGGGGGCAGGTTTGTCGGTGGAGAGCGGGATCCCTCCCTTCCGGGGCCCAGGTGGGCTATGGACACGTTTGGGGGAGCCGCCCATGAATGGGTTCCAGATATTCATGCAGGACCCCAAGGCCTGGTGGGAGGAGCAAAGGGGCCAGCAGCAGGACCCAGACCGGGCCGAGTTCAGGGCAGCCATAGAGAGGGCCGAGCCCAATCCGGGACACTACGCCCTGGCGGAACTGGAACGCCTGGGTGTGCTGAAACGCATCATCACTCAGAACATCGACAACCTTCACCAGATGGCGGGCAGCGAGCGCGTGGCGGAGATTCACGGTAACCGCACCAAGCTGCGGTGCCTGGGATGCGACCTGCGGGTTCCGAGAGATGAGATCTCTATTGCGGACCTGCCTCCGCACTGCCCGGAGTGTGGCGGCATCATCAAGAGCGACACGGTGATGTTTGGGGAGCCCATCCCCTCTGGCGTTCTGGAGGTGTGTTTTCGGGAAACCGAGCTTTGCGACTGCATGCTGCTCATCGGCACGTCGGCCACCGTATACCCAGCCGCGGGCTTTCCTGCCGTCGCCAAAACCCATGGGGCCAGCCTCATCGAGGTCAACCCCAATGAAACACCCCTCACCGATGAGTGCGACGTGGTCCTGCGCGGACCCTCCGGGGAGGTCCTGCCCCAGTTACTGGAGCGTGTCAAGGAGTTGAGGGGCGCTGGCTAGTCAACGAAGACGGAGGGGGAGTTTCGTCCATATTAAGAGCTATTGTAAAGCCAGTTGAAAGTCTACTGAAGGGTGCCGGGGGCCATGCCCCTTGTCCGGGGAGCGCGAGGGGTGCCCTTAGCTTTGCACAAAAACTTAAGAGAGTGCAGAGAACCTAGGTTCTCTGCCAGGGAGTCTGAGGGGTGTCCCCTCAGGAATTAGATATATCGGGTGGGTGGGTGGGAAATAAGCGAGCTGCTCTTCGGGGCTAAACCCACATAGCGATTTCCGACATTGGCATAGCGAGGAGGCCATCATGGACTTGGGTATAAAGGACAAGGTTGCGCTGGTAACCGGAGGAAGCAGGGGCCTGGGGCGGCAGTCGGCCCTTTCCCTGGCGAGGGAGGGAGTCAAGGTGGCCATTTGCGCCAGAAACGAGGAGACCCTTAAGCCCAAATCCACCGAGGGGATGACTATGCAGCAGCGGAACTGGCGATAGGGGCAAGGGAGGGCGATGGTCCGGGCACGATTTGGGGTAGAGGGGGGCCGGTGTCTGTCTTCAGTTGCCGCGGGGAGACTTTGTGACCGTCTGCGAATGTTGGTCAGGGCGAGATAGCGGGGAGAGGGCGCAGCAAGAGGCACTCGCAGACCGGACTGGCGCGAGTTCGCGGGGACGTTCGGTTGGCCGGATGGCGGCCGGTTGCCGCGGCCGTCAGGCAGGGAGTGGCAGGGCGCGCAATCGGGCCAGGGCACGATCGAACTGGGCTTCCCAAGGCCAGCGCTGTGGCAGATGCAGTGTGAGGCGGCGCGCCGAGCGGGTGAGCCGTCCGGCCAGGGAGAAGAACCGCCGCCGGAGGGTCTTGGTGGTCACCACCTGCTCGCCCAGACCGATGCGCGCTGTCCAGCGGGCGAGGTTGTGGGCCATCACCTGTACCGCCAGCCAGGCGGCGTTGGCGGCGAAGCGGCCCGAGGGGAGATGGTTCAACCCCACACCGTGCTTGAGGTCTCGGATGGCATTCTCGATCTCGGCGTGGCGGCGATGGTCGGCCTCCAGTTCGAGCATCTCCCCGTCCCGGTCGGTGATGAAGCCGTGATAGCTGTAGGAGGCGAAGAGGGCCAGCTGGGAACCGGGCGTGGGCTTCACACGCCGGACGATGAGCCGCACCGGTGCGGCGTCAGGTTCACTCTGGAAGGGAGTGCAGGTGGTCTCGGCCACATCGGCGGCGCCGTCCATCCAGTAGGGAATGGGAGTCCAGGCATCCTCTGGTATCGCCTCGATGAGATTGCGCAGGCTCTTGTGCTGGCGGATGGTGATGGAGAAGCGGACATCCATCTTGCGGCAGACGGATACCACGCCATGAGTGTAGAACCCGCTGTCGGCCCGTAGCGTGAGTCGTCCGTTGGCCCCGGCGTAGCGCACCCGTCCCACCGTCTCCCGCAGGAAGTGGGCGGCGCCGCGGGCGGTGTTGGCCCGGCCCTCGCGCAGCCGGGACATCAGCACGTCGCCGGTGCCGGCGGCGATGGCCAGCAGCGGGTGGTAGCCCCGCTTGCCGGTATAGCCGTGGTGGCGGGCGCCCTCCTTGGCCAGTCCGTAGGTCTCGCAGATGGTGGAATCGAGGTCGATGGTGAACGGCGCGTCGCCGGGTCCGGCCCCAGCGGCCCAGGCCCGGGCCAGCAGCTCCCGGCTCACCCGGTCCAGCTGGCGGACGTGGCCCCACCGGAAGCTGCGCAGGAAGGTCCCCAGGGTGGATGGCGCCTTGACCGTGCCGCCCAGGGTGCAGGCCATCCCCCCGGTGCGCAACACATCGGCGTCGTCGATGCAGTCGCCGCCGGCCATGGCTGAGGCCACCAGGGTCATCAGCTTGTCTCCGGTGTTGGCCCGCCCCGGCGCGCCGCCCAGGTCAAGGTGATGGTCAACGAGTTCCCGCAGGCCCAGATGCCGGGCGAGGGTGGCCGGCAGGAGCAGACCGGCATTGGCCACCAGGCGGTGATCGTCAAAGACGATACGGATACGGTCGGGGTGGTTGCGTGGTAGCATCTATTGGGTGCTCCTTCTCTGGGACTGTTTTGCTGTTACAAAACCATTATCCCAGATTCAGAGGAGCACCCTCTGGCCACTTCAGGATGCTAACCAAACGCCCTCCCTCGGTGGATTCGGGTTAAGGAGACCGTCGATGAGCTGAAGGGCTGTGGCAGCGACGCCATTGGGGTCGCCGCGGACGTTACCAAGGAAGAGGACACTGAACGCTTGTATCGAGAGGTGGTTGACCGCCTGGGCTCAATAGACATCCTGGTAAACAACGTTGGAGGCAGCCAGGGACGCTCCATCGATGAGATGAGCGATGAGCAGCTCAAGAACACCTTCGACCTGAATATCTTCGGCGCACTGCGCCTCATCAGGCTGGCCCTTCCCGATATGCGGTCTAGACAGTGGGGACGCGTAATCAACATCGCCTCCATATATGGCCGAGAGCACGGTGGCGGCCTGGCCTATATGACGGCCAAGGCTGCTTTGATTGGTATGACCAAGCACATGGCCCTTTCTCTGGCCAAAGATGGGGTCCTGGTAAACAGCGTCGCGCCGGGCTCCATCGACGCTCCAGGAGGGACCTGGGAACGTTTCCAGAAGCAACAGCCTCCGGAGGTGGTAAAGGAGTTCATCGACCGCAATCTGCCTATGGGCAAGTTTGGCTGGCCCGAGCCAGTGGGAGACGCCGTGGCCTTCCTCGCCTCGGAGCGGGCTTCCCTTATCACGGGTGCCTGCATCAACATCGACGGTGGGCAGAGCAAGTCCCTCTTTTAGCCCCGTAGCGAAACTGCCGTAATATTGGTACACTTTCTTGCCACTGCATATCAATTAAGGAGGAGCGACACCATGTACGGGTCCATCTTTCATATGAGGCCTAATCCAGGGCAGGAGCAGGCCGTTTTGCAGCTTTTTCAGGAATGGGAGCGGGATAGGAAGCCCAAGGTCAAGGGCGCCATGGATGGCTACGTATATAAGCTGGACAACACGGGAGAGCTGGTGGGAGTGGCGGTCTTCAGCGATAAGGATACCTACAGGGCCAACGCCGAGGACCCAGCGCAGGGAGAGTGGTTCCAAAAGCTACGCGCTCTACTTCAGGCCGACCCCTCTTGGGAAGACAGCGAGGTTCTTATAAAGATGTAGTCGTCCCGCCTCTGCCTTAACCCACCCTGGCGAACTTCTGGATCCGCTGGGCTTCGTTGACCTCCCCCACGTAAATGTCGCCGTGGGAGTCCACCCAGAGGGCGTGCGGGGCCATGAACAGGCCTGGCTCCACGGTCCTCTCCTCGCCGCCCCAACTGGTAATGAGGCGGCCGTCGTAGGTAAAGATGCTCACACGACCATCCATTTCGGCCACGTAGACCACATCATCATCGTCGATGAAGAGGTCGCCTGGGCGGGCCAGGTCCGTCCACATCCTGACGAACTCGCCGTCCTGGGTGAAGATCTGGATGCGATAATTCTGCCGGTCGCACACCCAGACCAGGCCATGCCTGTCCAGCCAGAGGCTGTGAGGCAGATTGAACTGCCCCTGGCCTGTGCCCTCTTCGCCCCAGGAGGCGATGTGCTCCCCCTCTGAGGAGAGCCTGTGAATTCTAGAGTTGCCGTAGCCGTCGGAGATGAAGAGCTCTCCCGAAGGGGCCGCCACGATGCGGGTTGGCCTGTTGAAGGGCTGGCCGCCGTCCTTGGGCGCGGGCTGGCCCTTGACGCCCAAGGTCATAAGGGCACTGCCTTCTGTGGTGCACTTCAGCCCATAGCTGCCGTCCCGGTCCATCAGGAAGATTTCGTCCCGCTGGTTGATGAAGACGCCGTGGGGGTCCCTGCTGACGTCCGGGTCCCACTCGTATAGGAAGCTGCCGTCCCGTTCCAGCACCTGCACCGGGTGCTCCGAGTTGCGCCCGTTGAAGGCGTACACCCTGTCCTTGGAGTCTGTGAGGACGCCGCCAACGTAGCCCCAGCCTATCCCCTCCGGTAACTTTCCCCAGCCCTCCACGAACTCGTATGTGTGGGTCCCTACGCCTATTGCCATGGTTCAACCTCCAGTCATGGGCGCTACTACTTTACTTCCCGGGCCTTCTTAAGGCCTACCACCATCCTGGGCGGTACTATACGATGGGGTGAATGAGGGGTCAAGGGAGTAAGGCTATAGAGAGGGGAGAAGAGGATGAAGCAGGGCCTGTTTGCCCCTTTAGCCTTATTCAAAACCCGTCACCGTATTCCGTCATTTCCGTCCCCCAACTAACGTAGCTGCGTCAAAGCTACAGCTACAAATCCGCTTATCGTCTATACTCCTATGTAATCGGTGGTGTTAATTCGCCTTTTTCTATTGACAGGTAGCTACGAAACTAGTACACTCGTTCTAAATAAAGGCGGGGCCGTAGGCGTGTGGCGCCTAAGACCCCTAAGCCCTTCAGGAAGGTAGTAGCTTCCCGATGGCCTTCAATTATGGTAAAGTATTCCTTGCCTATTCTCAAGTTCCTCCAATCGTTTCTGAGCTTGAGGCAATCTTCGAGGCTTTGCCCGATGAAACACTTCTCAAGGCTCTGTGCATCAAGAGGCGGACTGGCAGGCCACGAGTCCCAGCTAGGATTCTGTGGCGATGCCATCTCGTACGATACGTGCTGGCCCTCCCATCCGTCTCTACCCTCATAAGAACCCTTCAAGATAATCCCTTCATCTGTCAGGCTTGCGGGATCGAATCCCCCGACCAAATTCCAAGCCAGCCCACGTTCTCCCGCTTCCTCACCGTGCTCTCCAAGAGTCCCTATGCCAATATGGTCAGGGAAGTCAGCAGAGAAATGGTTAGGCAGTGCTACGAAAGGCTCCCAAGCTTCGGCGAGCGTTTGGCCGTGGATTCCACAGACATCAAGGCGTGGGCCAATAAGGGAAGGAAGCATAATACTGACCCCGACGCCACATGGTCTGTCAAAAGCTCTGTAGGCAACCTCAAAAAGTTCTGGCTGGGGTACAAGGGCCATCTCTTGGTGGACATAGACTATGAACTTCCGATAGCCCTCACGGTCACTACGGCCAACGTGCACGATACTAAAGGTGCTACTAGGGTACTGAGGCAGGCTAGGCGCACCTATGGGAAGTTCGGACCCCTGGTAGTCACCGCCGATGCCGGTTACAGCAGCGATGCACTCCGACGTCTTATCAAGCATCAGTACGGGGCTGAGCCCTACATCAAAGCCCCCAGGGGCCACAAGAAAGCCCTGGCACAGGAAACTGCCGAGTTCAAGATGGCCTACAACACCAGAGTCGCAGTCGAGCACTGCTTCTCCAGGCTCAAAGAACATAGAGCCTTGAACGACGTCAGAGTAAGGCGTTTGCCGAAGGTACGGCTTCATTGCTTCCTATCTCTACTCATATTACAGGCACAGGCACTAGCCACAGGAAACCTCAATTCAGTGAGGAAGGTAGCCTAAATCAACAACATATCTCCAAAGAGCTTACGTAGTTTTGTGCGGTCACCAGAAGTAAGGTACCCAGCAATCCTCACGATATCACCATTCTTGGCCGCGAAAATTATCCCATGGCAATATGAACGCTTAGATAGCCCAGCGTGTCCGAGGTCAGTAATCTCCACCACGTAGGAATCCCCAGATGATCCCGATGAACCCGTGATAGGCGAAAAAATAAACGTATCTCTGCTCTGGTTATAGGATTGGCTGCTTAGTACGACGGCCGGTCTTCTCTTGACCCCCTGCCCGTCCAAGAAAACGAATGGCAAAATTACCACATCACCGACATTAGGGGCTGGCAATGAGGTCGTCATTCACCGAGTCTCTCCACAAGTCAGCAAGTGCAGAGTTATGCCCCTCATCTAGAATAGTCAGCCATCCGACCTCTGTCTCGCTGAATAGGTCTATGGCAGGCATTGCTGTTGTCTTAGGGCGGCTTCTTGCGACCCCAACGAATACTCTCGTATCAAACATCGTGGTGGTCGCTGTTGAATCCGTTACCTGTACCTGCACCAGGTCTAGCCAATCGTAGCTCCTATAGTCCTCATTCATAGATTAACCTCCCCTAAATCCTAGTTCTTTGGGGTGAGGGCGTTCCGCACATTGCCGCTGAACTGATGTAATGACCAAGACAACACCTTTGCGGATTAATGAGACCCTTTGCAGGAATGAATCCTTCGTCAGACCGTCATAATATATCCGTTGGGCAATGTTTACTCGTTCAAGGGGCTGCCCTATAATGTCGAACTCTATATCCAAGGTTAACAATCTGAACATCAACTCATACATGAATTCTGTCCGCTCATCTTCCGACAATGCTCCAATGCACTCTCGGTGTTGTTGGCTTACGTTAACGGACCCGTTAATGAGGATTTGGTCATGACGGTCATGGCGTTGGGCTACCACAAGGTGGCGATTACCTTGGTCTACTCCTGTAATTGCCCAGGAAGCCTCTGGGGCGGTTTCAAATCGAGTACTCCACCCTTCCTCCTGTAACCATCCCTGAATTGTTACACGTTTCTCTTCCTGGTCTGCTGAAGATGTGTCATCTGCGTTTCGTGCCATTAACTCCTCCCACTCTTTAGAGTACCCATCATAGCAAAAACCCCCTTTTCCTACCAACGTCACGGTGCTAGCCTTCTCTTTTCATGGGAGTTTTGAATAAAGCACCCTTGACGCCCTCCTTTTCCTACAATACCATTCCTAACGGCTACTCTTTGGCTGGCCTTTGCCAGCCCCCGTTGCCACAGAGATATCGCATCGATGTATATAGACCTTCACTGCCACTCCGTCTCCTCCGATGATTCCAGAGCTACCGTGGAGCAGTACGTCAAGTGGATAGGCGTCCTCCGGGACAAGGGCAACCAGGTTGACGGCATAGTCCTTACTGAGCACCGCAAGTTCGACTATGACGCCGACTACTCGGAGCTGGCCGAGAAATACAACGTTCTCATCCTCAAGGGGTCTGAGCTGGATACCCGGTACGGCCACATGCTGGTGTACGGCGTGAACCAGGAGCTGACGGAGAAGTTCGACTTCTCGGATGTGGCCATGGACGGCCTGGAGCTGGCTAAGGCGGCCGCTCGGACGGGCGCCATCGTCGTGCCCGCCCATCCTGGGCGCTTCGGCATTGGCTTTTGCGAGTACATTGAGAACGGCAATGATTTCAGCGCCATCCGTATAGTGGAGCAGCTGAACGGCGGCAATCGCAGCGAGGAGCAGGAGCGGGCCGATGAGCTGGTACAGAAATACGGCTTCAAGGGCACCGGTGGTAGCGACGCCCATTTCGTCAGCGCCATAGGCAGGTGCCTCACACTGTTCCCCGGTACCATTAAAACCGAGGAGGACATGGTGGTCGCCCTAAAAGCCGGCGACTTCAAGGCGGTGCGTCTGGATGACGCCGTGGAACCCCATGAGTAGGGATGTCTCCCTGATTCAGCAGGACGAGAAGCGAGGGCTATATGACAACGCAACAAGACATTATTTTCGACCGCGATCTCCTGGGAGTGGAGCATCCCGCCGGGACCTTCCACGTCACCAAGGAGATGATGCTGGGGTACGCCCGCGCCGTCGGGGAGACCAATCCCATTTTCATCGATGAGGCAGCAGCCGAGAAGTCGGAGTACGGGGGGCTGATAGCCTCACCTACCCTCTGCAACCTCTTCACCTCTCCAATGGAGCACCCGGACATCAAGCTGGAGGCGGGGGGAGGGATGGGATTCCATGCGGGCCAGGCCCTGGAATCCATGGCGCCTATTCGCCCCGGCGATACCCTGGAGGCCAGCACCAAGCTAAAGGACGTCTACGCCAAGACGGGTCGCTCTGGGACAATGGTCTTCGTCGTGTGGGAGACCAATTTTACAAATCAGGACGGCGTAAAGGTGGCGGCGGTGCAGGAGTCCTTTGTCAGAAGAGCGCAGGCTAAGGAGTAACCGGTGCCGGCTAAAGAGCTTTTTTACGAAGATGTAGAGCTGGGGCAGGAGCTTGGTCCCTTGGAGAGGGTGGTCTCCGACGATGATGTGGTGGCCTTCTTGGAGGTCTGGCAAGGCCGTGGAGGGGGCGTTCGATTCACGGACCATGAAGCCGCCAAGAAGGAGGGGCTTCCCGAAGCCATAGTGCCCGGCATCATGAGCATGGGAATCCTTTCGCAGTTTCTAACCGGTTTGGCCATCAACCTCACCGTGAATAAGCTGGATGTAGTGTTCAGACAGCCGGTTCTCCACAACCGGCCTCTCAGCGTCAAGGGCATCGTCACAGACAAGAGCGAAGCGGACGGCCAGGGCCGGCTGGAGCTGGACGTTTATATGGAGAACCAGGCCGGCGAACGTCCCGTTGGCGGCACCGCCGTTGTTACGTTGCCCCTGCGTGGAAGCTAGGCTACTCTCCTATAAATCCCACGCCCGAGTAGAAGAAGTAGCCTCCCATCGCCAGCAGAAACAGTCCGCATACGACCATGAGGCCCCGATATAGCCCCGGCCCGATAATTCGCCTCCCGCCGGCTATGGCCAAGGCTACGGCACCGTACCAGACAGCGTCCGAGAGTATGTGCCCTACGTAGAACAAGGCGACTCCCGGCGCTCCCACGTCTCTGGCCCAAATCACGTAGTTGAGCCCAATTGTGGCCCACCAGATGCTCCAGTAGGGATTGGATACGCTCATCAGAGCCCCCGCCATCACCACTTCCCCGTTGCGAGCCAATGCTGGGCCGCTGCGCGCCGAGGCTTCGGGTGTCGTGGTGGGAATGAACACCATTCTGGAGCCCATCCATATCAGGAAAAGGCCACCGAGGAAGCTGATCACCGTGATGGCCGGCCCCTCGACGAAGAGAGGACTAACGCCCAAAGCCAGGCCTGCCACCACGAGCAGCTCCAGAACAGAATGGCCCGTAACCACCAGGGGGCCCGCTAAGAACCCCCTCCTCAGTGATTCCCTTATGGTGGGGGCGAAGAGGGGTCCCGGCGTGACGGCGCCGGAGAAGCCGACACCGAAGGAGGTCGCGAATATTACGGGAAGAGAGGCAGAGGGCATGTCCGGGTGATGGCGTTCCTAAAGCTTTCCCGTTCGTCTGTCAGGCAGTTCGGAGCGAGGAGCACGGCCCATGAGCTCAGACACGGCCTGCCGGGTGTCCATCTCCTCGAAGAGGACTTTGTAAGTAGCCTCCGCAATGGGCATCTCCACGCCCAGGTCCTTGGCCATCTTTAGCGCAGCGACCGTCGTGTCCACCCCCTCGGCGACGTTTTTCATGGTGGACCTGATCTCCTCCAGCTTACGGCCCTGGGCAAGTTGTTCACCGACGTAGTGGTTTCTGCTTAGGGGGCTGGCGCATGTGGCTACCAGGTCCCCCAGCCCGGCCAGGCCGGCGAAGGTCAGGGGGTTGGCTCCCGCCGCCACGCCGAGTCGGGTGATCTCCGCCAGTCCCCTGGTGGCAAAGGCGGCCTTGGAGTTATCACCGTAGCCCAGCCCGTCGCAGATCCCCGCGCCCAGAGCGATGATGTTCTTCAGAGTGCCACCAAGCTCCACTCCCACGACGTCATCGTTGGTGTAGACTCTGAAAACCTCTGATGTCATGAGGGCCTGGGCCTCCTGGGCCACGTCCAGGTTCCTAGAGGCGATAACCGTCGAGGAGGGCTTCCCCTGGGCGATCTCCCTGGCCAGGTTCGGGCCCGAGAGGACGGCCACGGCAGAGTGAAGCCCCTCTGGAAGCTCCTCTTCCATGACCTGGCTCATCCGCCTGCTGGTGCTTAGCTCCAGGCCCTTGGTGGCGCTGATAAGGATGGAGGGCGGGTGGAAGAAAGGCCTTACGAGACGCAGGTTGTCCCGGAAGCTACGGGATGGTACGGCGAGGATTACCATGTCGGAGTTGCCGAAGGCCTCCTCTCCTGAGGCCGTTACCTCTAGAGAAGGAGGAAAGGGAAATCCCGACAACAATCGCCGGTTCTCTCCCTGTTGTCGCAGGGTGGAGGCCTCCTCCTCTGTGCGGGCCCACAGGCAGACGTCGATGCCTCTGCGAGCCAGGATGAGCCCCAAAGTGGTGCCCCACGTAGTGGTGCCTACAATGCCAACCTTCGCCACCAAGCCCCCCGCTGCTTCCCGGCTTTCGCCGTGGGATCATGAAGCTCGCCAGTCTGGCCCAGCTTCCTCTCCTGGCCAGCCAATAGCCTCCGAATGTTGTCGTGATGCTTCGCCAACACCAGGGTTCCGCCCAGCCCTCCATACAACGCATAAATAGTAGGGTGAAATCCTACCAGAGAGAGAATTAGTAGCGTCGCTGCTCCGGCGGCGGCCCCCGATATGGAGCCCAGGGAGACGTATCTGGAGGCTGCCAGCAGAGGCAGCCCTACTATAGCGGTCGCCAGGCCCGCGAGGGGCGACAGAGCAATGAGAGCTCCCAGGCCAGGGGCTGTCCCACGCCCGCCCCTGAACCCTATGAAAACCGGCCACAGGTGTCCTAAGAGGACGCTGAGCCCAGCCGCTACGTCCAGCCCCGGGGAGTCCCATACCAGCTTGGCTATGACCACTGCCAGCGCGCCCTTTGACAGATCCAGCGCCAGCACCACAACGCCCGCTCTCACCCCGGCGATACGCAGGACGTTGGTCATTCCCGTCATTCCACTTCCGTAGTCCCTGACGTCCACGCCTCGAGCCAGCCTGGTGGCCAGGAGGCCGAAGGGAACAGATCCAATCAGGTAGGCCACCGGCACCAAAATCAGGTATTCAAGCATTATTCACCTCTGCGCTTGAATACCAGCTTCAGGTGGCACCCCTCGAAGCCGAAGGCCTTACGGATGCTGTTTTCCAGGTAGCGCTGGTAGGAAAAGTGCATTAGATTGGGATAGTTAACATAAAACGTGAAAGTGGGAGGCCCGGAGGCTTCCTGGACCACCCGATAGATTCTGAGGTGACGCTTGCCTACTGATGGAGGGAAGTGGCGGCCCACCGCATTCATCATCGTTAGCTGGAGCTCTTTTTGAGGGACCTCCTTGGTCCACTCCTTATGAACTGCTGTGGCCGTGTCCAGCATCTCCTCTATCCCTTCACCCTTAAGGGCTGAGATGAAGCAGATTGGAGCGTAGGATATGAACCTGAACTTCTCCCTTAGATAGGCGATTGCCTCCTGCTTGGTGACCCCCAGATCAGGGACCAGGTCCCACTTGTTGACTACCAGGACTATCCCTCTGTGGGCCTCCAGGATATAGCTGGCTATGTGGGTGTCCTGGGCTGCTCCCAACTCGGAAGCGTCCAACGCCAGAAGGGCTACACTGGCTCGGTCTAGGGCCCTGACTGCCCTTAGGACGCTATACTGCTCGATTCCCCTATCTATGCGCCCCCGCCTTCTTATGCCAGCTGTGTCGATGAAGAGAATGGACTCCTCATCCCGCGTAATCAGACTGTCCACGGCATCCCGGGTGGTGCCCGGCATATCGCTGACTATGGCCCGCTCCTGGCCCAGTATGGTGTTGAGAAGCATGGACTTGCCAACGTTGGTGCGGCCCACGATGGCTACCCTCATGGCAGCCGCCTCTTCTAAGCTTGGTGTGGGTATGGGAAGAAGGGAGAGGACCTGAGACATCAGGTCATCGATACCGACGTTGTGGTAGGCGCTGATGGGGATGGGGTCCCCCAGGCCCAGCTCGTAGAACTCCAGGGTTCCCTCCTCGCGGCTCCAGTTGTCGGTCTTGTTGACGGCCAGGACCAGGGGCTTACCGCTTCTGCGAAGGAGGTCGGCCACCTCCTGGTCGGTGGCAGTCGCACCATCTGTGACGTCCACGGCCAGGATGATGACGTCGGCCTCGGCGATGGCCACCTCCACCTGCGCCTTGACCTTCTGCCACAAGGTGGTCTCGGGGGCCGGCTCCAGGCCGCCGGTGTCCACCAGGATAAAGGGTTGCTCCCCCCAGGAGGTGTCGGCGGCGACCCGGTCCCGGGTGGTCCCCGACACATGCGATACGATGGCCATCTGTCTGCCGACCAGCCGGTTGAACAGTGTCGATTTGCCGACGTTGGGCCTGCCAACGATGGCGACCATGGGCTTTGCAGAGGCGGCGACTCTGGTTGCCAAGGTCACATATCTCCCTTTGAAAGCAGCTCCGCCAGGATGGCCTTCTGGGCATGGAGGCGGTTTTCCGCCTGGTCAAAGACCACCGACTGAGGACCTTCCAGTGCCTCGTCGCTTATCTCTTCGCCCCGGTGGGCCGGCAGATCGTGCATCACAATGGCATCCGGCTTGGCTAGCTCCAGGAGCGATGGATTGACCTGGTATCCAGCGAAATCCCGCCGTCGGCGGTCGGCCTCCACCTCCTGGCCCATGCTGGTCCAGACGTCGGTGTAGACCACGTCGGCGCCTTGGACGGCCTCCGCTGGCGACTCTGATTGGCGGAGGCGGGCTCCCTTCAGATTGGCCCTCCTCCGGGCTTCACTCCAGGTCTCCTCGGGGACCTGGTGCCCTCTTGGAGATGCAATGATAAAGTCGGCGCCTACGGAGGCGGCGGCCAGAGCCAGGCTGGTGGCCACGTTGTTGCCATCCCCCACATAGGCAATTGACACGCCGGCGAGCTTGCCCTTCTTCTCTCGTATAGTGAGCAGATCCCCCAGGGCCTGGCAGGGGTGCTCCTGGTCCGAGAGGGCGTTGATGACTGGCACCGAGGCGTAACGGGCCAGGGTCTCCAGGATGCTCTGATCGAAGGTCCTCACCACAAGCGCCGAGACGTACCGAGATATCACCCGGGCCACGTCCTTAACCGGCTCCCGCTTGCCCAGGCCCACCTCCTCGCCTCCCAGGTAGACGCAGTGGCCCCCTAGCTGACTTATGGCTACGTCGAAGCTGACCTTGGTCCTGAGAGAAGGCTTCTCGAAGAGAAGGGCCACGGTCTTCCCCTGAAGGATAGGCTTTGGCGGCTCGCCCTTCATCTTCAGGGCGCTCAAAACCAGGCCCGCTACTTCATCGGGCGTCAGGTCTGCTATGGATAGGAGATGCCTGCACTCCACGGTCGTCCCTCCAGCTAGCACAGTATAGCAGACCAATCTAATCGCTCGGTAGCAAACGTACTCATGATAGGCGGCCTGTTTATCGCATCCGTACCTGCCAGGAACGCCAGACCTGAGCGGGTGATTTTAGGATTAGCTTCATTCCACCAGGGAATTCGTCTTGACAGGGATATCTGGGGGAGTACCATGTAAAGTAGTGCATTGCAATATTTGTGTTATTCCAGATGCGGGGAAAAAGAGAGGTGAGTGGTGAGGTTTAAAAGCAATAAGTCCATCTTTGATTCTCTCGTAAAAAGTCTGTGCAGGCCGAATTAGAACAAACGTACCCGCGCCTGGGTACAATATACAGTCTCTGTTCCGTATACTAGCCCAACATACGGTAGCGCTCAGATGTGCTGAATCGCTGGAACTTCCTCAAAACGGGTTTTTACGAGGGAATCAAGGTTGAGAGTGAGGCCTGTGTTTGCCCTAGAACTGTTTCAGAAAGCGGATGTCGTTGCCGTAGAAGAGGCGGATGTCATCGATGCCATACTTGAGCATGGCGATACGCTCAACACCCATGCCAAAGGCGAAGCCCGTGTAGATGCTGGAGTCGTACCCCACCCCCTCCAGAACTTTGGGGTGCACCATGCCCGCGCCTAGAATCTCCAGCCACCCGGTCTCCTTGCAGATGCGGCATCCTTGGCCTTTACAGGCAAAGCAGTCCACGGAGAGGTCCACCCCCGGCTCCACGAAGGGGAAGTAGTCGCACCGAAAGCGGATGCGGCGCTCCTCGCCGAAAATGCGGCGGGCGAACTCGAAGAGGGTGCCCTTCAGGTTGGCGAAGGTAATTCCATCGTCCACGGCAAGACCCTCCACCTGGGCGAAGTGCCACTCGTGGGTGGCGTCGGTGGCTTCGTACCGGTAGACCTTCCCCGGGACGATCACTCGAACCGGAGGTCGCGTCCCCTCCATGATGCGGGCCTGCATAGGCGAGGTGTGAGTCCTGAGAAGCATGGGGCGCTCCCCGCTCTCGTCTACGTAGTCGACCCATAGGGTGCTGAACCTATCCCTGGCGGGGTGCCCTTTTGGGATATTCAGCATCTCGAAGTTGTAGTGGTCCCACTCCACCTCTGGGCCCTCCAGGACCTGGAAGCCCATAGAGACGAAGGCGCCGCATATCTCCCGTAGCGTCTGAGTAATGGGATGAAGGCGGCCAAGAGCCATCGGGCGCCCTGGAAGGGTCACGTCTATTGCTTCCGAGGACTGAAGCGCGGCGGCCTCCGCTTCCTTTACGGCTTGCTGGCGTTCGAGGAGACTCGCCTCCAACTGCTCCTTCAGCTTATTGGCGGCGGCCCCCACGGTACGGCGCTCATCCGGTTCCAGGGCGCTTAGGGCTCGCAGGCTCTGAGTGAGCTCGCCTCGGCGTCCAAGGTATCGGACACGCCACTGCTCCAGCTCCTCGCTCTTTGCCGCCTTTTGGAGCTCCTTCAGTGCCCTTGCTCCTATAGTTTCGAGGTGGGCTATGCTGACCTGTGTGGCCACGGGCTGCCTCGCTCCTTATGCCTTGTAAGAGGATGAGCCCATTATAGGTGCGCTTTTCGAAAGGGGTCAAGGAAGCGGCGTGTCCACGTACTCCAGGTTGTCCCCGCCAATGACCCCGTATACAATACCCCCGACTGCTATACACGACAGCCAATTCGACTCTTCCCCATGGAGGAAGGCCCCATGACCAGTGAGCTACCCTGGAGGGCACGCCTCAGCCCTGCGGTCCTGCAACGCTGGGAGGAGCTGATTGCGCTCCGGCGCGAGTTCCACCGTTTTCCGGAGCTGTCCTGGAAGGAGGAGTGGACTTCCAGGCGCATCATCGAGTGGCTCAAGGCCCATGGCGTAGATGAAGTGGGACCGATGTCTGGAACGGGTGTCGTGGCCACCATCAAGGGCCATCAGCCTGGCCCAACCGTAATGTACAGGGCTGACATCGATGCCCTTCCCCTGGAGGAGGATAGCGGAGTCGATTTCGCGTCCACCAACCCTGGAGTGATGCACGCCTGTGGCCACGATGGCCATGCCGCCGTGGGACTGGTGCTGGCCTCCATCTTGAACGAGAAGCGTTCTACCCTGAGGGGGAACGTCAAGCTCGTCTTCCAGCCCGCTGAGGAGCTGGCGGGTGGCGCCGAGGCCATGATCAAGGAGGGCGTAATGGAGGACCCTCAGGTGGATGCAGTCCTGGGCCTCCACGTTGCCTCAGACCTCCCCCTAGGCGTACTCGGCATCAGGCCGGGGCCCTTCATGGCCGCCATCGGCAACTTCCAGTTGACCATCTTGGGCAAGGGTGGCCACGCTGCACTGCCGCACCAGACGGTGGACCCTATCGTTGTAGGAGCCCAGGTCGTCAACGCGCTGCAGACCGTCGTCAGCCGCAACGTCGAGCCGTGGCAGACGGCGGTGGTTACCGTCGGCACCTTCCACGCAGGCACCAAGGAGAATATCATTCCGGATTCCGCCGAGCTCACCGGCTCTGTCCGGGCCTTCGATGCGGGTCTAATGGAGAGGATCTTTCAGCGCATCGAGGTGTTGGCCGGAGGGGTAGCACAGGGCATGGGCGCCGAATGCCGGTTTCACTATCAGACAGAATGCCCTCCAGTGGTCAATGATGCGGCCGTCACCCAGCGGGTCCGAGGGCACGCAGAGGCGATTATCGGCGAAGCGGCCGTCCTCTCGCCGGCCATTCCCGCCTCCGACGACATGGCCTTCTTCCTACAGAAGGCGCCGGGCTGCTACTACCTGGTAGGTGGCGCCGACGCCACAAAAGAGGCGCAGAGCCACCATCAGCCCCGCTTCGCCTTCGACGACCGCTGTCTGGCCCTGGGCCTGGAGGTGGCGCTGCGGGTCATCAGCGACTACCTATCCGAGGAGGCCTGAAGCTGATGCTCAAGAGTAGCGTGGTCCACAACCTCGACGAAGCTGACCCTGAATTATTCTATATGCGACGTGTATAGCTAGGCAGCACGGATAACGGCCTATACTGATCACTCAGCTAGCCCGGATGATGGCGTTCTCCCGCGTGAAGAGCCAACGCTCTTTGAACCGTATTACCGTGCGTGAATGGCGTAAGGTTACTGTTCATTGCTATCTGGCTCTGGTTGCACGGCAGGCTACAGCAGCCTGGAGATGACTCCGAGGAGTATGCCAACTGCGGGGTTGTAAAAAACTAGCCACGCAATATAGTTCGGGATGATATGCACAGATGCAAATCCTCGCTCCAGTTCCGTGGGGAGTGTTTTCACCCCCAATCGTCGATATGCATTTAGTCGATAGGTGCCGTTATAAGTTAGTCTCTCAAGGCTGACTTCTTCTTCCCGTCTTTGTCCTAATGCAACTGTGGCTGACCCGATTGTTCCCTCCGTGCCATCACGGAAAAGCTGTATGTAGATTCGTTCCTCCTCCCTTAATTCCTCATACATTGTCATTTTCACCTTTAAGTCTAACCTCATGCCACTTGGAAACGGAAATATCCACGCCCACCGCAGCAACGGATGTCCCCGCAGACCTTTTGGGGTCAGCCTTGCTTCTCCTCCATCCCAGCGAAAGGTATCAAAGTGAGACATCCAATTTCCCCTTAACGAGAGTGGCTTCATTTTAACCACTCCCATACGAGTTGGGGAAATGTGCAATCCCCTTAGATGCAAGCCGGTACAACCCTTATGCTATAATATCCAGCACATCGCGAGTTCAGAGGTGAGGGTCTGAGGGTACAGGTAAGACTGTTCGCCGCCTACAGAGAATGGGCAGGGGTATCGCTGATGGAGATGGGGCTTCCTGAGGGGGCCACTGTAGCCGAGGCAGCCCGGGAGCTGCTGAGGTCTTTTCCTAGAATAGGCAACGACCCCGAGACCCTGGTGGTGGCGGTCAATCAGGAGTACGCTGCCCACGATCTCCCTCTCAGCGAAGGCGATGAGGTAGCCTTTATTCCGCCCGTCAGCGGAGGTTCCAATGATAACCATCACTGAGGCGCCCCTTAACCCCGAAGAGGTGATGCAGAAGGTCCTCCACGACACCAACGGGGGTGTGGTGACCTTTCTGGGCACCACTCGCCTCTACACCGATGACCGCAGGGTCGTGTATCTTGAGTACGAAGCCTACCAGCCCATGGCTGAAAAGATGATTAGGGAGATAGCCCAAGAGGTCAGGGAGCGCTGGGGCATCGAACATATGGCGGTGGCCCACCGGGTAGGTCGACTGGAGATAGGGGAGATTAGCCTGGTGGTGGCCGTGGCCTCGCCGCATCGTAAAGAGGCCTTCGAAGCCTGCCACTACGCTGTGGACCGCATAAAAGAGATCGCCCCCATCTGGAAGAAAGAGGTCTTCGAGGATGGGGAGGTCTGGGTGGGCTGCGGAGAGCACCACGACACTCCCGTGGCGGCGGACACGTCACTGGCCGATGTTGTTCGTGCCGGCCTTGGACGCCATCCTCATCCGTGAATCCCGGCCGGCAGACCCTCCACCTGGCGGAACTGCGGGACGAGTGCTTTAATCTGCTGTGGGCCCCATCCTGGCCTTTCCCCCAGAGGAGGGAAGGGATTCTCTCTCCCATGAGGGGGAGAGAGCTTAGAGAGGGGGCCTGGGATTAGCCTGGATACAACACCTGGCGACCCGCGTTGCACCAGTCGAGGACTGACCTGTGCTTTACTGGCGTAACACTCGGCAATGGGGAGCCCTAGGCTTCGCCCTCCTGGTAGGGGCTCCTGGCCTTCCTTACCTACAACGCCGTCACCACGGACCGCATGCCCTGGGACCTAACAATAACCGAGTGGATCCAGGTGAAGAATCCGGAGCGGGCCGGCTTACTCTCCGACTTCATCTTCTGGATGGGCGTCCGTGGGGTGGCCGGCGCAGTGTTGGTCGTAGTGGTGGTCTGGCTATGGGCCACCGGCCGGCGGGCTGCCTTACCCTTCATCATCATCATCAGCGTCCTGGACTTGCTGAACATCCCCCTGCGAGATATCATCGACCGGCCACGGCCAACGCCGGACCTGGTGGGAGTGGTATACGGCTACGGCGGCGTCCAGGGCGACTCCTTCCCCAGCGGGCACTCCCTGCATGCCATACTCTTCTATGGATACCTCATATACCTCGTTAAAGGTATGCTGAAGCCGGGTCCCTTTCGCACTGCTCTCTGGGTTGCCATGGGGCTGTACATACCCATAGGCGGCGTCTGGCTCATCTTCGTTGGCCGCCACTGGTTCAGCGACGTAGTGGGCGGATACGTTTACGGGACCTTCTACCTGGTTCTGCTGATTGCTGCTTACAGGAAATACCTGGTGTGGTCCCAGGGCGTCCGTACGACCATCCTGGCTCGCCACCCCTCTTCTCTTCGAGGCCGGACATTCGCGTGGGTCATAAGGAGCATCACCTGATTGGTCTGAAGTGCCTTGTTCCCCCTTCTGTCCTTCTGATAATATTAAGCTTAGGTTTGGGAGGGATCGCATAGTGGTCTAGTGCGGCCGCCTGCTAAGCGGTTAGCTTGGGAAACCGGGCTCGAGGGTTCGAATCCCTCTCCCTCCGCCATATACCACCAAATCCCTATTGGCACCTAGCCACCCCATGCCTTAATATGACGTTGCCGGTGGTATTACCCCGGTGGTATACGGTGGTATAGGAGGTAAAGGAAATGGCAGGGCTGACGGCAAAAGAGATTCAAGGGATAACAGTACCCGGTCGATACCGTGACAGTGAAGGTCTCTACCTGGTGTTTACGCCAGCAGGGACTCGGCAATGGATTCAGAGAATTAGGGTCAATGGCAAGAGGCTGGACAAAGGACTGGGCGGCTGGCCTGGAGTGACCATCCTTCAGGCCAGAAAAGCAGCAGACGCCAACAGGGTAGGCTTGGCTAACGGGCGTGACCCCTGGGCCAAGAAAACCAAATCGGCCCCGGTGGTAACTGTTGCGGCTGACACCACCCCGACATTCGAGGAAGCTGCCCGCGAGGTTCACGCCCTGAACGCTCCAACATGGCGCAACGGGAAGCACAACACCTCATGGATTCAATCTCTTGAAAAGCACGTTTTCCCGATATTCGGCGACACCCCAATCGATGAGGTGGGCAGCAGGGACGTGCTGGGTATCCTGCTACCCATTTGGCACACAAAAGCGGAAACGGCACACCGGCTGAGGGGGAGGATACGCAAGGTATTTGATTGGGCGGTGTCTGCGGACTACATCGAAATCAACCCGGCCGGCGAGAAGATTAAAGGGGCGCTGCCCAAGCACAAGAGGTTGCAGGAACATCTAAAGGCACTCCCATATCAGGACGTGCCAGCGGCATACAAGACGATCTATTGGTCTGACGCCCAAAGGGAGACTATAGCGGCTTTCCTGTTCTTGGTCCTGACTGCTGGCCGTACCGCTGAGGTTAGGGCTGCAACGTGGGACCAAATCGATTGGGAAAATGAGGTGTGGACTATCCCCGGCGACAAGATGAAGAACGGGAAGGAACACCGGCAACCTCTATCCTATCAGGCAATGTTGATTCTTCAAGGTATGAAAATGCGGGGACAGCACCGGGCCTCTGACCTTATCTTTGCCCGGACCGATGGCGGTATGCAATCGGAAAACACCTTTATCAATCGGTGTCGGAAGGATGAGATTGCTTGCACCCCACACGGCATGAGATCGTCTTTCAGGGATTGGGCAGAGGAACAGGAAACCGTCAACGCCAGTCATAATGCCATTGAAATGTGCCTGGCGCACGACGTGGGTTCCTCTGTTGAGCGGGCCTACCGGCGCACTGACCTGCTAGACCAGAGGAGGGCACTGCTAGAGGCGTGGTCGGACTTCGTGGCAGGGTACGACCGCCCACCATTCTAGCTGGTCCGCCCCTTCTAAGGTTGCCCGCACAGCCACGTTAGGGGCCTTAGTGGTGTCCCTAACTACGTCTGAGGGTACCAGAGGGGGCGTGTGGTGGCTCCTGGGGCGTCCTGGCTAGCCCGCCTTACTGTCTGGGTAGCCGCCTCGAGCGTAATAGGCGGTGAAGTAATTAGTCACGTTATCCTTTTCAAGCCGTCGGTCGCCTCTTTCCCTGGCGGTCGGCGGTCGGGCCAAGACCTCACCCCTGGAGCAGAGTGTGCATTGCAGCTGGTCGCCGTGGAGCAGCATGCTCCCGCCACACCCGCGGGGGCAGGGGTACATATGCCTACAGCCCACCACTTCGGGCCAGCAGCTCCAGGTAGCCGCGCCCGATTTGCTGGAGACCCTGCACCACCAACGTCTCGCCATCTTCATCGGTGAAGGTGTCCCCAGCAGCCCAGGGGCCGGATTCAGCCCGCACGACATACCTGGTGTCGCGGATCGTGACAATGCCGCCCTGCACCACCTGGCTGAAGTCACGCCCGGAGAAGTCCCGCCGGCCGGCCCATATCTTGACCTCCGTCTCACTCGTGGGCGGCAGCGGGTTTCCCAGGGGGTTGAGCCCAGATGACGGACCCATGACGATACGGGTGATTTGCCGGTCCAGCCGTGGGGTGAATTCGCGTGTAGTCACGTCCTACTCCACCATGAGCCCGGCTATCTGCGTTGCCTCATCTACCGTCTTCCCGCCGTTCACGAGCGCCTGAAATGCACGCGCCCGACCTGCCAAGTCACTGGCCCTGAGCTCCACCCACGATAGGCTTATGCCAGGGTCGATCTTGGCCTGCAGCTCGGACTCCACCAGGTGGCCGAGAGGCGCTATCAGGGAGAACAGGGCCAACCGCCAAGCCTCACGCAGCGCCGCCGAGTCCGCGCCCATGAATAGCGCCTCATTGAGCCCCAGGGCTCCCAGGGCCTCAGACCGCGCCATCTTTGCCACTTCCACCATGCCCTGGCCTATAGATGGCCCAAAGTGCTTGACACCCCAATCACCCGCAGGCTGGCCTCCTGATTCCCAATTGTTCGCCATGCTCTCGACGAACAGCAGCGCCCCTTGAGCCGTCTTAGCGTCGGCCTTTAGCTGCTCTATAGTGTCGTCTTCGCCATCCTTCGGGGTAGCCAGGAAAGCCCCACGAGGAGTACCGCTTTCCTGGGTCAAGTAGGTGGTCGCCTCCGCTACCAAATCACCGATGGCTCGCGCCACTCCAAGAGGCGCATTCCCGCGCCAGGGTGTCTCAACGTCGCATCCATACCGGAAGTGCAGCACGCCATCCGCTCGAACCGGCCGCAGCGTCTTTAGCTCCCCAGGTCCAGCCAGGGAGACGTCGTACAACCAGCCGGAGGGCATAGGCCCGCCGTCGAAGTGGGTCTGAGCTGGCAGCAGGTGCAGCCCGTCGCTGGTGTCCAGAACGAAAACAACATCGCCGCGTCTAATCAGTCCGCGCCCGATCAGCTCCAAAACCTGGGGTGTCAGCGCCTGCGTGTACATGGGGTCGCCTACTACCTCGCAGGCCATGAACGCCCGCCCCACAAGGCCCGCCGCGCTCTCCAGTGCGCCCGTCTCGGAGATCAACGACACGTTCGCCGTCCGTCCCTCACCTGCCGTATCAGGGCCGCTATGAGGGCATCGGTGTAGCTGGAATCTTGGTAGTTCTCGGTCGCTTTAGTCCAGGGTAGTTTCATCGCAATCTCCCCACCTTAAGCCCAAATCCACCGAGGGGATGACTATGCAGCAGCGGAACTGGCGATAGGGCAAGGGAGGGCGATGGTCCGGGCACGATTTGGGGTAGAGGGGGGCCGGTGTCTGTCTTCAGTTGCCGCGGGGAGACTTTGTGACCGTCTGCGAATGTTGGTCAGGGCGAGATAGCGGGGAGAGGGCGCAGCAAGAGGCACTCGCAGACCGGACTGGCGCGAGTTCGCGGGGACGTTCGGTTGGCCGGATGGCGGCCGGTTGCCGCGGCCGTCAGGCAGGGAGTGGCAGGGCGCGCAATCGGGCCAGGGCACGATCGAACTGGGCTTCCCAAGGCCAGCGCTGTGGCAGATGCAGTGTGAGGCGGCGCGCCGAGCGGGTGAGCCGTCCGGCCAGGGAGAAGAACCGCCGCCGGAGGGTCTTGGTGGTCACCACCTGCTCGCCCAGACCGATGCGCGCTGTCCAGCGGGCGAGGTTGTGGGCCATCACCTGTACCGCCAGCCAGGCGGCGTTGGCGGCGAAGCGGCCCGAGGGGAGATGGTTCAACCCCACACCGTGCTTGAGGTCTCGGATGGCATTCTCGATCTCGGCGTGGCGGCGATGGTCGGCCTCCAGTTCGAGCATCTCCCCGTCCCGGTCGGTGATGAAGCCGTGATAGCTGTAGGAGGCGAAGAGGGCCAGCTGGGAACCGGGCGTGGGCTTCACACGCCGGACGATGAGCCGCACCGGTGCGGCGTCAGGTTCACTCTGGAAGGGAGTGCAGGTGGTCTCGGCCACATCGGCGGCGCCGTCCATCCAGTAGGGAATGGGAGTCCAGGCATCCTCTGGTATCGCCTCGATGAGATTGCGCAGGCTCTTGTGCTGGCGGATGGTGATGGAGAAGCGGACATCCATCTTGCGGCAGACGGATACCACGCCATGAGTGTAGAACCCGCTGTCGGCCCGTAGCGTGAGTCGTCCGTTGGCCCCGGCGTAGCGCACCCGTCCCACCGTCTCCCGCAGGAAGTGGGCGGCGCCGCGGGCGGTGTTGGCCCGGCCCTCGCGCAGCCGGGACATCAGCACGTCGCCGGTGCCGGCGGCGATGGCCAGCAGCGGGTGGTAGCCCCGCTTGCCGGTATAGCCGTGGTGGCGGGCGCCCTCCTTGGCCAGTCCGTAGGTCTCGCAGATGGTGGAATCGAGGTCGATGGTGAACGGCGCGTCGCCGGGTCCGGCCCCAGCGGCCCAGGCCCGGGCCAGCAGCTCCCGGCTCACCCGGTCCAGCTGGCGGACGTGGCCCCACCGGAAGCTGCGCAGGAAGGTCCCCAGGGTGGATGGCGCCTTGACCGTGCCGCCCAGGGTGCAGGCCGTCCCCCCGGTGCGCAACACATCGGCGTCGTCGATGCAGTCGCCGCCGGCCATGGCTGAGGCCACCAGGGTCATCAGCTTGTCTCCGGTGTTGGCCCGCCCCGGCGCGCCGCCCAGGTCAAGGTGATGGTCAACGAGTTCCCGCAGGCCCAGATGCCGGGCGAGGGTGGCCGGCAGGAGCAGACCGGCATTGGCCACCAGGCGGTGATCGTCAAAGACGATACGGATACGGTCGGGGTGGTTGCGTGGTAGCATCTATTGGGTGCTCCTTCTCTGGGACTGTTTTGCTGTTACAAAACCATTATCCCAGATTCAGAGGAGCACCCTCTGGCCACTTCAGGATGCTAACCAAACGCCCTCCCTCGGTGGATTCGGGCTAAGGGTAAGTCGCCCCATATGAGGCGCAACTCGCCCCATTCCAGCACAACTCAAGTTGAGGCAACTTGTGCCTGTGCCGTACTCCCGCCCCGGTGCTTCCGGTAGGGCAGCAGCATCGCGCCCGCGCCACTGTTGCGGACCACGTTCGCATAGGCCATCTCGCGCCCACTGGTGGGCCGGTCGTAGAGATATCCCACGATGCTGATGGCTGCTCTGTTGTGGACCGGATCGGGAGCCAGCGGCGCGATCCGCGTAACCTCTGCACTCGCATAGGCCAGCAGGTCGGTGAGCTCCGCCAGGACGTCCGCCGAGTCCACGGCCCGGATGGACCGCGCAACGTCGCTTACACTCACACTTACAGCCATCCCAACACTCCCAGGCGGTTTACTTCCCGCTTGCCGTGGACCTCTACCGTGCTCCCCAGGAAAGCCGCCTCATCGACTAAGGCCGCCGCTACCAACGTCCCCCGGCTGATATGCCGTACACCGGCCCTGTAGGTCGCTACGATGCTATCCCGCGCCACTTCCATTGAGAGCCCCGTATAGGTGCCGTCCTTGACCATCGTAGCGGCATCCCTTCCCCTCTGGGTCGCTGGCAAGGGGAAGTCTACCCGCAGCGCATCGCCGTCTAGGTAGGGGGAAAATCGCTTGATTAGCTGTGTCCTATCATGGGACTCATTCAAAACGATTCCACGCTCTTTATTCCAGGTAAGACTCCCCACCTCATATACGTCTGGCCTATCCTTGGCCTGCTCACCGAAGGTGACCAGAACACCCCGAATGTGCCCTGGGGATTCCCGCGTTGTGTCCTCCGCGTACTGGATGGCAGCGTAGAAGAGCAGGTTATCCATTGGGCAGTCCACCATACCAGCGGTCGATGGCCTCTCCGCATTGCTGGGAAAGTACGCCATCAACGCTCAAACGTTGCACGACTACCTCACGGCCAGGGTCTAAAACGGTCTCGACCGCCCCAGGGCCTAGCAGCCCCCGCAGGTACTCTCTGCG